>JASGHX010000001.1:4800000-6727789 GCA_047602205.1 Rubrivivax sp. | reverse complement strand
GCCGGGCAGCGGCAAGAAGGCGGTGGCGCCGGAGCTGCAGGTGATCCTGGAGCTGATCAACCGCGTCGACCGCGAGGAGCCGGTCGAGCGGCTGGAAGCGGTGCTGAAGAACGACCCCACGCTGGCCTTCCGGCTGATCCGCTACATCAACTCGCCGGGCTTCGGGCTTTCGGTGGAGATCGGCTCGTTTCGCCACGCGCTGATGATCCTGGGCTACCACAAGCTCAAGCGCTGGCTGGCGCTGCTGCTGGCCTCGGCCAGCAAGGACGTCAACATGAAGCCGGTGATGTTCGCGGCCGTGCGCCGCGGGCTGATCATGGAAGAACTGGTCAAGGGCAGCGGCGACGCCGAGCTGCGCGGCGAGCTGTTCATCTGCGGCGTGTTCTCGCTGCTGGACCGGCTGCTCAACCAGCCCTTCGCCGAGCTGCTGCGCCAGGTGCCGGTGCCCGACCGCGTGCGCCAGGCGCTGCTGGGCGAGGACGGCCCCTTCCTGCCTTACCTGGAGCTGGTGCAGGCGATCGAGCAGGAGTCGCTGATCGACATCCGCGAGCGCGCCGACCGGCTGCTGATCAGCGTCTCGGAAGTCAACCGCGCGCTGCTGTCGGCGCTGGCCTCGGCGGCGCAGTTGGAGTGACGTGTCGCCCGGCGGCCCGACGCTAGAGACCAGTGACGTTCCGGCCGAACTGCTGGACGAGGTCGCCGAGCCGCTGCTGTGGTTCGCACCCGGGCGGCTGCTGCTGCGCGGCGCCAACGCGGCGGCGCGCGCGCTGCTGAACGCGGCGCCGGTGCCGGGCACGCCGGCGGGCGACGTGCTGGCGCCGCTGGGGCCCGAGCCCTGGCGCTGGTTCTCGGCGCAGGGCGAGGGCCGCAGCGAGGCCTTGCTCGACGCCGGCGAGGCCGGCCTGCTGCGCGCCGTCAGCAGCACGGCCGGCGGCCTGCGGCTGCTGCGGCTGCAGGCGCTGGCGGCGCCGCTGGCGACGCGGCTGACCGCGGTGGCGGCCGGCGCCGCGCCCGGCAGCGCAGGCGCGCACGACGAGCTGCTGCGCATGCTGTGGGCCTCGCCCTTCCCGGCGCTGCTGCACGACCGCGCGCACCGCATCGTCGACGCCAACGAGGCCTTCGTCGCTTTCAGCGGCCACCCGCGCGCGGCGCTGCTGGGCCGCGACCTGGTACAGCTCGCCGCGCCCGAGGACCAGGAGCTGCTGCTGGCCGCGCGCCGCGCCCTGGGCGAATCGCCGCCCGCGGGCCACGTGGCCACGCTGATCGAGCGCCGGCTGCTGCACGCCGGCGGCGCCGAACGCTGGTTCCGCTCGGTGCTGTACCCGATCGAGGCCGGCGGCCAGCGCCTGCTGCTGGAGCTGCTGCAGGACGCCACCGGCGAGCACATGGCCCGCGCCCAGGCCGAGCGCTCGCTGCACGAGCTGGCGCAGTGGTTCGACCTCAGCCCTGCGGGCATGCTGGTGTTCGACCATGCCGGCCTGATCGTGCGCTCCAACCCCGCCTTCGAGCTGCTGGTGGAGCAAGTGCCGGTGCTGCTGTCGGATGCGCCGCAGGAACTGCAGGACCTGCTGGCCTGGTCGCGCGACGCGCCGCTGCCCGAGCTGGTGCCCGGCGCCGCGCCGCTGGAGCTGCAGGCCTCGGTGCGGCTGTCCGGCGGCCGCCGGCGGCGCCTGAGCGCGCGGCTGTCGAGCTTCGCCACCCGCAGCGGCGAGCGCCGCTACATGGCCGTGGTGGAAGACCGCAGCGCCGAGGAGGAGCGCGACCTCGCGCAGCTCGAGATGGGCGCGCTGATGCACACCGCCAGCGTCGGCGTGGCCACCTACGACCCCAGCCGCGGCTGGCTGGCGCCGCTGCGCCGGCGCGGCAGCGGCGCGCCGGCACCGGCGCCCGCGGCCGGCGCCGGGCTGCTGGGCATCGGCCGCGACCTGGTCGAAGCCGAGTCGCTGCCCGAGTACGAACGGCTGCAGCGTGCGCTGCGCCAGGGCGAGCGCGCCGAGGTGCGCTTCGCGGTGCGCCACCCCGAGCTGGGCCAGCGCTGGCTGCTGACCCGCGTCGAGCCCGGCGCCTTGCCCGGCGCTGCCGGCAGCGACCGGCCCGCCACCTCGGTGGTGACGCTCGACGTCACCGAGCAGGAACGCGCGCGCCAGCGCAACGAGCAGCTGCTGCGCGAGCTGTCGACCATCCTCGACGGCTCCACCGCCGGCATCGCCTACCTGCGCGGCGCGATGCTGGTGCGCTGCAACCGCCGCTTCGAGCGCATGCTGCGCCTGCCGCCCGGCGGCGCCGCCGGCGCCAGCTTCGAAGGCCTGTTCGCCGCGCTGCCGCCGCAGGCCGCGGCCGTGGTGCAGCAGGCCGCCGCCGCGCTGGCCGAGGGCCAGGCGTTCGAGGCCGAACTGCCGGGTGGGGATTCACCCGGAGGTCCCGGCGGGCCGGTGTGGTTCACCTTGTCGCTGCGCCGCGCCGAGGATTCGCACGGCGGTGCCCCCGAGGCGGTGGCGGTGCTGACCGACATCTCGCGTCTGAAGTCGCAGCAGGCCGACCTGGAAACCGTGGGCCGCGAGCGCGAGCTGATGTTCAGCCTCTCCGACGTCGGCATCGTCTACATGCGCGGCCGCCGCATCGAGCGCGCCAACCAGGCGATGGCGGCGCTCACCGGCTACGCGCCGCCCGAGCTGACCGCGCTGGACGGCCTGGAGCTGCACGCCGACGCGCGCGAATGCGTGGAGTTCGAGACCTCGATGGCCCGCTCGCTGCGCCAGCACGGCCGCTACAGCGCCGAGCGCCGGCTGCGCCGCCGCGGCGGCAGCCTGCTGTGGGTGCAGGTGGCGGCGCGCCCGGTCGACGCGGCCGACCCCGAGGCCGGCGTGATCTGCTCCTACGTCGACGTCGACGAGCGCTACCGCGCCCGCGAGAGCCTGGCCGGCCAGGCCGAGCGCACGCGCGCGCTGCTCGACTCGGTGCTGGTGGGCATCGTCACCGTCGGCGACGGCGGCATCGAATGGATGAACCGCTCGGCGCGGCGCATGTTCGGCGGCGAGCTGGCCGACTTCGTCGGCGAGGCGATCAGCATCGCCGCGACGCCCGAGCCCGACCACCCGCTGCGCCGCACCGACTGGCTGCAGCGGCTGGGCGAAGGGCAGTCCGAGACCTTCGAGTGCCGGCTCAAGGCGCGCGACGGGCGCGAGTTCTGGGTGGTGGGCAACGCCGTCGTCACCGGCCGCGCGCATCAGCAGGGCCAGCAGCAGCTCACCTTCGCGCTGCTGGACATCGAGCGCCGCCGCCAGGCCGAGGTCAGCATCGCGCAGGCCCAGGCCTCGCTGCAGCGCATGATCGAGACCGCGCCGCTGGCGATGGCGCTGTTCGACGCCCGCTCGCTGCGCGTGCTGCAGCTCAACCAGATGGCCGGCACCTTCTTCGGCCGCCCGCTGGAGCTGGTGGCCGGCCGCACGCCCGACGAATGCTGCTCGGCGGGCAAGGCGGTGGCGCTGGCCGGCTGGCTGACGCAGGGCGGCGAGACGCTGCAGCGCCACGAATGGCGCGACGAGGCCGAGGCCGGCGCGCGCGTGTGGGACGTGCGCATCGTCGCGCTGGCGCCCAGCGCCGAGGTGGCGCCGCAGCTCCTGCTGGTGGCCAGCGACGTGACCGAGCAGCGCGCCGCCGAGCAGGCGCGGCTGCAGGCCGCCATCGCCCAGCGCGAGGTGCTGGTGCGCGAGGTGCACCACCGCATCAAGAACAACCTGCAGGGCGTGGCCGGGCTGCTGCAGCAGCACGCCGAGCGCCACCCCGGCGCCGGCCCGATGCTGGCCGAGGCGGTGAGCCAGGTGCAGGCCATCGCCCAGGTCTACGGCCTGCAGGTGGGCGCCGGCGGGCCGCTGCGCGTGGCCCATGTGCTGCAGGCCATCGCGGCCTCGGTGCAGCGCACCTTCGGCCGCGGCATCGAGGTCGCCACCTCCGACGAGGCCGGCCACTGGCTGATGCCCGAGGCCGAGTCGATCCCGATCGCGCTGACGCTCAACGAGCTGCTGACCAACGCCGTCAAGCACGGCCAGGGCGAGGGCGTGCGCTGCGAGGCCGCGGTCGACGAGGGCGCGCTGGTGAGCATCACCATCGCCAACCGCGGCGCGCTGCCGCCGGGCTTCGACCTCGCGCGCTACCCGGGCAGCCTGTCGGGCCTGGGGCTGGCGCGCGCGCTGCTGCCGCGCCGCAGCGCGACGCTGACGCTGCAGCAGCAGGGCGCCGAGGTCGTCGCGCGGGTGCAGCTGCGCGCCCCCAGCGTGCAGCGCGACCCCGCGCCGGCGCCGCCGGGGCTGGCGCCGATTGCCGCACAATGACCGCCATGCAGGGGGCAATGAGCAGCGTGAGCAAGGGGCGCATCCTGGTGCTCGACGACGACCGCCTGGTGCTGGCCACCGTGGTGCACGGCCTGGCGCAGGCCGGCTACGAGGTGATCGACGCCGACAACGGCGACGACGCGATCCTGCTGGCGCGCGAGCACAGGCCCGAGCTGGCGCTGCTGGACATCCGCATGGAAGGCAAGACCGGCTTCGACGTCGCCGAGTACCTGCGCGACGTGAGCCGCATCCCCTTCATCTTCCTGTCGGCCTTCTCCGACGAGGCCACGGCCGCCAAGGTGCGCTCGCTGGGCGCGGTGGCCTATCTCGTGAAGCCGCTGGACGTGGGCAAGATCGTGCCCACCGTCGACGCCGCGCTGGCCCGCCTGCGCAGCGGCGCGCCGGCGCCGGCACCGGCGCTGGCGGAGCGGCCTCTGCCGGCGGCCGCGCCCCCCGCCGCGGCCGCGCCGCCCACCGAGCTGGTGGCGATGGCCGTGGGCGTGGTGATGCACCGCTATTCGCTGACCCGCGAGCGCGCTTGGCAGCGCGTGCAGCGGCTGGCGCAGGAGCAGGGCCTGAGCGTCGAGCAGCAGGCCGAGCGCCTGGTGCTGGCGGTGGAAGAGCTGGCGCGCAGCGCGCAGGATTGACCCCCCCGAAGCGCCTTCGGCGCCTCCCCCCAGGGGGCGCCGCCAGCGGCCCGGCAAAGCCGGTTCCGCGGCGGCCGCTTGGTTGCGGTTGATTCATGCGGCGGGGGTGCCGCTTGGCACCATGGACGGCCGAGAAGAGGCTGCTCAGCCCGGCAGCGTGAAGTAGAACGCCGCCCCGCGCCCGGGCTCCGACTCGGCCCAGACTTGGCCGCCGTGGCGCTGCACGATGCGGCGCACCGAGGCCAGGCCGACGCCGGTGCCCGGGAAGTCCTTGGCGCTGTGCAGGCGCTGGAACAGGCCGAACAGGCGGTCGGCCACGCGCATGTCGAAGCCGGCGCCGTTGTCGCGCACCGCGTAGACCGCGCGCGCGTCGTCCTCGTCGCGGCTGCAGCCGAACTCGATGCGCGCGCGCGGGTTCTGGCCGCTGTACTTCCAGGCGTTGCCCAGCAGGTTCTCCAGCACCAGGCGCAGCAGCGTGGGGTCGCCGCGGCTGCGCAGGCCCGGCTCGATCTGCACCTCCACCTGGCGCTCGGGCGCGGCGCGGCGCAGGTCGTCGACGATGAAGCCGGCCAGCTGCGACAGGTCCACCGGCTGCCGCACCAGCGGCTGCGAGGCCAGCCGCGCCATCGTCAGCACGGCGTCGATCATCTGGTTCATGCGCGCGGCGGCGGCCAGCACGCGGTCGAGGTGGTCGTTGCCCACGCGGTCGAGCTGGCGGCCGTAGTCCTCCTTGACGATGCGCGTGAAGCCGTCGACGACGCGGATCGGCGCGCGCAGGTCGTGCGACACGGTGTAGACCAGCGACGCGGTCTCGTCGTCGGCGAGCGCGGCGTCGGGGCCTAGCGCCAGGCACAGGCCTGCGGCCTCGTCGTGCAGCAGCCACCAGCCGCCGGGGCTGGCGGGATCGGCCAGCGCGTTGCGCAGCGCCGCCGGTGCGACCGGCTCCAGCGCCGACCACGGGCCGCCCAGCGCGGCCGGCGTGGCGTCGAGCTGCTGCAGCGCGGCGGCGTTGGCCTGCAGCAGGCGACGCTCGCCGGTGCTGCGCTCGGTGTGCAGCAGCAGTGCCGGGCGCGGATCGGCGGCCAGGCCGGCGGCGAGCCGGCGCAGCGCGCCGGGGGCAGGGGCCGGCGCCGGCCCGGCGGCCGGTGGCGGCGCCGAACCCTGCCGCAGCCGGCCGGATCGCCACAGCCCGGCCGCGAAGCTGGCGGCGGCCACGCCGACGAAGGCCACGCTGGCGAAGATCCACGGCCCGCTGGAGGCGGCGGAAGCGCCACTGCCGTCGGCCGCTGCCGACAAGGCCGGGGCGATCGAGGTCGCCACGAGGGACAGCACGCGCATGGCGACGATTGTACGGAGACCACGATGCAGGCCACGCCGCGCGCCGATGCCGCTCAAGAGCCGGCCGGAACACCCGATAAATGGCGGACGAGGCCGCCGATGCACCCCTCCTGGCATCGCTCGCGGCCGCCTTGACGGCAAGGGCGTGCCGCCGGCATCCTCCGGCGGTGCGTCAGGGGGCTGCGGCAAGCGCAGGTGCGAAATGAAGAAAGACAAGGGCATGGGTTTCGATCGCCATGGGGCTGCCGGTCCCCTGCAGGCCAGCGGCGGCGCGCGGCCGCCGCTGCCGCCTGCGCCGGCGTTGCAGCACGGGGCCGCGCCGGTGATCGACCCGCAGGCCATCGCGCGGCTGCGCGAGCTGGACCCCGGCGGCCAGCAGGGCGTGCTGCGGCGCGTGCTGCAGGCCTACGAGACCTCGCTGGGCCGCCACCTCGTCGACATCGGCCAGGCCGTGGCGGCGGGCGACGCCGACCGCCTCTCGCGCTCGGCGCACACGCTGAAGTCGTCGTCCGCGGCCATCGGTGCGATGGGCTTCTCGCAGCGTTGCGCCGACCTTGAGCACCATCTGCGCGGCGACCGGCAGCTGCCGCCGGCGGCCGAGCTGCAGGCCCTGATCGACGAAGGACGGCAGGTTCTCGCGGCGGTTGGGGCTATGCTCGCGGCGTAGCGCGCCAGCCGATGAGCCCAGTTGTCACGTCCTACGCCGAAGAGCATGCACGCGATCACCCGCGCGTGCTGCTGGCCGACGACGACCAGGTAACGCTGATGATCGCCGGCGCCGCCTTGCGCGAGCGCGGCTTCGTCGTGCGCGAGGTCGACTGCGGCCAGGCCGCGCTGGACGCCCTGCAGGACGGCATGCCCGACGTGGTGGTGCTCGACGCGATGATGCCGGAGCTGGACGGCTTCGACACCTGCCGCGCCTTGCGCGCGCTGCCCGGCGGCGAGCACGTGCCGGTGCTGATGCTGACCGGCCTCAACGACGAGGCCTCGATCACCCGCGCCTACGAGGCCGGCGCCACCGACTTCTTCGTCAAGACCCAGCAGTGGACCCAGCAGTGGAGCCTGCTCGACGGCCGGCTGCGCTACCTGCTGCGTGCCGCGCGCACGCGCCAGGAGCTGGAGCGCAGCAAGAGCAAGCTGGCGCGCGCGCAGGACTTGGCGCGCATGGGCAGCTTCGACTGGCGCCGCCACGGCGGGCTGCTGCTGTCGCCCGAGGCGCTGCGCGTGTTCGGCCTCGGCCCCGGCGAGGCCTTGAGCTTCCGCGGCCTGCTGCGCCTGGTGCCGGCCGAGGACCGGCGCGTGCTGATGCGCATGCTGCGCAGCACGCTGGCGCACGGCTCGGTGCTGACCACCGACATGCCGATCACGCCGCACTGGTACAGCGGCGACCACGTGGTGCACGTGGAGGCCGAGCCCGAGTTCAACGAGCAGGGCCAGATGGTCGGCTACACCGGCGTGGTGCAGGACGTGACCGACCGCCGCGTGGCCGAGGACAAGATCCGCCACCTGGCCAACTTCGACGCGCTGACCGGGCTGCCCAACCGCCGCCAGCTGCTGTGGCGCGCCGAGCGCGCGCTGGAGATGGCGCGCCGCCTGGGCCACCAGTGCGCGCTGCTGCTGATCGACCTCGACCGCTTCAAGATCATCAACGACACGCTGGGCCACCAGTCGGGCGACGAGCTGCTGATGGAGGTCTCGCGCCGCTTGCGCGGCTGCGTGCGCCACAGCGACCAGGTGCTGGAGGCGGTGTACGAAGGCCACGGCATGGGCGTACGCTCGCACCGCTCGCTGGAGGCCGTGGGCCGCCTGGGCGGCGACGAGTTCGTCGCGCTGCTGCCCGAGGTGGCCGACGAGCGCGACGCCGAGCGCGTGGCCCAGCGCATGCTGGAGGTGATGCGCGACCCCATCGTCGTCGCCAGCCAGGAATGCTTCGTCACCGCCAGCGTCGGCGTCGCGATGTACCCGCGCGACGGCGGCAGCGTGGCCGACCTGATGCGCAACTCCGACGTCGCGATGTACTCGGTCAAGGCCACCGGGCGCAACGCCGCGGCGCTGTACGGCCCGCAGCTCGCCGGCCGCGGGCGCGAGAAGCTGGAGCTGGAGACCGCGCTGCACAAGGCCATCGAGCGCGACGAGCTGGTGCTGCACTACCAGCCCAAGATCGACGTGCGCAGCGCGCGCATGATCGGCGTCGAGGCGCTGATGCGCTGGCAGCGCGGCGGCCGCCTGGTGCCGCCGGGCGACTTCATCCCGCTGGCCGAGGAGACCGGCCTGATCGTGCCGCTGTCGGAGTGGGCGCTGGCCGAGGCCGCGCGCCAGGCCAAGGCCTGGCAGCAGAGCTTCGGCTTCAGCGAGTCGATCGCCGTCAACCTGCCCAGCCGGCTGTTCGAGCGCAGCGACCTCGTCGACCACATCCACCAGGTCGTCACCGCGCAGGGCGTGCCGCACCGCGTGATCATGCTCGAGATCACCGAAGACAACCTGATGAAGGACCTGCAGAACGTCATCCCGGCGCTGCACCGGCTCAACGAGATCGGCGTCGAGATCGCGATCGACGACTTCGGCACCGGCTACTCGTCGCTGTCGTACCTGACGACGCTGCCGATCTCCGAGCTGAAGATCGACCGCAGCTTCGTGCGCGACCTGGGCGTCAGCCCGCAGAGCTCGGCGGTGGTGACGGCCATCATCGCGCTGGCGCGCTCGCTGGGCCTGCGCGTGATCGCCGAGGGCGTGGAGACGCTGCGCCAGATGGAGGTGCTGCACCGCCTGGGCGTGGTGGTGATGCAGGGCTTCCTGTTCAGCCGCCCGGCGGCCGCGGCCGACCTGGAGCAGTGGCTGCAGCAGGCGGTGCTCGCCCGCAGCGCGCCGTGGATCAGCCAGGCCGGCGAGCTGGAAGCCGGCGCCGCCGCCGTCGTGCGGGGCTGACCGGCAAGCGATGGCCCGCCGATGACCGCCGCGACGCCGGCGCAGATCGCCAAGGGCGCCCTGCGCCGCCTGGCGCTGGCGCAGCTCGAACCCACGCCCGAGAACTACGCCCGTGCCTTTGCCGAGGAAGCGGGGCAGGCGGCCACGGTGCTGCCCGAGCGCGCGCGGCCGCTGCTCGACCGCCTGCTGGCCCGCCTGGGCGACGAGCCGCAGCGGCGCGACGAACTGCTGCAGGCGCTGATGCAAGGCCGCTGGGACCAGGCCGGGCAGGCGCTGGAGCGCACGCTGCAGTCGGCCAGCGCGCAGTCGCAGGCCTGGGCGGCGCTGATCGAGCGCCTGGTGCGCGCGCTGCAGCGCAGCAGCAGCCAGTGGTCGGTAGCGCGCCGGAAGGACAGCCTGCAGCGCGTGCTGGACGGCAGCCGCAGCGACCTGCAGCGCCTGCAGCAGCGCCTGGCCGCACTGGTGGGCTCGTGGGAATCCGACGGCCCGGCGCCGGCCGAGGACGACGCCGCCGGCACCGCCGCCGCGCCGCTGCCGGCGGCGGTCGAGACCGATGCCGAAGCCGGCGCCAGTGCCGAGTGGCCGGCCGCGATCGACCACCTGCGGCTGACCGTCAACGCCGCGCTGCCGCCGGGCGAGGCCCGCGCCGCCGAGCTGGCCGACCGCCTGGGTGCGCTGGCCGACCGCCTGGCCGGGCAGGGTCCGACGGCCGGCTGCCTGCAGGACCTCGACGGGGTCTGCGCCGAGATCCGCCGCCTGTTCGCGCACCGCCATCACCTGGTGGAGCAGGTCAACCGGCTGTGCGCCGAGCTGGGCCAGGGCCTGGCCGAGCTGGCCGAGGACGAGAGCTGGGCGCGCGGCCAGGCCGAGGTGCTGCAGGCGCGGCTGGCCGAGGGCCTGAACGCGCGCAGCGTGCGCGCCGCGACCGTGATCCTGGCCGAGACGCGCGAGCGCCACGCCCGCGTGCGCAGCGAGCGCGAGCAGGCGCGCAACGCGCTCAAGCAGCTCATCAACCGCATGCTGGGCGAGATCGGCGAGCTGGGCGAGCAGACCGGGCGCTTCCACGACAACGTCAGCCGCCACGTGCAGGCCATCGAGGCCGCCGATTCGATCGAAGGCCTGGCCGGCGTGGTGCGCGAGCTGGTCGACGACAGCCGCTCGGTGCAGCAGCTCGTGCAGCAGGCGCAGTCGCGCCTGCACGGCGAGCACGAGCGCGCCCGCCAGCTCGAGGAGCAGGTGAGGGCGCTCGAAGGCGAACTGCGCCGCCTGTCCGACGAGGTCAGCACCGACGCGCTGACCCGCGTGGCCAACCGCCGCGGCCTGAGCCAGGCCTTCGAGGCCGAGGCCGCTCGCTGCGAACGTGCCGGCGAGCGCGCCGGCGCGCCGCTGGCGGTGGGCCTGATCGACATCGACAACTTCAAGAAGCTCAACGACAGCCTGGGCCACGCCGCCGGCGACAAGGCCTTGCAGTCGCTGGCCGCCGAGGTGCGGCAGCGGCTGCGCCCGGTGGACCACCTGGCGCGCTTCGGCGGCGAGGAGTTCGTGGTGCTGCTGCCGGCCACCGCGCTGGCCGAGGCGCAGCAGACGCTGACGCGGCTGCAGCGCGCCTTGAGCGCCGCGCTGTTCATGCACGACGAGCGCGAGGTCTTCGTCACCTTCTCGGCCGGCGTCACCGAATGGCGCCCCGGCGAGACGCTGGAAGCTGCGCTCGGCCGCGCCGACGAGGCGTTGTACGAGGCCAAGCGCACCGGCAAGAACCGTACGTGCACCGCCTGAGACGCACAGCCCGAAGCCCGGTTGCGTCTGGTCACAAAAGGCCGGCTCAAGTCCGCGCGCACGCGGCCGATAACGAAGACGTCGGCGGTCAGACCGCCCAGGCCTTCTTCCGCCCGCCTCGCTTGCCATGGCTTCGATCTCACGTCCCTTCACCCTCATCGCCCGCGGCGTCCGCGCCTTCTTCAAGGCCGATCTGAAGGTGCAGCGCGGCGAGCGCGGCATCGAGCTGGTGCTGGCCGAGTCGCCGGCCCCGCCGGCGGCGCGCAAGCGCGGCGCCAGGCCGGCCCAGCCCGGCGCCATCGCAGGAGCAGCAGGAGCTGCAGCGCATCCGCCAGTCGCTGGCGGCGCTGCTCGACGAGATGCCCGACAACCGCCAGGCGCTGCGCCAGCTTGCCTTCGTCGAGCATGCGCTGGGCCGGAAGGGCCTGCGCGCGCTACACAAGATCCCCTACGACGTGCTCAAGCGCGCGCTCGAGCAGTTCGAGCGCGTGGTGATCAACTGGTCCGACGAAGGCCTTGCCAGCCTACGCTCGAAGATGGCGGTGGTGCTGATCGAGCGCGAGCCCGAGGCCACCGCCGACCTGCGCGCCGCGGCCGACAGCGAGGTGGAGGCCACGCCCTCGGTGCTGGACGCCGCGACGCTGCCCCACGCCGAGCCGCTGCAGGGCGACGAGGCGGCCGAGGCCGAGGCCGCGCTGCGCGCCGCCTATGGCGGCGTGGTGCTGGACGGCTTGTCGCTGGCGCCGGTGGACGAGCCGGCGGTCGAGCTGGTGGGCGAGCTGAACTCGCCGTCGGCCAAGGCCATCCACAAGGCCGTGCGCCGCGGCGAGGACGTGCGCGAAACGCAATACTGAGCCTGGACGCAAGAGCCCGGAAGGGGTCTTGCGCCTGGCGAAGGCCCGAGCGCGATTTCACGCGCGAGGGCTGAGCCTGGACGCCGAAGGCCCCGCCGCGGGGCCAACAGATCTTTACCCGTCCCGCACAGCCACGACAACTGCGCTGGCCATCATGCCTTCCATCGCAACACCCGATGGGAGTCCCCTGATGAACCCGACCGCCACCCGCTGGAATCGCAGCGCCAGCCGCCTGCTGGCCACCGGCCTCGTGGTTGCGCTGGCCGGCAGCGTGATCCTGACCGCTGAAGCCGCGCCCGATGGCCGCCACCACGGGCCTGGGCCCGGCGCGATGATGATGGGGCCGATGCTGAGCCCGCGCCTGCTGGATGCCGTCAATGCCACGGCCGAGCAGCGCAGCCAGATCCGCCAGATCGTCGAGGCCGCGCGCAACGACCTGAAGGCGCAGCGCGACGCCGGCCGCAGCCTGCACGAGCAGATGCGCACGCTGTTCACGCAGCCCACCGTCGACGCCAATGCCGTCGAGGCGCTGCGCCAGCAGCAGCTCGCGCAGCACGACGCCGCCAGCAAGCGCATGCTGCAGGCCATGTTGGACGTCAGCCGCGTGCTGACGCCCGAGCAGCGCGCCAAGATCGCCGAGCGGATCCAGCAGCGCCACGACCGCATGGCCGAGCGCATGGAACGCCGCGGCGGCGCGGCGCCGAAGTAAGCTCGGCATCTCCGAAGAGCCGAGCGGAGCCCGACCCCCTTGAACCCCCGTCTGCTGCTGATCGACGACGACCAACGCCTGACCGACATGGTCGGCGACTACCTGCGCCGCAACGGCTACGACGTGGACGCGGCCGGCTCGCTGGGGGCCGGCCGCGAGCGGCTGCGCGCGGCGCCCTACGACGCCTTGCTGCTGGACCTGATGCTGCCCGACGGCGACGGCCTGGACCTGACGCGCGAGCTGCGCGCCGACCCCAAGCTGCGCCGCCTGCCGCTGCTGATGCTGACCGCGCGCGGCGAGCCGATGGACCGCATCGTCGGCCTGGAGCTGGGCGCCGACGACTACCTGCCCAAGCCCTTCGAGCCGCGCGAGCTGCTGGCGCGCGTGAAGGCGTTGCTGCGCCGCGCGACGCCCGAGCCCGGCAGCGACGACGTGCTGGGCTTCGGCCGCCTGGAGATCGACCTCGGCGCGCGCCAGGCGCGGCTGGACGGCAAGCCCTGCGAGCTGACCAGCCACCAGTTCGAGCTGCTGGTGGTGCTGGCCAAGAGCCCGGGCCGCGTGCTGTCGCGCGACCAGATCATGGACGCGCTCAAAGGCCATCCGCTGGAGGCCTTCGACCGCAGCATCGACGTGCACATCTCGCGCATCCGCGCGGTGATCGAGGACGACCCCAAGAACCCCAAGCGCGTGCTGACGGTGCGCGGCAGCGGCTACGTCTTCGCGCGCAAGCAGGACGGCGACAGCTGACGGCGGCGGTCGCCCGTGCGCTCGCTCTACCTGCGCATCTACGTCACCGTCCTCGCGGCGCTGGCGTTGTTCGCGCTGGTCTCGGGCTGGCTGGTGCAGCGCCACCTGGAGCAGGAGCGCACGCGCTTCGAAGCCACGGTGCGCGACCGCGCCGAGGCCTGGGCCGACCTGCTGCAGCGCTCGCTGCCCGCGGCCGACGCGCCGCCGGCCGAGCAGGAGCAGGCCTTGCACGACTGGTCGCAGCGCCTGCGCCTGCCGCTGGCGCTGGACGACGCCCAGGGCCGGCGGCTGGCCACCTCCGAGTCCTACGCGCGGCGCGAGGCCGAGGCCGGGCCGCTGTTCCCGCGCCGGCAGCAGGCGGTGCGCATGGACGACGGCCGCACGCTGTGGGTGCTGCGCCTGCCGCGCGGGCAGCCGGGTCTGCGCCCCGGGCTGGCGGCCGGGCCGCTGGGCGCGCCGCCGCAGGGTTGGCTGCCGTTGCCGGGCCTGCCCGACGGCGTGGCGCTGGCGATGCTGTTGCTGCTGCTGTTCGCCGCGGTGGCCGGCGGTGCCTGGCCCGTGGTGCGGCGGCTGACGCGGCGGCTGGAAGCGCTGAAGAGCGGCGTCGAGGCCTTCGGCGCCGGCGCTTTGCACCAGCGCGTCAGCGAGGACGGGCGCGACGAGGTCGCGGCGCTGGGCGCCAGTTTCAACCGCGCGGCCGGCCGCATCGAGGCGCTGCTGCAATCGCACAAGAGCCTGCTGGCCAACGCCAGCCACGAGCTGCGCTCGCCGCTCACGCGGCTGAAGATGGCGGTCTCGATGCTGGAGGACGCGACGCACGAGCAGCGCCAGCAGATGCGGCGCGAGATCGACGTCAACGTCGGCGAGCTGGATGCGCTGGTCGAGGAGGTGCTGCTGGCCAGCCGCCTGGACGCCAGCGCCGCGCTCGACCGCCACGACGAGGTCGACCTGCTGGGCCTGGCCGCCGAGGAGGCGGCGCGCGTCGGCGCCAGCGTGCAGGGCGAGGCGCTGATGCTGCAGGGCGACGAGCGCCTCATCCGGCGCGCGCTGCGCAACCTGCTGGAGAACGCCCGCCGCTACGGCGGCAGCGAGATCGAGCTGCGCGTGCAGCCAGGCCGCGGCGGCCAGGTGGAGGTGCAGGTCTGCGACCGCGGCCCCGGCGTGCCCGAGGCTTACCGCGAGCGCATCTTCGAGCCCTTCTTCCGCCTGCCCGGCCATGCCGAGCGCGCCGGCGGCGTGGGCCTGGGCCTGGCGCTGGTGCGTCAGATCGCCGAGCGCCACGGCGGCAGCGTGCGCTGCGAGCCGCGCGAGGGCGGCGGCAGTTGCTTCACGCTGGCGCTGCCGGCGCCTTCTGCTGCGCCTTCGCCTTCTGCTCGCGCATGACGCGCGCCACCAGCGCCAGCAGCAGCACCGCGGCCAGTGCCAGCCCGGCCGTGCTGGCCGCCCAGTAGCCCGGCGCGCCGCGCAGCGCGGGGGGCGTGATGCCGCCCAGGTCGAAGGCCAGCCAGTAGCCGCCGCCCAGCCCCACGCCCCACAGCGAGCCGGCGAACACGAACATCGGCGCGGTGGCGATGCGGTAGGCGCGCAGCACGAAGGCGGCCAGCGTCTGCGTCGCGTCGACGACGTGGAACACCGTCACCCAGGCCAGCAGCGGCAGCGCGGCGGCGATCACCGACAGGTCCTGCGTGTACAGGCGCACCACCGCCTCGCGGCCCAGGAACAGCGCCGTGCCCACCACCGCGGCCACCAGCACGCCGAAGCCGATGCCGTGACGTGCCAGGCGGCGCGCGTCGTGGCGGTCGCGCGCGCCCACGCGCTGCGCCACCAGCGTGCTGGTGGCGGTGGCCAGCGCCATCGGCAGCATGAACATCACCGCCACCAGGTTGGCCGCGATCTGGTGCCCGGCCACCGCGGTGGTGCCCAGCCGCGCGATGAACACCGCCATCAGCGCGAAGCCGCTGACCTCGATCAGGATCGACAGGCCCATCGGCAGCCCCAGCTTGAGCTGCGCCGCCAACGCCTGGCGGTCGGGCAGCCGCAGGCCCTGGCCCCAGAGCTCGAACGGCGCGTAGAACGGGTCGCGGCGCAGCACCAGCAGCGCCACGCAGAGCTGGCCCCACATCACGATCGCGGTGGCGGCGGCGCAGCCGACCACGCCCTGCGGCGGCAGGCCGAGAGCGGGCACGCCGCCGATCAGCAGCGCCGACAGCGGGATCTTCAACGCCAGCCCGCCCACCTGCAGCGCCATCACGGCCTTGGGCCGCGAGACGGCGTTGTTGAAGCCGCGGTAGGCCGAGAACAGCAGCGAGGCCGGCAGCGACAGCGCCAGCACCGAGAGATAACGCCGCACCAGCGTCTCCTGCTCGCCCGAGAGCTGCGCCAGCCGGATGAAGGGCGCCGGGAACAGCAGCGCCGCGCAGCCCAGTACCGCCAGCGCCAGCGCCAGCCACACGGCCTGGTGCAGCTGGCGGCCGGCCTGCGCCAGCTGGCGCGCGCCGAAGAGCTGGCCGACGATGGGGCCGAGCGCCAGCACCACGCCCATCAGCCCGATGAAGACCGTGATGTAGGCCGAGGCGCCCACCGACAGCGCCGCGAGGTCGGCCGCCGAGTGGCGGCCCAGCAGCACCGTGTCGACGGTGGAGAAGGCCACCACCGAGAGCTGGCCGACGAACAGCGGCCAGGTCCAGGGTGCAGATGCGGCCGACGCTGTCGCGAAAACGGCCGCTCAACGGCGGCTCCCGCGGTCGCCGTCGGGCAGCGCCGGCGGCGGCGCGCCGGCCGCCGCGCGCTCGGCATAGCGGTTGAAGCGCCAGGCCGTGCCGTCGAGCGTAATGCGCCGCCACACCGCGCGCTTGTCGCCCGGGCTCAGCGCGGTCCAGTGCCTGACCTCGTCGAAGCTGCGGCCGCAGCCCTTGCAGACGGCGTCGCCCTGGCTGGTGGAGCAGATTGCGATGCAGGGCGAATCCGGCGTGCTCGCATACCAGGCCAGCCAGGCGGCACGGGCGCGGCTCGGCATGCGCTCTTCGTCGTAGGTGGCTTCGCGGTAGTAGACCATCAGCGCATAGACCTCGGCCAGCGCGCGCACCTCGGCGCAGGCCGTGATGCCGTCGACCGAGGGCGAGCGTTCGCGCCACCAGTTGATGGCGTTCTCGATGTCGGTGATGTGCAGGCCGGCCACGCCAGGCCTTGCCTCATGGCGCCAGCACGCGGCGCAGGAAGGACTGCAGCGCGCGCACTTCCTCGATGCAGACCGAGTGCTCCATCGGATAGTCGTGCCACTCCACCGCGTAGCCCAGCGCCTGCAACTGGTCGCGCGAGGCGGTGCCGCGCGCGAGCGCCACCACCGGGTCGTTGCGGCCGTGCGCCAGGAACACCGGCACGTCGGCGTTGGCCGCGGCGCGCTCGGCGGCGGTGCTGGCGGCCAGCGGCAGGTAGCCCGACATTCCCACCAGGCCGGCCAGCCGCTGCGGGCAGCGCAGGCCGGCACCCAGCGCGATCGCGCAGCCCTGCGAGAAGCCGGCCAGCACGATGCGCCGCGCCGGCACGCCGCGCGCGACTTCGCGCTCGATCAAGGCCTGCACGGCCGCGAAGCTGTCGCGCAGGCCGGCCTCGTCCTCGCGCCGCACGAGGTCGGTGCCCAGGATGTCGTACCACGCGCGCATCGCATGGCCGCCGTTGATCGTGACCGGCCGCACCGGTGCGCGCGGCAGCACCCAGCGCACGGGGCCTACCGGCGAAAGGTCGATCTCGTCGGCGAAAGGCAGGAAGTCGGTGCCGTCGGCGCCCAGGCCGTGCAGCACGATGATGCTGGCGGCGGGACGGTCGGTCGACGTGACCTCGATGGTTTGCAGTGCGTTCATCGGTCGTTCAGTAGTTCAAGCCCATCGCCTCGCGCACGTCCTTCATCGTCTGGCGGGCGACCGTGCGCGCGCGCTCGGTGCCCATCTCGACGATCCAGTGCACCTTCTTCGGGTCGGCGGTCAGCGCCGCGGCGCGCTCGCGCCAGGGGTGCTGCTCGCGCACGATGGCGTCGATGATCGGTTGCTTGCAGTCCAGGCAGCCGATGCCGGCCGTCGTGCAGCCCTGCACCACCCAGGCTTGCGTGGCCTCGTCGCTGTAGACCTTGTGGAACTGCCAGACCGGGCATTTCTCCGGGTCGCCGGGGTCGGTGCGGCGCACGCGCGCGGGATCGGTGGTCATGCCCTTGATCTTCTTCTCCACCTCGGCCGGCGTGTCGCGCATCAGCACCGCGTTGCCGTAGCTCTTGCTCATCTTCGTGCCGTCCAGCCCCGGCAGGCGCAGCACCTCGGTGTGCAGCGCCTGCGGCTCCACGAGGATGGCCCGGCCGCTGCCGCGCAGATGGCCCAGCAGCAGTTCGGTCTCGCCGTCGGTCCAGCCTTCGATTGCCGCGGCGGCGCGCTTCACCAGCGCCTCGCCCTTGCCCGAGCATCGGCCGAGCCGGTCTCGCCGAAGGCCTTGCGCTGCTTCTCGTAATAGCGCTGGTCGTCCTTGGGCAGGCGCGCCAGCACGGCGGCCACCTGGGCCTCGAAGCCGCCCAGCCGGCCGTACAGGTGGTTGAAGCGGCGCGCCACTTCGCGCGTCAGCTCCACGTGCGAGCTCTGGTCCTCGCCCACCGGCACGTAGGTGGCCTTGTAGATCAGGATGTCGGCCGCCTGCAGCAGCGGATAGCCCAGAAAGCCGTAGGTCGCGAGGTCGCGGTCTTTCAGCTTGTCGATCTGGTCCTTGTAGGTCGGCACGCGCTCCAGCCAGCCCAGCGGCGTGCCCATCGCCAGCAGCGTGAACAGCTCGGCGTGCTCGGGCAGCCGGCTCTGGATGAAGATGGTGCTCTTGTCGGGGTCCAGCCCGGCGGCGATCCAGTCGATCACCATCTCGTAGACGTTCTTCTCGATGACGTCGCGCTCCTCGTAGTGCGTGGTCAGCGCGTGCCAGTCGGCCACGAAGTAGAAGCAGTCGTGCTGCTCCTGCAGGCGCACCCAGTTCTTCAGGGCGCCGTGGTAGTGGCCGAGGTGCAGGGCGCCGGTGGGGCGCATGCCGGAGAGGACGCGGGAACGCATGGCGGGAGGCTGGCGAACGGAAAAACACGCATTGTCTCAGGTCGCCCATCGCGGCGTGATCGCTGGTCTTACACTCCGGCGCCCTCATGAAGCGCATCGTCATTCTGATCTCCGGCCGCGGCTCGAACATGGAGGCCATCGTGCAGCGCTGCGCCGAGCAGCGCTGGCCGGCGGTGGTGGCCGCCGTCATCAGCAACCGCCCCGACGCCGCGGGCTTGGCGTTCGCACAGCGCAACGGCATCGCCACCGCGGTGGTCGACCACAAGGCGCAGCCCTCGCGCGAGGCCTTCGACGCCGCGCTGGCTGAAGCCGTCGACGGCTTCGGCCCCGACCTCGTCGTGCTGGCTGGCTTCATGCGCGTGCTGGGGCCGGCTTTCGTCGCGCGTTACCAGGGACGGATGCTGAACATCCACCCGTCGCTGCTGCCGGCCTTCCCGGGCCTGCACACGCACCGGCGCGCGCTGGCCGCGGGCTGCAAGCTGAGCGGCGCCACGGTGCACTTCGTGACGGCGGATCTCGACCACGGGCCCATCGTGATGCAGTCGGCTGTGCCGGTGCTGGCCGGCGACGACGAGCAGAGCCTGGCCGCGCGCGTGCTGGCCACCGAGCACGTGATCTACCCGCTGTCGGTGCGCTGGTTCGTCGAAGGCAAGCTGCGGCTGGACGACGGCTGCGTGCGCCAGACCGACGGCGCCAGCCAGGTGCTGATGTAGCGCGATGCACCCCAACGCCTTGCTCGACTTGGCCACCGAGCTGCTGAAGCAGCTCCTGAAGCTGGACCAGCCGGCCGACGCCGTCGTCTCGACCTTCTTCCGCAAGCACAAGGCGCTGGGCGCGCGCGAGCGCCACAGCCTCGCCGAGACCGCCTACGCGGTGCTGCGCCAGCGGCTGATGTTGCAGCACCTGGCGCAGTCGGGCAGCGGCGCGCTGGAGCGCCGGCTGGCGATCCTGGCCTGGCAGGGCAGCCCGACCTTCCCGCGCGGCGCGCTGGGCCCGAAGGAGCAGCAGTGGCTGGAACAGGTGCAGGCCGTCGACCGCGGCGCGCTGCCCGACAAGCTGCGCCACAACCTGCCCGACTGGCTGGCCGCCGCATTGCGCGAGCAGCTCGACGACACCGACTTCTGGCAGCTCGTGCAGGCCTTGGCCGAGCCGGCGCCGCTGGACCTGCGCGTCAACACGCTGAAGGCCCGGCGCGAAGACGTGCAGCGCGCGCTGGCCGCTGCCGGCATCGCCGCCGAGCCGACGCCGCATTCGCCCTGGGGCCTGCGCGTGCAGGGCAAGCCGGCGCTGAACAAGCTGGATGTCTTCACCCACGGCGCTGTCGAGGTGCAGGACGAAGGCAGCCAGTTGCTGGCCTTGCTGACCGACCCCAAGCGCGGCGAGATGGTGGTGGACTTCTGCGCCGGCGCTGGCGGCAAGACGCTGGCGCTGGGCGCGGCGATGCGCAACACCGGGCGGCTGTACGCCTTCGACGTCTCGGGCCACCGGCTGGACGCGCTGAAGCCCCGGCTGGCGCGCAGCGGGCTGTCCAACGTCTACCCGGCGCAGATCGCCCACGAGCGCGACGACCGCGTGCGCCGCCTGGCCGGCAAGATCGACCGCGTGCTGGTCGACGCGCCCTGCTCGGGCCTGGGCACGCTGCGCCGCAACCCCGACCTGAAGTGGCGCCAGAGCCCGGCTTCGGTGGCCGAGCTGCACGCCAAGCAGGTGGCCATCCTGGGCAGTACCGCGCGGCTGCTGAAAGCCGGCGGGCGCCTGGTCTACGCCACCTGCAGCCTGCTGCGGGCCGAGAACGAGGCCACCGTCGCCGCCTTCGAGGCCGCGCACGGCCGCGACTTCCTGCCGCTGCCGGCGGCCGAGGCGCTGGCCGCGGCGCACGTGGCGGCGGCCGAAGCGCTCGTCGAAGGACCCTGCCTCCGCCTGTGGCCGCAGCGCCACGGGACCGACGGTTTCTTTGCCGCCGTCTGGCAACGGCGCTGATTGCGCCGTCTTCCGGTGCCTACGGGCTTGATCTGACCCAAAGCCACCGCAAATTCACCCAGCAACCGGACGTTTTCTAGGCAATTCCCGCAATGGGCGTTGCTTTCGTGCACCTACAATTGCTGACACCCCGAACGTTGGGGCTCAAGGACGGTTCATGGATTTGATGATGGCAATGC
Source organism: Rubrivivax sp. (assembly GCA_047602205.1). GTDB lineage: Bacteria > Pseudomonadota > Gammaproteobacteria > Burkholderiales > Burkholderiaceae_C > Rubrivivax. The sequence continues at coordinate 6,707,228 of JASGHX010000001.1, read as the reverse complement.
ACGACGGCGTCGTGCGCTGGTTGTCCGAGGGTCTGCTGCAGGCCTCGTGGTGGCAGATCGTGTTGGCGACCCTGGTGATGACGCACATCACCATCGCGGCCGTCACCATCTTCCTGCACCGCTGCCAGGCGCACCGCGCGCTGGAGCTCGGGCCGCTGCCCTCGCACTTCTTCCGCTTCTGGCTGTGGCTGACCACCGGCATGGTCACCAAGGAGTGGGTGGCCATCCATCGCAAGCATCACGCCAAGTGCGAGACCGAAGAAGACCCGCACAGCCCGGTCACCCGCGGCATCAAGACGGTGCTGCTGACCGGCTCGGAGCTCTACCGCGCCGAAGCCAAGGTGCAGGAGACGCTCGGCAAGTACGGCCACAACACGCCGGACGACTGGATCGAGCGCAACGTGTACAGCCGCTTCAGCTGGCAGGGCGTGGGCCTGATGCTGATCATCGACCTGCTGCTGTTCGGCGCCATCGGCGCCACGGTGTGGGCGGTGCAGATGCTGTGGATCCCGATCACCGCGGCCGGCATCATCAACGGCCTGGGCCACTACTGGGGCTACCGCAACTTCGAGGCGGTCGACGCCTCCACCAACATCAGCCCCTGGGGCATCATCATCGGCGGCGAAGAGCTGCACAACAACCACCACACCTATCCGACCTCGGCCAAGCTGTCGGTCAAGCCCTACGAATTCGACATCGGCTGGGGCTACATCCGCGCGATGGAGATGCTGGGCATGGCCAAGGTGCGCAAGACGCCGCCGCGGCTGGCGCTGGGCGCCGTCAAGCCGGTGGCCGACGACCAGACGCTGGAGGCCGTGATCGCCAACCGCTACGAGGTGATGGCGCGTTATGCCGCCGAGCTGCGCCGCGCGGTCGGCGCCGAGCTGGAGCGGCTGCGCCGCGAAGGCGCCGAGAACAGCATGCGCTGGGTCAACATGAACCTGGCCAAGGCCTGGTTGCACCGCGACGACGACAAGATCCCGCACGGCGTGAAGCCGCAGCTGGAGAAGGCCCTGGGCGACAGCCCGAAGTTGGCCAAGCTGGTGGCGATGCGCGAAGAGCTGCGCCAGCTCTGGACCCGCAAGAGCGTGACCGCCGAGCAACTCGTCACCGACCTGCAGGCCTGGTGCAAGAAGGCCGAGGAAAGCGGCATCGCGGCGCTGCAGGAGTTCTCGTTCAAGCTGCGCGCCGCGCGGGCCTGATCAGAACCGCTTGGTCACGAACAGGTTGACCGACCGCTCGGCGCCCGGCATCTGGCCGTAGGGCGCGTAGCGGCGGTTGGCGAGGTTGTTGAGCTCGGCCACCAGCGCGAGACCGGCGCCGAAGTCGGCCTGGACGTTGACGTGCAGCGTGCCGTAGCCGGCGGCCGAGCCGCTGAGCGCGCCGGCCTCGCCGCGCAGGCGGACCTCGCTTTCGCCGCGCACGAAGACGTCCACGCTGCCGGTCACCGGGCCCCAGTGCCAGTCCTGGCGCAGGCCGATCCTGCCGCTGAAGACGGGCGAGCCGCCGTCGTCGGTGCGGTAGCCGTTGCCGTAGCGCAGCTGGCGGCGCATCGCGGCGAACGAGGTGTACGGCGTCAGCCCCAAGCCGCGCAGCGAGTGCTCGGCGTACAGCTCCAGCCCCAGGCTGCGCGCGGCGTCCACGTTGCGATAGGTGCCGGTGGTGCCCGAGGACACGGTGGCGATGTAGTCCTTGGAGCGGGCGTGGAACAGCGTCGCGTCCAGCACCGTGCGCCCGGCGGCGTAGCGCGCGCCCAGCTCGTAGGTGGTGGAGGTCTCGGGCTTCAGATCGGGGTTGCCGGTCAGCGTGACGCCGCCGCCCGTCGTCGTCAGGAAGAGCTGGCCCAGCGTCGGGTAGATGTAGCCCTGCGAGACGTTGGCGCGCAGCGCCAGCCGGTCGACGGGCGTCCACACCAGGCCGGCCGAGCCCAGCACCAGGCTGTCGGCGCTGTCGCGGCCGGCGTTGGCGATGCCGTTGGTGGTGGAGGTGCGGAGCTCGGAGCGCACGCGGTAGCCGCGCGCACCGACGGTGGCGGTGAGCCGCGGGTCCAGCGTCAGCTCGTGCTGGCCGAACACCGAGACCGTGCGCGTGACGGCGTCGTCGCCGCGCAGCGAGGTGGTCGTCACCCCCGGCGGCGTGCGCGTGGTGCGGGTGGTCTTGTCGGCGGCCAGCGCGTCGTCCTCCCATTCCAGGCCGGCCACGGTGCGGCTGTCGGCGGAGAACTTCATCTCGGCGCGCAGCGTGGCGCCGTTGGTGGCCTGCTCGTCGAGCGAATCGGACAGCACGCGGATGCGCATCGGCCCGGCCGTGGTGCTCACGTCGTTGCGAAAGTCGCGCTCGATGGTCTGCCGGTACAGGTTGACGCCGAGCTTGGACAGCCAGGGCGCGAGCTGGGTGCCCTCGTAGAACAGCGCGGTCTTGCGCAGGTCGCGGTGCGGCAGCGAGATCAGGAAGTCGGGCTGGCCCACGTAGACGTCGGCCGCCAAGTCGTAGGCCTGAGCCTTGAGACCGACGTAGTGCCGGTCCAGCCGGTAGCCGAGGTGGGTCGACAGGTTGCGGTCCGACACGTCGGACGGGCTCAAGCGGCCGTCGGGCGTGCGGCGGTCGTCCTGCTCCATGCGGCCGGCGCTGACGTTGTAGTCCAGCGCACCCGGCCCGGCGCCGACGGTGCCGGCCGCGGTGGCCGACGCGCGGTAGCCGCGCGTGGCCGACAGGTAGCCGGCCGTCGCGCTGAAGCTGAAGGGCTTGGCCGCGCCGCGCTTGGTGATGATGTTGATCACGCCGCCGATCGCGCTGCTGCCCGAGACCACCGACGACGAGCCGCGCACGACCTCGATGCGTTCGATCGTCGTCGGGTCCACCAGGATGGGCTGGCCGTAGTTGGTGTGGTCGGTCAGCTTCTGACCGTCGATCAGGATGGCCACGCGGCGCGCGGTCTCACCGCGGATCGAGATGCGCTCGATGCCTTCTTCCGAGATCTGCACGCCCGGCACGTGGCGCAGCAGGGCGGCCATCGACACCGGCGCGGTCTGCGCGAGCGACTCGCCCGAGATCACCGTGATCGAGGCTGGATTGCGCATCACCTCGGTCGGCAATCCGGTGCCGATGATGGTGACGGTGTCGAAGGCCCGGGCTTCGGTCTGGGCGATGGCGGGCGCGGCCAGGACACCGGCACCCAGCGGAAGGACGGCGAGGGCGCGGCCCAGCGAGGACATGAGAACTCCTTTCGTCGAGGAACAAGCGGGAATGCCTGGGCCTGGCGAAAGAGCTGGGGCGGCGGCGAATGCGTCTCAGTCTAGTGATTCACTCGGGATTGAAGTTGATGAGGCTCAAAAACAAAACCCGCCACGCGGGCGGGTTCGTCGGGGCTGAAGCCGCAGCACGCGGCTTGCGGCTTACTTCAGCTTGGTTTCCTTGTACAGCACGTGCTTGCGCGCCTTCGGATCGAACTTCAGGAATTCGAGCTTTTCGGGCGTCGTCTTCTTGTTCTTGTTGGTGGTGTAGAAATGGCCGGTGCCGGCCGTGCTCTCGAGCTTGATCTTTTCGCGTCCGCCTTTGGTGGCCATGATGTGCTCCTAACGGTTTCAGGCTTCGCCGCGGGCGCGCAGGTCCTTCAGGACCACGTCGATGCCCTTCTTGTCGATCAGGCGCAGCGCCGCGTTGGTGATGCGCAGCCGCACCCAGCGGTTCTCGCTCTCGACCCAGAAGCGGCGGTACTGCAGGTTCGGCAGGAACCGGCGCTTGGTCTTGTTGTTCGCGTGGGAGACGTTGTTCCCCACCATCGGGCCCTTGCCCGTGACTTCGCACTTGCGTGCCATGACGGCTCTCTTCTCTTCAAACAGCCGGCACCGCGGCCACGATGCGCAGCGGTGTGTGACGGCTTGACCTCGCCAGGACCAGGTGGCGGTAGCCTGTTGCCGGCGTTCCGGCAAAGCTGCGAAGTATAGCCGCAACTGGGCTCTCAGCTGTCGGCCTGCTCCAGGAAGCGCTGCGCGTCCAGCGCCGCCATGCAGCCGGTGCCGGCGCTGGTGATGGCCTGGCGGTAGACGTGGTCCTGCACGTCGCCGGCGGCGAACACGCCGGGCACGCTGGTGGCGGTGGCGAAGCCGTCCAGCCCGGTGCGGGTGACGATGTAGCCGTCCTTCATCTCCAGCTGGCCCTTGAAGATCTCGGTGTTGGGCTGGTGGCCGATCGCGATGAAGCAGCCCTTGACGTCGAGATCGCGCGTCGGCCCGCCCTGGGTCGAAGCCAGCCGCACGCCGGTGACGCCGCTGGCGTCGCCCAGCACCTCCTGCAGCGTGTGCCACAGGTGCAGTTCGATCTTGCTGGCCTCGACCTTGGCCATCACCTTGTCGACCAGGATGGGCTCGGCGCGGAACTTGTCGCGGCGGTGGATCAAGTGCACCTTGCCGGCGATGTTGGACAGGTACAGCGCTTCTTCCACCGCGGTGTTGCCGCCGCCGACCACACAGACGTCCTGCCCGCGGTAGAAGAAGCCGTCGCAGGTGGCGCAGCCGCTGACGCCCTTGCCCATGAAGGCCTGCTCGCTGGGCAGGCCCAGGTACTTGGCGCTGGCGCCGGTGGCGATGACCAGGCTGTCGCAGGTGTAGCGGCCGTTGTCGCCTTCCAGCACGAAGGGGCGGCGGCTGAAATCGACCTTGGCGATGTGGTCGAACATGATCTGCGTGTTGAAGCGCTCGGCGTGCTCCTGGAAGCGCTGCATCAGGTCCGGGCCCATCACGCCCTTGACGTCGGCCGGCCAGTTGTCGACCTCGGTCGTCGTCATCAACTGCCCGCCCTGGGCGAGGCCGGTGATCAGCAGCGGCTGCAGGTTGGCCCGCGCCGCGTACAGCGCGGCGGTGTAGCCGGCCGGGCCCGAACCGAGGATCAGGACACGGGCATGGGGGGTCGATTCGCTCATGGTGGTGTGCAGGGACGAAAGGTGGGTGAGAGGCGGATGCGAAGAGGCTGCCGTCGCGTCAGGCCCACGGATTGCAGGCCGGGCAGAGCAGCTATGGGCGGCTGCCGCTGGCCGCAAGAGCGCCTATGGGCACAATAGGCGGATTCTTGCAGACCCGCGGCCCGGCCGCGGGCCCTGCCGGGGGACCCCGGGGACCAGGAGCCCGCGGGTTTGATGATCGTCACAACAAAAGAGGGGCTGCCCATGTCGATGTTGTCGAACCTGGACCTGATCCGCCGGGTCCCGCTGTTCTCGATGCTCACCGCCGACCAGGCGCAGGCGGTGGCCGACAGCGTGGTCAAGCGGCGCTTCCGCCGCGGCGAACTGGTGGTGGAGCAGGGGCGCAAGAGCAATGCGCTGTTCATCCTGCTCAACGGCCGCGCGCGCGTGCTGACCTCCGACTCGCGCGGACGCGAGGTCATCCTGGCGGTGCTGGAGTCGGGCGACTACGTCGGCGAGATGAGCCTGATCGACAACGAGCCGCATTCGGCCACCGTGCGCGCCGAGGTGCAGACCGACATGCTGGTGCTGGCGCGCGCCGACTTCGCGCGCTGCCTGCCCGAGAGTTCCACGCTGGCCTACGCGATCCTGCGCGGCCTGGTGCGCCGGCTGCGCAACGCCGACCGGCAGATCGAGTCGCTGGCGCTGCTGGACGTCTACGGCCGCGTCGCGCGCACGCTGCTGGACATGGCCGAGGACGACAACGGCATCAAGATCATCCGCCACAAGGTGTCGCGCCAGGACATGGCCAAGGTCGTCGGCGCGTCGCGCGAGATGGTCAGCCGCGTGATGAAGGACCTGGAAGACCGCGGCGTGATCGAGACGCAGGAGAACGGCTTCGTGGTCATCAAGGAGCGGCTGCAGAACGATTGAGCGGCGACTGACCCGCAGCCGCCATCGCGCACAATGTGCGCATGAGTTTTCCTCTGGGATCCTTGCAGGCCGACGGCACGGCGGCCGCGGTCGCCGGCACCCGCCATGCCCCGCCGCCGATGATGGGCGCGCGGCGCCAGTTGATGCTGGCGCTCGGTTTCCTGGGCTGCGCGCTGCTGCTGCTGGCGCTGGCCACGCACCACGCGGCCGACCCTGCCTTCAGCACCTCGGGCAGCGGCGAGGCGGTGCGCAACAAGGCCGGCGCCATCGGCGCCTGGGTGTCGGACCTGCTGCTGTTCCTGTTCGGCTGGTCGGCCTGGTGGCTGGTGCCGGTGACGTGGCGGGCCTGGCTGTCGGCGCTGGCGCGCGCGCTGCGCGGCCCCTCGGGCGCGGCGGCGCCGCGGCCGCCGCGCTGGATGTTCTGGGCCGGGCTGGCGCTGCTGCTGCTGGCGAGCTGCGGCTTGGAATGGACGCGCCTGTACCGCTGGGAAGCCGCGCTGCCCGGTCATGCCGGCGGCGTACTGGGCTACACGCTGGGGCCGGCGTCGATGCGCTGGCTGGGCTTCGCCGGCTCGGGCGTGACCTGGATCGTGCTGGGGCTGCTGGGCCTGGCGATGGCGCTGCGCTTTTCCTGGACGCGGCTGGCCGATGCGATCGGCGAGCGCGTCGAGGCGCTGCTGGAGCGCCGGCAGGAGCGCAAGGAGCAGGAGCAGGACCGCCGCATCGGCGAGCAGGCGCTGCGCGAGCGCGAGCACGACGTCGAACTGGAACTGGAGCGCCAGACCGAGGAGGTGCACGTGCCGCTGGTGATCGAACCGCCGGTGCTGCAGGTGCCCAAGTCGGAGCGCGTGGCGCGCGAGCGCCAGCAGCCGCTGTTCAAGGAGCTGAACGACACCAAGCTGCCGCAGGTCGACCTGCTGGACGCCGCGCCCGGCCGCACCGAGAGCGTGACGCCCGAGTCGCTGGAGATGACCAGCCGGCTGATCGAGAAGAAGCTCAAGGACTTCGGCGTCGAGGTGCGCGTGGTCGCGGCGTCGCCGGGTCCGGTGATCACGCGCTACGAGATCGAGCCGGCCACCGGCGTCAAGGGCGCGCAGATCGTCAACCTCGCCAAGGACCTGGCGCGCTCGCTGTCGCTGGTGAGCATCCGCGTCGTCGAGGTGGTGCCGGGCAAGAACTACATGGCGCTCGAGCTGCCCAACGCGCGACGTCAGACGATACGGCTGGCCGAGATCCTGGGCTCGCAGGTCTACAACGACGCCGCGTCGCTGCTGACCATGGGCCTGGGCAAGGACATCGTCGGCAACCCGGTGGTGGCCGACCTCGCCAAGATGCCGCACTGCCTGGTGGCCGGCACCACCGGCTCGGGCAAGTCGGTCGGCATCAACGCGATGATCCTCAGCCTGCTGTACAAGGCCGAGGCGCGCGACGTGCGGCTGATCCTGATCGACCCCAAGATGCTGGAGATGTCGGTCTACGAAGGCATCCCGCACCTGCTGGCGCCGGTGGTCACCGACATGAAGCAGGCCGCCAACGCGCTGAACTGGTGCGTGGGCGAGATGGAACGCCGCTACAAGCTGATGAGCAAGCTGGGCGTGCGCAACCTGTCGGGCTACAACAAGAAGATCGCCGACGCCGCCGAGCGCGGTGAATCGTTGGGCAACCCGTTCAGCCTGACGCCGGAAGCGCCCGAGCCGCTGGAGCGGCTGCCGCACATCGTGGTCGTGATCGACGAGCTGGCCGACCTGATGATGGTGGTCGGCAAGAAGATCGAGGAGCTGATCGCGCGCCTGGCGCAGAAGGCGCGCGCCGCCGGGCTGCACCTGATCCTGGCCACGCAGCGGCCCAGCGTCGACGTCATCACCGGGCTGATCAAGGCCAACATCCCCACGCGATTGAGCTTCCAGGTCAGCAGCAAGATCGACAGCCGCACCATCCTCGACCAGATGGGCGCGGAAGCCTTGTTAGGCCAGGGCGACATGCTGTACCTGCCGCCGGGCAGCGGCGTGCCGGTGCGCGTGCACGGCGCCTTCGTCAGCGACGACGAGGTGCACCGCGTCGTCGATTACCTGCGCAGCCAGGGCGAGCCCAATTACATCGAAGGCATCCTCGAAGGCGGCGTGCTCGACGGCGACGGCGAGGGCGCGCTCAACCTCGACGGTCCCACCGGCGGCGGCGAGGGCGACGCGATGTACGACCAGGCGGTGGCCGTGGTGCTGCAGCACCGGCGCGCGTCGATCTCGCTGGTGCAGCGCCACTTGCGCATCGGCTACAACCGCGCCGCGCGCCTGCTGGAACAAATGGAGAAGAGCGGACTCGTAAGCGCCATGGCCACCAACGGCAACCGCGACCTGCTGCTGCCGAAGAAGGACGAATGAGAGTTGCCGCCCTGATCGCGTTGGCGCTTGCCGCCGGCGCCGCGCACGCCGACGCCGTCGACACGCTGCGCGAGTTCGTGCGCGACGTGAAGAGCGGCCGCGCCGCGTTCACGCAGACCGTCACCTCGGTCGACGGCGCGAAGAAGAAGACCAGCAGCGGCAGCTTCGAGTTCCAGCGGCCCAACCGCTTCCGCTTCGCCTACGCCAAGCCTTTCGAGCAGTTGATCGTGGCCGACGGCAGCAAGGTCTGGATCTACGACGCCGACCTCAACCAGGCCAGCTCGCGCAAGCTGGCGCAGGCGCTGGGCAGCACGCCGGCGGCGCTGCTGGCCGGCGGCAGCCTGGACGCCGACTTCACGCTGAAGGCGGAGAGCCCGCAAGGCGGGCTGGACTGGGCGCTAGCGATTCCGAAGGCCGCCGACGGCTCGTTCAAGAGCATGAAGGTCGGCTTCAAGGGCAAGGAACTGGCGGCGGTGGAGATCGTCGACAACTTCGGCCAGCGCTCGCTGCTGCAGTTCAGCGGCTTCGCCGCCAACGCGAGCATCGCGCCCGAGCAGTTCCGCTTCACGCCGCCGGCCGGGGCCGACGTGGTGGAGCAGTGACGGCGCCCTGATGGCTACCACGCCGCAGGACTCGCTGTTCGAGGAAGACGCTGTCCCGCCTCCCGGCGGCGCCGCCGCGCCGGCGCCGGGCCTGGCCGCGCCGCTGGCCGAGCGCCTGCGCCCGCGCACGCTGCGCGAGGTGATCGGCCAGCAGCACCTGCTGGCCCCGGGCCGGCCGCTGCGCGCCGCGCTGGAGAACGGCCGCGTGCATTCGATGATCCTGTGGGGCCCGCCGGGCGTCGGCAAGACCACGCTGGCGCGGCTGCTGGCGCATGCGGTGGACGCGCAGTTCATCGTGCTGTCGGCGGTGCTGGCCGGCGTCAAGGACATCCGCGAGGCGGTGGACGCCGCGCAGCGCGAGGCGCGGCGCGGGCGCCGCACGCTGGTCTTCGTCGACGAGGTGCACCGCTTCAACAAGGCGCAGCAGGACGCCTTCCTGCCGCACGTCGAATCGGGCCTGTTCACTTTCATCGGTGCGACGACCGAGAACCCGTCGTTCGAGGTGAACTCGGCGCTGCTGTCGCGCGCCACGGTGCACGTGCTCAAGCCCCTGTCCGACGACGAGCTGTCGCTGCTGCTAGACCGCGCGCAGGCCGAGGCGCAAGCCCCGCCGCTGACGGCCGCGGCGCGCGCGCGGCTGGTCGCGCATGCCGACGGCGACGGCCGCCGGCTGCTCAACGCCTACGAAAGCCTGGTCGAACTGGCCGGCGCCGCGCCCGAACTGGACGAGCCCATGCTCGAGCGCACCCTGGGCGAGCTGCTGCGCCGCTACGACAAGGGCGGCGACCAGTTCTACGACATCATCTCGGCGCTGCACAAGGCGGTGCGCGGCTCCGACCCCGATGCCTCGCTGTACTGGCTGGCCCGCATGCTGGACGGCGGCGCCGATCCGCGCTACCTGGCCCGCCGCGTGGTCCGCATGGCCAGCGAGGACGTGGGCCTGGCCGACCCGCGGGCCTTGCGCCTAGCACTGGACGCCGCCGAGGTCTACGAGCGCCTGGGCTCGCCCGAGGGCGAGCTGGCCATCGCCGAGGCGGTGGCCTATCTGGCGGTGGCGCCCAAATCGAATGCGGTCTACCGCGCCTGGAACGAGGTGCGCGCCGCGGTCAAGCAGGACGGCACGCGGCCGGTGCCCGAGCGGCTGCGCAACGCACCGACCCGGCTGATGAAGCAGCTCGGCCACGGCGCCGGCTACCGCTACGCGCACGACGAGGAGGGCGCCTTCGCCGCCGGCGAGAACTACTTCCCCGACGGCGTGCCCGAGCGGCGCTTCTACCAGCCCAGCCCGCGCGGGCTGGAACTGCGCATCGGCGAGCGCCTGGCCGAGTTGCGCCGCCTCAACGAAGCCGCGCGGCAGCCGCCGGCCGATACCGCCTGACGCGGGAAACACCTGCCCGGAGCGCGCGGCACCGGCACCTAAAATCCGCCACCCAGGAACCCGGCCCAACAGGCCGGGTTCTTGCTAATGAGAACGAGGCCCGGGCCCCACGAGATCCGTGGCGGGACCGGCGGACATCTTCCAGGAGTCACTCGCGATGGAGATCTTCATCCAGCAGGTCATCAACGGCCTGGTGCTGGGCAGCATGTATGCGCTGGTGGCCCTGGGCTACACCATGGTGTACGGCATCATCAACCTGATCAACTTCGCGCACGGCGAGGTGCTGATGGTGGGCGCGCTGGTGAGCTGGACGGTCGTCACCGCGCTGGCCGGCTCCGGCCTGCCGGGCTGGCTGCTGCTGGTGATCTCGATGCTGGTGGCCATCGTCGTCTGCGCGGCGCTCAACTTCACGGTGGAAAAGCTCGCCTACCGGCCGCTGCGCAACGCGCCGCGTCTGGCGCCGCTGATCACCGCGATGGGCATGAGCCTGCTGCTGCAGACGCTGGCGATGATCATCTGGAAGCCCAACCCCAAGCCCTACCCGTCGCTGCTGCCGAACACCCCCATCGACCTGGGCGGGCCGGTGATCACGGTCACCCAGTGCATGATCCTGGGCCTGACCGTGGTGCTGCTGCTGGCGCTGATGTACCTCGTCAACCGCACCAAGCTGGGCCGCGCGATGCGCGCCACCGCCGAGAACCCGCGCGTGGCCTCGCTGATGGGCGTCAAGCCCGACATGGTGATCTCGGCCACCTTCATCATCGGCGCCGCACTGGCCGCGGTGGCCGGCGTGATGTGGGCCGCCAACTACGGCACCGTGCAGCACAGCATGGGCTTCCTGCCGGGGCTGAAGGCCTTCACCGCCGCGGTGCTGGGCGGCATCGGCAACCTGGCCGGCGCGGTGGTGGGCGGCGTGCTGCTGGGGCTGATCGAGGCCATCGGCGCCGGCTACCTGGGCGACCTGACCGGCGGCGTGCTGGGCAGCCAGTACGTCGACATCTTCGCCTTCGCGGCGCTGATCCTGGTGCTGACGCTCAGGCCCGCCGGCCTGCTGGGCGAGCGCGTGGCCGACCGCGCCTGAAGGAGACGCCGCCATGAAGAACAACAAGATCGTCGTCTTCATCGTCTGCGCGCTGGCCTTGATCGCGCTGCCGCTGGTGGTGCAGCAGTTCGGCCAGGGCTGGGTGCGCATCATGGCCATCGCGCTGCTGTACGTGCTGCTGGCGCTGGGGCTCAACATCGTGGTCGGCTATGCCGGGCTGCTGGACCTGGGCTTCGTCGCCTTCTACGCCGTGGGCGCCTACATGTTCGCGCTGATGGCCAGCCCCCACCTGGGCGAGAACTTCGAGTGGTTCGCCGAGCTCTTCCCCAACGGGCTGCACACCCCCGTCTGGGTGGTGGTGCCGGCCGCGGCCCTGCTGGCCGGCGTGGCCGGCGTGCTGCTGGGCACGCCGGTGCTCAAGCTGCGCGGCGACTACCTGGCCATCGTGACGCTGGGCTTCGGCGAGATCATCCGCGTGTTCATGAACAACCTGGAGCAGCCGGTCAACATCACGAACGGACCCCGGGGCCTGGACCGCATCGACTCGATGCGCCTCTTCGGCTTCGACTTCGGCAAGGCGGTGGAGATCGGCGACTTCCGCATCCCCTCGGTCACGCTGTACTACTACCTGTTCCTGCTGCTGGTGGTGGGCAGCGTGGTGATCTGCCACCGGCTGGAGACCAGCCGCATCGGCCGCGCCTGGATGGCCATCCGCGAGGACGAGATCGCCGCCAAGGCGATGGGCATCAACACCCGCAACATGAAGCTGCTGGCCTTCGGCATGGGCGCCACCTTCGGCGGCGTGTCGGGCGCGATGTTCGCGGCCTTCCAGGGCTTCGTCTCGCCGGAGTCGTTCAGCCTGATGGAGAGCGTGATGATCGTGGCGATGGTCGTGCTGGGCGGCCTGGGCCACATCCCCGGCGTGATCCTGGGCGCGCTGATGCTGGCCGCGCTGCCCGAGGTGCTGCGCTACGTGGCCGGCGACATCCAGAACATGAGCGGCGGCCGCATCGACGCCGCCATCCTGCGCCAGCTGCTGATCGCGCTGGCGATGATCGTCATCATGCTGCTGCGCCCGCGCGGGCTGTGGCCGTCGCCCGAGCACGGCAAGGCCGCGCCGGCGCCCACGCGCTGACCGCAGGAGGCCGCACCCATGAGCGAAACGGTTCTCCACGTGCAAGGCGTGTCCAAGCGCTTCGGCGGCCTGCAGGCGCTGTCCGACGTCGGCATCCAGATCCGGCGCGGCCAGGTCTACGGGCTGATCGGCCCCAACGGCGCCGGCAAGACCACCTTCTTCAACGTCATCACCGGCCTCTACACGCCCGACTCGGGCAGCTTCGAGCTCGGCGGCAAGCCCTACAAGCCCGCCGCGGTGCACGAGGTGGCCAAGGCCGGCATCGCGCGCACCTTCCAGAACATCCGCCTGTTCCCCGAGATGACGGCGCTGGAGAACGTGATGGTCGGCCGCCACGTGCGCACCGGCTCGGGGCTGATCGGTGCGGTCTTCCGCACCGCCGGCTTCAAGGCCGAGGAGGCGGCGATCAAGGCGCGCTCGCAGGAGCTGCTGGACTACGTGGGCATCGGCCGTTATGCCGACTACAAGGCCCGCACGCTGAGCTACGGCGACCAGCGCCGGCTGGAGATCGCCCGCGCGCTGGCGACCGACCCGCAGCTGATCGCGCTGGACGAGCCGGCCGCCGGCATGAACGCCACCGAGAAGGTCGTGCTGCGCGAGCTGATCGACCGCATCCGCCACGACAACCGCACCATCCTGCTGATCGAGCACGACGTCAAGCTGGTGATGGGCCTGTGCGACCGCGTGACCGTGCTCGACTACGGCAAGCAGATCGCCGAGGGCACGCCGGCCGAGGTGCAGAAGAACGAGAAGGTGATCGAGGCCTACCTCGGCACCGGGGGGCATTGATGAGCACGACGATGCTGAAGGTCAGCGGCCTGAAGGTCGCCTACGGCGGCATCCAGGCCGTCAAGGGCGTGAGCTTCGAGGTGCGCCAGGGCGAGCTGGTCAGCCTGATCGGCGCCAACGGCGCCGGCAAGACGACGACGCTGAAGGCCATCACCGGCACGCAGCCGGTGGCCGCCGGCGACATCGAGTTCCTGGGCCGCGCGATCAAGGGGCAGGGGCCGTGGGACCTGGTCAAGCAGGGCCTGGTGATGGTGCCCGAAGGCCGCGGCACCTTCACCCGCATGACCATCACCGAGAACCTGCAGATGGGTGCCTTCGTGCGCAGCGACGGCGAGGTCGACGCCGACATCGACAAGGTGTTCGCGATCTTTCCGCGCCTGAAGGAGCGGCGCAACCAGCTGGCCGGCACGATGAGCGGCGGCGAGCAGCAGATGCTGGCGATGGGCCGCGCGCTGATGGCGCGGCCCAAGCTGCTGCTGCTGGACGAGCCCAGCATGGGCCTGTCGCCGATCATGGTCGACAAGATCTTCGAGGTGGTGGCCGACATCCACGCGCGCGGCACGACCGTCCTGCTGGTCGAGCAGAACGCCAGCCGCGCCCTGGGCCTGGCCGACCGCGGCTACGTGATGGACTCCGGCGAGGTCACGATGAGCGGCGAGGCCAAGGTGCTGCTGAACGATCCGAAGGTGAGGGCGGCGTATCTGGGGGAGTGATCGAGCGGGCTATTTCGCCACGGCGTGCTCCGCCTCCCAGCCTTTGACGGCCAGTGCGATGTAGCGCGGCACGGGCCGTGCGCCGCTGCCGTAGGCGCTCATCGTGCGCGGCGTCATGCCCAGCGCCGCGGCCGCCTGCGCCAGGGACAGGCCATTGCGGGCGCGCCACTGCGCGAAGATGCGCGCGTTCTCGTCCGTGGCGTTCTGCGCCTGCGCGTCCAGCCACAAGGTGTCCGCGCCGATCTGGATGTCCAGTTCGGGCCACTCGGCCGTCCAGCCCGCGTCCTCGCCGATGCACGCCTTGGCGAAGGCCGCCTCGTCGCGCAGCGGCGCCAGGCCGGGGCTTTCGTCGAAGAAGGGCTTGAAGTCCACCACCGCCTTGCTGCCGTCGATGAAGGTCATCGCCAGCCGATGGCCGGGCAGCGCCTTCAGGCGCTTGAAGCGGGGGCGCTTCATGGTCGCGTGCTTCACGGGTGCCATTGCTTCCATTGCTCCATCAGTTCGGCGCGGTGCTCGCGCACCCACGCCACCGCCTCGTCCAGCACACCGCGGGGGCAAGCACCCACGCAGGTCAGCGTCTCGAGGCTGATCCGCACGTTCACCGCGCCGCTCACCAGGTGCACGTGCGGCGGCAGGTGATCCCGCTCGCGCAACTCCAATCGGTACTTGTTGCGGAAGCGGTGCTTCGTCGTCATGGATGGATTGTATGGAAATAGTTTCCATACACAAGGCCTGGCAGTGTTGCGGTGTCTGCATACTGTGCATACATTTCCGCAAGCAGCAGAGAAGCACCATGCGAGACGAGTACGACTTCAGCCGGGCCCAGCCGGCCGCGCAAGTGCCGGCGCTGGCGCGTGTGCAGAAAGAGAGCGAGGGCAAGGAGCGCATCACCATCCGCATCGACGCGGACGTGCTGGCGTGGTTCCGCGTCCAGGTGGCCGGCGGCGGCAACTATCAGACGCTGATCAACGACACCTTGCGCGCGGCCATGCAGGCCGAGGACGCGCCGCTGACGGTGCGCAAGCTGCGCGAAGTGCTGCGGCAGGAGTTGCGCGCGGCCTGAAGGTCTTCCTCTCAGCCGGTCACGGCGCCGCTGCCGCCGCAACTCGCGGCCTTCTGGCTCGGTCAGGCCAAACCCACCACCAGCCGCTTGCCCAGCGCCTGCACGGCTTCCGCGATGCGCGGAAGCTTGGAGCCGTGGTGCGGATCCAGCAGGCGCCGCACCTCCTTCTCGTCGACGCCCAGGCGGCGCGCCAGTTGCAGCTTGCTGACGCCGGCGGCCTGCATGGCGGTGTGCAAGGCCGCCTTGGCCACGCTCTCGGCGGGCGGCGACACCAGCACCTCGCCGCGCCGCGCCTTGCTGGGCGGCGGCAGCGGCAGGCCATCGTCCATGTGGATGGCGAACACCTCGTCCATCGCATCGGCGGCCTGCGCCAGCGCATCGGCCCGGTCTTCGCCCTGCGTCACCAGCGCCGGCAGGTCGCGGCAGGTGACCACGAAGCCGCCTTCCTCGGCGGCCACCAGCCGCACCGCGTACTCGAAACGTTCCATCGTCTTCGCCTCCTGGGCGGCCTACAGGTCCGCCGCCTTGATGCCAAGCTGCTTGCACATGCCATGCAGCGTGCCTGTCTTCAACTCGTCCTTGGGATTGCGCAGCACCGTGAAGGCATCGCCCAGGTACACCGTCTGGTGGCTGCCTTTGCCCCGCTTCTGGTCGACACGCAGCGGCAGGCGCTTCTGTTCGGCCAGCGCCTTCAGCCGCTTCAGGAACTCGTTGCCCGTCACGGGCGGAATATCGGACATATTTGTCCGATAGACAAGCCCCGTGCAAGCATCGTTCGAGACGGCGCAGGAAGCGCCGACTGCACCACTACAACTGCCCCCACCCCGGCATCGGCGGCGTTGCCCCTATGAGTCGGCCCTGCAGAATTCGTCGGCCTGGCCGACCGCGGCTACGTGATGGATTCGGGCGAGATCACGATGGACGGCGAAGCCAAGGCCCTGCTGGCCGACCCGCAGGTGCGGGCGACCTACCTGGGGGAGTAGGGCGGGGCGGCGGCTTGCTGGCTACCAAAGGATATCTCCGGCCGAGACAGCGAGGCGCAAGCTGCTGCTGGTGGTCGAGCCGGCGGGCATGGGGCTGATGCTCGTCTCATCTTGCTTGAAGCCGGCCATCGAGCGCGATTCAGCAGTTTTGAATCATGAGATCCGGATCCGAGTTGCGCCTCGCGGACCGTTGCTGACGCAAGAACTCCCGATTCAAGGTTTGAATGGCGTTCCCATTATCTTGCTTCGCCGCTAGACATAGCCACTTCTGCGCTTCTTTGACGTCGCGCTTCACATAGCGGCCCCCAAGCAATATGCGCCCGAGGTATGCCTGCGCATCAGAGTGGCCTTGCTGTGCCGATTGTCGAAGCCAATGAAGTGCAGCTTGCACATCAGGAGTGCCATCAGGCAACCGGTTGTAGCCCTCCAAGTAGGCCCCAGCAGCAAGGAACTGTGCGAAGGGGTCTCCTTGTGTTGCCTGAAACAGCGACAGCTTTCCTATCTGGTCCGCATCACGCGGCAGATGCGTACCTTCGAGCATATAGGCTGCAAGCAAGAGCTTTGCTTCGGGTTCCAGATCATGCTTGGCGGCCTCCTTTAGCCATCGAATGGCCTCAGGCATGTTCTTAGAGACGCCGGTCCCGGATGTGTACCGCTTAGCCATGGCGAATTGGGCCTTGGGGACTCCCCTTGTCGCCGCCAAGAGATACATGTGGGAAGCATTCTCCTCGCTTCGCTGCAGACACTTGCCTGACTCATACATCGTGACCAAGACAAAGCTGGAGTAACCCTCTCCTCGCTCACTCAGGCTCGTGAAGGATTTAGTTGCCGTATCGCAGTCCCCCTTCTCGTAGGCTGAAATCGCAGCGGATACCTCAGCGTAGCTCTGTGCGGATGCTGAATTGAGTGCCAATCCGATAGACATAGCAGTGACCGCAACGAACAAGAACGATTGCAATCTTGAATTAGAATGCCTGTCGAATTGAATGAGCGGAGCTGGGTGCGGCGAAAATATTCTCACTGTCGATTCCTGTAGAGTATTGCTGACTAAATTCCAAGGCGGGTTTTTGAACCTTCACTCACGTTCTGAGCAAGCAGACTTGCTCGGGCTTACGCGACTAGAAAATTAGCAAAGATCGAAACCGGTAATAAAGTAGCAGTCGGCTTGTACTTCAGCCGAATTTTCCTTCTAGCAGCCCGTGCCCGGAATCGCGTTTGGCCGCCTGCAATTCGAGGCGGACCTCGCAGGCTGACGAGGTTCCCCCTCTGGCCGTTCGCCAGGCGGCACGCCTTGCCGTCGTGGCCTGGGGGTGGCCGTCGGCGCATGCGCCGGGACACGTTCGATGAGGAGAGGGACCGGCTTGCGATAGGCGGCATCGGCACCGCCCTCGCCGATGGCGTTGCCGCGGCGCTCAGCCGCGCCGTCCTCAGTGCCAGAACGGTGACCCCTCCCATGCTCGCCTCCCAACGCTGCGTCGATCGGCGTATCCTGCCGGCGTGCAACAGAATGGACAAAACTGTTGCGTCAGTCGTGGCGATCTGCCCCGTGGGAGAGGCGGTTGCGTCGTGCGGCGTACCCCCTGTTCAGGTGGGCAAACTGCCGGAGATCACGAAACTCGGTGCAACCCTATTGTCCAAACCGTTGCGCGAACGAGGCCCGCATGGCATTCAGGCAACTCGGCAACTGGCAGGTCTACGACGACGCCGGGCGGCGCAAGTACCTCAGCGAGGCCGAGCGCAAGAGCTTCCTGGTGGCGGCCGACCGCCTGCCCGACGCGGCCGACCGCCTGCTGTGCCGCACGCTGGTGTTCACCGGCTGCCGCATCTCCGAGGCGCTGGCCTTGCGCGCCGAGCACCTGGATACCAACCGCCTGAGCCTGACGGTCAAGACGCTCAAGCAGCGCCGCGCGCGCTTCAGGCTCGTGCCGATCCCGCTGGCGCTGGCGCGCGAGCTGGCGGCGCATGCGGCGGGCCTCGACGGGCACTTGTGGACCATGCATCGCGCCACCGCGTGGCGGCTGGTCAAGCGCGTGATGGACGACGCCGGCATTAGCGGCCCGATGGCCTGCTGCAAGGGTCTGCGCCACGGCTTCGGCATCTTTGCGGCCGACCGCAACGTTCCACCCAACCTCATCCAGCGCTGGATGGGCCACGGCTCCAGCCACACCACGGCGATCTATCTCGATGCCGTCGGCCGCGAGGAGCGCACCTTTGCGGCGCGCATGTGGGGGCCGCAGGGCCGGGCGGCGTGATGGCAGCGGGGGCGCCGCGCGGGCAGGCCGCCCGCCCGCTGCGCTCAGCTTCAGCGGTAGCCGGTGTCGCTGGCGTTGTGGATGATCCAGATCAGGTGGGCATTGGAGTCGAAGCCGCCCGAGCCGGCGAAGATCAGCCGGCCCTGGCCCTTGCAGGCCAGCTCGTGCCGGTAGCGGTCGGCGCCGAAGAAGAACGGGCATGGTCGACAAGATCTTCGAGGTGGTGGCCGACACCCACGGGCGCGGCATCACCATCCTGCTGGTGGAGCAGAACGCCAGCCGCGCTTTAAGCTTGGCCGACCGCGGCTACGTGATGGACTCGGGCGAGGTCACGATGAGCGGCGAGGACCAAGGTGCTGCTGAACGATCCGAAGGTGAGGGCGGCGTATCTGGGGGAGTGATCGGGCCTGCACCGCCTCTGCGATGCGCGGAAGCTTGCAGCCGTGATGACACCGGGCCAGGTGGGCAATCTGCCCGCGCCGGCCCTCAGGGAGAGTGGCGTCCCGGCCGGCACGGCTGTTATGCTGCGTTACGTCTGAAACCGAAGGCCGCCGCGCTGGCGCTGGCACGCGGCCTTGCATCACCGCCACAGGGGACCGCATGAACCGTTGCTTCGCCGCCGTCGATCGTCTTTTCCGGCCGCGCCTGGCCCTCACCACGCTGTCCGCCGCCGCCGCGCTGGTGCTGGGCGGCTGCCTGTCCACCGGGCCCACGATGGGCGACAACAAGGGCGTGGTGTCGGGCTCGGCCTCGGGCGGCGCGGCCGAAGGCAACAACACTCAGCTGGAGAAGTGCGGCGAGAGCCTGGGCACGCTGGCGGTGGTGGAGAACCAGAACGCGCCCTGGTACTACGAGCTGCGCAACCACCGCCTGGGCTCGACGGTGCCCGTGCTGCGGCTGATGATCCAGCAGAGCAACTGCTTCGTGATCGTCGAGCGCGGCGCCGCGATGCGCAACATGATGCAGGAGCGTGAGCTCGCGCGCAGCGACGAGGCGCGCGCCGGCAGCAACTTCGGCAAGGGCCAGATGGTGACGGCCGACTACACGATGAGCCCCGAGATCCAGTTCTCGGGCAAGACCGGCGGCGGCCGCGTCGGCAGCTTCCTGCCGGGGCTGGCCGGCTTGGTGGCGGGCAGCGTCTCGCAGAACGAGGCCTCGACGACGCTGCTGCTGATCGACAACCGCTCGGGCGTGCAGCTCTCGGCGTCCGAGGGCACGGCCAAGAACTTCGACTTCGGCGTCTTCGGCGCCGCCTGGGCCGGCCTGGGCGCGGCCGGCGGCGGCTACTCCAACACGCCGCAGGGCAAGGTGATCGTCGCGGCCTTCGCCGACTCGTACAACCAGATGGTCAAGTCGCTGCGCAACTACAAGGCGCAGACGGTCAAGGGCGGCCTGGGCACCGGCGGACGCCTGGGCGTGCAAGGCGGGCAGACGCCGGCCGCGCAACAGATCAAGCCGAAGTGAAGGCCGCGGCGGCGACCCGGCGGCGCGCGCGGCTGGCCTGCGGGCTGGCCGCGGCGCTGGCCTGCGGGGCGGCGCAGGCGCAGATCTTCCACCTCTACCTCAAATGCCAGGGCGAGGTGCAGATCCAGGGCAAGAGCAAGGCTGCGCACCTGGACCTGGCACTGCGCGACAACAACATGACGGCGCTGATCCAGCGCTCCAACGTGCTGCCGGTGGGCGAGCGGCTGCGCTACGAGGCCAGCCCGGCGCTGTATTCGATGGTGGCCAAGGCGCCGATGCAGGGCACGGTGGTGTACCACGACTGGATCCGAGGCGAGCTCTTCGTCTGGAACCCGCAGCTCACCAAGCTGCAGACCGTGCGCCTGTCGATCGACCGCCAGACGGCCGAGCTGGAAGGCGAGATGCTCGACGGCAAGGGCGACGCGATGGGCCTGCTGCGCATGCGCTGCCAGCCCCAGAGCAACGACGACGTGCCCGCGCCCAAGTTCTAGCGCCAGCCGCGCGCCGACGGGGCCGGCCTCAATCCGCCTTCGCGCCGCTGGCCTTCACCACCGCCTCGTACTTCGCCAACTCGGCCTTCACGAAAGCGCCGAACTGCTCCGGCGTCGTCGGCGCGGCCTCGGCCATCAGCGCCGTCATGCGCGCCTTCAGCTCGGGCGTGGCCAGCGCGTCGACGAAGGCCTTGTTCAGCCTTTGCGTCAGCGCCGCGTCCAGGTGCGCAGGGCCGAACAGGCCGAACCAGGTGTTGATGTCGAACTGGGCCAGGCCCAGCGCGGCGCCGGCCTCGGCCACGGTGGGCAGGTCGGGCATCGCGGCCGAGCGCCGCGCGGTGGTCACCGCCAGCGCCTTGAGCTTGCCGCTCTTGATGTTGGCCGACGCGGTGGCCAGGTTGTCGATCGTGAAGTCCACCTGCCCCGACAGCAGCGCCAACTGCGCCGGCGGGCCGCCGGCATACGGGATGTGGACGATGAACAGCCCCGCCTGGCTCTTGAACATTTCCCCGGCCAGGTGGCCGGCGCTGCCGTTGCCGCCGCTGCCGTAGTTGAGCTGGCCCGGGTGCTGCTTCGCATAGGCCACCAGGTCGCGCAGCGTGTTGATCTGCAGCCGCGCCGCGGTCTGCGCATTGAGCACCACCACGTTGGGCACCTGGGCCACCAGCGTGATCGGCGTGAAGTCGCGGATCGGGTCGTAGGGCAGCTTGCTGTACAGCCACGGGTTGATCGCATGCGTGGCCACCGCGCCCATCACGATCGTCTGGCCGTCGGGCGCGGCCTTGGCGACGAGGTCGGCGCCCAGGTTGCCGCCGGCGCCGGGGCGGTTGTCGACGATCACGGTGCCCAGGCTGTCCTTCACGCGCTCGGCCAGCGCGCGTGCCACCACGTCCAGCGGGCCGCCGGGCGGGTAGGGCACGACGAAGCGGATGCTGCGCGGGGCTTGCTGCGCAAGCGCCGGGGCGGCGGCCAGGGCCGGGGCGCCTGCGGCGGCGGCCAGGAGTCGACGACGGTTGATCATCATGCGGGGTTGCCGTGCTTGTCGGCTTCTGAGGTGAAAGAGTCGGCGTAGAAGGCTTCGGCCGGCAGGCCGCAGCGCTGGACGAAGTCGCGCTGGGCGGCGTCCACCATCACCGGCGCGCCGCAGGCGTAGACCTCGTGGCCCGAGAGGTCGGGCCAGTCGGCCATCACCGCCTGGTGGACGAAGCCGGTGCGGCCGGTCCAGGCGTCTTCGGCCGCGGGCTCGGACAGCACCGGCACATAGCGCAGGTGGGGCATCGCGGCGGCCTGCTCCAGGCACCAGTCGTGGCGGTAGAGGTCGGCCTTGCGGCGGCAGCCCCAGTACAGCACCGCGGGGCGCGTCAGTGCCTTGTCCTGCATCTGCTCGATCAGCGCCTTGATCGGCGCGAAGCCGGTGCCGCTGGCCAGCAGGATCAGCGGCTTGTCGCCTTCCTCGCGCAGGAAGAAGCTGCCGAAGGGGCCTTCCATGCGCAGGATGTCCTTCTCCTTCAGCGTGCCGAAGGCCTGGTCGGTGAACTTGCCGCCGGGCATGTGGCGCAGGTGCAGCTCGATCGCCGGCGGGCTACCCAGGCGGCCCGGCGCGGTGGCCATGCTGTAGCTGCGGCGCGCGCCGTCGCGCAGGATGAACTCGATGTACTGGCCGGCGCGGTAGCGGAACGTCTGGTTGGCCGGCAACTGCATGCGCAGCACGATCACGTCGGGCGCGGCGCGCTCGATGCTCATCACGCGGCTGGGCATCTTCAGCACCGGGTATTCGCCGGCGCCGGGCACGCTGCGCGCCTCGACCACGCAGTCGGTCTGCGGCGTGGCGCAGCAGGTGAGGATCAGGCCCGCATCCTCCTCGGCCTGCGACAAGGCCTTGAACTGGTGCGCGCCGTGGATCACGCGGCCTTCGAGCAGCCGGCTCTTGCACGAGCCGCAGGCGCCGTCGCGGCAGCCGTAGGGCAGGCCGATGCCCTGGCGGATGGCGGCGGCCAGGATGGCTTCGTCGCGCTCGACCGAGAAGCTGCGTTCGGCCGGCTTGAGGGTGACTTGAAAACTCACGGTTGCGCTTTCACGGGCGGGGGCGAGCCCGCACACCTACACTGGGCCGCCGATTGTGCCTTCGACCTGCTTGGACCCGCGTCGCCCCGCCATGCCAGTCCCCGGATCGTCCTTGCGCCGGCCGCGCCTGCTGATCGTCGGCTGCGGCGACATCGGGCTGCGCGTGCTGCGCCTGCTGCAGCCGCGCTGGCGCGTGCTGGCGCTGACGAGCGCGCCCGAGCGGCTGCAGCCGCTGCGCGCGGCCGGCGCCTTGCCCTTGCTGGGCGACCTGGACGACCCGCGGACGCTGGGCCGCCTGGGCGGCCTGGCCGAGCGGGTGCTGCACCTGGCGCCGCCGCCGGCCACGGGCGAGGCCGACACCCGCACCCGCCACCTGCTGCAGGCGCTGGCGCGCGGCGGCGGCGTGCGCCGCATCGTCTACGCCAGCACCACCGGCGTCTACGGCGATTGCGGCGGCGCGCGCTTCGACGAGACGCGCGCCGTCGCGCCGGCCACCGACCGCGCGCGGCGCCGCGCCGATGCCGAAGCGGCGCTGCGCGCCTTCGGCCGCCGCCACGGCGTGACGGTCGGCATCCTGCGCGTGCCGGGCATCTACGCGGCCGACCGCCCGGGCGGCCACCCGCGCGAGCGGCTGCTGCGCGGCAGCCCGGTGCTGCGCGCCGAGGACGACGTCTACACCAACCACATCCACGCCGACGACCTGGCGCGGCTGTGCGTGGCGGCGCTGCTGCGCGGCCGGCCGCAGCGCGTGCTGCACGCCAGCGACGACAGCGAGCTGCGCATGGGCGAGTATTTCGACCTGGCAGCCGACCTGGGCGGACTGCCGCGGCCGCCGCGCATCAGCCGCGCCGAGGCGATGCAGCAGCTCCCGGCCGCGAGCCTGAGCTTCATGAGCGAATCGCGCCGCCTGGACAACGGCCGCATCAAGCGCGAGCTGCGCTTCGTGCTGCGCCACCCCACGGTACGCGAAGGCCTGCAGGCAGCGCTTGCCCAGGCCTCGGCCTGAGCCGCGCTCAAACCCCTTCCGCGCGGCGCAGCGTGGCGGCGCGGTCGACGGTGTGCACCGTCAGGCTGCGCTTCTCGCCGTCGCGCTCGATGTCGAGCTGCACCGCGCGCCGGCTGCCGCCTTGCCACAGCGCCGTCCACAGGCCTTGCAGGCTGCGCACCGGCGCGCCGTCCAGGCCGGTGATCACGTCGCCCGCCTCCAGCCCCGCCACCTCGGCCGGGCTGTCCTCGCTGACCCGCGCCACGCGCACGCGGCCGGCCACGTCCACGCAGTTGACGCCCATCCAGGCGCGCTCGGACCGGCTGGAGCGGCCGCGCGCGATCAGCTCGGGCAGGATGGCCGGCAGCAGGTCCAGCGGCACGAACATGTTGCCCGGCACGCGGCGTTCGCCGCCGCCGGCAGCGTCGGCCACGATCAGCGAGCCGATGCCCACCAGCTCGCCGCGGTGGTTGAAGAGCCCGGCGCCGCTGTGGTCGGGCCGCGGCGGCGCGGTGAACAAGGCGTCTTCCAGCAGGTATTCCCAGTAGCCGGCGAAGGCGCGGCGCGACACCAGCCGCGCGGCGCCGACGGCACCGGCCTCGCCGCCGCTGACGATCATCAGCATCTGCTCGTCCTGCAGATCGCGGCCGCGGCCCAGCGGCGCCGGCTCCAGCTTCAACGGCGCCAGCGCGCGCACCAGGCCGAAGCCGGTGGCCAGGTCGTAGGCGACGATGCGCGCCGGGATGCGGCGCTGGTCGTCGGTGACCAGTTGCACCTGCTCGGCTTCAAGGATCAGGTAGCCGATGGTTAGCACCAGGCCGTCGGCGTCGATCACCACGCCGGAGCCGGCGCGCTGGCGGCCCAGCGTCTCGGCGCTGCGCGCGCCGGCCACCGCCACCGCCTGCAGGCCCACCACGGCGTTGGCGGCGCGCTCCAGCGCCTTGGAGACTTCGGCCGGCGGCGGTGCCTCCTGGGCCTGGGCCGCCGGCAGGGCGGCGCAGGCCAGCAGCCAGACCGCGCATCGAAGCAGGCGTTGCAGCATCGTGACCCCCCGCAGCAGCATGGGCCGCAGCATGATCGCCCCGGCGGTCCCCCGCCGTCAAAGGGTCATCGGGTCAGCGCAAGGCGGTCAGCGCCGGCGCACGCCGCCGCCGCCGAAGGGCGGCTGTCCGCGCCAGTAGCGGATCATCAGCCAGCCGCCCAGCATGCCGCCCAGGTGGGCGAAGTGCGCCACGCCGCTGGCGCCCGACAGGCCCAGCAGCAGCTCCAGGGCGCCGAACACCAGCACGAAGGTCTTGGCCTTCATCGGGATCGGCGGGAACAGCGGCATGATGGTGCGGTTGGGGAACAGCATGCCGAAGGCCAGCAGCATCGCGAACAGCGCGCCCGAGGCGCCCACCGTGGGCACCGGCGACTGCGTGACGTAGGTCACCAGCAACTGCGCCGCGGCGGCCGAGAACAGCCCCGCCAGCAGGAAGTGGATGTAGCGCTGCTGGCCCCACAGCCGCTCCAGCTCGGAGCCGAACATCCACAGGCCCAGCATGTTGAAGAACAGGTGCATCAGGTCGCTGTGCAGGAAGCCGTAGGTGAACACCTGCCAGAAGCCGAAGCGCGGGCTGCCCAGCGGCCACAGCGCGAACCATAGGGTCAGCGGCAGGAAGAAGCCCAGGCAGAACAGCGCCGTGCAGGTCAGCATCAGCGCCTTGGTGACGGGTGGGATCGGCGGCATGTGTCGGCAAGAAGGTTGTTCTTGAACTGCTGGTGGTGCCCGGGGCCGGACTCGAACCGGCACGCCTTGCGGCGGGGGATTTTGAGTCCCCTGCGTCTACCGATTTCGCCACCCGGGCCAGATGATGGGTGCTGCCGACGGCACGCATGAAGCGAGCGATTATGTCATGCGGGCTTCAGCGGCATTCGCGCGCTGCGACAATGCGGCAACCCTCGCGCTTCGCATTCCTCATGAGCACCAGCCCCGAGTACCTCACCCTCGAACAGGCCATCGGCCGCACGCCGCTGGTGCGGCTGCAGCGCGTGCCGGGCGCCGCCGGCGCGGCGCGCGGCAACGTGATCCTGGCCAAGCTGGAAGGCAACAACCCGGCGGGCTCGGTCAAGGACCGGCCGGCGATCAGCATGATCCGCCGCGCCGAGGAGCGCGGCGACATCAAGCCCGGCGACACGCTGATCGAGGCCACCTCGGGCAACACCGGCATCGCGCTGGCGATGGCGGCGGCGATCCGCGGCTACCGCATGGTGCTGGTGATGCCGGAGGACTTGTCGGTCGAGCGTGCGCAGACCATGAAGGCCTTCGGCGCGGCGCTGATCCTGACGCCGCGCAGCGGCGGCATGGAGTACGCGCGCGACCTGGCCGAGCAGATGCAGCGCGAGGGCAAGGGCCGCGTGCTGGACCAGTTCGCCAACGCCGACAACCCGCGCGTGCACGAGGAGACCACCGGCCCCGAGATCTGGGACGACACGCACGGCCGCGTGACGCACTTCGTCAGCGCGATGGGCACCACGGGCACGATCACCGGCGTCTCGCGCTACCTGAAGGCCAGGAATCCGGCAGTGCGCATCATCGGCGCGCAGCCGAGCGAGGGCTCGCGCATCCCCGGCATCCGCAAGTGGCCCGAGGCCTATCTGCCCAGGATCTACGACCCCAGGCAGGTGGACGAGTTGGTCTCCGTCAGCCAGGCCGATGCCGAGGAGATGGCGCGCCGCCTGGCGCGCGAGGAAGGCCTGTTCGGCGGCATCTCGGCGGCCGGCGCCTGCTGGGTGGCGCTGCAGATCGCGCAGGCCGTGCAGGACGCGACCATCGTCTTCGTGGTCTGCGACCGCGGCGACCGCTACCTGTCCACTGGCGTGTTCCCGGCCTGAGCACCGCCCCTTTGCCGTTCGTAGAATCGCGCCCCACGCAACAGGACCGCCGATGGACATCCACCGAGAACTCGACACCCGCGGGCTGAACTGTCCGCTGCCCATCCTCAAGACCAAGAAGATGCTCGCCGAGATGCAGTCCGGCGAGGTGCTGCGCGTGGTGTCCACCGACCCCGGTTCGATCCGCGACTTCCAGGCCTTCGCGCGCCAGACCGGCAACGAGCTGGTGGAGCAGGTCAGCGGCAGCGCCGAGTTCGTGCACGTGATCAAGCGGCGTTGATCGGAACCCGATCCGGGTCCCCCGGTCGGGTTCACTCCCCCTCGGGGGGACCGGCCCGCAGGGCCGTAGGGGGTCTCATCCGGCGCGGCGCACGCGCCGCAGTTCGTCCAGGACCAAGCAGATCGCGCCCAGCGTGATCGCGCTGTCGGCCAGGTTGAAGGCCGGGAAGTAACCGCCGCGGAACAGCGGCGCCAGCCAGTCGAAGCGGAACTGCAGGAAGTCGACCACGTAGCCGTGCAGCAGGCGGTCGATCACGTTGCCCAGGGCGCCGCCCATGATCATGCTGACCGCGAAGCAGAACAGCTTCTGCCCCGGGTGGCTGCGCAGCATCCAGACGATGAAGGCCGAGGCCGCCAGCCCCAGGCCGACGAAGACCCAGCGCTGCCAGCCCGAGGCATCGTGCAGGAACGAGAACGCGGCGCCGGTGTTGTGCGCGCGCACGAGATTGAAGAAGCCGGTGACGGGACGCGAGTCGCCGTACTGGAAGGCACTGAGGACCAGCGTCTTGGTGAGCTGATCGGCCAGGATCACCACCAGCGCTAGGCCCAGCCACAAGGCCAGGCCCGGCGCGCCGCCGCGGCCGCCGCGCGCCATCAGGCCACGCGGCGGGCCTCGCCCGCGCCGAACAGGTTGCTGCAGCAGCGGCCGCACAGGCCCGGGTGCGCGGCGTCGCGGCCGACGTCGTCGCGCCAGTGCCAGCAGCGCTCGCACTTCGTGGCGGTCGACGGCGTGACCGTCACCGCCAGCGCAGCGCCCGGCCGCAGGCGTGCGGCCGAGGTGATGAGCACGAACTTCAGGTCGTCGCCCAGCGATTCGAGCAGCGCGCGGTCGTCGTCGGGGGCCGCCAGCGTGACCTCGGCCTGCAGTGACGAGCCCACCTGGCCATCGGCGCGCAGCGCCTCGATGGCCTTGTTGACCTCGTCGCGGATCGCGCGGATGCGCTGCCACTTGGCCAGCAGCGCCGCATCTGGGACGTCGAAAGTCCAGAAGGTCTCGGTGAAGATCGACGGCGAGGCGCCCGGCGCCAGGATGGGCCACGCTTCCTCGGCCGTGAAGCTCAGGAACGGCGCCATCCAGCGCAGCATCGCGTGCGTCACCTGCCACAGCGCGGTCTGCGCCGAGCGGCGGGCCGGCGACTTCGGCGCGGTGGTGTACAGGCGATCCTTCAGCACGTCGAGCCAGAAGGCGCCGAGGTCCTCGCTGCAGAAGAGCTGCAGCTTGGCGACCACGGGATGGAACTCGTACTTCGCGTAGTGCGCCAGCAATTCGGTCTGCAGTTGCGCCGCTCTCGACAGCATCCAGCGGTCGATCTCCAGCATCTGCGCTACCGGCACCGCATCCTTCGCGGCGTCGAAGTCGCTGACGTTGGCCAGCAAAAAGCGCAGCGTGTTGCGGATGCGGCGGTAGCCGTCGACCACGCGCGCGAGGATGTTCTTGTCGATCGCCAGATCGCCCGAATAGTCGGTGGAGGCGCACCACAGCCTCGCGATCTCGGCGCCCATGTCCTTGCACAGCGCGCGCAGCTCGATCACGTTGCCGAGCGACTTGCTCATCTTGCGGCCCTGGCCGTCGACGGTGAAGCCGTGGGTCAGCAGGCCGCGGTAGGGCGCGCGGCCTTCGAGCGCGCAGCCCAGCAGCAGCGACGAGTGGAACCAGCCGCGGTGCTGGTCGTGGCCTTCGAGGTAGAGGTCGGCCTCGGGGCCTTGCGTGTGCGCGCCGCCGGCGTGCGAGCCGCGCAGCACGTGGAAGAAGGTCGAGCCCGAGTCGAACCAGACTTCGAGGATGTCGCTGCTCTTGCGGTAGGCCTTGGCGTCCTCGGCACCGAGGATCTCCTCGGCCGTGACGCGGCTCCAGGCCTCGACGCCGCCCTGCTCGACGATCTGAACCGCGCAGTCGATGATCTCCATCGTCCGCGGGTGCAGTTCGCCGCTGTTCTCGTGCAGGAAGAAGGGCAGCGGCACGCCCCAGCTGCGCTGGCGGCTGATGCACCAGTCGGGGCGGTTGGCGATCATGTCGCGCAAGCGTGCGCGGCCCGACTCGGGGAAGAACGAGGTCGCGTCGATCGCTGCCAGTGCCATCGCGCGCAGCGTCTGCGGCGCCTTGTCCTTGGTGAACACGCCCACGCCTTCGTCCATGCGCACGAACCACTGCGCCGCGGCGCGGTAGATCACCGGTGTCTTGTGGCGCCAGCAGTGCGGGTAGCTGTGCACCAGGTCGGCGGTGGCGAACAGCCGCCCGGCGTCGCGCAGCATCTCGATGATGTGCGGCACCGCCTTCCAGATGCTCTGCCCGTGGAACAGCGGGAAGTCCTGCGCGTAGTAGCCGTGCGCGCCGACCGGGTTCAGGATCTCCTCCACCTTCATGCCGTGCGCGACGCAGGAGTTGAAGTCGTCCACGCCGTAGGCCGGCGACGAGTGCACGATGCCGGTGCCGTCTTCGGCCGTCGCGTAGTCGGCCAGGTAGACCGGCGACAGCCGGTCGTAGCCGGCGTGCACGTGCGCCAGCGGATGGCGGAAGGCGATGCCGCCCAGCTTCTCGCCCTTGGCCGTCGCGATCACGCGGCCTTCGAGGCCGTAGCGCGCCAGGCACTTCTCCACCAGCGACGCGGCCAGCACGAGCTGCCCGCGCTCGGTGTGCACCAGCGCGTAGTCGAGCTCGGGGTTGAGGTTCAGCGCCTGGTTGGCCGGGATCGTCCACGCGGTGGTGGTCCAGATCACCGCGAAGCTCTCGCCCACCAGTTCCTGCAGCCCGAACGCGGCGGCCAGCTTGTCGGGCTCGGCGCAGAGGAAGCCGACGTCGACGGTGTGGCTCTTCTTGTCGGCGTACTCGATCTCGAACTCGGCCAGCGACGAGGCGCAGTCGAAGCACCAGTACACCGGCTTCAGGCCGCGGTAGACGAAGCCGCGCTCGATCACGCGCTTCAGCGCGCGCAGCTCGCCGGCCTCGTTGGCGAAGTCCATCGTGCGGTAGGGGTGCTCCCACTCGCCGAGCACGCCCAGGCGCTGGCGGTCGGCCATCTGCTGCGCGATCTGCTCGGTGGCGTAGGCGCGGCTCCTGGCCTGCATCTCGTCGCGGCTGAGGTTGCGGCCATGCGCTTTCTCGATGGCGTTCTCGATCGGCAGGCCGTGGCAGTCCCAGCCGGGCACGAAGCGCGCGTCGAAGCCGGCCAGCTGCTTCGACTTGACGACCATGTCCTTCAGGATGTTGTTGGCCGCGTGGCCGATGTGCAGCACGCCGTTGGCATACGGCGGGCCGTCGTGCAGCACGAACAGCGGGGCGCCGCGGCGGGCATCGCGCAAGCGTTTGTAAAGGCCGCCGTCGTTCCAGGCCTTGACCCAGCCGGGCTCGCGCTTGGGCAGGTCGCCGCGCATCGGGAATGGCGTGTCGGGCAGGTTCAGCGTGCTGCGGTAGTCGCTGCCGGGCGCAGCGTCGGGCTTGGAGTGGCTCATGGCTTCAGGCACCGGCGGGCGGTGCGCTGCTCGGGAGATCGGGGTTCGAAGCCCGCCGCCGGCGACGACGGGGAGGGACGGATTTCAGCGCGCGCGGCGCTGAATTCGGTCACGAGTGGTCTGGCGCCTCGTGGCAGCCTGGAAGCGCAATCGATCGAGCCGGACCATGGACAATCGCATCGTGGCATTCTAAGGGCCGCCGTGACCGCAACCCGCATGAACACCGTCAGCCGCGCTTCTGGAGGATTCGCCGCCGCCGCGCTGGCCCTGCTGCCGGCCGGCGCGCTGGCCGGCCGCTTCGACGACGTGGACGGCGCGCTGACGCTGATCGCCCAGCGCGGCCCCGACTACCTGGGCGCCAGCGACTACGGGCAGTCGCTGCGGCCGGGCTTCTACCTGCGCTGGGGGCGCTTGAGCGTCAGCAGCAGCGGCGGCTGGGCGGCGCTGCGGCAGGATGCCGAGCTGCGCGGCCTGGGCCTGGACCTGCTGCGCAGCGATCAATGGCGCCTGAGCCTGGGCCTGCGCATGGACAGCGGCCGCGACGAGGACAGCAGCCCCGCGCTGGCCGGCATGGGCGACGTGAAGCGCACCGTGCGCGTGCGCATCGGTGCCACCTGGACCTTCGCGCCCAACTGGCAGTTCGGCGCCGGCTGGACCATCGACGCCTTCAACCGCGGCGGCGGCAACCTGCTGGAGACCAAGCTCGAGCACGACTGGAAGCTTTCGCCGCGGTTGAACCTGACCACCGGCGCCACGCTCAACCTGGGCGGGCCGCGCTACATGCAGACCTATTTCGGCGTCAGCGCCGAGCAGTCGGCGCGCACCGGCTACCGTCCCTACAAGCCCGGCACCGGCCTGCGCGACGTGCAGGCCTACAGCACCTTGCGCGCGCAGATCGGCGACGATTGGGTGGGGCTGCTGGGCGTGGGCTTCAACCGCCTGCTGGACGGCGCCGCCGACAGCCCGCTGACAAGGCGCCGCAACGCGTATACCGTCACCACCGGCATCGGCTGGCGTTTCTGAACTCGCCGGCCGGCAACCGGGGGTTTGGCTGGATGAAGACCGCGTGGCGCGGGACCGTGTGGTGGCAACTGGCGTGCGTCGACGCGCGGCTGCTGCTGCGCGATCCGCGCCTGGTGCTGGCGGCGCTGGGCATCGTGCTGGTGCCGGCGGTCTATGCGCTGATCTACCTCACCAGCGTGTGGAACCCGGCGGCGCGCACCGGCGCCTTGCCCGTGCTGGTGGTCAACGCCGACCGCGGCGCCGACTTCCAGGGCCAGTCCATCCGCCTGGGCGATGAGCTGGTGCGCCGCATGCGCGAGCGCCCCACCTTCGGCTACGAGCTGACGGCCGACGAGGCCGAGGCCCGCCACGCGGTGGCCTCGGGGCGCGCGCAGTTCGCGGTGCTGATCGCGTCCGACTTCAGCCAGCGCGCGCTGCCCGGCACCGAGGCCGGTGCCGCGCGCATCGTGATCTACACCTCCGAGGGCAACGACTACAGCGGCGCCGGCTTCGCCAAGCGTTTCGCACCCGAGCTGGCGCGCCAGGTCAACGAGGCGCTGAACCGCGAGCGCTGGACGCTGGTGCTGCAGAAGGCGGCCGGCGCCCAGGTCTCGCTGGACGAGCTGCACGCTGGCGTGCAGCGGCTGCTGGGCGGCGCGCGCGAGCTGTCGCAAGGCGCCGGGCAGCTCCGCCAGGGCGCCAGCGAACTGCAGCGCGCGATGGGCCAAGCGCAGGAAGGCGCCGGCGCGCTGCGCCAGGGCAGCACCCAGGCCGCGGCCGGCGGCAGCCGGCTGGCCGACGGCATGCGGCGCCTGGGCAGCGGCTTGCGCAGCGTGGTCGCGCGGCTGCCGGCCGATGCCGAGCTGCAGGCGGTGCTCAGCGCCAGCGAAGCCATGGCCCAGGGCCAGGTGCAACTCGGCCAGGGCTTGCTGCAACTGCACGACGGCGCGCTGCAGCTCGAAGACGGCGCCGGCCGCTTCAAGGCCGAGGGCGAGCGGCTGCTGCTGGTGGGCGACCGCGTGGCCGCCGGCGCCGGCCAGTTGCAGGAAGGCCTGGGCCGCTTGGCCACGGGCCTGGGCGAAGCGCGCGAAGCGCAGGTCCGGCTGGCCGACGGCCAGGGCCGTCTGCAATCGGGCACGCGCGCGCTGGTCGAAGGGCTGCTGCCGCTGTCGGGCGGCTTGCGCCAGATGGCGCAAAGCCTGCCGCCCGACGACGAGCTGCAGCGCCTCTCGCAAGGCCTGGCCCAGCTCGAAGGCGGCGCCGCGGCGCTGGGCGGCGGGCTGCAGGGCGCCCACGGCGGCACGCAGAAGCTGGCGGCCGGGCTGCAGCGGCTGGAAGGCGGCGCGCAAGCGCTCAGCACCGGCTTGCAGGCACTGGCGGGCGCGCTGCCGGCGGCGTCACCGTTGGCCGGCGGCAGCGCCGGTGGGCTGGCCGGCTCGGTGCAGCCGGTGGTCGAGGTGGTGGCGCCGGTGCCGGCCAGCGGCGCCGGCTTCGCGCCCAACTTCATCGCGGTGGCCTTGTGGGTGGGCGCCACGCTGTGCACCTTCCTGTGGCCGCTGCGCCGCCTGCCCGAGCTGCCGGTGCCGGTGAAGGACCACGCGCTGGCCACCGTGCTGGGCAAGCTGGCGATGCCGGCGCTGCTGGCCGGCCTGCAGGCATTGGCGGTGCTGGTGATGATCAAGACGCTGCTGCCGGCGCCGATGCCCGGCGGCTGGCGCCTGCTGGCCACCTTGCTGGTGGCGGCCTTCACCTTCCTGGCCATCCTGCTGGCGCTGGTGCGGCTGCTGGGCGAGACCGGCAAGGCGGTGGCGCTGCTGCTGCTGGTGACGCAGATCTCGGCCGCCGGCGGCACCCTGCCGGTGGCGCTGACCACCGACTTCCACCGCGCGATCCACCCCTTCCTGCCCTTCACCTGGGTGATCCGCGCGCTGCGCGCCGCGATGTTCGGCGCCTACGAAGGGGCCTGGGCGCCGGCCATCGGCGCGCTGGCCGCCGGCGGCGTGGTGGCGCTGGCCGCCGCGGTGTGGCTGGGGCGCTGGAAGCGCGTGCCGCTGGCCGACTATCGGCCGGCGCTGGAGATCGATTGAGCGGACGGACCGTCGCGCTGCGCCTGCCACCAGGCGCGCGCGTCCTCGGTGTCGCGCGCGATGCCGTCCTGCAGCGCCTGCAGCGACTCGTAGCGCCGCTCGTCGTGCAGCTTGTGCAGCAGCTCCACGCGCAGCAGCCGGCCGTAGCCGGCGTCTTCGCCCAGGCCGGCGGGCCATTGCAGGCAGTGCGCTTCCAGCAGCACGCGGCCGGCATCTTCGATCGTCGGCCGCACGCCCAGGCTGGCCACGCCGGGCAGCGGCGCATCGCCCAGGCCCAGCACGCGCACGACGAAGATGCCCATTGCCGCTGGCCGCGCATGCGCGAAGTGCAGGTTCAGCGTGCGAAAGCCCAAGGTGCGGCCGAGCTTGCGGCCGTGGATCGCGTGGCCGCTGATCGCATAGGGCCGGCCCAGCAGTGCCGCCGCGTCGGCCATGCGGCCGGCGGCCAGCGCCTCGCGCACCGCCGAGCTGGACACGCGCAGGCCATGCACCTCGTAGCTGAGCATGCGCGCGACGTCGAAGCCCAGGCGGCCGCCGGCCTCGTCCAGCATCGCGTAGGTGCCGGCGCGGCGCGCGCCGAAGCGGAAATCGTCGCCCACCAGCACGTAGCGCGTGCCCAGGCCCTGCACCAGCCCCTGCTCGATGAAGGCCTCGGCGCTTTGCGTGGCCAGGCGCTGGTCGAAGCGCGCGACCACCACGCGGTCGATGCCGCAGCGCTCCAGCTCCACCAGCTTGTCGCGCAGCGTTGCGATGCGCGCCGGCGCCAGCTCGGGCTTGTGCTGCACGCGGGCGAAGTAGTCGCGCGGATGCGGCTCGAAGGTCAGCACGCAGGAGGGCAGGCCGCGGTGGCGCGCCTCGTTGGTCAGCAGCGCCAGCATCGCCTGGTGGCCGCGGTGCACGCCGTCGAAGTTGCCGATGGTCAGCGCGCAGCCGCTGCTGCACGAGGGAAGGGCCGTCAGCCCGCGAAACACCTGCATCGGACGATTATCGCGGGGCCGCTGCGGTGGGCTGCGGCAGCCAGCACCACTGCCCCGGCGCCAAGCCTTCGGGCAGCCGCCAGTCGCCGAAGGCGCTGCGGTGCAGGGCGTCCACCCGGTTGCCCACCGCGGCCAGCATGCGCTTGACCTGGTGGTACTTGCCTTCGGTCAGCGTCAGCCGCAGGCTGCGCTCGCCGGTGATCTCGGCGGCCGCGGCGCGCACCGGCTGCGGGTCGTCGTCCAGCACCACGCCGTCGCGCAGGCGCTGCACCTGGTCGGCCGTCAGCGGGTGACGGGCCTGCACTTCGTAGACCTTGGCGACGTGGTGGCGCGGCGAGGTCAGCCGGTGCAGCAGCGTGCCGTCGTCGGTGAGCAGCAGCACGCCGGTGGTGTCCTCGTCCAGCCGGCCCACCGGCTGCACGCCGCGCGTGCGCAGCGGCGCCGGCAGCAGGCTCAGCACGCCGGGGTGGTGGCGGGGCTTTTGCGAGCACTCGTAGCCCGCCGGCTTGTGCAGCAGCAGCAGCGCCTTCGCGTGGAAGGGCCAGGCGCGGCCTTCGACCTCGAACACCAGGCCTTCGGTGTCGAACTCGGCCCCGGGGTCTTCGACCACGCGGCCGGCGACGCGCACCAGGCCGGCATCGATCAGCCCCGCACAGTGGCGGCGGCTGCCGAAGCCCTGGCTGAAGAGGATCTGCGCCAGCCGCATGCGGGTGATTGTGGCCCGCGCCCGAGGTGGCGCTGCACGCCGGGCAGGCTGCTTCGGCTTCAAGCCGCGGCAGCAGCGGCCGCCGCGCGCACCGCGTTGCGGATCGCGCGCGCCACCGCCTCGGCGGCCAGCGCGCCGATCGCGCTCAGGTCGCCGGGCTTGCCGCTGGCGCCGGTGGCCAGCGCGAACAGCGTGTCGCCGTCGTGCAGCGTCAGCGGGTCGACCGCGCGCGACAGGCCGTGGTGCGCCAGGCTCGCCAGCTTGTTGGCCTGCGCCTTGCCCAGCACGGCATCGGTGGCCACGACGCCGATCGTCGTCGCCATGCCGGCCATCAGGCGCGGCGGCGCTTCGCCGGCCAGCAGCCGCTGCGTGCTGCGCAGCAGCCGGCCGCCCTCGTCGCGCGCGCCGGCCAGCACCGAGCCGTCGGCGTCGAGCACGTCGCCCACCGCGTTGACCGCGATCAGCGCCGCGACGGTGACCGCGCCGACGCGCAGCGACGCGCTGCCGACGCCGCCCGGCGCCGAGCGCTCGATGCCGTAGAGCTTGCCCACGCGCGCGCCGGCGCCGGCGCCCACCGCACCTTGCGACGGCGCCGCGGTGCCGGCCGCGGCGCAGGCGGCGTAGCCGTCGTCGGCGCCGGGCCGGATGCGGGCGTCGCCCACCCACAGGTCGAACAGCACCGCGGCCGGCACGATGGGCACGCGCGCCGGGCCCACGGCCAGGCCGTGGCCGCGCTCGTCCAGCCAGCGCATCACGCCGCCGGCGGCGTCCAGCCCGAAGGCGCTGCCGCCGGTCAGCAGCACCGCGTGCACGCGCTCGACCGCGTTCTCGCTCTTCAGCAGGTCGGTCTCGCGCGTGCCGGGCGCGCCGCCGCGCACGTCGACGCCGCAGACCACGCCTTGCGGACACAGCACCACGGTGCAGCCGGTCGCGCGGTCGCTGCGCCGGTGGTGGCCGACCGCGAGGCCGGCCACGTCGGTCAGGCTGCCGGGGTGCAGCGGCATCAGGAAAACACGCCGGCGGTGTCCTGCATGCGCGCCGAGACCTCGCCCAGGTGATGCAGCGTGTCGCCGAAGTTCAGCTCCAGCATCGTCAGCCGCTTGAAGTAGTGGCTGCCCAGGTACTCGTCGGTGACGCCGATGCCGCCGTGCAGCTGCGTGCACTGCTGGCCGACGAAGCGCATCGACTGCCCCAGCTGCACGCGCGCTTGGGCGACCGCGCGGCGGCGCTGCGCGTGCTCGCGGCCCAGCGTCAGGCTGGCGAAGTAGCTCATCGAGCGGCCCAGTTCGAGCTGCATCTTGACGTCGGCGATGCGGTGGCGCAGCGCCTGGAAGCTGGCGATCGCGACGCCGAACTGCTTGCGCGTGTTCATGTAGTCGACGGTGATCGCGGTCAGCTTGTCCATCAGCCCGACGGCCTCCGCGCACTGCGCGGCGATGCCGACGTCGACCGCGGCTTCCAGCGCGGTGAAGCCTTCGGCGGCGATCAGCGTTGCCGGGCTTTCGTTCAGCACCAGGTCGGCGGCGCGCTCGCCGTCGTGCGTGGGATAACCCCTGACCTGAACGGCGCCGCGCTCGACCAGGAAGAGGCCGATGCCGGCTTCGTCGTCTGCTGCGCCGGCCAGCCGCGCCGGCACGATGAAGGCGTCGGCCTCGTCGCCGGCCGGCACCACGGTCTTGCGGCCGCTGAGCACGTGGCCGCCGCCGGCGGCCTTGGCCTGCGTCTCGACGTGGTTGAGCCGGTAGCGCGCCGCGCGCTCCTGGTGCGCCAGCACCACCAGCGCCGAGGCGTCGGCGATCTTCGGATACCACACCGTCTGCAGCGCCGCCGGTGCCGCGGCCAGCAGCGCCGACGCGACCAGCGCGCCAGGCGCGTAAGGCGCGTTGACCAGGCCGCGGCCCAGCTCTTCCATCACCACCATCGCCTCGACGGCGCCGAAGCCCAGGCCGCCGTGCGCTTCCGGCACCGCCAGGCCGGTCAGCCCCAGCTCGGCCAGCTCGGCGTAGACCGCGCGCGTCGCGCCGCCGGCCTTGGCCAGCGCGTGGCGGCGCTCGAAGCCGAAACCCTTGTCGACCCAGCGCGCGACGGCGTCGCGCAGCGAAAGCTGGTCCTGCGTGAAATCGAAGTCCATGGCGATCAGCTCCCCAGCACCGTCTGCGCGACGATGTTGCGTTGCACCTCGTTCGACCCGCCGTAGATGGTGGTCTTGCGGTAGTTGAGATAGGTGCCGGCCAGCGGCGCGCAGTGCGCGGCGCCGACGTGGTCGCCCTGCCAGCCGGCTTCCATCGCCTCGTGCACGTAGGCGCGCGTGCAGGGGCCGCCGGCCAGCATCATCAGCTCGGTGTAGCGCTGCTGGATCTCGCTGCCGCGGATCTTCAGCAGGCCCGCGACGTCCAGGCTGTTCTTGCCGCTCTTCTCGGCCGACAGCACGCGCAGCACCATCATCTCCAGCGCGACGATGTCGACTTCCAGCAGCGCGATCTGGTCGCGGAAGCGGATGTCGTCCCACACGCCTTCGGCCTTGGCGATGCGCTTGAGCCGCTCCAGCTCGCGCTTGGCGCGGTTGACGTCGGCGATGTTGGTGCGCTCGTGGCTCAGCAGGTGCTTGGCGTAGGTCCAGCCCTTGTTCTCCTCGCCGATCAGGTTCTCGGCCGGCACTTCCACGTTGTCGAAGAAGACCTCGTTCACCTCGTGCTCGCCGTCGAGCATGATGATGGGCCGCACCGTGATGCCGGGGCTCTTCATGTCGATCAGCAGGAAGCTGATGCCGGTCTGCGGCTTGCCTTCGCTGCTGGTGCGCACGAGGCAGAAGATCCATTCGCCGTACTGGCCCAGCGTGGTCCAGGTCTTCTGGCCGTTGACGATGTACTGGTCCCCGCGGCGTTCTGCGCGCGTCTTCAGGCTCGCCAGGTCGGAGCCCGAGCCCGGCTCGCTGTAGCCCTGGCTCCACCACACCTCGCCGCTGGCGATGCCGGGGAGGAAGCGCTTTTGCTGCTCGGGCGTGCCGAAGGCCATGATCACCGGCGCCACCATCACCGGCCCGAACGGGATCACGCGCGGCGCGCCGGCCAGCGCGCATTCCTCTTCGAACAGGTGCTTCTGCACCGCGTTCCAGCCCGGGCCGCCGAAGGCCTTGGGCCAGCCCCAGCCCAGCCAGCCCTGCTTGCCCAGGATCCTGGCCCAGCGCTGCATGTCGTCGCGGCTCAGGCGCAGCGCGTGGTGCACCTTGTGGCTGATGTCCTTGGGCAGGTTCTCGGCCACCCACTGGCGGATGCCGGCGCGGAACTCAAGCTCTTCCGCGGTGAAGTTCAGGTCCATCGAGAGGTCTCCGTCGCGCCTGCTCCGTCGGCGGCGCCGGCGCATTATCCGCACGGCTGCCGGCGCCCGTCCGTCCCAGCGGCGACAGCGGCCATGCCTATCATCACCCGCATGCAAGAGGAGGATGGGGGCTCGACGCGCGGCGCCGCCGGGGCGCCGCCGGCTTATCGCACGGTGATCGCCGGCCTGGCGCTGGGCCAGATCCTGAGCTGGGCGGTGCTGTACTACGCCTTCTCGTCGTTCGTGCTGCCGATGATGCGCGAGCTGGGCTGGCCCAAGACCACGCTGATGGGCGCCTTCACGCTGGCGCTGCTGGTCTGGGGCCTGGCCAACTACGCGGTGGGCGCCGCGGTGGACCGCGGCCGCGGCCGCCGCGTGATGACGGCCGGGGCGCTGCTGGGCGCGCTGGCCTGCGCGCTGTGGGCGCTGGTGCGCGCGCCGTGGATGCTGTACGCCGCGCTGGCGCTGGCCGGCGCCGCGATGGCGATGACGCTGTACGAGCCGGCCTTCAACGTGCTGACCAAGCGCTACCCCGCGCGCTACCGCGACGGCATCACGGCGCTGACGCTGGTGGGCGGCTTCGCCAGCACGCTGTCGTTCCCGGCCTGCGCGGCGCTGATCAGCGCCTTGGGCTGGCGCGGCGCGCTGTGGGTGCTGGCCGCGGTGCTGGCGCTGGTCGTCGCGCCGCTGCATGCCTGGCTGCTGCGCGGCCCGGCGCTGGCCGCCGCGCCGGCCGGCCACGACGCCGCCGACGACGCCACGCTGCACAAGGCGCTGCGCGCGCCGGCCTTCTGGCTGCTGACGCTGGCCTTCACGCTCTACGCCTTCGTCGGCGCGGCGCTGTGGGCGCACCTGATGCCGGCCTTCGAATCCAAAGGCTTGAGCGAGGCCGAGGCGGTGGCCGTGGTGGTGTG
Organism: Rubrivivax sp.; assembly: GCA_047602205.1. Taxonomy (GTDB): domain Bacteria; phylum Pseudomonadota; class Gammaproteobacteria; order Burkholderiales; family Burkholderiaceae_C; genus Rubrivivax. Next base: position 6,668,449 of record JASGHX010000001.1, on the reverse strand, counting down.
GATCGGCCCGGCGCAGGTGGCGGGGCGCTTCGTCTGGGCCTGGGTCGGGCGCGGGCTGTCGCTGCACCGCGTGGGCCTGGGCGTGATGCTGGGGCTGCCGCTGGCGCTGGCGCTGTTCGCGGCCAGCCGCAGCCTGGCGCCGCTGCTGGCGTTCGCGCTGCTGTTCGGGCTGATCAATGGGCTGGTGACTATCGTGCGCGGCGGCTTGCTGCCGGAATACTTCGGCCGCGCGCACATCGGCCGCATCGGCGGCGCGATGTCGGCGGTGGCGCTGGTCTCGCGCGCCGCGGCGCCGCTGGCCACTGCGGCGCTGCTGCTGATGCTGGGCGGCTACACGCAGGTGATGCTGCTGTTCGCGGGCCTTGGCGCGCTGGCGGTGGCGGCCTTCGTGCTGGCACGGCCGCCACGCTGAACGCTCCTGCGTCGGCTCAGCGGCGCTCCAGCCGCATCACGTCGTTCTCGCGCCGCATGTTGAAGCGGGTGAGGAAGCTGTTGCCCAGCAGCACGTGCGGCATCGGCGCCGGGATCACCGCGGCCGGCACGTTGGCCACCTCGACCTCGCCGACGCGCACGGTGTTGAGCGTTACGCCGACCACCGGCACCACGCCGTTGGCGGTGCTGCTGAGGCCGCGCCGGCCGTTGCGCAGGTCCAGCCCGATGCGCGTGGCCTCGGCCTGGCTGAGCGCGATCGTCGTCGCGCCGGTGTCGACCAGGAAGCTGACCGCCTGGCCGTTGATCGCGCCGCCGGTAATGAAGTGGCCGCCGGGGCCGGCGACCAGCACGATCTCGCGGCCGCCGCCGCTCGCCGGCGCGCCGCCCACGGCCACCGGCGAGGCGCCGACGCGCAGCGTCTGCACGCGGCCGCCGATCTCCACCTGCGCCTGGTCGCCTTGCAGCGACAGCAGGCGGATGCCGCCGCGGCTTTCGCCGACCACCAGCATCTGCGGCTGGCCGTTGACCACCAGCATCGCCTTGCTGCCCATCACGCCGCCCAGCTGGACCTGCTGCGCCTGGGCACGCAACGGGCCGCCGACCGTCAAGGCCAGCGCGGCGGTGGTCAGGTCGCGGCGCTTCATTCAGTCGCGGAAGTTGTCGAAGCCCAGCGGCAGTTCGGCCACGTCCTTGCGCAGCAACGCGATCGCGGTCTGCAGCTCGTCGCGCTTGGCCCCGCTGACGCGCACCGCGTCGCCCTGGATCGCGGCCTGCACCTTGAGCTTGCCGGCCTTCAGCAGCGACTGGATCTTCTTCGCGGTCTCGGCGTCGACGCCGCACTTCAGCGGCACCGCCAGCCGCAGCTTGTCGCCGCCCATCTTCTGCGGCTTGGCCGACAGGTCGAGGAAGCGGATGTCGACCGCGCGCTTGCTGAGCCGTGCCAGCAGCAGGTCGCGCACCTGGTCGAGCTGGAACTCGCTGTCGGCGTGCAGCAGCAGTTCGCGCGCCTTGGCGCCCTTGTCGCTGAACTCCACCTTGGCGCTGGAGCCCTTGAAGTCGAAGCGCGTGCCGATTTCCTTGTTGGCCTGGTCGACCGCGTTGCGGACTTCCACCAGGTTGGGTTCGAGGACGACGTCGAAGCTCGGCATGGTGGAAAAATTCTGCCACGCGCGCCGCCCGGCGGGGCGTGCGCGATGGATCAAAATCAACCCATGTCGGCCGCTATTTCTTCCGCCTCGCCGCCGCTGGCCATCGACCGCGACGTCAACCTGCGCGCGCTCAACAGCTTCGGCATCGCGGCCACCGCGCGCACGCTGGTGCACATCGGCAGCGAGGCCGACGTGCGGCGGCTGCTGGCCCACCCCGAGCACGGCCGCGCGCCCAAGCTGGTGCTGGGCAGCGGCAGCAACCTGATCCTCAGCCGCGACCCCAGCGCGGTGGTGCTGCGGGTGGAGGTGCGCGGGCGTCGGCTGCTGGCCGAGACGCCCGATGCGTGGATCGTCGAGGCCGGCGCCGGCGAGGTCTGGCACGAGGTGGTGCAGTGGACGCTGGAGCAGGGCTGGCCGGGGCTGGAGAACCTCGCGCTGATCCCCGGCACCGTGGGCGCGGCGCCGGTGCAGAACATCGGCGCCTACGGGCTGGAACTGAAGGACCGCTTCGAATCGCTGGACGCGGTGGACCTGGTGACCGGCCGCACCGTGACGCTGGACGCGCGCGCCTGCGCCTTCGGCTACCGCGACAGCGTGTTCAAGCGCGACGCGGTCGACGGCGGCCTGGCGGGCAAGAGCCTGATCACGCGCGTGCGCCTGCGGCTGCCCCGGCCCTGGCAGCCGGTGCTGGGCTACCTGGACCTGGAGCGGCGCATGGCCGAGACCGGCAACCGCACGCCCGACGCGCGCACGATCTTCGACTGGGTGTGCGCGATCCGCCGCGCCAAGCTGCCCGACCCGGCGCAGATCGGCAACGTCGGCAGCTTCTTCAAGAACCCCATCGTCAGCGCCGAGCAGTGCCGCGACATCATCGGCCGCGACCCCGAGATCGTGCATTACCCGCTGCCCGACGGCACGGTCAAGCTGGCCGCCGGCTGGCTGATCGACGCCTGCGGCTGGAAAGGCAAGAGCGTGGGCCGCGCCGGCGTCTACGAGCGCCAGGCGCTGGTGCTGGTCAACCGCGGCGGCGCCAGCGGCGCCGAGGTGGTGACGCTGGCGCGCGCGATCCAGGAAAGCGTCTATGGCCGCTTCGGCATCCGGCTGGAGCCGGAACCCGTCATCGTCTAGCGCACCACCGTCGGCGCGGTGGCCGGCAGCAGCCTGGCCTGTTCGGCGGCGTGGCGGGTGGCGGCGATCAGGTCCTCGAAGCGCTGCACCAGGCGTGCCACCTCGTGCGCCGGCAGGTGGGCGGCGCCGTTCTGCAGCCCCTCGGCGGTGGCCGCCAGCGCCGCCAGGCCCAGGTTGAGCGCGGCGCCGCGGGTGGCGTGGGCGTGCACGCGCAGCTCCAGGGGCTGGGCGTCGCGCACCGCCTTGCGCAAGCGCTGCGCGGTGGCCGGCGCCTGGTCGAGGAAGTCGCCCAGCACATCGGCATAGCGCGCCGGCGACAGCAGTTCCACCGTGCGCGCCACCGCTTGCACATCGAGCAGCGGCGGCGCGGCCTCGGCCGGCGGGCTGTCCAGCCGCTGCGGCAGCGGCTCGCTGGCCGCGGCCGCGTCGCTGCCGGCGCTGCTGCCGAACAACTGGCGCAGCAGCGCGCCCAGCCGCTCGCGGCTGACCGGCTTGCTGAGGAAATTGTTCATGCCGGCGACCAGGCAGCGCTCGCGCGTGTCGGTGAAGGCGTCGGCGGTCAGCGCGACGATGGGCACCGTGGCCGCCGTGCGCTCGGGCAGCGCGCGGATGCGGCGCGTGGCCTCGATGCCGTCGATGTCGGGCATGTGCAGGTCCATCAGCACGAGGTCGAAGCGCTGGCGCTGCACCGCGGCGATGGCCTCGTTGCCGTTGGGCACGAAGTGCGCGCGGTGGCCCAGGCTGTCCAGCAGCGCGGCCAGCACCTGGCGGTTGACGGCGTGGTCCTCGGCCACCAGCACGTCCAGCCGCTGCGGCGGCGGACCGGCGCCTTCCAGCTCGCGCGGCGCCACGGCCGCCTCCGACCCCAGCACCGGCTCCAGCGGCAGGCTGAAGCTGAAGCGGCTGCCGCGGCCGGGCTGGCTGCTGACTTCGAGGTCGCCGCCCATCAGCCGCGCCAGGCTGCGCGAGATCTCCAGTCCCAGCCCGCTGCCGCGCGGCGCGCCGGCCCGTCCTTGGGGACCGCGCTCGAAGCGCTCGAACAGCCGCGCCACGGTCTCGCCGTCCATCCCGGGGCCGGTGTCGGTCACCGCGAACAGCAGCCGCTGGCCGCCCTCGGCGTCGTGCTGCAGCCGCAGCGCCAGCTCCACGGTGCCGCGCTGCGAGAACTTGATCGCGTTGGACAGCAGGTTGAACAGCACCTGCTTGACGCGCGTGGCGTCCAGCCGCGCGCGCTCGGGCACCGCGGGGTCGGCGTCGACGTGCAGCGCGAGCTGGCGCGCATGCGCCTGCGGCCGCATCAGCGACTCCACGTCCTGCAGCAGGTGGCGCAGCGTCACCGGGCCTGCGCTGAGCTGCAGGCGGCCGGCTTCGAGCTGCGACATGTCGAGGATGTCGTTGAGCACCGCCAGCAGGTGGTCGGCGGACTCGGTGGCGGTGCGCAGGTAGTCGATCTGGCGCGCGTCGAGCCCGGTGTCGCGCAGCATGCCCAGCATGCCCAGCAGGCCCTGGAAGGGCGTGCGGATCTCGTGGCTCATGTCGGCCAGGAAGTGGCTCTTGGCGCGGCTGTGCGCCTCGGCGGCGCGGCGCGCGGCGTGCAGGTCGGCGGTCAGCGCCTGCAGCGCATCGTGCCGGCGCTGCAGCTGGCGCATCTGGCGCAGGCTGAAGGCCGCGAAGGCCAGCACCATCAGCGCCAGCAGCGCGGTCAGCGCGATCGAGACGCGCGTGTAGCGGCTGAGCACCAGGTTGCGCGTGGTCTGCTCCTCGGTGATGAGGTGCGCGCCGGCGAGCGAGAGCTCGCGCATGTCCTCGCCCAGCGCCACCAGCTCGGGCTGCAGCTCGGCCAGGCCGGCGCGCCGCGCGGCGGCCGGCAGTTCGGGCGCCATCAGCGGGTCGGCCCGGCGCACGAAGTCCTCGGCCCGGCGCAGCGTGTCGTCCAGGTCCTTGCTGACGCTGATCGCCGTGCGGCGGGCGGCGGTGTCGTCGCGCAGCAGCGCCACGCGGCTGACCCAGATGTCGTAGCGCAGCGACAGCGCGCGCAGGTCCAGCGCCAGCGTGGGATCGAGTGCGCGCTGCCATTGCTCGCGCAGCTGCAGGTACTCGACCTCCTGGCGGTGCAACTGCGTCGTGCGCACCTCGGAGCCGTTGTGCAGGGCCAGGTTCAGGCTGCCGAGCTGCTGCACCTGCAGCAGCACCACGCCGGCCAGCACCAGCGCGGAGACGACGCCGATCAGCACCAGCCAGGGCCAGCGCGGCGGGCTTGCGATGCCGGGCCTTGCGCTGCTCACTTGACTTCGATCGCCCTCAGCTGCCAGGCCGAGCGGCTGTAGTACACCGCGTTACGCAGCTCCGGCTCCGAGTCGAAGGGATAGACCACGAACAGCGGCCCGCGGTCGCGCACCGGCATCGGCGCGCCGTCCAGCAGCCGCGCGATGATGATGTCGAAGCGCTGCGGGTCTTCGAAGGGGATGTCCACGCGGTAGTCGTTCAGCGCCCGCGCACGCAGCAGGCTGCCGTGGGCGCCGGCGGCGCGCAGCACGTCGCGCAGCAGCGGGCCGGTGAACCGCCGCGCCTGCGAGTACCACGGCGTGTGCGTGCTGAAGCTGGTCTGCGGCATGCGCTCGAGCATGGGCATGTCGAACTGCGCCTGCGCGCCGTCGTTGGGGTTGCGCACCTGGCCGGAGATCGTCAGCACGATGCCGGCCGACGGCGCCTCCAGCGCTCGCGCAGCTCCGGCGCCGGCCAGGGCGAGGGCGGCACCGCCGCGCAGGACATCGCGCCGGCCCAGCATCAGCGGCCAGGGCCTGGCGGCCGGCGTCGGATCTCGATCACGGTATGGCACATGTGCAGGCGGCCACGGAGCCTTGAAGCGGCGGATTCTAGTGGTTGACGGGTGATGGGTGAGGCCTGCCTTGCAACGGCGCTGCGCCCGGGCTGTCGATCCGCGCAAACCCTGTGCCGGTGGATCCGTGGGGGGGCTAGCATGCGGCGGCCATAACTGGTCAGGCCACCTGGCCACCCTCCATGCCGCTGCAGACCATCGAACCCAAGCGCCTGTACCGGCAGATCGCCGACCAGGTGCGGGCCTTGATCGAGCGCGGCGAGTTCGCCCGCGGCAGCCGGCTGCCGGCCGAGCGCGAACTGGCGCAGCAGCTCGGCGTTTCGCGTCCGTCGGTGCGCGAGGCGCTGATCGCGCTGGAGGTCGAAGGCCTGGTCGAGGTGCGCATGGGCTCGGGCATCTACGTGCGCGACGCCGCCGCCGCGCAGCAGCGGCGGCCGCTGCGGGTGCTGGCCGAGCCGCCGCTGGAGACCATCCGCGCCCGCGAGCTGATCGAATGCGAGCTGGCCGCGCGCGCCGCCGCCGGCATGAAGCCGGCCGCGCTGCGCGCGCTGAACGACGCCATCGCGTGCATGGAGCGGGACGTCGCCCAGGGCCGGCTGCCGACCGAAGGCGACCGCCGTTTTCACCTGTGCGTGGCCGAATCGGCCGGCAACGCGGTGCTGACGCGCGTGGTGACCGACCTCTACGACGAGCGCCACAACCCCTTGTTCGCGCAGCTGGGCAGCCACTTCGAGAACCCGGAGAGTTGGAAGCTGGCGATCGCCGAGCACCGCGCGGTGGCCGCCGCGATCGCCGCGCGCGACCCGCAGGCCGCGCGCGCCGCGATGAGCCGCCACCTGACGCTGTCGCACGACCGCTTCACCGCCAGCTGGCGCCCGCGCGGCGCGCGGCGCGCCAAGGCCAGACCCACCGAGGAGACCACCCCATCATGACCCAGAGACTGGCCGGCAAGACGGCCTTCGTGACCGCCGCGGGGCAGGGCATCGGCCGCGCCACGGCCGAGGCCTTCGCGCGCGAAGGCGCGCGCGTGATCGCCACCGACATCGACGACAAGCTGCTGGCGGCGCTGGCCGGCAGGCCCAACTTGCAGACGCAACGGCTGGACGTGCTGGACGCCGCCGCGATCACCGCCGCTGCGCAGGCCGCGGGCGCGGTGGACGTGCTGTTCAACGGCGCCGGCTTCGTGCACGCCGGCAGCGTGCTGGACTGCAGCGAGGAGCAGTGGAGCTTCGCCTTCGACCTCAACGTGCGCTCGCAGTACCGCACGATCAAGGCCTTCCTGCCCGGCATGCTGGCGCGCGGCCGCGGTTCCATCATCAACATGGCCAGCGTGGCCGGCAGCATCAAGGGCGCGCCCAACCGCTTCGTCTACGGCGCCACCAAGGCCGCGGTGATCGGGCTGACCAAGGCGGTGGCGGCCGACTTCATCACGAAAGGCATCCGCTGCAACGCGATCTGCCCGGGCACGGTGGAATCGCCGTCCTTGCGCGAGCGCATCGCCGCCCAGGCCCAGGCCGGCGGCCAGACGCCGGCCGAGGTGGAAGCCGCCTTCGTCGCCCGCCAGCCCATGGGCCGCATCGGCCGCGTGGAGGAGATCGCGGCGCTCGCGGTGTATCTCGCCAGCGACGAGTCCTCGTTCACCACCGGCACCGCGCAGGTCATCGACGGTGGCTGGAGCAACTGAACCCCCACCCATCAACCCACCAGAAGCAATCACCATGAAACTGATGCGATACGGCGCCAAGGGCGCCGAGAAGCCCGCCCTCGTCGACGCCCAGGGCCGCGTGCGCGACCTCTCGGGCGAGCTGGCCGACATCACCGCGGCCACGCTGACGCCGCAAGGCCTGCAGAAGCTGCGCGGCTTGAACACCGACGCGCTGCCGCTGGTGGCGCAGCCCGGGCGCATCGCGCCGCCCTGGGCCGGCTGCGAGAAGTTCATCTGCATCGGGCTGAACTACGCCGACCACGCGGCCGAATCGGGCCTGCCGCTGCCCAAGGAGCCCATCCTCTTCATGAAGCCGATCAGCGCCCGCGTCGGCCCCAACGACCCGGTGGTGCTGCCGCAGGGCTCGGTCAAGTCCGACTGGGAGGTCGAGCTGGGCGTGGTGATCGGCGCCAAGGCGCGCTACGTGTCCGAGGCCGACGCGCTGCAGCACGTGGCCGGCTACTGCGTGGTCAACGACGTCTCCGAGCGCGAGTACCAGATCGAGCGCGGCGGCACCTGGGACAAGGGCAAGGGCTGCGACACCTTCGGCCCGGTGGGCCCCTGGCTGGTGACGGCCGACGAGGTGGGCGACCCGCAGGCGCTGGAGATGTGGCTGGACGTCAACGGCCGGCGCTTCCAGACTGGCAGCACGCGCACGATGATCTTCGGCGTGGCGCAGCTGGTCAGCTACGTCAGCCGCTTCATGACGCTGTACCCCGGCGACCTGATCAGCACCGGCACGCCGCCCGGCGTGGGCATGGGCGTCAAGCCCGAGGCGGTGTTCCTGAAGCCGGGCGACACGATGCGCCTGGGCATCCAGGGCCTGGGCGAGCAGCTGCAGGCGGTGCATGCCTGGAATCCGGCGCTGATCGACGGTTGAGCGCCGGCTGGACCATGAGCGCCGGCGCCGCGATCCGCATCCACCCCGACGACAACGTCGTCATCGCGCGCCGCCAGCTCGTCGGCGGCACGGTGATCGCGGAGGAGGGCATCACCGTCGCCGGCCTGGTGCCGGCGGGGCACAAGATCGCGAGCTGCGCGATCGCCTGCGGCCAGCCGGTGCGGCGCTACGGGCAGATCATCGGCCACGCCACCGCCGGCATCGCCCCCGGCCAGCACGTGCACACGCACAACCTGGCGTTCAGCGACTTCGCGCGCGCCCACGAGCCTGGCGCGGCGGCGCGGCCCACGGCCTACGTCGAGCCGCCGGCCAGCTTCATGGGCATCCTGCGGCCCGACGGCCGCGTGGCCACGCGCAACTACATCGGCGTGCTGACCAGCGTCAACTGCTCGGCCACCGCGGCGCGCGCGATCGCCGACCACTTCCGGCGCGACATCCGGCCCGAGGCCCTGGCCGGCTACCCCAACGTCGACGGCGTCGTCGCGCTGACCCACGGCATGGGCTGCGCGACCGCCGGCGACGGCGAGGAACTGCGCGTGCTGCGCCGCACGCTGGGCGGCTATGCGCGGCACGCCAACTTCGCTGCGGTGCTGGTGCTGGGGCTGGGCTGCGAGACCAACCAGATCCAGGGGCTGATCGCGCAGGAAGGCCTGGCCGAAGGCGCGCGCCTCGTCACCTTCAGCATCCAGGACAGCGGCGGCACCGCGAAGACCGTGGCGCGCGGCATCGAGCTGGTGAAGCAGCTCCTGCCCGAGGCCGACCGCGTGCAGCGCCGGCCGCTGCCGGCCAGCCACCTGGTGGTGGGGCTGCAGTGCGGCGGTTCCGACGGCTACAGCGGCATCAGCGCCAACCCGGCATTGGGTGCCGCGGTGGACCGCCTGGTGCGCCACGGCGGCACCGCCATCCTGTCGGAGACGCCCGAGATCTATGGCGGCGAACACCTGCTGACGCGGCGCGCCGTCTCCGCCGCACTGGCTGACAAGTTACTTGAACGCATCGCCTGGTGGGAGTCCTACACCCGCCGCAACGGCATGCAGATGGACAACAACCCCAGCGCCGGCAACAAGGCCGGCGGGCTGACGACCATCCTGGAGAAGTCGCTGGGCGCGATCGCCAAGAGCGGCACGACGAACCTCGTCGACGTGCTGGAGTTCGCCGAAACCGTGGGCGCGAAGGGCTTGGTCTACATGGACACGCCGGGCTACGACCCGGTGTCGGCCACCGGCCAGGTGGCCGGCGGCGCCAACCTGATCTGCTTCACCACCGGCCGCGGCTCGGCCTACGGCTGCGCGCCGTCGCCGTCGCTGAAGCTGTCGACCAACACCGCGCTGTGGCTCAAGCAGCAGGACGACATCGACATCGACTGCGGCGGCATCGTCGACGGCCTGGAGACCGTGGACCAGGCGGGCGAGCGCATCTTCCGCCTAATGCTGGACACCGCCTCGGGCCGCCGCACCAAGAGCGAAGGCCACGGCTACGGGCAGAACGAGTTCGTGCCCTGGCAGTTGGGCGCGGTGATGTAAGCCTCAAGCCGGCAGCAGCGCGTCCGGGCGGCCGAACAGGAACTGCGAGATGCGCGCCAGCAGCGCCGGCTGGCCGCCGGCCGAGAAGTAGCCGACGCTGCGCAGCGTCTCCAGGTAGGGGCCGAAAGCCGCCCGGGCGCCGCCGCCCGCACCGCCGGGCACGAAGCTGAGCTGCTGCGCCAGCGGCCTGGCCTCGTAGCCCATCGTCATCAATCCGACCATTTCGCGCGCCAGCACGCGCGGGATGCGGCGCGGCCCGTCCCACAGCACGCCTTGATGCTGCTGGAAGAACTGCCGCCACACCTGCAGCGCGAAGGGCCGGTCCGACAGGTCGGCCAGCCGGCGCTGCGCGGCCCAGCTCTTCAGTTCCTGCGCCGCGCGCGTGCCGGCCACGCCAGCGGATTGCTGGAAGTTGAAGCCGGCCAGCCGCGTGTCGGCGAAGTGGAATTCGCGCTGCCGGTGCACGCCGCCCAGCACCAGCGAATCGTTGAGCAGCGGCGACCAGTTGCGGTCGCTGAGGATGCTGCCGCCGCCCACCGGCGGCCCGCCGGTGCCGCGCCACCAGCCCTGCAGCTTGAGCGCCGCCACCAGGCGCGCGGCCTCGTCGTCCTGCACGCCGCCGGCGGTCAGCAGCCCGAAGGCCTGCACCAGGCTGGGGTCCTGGCGGATCTTGGTGTCGCCCAGCAGGATGAAGCCCAGCACCGGGTTCTGCGCGCGCTTGTACAGGCGCCAGGCGCTGAGCAGGTCGCCCATCGGAATGTCCTGCCAGCGGTGCCAGCCATGGGCCTGCAGGTAGCGCTGCAGCGGAATGGCCGCCACGAAGTCTTCCAGCGTTGCCCAGGCCATGCCGTCACCTTTGAAACATCTTGAGATGAAGGCACCTTAGCACCGGGCTCGCCGGCAGGCACGTGAATCGGTCCGGCCCGCGCCGTGTTTGCGGCGCTTGCGCTGTCGGATCGACGCCGGCGAGGTCAGCGAGGCTTGGCGCCGCGGCGCGGCCGCGCCGCGGCCAGGCCCAGCAGCACCAGGCCCAGCGTGGCCGGCAGCGGCACTGCGTTGCCGTCGTCGGCGAAGAAGCCGACCTCGTCGATGAAGACCCAGCCGTTGCTGTTGAAGAACTGCAGGCTCAGCGACGACACCTGGCCGATGCCCAGGCCGCCGAAGTCCAGCCACACCGGCGCGGTGGAGGTCGGGTCGGGGTCGACGACGGCGAAGTTCAAGGAGCCGCCGGCCCAGGTGATCAGCACGCTGGCGGGCAGGTCGACGCCGCCGTTGCCGCCGGAATCGTCGGCATGGACGCGGATCAGGTCGATGTCCACCGGCGAGCCGAAGAAGAAGGTGACCACCGGGTTGGGCGTCAGGCCGGAGGTCCAGCCCACGTAGGGCCCGGTGCCGGCGGCGTTCTCGACGTCGAACCAGTTGTCGGCGGCGATCACGCCGTCGGTCAGGTCACCCAGGCCGCCGCTCAGCGCGGCGCCGTCGGTCGTCGTCGCGCCGTTGCCGGTGTAGCCGGCGTCCCAGTAGTTGAATTGCCCGCCGCTGACCACGCCGCTGCCGTTGGCCATGCTGTAGCTGCTGGGCGCCACCGCGGCGGCGCCGGCGCTGCCGGCAACGGCCATCGCGGCCAGCGCGATCGAGACTTTCTTCATGCTGCAACTCCCCCGGTTGTCGATGTTTCGCGTTATGCCGCAGCCGACGCTGCGCACGCCCCCCGGAACAGGGGGGTCGGCGGCGCCCCATTGACCTTTGCTTACGACTCCACCGCGACCCAGGCGCCATCGGCGCGCGCGCTGGCGGCGATGGCGTCCAGCGTCGCGGCGATGTCGATGCTGGCCTGCGCGGCGCGCTCGACGGCGCCGCGGTCGTCATCGCGCAGCACGCGCGCGAAGGCTTCGGCGGCGAAGCGGAAGCCGCTGCCGGCCGGCGCGGTCAGCGTCTCGACCGGGGCCGCCGCGGCGCCGCGGCGCAGGCGCATCAGGCAGGGCTGGTAGCCCCAGGGGTGGCTGCCGGCCCGTTCGGCCGTGTGGTTGGCGTATTCAGTCTCGATCCAGCCGTCGCTGCCCACGATGCTGGCGTGGCGGTGGTGCGCCACGTTCATCGCGCAGCGCAACTGGGCCTGGCGGCCGTCGCCGTAGTCCAGCGTGGCGGTGGTCGCCAGGTCGACACCGGTGGCCGCCGGCGTCGCGATGGCGCTGGCGCGGCGCGGCGCCTGGCCCATCGCCAGGCGGATCAGGCTGGCCGGGTAGCTGCCGGCGTCCAGCAGCGCGCCGCCGCCGGTCTCCGGCCGCATGCGGATGTTGTCGGGGTTGCGCAGCGTGAAGCCGAAGCTCGCCTGCACCTGCAGCACGCGGCCGATCGCGCCGGCTTGCAGCAGTTCGGCCAGCAGCCCGGTCTGCGGCTGGAACCAGTAGGGGTAGGCCTCCAGCAGCAGCACGCCGTGGCGGCGGGCGGCGTCGAACATCGCGGCGGCCTCCGCGCGATTCATCGCCAGCGGCTTCTCGCACAGCACGTGCTTGCCGTGCGCGGCGGCCGCGATCGCCCATTCGGCGTGCAGGTGGTTGGGCAGCGGGATGTAGACCGCGTCGATGCCGTCGTCGGCCAGCAGGGCTTCGTAGCCGGCGTGCCAGCGGGCGATGCCGAACTCGGCGGCGAAGGCCGCGGCCTTGTCGCCGCTGCGGCTGGCCACCGCGGCCAGCGTGACGGCGGAGCTGGGCGCGACGTCGCGGGCGAACTGGCGTGCGATGTTGGCGCAGCCGAGGATGCCCAGGCGGATCGGGTTCTGGCTCTGGCTCTGGCTCATGGCGTGGCGGCTCGGTCGATGGCGAGCGCGCATTCTGGCGCGCGGCGGAGGCCTTCTTAGAATGCCCGCGATGAGCAGCAGCCTCGAACGCTTCCTGCACGACTGCCCCAAGGTGGAGTTGCACTGCCACCTGCTGGGCACGGTGCGCGAGCAGACCTTCCGCGAGCTGGCGCGGCGCGAGCGCGCGCCGCTGTCCGACGACGAGATCACCGCCTTCTACACCCGCGGCGAGAAGCCGGTGGGCGTGCTGCGCGTGCTGCGCGCGCTGGACGCGCAGCTGATCCGCCGCCCCGACGACCTGCACCGCCTGGTCTATGAGTACCTGGCCGACGCGGCCGCGCATCACGTGCGTTATGCCGAGTTCTTCTGGAACCCCACCGGTACGGCGGTGGAATCGGGCATCCCCTATGCGGCGGCGCTGCCGGCCGTCCGGCGTGCGATCGCCGACGCCGAGCGCGACCACCGCATCGTCGGCCGCCTGATCGCCGCGATCGACCGCGAGGCGCCGCCGGCCGCGGCCACCGAGATGGTGCGCTGGGTGGTCGAGCACCGCGCCGACGAGGTGCTGGGCATCGGCATCGACTACCGCGAGGTGGACCACCCGCCGGAAGACTTCGCCGAGGCCTACGCGCTGGCCGGCCGCCACGGCCTGAAGCGCACCGCGCACGCCGGCGAGTTCGGCATGCCGTGGACCAACGTGCGCACCGCGGTCGAGCTGCTGCAGTGCGACCGCATCGACCACGGCTACACCATCGTCGACGCGCCCGACTACGCGCGCCGCTGCGCCGAGCGCGGCATCGTCTTCACCGTGGTGCCGACCAACAGCTACTACCTGCGCACGCTGCCCGCCGAGCGCTGGGCGCAGGACCATCCGATCCGCCGCATGCCGGCCCTGGGCCTGCGCGTGCACCCCAATACCGACGACCCCACGCTGCACCACGTCACACCCACCGGCGCCTGGACGATGATGGTGCGCGACTTCGGCTTCGGCCAGGCCGACCTGCGCGCCTTCATGCTCAACGGGCTGGACGCCGCCTGGGTCGACGACGGCACCCGCGCGCGCTGGCGCGCCGAGTTCAGCCAGGCCTTCGACTTGCTTGCCGAAGGCGTCGACTTTTCCTCCGGAGCTTCCTGATGCCTCTCGTGTCCCTTGCCCGCCGCCGCAGCCTGGCGGCCCTGGCCGCCTGGCCGTTGGCCGTGCGCGCGCAGCCGGCCTGGCCGTCCAAGCCGATCACGCTGATCGTGCCCTTCAGCGCCGGCGGCAACGTCGACACCACGGCGCGGCTGATCGCGCAGCGCCTGCAGGACCGCTTGAAGCAGACCGTGGTGGTCGAGAACATCGCCGGCGCCGGCGGCCTGGTGGGCGTGCAGCGCGCGGTGCAGGCCGCGCCCGACGGCCATACGCTGGTGATGGCCTTCGACGGCCCGATCGCGATCACCAAGTTCATCAACCCGGCCGCGGTGCGCTTCGACCCGTCCACCGACCTGCTGCCGGTGGCGCTGACCACCACCGCGCCGATGGTGCTGGTGGCGCGCAATTCGCTGGGCGTGGAGTCGATGGACCAGCTCGTGGCGCTGGCGCGCAAGGACCCGGGCCGCCTGAGCTACGCCACCTCGGGCGTGGGCACCGTGCTGCACCTGGCGATGGAGATGGTCAAGGAGCGCGCGAAGATCTTCGCGGTCCACATCCCCTACCGCGGTGGCGCGCAGATCGCCAGCGACGTGATCGGCGGCCAGGTCGACCTGGCGGTGATGGTCAGCGTCTCGGCCACGCCGCACGTGCAGGCCGGGCGCATCAAGGCGCTGGCCGTCACCGGGCCACAGCGCCTGCCCACGCTGCCGGGCGTGCCCACGCTGACCGAGCTGCCCACCTTCAAGGGGCTGGTGGTCGAGTCGTGGACCGGCGTCTTCGCGCCCAAGGGCACGCCGGCGCCCATCCTCGACCGGCTGCACAACGAAATCAACGCGGTGCTGGCCGAGCCCGAAGTGCGTGCCAAGCTGGCCGACGGCGGCGCCCAGGTGGGCCGCGGCGACCGCGCCTCGTTCGCGCGCTTCATCGCCGCGGAGCAGGCGCGCTTCGAGAAAATCGTGCGCGCGGCCAACATCAAGGAGTGAGCATGAAGCTGGCCGACGGCGACTGGCTGCCCGCGGAGCTGCGCGCGATCGAGCCCGAGATGGTGGCGCTGCGGCGCCGGATCCACGCCAACCCGGAACTGGGCTTCCAGGAACACGAGACCGCGGCGCTGGTGGCCGAGCGGCTGCAGGGCTGGGGCTACGAAGTGCACTGCGGCGTGGGCGGCACCGGCGTGGTGGGCGTGCTGCGCGGCGGTCCGGGGCCGCGCACGCTGGGGCTGCGCGCCGACCTCGACGCCTTGCCGATCAGCGAAGCCACCGGCCTGAGCCTGGGCCAGCCGCAGGCCCGGGCTGATGCACGCCTGCGGCCACGACGGCCACACCGCCACGCTGCTGGCCGCGGCGCGCGTGCTGGCCCACACGCGCGGCTTCAGCGGCACGCTGAACCTGATCTTCCAGCCCGCCGAGGAAGGCCTGGGCGGCGCGCAGGCGATGCTGGACGACGGCCTGTTCGAGCGCTTTCCCTGCGAGCGGCTCTACGCCTTCCACAACGCGCCGGGCTACGAGGCGGGGCGCTTCGGCTTCCGCGCCGGCGTGATGTACAGCAGCAGCGACACCGCGATCATCACCGTGCACGGCGTGGGCGGCCACGGCGCGATGCCGCACCGCGCGGTGGACCCGATCCTGGCGGCCTCGCACCTGGTGATCGCGCTGCAGAGCATCGTCTCGCGCGAGATCGACCCCAACGAGCTGGCCATCATCACCGTCGGCGCCTTCCTGGCCGGCGCTGCGCCCAACGTGATCCCGCCCAGCGCCGAGCTGCGGCTGACCGTGCGCGCGCGCAGCGAGGCGGTGCGTGCCCGCCTGCGTGATCGCATCACCGCGGTGGCCGAGCAGCAGGCCGCGGTGCACGGCGCGCGCGCCGAGGTCGACTACCGCTGGCGCTACCCGGTGACGATCAACGAGCGCGAGGCGACGCGCTTCGCAGACAGCCTGGCGCGCGAGCTGGCGGGCGATGACGCGCTGATCCCCGACTTGCCGCCGGGCTTGCCCAGCGACGACTTCGGCTTGATGCTGCAGCGCGTGCCGGGCTGTTACTTCGTGGTCGGCAACGGCATCGGCAAGGGCGTGGGCGAGGGCGGCTGCGAAGCGCACAACCCGGGCTTCGACTTCAACGACGCCATCCTGGCGCCGACGGCCGGCTTCTTCGTCGCGCTGGCGCGGCGCTGGCTATCGTCACGATAGTTAAGAGCAGATACTATGGATTGAATGTTTTTGATAGCATCCGCCCCGTTGTCTTTCTCCTCAACCGCAACGGAGCCCAAAAGCATGTCCATCATCAACACCACCGTCCAGCCGTTCAAGACCACCGCCTTCCACAACGGCAAGTTCGTCGAAGTCAGCGACCAGACCCTCAAGGGCAAGTGGTCGGTGCTGATCTTCATGCCGGCGGCCTTCACCTTCAACTGCCCGACCGAGATCGAGGACGCGGCCGACAACTACGCCGAGTTCCAGAAGGCCGAGACCGAGGTCTACATCGTCACCACCGACACGCACTTCTCGCACAAGGTGTGGCACGAGACCTCGGCCGCGGTCGGCAAGGCCAAGTTCCCGCTGGTGGGCGACCCCACGCACACGCTGACCAACATGTTCGGCGTGCACATCCCCGAGGAAGGCCTGGCGCTGCGCGGCACCTTCGTGATCAACCCCGAGGGCGTGATCAAGACCGCCGAGATCCATTCCAACGAGATCGCGCGCGACGTCAAGGAAACCCTGCGCAAGCTCAAGGCGGCGCAGTACACCGCCAAGCATCCTGGCCAGGTCTGCCCGGCCAAGTGGAACGAAGGCGCGAAGACCTTGACCCCGTCGATCGACCTCGTCGGCAAGATCTAACGCGGTAAACAGCCGGCCGGGCTGGTCCCGGCCGCTTTTCCCCTCGACCGGCTTCAGGCCCGGTTGAAAGCATCCACCGGGTGCTTTCAACGGGGTCTGCCCGACCTCGCCCCTAAGAAACTTCGACCAAGGAATCCGCCATGTTGGACGACGCCATCAAGGCCCAGCTCAAGGCCTATTTCGAGCGCATCACGCAGCCGGTCGAGCTGGTCGCCAGCCTCGACGGATCGCCCGGCGCGGCCGACATCCGCGAGCTGGTCACCGAGATCGCCGCGATCGAGCCGGCCAAGATCAGCGCGCGTTTCGACGGCCGCTTCGAGCGCAAGCCCTCGTTCCAGATCACCCGCGCCGGCCACGACATGGGCGTGCACTTCGCCGCGGTGCCGATGGGCCACGAGTTCACCTCGCTGCTGCTGGCGCTGCTGTGGGCCGGCGGCCACCCGCCCAAGGTGGAGCCCGAGGTGATCGAGCAGATCAAGGCGCTGGACGGTGATTTCCGCTTCGACACCTTCATGAGCCTGACCTGCCACAACTGTCCCGACGTGGTGCAGGCGATGAACCTGATGGCGGTGCTGAACCCGCGCGTGCGCGCAGTGGCGATCGACGGCGGGCTGTTCCAGCAGGAGGTGGACGAGCGCCAGATCATGGCCGTGCCCAGCGTCTTCCTGAACGGCGAGATGTTCGGCAACGGCCGCATGGAACTGGGCGAGATCCTGGGCAAGATCGATACCGGCGCCGCGGCACGCGAAGCGGCCAGGCTCGGCGAGCGCGCGCCGTATGACGTGCTGGTCATCGGCGGCGGCCCGGCCGGCGCCGCGGCCGCGGTGTACGCGGCGCGCAAGGGCATCCGCACCGCCATCGTCGCCGAGCGCTTCGGCGGCCAGACCATGGACACGCTGGGCATCGAGAACTTCATCTCGGTGCTGGAGACCGAGGGGCCGAAGTTCGCGGCCGCGCTGGAAGCGCACGTGCGCCACTACGGCGTCGACATCATCGGCCTGCAGCGCGTGGCCAGGCTGGAGCCAGCCGTTCAGACCGGCGGTTATGCGCGCGTGACGCTGGACAATGGTGCGGTGCTGCAGGGCCGCACGGTGATCCTGGCCACCGGCGCACGCTGGCGCAACGTCAACGTGCCCGGCGAGCAGGAGTACCGCACCAAGGGCGTGGCCTACTGCCCGCACTGCGACGGCCCGCTGTTCAAGGGCAAGGACGTCGCGGTGATCGGCGGCGGCAACTCCGGCGTCGAGGCGGCGATCGACCTCGCCGGCGTGGTCAAGAGCGTCACGCTGCTGGAGTTCGACACCAAGCTGCGCGCCGACCAGGTGCTGGTGGACAAGCTGCGCAGCATGCCCAACGTGACGATCCACTTGAACGCGCAGACCACCGAGATCACCGGCGACGGCCGGAAGATGAATGGGCTGGTCTACAAGGACCGCGCGAGCGGCGCGCCGCACCAGCTCGACCTGGCCGGCGTCTTCGTGCAGATCGGCCTGGTGCCCAACACCGAGTTCCTGAAGGGCACGGTGGAGCTGAGCCGCTTCGGCGAGATCATCATCGACGACAAGTGCCGCACCAGCGCAGAAGGCATCTTCGCCGCCGGCGACGTGACCACCGTGCCCTACAAGCAGATCATCATCGCCGCCGGCGAAGGCGCCAAGGCCGCGCTGAGCGCTTTCGACCACCTGATCCGCACCAGCCCGCCGGTTACATCCTGAACCTTGGCGCGGCGGCGCGCCCTGGGCCACACTGGGCCGGTTCGATCGCTCCACGAGGCACGCCCATGACCCGACCCTACCGCCGCCTGTTGCTGGCCGCCGCGGCGCTGCTGCCGCTGGCCGCCCGCGCCGCCGGCCGGCTTTCCGAGACCGACGCCGCCGGCGGCGTGCGCGAGGCGCTGGCGCGCGGCGCCGAGGCCGCGGTGGCGCAGCTCGGCCGCACCGACGGCTTTCTCGGCAATCCGCGCCTGCGCATCCCGCTGCCGGGCTACCTGAACGACGCCGCCAAGCTGATGCGCAAGCTCGGCCAGGGCGAGCGCGTCGACGCGCTGGAGACGGCGATGAACCGCGCCGCCGAGGCCGCGGTGCCAGAGGCGCGCACGCTGCTGGTGCAGACGGTGAAGGACATCAGCGTCGAGGACGCGCTGCGGATCGTGCGCGGCGGCGACACCGCGGTGACCGACTTCTTCGCCGGCAAGACGCGCGCGCCGCTGACGGACCGGTTCCTGCCCATCGTCACGCGCGAGACCGAGAAGGTGCAGCTCGCCGACAAGTACAACGCCGTCGCCGGCAAGGCCGCCGGCCTTGGCCTGCTGAAGGGCAAGGACGCGAACCTGCAGCAGTACGTGACGGCCAAGGCGCTGGACGGCTTGTACGCGGTGATCGGCGAGGAAGAGAAGAAGATCCGCCGCGACCCGGTGAGCACCGGCAGCGCGCTGCTGCGCAAGGTGTTCGGCGGCTGAGCGTGTTCAGCGCATGCCGAGCTTGAAGGCGATCATGGCGCGCAACTTGTTGGGCAGCACCGGCTTGATCAGCAGGTGATAGTCGTGCGTCAGGGCCTGGTCCTCGTGGCCGCCCAGGCTGCTGCCGGTGATCATGATGGCCGGCAGCCGCTGCTGCGGCCAGCGCGCGCGCAGCGCTTGCAGCGCGTCGATGCCGGTGCGGTGCTGCGGCAGCCGGAAGTCGACCAGCGCCAGGTGCGGCGCCTCGGCCGGCGCGTTGGCCAGCCAGGCCTCCAGCGCCTCCACGGTGTCGAACGACAGCACGTCGGCGCCCCAGGCTTGCAGCACCACCACCAGGCCTTCGCGCACCGCGGCCTCGTCCTCGACGACGACGAGGCGTTTGCCTTCCAGCGTCAGCCCCAGCGGCGCCTTCAGGCTGCCAGGCCTGGCCTCGGCGGCGCGCGCCGCCTTGCCCACCGGCACTTCCAGCGTGAACACCGTGCCGTGGCCGGGGCGTGAGCGCACCGTCAGCGGCGCCTCCATCAGCCCGGCCAGGCGCTTGACGATGGCCAGCCCCAGCCCCAGGCCCTTGCGCTGGTGCGGCTCCAGCGGGCGCGCGCTGTTGACCTGGTAGAACTCGTCGAAGATGCGCGGCAGCGCGGCGTCGGAGATGCCGATGCCGCTGTCCCACACCTGCACGCGCAGCCGGCCCTGCCAGGGGCGGCAGCAGACCAGCACGCCGCCGTCGTCGGTGTAGCGGATCGCGTTGCTGACCAGGTTGCGCAGGATGCGCTCCAGCAGCACCGGGTCGGCCTGCGCCACGTGCTGCTCGCCGCGGAAGGCCAGCAGCAGCCCTTTCTCGAAGGCCGTGGGCTCGAAGTGCAGGCGCAGGCGGCCGAACAGCTCGCGCATGCGCACCGGCGCGGGGTCGACCTCGACGCCGCCGGTGTCGATGCGCGTGATGTCCAGCAGCTCGCCGAACAGGCCTTCCAGCGCGTCCACCGATTCGTTGATGCTGTTGACGAGGCCGGCCACCTCGGGGTCGCGGCTGCGCTGGCGCAGCGCCTCGGCGAACAGCCCCATCGCGTGCAGCGGCTGGCGCAGGTCGTGGCTGGCGGCGGCGAAGAACTGCGTCTTCGCGCGGCTGGCCGCCTCGGCGGCGCGGCGCGCGCTCTCGGCGGCGGCCATCTCCACGCGCAACTGGGCCGCCAGCTCCTCGGTGCGCGCCTTCAGCGCGATCGCCTGGCCCAAGGCGCTGCCGTAGGTGCGGCCCATCAGCGCGGTGATGCCGAAGATGATGCTCAGCAGTCCCGCGAGCTGCCAGTGCCAGGGGTGCTGGCCGTCGCTGGCCACACGCAGCACCAGCGGCAGCAGCACCACGGCGATGAAGCCCATGAAGATGCGCGGCTGTGCCGACAGCAGCTGCACCGAGGCCATGCAGTAGGTGAAGACGATGAAGATCAGCCCCAGCCCGTGGTATGGCGAGCCGCGGCCCCAGAACAGCCAGGCCGCCAGGCCCCACAGGGCACCCTGGCTCAGCACCAGCGCGCGCCAGCTCCGGCGCCAGCGCACCAGGGTCTGGCTGTCGGCGTCGGGCCGGCGCCGGTAGCGCCAGTAGTGCAGCAGCCGCGTCAGCCACAGCGCGGCGCTGGGCAGCGCCCAGCCCAGCAGCAGGGCCCAGGGCACCAGGCCATGGTAGATCGCGACGATCAGCGCGATGCCGATGCCGTTGCCGGTCAGCGCGGCCGGCGTCTGCTGCATCAGCGCGCGCAGGTGGTCGATGTCGCGCTGGCGCCGGCGCGCCAGCGGCGCCGCGTCCGCGGCGGCCGTCGACGCGACGCCGGCGCCGCCGTAGTCCGGCTCAGCCGGTGCTGCGAGGAGGCTGACCATCGGCGGCGGCGGGCGGCGGGCTGGGCCGGCGCCGCCTGCGTCATCTGGCTGACCGCCAGCACCGCCTGCGTGCGGGTGCTGACGCCCAGGGCGCGCAGCACGGCGGCCACGTGGTCCTTGACGGTCTCCACCGAGAGCTTGAGCTCGCGCGCGATCAGCTTGTTGGGCAGGCCCTTGAGCAGCAGCGCCAGCACCTCGGCCTGGCGCGGCGTCAGGCCCACGCTGGCCAGTGCCTTCACCTGCTGGTGACCGTCGGCGCGCGCCTGCGGGCCCAGCGGCGGGGCGCTGCGGGTCTGCATCACCGCGGGCTCGGTATCTTCCTCGTCGCTGGGCCTGGCGGCCTGCAGGCCCAGCATCATCGGCGGCACGTACAGGCCGCCGGACATCACGGTCTGCAGCGCCTCGGTCAACTGCGCGTTGGACGAGCGCTTGGGCACGAAGCCCATCGCGCCGAGGTCGATCGCGCGGATCACGTCGCTGGTGCGCTCCGAGGCCGAGACCACCACCACCGGCAGCGCCGGATAGGCCTGGCGCAGCTCGGCCAGCAGCTCGAAGCCGCTGGTGTCGCCCAGCGCCAGGTCCAGCAGCAGCAGGTCGTGGTCGGCGCTCTGCTTGAGCGCGGCGCGCGCCGCGGCGGCGCTGTCGACGCCTTCGACGACCACGTCCTCGCCCAGGCCGCGGATCACGGTCTGCAGCGCCGACAGGATCAGGGGGTGGTCATCGACCAGTAGGACTTTCATCGCGGGGCATGCTAAGTCAGCTCGGTCACGCCGGGCCGGCGCAGCGGCCCCCCTTTTTGGGGAGCCGCGCGGCCGGTCAGCCGGCCGCCTGCGTGAAGCGGCGCGACAGCGATTCGGCCACGCACACCGGCTTGGTCCCGCCGTCGACCTCCATCGTCACCTCCACGGTGAGCTGGGCGCCGCCGGGCAGGGGGTCGAAGGCGGTCAGCCTGAAGCGCCCGCGCAGCCGCGCGCCGCTCTTCACCGGCGCCGGGAAGCGCACCTTGTCGAGGCCGTAGTTGATGCCCATGCGCACGTCGTCGACCGCGAACGCGGTCTTCGACAGCTCGGGCAGCAGGCTCAGCGTGAGGAAGCCGTGCGCGATGGTGCCGCCGTAGGGCCCTTGCGCGGCGCGCTCGGCGTCGACGTGGATCCACTGGTGGTCGCCGGTGGCGTCGGCGAAGAGGTCGATGCGGACCTGGTCGACCGTCACCCAGTCGCTGACGCCGATCTCGGTGCCGACCAGCGCGGCCAGGTCCTGCAGATGCGCGAAGTGTTTCATCGGGAAAGCCATTGGTTCAACGGCTGCCATTGTTCCAGGTCGCGCTCGACGCGGCTGGGCGCCACGTCCCACAGCGTCAGGCCGTGGGCGGCGAGCTGCACGTAGTTCTGCGTGTCGCGCAGCCAGGCGACGACCGGCACCGGCAGCGTCGCCAGGTACTGGTGGAGCTGCTCGTTGGACAGCGTGTGCTCCTTGACGCGCATCGCCACCAGCCCGGTGGCGATCTCGCCGGCGCGGCGGTGCTCGCGCAGCAGCGTCACGAAGGCATGCGTGGCCTGGATGTCGAACAGGCTGGGCTGCAGCGGCACCAGCACGCGGTCGGCGATCTTCAGCACCGCCTCCAGCCGCTTGCCGTGCAGCCCGGCGGGCGTGTCCAGCACCACGTGGGTGGTGCCCTTGGGCGGGCGCACGAGGTGGTCGGACGCCACGTCCCAGCCGCGGATGGCCGGCAGCGACGGCGGCCGCAGCGCCAGCCACTGACGGGCCGACTGCTGGCGGTCGACGTCGCCCAGCATCACCGCATGCCCCTGCCGCGCCAGCCACCCGGCCAGGTTGGTGGCCAGCGTGCTCTTGCCCACGCCTCCCTTGGGATTGGCGATCACGATGACCGGCATCCTTGCCTCCTCGCAATGGTCGGGCAATGGTAGCCGCGTGCCGGGCGTGATCAGAGGTCGATCAGCGGCCGGTCGATGCCTTCAGGCCAGGCTGCCCGGGTCGAAGTTGGCGCCGCACAGCACCACGGCGACGCGCTCCTGCGGCTGCGGCCGCAAGGCGCCGGACCACAGCGCGGCCAGGCCCAGCGCCGCCGCCGGCTCGACCGCCAAGTGGAACTCGCGCCACAGCCGCTGCTGGGCGGCGCGGATCGCGTCGTCGGGCAGCAGCAGGCTGCCGTCCACCCAGCGCCGGCTGATCTCCCACGCGATGCCGCCGATGCGCTGTGCGCCCAGCGAATCGGCGGCCAGGCCGGAGACGGCCACGTCCACCGGCTCGCCGCGTTGGCGGGCGGCGTGCAGCGTGGACGCGCGCTCGGGCTCCAGCGCGTCGACGCGGCAGCGGCCGGCGCACCAGGCGGCGATGCCGGCCACCAGCCCGCCGCCGCCCACGCTGACGAGGATGCGATCGGGCAGCGTTCCCGCGTCCTCCTCGATCTCGGCGGCCAGCGTGCCGGCGCCGATCACCACCTCGGGCTGGTCGTAGGCGTGCATCAGCAGCGCGCCGGTCTCGCGCTGGCGCGCCAGGCAGGCCGCCAATGCCTCGGCGTAGACGGCACCTTGCACGCTGACGGTGGCGCCCAGCGCCGCCAGCGCGGCGCGCTTAGGCAGCGTGGAGACCTCGGGCAGGAAGACCTCGCAGGCCACGCCCAGCGCGCGCGCCGCGCTGGCCACCGCGATGCCGGCATTGCCGCCGGAGGCCACCACCACGCCGGCCGGCGGCAGCGGCAGCGCGCGCATGCGGTTGAACATGCCGCGCGCCTTGAAGCTGCCGCCGAGCTGCAGGTGTTCCAGCTTCAGCCAGACCTCGGCCACGTCCAGCCCCAGTGCGGCGCCGGGCAGCCGCCACAGCGGCGTGCGGCGCACGTCGCCGGCGATGCGCGCGGCAGCCTCGCGGATCTGTTGCCGCAGCTCGTTGGCGTCGGCGCTCAGCATCGGCGGGCCGCGAAGAAGGGCTTGGACATCGAGGGTCTCCAAAGAGCCGGGACGGGCGCGACAGTCTAGCGAGCCGCTGCGCGCGTCTTGCGCGGCAAGGCGCCGGCTTGGCTACGATGCCGGCGCATGAGCACCGACACCGCCGCCCCCACGCCCGCCGCCCTGGACTGGGCGCGGCGCCTGGTGCGCTTCGACACCGTCAGCGACCGTTCCAACAAGCCGCTGATCGACTGCATCGCCGACCACCTGCGCAGCCTGCGCGTGCCGCTGCGGCTGACGCACGACGACGAGTGCGCCAAGTTCAACCTCTTCGCGACGCTGGGCGCCGGCAAGCCCGGCGGCGTGATCCTCTCGGGCCACACCGACACCGTGCCCTGGACCGGCCAGGACCTGGACCGTCGACCCGCTGGGCGCCGAGCTGCGCGACGGCCGCCTCTACGGCCGCGGCAGCACCGACATGAAGGCCTTCATCGGGCTGGCGGTGGCGCATGCCGAGGCCTTCCTGCAGGCCGATCTGCCGTTCGCGGTGCACCTGGCCTTCAGCTTCGACGAGGAAGTGGGCTGCTTCGGCGTGCGCCACCTGATCGCCGACCTGCGCGAGGCCGGCCTGGCGCCCAGCCACTGCATCGTCGGCGAGCCCACCGGCATGCTGCCCGCGGTGGCGCACAAGGGCGTGCACCGCTGGCGCTGCTGCGTCAAGGGCCGCGCGGTGCATTCGTCGCAGACGCCGCGCGGCGTCAACGCGATCGAGGCCGCGGCGCGCGTCGTCGCCCACCTGGCCGGCATGGCCGACCGCTGGCGCGAGCAGGGGCCCTGGTACCCCGGCTTCGAGGTGCCCTGCACCACGGCCGCGGTGGGCGTGATGCAAGGCGGCATCGCCGACAACGTGGTGCCCGAGGACTGCCGCTTCCACTACGAGTTCCGCGACCTGCCCGGCAGCGACGCGCAGGCGATGCAGGCCGAGGTGCTGGCCTGCGCCGAGCGGCTGACGCCGGCGATGCATGCGGTGGACCCGGCGACGGGCTTCCGCTTCGAGCCCATCTGCTCGGTGCCGGCGTTCCAGGCGCCGCCTGGCGACCCGGCGCTGGCGCTGGTGCAGCGGCTGCTGGGCACCAGGCACAGCACGCTGGTGGGCTTCGGCACCGAGGCCGGGCTGTTCCAGCGCGCCGGCATCGCCAGCGTGGTCTGCGGCCCTGGCTCCATCGACCAGGCGCACCAGGCCGACGAGTTCGTCAGCCTGCAGCAGCTGGCCGCCTGCGAGGCGATGTTCGAGGCCTTGCGCCGCAGCCCCGGGCTTTGACCCGGGGCGCCGCCCCGCGGGCACGGGGTTGCCCGCCGCCGGCGCGGCGGCCAGCATCCCCGCCATGGACCGACGCCCCGCCTATCCGCCGCCGCTGCCGCCGAACCACCCGCTGCACGCCCAGATGCAAGCCTGGACGCGGCTGCGCGAGCAGCTCGTCGAGCTCAACGCCCAGCTCGAAACCCTGCGCCTGATGGCGCGGCTGCAGCAGCGGCGCTGAAGGCGCGCGGCGCTTTCAGCGCGCCGGCCGCAGCGCCAGCGCCAGCGCGAACAGCAGCACGCCGGCCTGCGCCAGCACGCCTTCGCGGCTGGGGTGCAGGCCCAGCCAGTCCACCGTGGGCAGCCAGGGCCAGGCGTGCGTGGGCAGCGCGCCGGCCAACTGCACCTGCAGCACGCCCTTGCCGGCCAGCACCACCGCCATCACCAGCAGCAGGCTGGCGGTGCCGACGAAGAACAGCGTCAGCGGCGCGCGGCGGCCGACGAACTGCATCGCCGCGAACAGCAGCGCCAGCACCGCGACGGCCGCCGCCGCGCCGCCCAGCAGCGCCGCCGTCTGCCCCGGCGCCGAGCCGATCAGCGCCTGGAAGAACAACAGCGTCTCGGCGCCTTCGCGCAGCACCGCGACCAAGGCCACGCCGGCGATCAGCCAGGGCGTGAGGTCGGCGGCGCCGGCGATGTGCGCCTGCAGCGCGCGGTTCCAGCGCTCGGCGCTGCGGCGCGCGTACATCCAGGCCGCCATCTGCGCCGTCATCAGGGCCGCCAGCAGCACCATCAGGCCCAGCAGCAGCCCGCGCAGTGAGCCCGCGGCCGCCAGCAGCCCCGACACCAGCCAGGCCAGCAGCGCGCTCAGCGCCAGGCCGCCGGCCACGCCGCCCCACAGCCAGACGCGCCGGTGCGCCTGCCCGCTGCGCTGCAGGAAGGCCGCCAGCGCCGCCACCAGCAGGATGGCCTCGGCGCCTTCGCGCGCGACGATCAGCAGCGCCTGCCAGAACGCCTGTCCGCCCTGCTGCGACTGCACCTGCTCGATCAGCGGCCGCGCGGCCAGCAGCTCGCCGCGCAAGGCCTGCCAGCCGGCCTGCAGCGCCGCCGGCGGCTGGCGTTCCAGCGCCAGGCGGATGCACTGCGCGAAGCCGTGCTCGATGCGCGTGACGCGCGCGCGGTCGTGCGCGCCCAGGCTCAGCTCCAGCCCGGCGCCTTCGAAGACGTCGAAGTACAGGCGCGAGAACTGCGCCGCGGTGCGCTCGCCGCCGGCGGCGTCGGCGACGTGGCCGGCCGCGGCGGCGTCGCCTTGCTGCACCAGCAGGTCCAGCGCCTGCGCCGGCAGCAGGCCGGCCGCGGCGGCCGGCGGGGCGATCAGCAGCAGGCCGAGGGCGGCCAGCGCCAGCAGGCAGCGCCAGCCGACGAGGAAGGGAGTCAGCAGCTTCGGGGTCATCGGGTCGGCGTTGCGGATGAAGACGAGGGCGGCGTGGGGGCGGCGGCCGTCCCCGGCGCCGCGGCGTCGCTGCGGAAGGCCCGCGGCTCGAAGCGCCGCACGCGCCGCAGCAGCGCGCGTTGTGGTTCGGTGCCTCGCGGCGCGCCGCCGGGCTGGTAGCGCAGCCGCAGCCAGGTGCCGACGATCTCGGCGGCCACCGGCGCCCAGGGCTCGGCGCGGCCGGCGAGGTCCTGCGCCAGCGCCGAGGGGCAGCGCCCGGGGGGCACCGCGAGGCCGGCGCGCGCCAGGCGGCGCGCCAGCTCGTCCCAGGCGGCGGCCAGCGGGTCGGTGCCGCGCTGGCGCGGGCGGTGGCGCCAGGCCAGCAGCGGCAGCGCCAGCGCCGCGGCCAGCAGCACCGCCAGCAGCGCCGGCCGCAGTGCGCCGTGGCCGGCCTCGGCCAGGCCGTCCAGCAGTGCGGCACGGCGCGCGGCGTCGTAGTGCAGCACCCAGCCGTCCATCGCCTGCCACCAGGGCGTTGCCGGCGCGGCGTCAGCGGCCGCGGACGGCGGCGTCGCCGCCGTCGTGGCGCCTGGCGCGGCCGCCGGCTCGGGCGCTGCGCCGCGCCGGGGCGCGGCCGGCGCGCGCACGCGGTCCACCGGGTCCAGCCGCTGCCAGCCGCGCGCGTCGTCCCAGGCTTCCACCCAGGCGTGCGCATGCGACTGCTTGACCAGCACGTAGCCCGAGGTGCCCATCAGCCGCCCGCCGCGAAAGCCGGTGACCAGCCGCGCTGGCACGCCCGCGGCGCGCAGCAGCAGCACCGCGCCGGCGGCGAACTGGTCCGCCCCGCCGGCGCGCTGCACGAACAGGAAGTCTTCATAGGCCTGGGCGCCGGCCGCCGACGGTGCCTTGGAGTCGAGGCGGAAGCGCGCGGGATCGAACAGCCCGAGCACGCGGTCGATGCGGCCGGCGGCCGCGGGCTCGGCCTGCGCGATCTGCCGGCCCAGCGCGGCGAGTTGCGGCAGTTGCGCCGCCGGCAGCGCCAGCGCCTGCAGCCGCTCGGGCTCGGCCAGCCGCGGCGCTACGGCGCGCCAGTCGCGCCACGCGGCGGCGTCGTAGCGCGTCTCCTCGCGCAGCGGCGTCATCGACAGCAACTGGCCGTCGTGCGTCAGGTACGACTCCGGTGGCAGCGTGGCCGGCAGGTCCAGCGCGTACAGCCAAGGCCCGCCGTGGCCGGCGACGCGCAGGCTGTAGCGCAGCGGCTCGCCGCGCGGCTGGAAGGTGGCGGCCCAGGCGGCGGCGCGCCGGTAGCCGCGCGCCATGCGCTCGGAGCGGTTGCCCCAGCCCGGCCCGGGCGTCCAGCGCCGGCCGTCGAAGTCCCAGAACACCGGGCCGCGCCAGTACATCTCGGCGGCGGCGGGCTGGTAGCCGTCGAAGCGCGCCACCAGCATCGTGCCGTCTTCCAGCGCCGCGCTGCGCATCTGGCCGGGTTGCAGGCTGTCGCGGCTGCCCAGGCCCTGGCCGCGCGGCGCCGTGGCGGCGATCGGCAGGCCCAGGGCGAGGCCGAAGTCCCACAGCGGGCCGCTGACCCGCGGCGTCAGCACGAACAGCAGCGCCGCCAGCGGCAGCGCCAGGCCCAGCAGCCGCGCGGCCAGCTGCGCCGGCCGCCGCTGGCCGTGCAGCGCCGCCAGCGCCGCCGCCAGCACCAGCGCATGGGTCACCAGCAGCAGCAGGCTCAGCAGCGCGAACTGGTGGGTGGCGCCCAGCGCCGCCAGCACGCACGAGGCCCACAGTAGCAGCAGCGCGTCGCGCCGGCCGCGCGCGGGGTCGGCCTCCAGCCACTTGAGCGCCAGCACCAGCGCGAAGAAGGCGGTCACCGCGGGGCCGCTGGCGTGGCGGCTGAAGCCGGCCAGCCACGCACCCAGCGCCAGCGCCGCCAGCGGCAGCAGCACGCGCCGGCCCAGGCGCCAGCGCCGCCGCCAGGCCAGCGCCTTCAGCGCGATCAGCGCCAGCACCGAGGCCCAGCACCACGGCGGCACCACGCCCAGCGCGGTGCCCAGCGCCAGCGCCAGCGCGGCCGCGATCCAGGGCTGGGCGCGCTGCACCGCGTCCAGCTCGCTGGCGCCGACGGCGCGGCGCGGGCGCAGCGCCCACTTGAACTTCATGCGTCCGCCCTGCCGTGCAAGGCCAGCCGCTGCATGCCGGCCTGCAGTGCCGCCGGGCCTTGCAGCGCCGGCGCGGGCGCGGCGTCGCCGGGGAGCTGCAGCACCCAGTCGCGGCCGGCGGCATGGGCGTCCAGCAGCCGCCGCGCCAGTGCGCGCAGGCGCTGCTCGTCGTCGCCCGCTTCGTCCTGCCAGCGCAGCAACAGGGCCGGCCGGCCGGCTTCGCCGTCGAAGCGCTTGACCTGCGGCGGCCCGCCGCGCGCCAGCGCGCGCCAGGCCAGGCGGCGCGGCGAGTCGCCGCTGCGCCAGGCGCTCAGGCCGGTGAAGCTGAACGCCGCCTCGTGCCGGCTGCCGGCGGCGCGCGCTGCGGCCGCCGGCGCCGCCGCCAGCGGCCGCGGCCACGCCAGGCGCCGCAGCGCGCAAGCCAGGTCCAGCCGCGCGACCGCCAGGCCCAGCGGGTAGCCGCTGGACAGGCGCAGGCTCCGCGCCCGCTGCCAGCCGCGGCGCGGTGCGTGCCAGGGCACGTCCAGCACCGCCGCGGCATCGGCGGGCAGCTCGTGCCAAGCCGTCGCGGCCGGTGCCGCGCCGGCGCCGTCCGCCAGCAGGCCGATCTGCAGCGCGTGGCGCCCGCGCCCGCCGGGGTCCACGCGCACCTGCACCAGGCCGTCGTCGCCCGCCACCGCGGACGGGGCGGCGACGACGGTAGCCCGCAGCCCCTGCAGGTTCCACCAGCCCAGCAGCGCGCTCGCCGCGTTCAGCGCCAGGATCAGGAAGGCCAGCGCGTACAGCAGGTTGTTGCCCTCGTTGATGGCCATCAGGAACAGCACCAGCGCCAGGCCCAGCAGCCCGGCGCCGCTGGCCGTGAGGCGCAGCCGCACGCGCGGCCGGCGCGTCATGCCGCGGCGCCCAGCGGGGTGACCACCGGCACCGCTTCCAGCACCGCGGCGACGGCGGCCGCGCCGGCCTCGGGCGGCTGGCCGGGGTCCTGCAGCCGGTGGCCGGCCACCGCCGGCCACACGGCCTGCACGTCGGCCGGCAGCACGTGATCGCGGCCGGCCAGCAGCGCCCAGGCGCGGGCGGCGGCCAGCAGCGCCTGGCCGGCGCGCGGCGACAGGCCCTGGCCGAAGCGCCCGGCCTGGCGCGTGTGGTCCAGCAGCCGCCACAGGTAGTCCAGCAGCGGCGGCGCGGCAGCCACGGCGGCGCAGCGCGCCTGCAGCCGCAGCAGCGCCTGGGCGTCCAGCAGGGCGGGCTGCGCGGCCAGCATCCGGCGCCGCTCGCCGCCGGCCAGCAGCTGCAGCTCGGCGGCGCGGCCGGGGTAGCCGAGGTGGATGCGCATCAGGAAGCGGTCGAGCTGCGCGTCGGGCAGCGGGTGCGTGCCCTGGCTGTCCAGCGGGTTCTGCGTCGCGACGACGAAGAAGGCCACGGGCAGCGCGTGGCTGGTGCCGTCCACCGAGACCTGGCGCTCTTCCATCGCCTCCAGCAGCGCGCTCTGCGTCTTGGGCGTGCTGCGGTTGATCTCGTCGGCCAGCAGCACCTCGGCGAAAACCGGGCCGGGCACGAAGCGGAAGCCATTGCGGTCGCGGTCCCACACGCTGCCGCCGGTGACGTCGGCGGGCAGCAGGTCGCTGGTGAACTGCACGCGCTTGAAGCCCAGGCCCAGCACGCCGGCCAGGGTCTGCGCCAGCAGCGTCTTGCCGAGGCCGGGCAGGTCCTCGATCAGCAGGTGGCCGCGCGCCAGGATGCAGGCCAGCGCCAGGCGCACGGCCTGCGGCTTATCCAGCACGATGGTGGAGACGGCGGCGGCCAGCGCCGCAGGGTCGGTCTCCGTCTCGGTTTGCACGGCGGCGGGGGGCAGAGGATGGTTCACAGCGACTCCAGAAAGCGCAGCAGCGCGGCGCGGTCTTCGCGGTTCATCTGCACGAAGCGCTGCTTGGCAGCCTCGGCCTGGCCGCCGTGCCACAGCACGGCCTCCTGCAGGCTGCGCGCGCGCTGGTCGTGCAGGAAGGTGGTGTGGTGGTTGCTGCGCCGGGTCAGGCCGATGCCCCACAGCGGCGGCGTGCGCCATTCGGTGGCGGTAGCCAGGCCGTCGGGCCGGCCGGCCAGGCCCGGGCCCATGTCGTGCAGCAGCAGGTCGCTGTAGGGGTGGATGGTCTGGCGGCGCAGCCGGCGCAGCGGATGCGCGTCGCCGGTGCGCCAGGTCTCCACGTGGCAGGCGGTGCAGCGCGCCTCGCGGAACAGGCGTTCGCCGCGCAGCGCCTGCGGATCGTCCAAGTCGCGCCGTGCCGGCACCGACAGCAGCTGCAGGTAGATGGTCAGCACCTGCAACTGATGCTCGCTGAGCTCGGGGCGCTCGCGGTCGCCGCCGTGCGGCGCCCGCCGGCAGTCGGCCTGGTGCGGCAGGCAGAGCTGGTCGCGGTGCAGCGGGCTGGTCACGCCCATGTCGTTGAACGCGGCGCCGGCGGCCTGCGCGCGCACGCTGGCCTCGTTGGCCTTCAGCGAGAAGCGGCCGACCACGGTGCGGCCGCTGTCGGGGTCGACCACGCGGTTGGCGCGGCCGCGCACGCCGTCGATATCGGAGCGCGCCTGCGCGCGCTCCAGCGCCAGGACGTCGGCTTCGTCGATCGCCTCCAGCAGCCCCATGCCGTGCACCGGCGGCGCGGTACGCGCCTCGATCAGCGCACCGGCCGGCAAGGGCCCGTAGGCGAGTTGGTCGACGCGGTAGCGCGGCCGGCGCAGCGAATACGGCTCGCCGTCGGCGAAGCGGCCGGGCTCCTCGGTCCAGTCGATGTGGCCCTTGGCTTCCGGCTTGACGCCGGCCACTGCCTTGTCGCGCAGCTGGGTGTGGTAGCCCGGTGCGGGCATCCAGCCGCCCTTGCCGTCGGGTACCGAGACGCGCAGAAACATGCCCAGCATCTCGCCGCCGCTGACATAGGGCGTCTGCACCCGCCCGTCGCGGAAATGGCAGCTTCCGCAGCCGGCGGCGTTGAACAGCGGTCCCAGGCCGACGCGACGCATGCCGGTGGCCGAGAGCACGTCGTCGGAGGTGCGGTCGTCGCCGGGTACGAAGACCTTGTCGAACAGGCCGTCGCCTTCCTCGAAGATGGCCTCGTACTGCCAGGGCAGGTTGTCGGCCGGCTGCTCGAACGGGGCGAAGCCGCGGTGGAAGTTGGTCATGTCGCCGCCCGACAGAGCGCGTGGGTCGGCGCGGGCGATGTGGCCCATGTCCTGGTTGCCGTAGCCCGTCTTCCAGGCCAGCTCGGTGTGCCACCAGGCCCAGCCCAGCGCCGCCAGCGAAGCGGTCAGCGCCGCGGCCATCAGCCAGGGCCTGCGGCGCGGCCGGAGCCCGGCCACGGGGATTGCGGGTGGGTTCATTCAGCGGCCTCCGTACAGGTTCCAGTGCACGATGTCGTCGCCGCTCTCGCGGCCGTCGGGGCCCAGCGAGAACAGCTCGAACGGACGCTCGCGGCCGGGGCGGCGGTACACATAGGGCCGGCCCCAGGGATCGGGTGCCAGCCGCGGCAGCGTGCCTTCGTCCACCAGCGCCTGCAGCCCGGGGACGGTGTCGGGCAGCCGCGCGCCTTCGGGCCGCGCGCTCAGCAGCGCCGACAGCAGCGCGCGGATGTCGTCGCGCGCACGCGACTGCCGGACCTGCGTGTCGTCGGGCACGCCCTGCGCCAGCCAGTGCGCCGCCAGCAGCGCCACCAGCAGCGGCAGCAGCCAGGTCCAGCGCCGGCAGCAGCCCCGCCGCGGTCTTGTCGTGCGGCCCGCTCATGATGGCTGCCCCGCCGGCAGCGTGGCCTCGGTCATCAGCACCGGCGGCACGATGATCTCGGGCACCGGGGCGCCGGTGGTTTCGATGTTGAGCAGCAGGTCCTGGTGCGCCAGCCGGTACCACAGCCGCGCGCGCACCTGCAGCGGCGCACCGGCGCTCACCGATGTGGGCAGCGTGTAGTCCACCTGCTGCGACTGGCCGGGCGCGATGGGCGCGCGCGTATAGCTCAGGCGCTGCACGTCGAACAGCAGGTGGCGCCGGTCGAGCCGGCCCTGGGCGTCGTGCATCTGCTTGGCCCAGATCACGGCCTGCGGGTCCACCTGGCCGCGGCGCGCGTCGAAGCCGCCGCTGTGCAGCAGCAGCCGGCCCTGGGCGTCGCGCACCTCCACCTCCAGCCACATGTGGCGCTGGTCCAGCGGACCGGTGGGCAGCGCGTGGCCCGCGCCCGCGTTAGCCACCGTCACGCGCAGCGTCGGCGCTGCCGCGTCCCGGGCCAGCCATCGAAGGTCCAGCCGCGCCGCGGCGCGCAGCAGGCCCAGCGCCTGGTCGCGCGTGCGCTGCAGCTCGGCCGCGAACCGGGCGCTGCCGAACTGCCGGTTCAGCCCCGCGGGCGAGCCCCCGCGCAGCGCGTGCAGCAGCGCGGGCGGCAGCTCGGGGTCGGTCAGCAAGTGGTTGGCGCCGGGCATGCGGTGCGACACCCGCACCCGCGCGGGCTCGCCGCGCTGCAGCCGGCCGATGGCGGCCGCCGGGTCTTCGGCCATGTGGCAGTGCTGGCACTGCACGCCCCGGCGCGCGTAGTCCGACCGGCGCCACTCCTCGTAGGTGTCCTGGAAATGCATCGGCGCGTCGCCCGACACCGTGGTCGGCCGGATCTCGGTGTGGCAGGCCCCGCACAGCGCGCTGTCCCGCATCTGCGGCGCCCGGCTCGCGGCCTGCATGTCGCGCGCGTGGCGCGACGGCGCCGCCGCCAGCAGCGCGGGGTGGCGCATGTGCAGCACGGCGTCCAGGTTGGACTGCAGCGCGCCGTTGCCCTGCTGCGGCCGCGCGTGGCTGGCGGTGTGGCAGACCACGCAGTTCACGCCTTCCTCCAGCGCTGCCGTTTCCTGCACGCTGCGCAGCGGCGTCACGGCGCCGGTGAGGGTGCCCAGGGGGTTGTGGCACGACTCGCACCAGCGGCCCTTCTCGTCGCCGTGCCGGCGCGCGGCCTGGGTGCGGGTGACGTTGGTCTGCACCGCGGCGTCGTACAGCAGGTCGCGGTCGGCCACGGCGTGCATCGAGGTGTTCCATTCCATGAACTCGCGCACGTGGCAGCTGCCGCAGCCGGTGGCCGACGGCACGGCGCGCCAGTTCACCAGTTGCTGGCCCGGCGTGCGCCACTGGCCGGGCGCGAAGGGGTCGCTGCCGAAGGGCAGCGAGTACAGCGGCATGCCCTGCGGCAGCGGCACCGGCAGCGCCGCCGGGGCCGGCAACAGCACGGCGCCGGCCAGCAGCGCGGCGCAGGCGGCGCTGCCGGCCAGCAGTCGCGGTGTCCAGCGGCGCAGCTTCCACAGATGCCACGGCAGCCCCAGCAGCAGCAGCGGGGTGGCTGTGCGGTGCAAGTCCAGCAGCAGCGCCTGCGTACCCAGCGGCCACACCCAGGGGCGGCCCGCCAGCACGCCCAGGCCCGGCAGCGCCACCAGCAGCCCGCTGGCGGCCAGCAGCAGCAGCGCCCACAGCAGCGCGTGGCCCACCAGCCGCTTGCGCTCGAAGCCGCCTCGCCAGGCCGGCCGCAGCAACAACCAGGGCCACAGCAGCCGGCGCAGCGGCTCACGGCCGTCCTTCAGGTGCACCGCCACGAAGGGCAGCGCGAACAGCAGGCACAGCACGGCCGTGGCCAGGTGCAGCAGCAGCAGCCATTGCACCAGGTTGCCGTGGCCACGGCCCAGCCACAGCAGCAGGCCGCTGCCCATCAGCAGCAACAGGCTGGTGATCAGCGCGCGTGCCAGCGCCACCGTGGTGGCGCGCGTGCGCCACGTCGCGGCGCTCGCGCTTGCGTGGTTCGAGTCCATCTCCCGGGGTCCGGCGACCGCCCTCCGCCACGGAGGCGCCGATGCCGCCCAACTGCCTGCACGTGCCTGCACGTGCCAACCCGCCGCCCCGCGCGGCCGGGTGCTGATGTCAACGCATGTTCATGGCGGCGGCCTGCTGTCCAGCGCTTGGCCGGCCGCCGGCCCCGACAGCGCCGGGCTGGCCTGCTCGTTGATGCGCCGCGTCACGTCCTGCGCCTGCTCGGCGCTGTCCAGCACGTGCGGCGTGATCACGAGCACCAGTTCGCTGCGCTGGGCGACGCGCTTCTTGCTCTTGAACAGCTCGCCCAGCAAGGGTATCGCGGACAGCCCGGGCACCGCGGTGTCGGAATCGGTCTTGCTGATCTTGATCAGTCCGCCGACGGCGATGGTCAGCCCGTCCTTGGCCATCGCCACCGCCTGCACGTTGGCCGAGTTCACGGTGTCGATCGGGTACTGCACCACGCCGTCGCCGATGGTGCCGGTGGCCAGCGGGATCGTCGTGCCGCCGGCCACGCGCTCGGAGTTCTCCTGGTCGATGGTCAGCGTCACCGTGCGGTCGTCGTTGATGCGCGGATGAATGACCAGCGTGGTGCCGATGTTGCGCCGCTCGGTCTCGGCGGTGATCACGGTGTTGGTGGCGCCGGTGGTGCCGGTGGTGGTCTGCGCCGAGGCGCCGGTGGTCAGCACCACCTCCTCGCCGATGAACAGCCGCGCCGGCTCGTTGTTCGATGCCAGCAGCAACGGCTTGGCCAGCGTCTCCACGCGGCCCTGCTCCTCCAGCAACTGCAGGCGCAGCCGGATGCGGTTGTTCAGGAGCTGGAAGATGCCCGAGTTCCTGTCGAACAGGTTGAAGTTGCCCAGCGAGCCCAGCACCCGCGGCGCGGTGACGGCGCCGGTCACCGGGTCGATGCTCACGGTGGAGCCGGTCAGCGGGTTCAGCGGCTGGCCGGTGGCGGTGGTGACCACGCCGCCGGCGGCCGAGGTGCTGAAGAAGTCGAAGTCGAAGGCGCGGTGGAACTCGTCGTCCAACCGCACCTGGATGATGCGCATCTCCAGCAGCACCTGGCGTGCCGGCAGGTCGATGCGGCCGACCAGTTCGGTGATGGCCTGCAGCACGCGCGGGTCGCCGGTGCGCACGATCAAGAGGTTGTGCAGCCGGTTGTAGGTGACGTAGACCGGCGCCTCCAGGCCTAGCTGCGCGGCCTCGGTCTGGCCCGCGGTGGCGCCGGCGGCCGCGGCGGCGGCGGCGAACTGCGCGCCCTCGACGCCGGCCGCGGCGTTGGCGCGGCTGCCGCCGCGCTGGTCGCGCGTCAGGCCGGCGGCCTGCGCATCGGCCAGCGACAGCCCCGGCGCCAGCGCGCCGCCGGCCACGTTGCGTGCGCCGGTGGGGTTGAAGGCCTGCATGCTGCCGTTGCTGACGGCGCGGCGCAGGTCGGTCACTTTCAGCGTCTCGCCCAGGTTCTCCTCGACCGGCGTCTGCAGCCGCACGCGGGCGCCGAACACCGCGCGCAGGCTGTTGGCCGCGGCGACGACGTTGTGGTGTCGCAGGTGCAGCACCTCGGTGCGCTCCTCGCCGAACACCGTCAGCTCGCGCTGGTATTCCTCGGCCGTCATCACCATGTGGCTGCGGCTTTGCGGCCGCCACAGCACCCACAGGCCGGCGGCGCGCGTCACCGCGTCCAGCGCCTCGCCGGCGCTGGTGCTCACCAGGTACAGCGTCAGCTCGCGCTCGGCGGCGGCGCGCGTGGCCACGAGGTTGTGGCCCGAGACCTCGGAGATCAGCCGCAGCGCCGTGGCCACGCTGGCCTGGCGCAGGTCCAGCGTCATGCGCGCGGCCAGGCCGGTCTCGTCGGCGGCGGTCGCCGCCGATGACGCCGATGAGGCGGCCGGCGCCGGCACTTGCCCGCGCGCCGCGGCCGCCGCGCCTCGCGCCGTGCGCGCCGCCGCACCGGTCGCCCGTGGGGCCGGCACGCTGCCGGGGTCGCCGTCGGCGCGCGCCGCGGGCGGCGCCAGCAAGGCCAGCGCGCACGGCAGGCACAACCAGGCCAGCGGCCGCAGGATGGGTGGGCGGCGGCGCCGCTTGGCGAAGCTCATCGGATCCTCAAGGTGTCCAGTTCGGCGCCGTCGCCCTGCACCAGCACGCCTTCGCGGTCGATCGCGATCACGCGCCAGTTGCGGCCGTCGGGCATGTCCAGCGTGTCGCCGATGCGCACGAAGCGCCGCTGGCCCTGCGCCGCCGCGCGCGCCGCGCTGCCGGCGCCCGCTTCGCCGCGCGGGCGCTGCTCGCGGCCGGCGGCGTCTTTCACCAGCACCGCCAGCGGCCGCGGGCCCAGCATCAGGCCTTGCACCAGCCAGTCGTCGCTGGCCGCCCCGGCCAGCGACCCCAGCGGCGACAGCGCCGAGGCCGGCGCCGGCATCGTGCCGTCGCGCAGGCGCTTGCGGATGCGCAGCTCGGGCGTCACCTGGAACGGGTCGCGCTCGGCCGCCGCCGGCGCGGCCTTGACGCGGCGCTCGACCTGGCCGTAGTAGCCGCCCAGCGCCCGCAGGTCGCGGCCCATCGCCTCGGGCACACCGGGCTGGCGCGACAGCGCGTCGAGGTCCTGCGCCGGGGCGGTGGCCGGCAACAGCGTGACGGCCAGCAGGCAGGAACGAACGATGCGCGCCATCAGCCGCCCCTCCCGCCGGCCGACATCAGCGTCTTGAAGAAGGTGTAGTAGACCGAGCCGACGACGCCGCCGACGATCAGCAGCAGCGCCGGCTCGACCAGCGAGGTCACGAGCTTGATGCGCGCCTCCAGGCTCTTGCGGAAGTGGCCGGCCACCGCGTCGAGCACGGTGTCGAGTTGGCCCGTGCCTTCGCCCACCGCGACCATGTGGCGCAGCAGCAGCGGCATTACACGCTGCTCCAGCGCCTTGGCCAGGCTGCGGCCGGCCAACAGCCGGTGCTCGGCTTCCTCCAGCGCCGCCACGTAGACCGCGTTGCCGACCACGCGGCGCGCGACGCGCAGGCTTTCCAGCACGGTGGTGCCGCTGCGCACCAGCATGCCCATGGTCCAGGCCAGCCGCGTCATGCCGGCGTCGCGCAGCAGCCCGCCCACCAGCGGCGTGGCCAGCGCGATGCGGTCCATCACGCGCCGCGGCGCCGACAGCAGCCGCAGCAGCGCGATGCCCAGCAGCAGCGCGACGATGGCGGCGGCCAGCCACAGCCCCCAGCGCTCGAACCAGGCCGAGGCTTCCAGCAGCAGCCGCGCCTCGCGCGGGATGTCGCGCCCGCGCGCCTGCACAAAGGCCGCGAAGCGCGGCACCACCGAGACCGCCAGGAACACGAACACGCCGATCGCCATCAGCAGCACGATCACCGGGTACATCATCGTGTTGATGAGCTGGCGCGCCAGCTCGCGCTTGCGCTCCAGGTCGTCGGCCAGGCGCTCGAACACCATGTCCAGTTCGCCCGAGGCCTCGGCGCTGGCGACGAGCTGCACCACCAACTGGTCGAACGGCCGCCCGGCCGCGGCCATCGCCTGCGACAGCGACTGCCCGCCGCGCAACTGCCGCGCCAGGCCCTCGACCGCGCCGCGCACCTGGTGCTTGACGGTCAGCCGCGCCGCCGCGTCCAGCGCCTGCGCCAGCGCGTGGCCGGCGCGCAGCATCAGCGCGAGCTGGCGGAACAGCGCCGCGAGGTCGGCGCGCCGCATCGGCATCCACGCGCGCGGCAGCAGCGGCTCCACCCAGGCCAGCGCGCGCTCGGCCAGGCTGCGCGCCTCGGGCAGCTCGCCTTCCACCAGCAGCACCGGGCGCAGCCGCTGCGTGCGCAGCGCCGAGCGCGCCTCGCGCTGGTCGCGCGCCTCCAGCGCGCCGCGGATCTCGACGCCGTTGGCGTCCAGCGCCACGTAGCTGAAGAGGCTCATCAGTCGACCTCCGCGCTGTCTTCGATGCGGCCCAGGTGCGGCCGCACTTCGTGCAGCGTGGTCAGGCCGGCGGCCAGCTTGGCGCGCGCGTCGTCGGCCAGCGCGTGCAGCCGGCCCTGCGCGCGCGCCAGCCGCACCAGCTCGCGCTCGGAGGCGCCGGCGGCCAGCGCGTCGGCCAGCGCAGCGTCGATCCACAGCGCCTCGTAGATGCCGGTGCGGCCGCGGTAGCCGGTGCCCAGGCAGTGCGGGCAGCCGACGGCCTGGCGCGGCGCGATGTCCGCGGGCCAAGCGGCGGTGTCCGCCGGCAGCCCCAGCGCGCGGCACAGCGCCGGCTCGGGCGCGGCCGGCAGCGCGCAGCGGCCGCACAGCCGGCGCACCAGGCGCTGCGCCAGCACGCCGGCCACGGTGTCGGCGATCAGGTAGCGCTCGCAGCCCAGGTTGACGAGCCGCGTCACCGCGCCGGCGGCCGAGTTGGTGTGCAGCGTCGACAGCACCAGGTGGCCGGTGGCGGCGGCCTTCAGCGCGGTGTCGGCGGTGTCGAAGTCGCGCACTTCGCCGACCAGGATGATGTCCGGGTCGTGCCGCAGGAAGGCGCGCAGCGCGTCGGCGAAGCCGACCTTGGTGCCGACGCCGACCTGCGAGATGCCGGGGATCTGCTGCTCGACCGGATCCTCGACGGTCAGGATGTTCAGCCGCCGGCAGTCCAGCTCGCGCAGCGCGGCGTACAGCGTGGTGCTCTTGCCCGAGCCGGTGGGCCCGGTGACGAGCAGGATGCCGTGCGGCCGCGCCAGGATGCCGCGCAGCGGCTGCAGCACCTGCGCCGGCATGCCCAGGGCGCCCAGCGTCAGCGCCGCGCCGCTGCCGGCGCCCAGCAGCCGCAGCGTCAGCCGCTCGCCGTGCAGCGTGGGCATCGAGGCCACGCGCAGGTCGACGCCGGCATCGTCCCAGCCCGGCGCGGCGTACTTCAGCGCGCCGTCCTGCGGCGCGCGCGATTCGGAGATGTCCATGCCCGCCAGCACCTTGATGCGCGAGACCAGCGCGTCGCCCAGCGCGCGCGCCAGCGGCAGGCCCCAGTCCTGCAGCACGCCGTCGACGCGCAGCCGCACCAGGTGGCCGGCCTCGTCGGCCTCGACGTGCACATCGGTCGCGCGGCGCAGCAGCGCTTCCTTCATCAGGCGGTCGAACAGGCCCGTCGCGTCTTCCTCGGCATTGCGCGCGGCGCCGGCCGGCGCGCGGCCGGTCTCGCGCTGCAGCAGCGCGCCCATTGCCTCGGGGTCGGCCAGCGCCAGCGGCAGCTCGGTGCCCAGCAGCCGCGCCGCGGCCTGCGGGCCCAGGCGGTCGTCGGGGTCGGTGACGACCAGCCATTCGCGGCCCTGGCCGTCGCGCATCGGCATCATCGCGTGCTTGTGCAGCAGCACGCCGGGCAGCCGGCGCTGGTGCGCCTCGGTGACGGCAAGCTGCGGCAGCTCGGCCCAGGCCAGCCCGCGCAGCCGCGCCAGCGCCTGCCAGAAGGCCGACGGCGGCAGCCGCAGCTCGCGGCCGACGGCTTCCAGCAGCGTGCAGCGCTGCACGCGCGCCAGCGGGCGCAGCCGCGACACGGTGGCCGCGTCCACCAGCCCGGCCTGGATGCCGGCGTTGATCAGCGCGCCTTCAGCGACGGCCATGGGGGCTCCGGTGCAGGCGTGCGGCCTCGGTGGCAGCGGGCGGCTGCGCCAGCTCCAGCAGCCGCGTCAGCCGTTGCTGGTCCACCGCCAGGCGGCGTGCCTGTTCCAGCGTCAGCCGGCCGCAGCCGATGGCCCAGGCCAGCGAGTGGTCGAAGGTCTGCATGCCCGACTCGCTGCCGTTCTCGATCATCGATGCGATCTGCTTGCTGCGGCCGGTGGCGATCAGGTTGGACACCGCGTTGTTGACGATCAGCACCTCGGCCAGCGCGGTGCGGCCGCCGCCGTCGCTGCGCAGCGCGAGGCGCTGCGAGACCACGGCGCGCAGGCAGTGCGCGAGGCGGTGGCGCACCGTCTCCTGCTCGTCGCCGGGAAAGCCGCCGACCACGCGCTCCACCGTGCCTACGGTGTCGGCGGTGTGCAGCGTCCCCAGCACGAGGTGGCCGGTCTCGGCGGCAGTGAGCGCGGCGCGCATGGTCTCCAGGTCGCGCATCTCGCCGACCAGGATGACGTCCGGATCCTGGCGCAGCGCGGCGCGCACGGCGCTGGCGAAGTCCGGGAAGTCCTGGTGCAGCCCGCGGTGCGTGATGTGCGAGTGCAGCGGCTGGTGCACGAACTCCACCGGGTCCTCGATGGTCAGGATGTGGCGCGCGTGGGTGCGGTTGATCTCGTGCAGCAGCGCCGCCAGCGAGGTGCTCTTGCCCGAGCCGGTGGCGCCGGTCACCAGCACCAGGCCGTCGGGCACGTCGGCCAGCCGAGCGAAGACTTCGGGCAGGCCCAACTCGCGGAACGAGCGGAAGCGACCGTCGAGGTGGCGCGCCACCAGGGCCGGGCGGCCCAGGCTGCGCAGCAGGTTGACGCGGAAGCGCTCGCCGGCGAGGTCGTAGCCCAGATCCAGGCCGCCCTTGGCCTGCAGCTCGTCGCGCCGGCCTTCACGCTGCGCCAGCGCTTCGTGCAGCGCCTGCAGCCGCGCCGCCGGCCAAGCGGCGGCGTCCAGCACCGCCAGCTCGCCGTGCACGCGCGCCATCGGGCTTACGCCGGCGGCCAGGTGCAGGTCGGAGCCCTGGGCCTGCAGCAGGCGCGCGAGCAGCGCGTCGAAGCCGGCGATGGGTTCCAGGTCGTCGGTCGGGGTCATTGCAAGGGCGTCACAGCGTCAGGTCCATCGTCACCTGCAGCCACTGCAGGCGCGGTCGGCCGCCCGCCGGCGCGTCGGTCTTGGCTTCCAGCGACAGCCACACCGGCGACACGGTGTACGGCAGCCCCTGCAACCCGCCGAGGAACTGCATCAGCCCGCGGTAACTGGCGCGCGCCTGCAGTCGCACCAGCGGGCGCTTGTACGGGTTGGCCTGCGCCAGTTGCATCTGGCGCTGGACCGTGGGCGCCAGCGCGCGCTCTTCCTTCTTCAGGCCGCGGGTTTCCAGCAACTCCAGGTCCAGCCCGCTGTCGTCGGCCAGCCGCGTCAGGGCCTCCTGCAACTGGCGGTTGGCCTCCAGGTCGTCCACCGGCGCGAAACGCGGCGCCAGGTCGTCCAGCCGCGCGCGCTGGCGCTCCAACTCGGCCTTGAGGCCGGCCACCTCCCTGCCCAGCGCCGCCGGCAAGCGGCCGGTCCAGCGCGGCGGCGGCGCCTTGGGCGCATTCTTCACCTGCTGCGTGCGGCCGCGCACGCGCGACAGGTCCTGCGTGGCCTTGGTGCGCGCCGGCAGCGTCAGCAGCGCGTGGGCCAGCAGCACGCCGGCCACCAGCAGGATGCCCAGCACCAGCGGCACGCGGCGGCGGTCGGCGGGCGACAGCCGCTGCCAGCGCTCGGAGAAGAAGCCCGCGGTCTTCATCGGCGTGGGGCGGTCGCGACGGTGGGGGAGGGTGGGGACGCCGATGCCGCGCCCGCCGGCGCGCCGGGCGGGAACTGCAGCTCGGCGGCTTCGGGCACCAGCCAGAAACGGCCTTCGTAGCCGGGGCTGCCCAGGCGGCCGGGGCGCGATTTCACTTCCGGCTGCGCGGCCACCAGCCCCAGCGGGCGCACGGCCTCGCGCACGGTGTTGGCGTAGTCCAGCAGCCGTGCCTGGTCGGGCGACCACGCGCGCACTTCCAGCCCGATGCGGATGTCGCGGTCCAGCCCTTCGACCACCGCGTCGAGCACGACGCGCGGGTCCATCGACGCGCCGAGCGCGCGGATCAGCGCCGGCACGTGCTGCAGCCGCTCGGCGATCGCGGCCATGCTGTCGGCGCTGGCGATCGCGCGCGCCAGCTCGGCGCGCAGCGCCGCCGCCTGCTGGTCGAGCTGGTGCGCCTCGTCGGTCAGTTCCTGTGCTTCCTGCGCGCTGCTGCTCTGCTGGGCCAGCGCGCCTTGCAGCCGTGCCTGCTCGGCGCGCATCGCGCGGATACCATGCCATTCCCAACCCTGCCAGGCGATGCCCGCGATGCCGGCGGCGGCCACTGCCAGCCAGGGCCGCACGCCGGGGCCGCGCCACCACGCGGGGCGCGGGTCGCGCAGCGCGACCGCGGGCACGCGGCGGCCGCCGGCCGCGGCCCAGGCTTCCTGCAGCGCGGCGTGCGCACGCCGCTCGGCGCAGGCCGCGGGGTCGGCGGCCGGCAGTTGCACCTCTTCGCGCAGCAGCCGCTGCAGGCCTTGCACCAGCGCCGGAGCGTCGCATTCGGCGTCGGCCACCAGCAGGCGGACGGCGCTGACCGGCTCGACCTGCCACTCGGCCAGCATTTGGGCCAGCATCTCGGCCAGCACCTGCGGGTCGGCCGGCAGCTCCTGCCGCGCCTCCTGCCGCCAGCCGGCGGGCTGGCCGTCGACTAGGCGCAGCGCCAGCATCTGCTCGGGCCAGACCTCCAGCACCAGCGTCGTGCCGCTGTCGCTGCCGGCGGCGTGCGCGGCGGCGAGGCCGGCGCGCGGCCACAGGCCCAGCGGCCGCAGCCGCTGCCGGTGCAGCGCGTCCAGCCAGCGCTGGCGCAGCGCCGCTGAGCCGGCCGACAGCCACCACAGCGGCGTGCGCTGCCCGTGCCCGTCGCGCACGCGGCGTCCCTGCCAGCCGCAGGCGATGCTGCTGTCCAGCACCTGGATCTCGTGCTGCGCGGCCAGCGCCGCGTCCAGCACCGGCTGCGGCAGCCCTTCGCTGTCGACGCCTACCTCGCCGAAGCGCTTGGGGTCGCCCAGCTCGTTGACCAACCCCTGGCGCAGCGCCTGCGCGATGCGCTGGCGCTGGCCGGCCGACAGCGCGCCGCGCGCGGCCAGCACCTCGCCCACGGTCCACAGCCCGTTGTGCGCGGCCAGCGCGGGCTCGGACTCGTAGCGCACCATCTCCAGCATCTGCACCGCAGGCCGCGGCTTGTCGGGGTCGACCGGCAGGTCCACGCCGGTCAGCACGATGCCGGCGTGCAGCAGCAGCGCCGAGCGCGGCAGCCGCGCGCCGTGGCCGCGAAGCTGCGCCAGCAGCGCCGGCAAGGCCTCGTCGGGCGCGCAGGACGGGTGCTCGGCCGCAGGCCCCTGCTGCCGCCACGCGGCCGCGCCGCCGCTGCTGCCGCGCTGCCACACCGCGGCGCGCGTGCCTTGCGGGCCGACGTCCAGCACCAGCGCGGCGGCGCCGCCGGTGCGCAGCGCCGACCAGGCCGCGCGGGGATCGAAGCGCCAAGCCTTTTTCATTGAAGCGTCAACTGCACCGTGGGGCGGCCGGCGCCGCGGAAGAAGCGGGCCACCGTCGTGATGCGGCGGCCGGCCACCAGCAGCGGCTGGTCGTCGGCGTCGTGCGCGGCGGCGTCGGCGCTTTCGAACAGCAGCAGCAGGTGCTCGCCCAGCGGCACGCGCGTCGACAAGGCGCCGCCCGGGTAGCCGCCGGCCGCGAAGTGCAGCTCGCGGCTCTCGCCGGGCGCCAGCGGCGTGGCGTCGAGCTCGGTGCTCAGGCGCTTCCAGCGGCCGCCGCCGGCGTCGTTGCGCCACACCAGCAGCGAGACGCCCAGCCGCGCGCCGCTGGCCGGTTGCACCGCGCCGCTGGCGTTGGTGACGCGC
This sequence comes from Rubrivivax sp., assembly GCA_047602205.1. Lineage (GTDB taxonomy): Bacteria > Pseudomonadota > Gammaproteobacteria > Burkholderiales > Burkholderiaceae_C > Rubrivivax. The sequence goes on along the minus strand of JASGHX010000001.1, from coordinate 6,624,486 downwards.
ACGGCCCAGCCGGCGATGTCGGTGCTCCAGTCGTCGGCGAGCGCGCGGCGCGAGAGGTCGGCGACGAACTCGGGGTCGGGGCTGGGCGGCGCGGCGTCGACGGCGTTGTTGCTGCCCAGGCTGGTCAGCACCCAGGGGTCGGCCGCGGTGGCCGGCAACGAAAGCTGCCAGCCGAAGTTGGCGGCATCGTCGCCGGCGTTCAGGCCGACGTTGCCCCAGCCGTCGCGCCAGGCGGCGCCGCCGGCGCGGCCCTCGACGTAGCGGCGCAGGCCCTTGGGCAGCCTCTCGCCGGCGGCGGTGAGCGCGATCTCGTCGCCGCTGCCGTTGGCGAAGCCGTCGGCCGCCGACGGCGTGGGGTCGAACACCGCGGCGCGCAGCTTGTGGCAGGCCAGCAGCGCGCCGGCCACGGGGCCGCCACCGGCGCATTCGGCGGCGTCGGCCAGGCCGTCGCGGTCGCTCAGCTCGCGCAAGGCGACGGGCAGCCGGCCGTTGTCGGCGACGAAGCCCGACAGCCGCACCTGGCCGCCCCACACCGGCGCCGCGTCGCCGGCCACCGCGCGCAGCGCGTCGTCGAGCCGGCGCTCGGTCTCGTCGTGGCGCGCCTGCTGGTCGCGCTCGCCCAGCAGCACCAGCGACATGCCGGCGGTGGCGGCCAGCAGCGCCACCACCAGCAGCATCTCCAGCAGCGTGAAGCCGAGGGCGCGGCGTGCGGTCACGGGCTGACGTCCGAGTTCAACGCGCAGGCCCGAAGCTGGTGATCACCAGGGCCGGCCCGCGCGAGTAGTTGTAGACGTGGAAGGCGAAGAACTCCCGCCGGTCGCCGACGCGCAGGTCCTTCGAGATGCGTTCCGCGGTGCCGTCGTCGACGTAGGCGACGAGCTGCTGGTCGGCGCCGCTGCCGTACTTCAGCAGCACCGCGCGGCTGACCTGCGGCGCCTGGTTGACCTGCATCGTGCGCAGCGCGAGCTGCAGGTAATCGGACTTCTGCGGCCGCGGCAGCGCCGCCAGCTCGGCGTTGAAGCTGACCCCGGTGGGCCGCAGGATGATGCGCGTGGGGCTGCGCAGCGGCGGCACCCAGCTCGCCAGCTCGACCGGCTTGTATTCGGCCTTGGCCTCGGCTTCGGAGGCGGCGCTGGCCGGCGACGCGGCGGCCACGGCCGGCGGCGGCAGCAGCAGCGCCGCCGCGGCCGGCAGGGCTGACAGCCAGAGCCAGCGGCGCAGCCGGATGAAGGAGAAGGGGTTCACGGTGGGCGGTCTCTTCGGTGTTGTTCGAGGCGCGTTCAGTCCAGGCAGATCACCACGTCGTCGTCGCCGCCGGCGGCGCCGGTGACCGGATCGCAGGCGTTGGGCGCGTTGGCCGGGTTCAGCCCGCCGAAGCGGCCGTCGGGCCCGGCCCAGGCCACGCGCGGCCGGCCGGCGGGAAAGTAGAAGAGCGGCCGCGCGCGGCGGTCGAAGCTGTGGCGCTGCGCGTCGTAGGCGGCGTCGTTGGTGGGCACGCGGCGCCAGCGGAAGGCGCAGTCGGCGTTGACGCCGCCGCAATCGGTGTAGGCCAGGCCCACGGGGGCCAGCTCGCGCCCGGCGCCCAAGCCGCGCAGGTTCTTCTGCAGCACGCCGGCGGTGGGGTCGCCGCTGCCGTCGGCGGCCAGCGCGTTGGACACTTCCACCAGCCCGAGCTGCTCGCCGCGCACGTAGGGGCCGCGCCAGCCGCGGGCCGACGCGGCGTCCCAGTCCTGCAGCCGGCCCAGCACATGGTTGGCGCACAGCGTGGGCCGCGCCATCAGCAGCCACAGGTTGGCCGGGTGGGCGTACCAGTCGCCGACCCAGGTGCCGACGTCGGTCACGCCACCGGGTATGTGCACGTTGGGCAGCGTGCCGCGCACCCACAGCCCGGCCGAGGTGTCGGAGCATTGCACGACGCGCGGCGACACCGTGGTTTCGACGTTGGCCGCGCTCGCCAGCGCGAACGGGCCCTGGCCGGGCCAGTAGCCGGTATCGGCCTTGAAGCGGCGCGCGGCATCGGCCAGCACCTGCAGTTGCGTGCGGCCCAGCGTCGCCTGCTCGGCGACGTAGACGCCTTCGTAGGCCGACCAGCCGATGCCGGCCAGCGCGGCGACGACGGCCACCACCACCAGCAGTTCGAGCAAGGTCATGCCACGCAGGCGGGACGAGGGCATCGGAAGGCGAAAGGGAATAGGGGGGACCCGGCCGTGGCCGGGTCCCGGTTCGAGGTTTTGGATTCGGGGCTTCGGGCCTGCGCCTTCAGCCCGTCAGCTCGGGATCAGGTCGGACGGGTGTTGTCCCACTCGCCCAGTTCCTCGTCCTTGGTGTCGCCGGCGCCGTCGATCACGCCTTGCAGCCGCACCTCGCCGACCGTGGTGTCGAGGTTGAACAGCGCGATGAAGCGGTTGTACTCATCGGCGGCCACGTGGCGGTAGGTCGGCACGGTGCTCATCGCGCCGCGCTTGGCCGGATCGAACAGCGTGCTGTCGGGACCGATGCCCAGGGCCACGATGGTGGCGCCCGCAGCGGCATTGACGCGCGCGGCGCTGGCGGGCGTCGTGGTGTCGAAGGCGTTCAGCACGTCGGCCACGGCCAGGGCGCGCGACGCGCCGCAACCGATCTTGACGCCGCCGTGTTCGGCGCTGGAGAAGATCGTCGACGCGGTGACGTCGTTGCCCTTGTGGTTGATCAGCGTCTTGATGTTGGCGGCCGTGCAATCGCCGGTGCTCCAGCCGGCGTCGGTGACGCTCGCGTCGATCACGCGCACGTTGTTGACGCCCACGCCTTGCAGCAGGCCCAGCGTGTCGGCGGTCAGCGCGTGCGTGGCCGACAGCGTGGACGCCAGGTCGGCGTTGATCACCGCGGCCAGCGTGCCGCCGGGTGCGGTGGCCGCGGTGGCCACGGTCTGCAGCGAGTCGAAGTTGTCGGGGAACTGCTCGGCGTTGAGCTTCTTGTAGGTGTGCAGACCCTTGACCAGCTCGTCCATCATCGCCACGTGGGCGGCGGCGGCGGCCTGGCGGTCGGTGTCGCGCAGCAGGATGGTCGAGGTGCCGGCGATGGCGGCGATGATGGCCACGACGACCAGCAGTTCCAGCAGCGTGAAGCCGCCTTGCCTGCGCTGCATGCGCGACAGGCTGCGGCGGTTGGCGCGCCCCGGAACGGTCGCGGGATCGATGGCGTCGACGACGGCGGCGCGTTCGGCGCGCGACATCGACAGCAGCTTCTTCAGCACGGAGAGATTGGACATGATGGGATGGTTTCCATGTGGCTGGCAATGCGCGCGGCCTCGTCCGGCCGGCACGGATTGCCTGCAGCGAGGCCGCGCACTCCCTCGGTGCGTCGGTGCTGCCTTCAGCACTTGGATGGCACGCCGGGGCCGCCCCGGTCGTGTTACGCCCTCATCGGGCGACGCCTGCATGGGCGTTGTCAGGCGGAGCTGCGGCGCCGGTCGTTGCCGCGGCGGCGCTCGGGGAAGTCGATCGCGCTGACTTCCCTGCGCCGGTCACGGCCCTCCCTGCGATCCTGCGCCACGCGGCTGTCGACGACCTTCCAGACCCCCCAGCGCATGGGCTGGCGGTCGGAGTAGTCGACGACGAAGCGGTATTGCTTGCCGCAGTGCAGGATGACTTCCTTTTGACCTCGTTTGAGCAACCGGACTTCGATGCGGATTTCGCCGAAGCCGTCGTGCGCGAAGACCTCCTCGTACAACCGGACCAGCCGGGTCAGCACTTCCTGGTTACCCATGCCATTGTCTTTTTGAGAGCGGTTTCTATGCTAATGCGAATCACTCTCACTAGCAATCGCAAATAGAAAGAAACACTGATCGGGATCAAAGAAAAGCGGATCGAGCCAAAGCCGGCGTCGATGGGGCAGCTTCAGCGCGTCAGCGTCACCTTGCTCAGGTGGCGCGGCCGGTCGGGATCCAGTCCGCGCGCGCGGGCCAGGGCTTCGGCCAGCAGGTAGAAGCTCTGCGCGACGCAGACCGGATCGAGATCCGGGTGCGCACTGGTGGCCAGCGGCAGTTCCGCACCGGGCGTGCCGGCGGGCGCGGCCAGCAGCACGCGAGCGTCCTGGCGTCGCAGCGCCTGCGCCAGCTCCAGCAGGCCGGCCTGGGCCGGGCCGGGCGGGGCCAGCACCAGCACCGCGAAGCCGGGCTCGACCAGCGCGATCGGGCCGTGGCGCAGCTCGGCGCCGGAGAAGGCCTCGGCCTGGAGGCCGCAGACCTCCTTGAGCTTGAGCGCCGCCTCCATCGCCACCGCCAGCCCGGTGCCGCGGCCGATCACGTACAGCCGCTCGATGCCGCGCAGCGGCGCGATGCCGGCGCTCCAGTCGGCCGCCGCGGCGGCCTGCAAGGCCTGCGGCAGCGCCTGCAGCGCGGCGGTGAAACCGGCGTCCTGCTGCCAGGCCGCCACCAGCGCGGCGGCGGCCACGAGCTGGGCGATGAAGCTCTTGGTCGCGGCCACGCTGGATTCGACGCCGGCGTGCAGCGCGATGCGATGCTGCGCCGCCGCGGCCAGCGGCGAATCGGCCGCGTTCACCAGTGCCAGCGTGTGGGCGCCGCGCGCGCCCAGCTCCTGCAGCGGCAGCAGCAGGTCCGGGCTGCGGCCCGACTGCGAGAAGGCGATGGCCCACAGCCCCTGGCACTGCAGCCGCGCGCGGTACAGCGTCAGCACCGACATCGGCAGCGAGGTGACCAGCCGCCCCAGCCGCGCCATCACCAGATAACCGAAATACTGCGCGGCGTGGTCGGAGCTGCCGCGGGCCACGGTCAGCAGCGCGGCCGGCGGCTGCGCGCGCCAGCGCTCGCCCAGCGCGGCAAAGGACGGCGCCTCGGCCGCCAGCAGGCGCGCGGCGGCGGCCGGGGCCTGCAGCGCCTCGGCCAGCATGCGCGAATGCGCCGCCGTCACAGCGCCTGCCCTTCGACGATCACCTGCCGCACTTGCAGGCTTTGCGGGTCCAGCGCCACCAGGTCGGCCCAGGCGCCGGGCGCGATCACGCCGCGGTCGGCCAGGCCCAGGTAGCGCGCCGGCAGCGTGCTGCAGCGCGCCGCAGCCTCGGCCAGGCTGCAGCCGATGGCCACCAGGTTGCGCAAGGCCTGGTCCATGGTCAGCGTGCTGCCGGCCAGCGTGCCGTCGGCCAGGCGCACGGCGTCGGCGCACTTGCGCACCGTCTGCCGGCCCAGGCGGTACTCGCCCTCGGGCATGCCGGTGGCGGCGGTGGCGTCGGTCACCGCATAGGCGCCGGGGATCGCGCGCAGCGCGGCGCGCAGCGTGCCGGGGTGCAGGTGCAGCAGGTCGGGGATCAGCTCGGCCTGCTGCGCATGCGCCAGCGCCGCGCCGGCGACGCCGGGGGCGCGGTGGTGGAACGGCCCCATCGCGTTGAACAGGTGCGTGAAGCCGGCGGCGCCGGCCTGCAGCGCGGCGCAGCTTTGCTCATAGCTGGCGTTGCTGTGGCCGATCTGCACGCGCACGCCGCTGGCCACCAGCGCCGGGATCAGCGCCAGCGCGCCTGCGGTCTCGGGCGCCAGCGTGATCACGCGGATGGGCGCCAGCGCCTGCAGCGCGGCGATCTCGGCCGGCGACGGCGGCCGCGCGAACGGCGGCTGCGCGCCCAGCCGTTCGGGGTGGATGTAGGGCCCTTCCAGGTGCACGCCCAGCACGCGCGCGCAGCCGGGGCGGCGCCGCGCGATGGCCGGCGCCAGCGCGCGCAGCGCGGCTTCGATCTCAGCCAGCGGCGCCGTCATCGTGGTGGCCAGCAGGCTGGTGGTGCCGTAGGCCGCGTGCAGCGCGGCGATGCGGTCGATCGCCGCGCCGGCGTCCATGGTGTCGGCGCCGCCGCCGCCGTGCAGGTGCAGGTCGATGAAGCCGGGCAGCAGCAGCGGGGCTTCGCGTTCCGCGCGGGCCTCGGCCTCGGTGGCGGGCGTGCCCTCGACGGCCGCGATGCGCTCGCCGTCCAGCACGATGCGGCCGCGCACGAAGCCGGCGGGGGTGAGGATGTGGCCGCTGATCGTCATCGGGTGCCCGTGCTGGTGGCGATGCTGCCACGGCGCCGCCGGGTGCCGGCGCCCGGCGTCAATCCGGCTTCGCCAACTGCAGCGCCTGCTTGCGCGTCTGGCCGGCGCGCCACAGCGTCAGCGTGACCGAGTCGCCGGGCTGGAACTGCTCCAGCGCGGCCAGCAGCTCGTCGAAGTCGCCCACCGGCTTGTCGTTGAGCGCGGTGATCACGTCGCCGGCGACGATCTCGCCGCGGTTGCCGCGCCGGAAGGGCTGCAGCCCCGCCTTCTCGGCCGGCCCGCCGCGGCCCACGTCGAGCAGCACCACGCCGCGCGGCGTCTTCAGCGCCTGGTTCAGCGCCGGCGGTCCGGCGCTGACGCCCAGCGTCGGGCGCACGAAGCGGCCGTCGCGGATCAGCCGCGGCACGATGCGGTTGACCTCGTCGACGGGGATCGCGAAACCGATGCCGGCGCTGGCGCCGCTGGGGCTGGCGATCTGCGTGTTGACGCCGATCAGCCGCCCGGCCGAATCGAGCAGCGGACCGCCGGAGTTGCCGGGGTTGATTGCCGCGTCGGTCTGGATCACGCCGCGGATCGTGCGGTTGTTGAACGACTCGATCTCGCGGTCGAGCGCGCTGACGATGCCGGTGGTCAGCGTCTGGTCCAGCCCGAAGGGGTTGCCGATCGCGTAGACGCGCTGGCCGACGATCAGGTCGCGGCTGGCGCCGATGGCGATCGGCGGCAGCTTCTCCTTCGGCGCCTCGATGCGCAGCACCGCGAGGTCGCGGTCGGGGAAGGCGCCGACCAGCGAGGCGTCGTAGCTGCTCTGGTCCGACAGCGTGACCTTGGCGCCGTTGGCGCCCTGGATGACGTGGAAGTTGGTGACGATGTGGCCGTTCTGGTCCCAGACGAAGCCGGTGCCGGTGCCGCGCGGCACCTGCTGCACGTTCATCGAGAACAGGTCGCGCTGCGCGGCCAGCGAGGTGATGTGCACGACCGACGGCGAGGTCTTGCGGAACAGCTCGATATTGGCCAGCTCGTCGGCGGCCAGCGCGCCGCGCGGCGTGACGGCGCGCGGCGCGGCATCGGTGCGGCTTTCGCTGCAGGCGGGGGCCAGCAGCAGCGCGGCGCTGATGGCCAGCGTGGCCGCCAGCGCGGCCAGCGGGGTGGACAGGGCGGTCTGCTTCACGGTCTGCTTCATCTTCATGATGAGACTCAACGGGCGATCTCGGGCCGCTCGACCGGCACCAGGTCGACGATGCCTTCCAGGCCGGCGAAGTCGCCGGGGTTGGTCGTGAAGAGGGGCAGCCCCTGAGCGGCGGCAACGGCCGCGATCATGAGGTCGGTCGCGCGACGGCGGGGGCTGCGGCCGGCGTCGGCCACGGCCGCGCTGATGCGGCCGAACACGCGCGCGGCATCGGCATCGAACGGAATCGGGTCGAATTCGGCTTCCGCGCCGCGCAACACCTCGGCGCGGCGAGCACGTTCGGCACGGGCTTGGTCGTCCTCGCCACGGACGAGATGCACGCCGGCAGACAGTTCGGCCAGCGTGATGGTGCTGATCGCGACCTCCCGCGGCAACTGCTCGGGGGCGATCCAGCGCCGCAGGATGAGGATGTTGGTGTCCAGCAGCCCTTGTGCCTGTTCAACGGGCATAGGGATCGACCGCGCCTTGCTCGAAGGCAGCATCCAGGTCGGCGCGCAGTGTGGCCGGGTCGAAGGACGGCGCCGAGCGCGAAGCCTCGGCAAAGGCTTCGCGACTGATGAAGCGCCTGCGGCGCAATGGGATGAGCTGGCCGATGCCCCGCCCATCGCGCGTGACGGTGAACGAGCGACCGTGCTCGACGGCGTCGATGATCTCATCGGGCCGCAGGCTCAAGTCGCGCAGGCTGATTTCGGCCGGGATGTTCATGGCGCAACCATAGCACTGGCTGAAGCCCGTTTCGTGGCCGAATTCGCCCTGCCGCTCAGCCCTCGCGCGTGAAATCGCGCTCGGGCCTTCGCCAGGCGCACAAGCCCTTCCGGGCTCGTGCGTCCGGGCTCAGCCCTTGCGGTACCAATGCGCCAGCCAGTTGAAGTTGTAGCTCCAGCCCGATTGCGGCGCCACGAGGCTGCGCGCGCGGCCGCAGAGCTGCGGCCGCGTGACCAGCGGCAGCACGTGGCGGTCGGCCACCACGAGGTCGTTCATGCGGATGAAGAGCGCGGCGCGCTTCACCGGGTCCAGCTCGGCGCCGGCGGCGTCGTGCAGGCGGTCGTACTCGGCGTTGCGCCAGCGTCCGACGTTGCGGCCCTGCCACTGGTTGGCGCGCGAGGCGATCTCGCGGCTGTGGTACTGGTCCATGTAGTGCTGCGGGTCGGCGTCGCCCATCGTGAACGCGAACTGCTGCAGGTCGGCCTGGAAGCGCTGCAGCGTGTCGGGGCTGGCGCCGTCGCCGGCGAAGAACACCGCGCCCTGCACGGCTTTGATCTCGATCTCGATGCCGGCCTGCGCGCAGGTCTGCTTGACGATGGTCTGCGTCTTCTGCCGCGCGGCGTTGATCGAGGTCTGGTAGACGAACTTCAGCGCCCGCCCGTCCTTGCGGCGCACGCCGTCGGCGCCGCGCGCCCAGCCGGCGGCGTCCAGCACCGCGTTGGCGCGCGCGACGTCGAACCGGTGCCGCGTGTTCGGGCTGCGAAAGCGTGCCGGGTTGGCCAGCACGTTGGTGGTCATCGGGCCGCCGCGGCCGAAGATCACGTCCTGGATCGCTTGGCGGTCGACCAGCAGCGCCATCGCCTCGCGCACCGCCGGGTCGCTGAACTGCGGGTGCCGGCTCTTGGGGCTGGCGCGCTCGCCGTCGACCTCGGTCCAGGGGTCGGCGCAATTGAGCTGGATGACCTCCACCGTGCCGCCCGGCGCCGCGTCCACCTGGCCCTTGCCGCCGGCCTCCAGGCGCTTGAGCAACCCGTCCTCGACCAGCAGGTCCCAGGCCCAGTCGAACTCGCCGGTCTGCAGCACCGCGCGCGCGGCCGAGGTGGCGTCGCCGCCGCCCTTGAGCTCCAGCGCGTCGAAGTGCGGGCGGTCGGCCAGGTGGTAGTGCGGGTTGGCCTCGGCGCGCAGCAGGTCGCCGGGGCGGAAGTCGACGAAGCGGTAAGGCCCGGTGCCCACCGGCCGCAGGTTGGCCGGCGCCTCGCGCGAGCGCGCGCCCAGATACGGCTGGAAGACGTGGCGCGGGATCAGCCCCTGCGCGCAGGCGGCAAACCACAGCGGCGTGGGCTGCGGGAAGCGGAAGCGCACCGTGTGCGCATTGAGCTTCTCCGCCTGCAGCCGGCCCCACCAGCCGGCCTGCGTGGAGGCGGTGGCGCGGTCGGTGGCGAAGCGCCAGTTGAAGACCACGTCGTCGGCGGTGAAGGGCGCGCCGTCGTGCCAGGTGACGCCGTGCTTGAGCTTCCAGGTCACCGAGCGGCCGTCGGCCGCGATGCCGCCGTTGGCGCGGCTGGGGATCTCGGCGGCCAGCACCGGCAGCAGGCTGCCGTCGGGGTCGAACACGGCCAGCGGCTCGTAGAAGATCGCCGCGCCTTCCTGGTCCTTCTGGCCGGTGGCGAAGTGCGGGTTCAGCGCCGTCGGCCCTTGCCACATCAGCAGCTTGAGCAGCCCGCCGCCGCCGCGCCGGCGCGGCGCATAGGGCGGCAGCGGCGCCGCGGCTTGCGCCAGGCCTTCGTGCATCAGCAGCAGGCTGGCCAGCGGCGCGCCGACGCCCGCGGCGGCCAGGCGCGCGATGAAGCGGCGCCGCGGCAGCGCGCCCCGGCGCACCTGGGCCAGCAGCGATCGCAGCTCGGCTTCGATGTCTTCGATCGGTTCGGCGGCCATCCGGGCTCCCTGTCGGCAAGCCCGGCAGCATAGTGCGGGAGCCGTCAGCTCACGCTGTACGCCGCGGCGGCGGTGGCGATCAGCACGCCCTGGTCGTTGTGCAGCCGCATCTGCGTGCTGGCGATGCGCCCGCCCAGGCGCGTGACCTCGGTGCTGGCGATGAAGTGCGCGCCGATGCCCTGGCGCAGGAAATCCACGCGCAGGTCGATGGTGCCGTAGCGCGCGAAGCGCTGCATCACCTGCTCCATGCTCTCGTGCGCGTGGTGCTCGGCGATCGCCACCATGCCGGCCAGGCCGCCCATCGCGTCCAGCACCGCGGCGATCACGCCGCCGTGCAGCCGGCCGTGGCTGGGGTGGCCGATCAGCTCGTGCTTCATCTCGAAGCGCCCGCGCACGTCGCCATGGCGCGCCGACAGCACCACCAGCCCCAGCACCTGGTTGAAGACGATGCGGTGCTGGAACAGCTCGAGCAGCGCGGCATCGACGCGCGCCTGTTCGGCGGCGCTGCGGCGGGATGGATGCGGAGCGGCGGTCATGCGACAGCGGCGGCGTCTGCGGCGGCGGGGCGCAGGCCCAGGATCTGCCGCGCTTCGGCGGGCGACGCCACCGCGCGGCCGGCGTTGCGCGCGCAAGCCGCCAGCGCGGCGATCAGCACGCCGTTACCATCGGCGCGCGCGCCGCCGGGCAGGTAGAAAGTGTCCTCCAGCCCTGTGCGCAGCATGCCGCCCAGTTCGGCTGTCTTCTGATGTACCGGCCAGACCTCGCCGCGGCCGATCAGCGTGGCCTGCCACACCGCACCGGGCGGCGTATAACGCGGCAACAGCGCCAACAGCTCGGCGTCGCAAGGCATGCCGCTGGCCACGCCCATCACGAAGTTGACCTCGGGCACGCCGGAGAACATGCCGTTCTTCAGGTACATGCCCACGCTGCGCACGATGCCGACGTCGAAGCACTCGAACTCGGGGTGGATCTGCAGCTCGTTCATCACGTCCAGGTATTGCCGGATCTTGGCCACCGGGTTGTCGAACACCATCGGCGGCCAGGCCCAGTCGCCGTTGTCCTTGATCTTCAGATAGTTCAGGCTGCCGGCGTTGCAGGCCGCGGCCTCGGGCCGCACGCGGCGCAGACAGGCCAGCGGGCCGGAGATGTCGGGGCCCACGGTGCCGGTGGTCAGGTTGATGATCACGCCGGGGCAAGCGGCGCGGATCGCGCCGACCACGGCTTCGGCGACGTCGGGATCCCAGCTCGGCAGGTGGCCCATGCCGGGCGCCTGTGCGCGCAGGTGGACGTGCATGATGCTGGCGCCGGTGTTGAAGGCGTCGCGCGCCTCGGCCGCCATCTGCGCCGGGGTGACGGGCACCGGGTGCTGCTGCGGGTTGGTCAGCACGCCGGTCAGTGCGCAGGTGAGGATGGCCTTGTCGCTCATGATGTCAGTTCCAGTTCGACCAGCAGCGCGCCGGCGGCCACCGCGTCCTTGAGGCTGACGTGGATCGCGCGCACGGTGCCGGCGCACACCGCGTGCTGCCACAGTTCCATCTTCATCGCCTCGACGCAGACCAGCGGCTGGCCGGGCTGCACCGCGTCGCCGAGCGCGACCGCCAGATGCGCGACGACGCCGGCCACCGGCGCGCGGGCGCGCGCGGGGTCGGCGGCCGCTTCGGTTGCGGGGTAGGGCGAGGGCTCGGTGAAGCTGAACACGCCTTCGGGCAGCGCGAGGTGGACGGTGCCGTCCTGCACCAGCGCCTGCGCGCGGCGCTGCACGCCGGCTTGGGCGTAGCGCAGGTCCAGGCCTTGGTGCGACAGCAGTTCCACGTCGGGCGGCGGCGCCTGCAGGCGGTACGTGGCGCCGTTCGATTGCAGCGTTAGCTCGAACCGGCCGACGCTGGCGGGCCTTGCCGCAGCGCTGCCGGCCAGTAGCGTAGCGGCCAGTGCCCACGCGGCCTCGGGTACCGCCGGGCGCTGCAGCAGCGGCTCGCCGGCAGCGGCCCATTCGTCCAGCCGCGTGGTCGTCATCTGCGCCTGGCGGAACTGCGGGTGCCGCAGCAGCTCGGCCAGGAAGCCTGCATTGGTCTGCAGCCCCAGCAGCGGCGCCTCGGCCAGCGCGCGCAGCAGGCGGCGGATCGCGTCGTCGCGGTCGCGGCCGTGAGCGATGAACTTGGCCAGCATCGCGTCGTAGTACGGCGTGACCTCGCCGCCGGCGGCGATGCCGTGGTCCACGCGCACGCCGCAGCGCTGCGGCTGCCAGGCGGCGATGCGGCCGGTCTGCGGCTTCCAGCCGTCGCAGGGATCCTCGGCATACAGGCGCAGCTCGATCGCGTGGCCGTCGAAGCGGATGTCCTCCTGCGACAGTGGCAGCGGTTGCCCTTCAGCCACGCGCAACTGCCACTCCACGAGGTCCAACCCGGTGATGCATTCGGTGACCGGGTGCTCGACCTGCAGCCGCGTGTTCATCTCCAGGAAGTAGTGCTTCCCGTCGCGGTCGACGATGAACTCGACGGTGCCGGCGCCGACATAGCCCACGGCCTGCGCAGCGGCCACCGCGTCGCAGCCCATGCTTGCGCGCAGCGTGGCATCGACGATGGGCGAGGGCGCTTCCTCGATCACCTTCTGCCGCCGCCGCTGCGCGGTGCAGTCGCGCTCGCCCAGGTGGACGGCGTGGCCTTGCGTGTCGCAGAAGACCTGGATCTCGATGTGGCGGCCGTCGGCGATCAGCCGCTCCAGCATCAGCGTGCCGTCGCCGAAGGCGCTTTGGGCTTCGCGGCGCGCGCCGGCCAGCGCTTCGGGCAGTCCGCTCATTTCGTGCACCAGCCGCATGCCGCGGCCGCCGCCGCCAGCCACGGCTTTGACCAGCAGCGGCAGGCCCAGGGCTTGCGCCTCGTCGATCAGCCTGGCGTCGCTCTGGTCGTCGCCCAGGTAGCCGGGCGCGCAAGGCACGCCGGCTTCGAGCATGCGGCGCTTGGCCAGCGCCTTGTCGCCCATCGCGCGGATGGCCGCCGGCGGTGGGCCGATGAAAACCAGGCCGGCGGCCGCGCAGGCCTCGGCGAAGTCGGCGCGTTCGGACAGGAAGCCGTAGCCCGGGTGCACCGCGTCGGCGCCGGTGCGGCGCGCGGCGTCGAGCAGCGCTTCGATGTTCAGGTACGACGCGGCTGCCGGCGCGGCGCCGATGCGCACCGCCTCGTCGGCCATCAAGACATGCGGCGCGCCGGCATCGGCGTCGCTGAACACCGCGACGGTTCGATAACCCAGCCGTTGCGCGGTGCGCTGGATGCGGCAGGCGATCTCGCCGCGATTGGCGATGAGGATCTTGCTGAAGCTCACGATGCCGAAGCCCATGCGGGCTTGCGCTTCTGCAAGAAGGCCGTCGTGCCTTCCTGCCCCTCCGGCCCCAATGCCGCCTGCGAGAACGCCTCGGCCGCCTGGTGCACCAGCGACGCGGCGCTGTGCAGCCGAGCCTTCGCCACCAGCGCCTTGGTGGCCGCCAGCGCACCCGGCGCGCAGCGCAGGATGTCGGCCAGCACGCGCAGCACCGCGGCGTCCAGCGCGGCGGCGTCTTCGTGCAGCTCGTGCACCAGGCGCAGGCGCAGCGCCTCGGCCGCGTCGACCGCGGCGCCGGTGACGGCCAGGCGCTTGGCTTCGGCATAACCCAGGCGTTCGACGAGGAACGGCGCCACTTGCGCCGGCACCAGCCCCAGCCCCGTCTCCGGCAAGCGAAAAACGGCTGTGCGATCAGCCAGCGCCACATCCGCCACACACGCCAATCCGAAGCCGCCGCCCATCACCGTGCCTTCGACGGCCGCCACTACCGCCAGGCTGCTTTGCGCATAGGCGACGCACAGTTCGCCGAACGCGGCATTCACCTCGATCAGCGCGCCGGGCTGCTCGGCCAGCTTGCTGCGCGCGGCCGCCATGTCGCGGATGTCGCCGCCGGCGCAGAAGTGGCCGCCGGCGCCGCGCAGCACGACGGCGCGGGTGGCGCCGTCGGCCTGGGCCTGTTCCAACGCCTGACGCAACTCCAGCACCATCGCCAGCGACATCGCGTTGCGCACCTCGGGGCGGTTGAGCGTCAGGTGCAGCACCGCGCCTTCGCGGCGGGCGATGAGGGTTTCAAACTTCATGCCGCCGATTTTCCGGGTAAGGTGCCTTCGAGCTTGCAGATGATGCCCAGCATCACCTCATCCGCGCCGCCGCCGATCGACACCAGCCGCGTGTCGCGGTAGGCCTGCGAGATCGGGTTGTCCCAGGTGAAGCCCATGCCGCCCCAATACTGCAGGCAGGCGTCGGACACCTCGCGCGCCAGGCGGCCACACTTGAGCTTGGCCATGCTAGCCAGCCGCGTGACGTCCTTGCCGCCGATGTATTGCTCCACGGCGCGGTAGGTCAGCGCGCGCAAGGCCTCGACCTCGGTGCGCAGCTCGGCCAGGCGGAAGTGCACCACCTGGTTGTCGAGCAGGCTCTTGCCGAAGGCCTTGCGCTCGCGCGTGTAGGCGATGGTCTGGTCGATCAGCCGGTCCAGCCCCACCAGCGACGACGCCGCGCCCCACAGCCGCTCTTCCTGGAACTGCAGCATCTGGAAGGTGAAGCCCAGGCCTTCCTGGCCGATCAGGTTGCGGCGCGGCACGCGCACGTTGTCGAAGAAGAGCTGCGCGGTGTCGCTGCTGTTCATGCCGATCTTGCGAATCTTCTGCTTGCCGATGCCCGCGGCATCCATCGGCACGACGATCAGGCTCTTGTTCTTGTGCGGCGCGCCGTCGCTGGTGTTGGCCAGCAGGCAGCACCAGTCGGCCTTCAGGCCGTTGGTGATCCACATCTTGCTGCCGTTGATTACGTAGTCGCCGCCTTCGGCGCGCGCGTGCGTGCGCACCGCGGCCACGTCGCTGCCGCCGCCGGGCTCGCTGACGCCCAGGCAGGCCACCATGTCGCCGGCGATCGTCGGCACCAGGTACTCGCGGCGCAGTTCGTCGCTGCCGAAGCGCGCCAGCGCCGGCGTGGCCATGTCGGTCTGCACGCCGATGGCCATGGGCACGCCGCCGCAGTTGCAATAACCCAGCGCCTCGGCCATCACCATGCTGTAGCTGAAGTCCAGCCCGGCGCCGCCGAATTCCTCCGGATATTTCAGCCCCAGCAGGCCCAGGTCGCCCAGCTTCTTGAAGACCTCGTGGCTGGGGAATTCCTCGGCCGCCTCCCAGGCCGGCACGTGGGGGTTCAGCTCCTTTTCGCAGAACTTGCGCACCGTGTCGGCGATCTGCTGGTGTTCGGTCGTCAGCTTCATGCGTTCTTCTCCAGGGGATTCACATCCGGGCCACGCCGAAGGTGTTGGGGCGCAGCGTGCGCTGCGCGGCTTGTTGCGCGATGTCCAGGCACAGCGCCAGGATGCGGCGGGTGTCGCGCGGGTCGATGATGCCGTCGTCCCACAGCCGCGCGGTGCCGAACAGCGCCGCGCTCTCCGCATCGAGCCGGCGGCGCAGGCCGTCGCTCATCGCAGCCAAGGCCTCGTCGTCGGCCGGCAGTCCCAGCTTCTGCAGCTTGTTGCGGTTGACGATGTCCATCACCTGCGCCGCCTGCGCGCCGCCCATCACCGCGGTGCGCGCGCTGGGCCAGGCGAAGATGAAGCGCGGGTCGAAGCCGCGCCCGCACATGCCGTAGTTGCCGGCGCCGAAGCTGCCGCCCAGCACGATGGTGAACTTGGGGCAGCGTGCATTGGCCACCGCCTGGATCATCTTGCTGCCGTGCTTGATCGCGCCGGCCTGTTCGGCCGCCTTGCCGACCATGTAGCCGGTGGTGTTCTGCAGAAAGACCAGCGGCGCGCCGGCCTGGTCGCACAGTTGGATGAACTGCGCGGCCTTGGTGCTGCCGGCCGGCTGGATCGGCCCGTTGTTGCCGATCAGGCCGACGCGGTGGCCCTGGAGGCGCGCGTGGCCGCAGACGGTGTCGGCGGCCAGCGGCGCCTTGAATTCGAAGAAGTCGGACCCGTCGGCCAGGCGCGCGATGACCTCGCGCACGTCGTAAGGCGCGCGCTCGTCGGCCGGCACCACACCCAGCAGTTCCTCGCGGCCGTACAGCGGCTCGGGCGCGGCGTTGGCGGCCGGCGGCGGCACGCAGTCCCAGGGCAACTGGTCGATCAGCTCCCGCGCCAGCGCGATCGCGTGCGCGTCGTTCTCGGCCAGGTATTCGCCCAGCCCGGTGACGCTGGCGTGCATCAGCGCGCCGCCCAGTTCCTCGTCGTCGGCGTCCTCGCCGATCGCGGCCTTCACGAGCGGCGGCCCGGCCAGGTAGATGCTGCTGCGGCCGCGCACCAGCACCACGTAGTCCGACAAGCCCGGCAGGTAGGCGCCGCCGGCAGTGGACGAGCCGTGCACCACCGCGACCTGCGGAATGCCCGCGGCCGACAGCCGCGCCTGGTTGGCGAAGGTGCGGCCGCCGTCGACGAAGATCTCGGCCTGGTACATCAGATTGGCGCCGCCGCTTTCCACCAGCGCCACCAGCGGCAGCTTGTTCTCGCGCGCCAGCTCCTGCGCGCGCAGCGCCTTCTTCAGGCCCATCGGCGCGACGGTGCCGCCCTTGACCGCGCTGTCGCTGGCGCTGACCAGCACGCGCTTGCCGGCGACGACGCCGATGCCGACGATGCTGCCGCCGCCTTGCACGCTCTTCCTGCCGTCGTCGTCGTGCATGCCCAGGCCGGCCAGCGGGCTGAGTTCGAGGAAAGCGCTGCCGCGGTCGATCAGCCGCGCCACGCGCTCGCGCGGCAGCAACTGGCCGCGCTGCTCGAACTTGTCGCGCTTGGACGCCGATTCGGCCACCACGCGCGCCTGCAGCGCCAGCACTTCGTCCAGCCGCTCGCGCATGCGCGCGGCGTTGGCCTGGAAGGCGGCGGACTTGGGGTCGAGCCGCGAGGCCAGCCGCGTCACGTCAGCACATCGGGCGTCATCATGGCGCGATTAGGCTGCAGGGGTGACGTTAACGTCAACCCTATCTCGCTGAGGGTATTCCTGATCACCCTGCGTCAGCCGCGGGCCTATGCTGCGGGCCTTCCAACGCTCGAGGCGCCGATGACCATGGACCTGCAAGCCTGCACCGAGACCCTGCGCCGGAAGGTGGGCGAGCAAAGCGGCCTCAACGCCACGCTCAAGTTCGACTGCGGCGCCGACGGCGTGGTCGTCATCGACGGCCGGTCGGTGCCCAACGCCGTGCACAACCAGGATCTCGATGCCGACTGCACGATCGCCATCACGCTGGACAACCTGTCGGCGCTGCTGAGCGGCGAGCTGGAGCCGGCCACCGGCTTCATGATGGGCAAGTTCAAGGTCAGCGGCGACATGAGCGTGGCCATGAAGCTGCAGCGCGTGGTGTGAGCATGCTCGACGCCCCGGTCCGCCGGCGCGCGGGCAGCGGCGCCGCGGCGGCGCAGCAGGTGCTGGACGCGCACCGCGCGCAGGACACCGGCGAACTGTTCGGCATCTCCGAGCTGTGCGCCGAGTTCGGCATCACGCTGCGCACGATCCGCTTCTACGAGGACAAGGGCCTGCTCAAGCCCCGCCGCGTGAACGGCGCGCGCGTCTACTCGCGCAAGGACCGGGCGCGGCTGGCGCTGATCCTGCGGTCCAAGGCCATCGGCGCGTCGCTGCAGGAGATCAAGCACTACCTCGATCTGTACGGCGACCACGGCGAGGGTCGCGTGCAGCAGCTCAAATACGTGCGCGACCGCACCGACGCTGCGATCCGCGAGCTGGAACTCAAGCGTGCCCACATCGACGCCACGCTGGCCGAGCTGCGGGTGATCAACGCCACCGTGCGCAAGCAACTGGAGAGCAAGTGACGCTGCCGCTGTTTCCGTCGGCCTGGATCGCCGACGACCACCGCATGCTGCAGGAGTCGGCGCGCCGCTTCTTCAGCGAACGCTGGGTGCCGCAGGCGGCGGCCTGGCGCGAGGCCGGCATCCTGCCGCGCGAATGCTGGACGCAAGCCGGCGCCCATGGGTTGCTGTGCCTGTCGACGCCGGCGGAGTACGGCGGCGCCGGCGGCGACTTCGGGCACGAGGCGGTGGTGATCCTCGAAGCCGCGCGCGCCAACCTCAGCGGCTGGGGCGGCGGGCTGCATTCGGCCATCGTCGCGCCGTACCTCTTCCACTGCGGTACCGAGGAGCAGAAGCGCCGCTTCCTGCCGCGCATGGTGAGCGGCGAGCTGCCCAGCGCGATCGCGATGACCGAGCCCGGCACCGGCTCCGACCTGCAAGCCGTGCGCACGCACGCGCGGCGCGACGGCGACCACTACGTGATCAACGGCGCCAAGACCTTCATCACCAACGGCCAGCACGCCGAGCTGATCATCGTGGTCTGCAAGACCGAGCGCGAGGCGGGCGCCAAGGGCATCAGCCTGCTGCTGGTGGAGACCGACGGCACGCCAGGCTTCCGCCGCGGCCGCAAGCTCGACAAGGTGGGGCTGAAGGCGCAGGACACCAGCGAGCTGTTCTTCGACGATGTGCGCGTGCCGGCGGCCAACCTGCTGGGCGGGCGCGAGGGGCAGGGCTTCTTTCAACTGATGCAACAGTTGCCGCAGGAGCGGCTGATCATCGCGCTGCAAGGCGTGGCGGCGATGGAGCGCGCGCTGGACGAAACGCTCCTCTACGTCAAGCAGCGCAAGGCCTTCGGCAAGGCGGTGTGGGACTTCCAGAACACGCGCTTCAAGCTGGCCGAGGTGCAGGCCACGGTGCTGGCCACGCGCGCCTTCGTCGACGCCTGCATGGCTGCGCACCTGAAGGGCGAACTGGACGCCGCGCGCGCCGCGCTGGCCAAGAGCTGGGTCAGCGAGCAGCAGGGCCGCGTGATGGACGAATGCCTGCAGCTCTTCGGCGGCTACGGCTACATGATGGAGTACCCGATCGCCGAGCTGTACGTCGACGCGCGCGTGCAGCGCATCTACGGCGGCACCAACGAGATCATGAAGGAACTGGCCTCGCGCTCGATGTGAGGCTGCAGGAGATGAACATGTCAGAGGCATACATCTACGACCACGTGCGCACGCCGCGCGGCAAGGGCAAGAAGGACGGCGGCCTGCACCAGGCCACGCCGGTGTGGCTGCTGCGCACGCTGCTGCAGGCGCTGCAGCAACGGCTGTCGCTGGACACCGCGCGGGTCGACGACGTGGTGCTGGGCTGCGTGACGCCGGTGGGCGAGCAGGGCGCCGACATCGCGCGTACCGCGGTGCTGGATGCGCAATGGGCGCAGACGGTGGCCGGCGTGACGCAAAGCCGCTTCTGCGCCAGCGGGCTGGAGTCGGTGAACCTGGCCGCGGCCAAGGTCAAGAGCGGCTGGGAGGACTTCGTCGTCGCCGGCGGCGTCGAGAGCATGAGCCGCTGGGCTATGGGCAGCGACGGCGGCGCCTGGGTGATGGATCCGCGCATCAACCAGGCCACCGGCTTCGTGCCGCAAGGCATCGGCGCCGACCTGATCGCGACGCTGGAAGGCTGGGCCCGTGCCGACGTCGACGCCTTCGCCTTGCGATCGCACCAGCGCGCCGCCGCGGCGCGCGCCGAAGGGCGGTTCAAGAAGTCCATCGTGCCGGTGAAGGACATCGCCGGGCTCACGCTGCTGGCCGAGGACGAGACCATCCGCGCCAACGCCTCGGTCGACGCGATGGCCAAGCTCGACCCCAGCTTCGCGATGATCGGCCAGATGGGCTTCGACGCCACGGCGCTGCGCAAGTACACGACGGTGGAGCGCATCCACCACGTGCACCACGCGGGCAACAGCAGCGGCATCGTCGACGGCGCGGCGCTGATGCTGGTCGGCAACGGCGACGCGGGCAGGAAGGCGGGCTTGAAGCCGCGCGCGCGCATCCGCAGCGCCGCGGTGATCGGCGCCGAGCCCACCATCATGCTGACCGGCCCGACGCCGGCCTGCCGCAAGGCGCTGGCCAAGGCCGGCATGGCAGCCAGTGACGTCGACCTGTGGGAAGTGAACGAGGCTTTCGCGGTGGTGCCGATGAAGACCGCGCGCGACCTGAGTGTCGACCTGGACCGCGTCAACGTCAACGGCGGCGCGATCGCGATGGGCCACCCGCTGGGCGCCACCGGCTGCATCATCCTCGGCACGCTGCTCGACGAGCTGGAGCGCCGCGACCTCAACACCGGCCTCGCGACGCTGTGCGTCGGCGGCGGCATGGGCATCGCCACCATCATCGAACGAGTGTGACCATGAGCGACGCAGTCAAGCTGAACCTGGGCGACGACGGCATCCTCGTCGCGACGATGGACCTGCCCGGAAGGCCCATGAACGTGGTGGCCGATGCGCTGATGGAAGGCATTGCCGAGGCCTGCGCCAGACTGGCCGACCCGGCGGTGAAAGGCCTGATCCTCACCAGCGGCAAGGCCGATTTCTGCGCCGGTGGCGACCTGGACCGCATGTCGAAGTGGACGAAGGCCGAGGAGCCTTTCGAAGCCTCGATGGCGATGAAGAAGGTGCTGCGCGCGCTGGAGACGCAAGGCAAGCCGGTGGTGGCCGCGATCAACGGCCATGCGCTGGGCGGCGGGCTCGAGATCGCGCTGGGCTGCCATGCGCGCATCGTGATCGACGATGCGAAGTTGAAGCTCGGCCAGCCCGAGGTCAAGCTGGGCCTGCTGCCCGGCGGCGGCGGTACGCAGCGCCTGCCGCGGCTGGTGGGCATGCAGCAGGCGCTGCAGATCTGCGCCGAGGGCAACGACATCGCGCCGGCCAAGGCGTTGGGCATGGGACTGATCACCGCGCTGGCCAAGGACCGAGACGACCTGATGGCGCAGGCGCGCGCCTGGATCGCCGCCAACCCCAAGGCCGCGCAGCCCTGGGACAAGCCGAAGTTCAAGATCCCCGGCGGCGATTCGCGCTCGCCGCAGATCGTGCAGATGCTGGCCATCGCGCCGTCGATCGCGGCGGCCAAGAGCTGGGGCAACTACCCGGCTGTCACGCACATCATGAGCAGCATCTTCGAAGGCTGTTTGCTCGACTTCGACGCCGCCTGCACGGTGGAAAGCCGCTATTTCGCGGCCTGCGTGCTGAGCCCCGAATCGAAGAACATCATCAACACGCTGTGGTACCAGCTCAATGCGATCAAGAAGGGCGCGTCGCGGCCGCCGGGCATCGAGCGTGGCAAGGTCAAGAAGCTCGGCGTGCTGGGCGCCGGCATGATGGGCGGCGGCATCGCCTACGTCTCGGCCAAAGCCGGCATAGCCGTGGCGCTGCTGGACACCACGCAGGAACTGGCCGACCAAGGCAAGGCCTATTCACAAGGCCTGCTGGACCAGGCGGTGAAGAAGGGCCGCAGCACGCCCGAGAAGCGCGACGCGCTGCTGGCGAAGATCACGGCCGGTACCGATTTCAACTTGCTGCAAGGCTGCGACCTCGTGATCGAGGCGGTGTTCGAAGACCGCGCGGTCAAGGCCGACGTGACGAAACGGGCCGAGGCCGTGCTGGCCGCCGACAAGGTGTTCGCGTCCAACACCAGCACGCTGCCGATCACCGGTCTGGCGGCGGCCAGCAGCCGGCCCAAGAACTTCATCGGCCTGCATTTCTTCAGCCCGGTCGACAAGATGCCGCTGGTCGAGATCATCGTCGGCCGCGAGACCAGCGACGAGACGCTGGCGCGCGCCTTCGACTACGTGCTGCAGATCGGCAAGACGCCCATCGTTGTCAACGACAGCCGCGGCTTCTACACCAGCCGCGTGTTCGCCACCTACGTGATGGAAGGCATCACGATGCTGAAGGAAGGCGTGCACCCGCGCAGCATCGAGGTGGCGGGCCTGCAGGCCGGCATGCCGATGCCGCCGCTGGCCTTGCAGGACGAGGTCAGCCTCGGCCTGAGCCTGCACGTCGCCGAGCAGACGAAGAAGGACCTCGCCGCCGAAGGCAAGCCCTACGCCGAGCCGCCGGGCATCGACGTGGTGCGCCAGCTCTGCGAGATCGGCCGCATCGGCAAGAAGGCGGGCAAGGGCTTCTACGACTACAACGAAGACGGCAAGACGCTGTGGCCCGAACTGACCCGGCTGTTCCCGCCGGCCGCGCAGCAGCCCGATCAGAAGGAACTGATCGACCGGTTGCTGTTCGTGCAGGCCAACGAGGCCGTGCGCTGCCTGGACGAAGGCGTGCTGCGCTCGGTGGCCGACGGCAACGTGGGCGCTATCTTCGGCTGGGGCTTCGCGCCGTTCCACGGCGGCGTGCTGCAGTTCATCAACGCGATGGGCGCCAAGGCCTTCGTCGAGCGCGCGCGCGAGCTGGCGGCACGGCACGGCCCGCGCTTCGAGCCGGCCGTGAGCGTGGTGACGCTGGCCGAGAGCGGCGGCCGGTTCGAATAAACGCGGCGGCCGTGGCCGCTAGCATGCGGTCATCATGACCCGCAGCGTCACCGCTGGCGACACCGTCCAGACCGTCCGCCGGCAGCTTGCCGAGGCCGCCTCCAACGCCGGCGGCGTGGCCGTGCTGACCGGCGCGGGGATGAGCGCCGAAAGCGGCATCCCCACTTTCCGCGATGCGATGACGGGGCTGTGGTCGCATTTCGATCCCGCCGAGCTGGCCAGCGAGGACGGCTTCCGCGCCGACCCAGCGCAGGTCTGGCGCTGGTACGCGGAGCGCCGCGACGGCGTGCGTCGCGCGCAGCCCAACGCCGGCCATCGCGCGCTGGCCGACCGGCATCCGGGCGTGCTGACCGTGATCAGCCAGAACGTCGACGACCTGCACCAGCGCGCCGGCAACGCCGGCACCATCCGGCTGCACGGCGACATCCTGCAGGATGGCTGGCTCTCGCCTTGCCCGCAGCGCCGCGGCTGCGGCGTGGACAAGGCCGCGCCCGGCGAGCCGCCGCGCTGCCCCGACTGCGGCAACCTGCTGCGCCCCGGCGTCGTGTGGTTCGGCGAGATGCTGCCCCAACAGGCGCTGGCCGCCGCCGAAGCCGCGGCGCGCCGCTGCCGCGTGCTGCTGGTGGTGGGCACCTCCGGCGCCGTGTGGCCGGCGGCCGGGCTGGCCGGCATCGCGCGGCGCGCCGGCGCCACGGTGGTGATGCTCAACCCGCAGCCCAGCGAGATCGACGGCGAGGCCCACGCCTGCCTGCGCGGCACCGCGGCGCAGCTGCTGCCCCGGCTGCTGGCGCCTGATCCCGATATGGATTAAGCTATCACCAAAATCCATCACGGGATCATCCCATGGTTGTCCTCCACGTCCGCGAGCCGGCGCCTCGATACGCGGTGCCCGAAGTGCCCGCCCAGCAGATGGCCGCCGCCGGCCTGCGCGCCTTCGGCCGCATTGCCCAGGCCTGGGGCTTGTCGGTGGACGAGCAGCTGCGGCTGCTGGGCTCGCCGCCGCGATCCACCTTCTTCGCATGGCGGAAGCAGCCCGACAAGGCTGCCTTGCCGCGCGACACGCTGGAGCGGCTGTCCAACCTGCTGGGCATCTACAAGAGCCTGCAGATCCTGCTGCCCGACGCCGCGGCCGCCGATGCCTGGGTGCGCCGGCCCAACACCGCGCAGCCCTTCGGCGGCCGCAGTGCGCTGGACCGCATGCTGGCCGGCAACGTGAGCGACCTGCACCTCGTGCGCCGCTACCTCGACGGCGTGCGCGGCGGCGGCTGGTCTTGAGCGCGCGCGATCCCGACGCGACGCAGCCCGCCTTGCGCCGCGTGCGCTGGCCGCAGGCCTGCCGCATCGTGCCCACGCGCTACCCGGCGATCTCGCTGTTCGACCGCGTGGCCGACGCCGAGGACTTCGACGCGCTGTACGCACTGGAGGCGATGACCAACGAGCGCGTGCGCGACGAGGTCGGCGAGATCGAGCGCGTGCCGCCCGCGCAGCGGCTCTACGGCCCCGGCAGCGGGCCCATCATGGCCGCGTTCACGCATGTCAACGTCGAAGGCAGCCGCTTCTCCGACGGCCGCTGGGGCGTGTTCTACGCCGCCCGCGAGCGCGAGACCGCGATCGCCGAGACGCGCTACCACCATGCGCGCTTCCTGGCCGCGACCAACCAGCCGGCGATGCATCTGCCGATGCGGCTGTACCACGTGGCCATCGACCAGCGCCTGCACGATCTGCGCCCGCGCGAGGCGGCCTTCGAGGCGTGCCATCATCCGGACAGCTATGCCGCGTCGCGCGCGCTGGCCGCGCAGTTGCATGCGGCCGGCTCGCCCGGGGTGGTCTACCGCAGCGTGCGCCACGCCGGCGGCCAGTGCGTGGGCCTGTTCAGCCCGCAGGGCGCCAGCGGCTGCCTGCACGCGGCCTACCTGCTGTACGCCTGGGACGGTCGCGGCTTCGCCGACGTCTACGAGAAGGCGGCATGAGCCCTTCTTCCAGCCGCTTCGATCGGCTCGACGCGCTGCGCGGTCTGGCCATCGTCTGGATGGCGGCCTACCACTTCGCCTTCGACCTCAACCATTTCGGGCTGCTGCAGCCGCGGCAGGCGCCCAACGCCGATCCGGCGTGGATCGTCAACCGCACGCTGATCCTCGGCCTGTTCCTGTTCTGCGGCGGCTGCGGCCAGGCCGTCGCGCTGCACGCGGCCCAGGGCTGGCCGCGCTTCTGGCGCCGCTGGGCGCAGATCGCCGGCTGCGCGGCGCTGGTCAGCCTGGGCTCGTGGCTGGTGTTCCCGTACAGCTGGATCAACTTCGGCGTGCTGCACGCGCTGTGCGTGATGCTGATCGCCGCACGGCTGCTGGCGCCGCTGCGGCGTGGGTTGTGGCCTTTGGCCGCCGCCGCCTTGCTGCTGCCGCTGCTGTGGCGGCACGAGACCTTCAACGGACCCTGGCTGAGCTGGACCGGCCTCGTCACGCGCAAGCCCATCACCGAGGACTACGTGCCCATCCTGCCCTGGTTCGGCGTGCTGCTGGCCGGCCTGGCGGCCGGCCAATGGCTGCTGGCGCGCCGCCCGCAGTGGCTGGCTGGAGCGCTGGCGCGGCCGCTGCGGCCGCTGGCGGTGCTAGGGCGGTGGTCGCTGACGTTCTACATGCTGCACCAGCCGGTGTTCTTCGGGCTGTTGATGCTGTGGGTTCAGATGAGGCGTTAGGCCTTCTGCAGCTCGTGCGTTTGATCGAGGAATCAGGCCGCACTGCGCCTTTTCCGGACACGCCGCTTCGCGACGTAATCCTTAAGCACACCATCCATGCGGGCTTGCCAACCCTCGCCCGTGCCGCGGAAGTAGTCCAGAACCTCGGGGCTGTACCGGACAGAGACGAGTTGCTTCTTGTTCGCCAGCGGCGGACGGCCTCGGAGCGATTTGAGCGGAACCATCTCCTTCAACTGCTTGGCCGTCAGCGGCTGGGCGTCCGGGTCCTGCCTGGCCGCGGCAACGATCTTGCGGTTCTCTTCCGTGGTGGGAAGAACGAAGGACCGCTTAGGGGAAGTTTTCGACATAGTGCTTGATCTCCCGACGCTCGGCGTGGCGAAGGCTGATGATGCGTCGTTCTTCGCCTCGGTCGACGAAGGCGACGTAGTACAGGCGATCGCCTCGTGGGGCCAATCCGATCATCCGCAGTTCGTCGTAGGCGAAGCGATCATCGACCCACACGAGCGCTTCATCCCATTCCAGCGCAGCCGCAAAGCCCAGTGACAGGCCATGTCGCTTGACGTTCAGCTTGTCTTTCGCCGGGTCGAAGACGATGCGCACGTTTAAATGTAGCTACCAAAATTGTGCGGGTCAAGCATGACTCCGGTGCAGCTTCACCTGGCTCGCTTGCGATGGCGTCGGATGGGTGTGTTCAGCCAACGCACCCACCACAGCAGAAGAGCGACAACCGCAATCATCGCCAACGCGAAATTGCGCTCGCGGGTCAGCTTGTCGCGCAGGGCTTTGCGTTGCGCCGGTTCATGGGCCAGCACCTTTCCGTCGGCGCTGGCTTCGAGAAGCCAGAAGTGCGGCGAGAACGTCACCGGCATGAGGGCGGCGTCGAGCCGCCTGGACTCCGCGGTTTGCTTGATGATGTGCTGACACACGCCGCCGGACCAGGCGCAGTGGACTCTGAACGTGGCGCCGTCCGGCGCATGGAGAACCAGGTCGGTCTTGATCACCCACACCTGGCTTCCCTCGGAATTCTCAAACAGGAAGGCCTTCTGATTTCGATCGGAACTCATGAAACTCGCGGCCGCGCCCACGAGGCTGATCGTCCGGCCATCGTCGATGCCCTCCTTTGCCTGCCGATATTGCCAAAGCCCGAGCAGCGCCAGGGCCACGAACGCCGCAGCGGCGACGTAGTAGACGGGGGACAGTTTGCGCGAACCGCTAGGTCGGCGTTGCATGCGTGCGGCCGCCTCCGCCCTCAAAGACTCCGGCTCCGCGCCAGCGGCGGGTTGCGCGCGAAATAGCGCTTGATGCCCGCCGCGATCGCCTGCACGAGCTGCTGGCGGTAGTCCTTGTCGCGCAGCTTGTCTTCTTCCTCGGGGTTGGAGATGAACGCGGTCTCCACCAGGATGCTGGGGATGTCGGGCGCCTTCAGCACCGCGAAGCCGGCCTGCTCGACCTCGCGCTTGTGCAGCGTGCCCACCTTGCCGATGCGGCCCAGCACCTCGCGGCCGAGCTTGAGGCTGTCCTTGATCTGCGCCGTCGTGCTCATGTCCAGCAGCGTGCGCATCACGTGCACGTCGGTGGTCTGCACGTTGACGCCGCCCACCACGTCGGCGGCGTTCTCGCGCTCGGCCATCCAGCGCGCGGCGGCGCTGGTGGCGCCCTTGGCGCTGAGCGCGAACACGCTGGCGCCGCGCGCCTCGGGCTTGAAGAAGGCGTCGGCGTGCAGCGAGACGAACAGATCGGCCTGCACCCGCCGCGCCTTGCGCACGCGCTCGTGCAGCGGCACGAAGAAGTCGGCGTCGCGCGTCAGGAACACGCGCAGGTTGCGCTGCTGGTTCAGCTCGTCGCGTAGCAGCCGCGCGATGGCCAGCACCACGTCCTTCTCGCGCAGCCCGGTGGGGCCGATCGCGCCGGGGTCCTCGCCGCCGTGGCCGGGGTCCAGCGCGACGATGATCAGCCGCTGCGCCTGCCGGCGCTCGGCCTCGGTGGGCGGCGTGGGCTCGCGCGGGGCGGGGGTCGACAGCGGCGCCGATGCGGGCGGCGGTGGCGCCGGCGCCGGGATCGGCGACGAGGCCAGCGGCGCAGGCCGGTCGACGCGCGCGATCAGCTCGCCTAAAGCGTCGTTGACGGCACGCGCCGCCTGCTGCTCGGCAGCTTCCTTGTCGCGCAGCAGCGCCAGCAGCGGATCCGCCTCTTTCACCGGGTAGAGGTCGAACACCAGCCGGTGCTGGTACGCGGCCACCGGCGCCAGCGCAAACTGCTGCGGCGCCACCGGCTGCTTGAGGTCCAGCACCAGGCGCACCACGCGCGGCTGGTTCTGGCCCACGCGCACGCCGGCGATGTAGGGGTCGTCGGGCCGCACCTTGCCCACCAGCTCGCGCAGTTGGGCGTTCAGCTCCAGGCCGTCGATGTCGACCACCAGCCGGTAGGGGCCCTCGGCAAGGAAGTGGCGCGCGGCCAGCGGCTGGTCGCTCTCGATCGTCACGCGGCTGTAGTCGGGCGCCGGCCAGATGCGCACCGCGACGATGCCGGCGCCGCGCGCCAGCTCGGCCACGCCCAGCAGCAGCGCCAGGCCGGGCAGGCGGCGCAGCGCGGCGCGGCGCGGCAGCGTCATTGCAGCAGCTCCAGCCCGCGCGGCGTGCAGGCCTCGGCGCGCACCTGGCGCCGGTGCTCGTCCACGGGCTCGATGTGCAGCCGCAGGTCCGGCACCGGCAGCATGCCTTGCGCCTTTTCGGGCCATTCGCACAGCTTCAGCCCCGGCGCGGCGAACAGCTCGCGAAAGCCCGCGTCCTCCCATTCGCGCGGGTCGTCGAAGCGGTAGAAATCGAAGTGCGAGATCGCCAGCCCCGGCAGCTGGTAGGGCTCCAGCACCGCGAACGTAGGGCTCTTGATGCGCCCCTGTACGCCCAGGGCGCGCAGCAGGTGGCGCACGAAGGTGGTCTTGCCGGCGCCCAGCGGGCCGTGCAGCTCGATCGTCGCGTCGCGCAGCGCCGGCCGCGCGGCCAGCCCTTCGGCCCAGCGGCGGCAGGCCGCCTCGTCGGGCCAGTAGGAGTCGCGGCTTTCTAGAATCGAGTCATGCCTCATTCGCAGCAGGTCGACGGACAGGCGCTGTTGCAGCGGCTGCGGCAGTGGGCGCATGAGTTGGGATTCTCCCAGATCGGCGTTGCCGGCATCGACTTGCGCGCGGCCGAAGCCGGCCTGCTGGCCTGGCTGGAGGCCGGCTTCCATGGCCGCATGGCGTACATGGCGGCGCACGGCCTCAAGCGCGCGCGGCCGGCCGAGCTGGTGCCGGGCACGCTGTCGGTGATCACCGCGCGCATGGACTACCTGCCGCGCGGCACGCCCGCCGGCGACTGGCAGGCGGTCGAGTGGCAGGGCCTGGCGCGGCCGCGGCAGGCGCAGGTGTCGGTCTATGCGCGCGGCCGCGACTACCACAAGGTGCTGCGTCAGCGCCTGCAGGCGCTGGCGGACCGGCTGCAGGCCGAGCTGGGGCCGCGCGGCCACCGCGTGTTCACCGATTCGGCGCCGGTGCTGGAGGTGGAGCTGGCCACGCGCAGCGGCCTGGGTTGGCGCGGCAAGCACACCTTGACGCTCTCGCGCGAGGCCGGCTCGATGTTCTTCCTGGGCGAGCTGTTCGTCGACTTGGCGCTGCCGCCCGACGCGCCGGCCGAGGCGCACTGCGGCCGCTGCAGCGCCTGCATCGACGTCTGCCCCACGCGCGCGATCGTCGCGCCGTATCGGCTGGACGCGCGGCGCTGCATTTCGTATCTGACGATCGAGCACGACGGGTCGATTCCGACGGAGCTGCGCGAAGCGATCGGCAACCGCGTCTACGGCTGCGACGACTGCCAGCTCGTCTGCCCGTGGAACAAGTTCGCGCAGACCTCGCCGCTGCCCGACTTCGACCCGCGCAACGGGCTGCAGTCCGCGTCGCTGCTGGGGCTGTGGGCCTGGACCGAAACCGAGTTCGACCAGCGCCTGGCCGGCGGCCCGATCCGCCGCATCGGCTGGCAGCGCTGGCGGCGCAACCTGGCGGTGGCAATGGGCAACGCCTGGCGCGCCACGGCCGACCCCGCGCTGCGGCAGGCGCTGGCCGCTGCGCGCGACGGCGCCGACGAACTGGTGCGCGAGCACATCGACTGGGCGCTGTCGGCTGCGTAGCGCCTTGCTGCGTTGCAGACGTTCCGGGCGTTCAGCCCGGGCGAGGAACGACGATGCAGATCCGACGGCGGGCCTGGCTGGCCCTGGCCCAGACCTTGGTGATGGCGGTGGCGCTGCCGGCCGCGCAGGCGCAGATGACGATGGAAGGCCAGCATTTCGAAGGCCAGGTGCAACTCGGCGGCCAGGCGCTGCAGCTCAACGGCGTGGGCATGCGCTCGGTGGCCTGGCTCAAGGGCTATCTCACCGCGCTGTACCTGCCGCGCAAGGCGCGCGGCGCCGGCGAGGTGCTGGCGATGCGCGGCCCCAAGCGGCTGCAGATGCGCATGCTGCAGGAGGTATCGACGCAGGAGTTCGTCAAGGCCTTTGACAAAGGCGTCAAGCGCAACACGCCCGAGGCCGATCTGCCGGCGCTGGCCGAGCGCATGCAGCAGTTCGACGCCATCGTTGCCGCGCTGGGCAAGGTGCGCAAGGGCGACGTGGTCGACCTCGACTTCGTGCCCGGCCAGGGCCTGCTGCTCAGCGTCAACGGCCGGCGCCGGGGCCAGCCGGTGGCGGGCGACGACTTCTACGCCGCGCTGCTGCGCATCTTCATCGGCGACCGGCCGGCGCAGG
Source organism: Rubrivivax sp. (assembly GCA_047602205.1). Taxonomy (GTDB): domain Bacteria; phylum Pseudomonadota; class Gammaproteobacteria; order Burkholderiales; family Burkholderiaceae_C; genus Rubrivivax. Next base: position 6,594,866 of record JASGHX010000001.1, on the reverse strand, counting down.
CCGAGCTCAAGGCCGGGCTGCTGGGTTCGTGAAAGTCCGTAGACGGCGATGGCCCACAATCCCGGCCTTTGCATCCATCCACGCGGAGACGAGACGATGATGAAGCGCGCAACGCTTGCCCTGCTGACGCTGGCCGCCGTGACCCTCGGCGGCCAGGCGATGGCCCAGGGCTATCCCAACAAGCCCGTGCGGTTGATCGTGCCCTTCGCGCCCGGCGGCACCACTGACATCATCGCCCGCGTGCTGTCGGAAAAGATCAGCCAGGCGCTGGGCCAGACGATGATCGTCGACAACAAGTCCGGCGGCGGCGGCTCGGTGGGCGCCACCGAGATCGCGCGGGCGCCGGCCGACGGCTATACGCTGGGCATGGCCACGGTGTCCACCACCGCCGCCAACCCGGCGATCAACCCCAAGATCGCCTACAACCCGCTGACCGACTTCACGCCCATCATCAACATCGCGGCCACGCCCAACGTGATCGCGGTGCACCCCAGCTTTCCGGCGCGCGACTACAAGGGCTTCATTGCCGAGCTGAAGAAGAACCCGGCCAAGTACAGCTACGCCAGCTCGGGCACCGGCGGCATCGGCCACCTGCAGACCGAGCTGTTCAAGAACATGGCCGGCGTCTTCATGACGCACATCCCGTACCGCGGCGCGGGTCCGGCGCTCAACGACACGGTGGCCGGCCAGGTGCAGGTGATCTTCGACAACCTGCCCTCGGCGCTGCCCTTCATCAAGGACGGGCGGCTGATCCCCATCGTCGTCGCCGCGCCGCAGCGCCTGGCTGTGCTGCCCAGCGTTCCCACCTTCAAGGAGGTGGGGCTGGAGCCGGTCAACCGCATGGCCTACTACGGCATCCACGGGCCCAAGGGCCTGCCCAAGGAAGTGGTCGACAAGGTGCAGGCCGCCGTTAAGGCCACCGCGGCGCTGCCCGATGTGAAGAAGCGCATCGAGGACACCGGCTCGCTGCTGGTGCTCAACACCGCGGCCGAGTTCCAGGCCCAGATCCAGGCCGAGTTCGAGGTCTACAAGAAGGTGGTGGTGGCGCAGAAGCTGACGCTGGACTGAAATGGCGGCCCCCGGCCGCTCGGGCGGCCGCCCCCCGAGGGGGCTGCTGAACCCGACCGGCAAAGCCGGATCGGGTTCAGGGCGTATGCCACCGCCGCTCCCCCTGGTCGCCTGCGGCGACCTGTCCCCGAGGGGACCATGCCTCGCGCATGGCTGATGCGTTTGCACAGAGCCAGGCCGCGATCGACCGTTTCGTCGACGCGCTGTGGCTCGAGGACGGCCTTGCGCCCTTGAGCCTGGCGGCCTACCGGCGCGACCTGACGCTGTACGCCCGCTGGCTGGCCGACGGCACCGCCAAGGCGCTGGACGCCAGCACCGAGGCCGACCTGCTGGGCTTCATCAGCGCCCACCACGCCGGCAGCAAGGCCAGCACCGCCAACCGGCGGTTGACTGTCTTCAAGCGTTATTTCCGCTGGGCGCTGCGCGAATGCCGCGTGGCCGCCGACCCCAGCCTGCGCCTGCGCACCGCGCGCACGCCGCTGCGCGTGCCCAAGAGCTTGAGCGAGGTGCAGGTCGAAGCGCTGCTGGCCGCGCCCGACGTGCAGACCCCCTTGGGCCTGCGCGACCGCACGATGCTGGAGCTGCTGTACGCCAGCGGCCTGCGCGTCAGCGAGCTGGTGACGCTGAAGACCGTACACGTGGGCCTGAACGAAGGCGTGCTGCGCGTGCTGGGCAAGGGCGCCAAGGAGCGGCTGGTGCCCTTCGGCGAGGAAGCGCACGCCTGGCTGCGCCGCTGGCTGGCCGAGGGCCGGCCGCAGGTGCTGGGCCGGCGCAGCGCCGACGCGATCTTCGTCACCGTGCGCGGCGCTGCGATGACGCGGCAGATGTTCTGGACGCTGGTCAAGCGTCATGCCGCGCAGGCCGGCATCGCGGTGCCGCTGTCGCCGCACACGCTGCGCCACGCTTTCGCCACCCACCTGCTGAACCACGGCGCCGACCTGCGCGCGGTGCAACTGCTGCTGGGCCACGCCGACATCGGCACCACCACCATCTACACCCACGTGGCGCGCGAGCGGCTGCGGCAGTTGCACGCGCGGCATCATCCGCGGGGCTAGGGCCCCCTACGGCCCTACGGGCCGGTCCCCCCAAGGGGGAGCGATTCCGACCGGGAGACCCGGATTGGAATCTAGGGCCCCGTCTTGCGGTCGTCCTACTGCGCCGTCGGCATCACGAACTCCGCGCCCTTGGGCGTGCTCTCGGGCCAGCGCTGCATGATGGACTTCTGCTTGGTGTAGAAGCGCACGCCTTCCTCGCCGTAGGCGTGCATGTCGCCGAACAGGCTGCGCTTCCAGCCGCCGAAGCCCTGCCAGGCCATCGGCACCGGGATCGGCACGTTGATGCCCACCATGCCTACCTGCACGCGGCGGCCGAATTCGCGCGCGACGTGGCCGTCGCGGGTGAAGCAGGCCACGCCGTTGCCGAACTCGTGCGCGTTGATCAGCTCGACGGCGGTCTTCAGGTCCTTCACGCGCACGCAGGCCAGCACCGGGCCGAAGATCTCTTCCCGGTAGATGCGCATCGCCGGCGTCACGTGGTCGAACAGCGTGCCGCCGAGCCAGAAGCCCTGTTCGCAGCCTTCGCCCGCCCGCGCGCCCTCGAAGCCGCGGCCGTCGACGAGCAGCTTGGCGCCTTCCTGCTGGCCCAGCGCGACGTAGCCGCTGATGCGCTCGTACGCGGCGCGGGTCACGATGGGACCCATCTCGGCGGCGAGGTTCTCGCCGTTCAGCACCTTCAGCGAGCGCGTGCGCTGCACCAGCATCGGCATGATGCGGTCGGCCGCCTCGCCCACCAGCACCGCTACGCTGATGGCCATGCAGCGCTCGCCGGCCGAGCCGTAGGCCGAGCCGATCAGCGCGTCCACCGCCTGCTCCAGGTCGGCATCGGGCATCACCACCATGTGGTTCTTGGCGCCGCCCAGCGCCTGCACGCGCTTGCCGTGCCTGGCGCCGGTTTCATAGATGTAGTTCGCGATCGGCGTCGAGCCGACGAAGCTGACGGCCTTGACGTCGGGATGCGCGAGCAGCGCGTCCACCGCGACCTTGTCGCCCTGCACGACGTTGAACACGCCGTCGGGCAGGCCGGCCAGCTTCAGCAGCTCGGCCAGGCGCAGCGAGGCGCTGGGGTCGGTGGGGCTGGGCTTGAGCACGAAGCTGTTGCCCGCCGCGATGGCCAGCGGGAACATCCACATCGGCACCATCACCGGGAAGTTGAACGGCGTGATGCCGGCCACCACGCCCAGCGGCTGGCGCAGCGTCCAGTTGTCGATGCCGGTGGAGACCTGCTCGGTGTAGTCGCCCTTCAGGAGCTGCGGGATCCCGCAGGCGAACTCGACGATGTCGATGCCGCGCGTGACCTCGCCCTGGGCGTCGGTGAAGACCTTGCCGTGCTCGGCGGTGATCAGGTGGGCCAGTTCGTCGCGGTGCTGGTTGAGCAGCTCCAGGAACTTGAACAGCACGCGCGCGCGGCGGATCGGCGGCGTGTCGGCCCATTGCGGAAAGGCCGCGGCGGCGGCGGCGACCGCGGCGTCCACCTGTTCGGCGTCGGCCAGCCCGGCGCGGCCGGTGACGGCGCCGGTGGCGGGGTTGAACACGTCCTGTCCGCGGCCGGAGCGGTTGGCGACGAGGCGGCCGTTGATGTAGTGGTCGATGGCGGTGACGGCGTGGTTCATGGCGATCGCCCGGGCGGGAGCAGAGTTGGACACGGCAGCCGCCAGTCTATGCCGGGTTGCCGGCCGGCCGTCAGGAGCCGCCGTCAGTCGACCCCGCCCGCCGCGCCCTTCCGGTACTTGAAGGTGCCGGCGGCGCTGGCCACCAGGCGGTCCTGGGCGTCGCGCACCTCGGCCTGGCAGGTGCACAGCGAGCGGCCGGCGTGCAGCACCTGGCCCCTGGCCGTGAGCGGCCCGCCGCCGGGCCTGAGGAAGCGCGAGGACATCTCCACCGTCACCACCGGGCCGCCGTCGCGGCCTTGCACGTTGCGCGCGGCGCGGGCCATCGCCACGTCCAGCAGCGTCATCACCACGCCGCCGTGTGCGGCCGACAGCGAATTCAGGTGCTCGGGCTTGAGCTCAGGCAGCAGCAGCAGCGACTGGTCCGGCGGCGCGTCGTGCAGTTGCACGCCCAGCAGGCGCAGGAAAGGGATGCGGTCCAGAGGTTCGAGCGGGTTCATCGATCAGGCGATCATCCCACGTTGGCGCAGCAGCGCGATCACCGCGTCGGCCGCCGCCTCGGCGCTGGCCTGCGCGGTGTCCACGCGCAGCTCGGGCGCCTCGGGCGGCTCGTAGGGCGAGTCGATGCCGGTGAAGTTCTTCAGCTCGCCGCGCCGTGCCTTGGCGTACAGGCCCTTGACGTCGCGCGACTCCGCCACGGCCAGCGGCGTGTCGACGTGGATCTCGATGAACTCGCCCTCGACCAGCAGCGAGCGCGCCAGCTCGCGCTCGGCGCGGAAGGGGCTGATGAAGGCGGTCAGCACGATTAGCCCGGCGTCCACCATCAGTCGGGCCACCTCGGCCACACGGCGGATGTTCTCCACGCGGTCGGCGGCGGTGAAGCCCAGGTCGCGGTTCAGGCCGTGGCGCACGTTGTCGCCGTCCAGCAGATAACTGTGGCGTCCGGCGGCCAGCAGCTTCTTCTCCACCAGGTTGGCGATCGTGCTCTTGCCCGCGCCCGACAGCCCCGTGAACCACAGCACCGCGGGGCGCTGGCCTTTCAGGTCGGCGCGCGCGGCCTTGTCGACGTCCAGGTGCTGCAGGTGGATGTTGTGCGCGCGGCGCAGCGCGAAGTGCAGCATGCCCGCGCCGACGGTGTTGTTGCTGAGCCGGTCGATGACGATGAAGCCGCCGGTGGCGCGGTTGTCGGCGTAGGCGTCGAACGGCACCGCGCGGTCCAGCGACAGGTTGCAGACACCGATCTCGTTGAGCTCCAGCTGCTTCGCTGCCAGATGCTCCAGCGTGTTGACGTTGACCTTGTACTTGGGCTCGGTCACCGTCGCACCGACCGTGCGGGTGCCGATCTTCAGCAGGTAGGGGCGGCCGGGCAGCATCGGCTCGTCGGCCATCCACACCAGCGTGCACTCGAACTGGTCGGCCACTTCGGCGGGTGCGTCGGCGGCGGAGATCACGTCGCCGCGCGAGATGTCGACCTCGTCGTCCAGCGTGATGGTCACCGACTCGCCGGCCAGCGCGCGTGGCCGGTCGCCGCCCAGCGCGACGATGCGCGCGACGCGGCTCTCGCGCCCCGAAGGCTGCACGCGCACGCGCTGCCCCGGCTGCAGCGTGCCGCTGGCGATCTGCCCGCAAAAGCCGCGGAAGTCGAGGTTGGGCCGGTTGACCCATTGCACCGGCAAGCGCAGCGGCGCCTTCTGCAGCCTGGTTTCGTCGACCGCGGCGCCTTCCAGGCACTGCATCAGCGTCGGGCCTTCGTACCAGGGCATCGCGGCGCCGGGCGCGGTGATGTTGTCGCCCTTCAGCGCCGAGAGCGGGATGGACTCGATGTCCGCGAGCCCCAGCCGCGCGGCGAAGGCGCGGTAGTCCTCGTCGATGCGCTCGAAGACCTCTTGCGAGTAGTCCACCAGGTCCATCTTGTTGACCGCCAGTACCACCTTGCGGATGCCGATCAGGCTGACCAGGTAGCTGTGGCGGCGCGTCTGCGTCAGCACACCCTTGCGCGCGTCGACCAGGATCACCGCCAGGTCGGCCGTCGACGCGCCGGTGATCATGTTGCGCGTGTACTGCTCGTGGCCCGGCGTGTCGGCGACGATGAACTTGCGCCGGTCGGTGCTGAAGAAGCGGTAGGCCACGTCGATCGTGATGCCTTGCTCGCGCTCGGCCGACAGGCCGTCGACCAGCAGCGCGAAGTCGATCTCGCCGCCTTGCGTGCCCCACTTCTTGCTGTCGCTCTCGATCGCGGCGAGCTGGTCCTCGAACAGCATCTTGCTGTCGTACAGCAGCCGGCCGATCAGCGTGCTCTTGCCGTCGTCGACCGAGCCGCAGGTGATGAAGCGCAGCAGGCTCTTCTTCTCGTGCTGGCGCAGGTATTCGCGGATGTCGGTCGCGATCAGGTCGGAGACGTGCGCCATGCTAGAAATAGCCTTCTTGCTTCTTCTTCTCCATCGACGCGGCCTGGTCGTGGTCGATCATGCGGCCCTGGCGCTCGCTGGTGCGCGTCAGCAGCATCTCCTGAATCACGTCTTCCAGCGTCTCGGCCTCGGACTCCACCGCGCCCGACAGCGGGTAGCAGCCCAGCGTGCGGAAGCGCACCTTCTTGATCTGCGGCCGCTCGCCGGGCTGCAGCCGCATGCGGTCGTCGTCGACCATGATCCAGGTGCCACCGCGGCTGACCACCGGGCGCGGCGCCGCGAAGTACAGCGGCACGATGGGGATGTTCTCCAGCTGGATGTACTGCCACACGTCCAGCTCGGTCCAGTTGCTGATCGGGAAGATGCGCAGCGATTCGCCGGCGTGCTTGCGCGCGTTGTACAGGCTCCACAGCTCGGGGCGCTGATTCTTCGGGTCCCACTGGTGCGCGGCGTTGCGGAAGCTGAAGATGCGTTCCTTGGCGCGGCTTTTCTCCTCGTCGCGCCGCGCGCCGCCGAACGCGGCGTCGAAGCGCCCATGGTCCAGCGCCTGCTTCAGGCCTTGCGTCTTCCACAGGTCGGTGTGGACCTGCGAGCCGTGGTCGAACGGGTTGATGCCGCGCGCCTGCGCCTCGGGGTTGCGGTGCACCAGCAGTTCCATCCCCAGCTCTTGCGCCATGCGGTCGCGCAACGCGTACATGTCGCGGAACTTCCACGTCGTGTCGACGTGCAGCAGCGGAAACGGCGGCGGCGCAGGGAAGAAGGCCTTCTGCGCCAGGCGCAGCATCACGGCCGAATCCTTGCCGATCGAGTACAGCATCACCGGCCGCTCGGTCTCGGCCACCACCTCGCGCAGGATGTGAATGCTCTCGGCTTCCAGCCGTTGCAGATGGGTCAGGGGTGAAGTCATTGCAGGCCGCGAGTATTCCGCAGCGCCGGGGCCTGCCACAGCCAGAGTTTTCATAAGCAAATTCGGATCGCGGCGCCGGCTACGATGGGCCCATCACAGGAGGCTGACGTGACGTTCGAGGGGCTGGATCTGGACGCCGTGGCGCGCATCGTGCGCGCCGCCGGCGAGGTGGTGATGGCGGTCTACCGCGAGGACTTCGCGGTGCGCCGCAAGGACGATGCCTCGCCGGTGACCGAGGCCGACGAGCGGGCCGAGGCGTTGATCGTGCCCGCGCTGCGCGCCTTGGCGCCCGGCGTGCCGGTGGTGGCCGAGGAGATGGCCGCGCGCGGCCAGGCTGACGCGGCGGCCGACCGTTTCTGGCTGGTGGACCCGCTGGACGGCACGCGCGAGTTCGTCAATCGCAACGGCGAGTTCACCGTCAACGTCGCGCTGATCGACCAGGGCCGGCCGGTGCTGGGCGTGGTGGGCGCGCCGGCGCTCGGGCGCCTGTTCGCCGGCATTGTGGGGCAGGGCGCCTGGGTGGAAGACGAAAAGGCCGACGGCGACGCGAAAGGCCGGCGCGCGATCCGCGTGCGCACGCCGCCGCCCGAAGGCCTGACGGTCGTCGCCAGCCGCTCGCACGGCGATGCAGCGGCGTTGGACCGCTTCCTGCAAGGCCGCCGCGTCGCGCGGCTGGTCAACGCCGGCTCGTCGCTGAAGCTGTGCCTGCTGGCCGCCGGCGAGGCCGACCTCTACCCGCGCCTGGGCCGCACGATGGAATGGGACATCGCCGCCGGCCATGCGGTGCTGGCGGCGGCCGGCGGCAGCGTGCAGACGCTGGACGGCAAGCCGCTGGTCTACGGCAAGCCGGGGTTCGAGAATCCGCATTTCGTGGCGGTGGGGCAGTATCCGCCTTGAGACGAAGCCGGGCGAAGATGAGCTGTTTAATTCGTGGGTTAGGCGCCTAGAATATTCTCTCGTTCATCACGCCATGGAGGCACACATGAGACGGGTCACGGGCATCGGCGGCATCTTCTTCAACTCCAAGGATCCCGTCGCCTTGCGTGCCTGGTACCAGCGGCACCTGGGCATCGACGTGCAGGAATGGGGCGGAACGGCGTTCACCTGGGCGGATCCGGCCGGCAATCCGTACAAGGGAACCACCATCTGGTCGGTCGGCGATGCCGACGGCGGCCATTTCGCGCCGAGCTCGTCGAGCTTCATGGTCAACTACCGCGTCGAAGACTTGGCCGCGCTGTTGCAGGCGCTGCGCGACGAAGGCTGCAACGTGCTCGAGAAGACCGACGATTCCGAGTACGGCAAGTTCGGCTGGGTCCTGGACCCGGACGGCAACAAGGTCGAGCTGTGGCAGCCGCCCGACGGGCAGTGAGAAGCAACATGAAAGACATCCGCTACGTCGTCTTCCACAAGCCCGGTCCAGCTTGGCTGGCCGGCAAAAGCATGTTCGAGCAGCCCGGCGTCCGGGCGCACGTCGAGCACTATCGAAAGTGGCTCGAGAACGGCAAGCTCCAGTTCGGCGGGCCCTGCCTGGACGACGCCGGCGGGGGAATGATGATTCCAAGCGCCGGCCTGGCAGCGTCGGACGTGGAGGCCTATGCAAAGGCGGATCCCGCCGTCAAGGATGGAACGCTTCTGGTCGAGGTTCGTCCCTGGCTGATCGGCATGAGCCAGTAGCCCCGCGCAGCGGCGGCGGCAGCTGGTCGCCCGCCTGGCGGTGGCGGAACAGCGCGGCGCGCGCCAGCACGATCGTCGTGACCGGCGCGGTGATCGACAGCACGATGATGATCAGCCACACGTGCAGCGCCAGCCCGCCGCCGCGGGTGCTGAAGTGCAGGATCGAGGCCAGCGTGACGGTCCACGCGGCCAGCGTCGACGCCAATGCCGGCGCGTGCATGCGCAGGAAGAAGCCGCGCAGCCGGGCCAGCCCCAGCGCGGCCACCAGCACCACCAAGCCACTGAACAGCAGCAGCGCCGCGACGATGCCCTCGGCCAGCGGCGGCGCCTGCAGCAACGCGTTCACTCGATCACCTCGCCGCGCAGCAGGAACTTGGCCAGCGCCACCGAGCCGACGAAGCCGAACAGAGCCATCAGCAGCGCGCCTTCGAAGTACATCTCACTGTCGTAGCGGATCGCCAGCACCAGCATCGTCAGCATGCCCACCACGTAGATGAAGTCCAGCGCCAGCACGCGGTCCTGCGCCGCGGGGCCGCGGAACAGGCGCCAGGCGGCGATGGCCATCGCGCCCAGGTACAGCACCAGCGTGGTGGTGATCGCCCAGGTCAGCCAGACGCTCATTGGAGCACCCTATGGCCTGCGGCCAGTCCCGCCAAGCGGGATTGAGCCCTCGGCAAAGCCTGCGGTCTCATGATTCGAAGACCTCCTTCAGCGGCCGCTCGTAGCGGGCCTTGAACGCGGCGACGAAGGCGGCCTCGTCGTCGAGGTCGAACACGTGCAGCAGCAAGGCGCTGGCGTCGGGCGCCAGCTCGCACCACACGGTGCCGGGCACGACGGTGGTGATCATCGCCAGCGCCGCCAGCGCATGCACCTGGCGCAGCTCCAGCGGCACGACGACGAAGGCGCCGCGCGGCGGACGGCCGCGCAGGCGCAGCACGCCGCCGGCCACCTCGATGGCCGAGCGCACGACGTCGGCGCCGACCTGGGCGATCAGCAGCAGCAGCGTGCCCCAGTGCCGGATCGGCCCCGGCCGCGGACGCAGCGGCGCCATCAGCAGCGGCATCGCCCAGGCCACCAGCAGCGCCAGCAGCAGTTGCCCCGGGCTGGTGCTGCGCGCCAGCAGCAGCCAGCCGGCGAACAGGCCCAGCGACAGCCAGGGCGAGGGCAGCAGGCGCTTCATCGCGGCGCCTCCGGCGTCTTGGGCCGCCGCGGCGGCAGCGGCCGCGCGGCCAGCACCGCGTCGATGTAGAGCGCTGGGCGGTGCAGCGCGTCGGCCGTGGCGCGGGTGTAGGCCAGCGCCGGCTCGGCCTGCACCACCAGCGCCAGCGCCGCGGCCAGCAGCGCGGCGATGGGCAGCGTCTCGGCCACGCGCAGGCGCGGCGAGGGGCGGTCCTGCGGCGTCCAGAAGTGGCGGATGCCCACGCGCATCAGCGCCATCGCCGACAGCAGGCCCGAGGCGATCAGCAGCCCGAACAGCGTCCAGGCCGCGGGGCTGCGCAGATCCAGCAGCGCCGTCAGCATCGCCAGCTTGGCGACGAAGCCGGCCAGCGGCGGCAGGCCCGCCACCAGCATCGCGCAGACCATGAAGGCCAGGCCCAGGAAGGCCAGCGCGGCGGGGATGGCGCGGCCGGTCAGCGCCTCTTCGTCGTCGTCGAGGTTGGCGCCTTCCGGCGGCTCGTTGTCGATGAAGGCGGGCAGCGCGTGGCGGCCGTCGTCGATCTGCGCCGGCCCCAGCTCGACCTGGCGCGCGCGCTCCAGCAGCTCCACCAGCAGGAACAGCGCGCAGCCGGCCAGCGTGGAGCTGGCCAGGTAGTACAGCGCGCCGCCGCTCAGGCGCGGGTCGTCGAAGCCGACTGCGGCGATCAGCGTGCCCGACGAGGCGATCACCGCATAACCCGCCAGACGAGCGAGCTGCTGCGAGGCCAGCATGCCCATCGCGCCGAAGCCCAGCGTGGCCAGCCCGCCCCACACCAGCGCCGTGCCGCCGAAGCCGGCGGACGCGCCGGCGTCGGCCGGGAAGCACAGCGTCCACAGCCGCAGCACCGCGTAGACGCCCACCTTGGTGAGGATGGCGAACACCGCGGCCGCCGGCGCGCTGGCCGCGGCGTAGGCCGGCGGCAGCCAGAAGTTCAGCGGCCACAGCGCCGCCTTGGCCAGGAAGGCGATGCCCAGCAGCGCCGCGCCGGCGTGCAGCAGCCCGCGATCGCTGGCCGGCACCAGCGGCAGCTTGGCGGCGATGTCGGCCATGTTGAGCGTGCCGGTCACGCCGTAGAGCACGGCCACGCCGATCAGGAACAGCAGCGACGCGACGAGGTTGATCGCGATGTAGTGCAGCCCCGCGCGCACGCGCGGCAGCCCGCCGCCGTGCAGCAGCAGCCCGTAGCTGGCGGCCAGCAGCACCTCGAAGAAGACGAACAGGTTGAACAGGTCGGCGGTGAGGAAGGCGCCGTACAGCCCCATCAACTGCAGCTGGAACAGCACGTGGAAGTACACGCCTGCGTGCTGCCAGCGCGCCAGCGCATACAGCAGCGCCGCCAGCCCCACGCAGCCGGTGAGCACCGCCATCAGCGCCGACAGCCGGTCGGCCACCAGCACGATGCCGTAGGGCACCGGCCAGTTGCCGGGTAGGTAGATGCCGAAGGCCGCCGGCCCCTGTTCCTGCACGCGCAGCAGCAGCGCGACGGCCAGCGCCAGCCCGGCCGCGGTGGACAGCGTGTTGACCAGCGCCTTCAGCCCGCGCCGGCCTTCGCCGAGCACCAGCATCAGCGCCGCGGTGGCCAGCGGCAGCAGCACCGGCGCGACGACGGCGTGCTCGGCGAGGTTCAGGCCCGTGGCCGTCACGGCCGCTCCTCCTGCCCGTCGACGTGGTCGCCCCCCGACAGGCCGCGCAAGGCCAGCAGCACCACCAGGAACAGCGCCGTGGTCGCGAAGCCGATCACGATCGCCGTCAGCACCAAGGACTGCGGCATCGGATCGGTGTAGGTCGCCAGGTCGGCCGGCAGCCCGGGCTGCACGATGGGCTCGGCGTCGACCGCCAGGCTGCCGACGCTGAAGATGAACAGGTTCACCGCGTACGACAGCAGCGACAGCCCGATCAGCACCTGGAAGCTGCGCGGCCGCAGCAGCAGCCAGACGCCGGCGCCGGTCATCACGCCGATGGCGATGGAGATCACGGCTTCCATCAGGCGGCTTCCGGGTGATCGGCGCCCTGGCGCCGCCGCGCGCGCAGCGACTGGTGGGCGATGGCGGTCAGCAGCAGCAGCGTGGCGCCCACCACCACCAGGAACACGCCCAGGTCGAACAGCGCCGCGCTGGGCAGGTGGACTTCGCCGATCCAGGGCCAATGCACGTGCGCGGTGTGCGTGGTCAGGAAGGGGTGATCGAAGGCCAGCGCGCCCAGGCCGGTGCCCAGCGCCACCAGCAGCCCGCCGCCGATCCACAGCGGCGGCCGCAGGTGCATGCGGTCTTCCACCCAGCGCGTGCCGCTGACCATGTACTGCGCGATGAAGGCCGTGGCCAGCACCAGCCCGGCCACGAAGCCGCCGCCGGGCTGGTTGTGGCCGCGCATGAACAGGTGGAAGGCGAAGGCCGCCGCCAGCGGCAGCAGCAGCCGCACCAGCACCGCGGGCACCTCCAGGTAGGGCTGCGGCGTGCTGCCCTGGCTGCGCGTGACGAGGTCGCTCTCTTCGTCCTCGGTGATCGCGCGCTGCTGGGCCGGGCGGTCGATCACCTCCAGCGGCGGCCGGAAGCGCCGCAGCAGCGCGTAGACCGTGATGCCCACGGTGCCCAGCACGGTGATCTCGCCCAGCGTGTCGAAGGCGCGGAAGTCGACCAGCATCACGTTGACGACGTTGCTGCCGCCGCCCAGCGGCAGCGCGTGCTCGATGAAGAAGGGCGAGATCGACAGCGGCGCGTGGCGCGTCAACAGCGCATACGACAGCGCCGCCAGCCCGGCGCCCAGCGCCAGCGCCAGCACCAGGTCGCGCCGCCGGCGCCACCAGGCGCGCGCCGCGGTGCGCGGGTCGTCCTGCGCCACGCGCTTGGGCATCCAGCGCAGGCCCAGCAGGAACAGCACCAGCGTGACCACCTCCACCGCCAGTTGCGTCAGCGCGAGGTCGGGCGCCGAGAACCACGCGAAGCTGATGCACAAGGCCAGGCCGACGACGCTGAGCATCGCCAGCGCCACCAGGCGGTGGAACTTGGCCTGCCAGGCGGCGCCGACGGCGCAGGCCCCGCCGATCAGCCACAGCAGCGCGAACTCCGGCGTCAGCGCCACGCGCGGGCGGTCGCCCCAGGCCAGCGGCACGATCAGCGCCGAGCTCAAGCCCGCCAGCCCGGCGATCAGCACCAGCGCCAGCAACTGCGGCTGCAGCCGCTGCGTGCCGGCCAGACGCAGGCCGCGGCGGGCGCCGGCGCTGGCGGCGGCCAGCAGGCCTTCGAACAGCCGGCGGGCGTCCAGCCCCAGCAGCCCCGGCGCGGCGCGGCGGCTGCGGCGCTTGAAGGCGGCGGCGTGGCGCAGGTAGACCCCGGTGCCCACCACCAGCGCGACGAAGCTCATCGCCACCGGCGCGTTGAAGCCGTGCCACAGCGCCAGGCTGTAGGCCGGCAGCGGAGCGCCCACCACCGGCCGCGCGGCCGTCGCCAGCAGCGGCCCGACCGACCAGGCCGGCGCGGTGCCCACCACGATGCAGGCCAGCACCAGCAGCTCCACCGGCACGCGCATCCAGTGCACCGGCTCGTGCGGCTGACGTGGACAGTTGGGCGGCGCGCCGAAGAACACGTCGTGCCCGAAGCGCAGCGAGTACACCACCGCGAACACGCCGGCCAGCGTGGCCAGCGCCGGCAGCCCGAACTCGACGACAGGGCTGGCGTGGACGAACACCGTCTCGGCGAAGAACATCTCCTTGGACAGGAAGCCGTTGAGCAGCGGCACGCCGGCCATCGCCGCGCAGGCCACGATGGCCAGCGTGCCGGTGACGGGCATGTGGCGGAACAGGCCGTCGAGCCGCCGCATGTCGCGCGTGCCGGTCTCGTGGTCGATGATGCCCACCGACATGAACAGCGACGCCTTGAAGGTCGCGTGGTTCATCATGTGAAAGACCGCGGCCACCGCGGCCAGCGGGCTGTTGAGCCCCAGCAGCAGCGTGATCAGGCCCAGGTGGCTGATCGTCGAATAGGCCAGCAGCCCCTTGAGGTCGTTCTGGAACATCGCCGCGTAGGCGCCCAGCAGCAGCGTCAGCAGCCCGGCGCCGCCGACGATCCAGAACCAGGCCTCGGTGCCCGCCAGCACCGGCCACAGCCGCGCCAGCAGGAAGACGCCGGCCTTCACCATCGTCGCCGAATGCAGGTAGGCCGAGACCGGCGTCGGCGCCGCCATCGCATGCGGCAGCCAGAAGTGGAACGGGAACTGCGCGCTCTTGGTCAGCGCGCCCAGCAGCACCAGCGCCAGCATGGCCGGGTACAGCGGATGGGCGCGCACGCGCTCGCCGGCCGCAAGCACCGCGTCGAGTTCGAAGCTGCCGACGATGTGGCCCAGCAGCAGCACGCCGGCCAGCAGGCACAGGCCGCCGGCCGCGGTGACGGTGAAGGCCATGCGCGCGCCGCGGCGGGCGTCCTTGCGGTGCGTCCAGTAGCCGATCAGCAGGAACGAGAAGACGCTGGTCAGCTCCCAGAACACCACGAGCTGCACGAGCTGCCCCGACAGCACCACGCCCAGCATCGCGCCCATGAAGCCCAGCAGCAGCGAATGGAAGCGCGCCGCGGGGTCGTCGGGCGACAGGTAGTAGCGCGCGTAGACGATCACCAGCAGCCCCATGCCGCTGACCAGCATCGCGAACATCCAGGCGAAGCCGTCGACGCGCAGCACCAGGTCCAGGCCCAGGCTCGGCAGCCAGGTCAGACGTTCGATCACGACGGCGCCGTCCTGCACCTGCGGGTACAGCAGCGCCATCGGCACCGCCACGCCCAGCGCCACCAGCGCCGACCACGACGACTCGAGGTTGCGCGCATTGGTCGGCAGCAGCGCGACCACGGCGCAGCCGACGAAGGGCAGCAGGAGCAGGATGAACAACGGCATCGGGGGGCGGAGTCTAGGAGAGCGCGGCGATGTCACCACGGGGCGGCCGGAAATCATGCAACGGACGGTTGACGCGGGCCGCGGCTTGCCGCACAGTCGCGGCCTTCTTCCCACTCACTCATGGAGGCCCGCATGAAGACCCAAGATCTTGCCCGCTGCGTGGCCTTCGCCGTCTGAGTTTCTTTCGAGCCCTGCCGCTCGCATCGCATTGAGCTGACAACCGCACGCGTCGGCGTGCGGGCTATGCGTCCCTCAGTCCCGGTCTGACGGGCCGTGGCCTCGCAAGGCCGCGGCGAACGCCACCCCCTCATTCGTCGAAAAGCCCCTGCGGCCGCGCTTGCGGCCGCAGGCTTGGCGCTGCGTGCTTGCGCGCACCGCCGTCGAACGCCGTGGACTGCGATGATCCGAACCCTGGACTTGCAGCGGCTGGCCGTGATCGGCCTGTCGCCGCTGATGCTTCAACACCTGGCGCGGCACGAGCTGCCCGCCGAAACGAGCGCATCGCTGATGCGCGTGACCGAAGTGCAGCGCGATGCGCTGCACCTGCACGACAGCCGCCAGGAATGGCCGGCACGCGCGCTGCCGGCGCTGCTGCAGGCGTTGGCCGCGCAGGACGATGCGCTGGCCGTGGGCGACTGGGTGCTGGCCCACCGCAACGCCTTCGGCGAATGGTGGGCCGAGGCGCGGCTGCCGCCGCTGACGCAACTGGCGCGCCGGCTGCACGACGGGCGCGACAAGGTCAGCCGCGCGGTGATCGTCAGCAACGTCGACACCGCGCTGCTGGTGATGGGCCTGGACCTCGATTTCAACCTGCGCCGGCTGGAGCGCTACCTCGCCGCGGTGCGCGTGGCCGGCGTCTCGGCCGTCGTCGTGCTGACCAAGGCCGACCTTTGTGCCGACCCCGCCGCCCGAGCGCGCGAGGTGCAGGCGCTGCTGCCCGCCGATAGCGCCGTGGTGGCGCTGGACGCGCGCGACCCGGCGGTGCGCCAGGCGCTGCAGCCCTGGCTGGGCCCGGGCCGCACGCTGGTGCTACTGGGCTCGTCGGGCGCCGGCAAGAGCACGCTGACCAACGCCTTGATCGGCCAGCCCGTGCAGGACACCGGCGGCACGCGCAGCGGCGACGGCCGCGGCCGCCACACGACCACGGCGCGCTCGCTACACGCGACGCCCGAGGGCGCCTGCATCATCGACACGCCGGGCCTGCGCACGCTGCGGCTGGACAGCGAGTCGGGCGACGTCGAATCGGCCTTCGACGACATCGCGCGGCTGGCGCCGAGCTGCCGCTTCCGCGACTGCCGCCACGACGACGAACCCGGCTGCGCGGTGCGCGACGCGGTGCCGCCGGAGCGCTTGCGCAACTACCGCAAGCTGCTGCGCGAGGCACAGCGCGACACGCTGACCGCGCTGCAGCGCAAGGCGCAAGTCGCGCAGTGGAAGCAGCGCAGCCGCGCGGCGCAGGCGGTGGCGCGGGCCAAGCGGGGTTGAGCGGTGGCCGCTCTGCCGGGGGTGTGCGGCACCCACTCAAGCGGCGCTTGCGGCGCGCGCCATCGCCTGTAAGGGGCTGCGGCGCAGAGCGCTCTTCCGGCCTACTCGCTGAAGATGGCCTCGAGGTCGACGTCCTCTGTGCTGGCGTCCAGCTTCAGGCTGCCTTCGATGTGATTGAGATGCTCGGTCATCAGCTTCTGCGCGCGCACCACGTCGCGGCGCGCGATCGCGTCGACGATCTGCGAGTGTTCATCAGCGCGGCAACTGACTGCTGTCGGCGAGTCGTAGAGGAAGATGATCAGACACGTCAACGTCGACAGTTCGCGCAGACTCTTGCCCAGAGGCAGATTGCCGGCCAGGTCGGCGAGCACGGTGTGGAATTCGCCTGATAGACGCACGATCGCGCGTCGATCGTCGCGACGGCGCGCGTCGCTCTCACGTTCCAGGTGCTCGCGCAGCCGGGCGATCTTGTCGGGCGTGGAGGTTTCGATCAGGCGGCGAAGCAGCGCCGGCTCGATCAGGCGGCGCGCTTCGAAGATCTCGCGGGCCTGGGCAGCCGTCGGCTTGGCAACATAGGCGCCGCGTTGCGGATACAGCTCAACCAGTTGTTCGTGCGCGAGCCGGGAAAGGACTTCACGAATTCGCGCTCTGCTCACCGAGAAAATCTCGGCCAGTCGCTCCTCGACCAATTTCGTTCCAGGATGGAGGCGGTGTTCGAGGATCGCGATGTAGATCTTCTCGTAGACGCTGTCGATGACGTTCTCGCGCTCGATGCGTGTCGCCGGTTCAGCCGGCTTGGCCTGGGACGCTTTCTTGCTCGGCATGGGGCCATTCTAGGGTCGATGTTCCTACCACTCGAAAAGCCGGCCCCAGCCCTTGACGGCCGAAGGATCGACGTTTGCCGCACGAAGCATTCCCCACACGGTGGTGCTCACCGTGTCCAGCAGCGGGATCCCGAGTTCGGCTTCGATCGACTCGGCGAGCGGCGCCGCGAACAGGTTCGTGCAGAACGTGGTGATGGCGGCAGGACGAGCCCGGGCCGCCGCGCGAATCTCCTGCGTCAGACGTGCAGGTTCCACCAGCGCGAAATCGTGATTGATCTGGATGCTCAGGTGCCGTTCGGCGACCACCTCGACATCGATCGAGCGATAGTTGTCGACGATCCGCTGCTGAACGTCGGCCGTGTAGGGCGTCACCAATGCAATCTGACGAATCGTCCTGAGAGCAAGCAGGCGATTCAGCGAGAGAACGGCGGTGGTGGCAGGGATGCCAGTGCGCTCGGTGATCCGTTCGCACAGTCGTTGGTCGGCGTCGAATCCAAGCCATCCCGATGAGGTGCCGCTCCAGCCGATCACATCCACTTTCGCATCGGCCAGCAACTCTGCGGCAGCCAGGATCTTGGCATCGTCGAACTGCCCGAGCGCGCTCTGCGAGAGCGCGATTTCCGTGACCTTGAAACGCGAGAAGTGCGCGCTGCAGCCGGGGACCTGCGCGGCGAGGGCGCTGGTGAGCGGTTCCAGGGCCGTGTTCGAGGACGGGGTGAGGACACCAAGACGGATGGAGGTGGACATGGCGTGCTTTCGTTTCGTCAGAGGGTTGGCGAGTTGCATTCTCAAAGTGGCGACATATTTGTCAACAGTAGTGTAAACACTATATGCAACAAAATCGTTTGATCCGATCATCACTTCACCGACAAGACCTCCCGAACCCTCCCGATGCGCTTCGCTCCGAACACCGATCACTCATCGTCCTCTCGCCCCGTCCTTGATGCCGGGGGTGCGGCATGACCGCGTTCGACCTGGTCATCCGCAACGGCACGGTGGTGACGGCCGGCGATGTGATGTCGTGCGATGTGGGCATCGGAGACGGGCAGGTGCGCGCCTTGGCGCGCCAGCTGCCGCCGGGTCGCCAAGAGATCGACGCAACGGGAAGGCTGGTATTGCCCGGCGGCGTGGACGGACACTGCCACCTCGACCAGCCGATGCCCGATGGCCTGCAGATGGCCGATGACTTTTTCAGCGGGACGGTCTCCGCTGCCTGTGGCGGCACCACCACCGTGATCCCGTTTGCCGCGCAGGCCAAGGGCCAGTCGCTTCGCGCGGCCGTCGAGGACTACCACCGGCGAGCCAGCGGCAAGGCAGTGGTCGACTATGCGTTTCACCTGATCGTCGCGGATCCGACGGAGGAGGTCCTCGCCAAGGAGCTTCCGGGCCTGGTCAGGGAGGGCTACACGTCGTTCAAGATGTACATGACCTACGACGATCTGAAGCTGAACGACCGCCAGATCCTCGAGTTGCTGGCAGTGGCTCGCCGGGAAGGTGCGATGGCCATGATCCATGCGGAAAGCTCTGACTGCATTGCCTGGCTGACGGAGCAGCTCGAGGCCGCCGGGCATACCGACCCGAAATTCCATGCGGTGTCGCGGCCGATGGCGGTCGAGCGCGAGGCGACCCATCGCGCGATCACGATCTCCGAACTCGTCGACGTGCCCATCCTCATCGTGCACGTCTCCGGCAAGGAAGCCATCGAGCAGATCCGATGGGCGCACGGCCATGGGCTGCGGATCTATGCGGAAACGTGCCCGCAATACCTCTTCTTGACGGCCGAGGATCTCGGCGTCGACGGATATCACGGGGCCAAGTGCGTGTGCAGCCCGCCGCCCCGCGACAAATCCAATCAGAAGGTGGTGTGGGACGGGCTCTCCGACGGGCTCTTTGCCGTGTTCTCCTCGGACCACGCGCCGTTTCGCTATGACGACCCTGCAGGCAAGAAGCCCGGCGGAAAGCAGGTGCCCTTCCGCTACATCCCGAACGGGATACCCGGCCTCGCGACCCGGCTGCCGCTCCTCTTCTCCGAAGGGGTGGGGCGTGGCCGGATCGACATCAATCGGTTCGTGGCGCTCACCAGCACCAATCCGGCAAGGATGTACGGCCTTTATCCCCGCAAGGGAACGATCGCCATTGGCTCCGATGCGGACGTCGCGATCTGGGACCCTGACGTGACGCGCGTCATCACGAACGGCATGCTCCATCACAACGTCGACTACACGCCCTATGAAGGCATGTCGGTCGAGGGCTGGCCGGTGACCACCGTGTCGCGCGGCGAAGTCGTCTGGCACGACGGCAAGCTGGCGGCCGAGCGCGGCCGTGGCGAGTTCCTCAAGTGCGGGCTGCCCGATCCGGCGCGTCCCAAGCCTCGTTTCAAGTGAAGGGTGACCCTTGGCCTCTCAAATCTCCCAGGCCCCGCTGCGCGCCGGGCACAACCTGCGGCTGAGCAACATCAGCCACCGGTATGGTGATTCGACTGCGCTTGCTGCCGTCGATCTGGACATTGCGCCCGGTGAACTGATCGCGCTTCTCGGACCCAGCGGCTGCGGCAAGACCACGCTGCTGCGCATCATCGCGGGCTTCCTGACGCCATCGACGGGATCGGTGCTGGTCGACGGCCAGGCCATCGGCGCCATGCCTCCCAACCTCAGGAACATCGGCATCGTCTTTCAGAACTATGCGCTGTTTCCGCACATGACGGTCCTGCAGAACGTCTGCTATGGACCGCGGGCCAAGCGCATACCGAAGCAGCAGTGCGTGGACCAGGCGCAGGAGATGCTGCGCCTGGTGAAGATGGAGTTGTTCGCGGGGCGCTATCCGGCCGAGCTGTCGGGTGGACAGCAGCAGCGGGTGGCGCTCGCGCGCGCCTTCGCCATCGAACCGAAGATCCTGTTGCTCGATGAGCCGTTCTCCGCGCTGGACAAGAACCTTCGGCTGGACATGCAGATCGAGGTGAAGGAACTGCTCAAGCACTACGGCATCACGTCCATCATCGTCACGCACGACCAGGAGGAAGCCCTGTCGATGGCGGACCGCATCGTCGTGCTGAACCAGGGCCGTGTGGAACAGACCGACACACCCGCGGGCATCTACAGCAGCCCGGCGAGCCTCTTCGTCAACACCTTCGTCGGACACACCAACCTTCTTTCCGCCACGGTCGAGTCGGCCGGCGCCGATTGCATGGTGAAGCTGGATTGCGGTCCGATACTGTCGGTCGACGTCCCGGGCGACAGCTTCGACAAGGGGAGCAAGGTACTCGTCTCGGTCCGACCCGAGAACCTGCGGCTGGCCGAGGCTGCGGACGCGACCAGCATCGCGGCGAGGGTTCGCCAGAACCTGCCGCTGGGCCCGGTAGACGTCATGGAGGTCCAGGCCTCCGACGGGACCGGCATCAAGTTGACCACTCCGCACCAGCGCCAGAGCCGGCCGACGGCCGTCGGCTCGCCGGTGAACCTGGTCATCCTGGACCCTCAGGCGTGCTCTGTCTTTCGCAAGGGCACGGTCGTTCAACACTGACGCAAGGAGAAACTCTCATGATCGATCGCCAACGCAGGATGCTGCTCCAGGCCGGTGCCATCGCCTGCGGCTCTCTCGCGCTTCCGCTGTCGGCGCGCGCTGCCGGCAAGGTGGTTGCAACGACATACCCCGGCAGCTTCGAGGAAGCCTATCGCGCGGTGCTTCTGCCGCTGTACCAGAAGCAATCCGGCTCGAGCGTGGTGCTGACGCCGCTGCTGGGTGTCGACCAGGTGGCCAAGATCGCGGCCTCGCGCGGCAATCCGCCTTACGACGCGGTCATGTTCGACGAGGGGCCGCTCTACAACGCCATCAAGGCCGGGATCATCCAGAAGTTTCCGGCGGACAAGAGCAAGCACTTCGCCGATCTGCCGCCTGTCTTCCAAGGGACGGGCGGGCTCGGTCCGGTGGTCACCGTCCAGGTCTGCGGGATCGCCTACAACCCCAAGAAGGTCAAGACGCCTCCGACCTCCTGGGCCGACCTGTGGCGCCCGGAATACAAGGGTCGCGTCGGGATGACCGGCATCGGCAGCAGCCTCGGAGCCGGCTTCCTGGCCGAGATATCGAAGATGAAGGGCGGCTCCGAGAAGAACGCCGAGCCGGGGTTCGCGATGCTGCGCGAACTGGTGCCGAACATTGGCGCCCTGGCGCCAAGCCCCGGTGCACTGGCCGCCCTGTTCCAGCAGGGGCAGATCGACATCGCGCCGAACTACTTCAACAACGTCGAGACCTTGCGCAGCAAAGGCGTCGATATCGCATTCGCGATGCCCGCGACCGGCGGGATCATGATCCGCACCAGCATGCACATCGTGGCAGGTACGGCGGAGCCGCAGGCTGCGCTCGACTACATCGACGCGCTCATCAGCCCCGATGTGCAGCGCGGGCTGGAGAAGGCCCCGTACAACATGGTGCCCACCAACGGCAAGGTGGCCTACACCGGCGAGACCGCGCGGCAGATCGCCAAGGACTTCCAGGACCTTTCGAAGAAGCTGGTGCTCAATGACTGGGCCGCCATCCAGGAGCAGCGGCCGGCATGGATCGAGCGCTTCAACAAGGAAGTCAAGCTGTGACGCGAGCGAAGGCGTTGAGCCGGGAACTCCTGCCGGCGCTGCCGCTGGCAGCGTTCTTCCTGATCTTCTTCGTCACGCCGCTGGTGCTGCTGGTCGTGATGTCGTTCTTCACTGGAACGCAGCTCGATCACATAGGCCCGCGGCAGTACACGAAGTTCTTCGGCGACGCCTTCAATGTCGGGATCCTGCTCGACACGCTGTGGCTTGGCGTCCAGGCGACCCTCCTGTGTGCCGCGCTCGTCTATCCGCTCGCGCTGTACTACGTGCGCGCCACGCCATTCGTGCGGACCCTGCTCATCTTCGCGATCGTGTTGCCGTTGCTGACGAGTGCGGTGGTACGCACGTTCGCGTGGATCGTGATCCTGGGCCGCGAGGGCATCATCAACAACGCGCTCGTCGATCTCGGAATGGCCAGCGCCCCATTGCAGCTTCTCTATACGAAGGCCGGCGTGGTTGTCGCGCTGACGCAGATCCAGCTCCCGCTGATGGCGCTTCCGGTGATCAACAGCCTGCTCCGGATCGATCCGAATCTGAGCCAGGCCTCCCTGGGCCTCAGCGCAGGGCACTGGCGCACCTTCTGGATGGTCCTGTTTCCGCTGAGCCTGCCGGGCCTGGTTGCCGGTGCGCTGCTGGTGTTTGCGGCTTCCGTCACCGCGTTCATCACGCAATCGCTGGTCGGCGGAGGGCGCCTCATCTACATGCCGATCTACATCTACCAGCAGGCAGTCGTCCTGCAGGACTGGCCGTTCGCCGCGGCGATCTCGGTGCTGTTCACGATCGCGGTGCTGGGCATCGTCGCGAGCGTCAATCAACTCGCGGGCAAGCACATGGGAGCCATTCGTGTGGCATAAGGTTGACGAGTTGAGTTTCCGGTGGGTCATCGGGGCGATCACGCTGTTCACGGTCGTCCTGCTGATCGCGCCAACTGCCATCGTCCTGATCACCTCCTTCACCGATGGCTTCTCTCTCAAGTTCCCGCCGGAGAAGTACTCGGGGCGGTGGTATCTGGAGTTGCTCAAGTCGGACCAGATCATCGATACCGCACTGACCAGTCTGAAGACCGCAGTCGTCGCGACCGCTCTGTCCGTCGTGCTGGGCACGCTGGCCGCGCTGGCGATTGCGCGTAGCACCGGTCCGCTGGCCCGCACGCTGGATGCCTTGTTCATGTCGCCGATGGTGCTTCCCTCGCTGGCATTGGGGCTTGCCCTGTTGATGATGTTCAGTGTTTCGGGCGTTCGGCTTTCGCTGTGGACGCTGTCACTCGGACACACCATCATCTGCATCCCGTTCGTGATCCGCATGGTCAGCGCCAGCGTTCAGGAGATGAATCCTGCGCTGCTCGACAGCAGCGCGAGCCTCGGGGCAGGAGCGATCTTCACCTTCTTCAACGTCACCCTCCCGTTGATCAAGAGAGGCGTGCTGGCCGGAGCCTTCGTGGCTTTCATGGCTTCGTTCGACAACGTGCCGGTATCGCTGTTCCTCGCCGATGCGCGCAACGAGGTTCTTCCGATTCATCTCTGGCAGATCATCGAGGCCAGCCTGGACGTGCGGGCGGCTGCCGTGTCCGGCGCGTTGGTGCTCCTGACGCTGATCCTGATGGTCGTGATGGAGCGCATCGCCGGCATCTCCAAGCAAGTGAGCCGGACCGGAAAATGAACCCGACACTCGACTTGCATGCGCTGTCCGCGACCCAGATCGCCGCGGCGGTTTCCGGCCGCCGGCTCAGCGCCGTCGATATTTTCGATCACGTGGCGGCACGGGTCGACGCCCTCAACCCCGGATTGAATGCCGTCATCGGGTTCGACGCGCAGGATGGACGTGCCGAAGCCTTGAAGGCAGACGAGATCGCGCGGCAAGGAAAGTCCTTGCCGCTCCTCGGCGTGCCATTCACGGTCAAGGACACGTTCTGGGTTTCGGGCAAGCGCGCGTCCCAGGGCTCGAAGCTCTTTCAGGACTTTATCGCGCCGCGGGATTCCTGGTGCGTGCAGAGAATGCGCGAGATGGGCGGCGTTTTTCTCGGCATCACCAATTGCTCCGAGTTCGCGTGCAAGGGCATCACCAACAACATCGCCTATGGGGCAACCCATTCTCCGTGGCGTCATGGATATACCCCCGGCGGATCTTCGGGGGGCGCAGCCAGTGCGGTCAGTGCCGGCTTCGGGCCGCTGGCCCTGGCCGCGGACGCCGGCGGTTCGGTGCGGCGTCCGGCGGCGCACTGCGGCCTGGTCGGGCTGAAGCCGACGGCAGGGATCATTCCGAACCCGTGGGGCTTTGCTGAAGCGAACTTCGGTCACTCGGTGGTGGCGCCGCTCGGACGCTGTGTGGCAGACGTCGCGCTGATGCTCGAATGCCTGGTCGGATACCACCCGGAGGATCCGCTGTCCGCGCCGTTCGCCCTCGACGCGAGCTGCGTGCAGTCGGCCGCGCGGGGTGCACCGAAAAGCCTGCGCATCGGATTCAGTCGCGATCTCGGCTGCGGCTTTGCGATCGACGAAGACGTGGAGCGGGTCATCTTGGAGTCGGTGGCTCGCCTCGAGCAACAAGGCTTTCGGATCGACCGTGCGGATCCCGTGTGGCCCGCAGGCACTTTCGAATATCCGCTGGTCGCGCTTCAGCAGGCGGGGCTGGCGGCGTTGTTCTCCGAACGCTGGTTGTCGGATCCCCGCGCCATCGATCCGGACCTGGGCGCCCAAATGGAGCTCGGGCTGAAGACGGACGGCTTGCAACTCGCCTCGCTTCTCCTGCTGCGCGAGGAACTGCACCGAAGCATGGCGCGATTCTTCGAGCGCTACGACCTGCTCCTGTGTCCGACGGCGCCCGTCACGTCCTGGCCCTTGACGGAGAACTATCCCCCCTTGATCGGCGGCCGACCCGCGACCGGTCGCGGCCACGCGGCTTTCACGCCTCTCTTCAACTACTGCGGCGTCCCCGCGTGCTCCGTTCCCTGCGGCGTCGCGGCAGATGGGCTGCCAGTTGGAATCCAGGTGGTGGGTCCGAAATTCCACGACGCCGTGGTGCTGGCGCTGGCTGCCGACATCGAGCGCGGCAACGTGTTCGACTTCACGCAACCTCGCACGCCTGGGTGACATATTCATGAATCAGATCCGGATCACCGCTGGCGGACTCGTCTTCCACGCCGAGCCTCATCCTGATGCCCCGAAGACGCTTGCCGCTTTTTCGTCGCTGCTTCCCTACACCGGCTCCCTGATCCACGTCCGATGGAGCGGGGAAGGCTGCTGGGTGCCGATGGGGGATCGCAAGCTGGGCATCGACCATGAGAATCACACGAGTCACCCCTCGGTCGGGGATGTGCTCCTCTATCCCGGCGGTCTCAGCGAAACGGAGATCATCCTGGCGTACGGGAGCTGCAGCTTTTCGAGCAAGGTCGGGCAGTTGGCAGGCAATCATTTCCTGACCATCGTGGATGGAAAGGAGCGGCTCGCGGAGCTTGGCCGAAAGGTGCTTTGGGAAGGTGCCCAAGAGGTCGTGTTCGAGGCTGTCTGACGAGAGCTCTGCGCATGCGGGTTGGCCCGCGCGTACGCGCGGGTCAGTCGTCAGCATCCTCGTGCACCAGCGCATCGCGCCGGGATAACGCTGGAAACCAACGCCACCACAGCGCCGCCACCAGGCAGGTGCCCACGCCGCCCAGCAGCACCGAGCCCACCGGGCCCAGCAGCGCGGCGCTGGCGCCGGACTCGAACTCGCCCAGCTGGTTGCTGGCGCCGATGAAGACCGAGTTCACCGCGCTGACGCGGCCGCGCATCGCGTCGGGCGTTTCGAGCTGCACCAGCGTCTGGCGGATCACCACGCTGATCATGTCGGCCGCGCCGCTCAAGGCCAGCACCGCCAGCGACAGCCAGAAGCTGGTGGACAGCCCGAAGACGACGATGGTCAGCCCGTAGAAGCCGACTGCGCCCAGCAGCCAGGCGCCGGTGCGGCGGCGGATGGGCCGATGCACCAGCGCCACCGACATCAGCAGCGCGCCCACCGCCGGCGCGCCGCGCAGCAGGCCCAGGCCGGCGGGGCCGACGTGCAGCACGTCCTTGGAGAAGATCGGCAGCAGCGCGGTGGCGCCGCCCAGCAGCACCGCGAACAGGTCCAGCGAGATCGCACCCAGCACCACCTTGTGGCTGGACACGAAGTGCAGCCCGGCCAGCAGCGTGCGCCAGCCCACGGCGCGCGGTGCCGGCGCGTGCTCGTAGCGCACGCCGCCGGCCACCAGCGCGGTGGCCAGCACGAACAGCGCGGTGCACGCGGCGTAGGTCACCGTGGGCCCGGCCACGTAGAGCAGCCCGCCGAGGGCCGGGCCGGCGATGATGGCGGCCTGCAGGCCGCTGGAGCTGAAGGCCAGCGCGCGCGGCAGCAGCTCGGGCGGCACCAGGCAGGGCGTCAGCGCCTGCTGCGTGGGCATCTGGAACGAGCGCATCACGCCCAGCGCGACCGACACCGCCAGCAGCCAGTGGCGGTCGAGCCGGCCGCTGGCCGTGCCCAGGCACAGCACCAGGCCGACGGCCACCTGCACCGCCAGGCACAGCGAGAGCAGCCGTGCGCGGTTGAAGCGGTCGATCAGGTGCCCGGCCGGCAGTACCAGCGGCACCGAGGGCAGGAACTGCAGCAGCCCGACCAGGCCCAGGTCCCAGGCCGAGCCGGTCAGGTCGTACATCTGCCAGCCCAGGGCCAGCATCAGCATCTGGTTGCCGGCGGTGCCGGCCAGGCGGGCCACCCACAGCAGCATGAAGGAGCGGTGGCTGAAGAGGTCGCGGGTGCTCAAGGTGAAGGTGAGGCGGCAGCGGCCGTTTGCAGGGCCAGCAGTTCGTCGGGATGGAAGCCGGCGGCGCGCCGCGCTTCCAGGTTGAACGGCGGCTGCAGCCGCGGCGCGCGGTACTGCCGCGCCAGCAGCGGGTAGTGGGCCAGCGGGTCCAGCCCGCGCTGCCCACAGGCCCAGGCGTACCAGCGGTTGCCGATCGCGACGTGGCCGACCTCGTCGCGCAGGATCACGTCCAGGATCTCCACCGCGCGCAAGTCGCCGGCCTTGCGCAGGCGCGCCTGCATCGGCGGCGTGGCGTCCAGGCCGCGCGCCTCCAGCGTGCGCGGCACCAGCGCCATGCGGGCGACGAGGTCGTCCTTCGTCCGCTGCGCCATCGCCCACAGGCCGTCGTGGGCGTCGAAGTCGCCGTAGTCGTGGCCGAGAGTCTGCAGGTGCTCGCGCAGCAGGCCGAAGTGGACCGCTTCCTCGGCGGCCACGCGCAGCCAGTCGCGGTAGTAGTCGGCCGGCAGGCCGGCGAAGCGCCAGGCCGCGTCCAGCGCCAGGTTGATCGCGTTGAACTCGATGTGCGCCACCGCGTGCAGCAGCGCGGCGCGGCCCTCGGCCGTGAAGGGCGAGCGGCGCGGCAGCGCTGCCGGGTCCACCAGCTGCGGCCGCGCGGGGCGGCCGGGGGCGCCGGTGGGCTCTTCGAGCGTCGCGTCGGCATCGAGCGCGGCGCCGGCGCGGCAGGCCTCGAACAACTCGCGCGCCGCGGCCGCCTTGGCGGCGGGCTCGGCGATGCACAAGGCCTCGCGGGAGAGCCGGCGCAGTTCCATTCCTACAATTGTCGGTGATCAAAGCATCGAGGAGAGCTGCCGGTGGGCATCTACCGTCTGGGTGAACATGCGCCGCGGGTCGCCGCCACGGCCTGGGTGGCCGACAGCGCCACGGTGATCGGCCGCGTGGAACTGGCCGAAGGCGCCAGTGTCTGGTATGGCTGCGTGCTGCGCGGCGACAACGACTGGATGCGCATCGGCCGCAACAGCAACGTGCAGGACGGCAGCGTGCTGCACACCGACGCCGGCATTGAGCTGGTGGTGGGCGAGGGCGTCACCATCGGCCACCAGGTGATGCTGCACGGCTGCCACATCGGCGACGGCAGCCTGATCGGCATCCAGGCGGTGGTGATGAACCGCGCGCGCATCGGCCGCCACTGCATCGTGGGCGCCGGCTCGCTGGTCACCGAGGGCAAGGAGTTCCCCGAGGGCTCGATGATCATGGGCTCGCCGGCCAAGGTGGTGCGGGCCTTGAAGCCCGAGGAGATCGCGCGCCTGGCCCGCAGCGCGGCGCACTACGTGGAGCAGGCCGAGCGCCACCGCAGCCAGGCCGTGCGCGTGGGCTGATGTCGGAACTGCACAAGTTCCTGTTCGACGGCCTGCCGGTGCGCGGCATGCTGGTGCGGCTGACCGATGCCTGGGCCGAGGTGCTGCGCCGCCGTTCGGCCGCGGGCGCCTATCCGGCCGAGGTGCGCTCACTGCTGGGCGAGATGGCGGCGGCCGCGGTGCTGATGCAGGCCAACATCAAGTTCAACGGCGCGCTGGTGCTGCAGATCTTCGGCGACGGGCCGGTCAAGCTGGCGGTGGCCGAGGCGCAGCCCGACCTGAGCTTCCGCTGCACCGCCAAGGTGGTGGGCGAGGTGCCGGCCGGTGTGCAACTGGAGGCCTTGCTCAACGTGCACGGCAAGGGCCGCTGCGCGATCACGCTCGACCCGCAGGACCGGCTGCCCGGCCAGCAGCCCTACCAGGGCGTGGTGCCGCTGCACGGCGACCGGCGCGAGCCGCTGCAGCAGGTGTCGGCGGTGCTGGAGCACTACATGCTGCAGTCGGAGCAGCTCGACACGCGGCTGCTGCTGGCGGCCGACGACCAGGTGGCCGCGGGGCTGCTGATCCAGCGGCTGCCGGTGCAGGGTGCGGGCAACCTGGGCGGCAACGTGTCGAGTGAGCGCAACGAGGACCTGATCGGCCTGTCCGAAGGCTTCAACCGCATCGCGCTGCTGGCCGGCACGCTGACGCGCGACGAGCTGCTGACGCTGGACGCCCAGACGCTGCTGCACCGCCTGTTCTGGGAGGAGCGCATGACGCGCTACGAGCCGCTGCGGCCACGCTTCGCCTGCCGCTGCTCGCGCGAGCGCGTGCGCGGCATGCTGCTGGGGCTGGGCCGCGACGAGAGCGAAAGCCTGATCGCCGAGCGCGGCTTGGTCGAGGTGGGCTGCGACTTCTGCGGCCAGCAGTACCACTTCGACGCGGTGGACGTCGGCGAGATGTTCACGCCGGGGCACAACCAGCCGCCGGGATCCGCGGCGGTCAACTGATCCGCGTGCGCAGCAGCGGCTGCAGCGCGGCGCGCGCGGCCTGCAGCCGCGCCGGTCCCTGGCCGTGCACCACCGAGAAGCCGATGCCGCCTTGCGCCAGCAGCCGGCGCAGCCGGTCGTCGACCGGTTCGCGCACCTGTGGGCCGCTGCGCAGGATGCCGTCGGCCACCCAGGGCAGGTCCAGCGCGGTCAGCAGCGTCAGCCGGCAGCGCGCGTGCAGGGCCAGCGCCTCGGCGTCCAGCGAGTCGTCGCCGAACACCGTGTGGCTGTAGACCGCGGTCATCAGCGCGGTGGTGTCGCAGACCACGACGTCGCTGTCCCGCGCGGCGGCCTCGATCAGCGCCGCCTGGTGGCGCGCAATGGCGGCTTGCTCGTCGCGGCGCGGCGTGCGGCCTTGCGTGTCGCACCAGTGGCGCAGATGCTCGGGCACCCAGGTGCTGGCGAGGCCGGCGTGCTCGGCCAGATGCTCGGCCAGCGCGCGGGCCAGCGCCGTCTTGCCGGTGCTCTCGGCGCCGACCACGGCCACGATCAGCGGCGGCCGCAGCGCCGGCTCAGCCATGCGCAGCCCCCGCGCGCTCCAGCTTCAGCCAGGCGCGCCAGCCCACCACCGACAGCAGCGCGAACAAGGCGTACAGCAGCACCGTCAGCCACAGGCCCTTCACCGCGAAGAGGCCGATGCTCACCAAGTTGACGAACAGCCACACCGCCCAGTTCTCCACCCGCTTGCGCGCCAGCAGCAGCTGGCCGGCGATGCTGGCCACGGTGGGCAGCGCGTCGAGGTAGGGCACGTCGCTGTCGGTGGCGTGCTGCAGCAGCAGGCCGACCAAGGGCCAAGCCAGTGCGACGGCCAGCAGCGTCCGCCAGCGCTGGCGCGGCTGCAGGCGGTGCACGCGCAGCGTGCTGCCGTCGCGCTCATGGCCGTGCAGCCACTGCCACCAGCCCCAGCCGGCGGCGGCGACGAAGATCAGCTGCAGCCCTGCCTCGCCGTACAGCCGGCTGTGCAGGAACAGCACACCGTACAGCAGCGACGCGGCGATCGCCAGCGGCCAGGCCAGCGGGTGCACGCGCAGGTTGCGCTCCACCATCCACAGCGAGAGCGCGAAGGCCAGCAGCTCCAGCCCGGTGACCGGGCTGCCGAGCAGCGTGAACCAGGGGCTGAGTGCAGCGTCGAGCAAAGAGCCGGCAATCCGTCAGCGCTTGGTCACCTGGACCAGGATCTCGTTGGGCCGCACCATGCCCAGCTCGGCGCGCGCCTTCTCCTCCACCATCTCCAGGCCTTCCTTCAGGTCGCTGACCTCGGCCAGCAGCCGCGCGTTGCGCGCGCGCGCGGCCTCGTTGGCGGCCTGCTGCTCGCTCAACTGCGCCTGCAGGCTCATCACGTAGGGCACGCCGGTCTTGCCGAAAGCCAGGCTGCCCAGCACCAGCGCCAGCAGCAGCGCCAGCGCCCCGTTGAGCAGCCTGAGCCCCATGATGCGGCGCAGCCGCCTCAGCGCAGGTTGTAGAAGGCCGCGCGGCCGGCGTAGCGCGCCACGTCGCCCAGGTCTTCCTCGATGCGCAGGAGCTGGTTGTACTTGGCGATGCGGTCGCTGCGGCTCATGCTGCCGGTCTTGATCTGGCCGGCGTTGGTGCCCACCGCGATGTCGGCGATGGTGCTGTCCTCGGTCTCGCCGCTGCGATGGCTGATCACCGCGGTGTAGCCGGCGCGCTTGGCCATCTCGATCGCGGCGAAGGTCTCGGTCAGCGTGCCGATCTGGTTGATCTTGATGAGGATCGAGTTCGCGATGCCTTTCTCGATGCCTTCCTTCAGGATCTTCGTGTTCGTCACGAAGAGGTCGTCGCCGACGAGCTGCACCTTCTTCGCCAGGCGGTCGGTCAGCAGCTTCCAGCCGTCCCAGTCGGCCTCGTGCATGCCGTCCTCGATGCTGATGATGGGGTACTTGTCGCACCAGGTGGCCAGGATGTCGGTCCACTCGGCGGCGCTCAAGCTCAGGCCTTCGCCTTCCAGGTGGTACTTGCCGTCCTTGTAGAACTCGCTGGCCGCGCAGTCGAGGCCGATCGCGATCTGCTCGCCGGCCACGTAGCCGGCCTTGGCTATGGCTTCGAGGATGAGCTGGATGGCAGCCTCATGGCTGGCGACGTTGGGCGCAAAGCCGCCTTCGTCGCCGACGCTGGTGGGCATGCCCTTGCCGTCGATGATCTTCTTCAGCGCATGGAACACCTCGGCGCCGTAGCGCACCGCCTCGCGGAAGCTGGGCGCCCCGATCGGTAGGATCATGAACTCCTGCAGGTCGAGGTTGTTGTTGGCGTGCGCGCCGCCGTTGATGACGTTCATCATCGGCACCGGCATCTGCATGCCGCCCATGCCGCCGAAGTAACGGTACAGCGGCAGGCCCGATTCCTCGGCGGCCGCGCGCGCCACCGCCATGCTGACGGCCAGCATCGCGTTGGCGCCCAGGCGGCTCTTGTTGTCGGTGCCGTCGAGGTCGATCAGCGTCTTGTCCAGAAAGGCCTGCTCGCTGCTGTCCAGCCCCAGCACGGCCTCGCTGATCTCGGTGTTGACGTGCTCCACCGCCTTCAGCACGCCCTTGCCGAGGTAGCGCGCCTTGTCGCCGTCGCGCAGCTCGATCGCCTCGCGGCTGCCGGTGGACGCCCCCGAAGGCACGGCGGCGCGGCCCATGGTGCCGCTTTCCAGCAGCACGTCGCATTCGACGGTGGGATTGCCGCGGCTGTCGAGGATTTCTCGGCCGACGATGTCGACGATGGCGCTCATTCAGGTCCTTGGAGAGTGGTTGGCGGATGCGGATGGGTGTGTCGCGGCTCAGCAGCCGAAGTCGTTCTCCAGCAGCGGCTGGGTCTTGACCACGCGGTCCAGCGCCAGCAACTGCTCCAGCAGCGCTTGCATGTGCTTCAGCGGTACCGCGTTGGGGCCGTCGGACAAGGCCTTGGCCGGATCGGGGTGGGTCTCCATGAAGAGCCCGGCCACGCCCACCGCCACCGCGGCGCGCGCGAGCACCGGCACGAACTCGCGCTGGCCGCCGCTGGCTTGCCCCAAGCCGCCGGGCAGCTGCACGCTGTGCGTGGCGTCGAACACCACCGGCGCGCCGGTCTCGCGCATGATGGCGAGGCTGCGCATGTCGGACACCAGGTTGTTGTAGCCGAAGCTGGCGCCGCGCTCGCAGGCCATGAAGGCGTCTTCCGGCAGGCCCTTCTCGCGCGCGGCGGCGCGCGCCTTGGCGATCACGTTCTTCATGTCGTGCGGCGCCAGGAACTGCCCCTTCTTGATGTTGACCGGCCGGCCGCTCTGCGCCACCGCGCGGATGAAGTCGGTCTGCCGGCACAGGAAGGCGGGGGTCTGCAGCACGTCGGCGACGGCCGCCGCGGGCGCGATCTGCGATTCGTCGTGCACGTCGGTCAGGATCGGCAGCCTCAGCTCGCGCCGCACCTTGGCCAGGATCTCCAGGCCGCGCGCCATGCCCGGGCCGCGGAAGCTGGCGCCGCTGCTGCGGTTGGCCTTGTCGAAGCTGCTCTTGAAGATGAAGGGGATGCCCAGGCCCGAGGTGATCTCCTGCAGCCGCCCGGCCACGTCCATCTGGAGCTGCTCGCTCTCCACCACGCAGGGGCCGGCGATCAGGAAGAAGGGCCGGTCCAGCCCGACCTCGAAGCCGCAGAGCTTCATGCGCTGGCCTTCATCGGCACGACGTTGCGGCGCGCGGCGTGCTGGCGCGCGGCTTCGATGTAGCTGTCGAACAGCGGGTGGCTGCCCCAGGGCGTGCTTTTGAATTCGGGGTGGAACTGCACGCCGATGAACCAGGGGTGCAGGGCCTGCGGCAGCTCGACCATCTCGGTGAGCTGCTCGCGCTGGGTGAGGGCGCTGATCACGAGGCCGGCGCGCTGCAGCGCGTCCAGGTAGTTGACGTTGGCCTCGTAGCGGTGGCGGTGGCGCTCGGTGACCACGGCGCCGTAGATCCTGTGCGCCAGCGTGCCGGGCTTGACGTCGCTGCTCTGCGCGCCCAGCCGCATGGTGCCGCCGAGGTCGGAGCTGGCGTCGCGCTTCTGGATGCTGCCGTCGCGGTCCTGCCATTCCTCGATCAGCGCGATCACCGGGTGCTTGCACGCGGGGTCGAACTCGGTGCTGTTGGCGCCGCCCAGGTCGGCCACGTGGCGCGCGAACTCGATCGTCGCCACCTGCATGCCCAGGCAGATGCCCAGGTAGGGCACGCGGTGCTCGCGCGCGTACTGCGCGGCGACGATCTTGCCTTCGATGCCGCGCTTGCCGAAGCCGCCGGGCACCAGGATGGCGTCGAGGTGCCTGAGCGCGTCCACGTTGTCGGGCGTCAGCGACTCGGCGTCGATGTACTCGATCGCCACCTTCACGTGGTTGTGGATGCCGGCGTGGCGCAGCGCCTCGTTGAGCGACTTGTACGAGTCCGACAGGTCGGTGTACTTGCCGCACATGCCGATGGTCACCGTGCCCTGCGGGTGCGCCACCTCGTGCACCAGCGTGTCCCAACGTTCGAGATTGGCCGGCCGCGTCAGCAGCTGCAGCTTCATGCAGATCAGCTCGTCCAGGCCCTGCTCGTGCAGCAGGCGCGGCACCTTGTAGATGGTGTCGACGTCGGGCATCGAGATCACGCCGTGCGGCGGCACGTTGGTGAACAGGCTGATCTTCTCGCGCTCGTCGTCGGGCACGGCGCGGTCGGCGCGGCACAGCAGCGCGTCGGGCTGGATGCCGATCTCGCGCAGCTTCTGCACCGTGTGCTGCGTGGGCTTGGTCTTCAGCTCGCCGGCGGCGGCGATCCAGGGCACGTAGGTCAGGTGCACGAAGGCGAAGTTGGAAGCGCCCAGCTTCAGGCTCATCTGGCGCACGGCCTCCAGGAAGGGCAGCGACTCGATGTCGCCCACGGTGCCGCCGATCTCGACGATGGCCACGTCGACGTCGACCGCGCCGCGGCGCACGAACTCCTGGATCTCGTTGGTGACGTGCGGGATCACCTGCACCGTCTTGCCGAGGTAGTCGCCGCGGCGCTCCTTCTCGAGCACGCTCTTGTAGATCTGGCCGGTGGTGAAGTTGTTGCTGCGCTTCATCTTGGTGGTGATGAAGCGCTCGTAGTGGCCGAGGTCGAGGTCGGTCTCGGCGCCGTCGTCGGTGACGAAGACCTCGCCGTGCTGGAACGGGCTCATCGTGCCAGGGTCGACGTTGAGGTAGGGATCCAGCTTGATCAGGGTGACCTTGAGGCCGCGCGACTCCAGAATGGCCGCGAGGGAGGCCGCCGCGATGCCCTTGCCCAGCGAGGACACCACACCGCCGGTGACGAAGACGAACTTGGTCATGTGCTGCGGCAGCGTGCGGCCCGGCGCTGAGCGGGCGCGGCATCTGCCGTGGTGGTAAACGGCGATTATAGGCGGGGGGTCCGCGGCGGCCGCGATGGAGCGGTAGAGTGCGCCGCATGCAAGCCGGCCCGCAACGCATCGTCTGCCTGACCGAGGAAACCACCGAGTGGCTGTACCTGCTGGGCGAGCAGGACCGCATCGTCGGCATCAGCGGCTACACGGTGCGCCCACGCCAGGCGCGGCAGGACAAGCCCCGCGTCTCGGCCTTTCTCGACGGCAAGATCGACAAGATCGTCGAGTTGCGGCCCGACCTCGTGATCGGCTTTTCCGACATGCAGGCGGCACTGGCCGACAAGCTGATCCGCGCCGGGCTGAACGTGCTGGTGACCAATCAGCGCAGCGTCGACGAGATCGTCGCCACGCTGCGCCTGGTGGCCGGCCTGGTGGGCGCGCAGGACCGGGCTGAGGACTGGATCGCGCGCTGCCGCCGGCGCCACGCCGAGATCGCCGCCGCGGCGGCCGCGTGGCCGCGCCGGCCGCGCGTCTACTTCGAGGAATGGGACGAGCCGATGATCAGCGCGATCCAGTGGGTGTCGCAGCTCATCGGCATCGCCGGCGGCGACGACGTTTTCCCCGAGCTGGCGCAGCAGCGCATGGGCCGCGACCGCGTGATCGCCGATGCGCTGGAGCCGGCGCGGCGCGCGCCGGAGCTGATCGTCGGCAGCTGGTGCGGCAAGAAGTTCAGGCCCGAGAAGGTGGCGGCGCGCGAAGGCTGGGCCGCGGTGCCGGCGGTGCGCGACGGCGAGCTGCACGAGATCAAGAGCTGCGACATCCTGCAGCCCGGTCCGGCGGCGCTGACCGACGGGCTGGAGCAATTGCATGCGCTGTTCGCGCGCTGGGCGCAGCCGCCGGCTTCGTAGCCGAAGGGGCCGGCGGCGGAGATCATCCCTTCATCGCCGGACGCGCTGGATCGGCGCCCGGGCGACGCGGTCGCGCGCGACGTCGCGCACCTCGGCCAGCAGCGCGCGCGCGTCCCAGTCGACCGGCCAGCCGCGCCACAGCCGCAGTCGGCCGGCCACGTGCACCGACTCGATCTGCGCGCTGGACGCCAGCCGCACCAGCTCCCACGGCAGGTCCCACGACGGCGTCAGCTCCGGCACGTCCAGGTCCAGCAGCAGGAAGTCGGCCGCCAGCCCGGGCTGGATCGCGCCGGTGATGCTCATCAGCCCGGCCGCCGCCGCGCCGCCGCGCGTGGCCATGTCCAGCCAGAGCCTGCCGTTGCCGCAGGCCGAGTCGCCGGCCGCCAGCGCGCTGGTCAGGCGCTGCGCGGTCTCGGCGGCGTCCATCAGCCGGAAGCCGTCGCTGCGCGTGCCGTCGGTGCCCAGGCCCACGCGCAGGCCCAGCGCCGCCATCAGGCCGGCCTGCGCGACCGCGTTG
Organism: Rubrivivax sp.; assembly: GCA_047602205.1. Lineage (GTDB taxonomy): Bacteria > Pseudomonadota > Gammaproteobacteria > Burkholderiales > Burkholderiaceae_C > Rubrivivax. Next base: position 6,559,290 of record JASGHX010000001.1, on the reverse strand, counting down.
CCTTTCCACGCGCTGGCCACCGGGTTGTAGGCGATGGCGCTGCCGCTGTCGCGCAGCAGCGGCCATTCGTCGGCGGCCAGCATCGTGGCGTGCGCCAGCAGCGCCTGCGGGCCCAACGCGCCCACCGCGTGCAGGTGCTGGATGGGGCGCAGGCCACGGGTTAGCAGCGAGCGCTCGATCGACGCCAGATGCTCGTTGACGTGCACCTGGAACGGCACGCCGGCCTCGGCGCACAGCTTGCCGACGGCGTGCAGCATCGCGTCGGTCGCCGCCTCGGGAATCGAGATCGCCAGCGACGGGTGCACCAGGCCTTGCGCGCCGGCGGCCAGGAAGGCTTCGGCCTCGGCCAGCACCGCCGCGTGGCGGCTGCCGTCGTCGTTGCAGATGCGGCCCAGCACGCAGCGGATGCCGGCGTCACCAGTGGCTTCGGCGATCGCTTCCAGGCCGCGCTCGGCGCGCGCACCGGCGTCGCAGACGGTGGTGAAGCCGCCGCGCAGCGCCTCCAGCGCCGCCAGCTTGGCCGACAGGTAGAGGCTGCGCGCGTCCAGGCTGCCTTCCAGCGGCACCCAGATGCGGCGGAAGATCTCCGACGGCTCGCCGAAGGCCAGCGCCTTGCCGAAGCTCTGCGTCAGGTGGTGGTGAGTGTCGACGAAGCCCGGCATCAGCAGCCGCTGCGGCAGCTCGACCGCTTGCAGCTGCGGATGGCTCGCGGCCAGCTCGGCGCGCGGGCCGACGGCCGTGAAGCGGCCTTGCGCGACCACCACCGCGTGGTCCTGCACCGGGCCCTCGGGCAGCAGCAGCCATTGCGGGATCAGCAGCAGCTCGGGCGCCTGCAGGCGCGGGTCGACAGAGGGATTCATCGTTCAGGCTTTCAAAGATAGGCCGCGCCGGTGCCCACCAGCGCCAGCGCCACCGCGCGCTGCAGGCCGGCCAGCGGCAGCCTCCGCGCCAGCCGGCGCCCGGCCAGCCAGCCGGCCAGCACCAGCAGGCCCAGGCCGCAGCCGAGCGCCAGGTCCAGCCGCCCGGCCCACAGGTTGACGGCACTGGCCGCCAGCGCCACCGGCAATTGCACGCGCTGCGCGGCGCCCAGCGCCAGCGGCAGCGGCCGGCCCAGCAGCGTGAGCAGCGGCAGCAGCATCACCGGCCCGCCGGTGCCCGACCAGGCCGATCCGCAGCCCACTAGCAGCCCCAGCGGCAGCAGCATCCAGGGGCGCAGCCGGTCCTGCCGCGATCGCCAGCGCCCGCCGAACAGCGTGTGCAGCCCGGAGAACAGCGCCAGCGCGCCCACCGCCACGCGCACTGCGCCGGCGGGCAGCCAGGTCCAGCGTCAGCGCGCCCAGCAACGCGCCGGCCAGCGCCGCGAGATGCAGCGGCCAGCCGGGCAGGGCGCCGGCATCGGCCGCCGGCGGTGCGCGCATCGCCAGCGCCGCAGCGCCGCTGAAGGCGAAGGCCAGGCTCGAGGCCGCCACCGCGGACGCCGGCGCCAGGCCCAGCAGCCCGGTCAGCAGCGGCACCACCAGCACACCGCCGATGCTGGTGGCGCCCACCGCCAGCCCGCACAGCAGCACGCCGATCAGCGCCAGGGCCTGCAGCAGCACCGCAGCCTTACTCGATGCGGATGTTGGCCGCGCTCACCACCGTGGACAGCGCCTGCCGCTCGCGCGCCAGGTAGGCGGCGAACTCGGCCGGCGACATCCGCAGCGGCTTCATGCCGCCGTCGGCCAGCCGCGCCTGCAACTCGGCGTCGGCCAGCACCGCGGCCACTTCCTTGGCCAGACGCTGCGCGACCGCGGCGTCCAGGCCGGCCGGCGCCAGCAGGCCCATCCACGAGTCGACGTCGAGCTTGGCCAGCTCCGACGTCTCCGACAGCGACGGCGTGCCCGGCAGCGCGTCGCTGCGCTGGCGCGAGGTGACGCCGTAGGCGCGCACCTTGCCTTCCTTGGCCATGCCCTGCACCAGCGCCACCGGCAGCACGGCCAGGTCGACGGCGCCGCCGGCCACGTCGGTCAGCACCTGCGGGCCGCTCTTGTAGGGCACGTGCAGCAGGTTCAGGCCGGCCTGCTGCGTGATCATCGTCGCGGTGATGTGCAGCGAAGTGCCGACGCCGTCGGTGCCGTAGGTCAGCTTGCCCGGCTGGCTGCGCGCCAGCTTCAGCAGCTCGGCGGTGGTGGCCGGCAGCCCCGGGCGGCCGACCAGCACGAAGGGCGACACCGCCACCGGCGCCAGCGGGAGCAGGTCTTTCAGCGCGTCGTAGCGCACGGCCGACGGCGAGACCAGCGGCGCCACGTTGATCGGGCTGGCCACCGCGAACAGCAGCGTGTAGCCGTCGGCCTTGGCACGCACGACCTTCTGCGTGCCGATCGTGCCCGAGGCGCCGGGCACGTTCTCGATCACGATCTGCTGGCCCAGGCGTTCGGCGAGCTTCGGCATCGCGATGCGCGCCGCGGCGTCGACGCCGCCGCCGGCGCCGAAGGGCACGACCACGGTGATGGGCTTGTCGGGCCAGCCGCCTTGCGCGGCGGCGGACAGGGGCGCCAGCGCCGAGGCGCCGGCGAGCAGGGTGGCGAGCAGCAGGGTCTTCATCGCGGGCCTTCCGTGGTGCAACGACGCCCGGCAGTCTGCGCCCGGGCATGCGTTCGGCATAGCTGATTGTTTCTTTCACCCCGTTCGGATAATCCGTACACTGCCGCGATGCCCGCGAAGGCCGCCGCACCCAGTCCGAGCCGGAGCATCAGCCAGGCCTTCCGCTGCCTGGACGCGGTGGCGCGCCAGGGCTCGGTGCGCAAGGCGGCTGCAAGCCTGCACCTGACGGCAGCCGCGGTGCACGCGCAGGTGGTCAACCTGGAGCAGCAGGTCGGCGCGCCGCTGTTCGACCGCCTGCCGCGCGGCATGAAGCTCAGCGCCGCCGGCGAGATCGTGCTGGCCGCGGCGCGCCGCGCGCAGCGCGACTACGAGCAGGCCTTGTCGCAGGTGGAGGCGCTGCGCTCGCTGCGCCGCGGCCACGTCAGCCTGGGCGTGCCGACCTCCAGCGCCGAGCGGCTGCTGCCTAGCGTGATCGAGGCCACGCTGGCGCAATACCCCGGCATCCGCTTCACGGTGCGCACCGGCAACGGCGAGAGCCTGCTGCGCGGCGTGGCCGGCGGCGAGATCGACCTCGCGCTGTGCCTGGAGCGCACGCCGCCGCCGGGCGTGGAGCCGGTGCGCGCCTGGCCGCAGCAACTGGGCGCGGTGGTGGCGCCGGGGCACGAGCTGACGCAGCGCGGCACCCGGCTGCGCCTGCGCGACTGCCTGGCCCATCCGCTGGTGCTGCCGTCGCCCGACATGGAGCTGCGCGTGATGGCCGAGCGCATCGCCGGCCGCGAGCGCCGCAGCCTGAGCCCGGTGGTGGAGACGGCCTCGGTCGCGATGGTGCGGCGCCTGGCCGCCGGCGGCGGCCTGGTGGGCCTGCTGGTGCAGGAGAACGTGGCGCACGACGTGGCCGAGGGCCGGCTGCGCTGGTTGCCGCTGGCCGACGTCGAGGCGAGGTCCAGGACCTGCCTGTACCAGCGCATCGGCCAGACGCCGGCGGTGGCCACCGGCGTCTTCGTGCAGTTTCTCGACGCCGAGCTGGGGACGTTGATGGCGCGGGTGGCGGCCGGCGCGGGCAGCGGCGCCGGAGCCGTTTGATTCAGGCGTCAGCTGCGCAGGTGGCAGCTCACCTGGTGCCCCTCGCCGACGGTTTTCAGCTCCGGGCGCTGCACGTCGCACAGGCCCTTCTGCGCGATCGGGCAGCGGGTGTGGAAGTGGCAGCCCGGCGGCGGCCGGATCGGGCTGGGCACGTCGCCCTGCAGCCGGATGCGCTGGCGCTTGACCTTGGGGTCGGGGATGGGCACCGCCGACAGCAGCGCCTCGGTGTAGGGGTGGCGCGGGCTGCTGTACAAGTCCTTGGCGGGCGCGATCTCGACGATGCGGCCCAGGTACATCACCGCGACGCGGTCGCTGATGTGCTCCACCACGCTGAGATCGTGCGCAATGAAGATGTAGGTCAGGTCGAACTTCTCCTGCAGGTCTTCCAGCAGGTTGATCACCTGCGCCTGGATCGAGACGTCGAGCGCGCTGACCGCCTCGTCGCAGACCACCAGCTTCGGGCTGACCGCCAGCGCGCGCGCGATGCCGATGCGCTGGCGCTGGCCGCCGGAGAATTCGTGCGGATAACGCCGCATGTGGTCGGCCGCCAGGCCCACGGTCTCCAGCAGCTCGACGATGCGCGACTCGTAGGCTTGGCGCGTGGGCGCCAGCTTGTGGATGGTCAGCGCCTCGCCGATGATGGCGCCCACCGTCATGCGCGGGTTCAGGCTGGCGTACGGGTCCTGGAAGATGATCTGCATGTCGCGCGCCAGCGCGCGCAGGGCCTGCTTGTCGGCGGCGGTGACGTCCTGGCCTTCGAACATCACCTGGCCGTCGGTGGGCTCGATCAGGCGCAGGATGCAGCGGCCCGTGGTGCTCTTGCCGCAGCCGGATTCGCCGACCACGCCCAGCGTCTCGCCGGCGGCCAGCTCGAAGCTGACGCCGTCGACGGCGTGCACCTGGTCGACCACGCGCTGCAGCAGCCCGCCGCGGATCGGGAAGCGCTTGGCGAGGTTGCGGACTTGGAGAAGGGGCGCGGCGGCAGGCATCAGCGGGCGATCAATGAGTGACTTCGGCAAAGAAGCAGGCCACCTTGTGGCCCGGGCCGGCGGACGCCAGCTCGCGCAGCGGCGGCGTCGCCGCCGTGCACTCGGCCTTGGCGAACTTGCAGCGGGCGGCGAAGCGGCAGCCCTCGCGCGGCTCGATCAGCTTGGGCACCGTGCCGGGGATGGCCTCCAGCCGCTGCTTGTGCGCGGCCGCGAGGTCGATGCGCGGGATCGAGCGGATCAGCCCCTGCGTGTAGGGGTGACGCGGGTTGCCGAACAGTTCGGCCACCGGCGCTTCCTCCACCACCTTGCCGGCGTACATCACGACGACCTTCTGCGCCACCTCGGCGACGACGCCCATCGCGTGGGTGATCAGCATCACGGCCATGCCCAGGCGGTCTTTCAGCGCCTGCATCAGGTCGAGGATCTGCGCCTGGATGGTCACGTCCAGCGCGGTGGTGGGCTCGTCGGCGATCAGCAGCTTGGGGTTGCAGGCGAGCGCGATCGCGATCATCACGCGCTGGCGCATGCCGCCGCTGAACTGGTGCGGATAGTCCTTGACGCGGCGCTCGGGCGTGGGGATGTTGACCAGCTTGAGCATCTCCACCGCGCGGTTCATCGCCTCGGCCTTGGACAGGCCGTCGTGCAGGCGCACGCTCTCGGCGATCTGCTCGCCGACGGTGTAGACCGGGTTCAGGCTCGTCATCGGCTCCTGGAAGACGATGGCGATCTCCTTCGCGCGGATCTTGCGCATCTCGGCCGGGCCCAGCGGCACGAGGTCGCGGCCCTGCCACAGCACGCGGCCGGCGACGATCTTGCCCGGCGGCATGTCGATCAGCTTCATCACCGTCTTGGCGGTGACGCTCTTGCCGCAGCCCGACTCGCCGACCACGCAGACGGTCTGGCCGGCGTCGATCGCGATGTCGACGCCGTCGACCGCGTGCAGCCAGCCGTCGTCGGTCTTGAAGTGGGTCTTCAGCCCCTGGATGTCGAGCAGCGCCATGGATCATTGCCCCCTAGACGCCTGCGGCGTCGTCCCCCCGAGGGGGAGCGATGCGAGCTTGGGGCGGCCCGGCGCTCGCATCACAGCACCCGCCTCGGATCGAGCGCGTCGCGCAGCCCGTCGCCGATGAAGTTGATCGTCAGCACGGTGATGAAGATCGCGAGGCCGGGGAACAGCGCCCAGTGCATCGCGATGTCCATGAAGTCGCGGCTGTCGTAGAGGATGCGGCCCCAGGTCGGGATGTCGGGCGGGAAGCCCAGGCCCAGGAACGACAGCGTGCTCTCGGCGATGATGGCCGCGGCCACGTCGATCGTGCCGGCCACGATCACCGGCCCCAGGCTGTTGGGCAGGATGTGGCGCACCACCTGGCGCGGCACGCTGGCGCCCAAAGCGCGCGCGGCCTCGACGAACTCCTTCTCGCGCAAGGAGAAGAACTGCGCGCGCACCAGCCGCGCCACCGGCATCCAGCGGAAGCCGCCGATCACCGCGACGATCAGGATGAAGATGCCCAGCTCCAGCCCGAACATCTGCTTGAGCGCCTCGCGGAACAGGAAGATCAGCAGCAGCAGCAGCGGCAGCTGCGGCAGGCTCAGGAACAGGTCGGTCAGCCACATCAGCGCCGCGTCGACCCAGCCGCCGGAGATGCCGGCCACCGCGCCGATCACCACGCCCACCGTCAGCGCCATCAGCATCGCCGCGACGCCCACCGCCAGCGAGATGCGGCCGCCGTAGAGCATGCGCGCGAGCAGGTCGCGGCCGAGGTCGTCGGTGCCCATCAGATGGGTGGCGGAGGGCGGCGCCAGCCGCGCCTTGAAGTCGACGTCGTTGATGCCGACCTTGTAGACCAGCGGCCCCAGCAACACGGCCAGCGCCAGCAGCGCCAGCACCCACAGGCTCCAGTAGGCCAGGCGGTGGCGCTTGAAGCGGCGCCAGGCCTCCTTCCAGGGCGAGACGCTGGCCGTCGCCTTGCCCAGCGGCTGGGCGGCCTGGCTAGCGGTAGCTGATGCGGGGGTCGAGCCAGCCATAGATCACGTCGGCCAAGAGATTGAACAGGATCACCAGCGCGCTGAGCACGAAGGTCACGGCCATCACCACCGGAGTGTCGTTGCGCAGGATGGCGTCGATCAGCAGGCTGCCGATGCCGGGGATGCGGAAGATCTGCTCGGTGACGATGGCGCCGCCGAAGAGCTGCGGCAGCTGCAGCGCGATCAGCGTGACCACCGGGATCAGCGCGTTGCGCACCACGTGCTTGTTGATCACCACGCTTTCGGTCAAGCCCTTGCTGCGCGCGGTGGTCACGTAGTCGAGCCGGACCACGTCGAGCACCGAACTTCGCACGTAGCGCATCCAGCTCGCGGCCTGGAACAGGCCCAGCACCGCCACCGGCATGATGCTTTGCTTGATGCTCTCGCGCCACCAGGCCCAGCCGGTCTCGGTGAGGTCGGCGCGGAAGACGAAGGGCAGCCAGCCCAGCTCGATCGAGAACAGCAGGATGAACAGGATGCCGGTGAAGAAGGTCGGCAGCGAGAAGCCCACGAAGGCCAGCGAACTGGCGATGCGGTCGAACCAGCTGTAGGGCTTGACGGCGGCCAGGATGCCCACCGGCAGCGCGATCAGCAGCGCCAGGATCTGCGACGCGCCGATCACCGCCAGCGTGACCGGGATGCGCTGGCCGATGAGCTGGTCGACGTCGATGCGGCTGACGAAGGAGAAGCCCCAGTCGCCCTTGAGCATGCTGCCCAGCCAGTGCAGGTAACGCTGCCAGATCGGGTCGTCCAGCCCGAACTGCGCCCGCAGCGCCATGCGCACCTCGGGCGGCACGTTGGGGTTGGTGGCCAGCTCCTCGAAAGGATCGCCCGGCGCCAGCGCCAGCACGGTGAACAGCACCACGCTGATGCCCAGCAGGCTGGGCACGGCGATCAGCAGGCGGCGCAGGACGTAGTTGAGCAAGCGACGAGACCCTGATTGTTGTTGTTCGGTGCGGGCGCGGCGCCGCGGCTTTCAAAGGCCGCGGCGCCGGTGCGGCGTCAGGCGTCGCGGTACCAGTAGCCCAGGGCCCAGGTGGTGTTGTCCCAGGCCGAGAGCACGGGCTGCAGCTTGTTGAGGATGCCGTAGGGCCGCGGCCGCGCGAACAGCGGGATCACGTACTTGTCGGCCACCACCAGGTCGTTCATCTTGATGAACATCGCCGCGCGCTTGGCCGGGTCCAGCTCGACCTGGGCCGCCTTGAAGGTGGCGTCGTATTCGGCGCTGCTCCAGCGCCACCAGTTGCGGCTGGCCCACTTGTTGGCCTTCTGCGCCAGCTGCTCGGAGGTGAACTGCTCCATGAAGAACTGCGGGTCGGGCTGCGTCATGGTGGTCGTGAACATCTCCAGGTCGCACCAGAACTTCTGGTAGGTGTCGGGGTTCGCGGCGTCGCCGCCGAAGAACACCGCCGCCACCACGGTCTTCAGTTCCAGGTCGATGCCGGCCTTGGTGCAGGCGTCCTTGACGATCGCCTGGCACTTCTGGCGCGGGCCGCTGACCGAGGTCTGGTAGACGAACTTGAGCTTGACGTTGCCCTTGGCGCGGATGCCGTCGGCGCCCTTCTTCCAGCCGGCGCCTTCCAGGATCTGGATGGCCTTGTCGACGTTGAACTCGTAGGCCGTGTTGGCGCTGCGGTAGCGCGGCGGGTTGTTCAGGAAGTTGGACGTGGTGACGGCGCCGCGGCCGTAGATGAAGTCGCCGATGCCCTTGCGGTCGACCAGCAGGCTCATCGCGTCGCGCACGGCCTTGTCGCTGAACGCCGGGTGCTTGCTCTTGACGCTGGCGCGCTCGCCGTCGACCTCGTTCCAGGGGTCGGTGGGGTTGAGGCCGATGAACTCGATGTCGCTGCCGGCATAGAACTGCATCTTGCCCTTGCCCGCGGCCTCCAGGCGCTTGAGGATCTCGTCCTCCACCGCCAGGTTCCAGCCGAGGTCGAACTCGCCGGTCTGCAGCACCGCGCGCGCGGCGCTGGTGGCGTCGCCGCCGCCCTTGAGCTCCAGGGCGTCGAAGAAGGGCTGGTTGGGCACGTGGTAGTCCTTGTTGGCCTCGGCGCGCAGCGCGTCGCCGGGCTTGAAGTCCACCAGCTTGTACGGGCCGGTGCCCACCGGCTTGAGGTTGGCCGGGTTCTCGCGCGACTTGGCGCCCATGAAGGGCTCGAACACGTGCTTGGGCAGGATCATGCCGGCGTTGCCGGTGAAGGGCTCGGCCCAGAACGGCGTGGGCTTGGCGAAGTCGATGCGGATGGTGTGCGAGTCGACCTTGGTGACCTTCAGGTCCTTGTAGGTGGCCACCGTGACCATCGCCGAGGCCGGGTCGCCGGCATAGGCGGCGGTAAACAGCACGTCGTCGGCGGTGAAGTCGCGGCCGTCGTGCCACTTGACGCCGCGCTTGAGCTTCCAGGTCACGCTCCGGCCGTCGGCGGCCACGCCGCCGTTGGCGCGGCTGGGGATCTCGGCGGCGAGCATGGCCACCAGGTTGCCTTCGGTGTCCCAGCCGGCCAGCGGCTGGTAGAAGATGTAGCTGGCGTCCTGATCCTTGGTGCCGCCGGCGTAGTGCGGGTTCAGGTGCACTGGCGCCTGCCAGTAGATCAGCTTGAGCGTGCCGCCGCCGCCGCGCTTGGTGGGCTTGTACGGCAGCGTGGCCTGCGCCTGCGCCAGGCCGTGGTGCATCAGCAGCATGCCGGCCATCGGTGCCGTCAGCCCGGCGGCCACCATGCGGCCGATGAAGCCGCGCCGCGGCAGCCGGCCTTCACGCACCTGTTCGATCAGGTCGCGGATCTCTTTCTCTTGCATCGTTCTCTCTCCTAGGGGCCGCGACGTTTGGGGCCGCGGACGTCTCACAAAATCAGCTCTCGCGGTACCAGTGGGGCAGGGCCCAGAGGTCGTTGTCCCAGCCCGACAGCGGCGCCACCAGCTTGTTGGCGGCGGCCGAGGGCCGCGGGCGGAAGACCACCGGCTGCACGTAGCCGTCGCTGCAGACCATGTCGTTCATCTTGATGAACAGCGCGGCGCGCTTGACCGGATCGAGCTCGCTCTGCGCCGCGGTATGGGCGGCGTCGTAGTCGGGCTGGCGCCAGCGGCTGATGTTGCGGCCCGACCATTTGTTGGCCTTGGTCGCGAACGTCCAGCTGCAGTACTGCTCCATGAAGAACTGCGGGTCGGGCTGGGTCATCGTCGTGGTGTACATCTCCATGTCGCACCAGAACTTCTGGTAGGTGTCGGGGTTGGCGAAGTCGCCGCCGAAGTACACCGCCGCGGTCACGCTCTTCAGTTCCAGGTCGACGCCAGCCTTGGTGCAGGCGTCCTTGATGATGGCCTGGGTCTTCTGCCGCGGCTGGTTGACCGAGGTCTGGAACACGAACTTGAGCTTGAGGTTGCCCTTGGCGCGGATGCCGTCGGGGCCTTTCTTCCAGCCCGCGGCCTCCAGGATCTGGCTGGCCTTGTCGACGTTGAACTCGAACTTGAGGTTCTTGCTGTTGTAGCGCTGCGGGTTGTTCAGGAAGTTGGCGGTGGCCAGGCCGGTGCGGCCGTAGATGTAGTCCTGCACGCCCTTGCGGTCGATCAGCAGGCCCATCGCGTCGCGCACCGCCTTGTCGCTGAAGACCGGGTGCCGGCTCTTGGCGCTGCCGCGCTCGCCTTCGACCTCGTTCCAGGGGTCGGCGTAGCTGAGCAGGATGAACTCGATGTTGCCGCCGGCAACGATGCTGACCTTGCCCTTGCCGCCGGCCTCCAGCCGCTTGAGGATCTCGTCCTCGACCTGCAGGTTCCAGGCGTAGTCGTATTCGCCGGTCTGCAGCACCGCGCGCGCGGCGCCCACGGCGTCGCCGCCGCCCTTCATCTCCAGCGCGTCGAAGTAGGGCCGGTTGGGCTGGTGGTAGCCCTCGTAGGCGGTGCCGCGCAGCATGTCGCCGGGCTTGAAGTCGGCGAACTTGTAGGGGCCGGTGCCCACCGGCTTCTGGTTCATCGGCGCCTCGCGCGACTTGGCGCCGATGTAGTCCTTGAACAGGTGGCGCGGCAGGATCATTCCCAGCGTGCCGACGAAGGCCTCGATCCAGAACGGCGTGGGCTTGGGGAAGTCGATGCGGACGGTGTGCGAATCGAGCTTGGTGACCGTGATGTCGCGGTAGGTGGAGATGCTGGTCGCAGCGGTGGCCGGGTCCTTGCAGAATTCCCAGTTGAAGACCACGTCGTCGGCGGTGAAGGGCTGGCCGTCGTGCCAGGTGACGCCGCGCTTGAGCTTCCAGGTGACGCTCCTGCCGTCGGCGCCGAGGCCACCGTTCTGCACGGTGGGCACCTCGGCGGCCAGCACCGGGAACAGGTTGCCGTCGGGGTCCCAGGCGGCCAGCGGCTCGTAGAAGATGCGCGCGCCTTCCTGCTCCTTGGTGCCGGTGGCCCAGTGCGGATTGAGGTGCACCGGCCCCTGCCACCATAGCAGCTTGAGCGTGCCGCCGCCGCCGCGCCTGGTGGGCTTGTACGGCAGCGCGGTCTGCGCCTGCGCGATGCCGTGGTGCATCAGCATCATCGAAGCCATCGGCGCCGTGAGCCCGAGGCCGACCATGCGGCCGATGAAGCTGCGGCGGGGCAGCGTGCCGGCACGGACTTCTTCGATCAGCGCGCGAATTTCTTGCTCTTGCATCTGCTGGCTCCTTCTTCCGGCGGACCGAACCGTCCTTGCACCCCCTTGGTGCCGCGGCGATGCTAAGGCAACGCCGGCGCCATCCCATCGGGTCCGTCACGGGCATGGTCAGCCCCGATTGCAAGCCCCGTGCCCACCGCCGCCGCGTCGCCGACGCGCTCCGCCCAGGGGGCCATTGTGGTGGCGCGCGCGATACTCCGCGGCATTGCCGCCCCCAGACAAACCCGCAGCCCGCGATGAGCAAAACCCCCGTGCCCCTGGAGATCCTGCCGCCCGACATCAGTGCCTTCAAGCGCGGCAACCGAGGCGTCGACTACGTGCACGTGCTCGACTCGGGCCGGCCCGGCCCGCGCGTGATGGTGCAGGCCTTGACGCACGGCAACGAGATCTGCGGCGCCTGGGCGCTGAAGTGGCTGCTGGACGAGCAGCGCTTCGTGCCGCAACGCGGCTGCCTGACGCTCGCCTTCGCCAACGTCGAGGCCTTCGAACGCTTCGACGCTGCCGCGCCGCATCGCTCGCGCTTCGTCGACGAGGACCTCAACCGCGTCTGGGACGACGCCGTGCTGCTGGGCCCGCGCGACTCGGCCGAGCTGCGCCGCGCCCGCGCGCTGCGGCCTTTCGTCGACGAGGCCGAACTGCTGCTGGACATCCATTCGATGAGCGAGCCCTGCCGGCCGCTGATGGTGTGCGGCACGGTCGACAAGAACGCCGACTACGCGCGCAGGCTCGGCGTGCCGGCCGACCTGCTGATCGACACCGGCCATCCTTCGGGCCTGCGCATGGTCGAGCGCGGGGCTTTCAGCGATCCGGCCTCGCCCAAGCGCGCGCTGCTGATCGAGTGCGGCCAGCACTGGACCGCGGACTCGCGCGAGGTGGCGATCGACACGCTGGTGCGCTTCCTGGCGCTCACCGGCATGGCCGATGCCGAGTGGGCCGGGCAGCGGCAGCGGGTGCCGACGCCCGCGCGCCAGCGCCTCGTGCGGGTGACCGAAGCCGTGGTGGCGCGCAGCCCTGCGTTCCGCTTCCTGGTGCCGGTGCAAGGCCTGGGCCTGGTGCCCAAGGCGGGCACGCCGATCGCGTGCGACGGCGACCAGGTCTGGACCGCGCCCTACGACGACACCGTGCTGGTGATGCCCAGCGCCGATCAGGCGCGGCCCGGCAACACGCAGGTGCGGCTGGGCCGATTCGAGGACTGAAGGAAGAGTGTCTCAAGCAAATGTGGCTCTGCCACTTTGCTTGACCCCCGCGGGGGGCGGGCTGGGCGCAGCCCGGCCCTGGGGGTGCTCAGAACGCGCCGAAGCCGCTGGCCGGCGTGGTCTCGGGGAACAGGCTGTCCAGGCAGCGGCGCAGCCGCAACCGCGCGACGCGGCGCTCGGGCTCGTTGCCGTCCAGCGCGTCGAACAGCGGGCCGCGCAGCAGCCACAGGTCCACCGGCTCTTCGGCGTGGTTCACCTGCTGGCGCAGCCAGTCGCCGTCGCGGCCGCCGAGCAGCGCCACGGCGTCCATGAAGCTGCCCTTGAGCCTGATGAAGGCGCTGCGGGCGGCCATCTGCGCCAGGCGGTCGCCCGGCAGGCCGGCGCCGGCCAGCGCGGCCGTGGGCAGGAAGTGACGGGGCGCGGGAGAGAGCATGATCAATCAGTGCAGGGTCAGCAGCGTGACGGGGCCCCGGGCCGGCATGCCGGCGCGCGGCGCGCGGGTGGGGAAGTGCGTGTTCAGGCGTTGCAGCCGGCGGTCGGCCTCGGCCTCGCTGTGCGCGCGGCCGACGTGCTTGTAAACCTCGGCGCGCAGGTGCCACAGCTCGCGCAGCGAGCGCGCGTCGGCGATCGCGTGGCGCAGCGCGTCGGCGCTGGCGGCCGGCACATCGGCCACGCAGGCGACGAAGTCGCGCTTGACGCCGGGCAGGCGGTTGATCGGCGGCGCGGCCTCCTGCGGCGCCGGCGCCAGCAGCCAGAACAGCAGCCGCTGGCCCAGGCCGGCGGGCGCATGGCGCAGCGACGGCGGGCGGACCTCGACGCGGAACGCGCTGGGCGTGACCAGGGTCGAGCGCGGACGCCACAGGGGAAGAAGACGCAGCGGGTTCATGGCAGGGGTATCGGCGCAACAGCCCTTGGGCTGAAGCGATCTTGACCCTGGCCGCCGCCGCCTCAAGCCTTGAACAAGGCGGGGAAGCGGGGCCTGTTCCGCCGTGCGTCGCTCGTTAGGACCGTGGGGCCGTGGCGGCGGTCAGACCGCGCCGTAGACCGTCTTGCGCTGCGCGGTGTAGGTCCACCAGGGCCTGGCCTCGGCGCCGCGCATGAAGTCGGTGGCGGCCATGAAGCTGTCCAGCACGCAGGGGTCCTGCCGGCAGCCGGTGATGCTGCACAGCGACTGGTACAGCACGAAAGCGTCGCGCGTGGCCAGCTCGCGCGGATCCAGCACGCCCAGCAGGCGCAGCAGGCGCAGGTCGGCGGCCAGCGAAGGGCCGATGTTGGGCAACTGCTCCAGCACCCGGCATTCGGCCGCGTGGCGAGCCTTGCGCGGGTGCAGCGCGCGCCGCGCTTGCAGCAGGCGAGGCGCGTCCATCACATCAGCATCGTGTTGCGGATCAGGCCGACCGCGATGCCCTCCAGCTCGAACTGCGGTTCGCCGAAGGGCACCACGATGGTCTCGAACTCGGGGTTCTCGGGGATCAGCTCGATCGCCTTGCTGGTACGGCGCAGCCGCTTGACGGTGACGTCGTCGCCCAGCCGCGCGACGACGATCTGGCCGTTCTCGGCCTCGCGCGTCTTCTGCACCGCCAGCAGGTCGCCGTCGAGGATGCCGGCGTCGCGCATGCTCATGCCGCGCACCTTGAGCAGGTAGTCGGGCCGGCGCGGGAACATGCTGGCTTCCATCAGATAGGTCTGGTCGATGTGCTCCTGCGCCAGGATGGGGCTGCCGGCGGCCACGCGGCCCACCAGCGGCAGCGTGAGCTGCGCGAAGCCGGGCAGCGGCAGCGTGTACTGCCGGCCGCGCGAGTCGTTCAGCGCGCGCAATGTGTCAGACTTCAAGCGGATGCCGCGCGAGGTGCCGCCCACCAGTTCGAGCACGCCTTTGCGCGCCAGCGCCTGCAGGTGCTCTTCGGCGGCGTTGGCCGAGCGAAAGCCCAGCTCGGCAGCGATCTCGGCCCGCGTGGGCGGCGCGCCGGTGCGGGCGATGGCGCTTTGCACCAAGTCCAGGATCTGCTGCTGGCGGGCGGTGAGCTTGGGGCCTTCGTTCATGCCGGGGTCACTCCTGGTGAGGGGGCTGGGGACTTGCGGGCGGGCTGGTCATTCATACAGTCACTGTATTTTCATCCAGAGTCGAGCAAAGTGCAAAACGAAATGCCTTGTCTGCTGGTGCTGGGCACCGGCGGCACCATCGCCGGCCGCGCGGCGACGGCGGCCGACAACCTCGGCTACCAGTCGGCCCAGCTCGGCGTGCAGGAGCTGCTGCAGGGCCTGCCGGCGCTGGAGGGCCTGCGGCTCGAAAGCGAGCAGCTCGCGCAGCTCGACAGCAAGGACATGGACCATGCGACCTGGCTGCGCCTGCTGCAGGCGGTGCACCGCCACCTGGCGCGGCCCGAGCTGCGCGGCATCGTCGTCACCCACGGCACCGATACGCTGGAGGAGACCGCCTGGCTGCTGCAGCGCGTGCTGGCGCCGCGCAAGCCGGTGGCGCTGACGGCGGCGATGCGGCCGGCCACCTCGCTGCAGGCCGACGGCCCGCAGAACCTGGCCGATGCGCTGCTGGTGGCCGCCGAGCCCGGCGCGGCCGGCGTGCTGGCGGTGCTGGCCGGCAGCGTGCATGGCGCGGCCGACGTGCGCAAGCTGCACACCTGGCGGCTGGACGCCTTCGGCTCCGGCGACGCCGGCGCCATCGCCCGCGTGCAGCACGGCCGCCTGCGGCGCAGCCGCGACTGGCCGGCGGGCGAGGCGCTGGGCCTGCAGCGGCTGCCGAGCGACGTGGCGCGTTGGCCCTGGGTGGAGATCGTCACCAGCCATGCCGGCGCCGGCGCCGCCGCGGTCGATGCGCTGGTGGCCGCCGGCGTGCAAGGCCTGGTGGTGGCCGGCACCGGCAACGGCACCGTGCACCAGGCGCTGGCCGAGGGGCTGGCGCGCGCGCAAGCGCGCGGCGTGGCCGTGCGCGTGGTCTCGCGCTGCGCCGCCGGGCCGGTGGTGGCCGTGCCGCAGCAGCCTTGGGCCGTCTACGAAAGCCTCGGCCCGGCGCAGGCCCGCATCGAGCTGATGCTGGAGCTGATGGCACGCTGAAGATGCGGGATCCGACACGCAGCGGCGGCGTTGCCGGCGGATCGTCCCTGTTAAGCTCGCTTTTCATGCCTGCTTTCCATGCCTGACATTCGCGCCACAAGCCCGGCCTACCCCCATGGGGCCATGCCGGTCGGCACCCGGCTCGGCGAGTTCGAGATCCGGCGCGTGCTGGGCGTCGGCGGCTTCGGCATCGTCTACCTGGCCTTCGACCACCTGCTCGAACGCGAGGTGGCGCTGAAGGAATACATGCCCGCGACGCTGGTGGACCGCAACGAGACGCTGCACGTCTCGCTGGTCTCGCAGGAGCATGCCGACACCTTCGCGTTGGGCCTGCGCAGCTTCGTCAACGAGGCGCGGCTGCTGGCGCGCTTCGACCACCCGTCGCTGGTGAAGGTGCACCGCTTCTGGGAGGCCAACGGCACCGCCTACATGGCGATGGCGCTGTACAAGGGCCGCAACGCGCGCGACGTGCGCGCCAAGCTCGGCGCGCCGCCCGACGAGGCCTGGGTGCGCAGCATGGTCGAGCCGCTGCTGGGCGCGATCGAGCGGCTGCATTCGGAGGACGTGTACCACCGCGACATCGCGCCCGACAACATCATGATCGAGCCCGATGGCCGGCCGGTGCTGCTGGACTTCGGCGCCGCGCGCCGCGTCATCACCGACCGCAGCCAGGCGCTGACGGCGATCCTCAAGCCTTCCTACGCGCCGATCGAGCAGTATGCCGACGTCAGCGGCATGAAGCAGGGGCCGTGGACCGACCTCTACGCTTTGGGCGCGACCATGCACTTCCTGTTGCTGGGCAAGCCGCCGCCGCCGGCGCCCGGCCGCTCGATCCAGGACACCATGAAGCCGCTGGCCGCGCAGGCGCTGCCCGGCTGCACGCCCGGGTTCCTGGCCGTGATCGACTGGATGCTGGCGCCGCTGCCCACCGAGCGGCCGCAGGCCGTGGCCGCGGTGCGCGATGCGCTGGCCGGCCGCACCCAGCCGCCGCAGCGCACGCCGCCGTCGCCCTTCGAGCGCACCGCGGCGATCGAAGGCGGCGCCGGCCTCGGCAACGAGGATGCCACCGTGATCGTGCCGCGCGGCGCGCCGCCGCCCCGGCCAGCGGCCGACGAGGATGCCACCGTGGTGATCCCGCGCTCGGCGATGGCGCCGCCGCCGCGCCCCGCGGCGGGCGACGAAGACGCCACGATCATCTCGCCGCGGTCGTCGGCGTTCTGGATTCCGCCGGCCCCGCCGCCGCCCATGCCGCCGGCCCCGGTGCCGCCGGCGCCGCAGCCCCCGGTGCCGCCGCAGGCCGCGCCCGGCGCGCGGCCGCATACCACGCAGTACGCGCCGCGCGCGCTGGCCGAGGAGGGCAGCGCGCCGGCGCCAGCACCGGCCCCGCGCCGCGCGGCCGAGGACCGGCCACCGCCGCCCGTGCCCAAGGCGGCCGCCCCGGCGGCGCCCCGCGCCGCGCCCAAGGCGGCGGCGGATTCGTCGTCATCGTGGCTGACGCCGGTGGTCGCCGGCGTGGCCGCGGCCGCGGTCATCGGCGGTGGCTTGTGGTGGTTCCTGACCCGGCCGGCCGCCGAGCCGCCGGTGGCCAATGCGAGCCCGGTGACGGCGGCCGAGCCTGGACCGGCGCCGATGCCCGCGCCGGCCCCGGTGGCCGTCGAGCCCACGCCGGCGGCGGCCGCGCTCGGTGATGCCGCTTCGGCGGCCGCTGCAGCGGCGCCGGCGCCCAGCCCCGCGCCGATGCAGGCGCCCGTGGCGGTGCCGGCGCCGGCCCCGGCGCCGCCGCCGGCCGCCACGCCCCGCACCACCGGGCCCCGCACCACCGAGCCGCCGCCGCGCCGCACCGAGCCCGCGCCGCAGCCGCGTGCCAACACGGCCGGCCCGACCGCACCGCCGCCGCAAAGCCAGGGTGCGCAGCCGCCGCCCGCGCCGCGCCAGGCCCCCGCACCAGCCCCCAGCCCAGCGCCTGTGCCGGCCCCCACCGCCGACGCCGCGCCGCCCGTCGACGATCGCCCCAAGTCGCCCAGCGAGCGTTGCGCCAAGGAGTTGCCGCTGGTGCGCCTGATCTGCATCGACCTGACCTGCAACCGGTCGGAGTTCAGCAAGCACCCCGAGTGCGTGAGCCTGAGGGCCGAGCAAGTCCAGAAGCGCCGCCTGGAAGGCAACTAAAACGCGACCATTTCTCGCGGCCGCCGGAGGCCGCAGGAGACCCGCCGTGACCGCTGCTGCCGAGCCGGCGCCCGTGCGCCCGCACCACGCCTTCTGGCCCTCGCGCCTGCCGCGCGAACTGGCGATCCCCGAGACCACGGTCGGCTTCAACCTCGAGGTCAGCGCGCGGCGCTTTCCGGACAAGCCGGCCTACCTCTTTCTCGGCCGCGCGCTCGGCTACGCCGAGCTGCTGGCCCAGGCCGAGGCGCTGGCCGGCTGGCTGCAGGCGCAGGGCGTGCAGAAGGGCGACCGCGTGCTGCTGGTCCTGCAGAACTGCCCGCAATGGGCGGTGGCCTTCTACGCGATCCAGCGTGCCGACGCGGTGGTGGTGCCGGTCAATCCGATGAACCGCGCCGACGAGCTGGGCCACTACATCACCGATCCCGAGGCCCGGGTGGCGATCACCAGCGCCGACCTGGCCGCCGGCGTCGCCGCGGCCGACGCCGCGCTGCCGCCGGCGCAGCGCCTGCGCACGCTGCTGGTCACGCGCTACACCGATGCGATGCCGCCGCCGGACCGCATCGATCCCGCGGAGAAGCCTGCCGCGGCCATCTTCGACTGGCTGTGCGCCGACCCCCCGCTGCCGCCGGGCGCGGTGCGCTGGACCGAGGCCTTGGCCGCCGGGCTGCGCCCGGGCCTGTCGACCGCGCGGCCCGACGACCTGTGCGTGCTGCCCTACACCTCGGGCACCACCGGGCTGCCTAAGGGCTGCATGCACAGCCACCGCACGCTGATGCCCAACATCGTCGGCGCCGGGCAGTGGGGGCAGTCGGGCCCCGAGACCGTGGCGCTGGGCGTGGTGCCGATGTTCCACATCACCGGGCTGATGTACAGCGTGCTGGCCGCCGCCCATGCCGGCTCCACCACGGTGCTGATGCCGCGCTGGGACCGCGAGCTGGCCGGCCGGCTGATCGCGCGCCACCGCGTCAGCCACTGGACCTGCATCCCGACGATGGTGATCGACCTGCTGGGCAGCCCGAACGCGAAGCAGTTCGACCTGCGCAGCTTGCGCCGGCTGTCGGGCGGCGGCGCCGCGATGCCGCAGGCGGTGGCCGAGCGGCTGCAGGCCGAGTTCGGCCTCACGTTCGCGGAGGGCTACGGCCTGACCGAGACTGCCGCGCCCAGCCACGCCAACCCGCCCGAGCGCGCCAAGCTGCAGTGCCTGGGCATCCCGATCTTCGGCGTCGATTCGCGCGTGGTCGACCCCGCCACGCTGCAGGAGCTGCCGGTGGGCGAGGCCGGCGAGATCGTGACCCACGGGCCGATGCTCTTCAAAGGCTACTGGGGCCACCCCGAGGCCACGCGCGAGGCCTTCGTGCAGATCGACGGCAAGCCCTTCTTCCGCACCGGCGACCTCGGGCGCATGGACGACGAGGGCTACTTCTTCATCACCGACCGGCTCAAGCGCATGATCAACGCCAGCGGCTACAAGGTCTGGCCCAGCGAGGTGGAACTGCTGCTGTTCAAGTGCCCGCAGGTGCAGGAAGCCTGCGTCGTGGCCGCGCGCGACGACTACCGCGGCGAGACCGTCAAGGCCTACGTGGTGCTGCGCGACGCGGCGCGCGGCCACACCGCGGCCGACGACATCATCGCCTGGGCGCGCGAGCACATGGCGGCCTACAAGGTGCCGCGGCGGGTGGAGTTCGTGGACAGCCTGCCCAAGAGCGGCTCGGGCAAGGTGATGTGGCGGCTGCTGCAGGAGCGCGAGCAAGCGCGTTGAGGCCGTTCGCCTGACGAGTTAGCCAGAAAGCTCATCGCCGGCCGCCAGCCCGATCGCGATCTGCAGCGCGCGGGCATCGTTGCTGGCGCGGTGCCGTGCCACGCCCAGGCGCTGCAGGGCCTGGCGCTGCAGCTCGGGCAGCAGCGCCAGCCGCGCTTCGTCCAGCAGGCGGCGCACCGATTCCAGCCGGAAGCCCGGCGGCAGCCCGGCCTCGTCGAACAGCGCGGCCAGCCAGGAGTAGTCGTGGCCCCAGCCGTCGCAATAGACGGTCTGGCCGGCCAGGTCCTCGTTGAGCATCAGCGCCACGTCCTGCGGCGCACGGCCGTGGCGCAGCAGCATCTCGCGGCTGATGCGGTGCACCTGCCCGGCGCTTTCGTCCCAGTGCGTCCAGTGCTGCGGCGGACGGATCAGCGTGCAGCGCGTGCGGCCGTCGGCGAGCGCGTAGCCCACCTCGATCGGGTAGCTGCCGCGGCCGAAGCCCGAGGCCTCGACGTCGAGGATGCAGGGAAAGCTCATGACCGCAGCGCCGACGCCAGCATCGCCAGCCCCGACAGCGTCAGCAGGCTCAGCACCACCTGCCGGAAGGCGAGCGGGCTGATGCCGATGTAGACCCGCATGCCCAGCAGCGCCGGCAGCGTCAGCGAGGCGGCGACGAGGCCCAGGTCGGCGTACAGCGCCGGCGTGATCAGCCCGCGCTGCAGGTAGGCCGCGGTGCTGACGGCCAGCATCGTGAGGTTGAAGTTCTGCACCACCGCGCGCTGCTCGTCGCGGTCCATGCCGCGCAGCGTGCACCACAGCGTGGGCACGGCGCCGGTGAAACCGCCCAGCGGCCCCATCAGCCCGCCGATGGCGCCGGCCGCGGCATCGGCGGCGCGGCCGCCGCGCACCTGCGGCAGCCGGCTGCCGAACAGCATCAGCGGACACCAGACGACCAGCAGCCCACCGATCAGCAGCTTGAAGGCGCGCAGCTCGATGTGCGGCAACAGCAGCACGCCGACCGGGATGCCGCACAGCCCGCCGGCGATGAAAGGCCACAGCGTGCGCCAGCGGCTGCCGCGGCGCACCGCCAGCGCCGCCAGGATCTGGCCCGTCAGCCCGCCCACGGTGGCCAGCACCGCCGCGCGCTGCGGCTCCAGCCCCCAGGCCCAGAACGACAGCGAAACGAGGCTGAACGCGAAGCCCGACAGCCCCTGCACGAAGCCGGCGGTGGCCGCGCCGGCGATGATCAGCCAGAGTTCGCCGGACAAAGGATCAGCCGTTGATCCGCAGCCGCGGCCGGCCGTCCGCGGCGGCCGCCACGCGGCCCAGCACCGCGGCCTGCTTGAAGCCGTGGCGGCGGAAGGCGGCCAGCACCGCGTCCAGCGCGCCGGGTTCGCACGACACCAGCAGGCCGCCGCTGGTCTGCGGGTCGGTCAGCAAGGCCTGGTCCTCGGGCGCGAAGCTTTCGGGCAGCACCACCTCGGCGCCGTAGCCGGCCCAGTTGCGGCCCGAGGCGCCGGTGACGAAGCCCTGCGCCGCCAGCGCGCGCACGCCGTCCAGCAGCGGCACCGCGGGCCAGTCGACCAGCACGTCGCAGGCCGAGCCGCGCGCCAGCTCCAGCGCGTGGCCGGCCAGCCCGAAGCCGGTGACGTCGGTCAGCGCGTGCACGCCGGGCAGCGCGGCGAGGTCGGGGCCGGGCGTGTTCAGCCGCGTGGTGTTGGCGATCATCTGCGCGTAGCCGGCGTCGTCGAGCCGGCCTTTCTTCAGCGCCGCCGACATCACGCCCACGCCCAGCGGCTTGCCCAGCACCAGCAGGTCGCCGGGCCGGGCGTCGGCGTTGCGCTTGACGCGCTGCGGGTGCACCAGGCCCAGCGCCACCAAGCCGTAGATGGCCTCCACCGAATCGATCGTGTGGCCGCCGGCGATCGGGATGCCGGCCGCACGGCACACCGCCGAGCCGCCTTCCAGGATGCGGCCGATGGTCTGCGTGCTCAGCACGTTGATCGGCATGCCCACCAGCGCCAGCGCCAGGATGGGCCGGCCGCCCATCGCGTAGACGTCGCTGATCGCGTTGGTGGCGGCGATGCGCCCGAAGTCGAAGGGGTCGTCGACGATGGGCATGAAGAAGTCGGTCGTCGCGACCAGCGCCTGCTCGTCGTTGAGGCGGTAGACCGCGGCGTCGTCGGAGGTCTCGATGCCCACCATCAGCTCCGGCGGGATCGGCAGCGCGGCCGTGCCCTTGAGGATCTGCGACAGCACGCCGGGCGCGATCTTGCAGCCGCAGCCGCCGCCGTGCGACAGCGAGGTCAGGCGGGGTTCGGCGGGTTTCTCGGGGGCGTTCATCGATCGGTCTCCGTCGGAAGCTGCGCGAGCATAGCCGGCACCGCCTCAGGCCCGCGCGAAGAACACGCCGAACCAGCCGCGCTCGTCCTGCCACGCCCGCACCTCGCGCCAGCCCGCGGCCTGCAGCAAGGCCTGGAAGGCGGCCGGCGTCCACTTGTAGGAGTTCTCGGTGTGCAGCCGTTCGCCGGCGGCGAAGCGGCGCTGATGGCCGGGCCAGCGCACGGTCAGCTCGCGGCGGGCCTGCAGGTGCATCTCGATGCGCGAGCGCGCCTCGTCGAAGACCGCCAGGTGCTGCCAGTCGCGCACGTCGAAGTCGCTGCCCAGCAGCGCGTTCAGGTGGCGCAGCAGGTTCAGGTTGAAGGCCGCAGTGACGCCCGGCGCGTCGTCGTAGGCGGCCTCCAGCACCGCGCGCGGTTTGACGAGGTCGGCGCCGATCAGCAGCGCGCCGCCGGCGGCCAGCTCGCGCGCCTGGCGCAGCAGCCGCAAGGCCTGCTCGGGCGCGAAGTTGCCGATGCTGGAGCCCGGGTAGAACACCAGCGACGGCCCTTCGTGCAGGCCCGCCGGCAGCCGCAGCCGCTGCGAGAAGTCGCAGACCACGCCGCTGACCGGCAGCGTGGGGTGGCGCTGCTGCAGCGCGGCCAGCGCGCGGCGCAACTGGTCTTCGGCGATGTCCAGCGCCACGTAGTGCGCCGGCTGCAGCGCGGCGAACAGCCGCTCGGCCTTGGCGCCGTCGCCGGCGCCCAGGTCCACCAGCGCGAAGCCGGCCGGCAGCGCGGTCCGCACCGCGGCGGCGATCGGTCCGGCCTGCCGCTGCATCAGCGCGGCCTCGGTACGCGTGGGGTAGTACTCGGGCAGCTCGGTGATGGCGGTGAACAGCGCCGAGCCCAGCGCGTCGTACAGGAAGCGCGGCGAGACCGCGGCCTGCGGCTGCAGCAGGCCTTGCGTTAGCTCGCCGCGGACGTCGGTTGCGGGCGGCAGGTCGTGGAAGAAGCGGGGGCTCGGGGCAGTGGGCATCGTGGCGTGGCCGCCAGGATCAGCCTGGGCGGTTGCCGGACATTTTCGCCAGCGCCGACAATGCGTGCATGGATCAGCCCCTGGACCGGCAGCGCCGGGCGAGCCTGGCCGTGCTGGCGGGCCTTGCTGCACTGCCGGCGCGCGCCGCCGACGCCTTCGAGTGGCGGCCCTGGCCCGAGGGCCGGCGGCCGCCGCCGCTGCCCGAGCTGCCGCTGTTGGGCGGGGGCCGCTGGGCGCTGGCCGCGCAGTCGGGCCACCGGCTGCTGCTGGCCAACTTCTGGGCCAGTTGGTGCGGGCCTTGCCGCGAAGAGCTGCCCCTGCTGCTGGTGATGGCGCGCGACCGCGCGCCCGAGGGCCTGCGCATCGTCGGCATCAACTACAAGGAACCGGCGGCCCTGGTCAGGCGCTTCCTCGACCGCCAGGGCCTGGAACTGCCGGTGGCGCTGGACGCCGACGGCCAAGCGGCCAGCGCCTGGACGCCGCGCATCTTTCCCAGCACGGTGCTGTTCGACCACCGCAACCAGCCGCTGGGCACCGTGGTCGGCGAGATCGACTGGACCGGCCCTTACGCGGCCCGCATCCTCGACCCGCTGCTCGCGCACCGGAGCTGAACGGTGCCGCCGCCGCCGCTGGACTACCGCGCCGTGCGCAGCCGCACGGTCGAACTGGCGCGCGGGCTCTCGGAGGCCGACTGCCAGGTGCAGTCGATGCCCGACGCCAGCCCCGTCAAATGGCACCTGGCGCACACCACGTGGTTCTTCGAGACCTTCGTGCTCGAAGCGGCCGAGCCCGGCTTCGCGCCCTTCCATCCGGCCTTCCGCGTGCTGTTCAACAGCTACTACAACGGCATCGGCCAGCAGCACCCGCGCGCGCAGCGCGGGCTGGTGACGCGGCCGTCGCTCGCCGAGGTGCTGGACTACCGCCGCCAGGTGGACGAGCGCATGGCCGCGCTGCTGCGCCGCGGCTGCGCGGCGACGATCGCCGCGCGCATCGAGCTGGGCCTGCACCACGAGCAGCAGCACCAGGAGCTGATCCTGACCGACCTGCAGCACCTGCTGTCGTGCAACCCCCTGTGCCCGGTGTACGACGCCGGCTGGGACGGGGCGGCCGATGAATCACCTGGAGCGTTGGCCTTCGTGCCGCTGGAAGGCGGCTTGGTCGAGATCGGCTACCGCGGCGACGGCTTCGCCTTCGACAACGAGACGCCGCGCCACGCGGTGCACCTGCGGCCCTACGCGCTGGCGGCGCGGCTGCTGACCGTGGGCGACTGGCAGGCCTTCGTCGACGACGGCGGCTACCGCCAGCCGCGCTGGTGGCTGTCGGCCGGCTGGGACTGGCTGCGCCGCGAAGGCGTCGA
Organism: Rubrivivax sp.; assembly: GCA_047602205.1. Lineage (GTDB taxonomy): Bacteria > Pseudomonadota > Gammaproteobacteria > Burkholderiales > Burkholderiaceae_C > Rubrivivax. Next base: position 6,535,088 of record JASGHX010000001.1, on the reverse strand, counting down.
AGTGCCGCTGTACTGGCGGCGCGACGGCGAAGGCGGCAGCGCCTTCACGCACCGCTTCGGCCTGCCAGGCCTGCGGCCGCTGCGGCCGGGGCAGACGCTGTGGCACGTGAGCCTGTACGAGGCCGACGCCTATGCGCGCTGGCGCAGCGCGCAAGGCGGCGTGCCGCCGCTGCGCCTGCCGACCGAGGCCGAATGGGAGCACGCCGCGGCGCTGGCGCCGCCTGGGCTGCGGCAGATGGAAGGCCGGGCCTGGCAGTGGACCGGCAGCGCCTATGCGGCCTACCCGGGCTTCGCGGCCTGGGATGGCGCGGTCGGCGAGTACAACGCCAAGTTCATGATCGACCAGTACGTGCTGCGCGGCGGCTCGCCGGCCACGCCGCCGGGGCACTTGCGCACGAGCTACCGCAACTTCTTTCCGGCCGCGACGCGCTGGCAGTTCAGCGGCGTGCGGCTGGCGCACGACCGGCCTTGAGGCTCAAGGCCGGCCGCGCGCGCCGTGCTCACCAGCGGCGGTTGTCGCGGCGGTCGCGCCAGTCGGGGACGCCGTCGCGGTCGCGGTCCTGGCGCCAGCCGGGGCGATCCAGCCGGTTGTCGTGGCGGTCGTAGCGATCGGGGATGCCGTCGTGGTCGCGGTCATGGCGGTTGCCGTAGCCGTAGCCGTAGACGCGGCGGTCGACGGGGCGCCCGTACCAGGCCGCCGGCGGTGGCGCGTAGACCGGCGCCGTGTAGACCGGCGCCGCGATCACGCGCGGCGCGGGCGCGACGATCACCGGCAGGGGCAGCGGCGGCAGCGGCAGGCCGATCTGCAGCGACCACTGCACGCGGTCGCTCGCCTGGGCCGGCAGGCCCGTCAGCATGCCGGCAGCGGCCAGCGCGGCGACGGAGAAGATCTTGCGGGTGGTGGACATGCGGTTTCTCCTTGTTGAAGACGGCGTGCCTTGGCACGTGCTCCATTAACGGCGACCGATGTCGCTGCGGCGACGCCCGCGCGCAAAGTTGCGTGAACGGCGGTAAGCAGGCCTGTCGCGGCCGCGGCGCTTCAGCCGCCGGCCGCGATGCGCTGAGCCAGCTCCCACAAGGCCAGCCGGTGCGCGGCGACGAGGTCGTCGATCGACGTACCGGCAGCCGGCGCGCGCAGGCTGGCGGTCAGCGTCCGCGGCGGCCGCTGGCCCGCGGGGTCGCCGACGGTCCAGCGCGCCTGCAGCCGCACGGCCTGGGGACCGGCCCCGGCCTCGGCCTCCAGCGCCAGCAGCTCCACGCGCAGCAGCCGCGTCGGCATCCAGCCGGGCGGCAGCGGCGTGCCGGCGACCTGGCCTTCGCCGAGCAGCAGCGCCAGGTCCTGGCGCAGCAGCCGCGGCACCGCGTCGCGCAGCGACTCGGCCCAGCGGTGGCCCGACAGCGCCAGCACGCCGCTGGCACCTTGCGGCAGCAGGATGGCTTCGCGGTCCAGGTACTCGGGCAGGCGCACCGGCTGCAGCAGTTGCCAGCGCTCGGCCGACGGCGGCGGCGGTGCGAAGGGCTGCGGCGGCTCGCTGCGCAGGCGGTAGAGCTGCACCGGCGGCGAGTGGCCGCAGCCGGCCAGCGCCAGCAGACCCACGGGCAGGCCGAGCCACAGACGGCGGCGGAACAGAGGCGGAGCGTTCATCGCAGCGGCTGAAGTCAAGGGTTGGCCGTACGGCCGCGGATCAGCGCCTCGGGCTGGCGCTGCAGCAGATCGGCCAGGTCGCGCACCGCGCGCGAGGCGCGGGCGATGTCCTGCGTGGCGCGTTCGAGCTGCGGCAGCAGCCCGGCGTCGTCGCCGGCGGCGCGCTGCAGCGCGGCGGCCGTGCGGGCCAGGTCGTCGGCGGCGCGCTGCACGCTTTGCAGCATCGGCTGCGCGGCGTCGGCCACGCGGTCGACGCGCGCCATCGTGCCGCTCACGCCGTCGGCGGCGCGGCCCATGCGCTCGACGGCGTCGCCGGCACGCTCGGCCTGGGCACCCCAGCGCGCGGCGGCCTGGCGGGTCTCGTTGAGGGTCGCTTGCAGTGCGTCGGCCAGCGGGCCGGTGCGCCGGTCGACCTGGGCCAGCAGCCGGTGCAGTTCGCCGCTGGCGCGCGCCAGCTCGTCCAGCGTGGACTGCAGCTTGGGGTCGGCGACGAGCCGGCGCGCGCCGGCGGCCACGGCGCTGACGTCGGCCACCAGCTTCTCGAAGTCGAGGTTGCGCAACTGCTTCTGCAGCGCCTGCACTGGCGAAGGCAGCGTGGGGATCTCGGTCAGGCCGCCTTCGCCGCGCCGCGCCGGCGCCGGCGCGCTGCCCGGGCGCAGGTCGAGGTCGACGTAGAGCAGCCCGGTCAGCAGGCTTTGCGTGCCGAGCTGCGCGTTCAGGCCCTGGGCCACGAGGTCGGCCACGGTGACGCCGCTGTCGCGGCCCTTGACGTCGTCGATGCGCGCGCGCTCGATCTCCAGCACCACGGGGATCGCGTAGCGCCCCGGCTGGCCCTGGTAGACCACGCCGATGTCGACCACGCTGCCCAGGCGCACGCCGCGGAAGACCACCGGCGCGCCCACCTGCAGCCCGTAGACCGAGCCTTCGAAGTGCGCCAGCGCGCGCTCGCGGCTGGCGAACAGCCGGCCTTCGGTGAAGGCGTAGACGGCGGCCACCAGCAGCGCCAAGCCGCCCAGCAGGAACAGGCCGATGCGGGTGGGGTGGGCCTTGCGCTTCATGGCCTGGCCTTGCGGGTCGTGCGGCGACGCAGGAACTCGCGCACGCGCGGCGGGCCGTGGTCGGCCAGGGCCTCGGGGGCATCGAGCGCGAGCATGGTCTTGTCCTGCGGGTCGAGGTAGAGCGCGCGGTCGGCCACCGCGAACACGCTGTCGATCGAGTGGCTGACCATCACGACCGTGGTGCCCAGGTGGCGCCGCAGGTTGAGTATGAGGCCGTCCAGCCGCGCGCTGCTCAAGGGGTCCAGCCCCGACGAGGGCTCGTCCAGGTACAGCAGCTCGGGGTCCAGCGCCAGCGCGCGGGCGATCGCGGCGCGCTTGCGCATGCCGCCGCTCAGCTCGGCGGGCTCCAGGTCGAAGGCGTCGGCCAGGCCCACCAGGGCCAGCTTCCAGCGCGCGCGCTGGCGGCGCTCGGCCACGCCCTGGCGGCTGAACAGGCGCAGCGGCAGCATCACGTTCTCGCCCACGCTCATCGAGCTCCACAGCGCGCCGGCCTGGAACATCACGCCGAAGCGGCGGCGCAGCACGGCCAGTGTCTCGTCGTCGCACTGGTGCAGGTCCTGCCCGCCGTACAGCACCTGGCCGGCGGCCGGCGCCTGCAGCCCGATCAGGTGGCGCAGCAGCGTGCTCTTGCCGCAGCCGCTGGGGCCCATGATGGCCAGCACCTCGCCGCGGCGGATGTCGAACTGCAGGTCGCGCTGCACCACCTCGCCGCCGAAGGCCATGGTCAGGTCTTTCACCTGCACCAAAGCCTCGCCGGCGTCGTCGTGCCCGCCGCTCATCACAAGCCCATGCTCTGGAACAGCACCGTGCTCGCCGACGCGGCGATCACGATCCACAGCAGCGCCTTGACCACGGCGGTGGTGGTGGCCGCGCCCACGGCCTGGGCGTCGCGGCCGGCGTGCAGGCCTTCGCGGCAGCCGGCCAGCGCCACCAGGCCGATGTACATCGTGCCCTTGAAGAGGCCGATGCCGACGTGCGTGGCGTTCAGCGCCGACAGGCACTGGTGCAGGTACTCGCGCGCCGGCACGCCGTAGATGCCCACTACTGGCGGCAGCCCGGCCAGCACGCCCACCAGCGCGGCATAGGCGATCAGCAGCGGCGCCACCGCCAGCAGCGCCAGCAGGCGCGGCAGCACCAGGTAGTCGATGGGGTCGATGCCCAAGGCGCGCAGCGCATCGATCTCCTCGTTGGCCTGCATGCTGCCGATCTGTGCCGCGTAGGTCGCGCCGATGCGGCCGGCGAGGATCACGCCGGTCATCAGGCTGGCCAGCTCGCGCACCACGCCCACCGCGACCACGTCGGCGATGAAGGTCTGGGCGCCGATGCGCTGCAGCTGCGCGCCGCCCATGTAGGCCAGCATCAGGCCGATCAGGAAGCAGGTCAGCGAGACGATGGGCAGCGACATCGGCCCGGCGACGTCGATCTGGCGCAGCAGGTCGGAGCCGCGCATCGTCGTGCGCCCGCGCAGCAGCCGGCCGAGCGCCAGCACCACCTCGCCCAGGAAGGTGGCGGTGTTCAGCGCCTCGCGCCAGCGCTCGCGCAGCAGTTGCGGCAGGCCCGGCGCCGCGTGCTCGGCGGGCAACTCGTCGGCGCCGCTGCCTTCGGCCGGCAGCGCCAGTTCCAGCGGCGCGCGCAAGGCCTCGGGCAGCGAGGCGAAGTCCAGCCGCACGCCTTCCCGCCGCAGCGGCGCCAATAGCGCCCACAGGCGCGGCGCGGTGTCGGCGTCCCAGTGCTGCAAGGCGCCGGCGTCGACGCGCAAGGCTTCGCCGTGGCGCGGCCCCGGCTCGGGCCGTACGCCGCCGCCGGCCGCAGCCACCGGGCCGCGCCAGTCACCCCGCAGCTTGAGCGTCCAGCCGTCCGCCGTGCGCGCCCATTCCAGCAGCTTGGGGGCGGCGGCGGGGGCGGGCTTCATCGCGGCGATGATGCCCCAGCGGCGCGGGGCCGCCGCAACGGCGGTCCGGATGGCCCATGTCCCGCAGCAGCTCGTTTTACAATTTCAGCCTTCAAAGCTGAAACAGCAAATCGATGTTCGCCCGCATTGCCGCCGACCGCCTGTTGCGCCTTGCGCGCAGCTTCCCCGTCGTGGTGATCACCGGCCCGCGGCAGTCGGGAAAGACGACGCTGGCGCGCGCCTGCTTCGCGTCCCACGCCTACGTGTCGCTGGAAGACCCCGACGTGCGCCAGCGCGTGGCGGCCGACCCGCGCGGCTTCCTGGACGCCCACGCCGACGGCGTGGTGCTGGACGAAGCGCAGCGCGTGCCGGAGCTGCTGTCGTACCTGCAGACCGTGGTGGACACCGACCGCCGGCCCGGCCGCTGGATCGTCACCGGCTCGCAGAACCTGCGGCTGTCGCAGGCGGTGTCGCAAAGCCTCGCGGGGCGCGCCGGCTTCCTGGAACTGCTGCCGCTGTCCTACGCCGAAGCGGCCGGCCGCTTCGACGCCTTCAGCCTGGACGAACTGCTCGTGGTCGGCAGCTACCCGGCCCTGCACAGCACCGCGGTGGACCCGGCCGACTGGCATGCCGGCTACGTCGCCAGCTACCTGGAACGCGACGTGCGCGAAATCAGCCGCATCGGCGACCTGCTGCAGTTCCAGCGCTTCATGCGGATGATGGCCGCGCGCTGCGGCCAATTGCTCAATCTCAATGCGGTCGCCAACGACCTGGGCATCGCGCAGACCACCGCGCGCGACTGGCTCACCGTGCTGGAGGCCAGCTATATCGCCTTCCGGCTGCCGCCTTATCACACGAACTTCGGCAAGCGCCTGGTCAAGACCCCCAAGCTCTACTTCCACGACACCGGGCTGGCCGCCTGGCTGCTGGGCGTGCGCAGCGCCGGCGCGATGAACATCCACCCGATGCGCGGTGCGCTGTTCGAGAACCTGTGCATCGCCGAATACGGCAAGTACCTGCGCCACCGCGGCGAGCTTGGCACGGCTTATTTCTGGCGCGACAACATCGGCAACGAAGTCGATCTGCTCATCGAGCGCGACGGCGTGCTGTGGCCGGTGGAGTTCAAGTCCGGCGCCACTTTCCAGAGCGCGTGGCTGCAGCCGTTGCAGACCTGGCAGCGGCACGCCGCGTCCGCCGCGCAGGGCGAGCCGCTGCTGCTCAGCGCCGCGCCGGGTAACCAGCGGCTGCAAGGCTTCGGCCTCGCGCACTGGCGCGACGCGCTGCTGGCACTGCGATGAAGGCCGGTCACTGCCTTCCGCCATCGCTTTTGCAGGGCCGACCCATCAGGCTTGCAGCGCCCAGTCAGCAGCCGCCGTGGCATGAATGGCCGTCGTGTCGAACAAGGGAATCCGCGCATCTTCCGGCCGGATCAGCAGCGAAATCTCCGTGCATCCAAGAATGACGGCTTGGGCGCCTTTGCTTGCAAGACGATCAATGACGTCGACATAGGCTCGGCGCGACTCCTCCCTCACCACGCCCAGGCAAAGTTCGTCGTAGATCACCTTGTGCACCAAGGCCCGGTCGCGTTCCTCGGGAATGAGCACATTGAGGCCGTGGTCGCGCTCCAGTCGAAACCGGTAGAAATCCTGCTCCATGGTGAACCGCGTTCCCAGCAAGCCGACCGTGTTCAACCCGGCCGCCTTGATCGCGGCAGCCGTGGGGTCGGCGATATGCAGCAAGGGGATCGCTGCGGCAGCCTGCACTTGCCCCGCAACCTTGTGCATCGTGTTGGTGCAGATGACCAGCCCCTGGGCTCCTGCACGCTCCAGGGCCGCCGCGGCATGGGCGAGCACTTCGCCCGCTTCGTCCCATTCTCCTGCATGCTGCAACTGTTCGATGTCGTGAAAGTCGACACTGAAAAGAATCACCTTCGCCGAGTGCAACCCGCCAAGACGATTCCTGATCGTCTCGTTGATCTGACGATAGTAGGGAATGGTGGATTCCCAGCTCATGCCACCGATCAGTCCGATCGTCTTCATTTCGATCCCTCAAGAAGGCAAGGCGTTTAGCTTGCTTCGGGAGCGCGCCAATGTCTCTGGCGCGGCCGCTCAATCCGGCAGCACCAGCCGCAGCGGCCCGTGGCGCTGCCAGGCCGCGGCTTCTTCGTGCAGCAGGAACAGCAGCCGCTCGCGCTGCGCGGCCCAGCCGGGTTTCCAGCTCAGGCGTGCCTCGTGGCCCGCGGCCTGCAGCCGCAACTGGCGCGGCGGCAGCGGCTGGCGTGCGTGGCAGGCGATGACGGCCAGCCGCAGGCACAGTACCTGCCAGGCGAAGCCTTCCTGTGCCAGCGCCGTCTCGATCTTGCGCAGCCCGCCGCGCTGGCCCAGCACCAGCTCGCCGATGCGGCGCTGCTGGCTTTGCGAGAAGCCCGGCGCGTCGACGTGCGCCATCAGGTAGGCGCTGTGGCGGTGGTGGTCGTGGTGCGAGACGCTCATGCCCATCTCGTGCAGCGCGCAGGCCCAGCCCAGCTCGCGGCGCGCCAGCGCATCGGCCTGCGGGCAGGCTTGGCCGTACAGCGCCAGCGCCAGCGCCGAGACGCGCGCGGCCTGCTCGCGGTCGACCGCGAAGCGGCGCTGCAGTTCGGCCACCGAGGCGTCGCGCAAGTCGGCGCCGCGGTGCGCCTGCGCGGCCTGGTGGCGCTGGTGCAGGTCGACGATCACGCCCTGGCGCAGCGCGCCCTTGGCGGGGCGCAGGTGCTCGATCTCGAACTGCGCGGCCAGCGTGTAGAGGATGGCCAGGCCGCCGCCGATCACCGCCTTGCGCTCGGGCTTCAGGCCGGGCAGTTCCAGGCGGTCGACGTGGCCGGCGGCGATGCAGCGCTCGATGCACCAGCGCAGGCCTTCGGGGGTGATGCGGCCGTCGCCGCGGCCGCTGTCGCGCAGCATCTGCGCCACCGCGCCGGCGGTGCCGCTGGAGCCCAGCGCCTCGCGCCACAGCGCTCGGCGGAAGGTCTGCAGCGCTTCCTCGAACTCGGCGCCGGCGGCCACCTGGGCGGCGCGGAAGGCCTGCGCGCTGAAGCGGCCGCCGTCGAAGTAGCGCATCGACAGGCTGACCGAGCCGACGACGAAGGACTCGGCCACCCGCGGCAGCCGGCCTTCGCCCAGGATCAGCTCGGTCGAGCGGCCGCCGATGTCGACCACCAGCCGCGGCCCGTCGGACGGCTGGAGCTGGGCCACGCCGGCGTAGATCAGCCGCGCTTCCTCGCGGCCGCTGATCACCTCGATCGGGTAGCCCAGCGCGGCCTCGGCGCGCAGCAGGAAGTCGTTGCGGTTGCGCGCCTCGCGCAGCGTCTGCGTGGCCACCGCGCGCACCTGGGCCGGCGGCAGCCCGTGCAGCCGGGCGGCAAAGCGGCGCAGGCAGGCCAGGCCGCGTTCGGCGGCCTCGTCGGTCAGCAGGCCGTCGGCGTCCAGGCCGCCGCCCAGGCGCACGGTCTCCTTCAGGTAGTCCAGCCGGCGGTAGCGGCCGCGCTGCAGCAGCGCCAGCTCCAGCCTGAAGCTGTTGGAGCCCATGTCCACCGCGGCGAGGATGCGGTCTTCGGGCGGAGCGGTGTCGGGCATGGGGGCATTGTGCCGGGCGCGCCGGGGCCGCTGCGACGCGCTGCCTACAATCCGCCGCCTTCGCGTGCAACGGACAAGCAAGCAGATGAGCCTGAAGCAGGAACTCGACAGCCTGGTGCCCGGCCGGGACTTCTCGCGCCGCCACTTCGTGCGCGCCTCGGTGGGCAGCGGCTTCGCCGCCGCGGTGCTGCCGGTGGCGGCGCAGACGCAGATCAAGACGTCCAGCGACGGGCTGCTGGCCGGCGAAGTGATGATCCCCGCCGGTACGTTCAAGCTGCCGGCCTACCGTGCGGCGCCCGCGGGCAAGGCCCATGCGCCGGTGGTGCTGGTGATCAGCGAGATCTTCGGCGTGCACGAGTACATCGCCGACGTGGCGCGGCGCCTGGCCAAGGCCGGCTACTTCGCGGTGGCGCCCGAGCTCTTCGTGCGCCAGGGCGACGCCGGCAGCTATGGCGAGATCGCCAAGCTGATGAACGAGGTGATCGCCAGGACGCCCGACGCGCAGGTGATGGCCGACCTCGACGCCGCGGTGGCCTGGGCGCGCGGCGAGGGCGCGGCGGCCGACAAGCTGGGCATCACGGGCTTCTGCTGGGGCGGCCGCACCACCTGGATGTACGCCGCGCACAACCCGGCGGTGAAAGCGGCGGTGGCCTGGTACGGGCCGGTGGCGCGCGCCTACCACGCGGGCGACCCATCGGCGCTGGACGTCGCCGCGCGCATCAAGGCGCCGGTGCTGGGCCTGTACGGCGGCGACGACCCCGGCATCCCCAACGACACGGTGGACAAGATGCGCGACGCGCTGAAGGCCGCCGGCAACACCGCCAGCGAGCTGGCGGTCTACCCCGGCACGCCGCACGCCTTCCACGCCGACTACCGTCCCAGCTACCGCAAGGAGGCGGCCGAGGACGGCTGGAAGCGCTGCCTGGCGTGGTTCAACCGCTACCTGGGCTGAGATCACGGGCCTGACCGCGGCGGCGCCGCCGCGTCACGGATGCGCGCCGCTGCCTCATCGATGACCCTGCTCTACATCGTGATCGCCACGCTGGCCGGCGGCCTGCTGTCGGTGCTGATCGCCGCCGCGCTCAACGAGCTGGTGCTGGCGCGGCTGGTGCGCAACCTCGTGAGCCTGTCCACCGGCATCCTGCTGGGCACCGCGCTGCTGCAGATCCTGCCCGAGGCTTTCGAGAGCCATGCCGAGCCGCAGGCGCTGTTCGCCACGCTGCTGGCCGGGCTGATGTTCTTCTTCCTGCTGGAGAAGGCCGAGCTGTACCGCCACGGCCACCACCACGAGGGCGACGATCCGCACCACCACCACCACCACGGCTTCGATGCCGAGCAGGCCGGGCGCGGCGGCTGGAGCGTGCTGCTGGGCGACAGCATCCACAACTTCTGCGACGGCGTGATCATCGCCGCCGCCTTCCTGACCGACACGCACCTGGGCGTGGCCACCGCCGCGGCCATCATCGCCCACGAGATCCCGCAGGAGGTGGGCGACTTCATCGTGCTGATCAACGCCGGCCTGAGCCGCGCGCGCGCGCTGGCCTACAACGCGATGTCGGGCCTGGCCGCGGTGGCCGGCGGCGTGCTGGGCTACTTCGTCGTCGGCCCCTGGAAGGCGCTGTTCCCCTTCCTGCTCGTGGTAGCGGCCAGCAGCTTCGTCTACGTGGCGGTGGCCGACCTGATGCCGCAGCTGCAGCGCCGGCTGTCATGGCGCGACACCGCGGCGCAACTGGGCTGGCTGTCGGCCGGGCTGGGCATCGTGCTGCTGATCACGCACTATGCGCTGGAAGGGCACGGGCACTGAAAAGCGCCCATGCCCCGCGCCGGCTTCAGCGCACCACCAGCACCGGCAGCGCGCTGTGCGTCAGCACCTTCTGCGTCTCGCTGCCCAGCAGCAGTGCCGAGACGCCGCGGCGGCCGTGCGAGGCCATCACCACGAGGTCGCAGTTCTGCGTCTTGGCGTGGTCGAGGATGGCCTCCCAGGGGTGCAGCGCCTCCACCGTGTGGCCGCCGCACTTGACGCCGGCGGCCGCGGCCGCGTCGACCACGGTCTTGACGTTGCCGACGGCGATGCGCTCCTGCGCGTCGTAGAACTCCTGCGGCGGCACCGGCTGCATCTCGGAGATGGCGCTGTAGGGGAAGGGCTCCTTGACGCCGATGGTCAACAGCTCGGCGCCGCACAGCCGCGCCAGGCTGATGGCGGTCTGCACGGCCTTGCCGGTGATCTCGGAACCGTCGGTGGGGACGAGGATGCGCTTGTACATGCTGGACTCCTGTGGCTGCTGGACTGCTGCGCCCGTTCACTGCCGGCGCATGCCCGCAGTGTTGCGCGATTGGAGTGCCCGTGCTTGAGCGCCGTCAAGAGCCGTCAATTGAGGCGCAGCAACTCGGCCACGCCCAGCATCGCCAGCGTGAACAGGCCCAGGAAGGCCGCGCCGGCACCGGCGCCGCGCTCGCCGCCCAGCAGCATCGAGACGATCCAGCAGCCCAGCGCGGTGGCGCCGGTGCGCAGGCCCAGCACCAGGCTGCGCTCGAAGCCGCCGCCGATCAGCCACGGCGCGACGAAGGCGGCCAGCAGCAGCAGGCCGCCCAGCGAGCCCAGCAGCCGCGCGATGCCCAGCCGCCACGGCGCCACCGGCTGCCGCGGCGGCGCCGGCCGGCCGCCGCGGTGGTGCGCCAGCAGCAGGCTGCCGGCAAAGCTGGCGAAGACGCCGAACATTCCCCAGGTGATCGCCGCGGCCAGCGCCGCGCCGCCTTCGACCTCCTCGGCGGCGATCACCGGCGCGGCCGAGGCCAGCGCGTCCTTGCGCAGCCGCAGGCGCTCCGACGGCAGCGGGCCTTGCGGGCAGGGGCCGCTGTCGGGCGGCGTGCGCGCCTCGTGCGCCGGCTCGCCCGGGCGCTGCACGGCGTAGAGGAAGCTGCGCAGCGGCTGGCCGCGGCCGTCGGCGGACGGCAGGCAGCGCGTGGCCTGCAGCGTCAGCACCGTGGTGTCGAGCTCCACGTAGGCCACCACCAGCGCCGTCACCGCCAGGTTGCCCAGGCCCCACAGCAGCAGCGCGCTGCCGGCGCCCAGGGTGGCGCCGCGCGCGCGGCCCAGCAGCACGCCCAGCAGCACGCAGGGCAGCACGCCGCCGAAAGCCCAGCCGAAGCCCAGCAGCACGATGGGGTCGAGCATCCAGCCGGCGGGCGTCATGCGTCCGGCGGGTGGTGGCCGCGGGTGTCGGGCGGCTCGGGTGCGGCGGCGCGCACGCGGCTGGTCATCAGCCCGGCGGCCACGATCAGCCCCATGCCCAGGACGCCCAGCGGCGTGAGCGTCTCGCCGAACAGCAGCAGCCCATAGACCGACGCGAACACGATGCCCAGGTACTGCAGCACCGCGTTGACCAGCGTGCTGCCGCGCGAATAGGCGTAGGTCATCAGCAGTTGCGCGGCCACCGCCAGGATGCCGATGGCCAGCAGCAGCAGCACGCCGCGCAGCGTGTGCGCCGACGGGCCCTGCCACAGCATCAGCGCGCCGCCGATCGCCATGCTGCCCACGCTGAAGTAGAAGACGATGCGGTCCTCGGGCTCGCCGCTGCGGCCCATCGCGGTGATCTGCAGGTAGGCCAGCGCCGCCAGCACGCCCGACAGCAGCCCCGACAGCGCGTGGCCGAACTGCGACGGCGCCAGCGTCGGCCGCAGCACCAGCGCCACGCCGGCAAAGCCCAGCAGCACCGCGGCCACCAGCACCGGCGAGACGCGGCGCCCGCCCATCATCACCGCGCCGCCCACCAGGAACAACGCCATCCACACCGAGGACATGTAGTTCAGCGTCGTCGCGGTGGCCAGCGGCAGGCCGCTCAGCGAGTAGAACCACAGGCACATCGCCACCACGCCGCTGGCGCTGCGCATCGCATGCATGCCGGGCACCGGCGTGCGCAGCGTGCCGCCGCGCAGGCGCTGCAGCGCCACGATGGCCAGCGCGCCGGCCAGCCCGCGGTAGAACACCACCTCGCCGGCGCCGTATTGCGGCGAGGCCAGCTTGACGCACACGCTCATCGTCGCGAACAGCAGCGACGCCAGCATCATGGCCCAGATCGGATTCATCGCCTGCATTGTCGGCTGCGGCACACTCGGGCCATCCGACATCCGAAGAAACACCCATGGGACCTCTCGAAGGACTGCGCGTGATCGAGCTGGCCAGCATCGGCCCCGGCCCGATGTGCGCGATGCTGCTGGCCGACCTGGGCGCCGACGTGCTGCGCGTGGACCGCGTGGAGCCCAGCGGCCTGGGCGTGCCGATGGCCAAGCAGCACGACGTCAACGGCCGCAACCGGCGCTCGATCGCGCTGGACCTGAAGGCTGCCGCCGGGCGCGAGGCGGTGCTGCGCCTGGTCGACGGTGCCGACGTGCTGATCGAGGGCCTGCGCCCGGGCGTGACCGAGAAGCTGGGCCTGGGCCCGGCCGACTGCCAGGCGCGCAACCCGCGGCTGGTCTACGGCCGCATGACAGGCTTCGGCCAGAGCGGCCCGCTGGCGCAGGCGGCCGGGCACGACATCAACTACATCGCCTTGAGCGGCGCGCTGCACGCCATCGGCGCGCCGGGCGGCAAGCCGGTGCCGCCGCTCAACCTGGTGGGCGACTACGGCGGCGGCGCGCTGTACCTGGCCTTCGGGCTGCTGGCGGCCGTCTTCGAGCGCGGCCGCTCGGGCCGCGGCCAGGTGGTGGACGCGGCGATGGTCGACGGCGCCGGCTCGCTGGCCTCGCTGTTCTACGGCCTGCAGGCCGCCGGGCGCTGGGACCAGCCGCGCGGCCACAACCTGCTGGACGGCGGTGCGCCGTTCTACGACACCTACGAGACCGCCGACGGCCGCTGGGTCAGCCTGGGGCCGCTGGAGCCCAAGTTCTTCGCCGAGTTCGCGCGTCTGGTCGGGCTGGACGCGCGCTTCGTCGAGCGCCAGTACGACCGCCGCGAATGGCCGGCAATGCGCGAGGCCATCAGCGCGCTGATGAAGAGCCGCACGCGCGACGACTGGTGCGCGCGGCTGGAAGGCAGCGACGCCTGCTTCGCCCCGGTGCTGGACTTCGCCGAGGCGCCGCGCCACCGCCACGCGCAGGCGCGCCAGGGCTTCGTCGAGGTCGGCGGCCTGGCGCAGCCGGCGCCGGCGCCGCGTTTCGACCGCAGCCGCAGCGCCGTGCCGCGGCCGGCGCCGCAGACCGGCGAGCACACGCGCGAGCTGCTGGCCGAGGCCGGCTACGACGCCGCGGCGATCGACGCGCTGATCGCCAGCGGCGTGGCAGCGGTTGGCGGAGCCGACCGATGAGCGCCGCACGATCGCATCGGAGGCGCTCGCTCCCCCTTGGGGGACGGCGCGCAGCGCCAAGGGGGTTCTATGAGCGCCGCGCCCAACGCCATCCGGCTGGCCGCCACCCTGCTGCTGCTGCGCGACGTGGCCGGCGGCGCCGAGCCCGGCTTCGAACTGCTGATGCTGCGCCGCGCCGAGCGCGACAACGACTTCCGCAGCGGCGCCGTGGTCTTCCCCGGCGGCGCACTGAACGCCAGTGACCGCGAGGCCCACGCCTTCGTGCTGGGCGCCGACGACGCCACGCTGAGCGCCCGCTACGGCCTCGGCGAAGGCATGCTGGACCACGCGATCGCCGCGGTGCGCGAGACCTTCGAGGAGGTGGGCCTGCTGCTGGCCTGCGACGACCTCGGCCGCCCGGCCGAGCCGCGTCCGGCTTGGGGCGACTGGCGCGCGCGCCTGCAGCGCGGCGAGGCCACGCTGGCGCAGATGTGCAGCGCGCTGGACCTGAAGATCGACCTGCGCCGCCTGGCCTGCTGGAGCCACTGGATCACGCCGCCGGGCGTGCCCAAGCGCTTCGACACCCGCTTCTTCCTGGCGCCGGTGCCGCCGGGTCAGCAGCCCGAGGCCGACCGCGCCGAGGCCACCGAGCTGATGTGGCTGACGCCGCAGCAGGCGCTGGCGCGCGGCGAAGACTTGAAACTGCTGCCGGTGACGCAGCGCACGCTGCGCGACCTCTCGGTCTTCGCCAACACCGCCGAGGCGCTGGCCGGCGCCGCGGCGCAGACGCTGATCCCGGCCACGCGGCCGCGGCGTGCGCTCAACCGCCGCGGCCTGACCGTCGTGCAGCCCGACGACTGGGCCTATGCCGAGGTCTGCAAGCTCGACCCCGAAGGCCTGGCCCACGACGCCTGGGCCGAGCTGGTGCCGGGCCGGGCGGTGCGGCTGTCGGACCGCGTCCGCCGCGTCACTGCGCCCAACCCCGGCGTGATGACCGGCCCCGGCACCAACAGCTACTTCGTCGGCTGCCCCGAGACCGACCGCTGGGCGCTGATCGACCCCGGCCCGGCCGACGCGCAGCACCTGGCCGCGCTGCAGGCCGCGGCCCCGGGCCCGGTGCACTGGGTGCTGGCGACGCACACCCACGTCGACCATTCGCCGGGCTGCGTGGCCGCGGCCGCGGCCTTCGGCGCCACCGTGCTGGGCCGGCTGCCGCTGCACCCGCAAGGCCAGGACGCCACGTTCGCCCCCGCGCGCGAGCCCGTGCACGGCGAGCGCCTGTCCCTGGGCCCGCAGGCCACGCTGCGCGCGATCCACACGCCGGGCCACGCCTCCAACCACCTGTGCTGGCTGCTGGAGGACGAGAAGCTGCTCTTCACCGGCGACCACGTGATGCAGGGCTCCACCGTCGTGATCAACCCGCCGGACGGCGACATGGCGGCCTATCTGCGCGCATTGCAGGCGCTGCTGGCCGAAGACCTGCAGTGGCTGGCCCCCGGCCACGGCTTCCTGGTGGCCGAGCCGCACGCGGTGCTGCGCGCGCTGATCGCGCACCGCTTGAAGCGCGAGGCCAAGGTCGTGGCCGCGCTGCAGCCGCGCGGCCGGGCGACGCTGGACGAGCTGCTGCCCGAGGTCTACGCCGACACGCCGCCGCGCCTGCACTCGGTGGCGCGGCGCTCGCTGCTGGCGCACCTGCTGAAGCTGCAGGAGGACGGGCGCGCGGCGGCGCAGGGCGACGGCGACGTCTGGCGCTGGACCGCGACCTGATCAGGCCGGGCCGTCCTGGCCGTCGCCGGCCACCGTCTGCCAACGCCCGTCCACCAGCAGCTGGTGCGGGCGAAAGCGCGCCTTGTAGGCCATCTTGGGGCTTTGCGCGATCCAGTAGCCCAGGTAGACGTGCGGCAGCTTGAGCAGCCGCGTCTGCTCGATCTGCCACATCACGCTGTAGGTGCCGTAGCTGGCCTTGGGGTCGGGCTCGTAGTAGGTGTAGACGGCCGAGATGCCGTCGGCCAGCACGTCGAGGATGGACACCATGCGCAAGGCGCCGGCCTGGCCGTCGGCGCCCGGCTCGCGGAACTCCACCAGGCGCGAGTTGACGCGGCTTTGCAGCAGGAACTGCGTGTACTGGTCGACGCTGTCGTGGTCCATGCCGCCGCCGCTGTGGCGGCCGGCCTGGTAGCGCAGGTAGAGCTGGTAGTGCTCGGGCACGAAGCCCAGGCGCAGCACGCGCGCCTGCAGATCGGCGTGCTGGGCCTGCGCGCGGCGCTGGCTGCGCGTGGGCCGGAAGCCGGCCACCGGCACGCGCAGCGGCACGCAGGCGCGGCAGCCGTCGCAATACGGGCGGTAGGTGAACATGCCGCTGCGGCGGAAGCCCGCGGCCACCAGCGCGCTGTAGGCGTCGGCATGGATCAGGTGGCTGGGCGTGGCCACCTGCGAGCGCGCCTGCCGCCCCGGCAGGTAGCTGCACGGGTAGGGTGCGGTGGCATAGAACTGCAATGACGAGAGCGGAAGCTCTTTCGGGTGCGTCACGGGCGGTGGTCTTCCGGGGCCGCGGCAGCCGGCTCGTCCAGCAACTGCCGCCAGAGCGTCGGATCATAGGTCCAATCCCCGATCTCGTCGGCTGCGAGGGCGTGCCGCAAGTGGGCCTGGAAGTCGCGCCGCGAAATCTCGCGCGCGCCGAACGAGGCCAGGTGGCGCGTGTTCTGCTGGCAGTCGATCAGCGCCACGCCGTGCGCGCGGCAGAAGCACACCAGGCCGCACAGCGCGATCTTGGAGGCATCGGTCTCGCGCGCGAACATCGACTCGCCGAAGAACATGCGGCCGATGCCCACGCCGTAGAGCCCGCCGACGAGTCGCCCGTCGACCCAGGTCTCGACGCTGTGCACGCGGCCCTGCGCATGCCAGGCGCCGTAGGCGTCGATCATCGCCGGCACGATCCAGGTGCCGTCCTGGCCGGCGCGCGCGGCCTCGGCGCAGGCGCGGATCACCTGCGGGCAGGCGCTGTCGATGCGCAGCTCGCAGCCTGGCGTGGCGACGAAGCGGCGCAGCGTCTTGCGCAGCGAGCGACTGAGCTTGAACCCGGCCGCCGGCAGCACCATGCGCGGGTCGGGGCTCCACCACAGCACCGGCTGGCCGGGGCTGTACCAGGGGAAGATGCCTTTGCGGTAGGCCTCGTCCAGGCGCCGCGGCGTCACGCGGCCGCCCGCGGCCACCAGGCCCGGCACCTCGTCGTCCGGGCCCATCGCCTGGCTGGCGGGCGGCAGCGGGCTGTCGTCGTCGATCCAGGTCAGCACGGCAGCACGGTCAGCAAGCCACCGCCAGGCGCTGCCACAAGAAGCTCAGTTCCAGTGCGCGCATGCGGGCGCGCTGCGCGTTGTCGGCGGCGCCGCCGTGGCCGCCTTCGATGTTCTCCCAGTACAGCGCGCGGTGGCCGAGCTGCTGCATCAACGCGGCCATCTTGCGCGCGTGGCCGGGGTGCACGCGGTCGTCGCGCGTGCTGGTGATGAACAGCACCGGCGGCAGCCGCGTGCCCGGCGGCAGGTCCCGCAGCTTCTGATAGGGGCTGTAGGCGCCGATCCAGGCCCAGTCCTCGCTCCGGTCGGGGTCGCCGTACTCGGCCATCCACGAGGCGCCGGCCAGCAGCCGGTGGTAGCGCCGCATGTCCAGCAGCGGCACCTGGCAGACCACGGCGCCGAACAGCTCGGGCCGCTGCAGCATCACCGTGCCGACCAGCAGCCCGCCGTTGCTGCCGCCCTGGATGCCCAGGTGCTCGGGCCGGGTGACGCCGCCGGCGATCAGGTCTTCGGCGACGGCCGCGAAGTCGTCGTAGGACCTCTGCTTGCGCGCCTTGACCGCCGCCTGATGCCATTCGGGGCCGAACTCGCCGCCGCCGCGGATGTTGGCGACCACGAAGACGCCGCCCGGCTCCAGCCAGGTGCGGCCGGTGGCGCCCAGGTACCAGGGCGCCAGCGCGACCTCGAAGCCGCCGTAGCCGTACAGCAGCGTGGGGTTGCGGCCGTCGCCGCGCGGTTGGCGCGGCCAGACGACGAAGTAGGGCACGCGCGTGCCGTCGGCCGAGCGCGCGAAGCGCTGCTCCACGCGCATGCCGCTGGCGTCGAAGAACGCGGGCAGGGCCTTGACCGGCGCGCGCTCGTCGCTGCCGGTGCGGCCGAGCTCCAGCGTGTCGGGCTCCAGGAAGCCCGAGCGCCGCAGCCAGTAGCTTTCGGCCAGCGGGTCGTCGGCCAGCAGCGGGTCGTGCAGCGCGCTGGCGGCCAGCGTGCCCAGGCCCGGCGTGGCCACTTCGCGCCGCTGCCAGCCGCCGCCGGCCGCGTCGGGCGTGCACTCCTCCAGCCGGCCGCTCACGTTGTCCAGCAGGTTCAGCAGTACGGTCGACCGCGTCAGGCTGTACGACGACAGCGAGCAGGTCGCGCCGGGCGTGAACAACGCGGTCAAGGCGCGCTCGCCGCGCAGATAGGCCGCGGCATCGGCGACCAGCAGGCTGCCGCGTGGCCAGGTGCGACCGCCGGCGGTCCATTCGCTGCGCAACTGGATCAGCACGCGATCGCGCCAGAACGAGAACGCGGCGTCGTCGGGCTTGTCGATGGCCGCCAGCGCGCCGTCGGGCCGCAGCAGGAAGCTCCTGCTGTCGTAGAAGCCCACGCTGCGGTAGAAACCGCTGCGCTCGAAGCCCGGCGTGCGGTCGACCCAGGCGTCGGCCAGCACGTCGGTGCTTTCGCCTTCGAACACCGTCGGCGCCTGGTCCAGCGGCTGGCCGCGCCGCCAGCGCTTGATGACGCGCGGGTAGCCCGAGTCGGTCAGCGAGCCGGGGCCGAAATCGCTGCCAATGTAGACCGTGTCCTCGTCGATCCAGCTCAGGCTGGACTTGGCCTCGGGCACGAAGAAGCCGCCGTCGACGAAGCGCTTGGCGACGAGGTCGAACTCGCGCACCACCTGCGCGTCGGCGCCGCCGCGCGACAGGTGCAGCAGGCAGCGCCGGTAGGCCGGCCCCAGCGCGTCGGCGCCGCCCCAGACCCAGTTCTCGCCTTCGGCGGCGCTCAAGGCGTCGAGATCGAGCACGGTCTCCCACGCGGGCTGCGGCCGGCGGTACTCGTCCAGCGTCGTGCGGCGCCACAGGCCGCGCGGGTGATCGGCGTCCTGCCACAGGTTGTAGAAAAGCCCGCCGATGCGGTGCACCGCCGGGATGCGGTCCTGCGAGTCCAGCACCTGCAGCGTGGCTTGCCGGCGCTGCTCGAAGCCCGGCACGGCCTGCAGCTCGGCCTCGCTTTGCGCATTGCGCTCGCGCACCCAGGCGAGCGCGCGCTCGCCGAGCACGTCTTCCAGCCAGCAGTAGGGATCTTCCGTGTTCATCGTGCCGCGGCCTTCAGCGCCTGCGGATGGATCTCCACGCTGTGCGCGCCGTCGCCCACCCAGACGATGCCGTCCTGCACCGTCACCTGCAACTGCATCGAGCGCGCGGCCAGCGCGGCCAGCGCCTGGCTGGCGGCGGGGTCGATCTGCCAGACGGCCAGGTTGGACAGCCGCGCCACCTTGTCGGCCAGGCCTTTCCACCACACCGGCGTGCTGGCGGCGTAGGCGTAGACGGTGACGCGGTCGCTGCGGCCGCAGGCCTTGGCCAGGCGGCGCTCGTCGGGCTGGCCGACCTCGATCCAGTGCAGCAGCGCGCCGGTGCGGTCGTGCTGCCAGAGGTCGGGTTCGTCGCTGTCCGACAGTCCGCGGGCCTGCAGCAGCGGCGTGTCGGTGTCGTCGCCTGGGGCCTGCAGCGCATGGGCCAGCACGCGCATCATCAGGCGCTCTTCGGTTTCCGAGGGGTGCAGCGCCAGCGTCAACGCGTGGTCGCGGTAGTGCGAGCGGTCCATGTCGGCCACCTGCAGGCTGGCCTTGTAGACCGTGGACTTGAGGGCCATGAAGGAGAAGGAGGAAGGGGCGGGCGCGGGCGCCGCGGCAATCGGGTGCGCGACTGTGCCACAGCCGCTGCCGCCGGCCCTCACGGCCCCGGCGCCGCGCCGCGGGCCTAGAACGGAAATACCCGCTTGCCCAGGAACAATGTCATGAGTCACCTCGTAAATCTGACCATCCGCCGCCGGCTCGCCAAGGCGTCGGCTGATGGCATCATGGCTCGCTCCGGTGCCACCGCGGCTGACGACGCATGAACGACTCCAACCCCCTGCTGCAGACCTGGACGGCCCCGCACGGCCTGCCGCCTTTCGCCGAGATCCGGCCCCGGCACTTCGAGCCGGCCTTCGCCGCCGCGATGCAGGCGCATCGCCAGGAACTGCAGCAGATCGCCGAGCAGCCGGCGCCGCCCGACTTCGACAACACCGTGGCCGCCTTCGACCGCAGCGGCCGCCTGCTGGGGCGTGTGGAGGCGGTGTTCTCCAACCTCACCGCGTCGGCCACCAGCGCCGAGCTGCAGGCGGTGCAGCGGCGCATGGCCGCGCCGCTGGCCCAGCACGACAGCCAGATCTATCTGAATGCCGCGTTGTTCGAGCGCATCGACGCGCTGCACCGCCAGCGCGACGCGCTGGCGCTGACGCCCGAGCAGCGCCGGCTGCTGGAGCGCGTGCACCTGGACTTCGTGCGCGCCGGCGCGCGGCTGCAAGGCGCCGATCGAAAGCGTTATGCCGCGGTGATGGCCGAGCTGGCCGAGCTGACCACGCGCTTCGCGCAGAACGTGCTGCACGACGAGAACGCCTGGCGCTTGGTGCTGCGCACCGAGGACGAGCTGGCCGGCCTGCCCGACTTCGTGCGCGCCGCGGCGCGCCAGGCGGCGGCCGAGCGGGGCTTTGCCGGCGACGCGCAGGCGCACCTGATCACGCTGTCGCGCTCGCTGGTCGTGCCGTTCCTGACCTATTCGACGCGGCGCGACCTGCGCCAGCAGGCCTGGGCCGCCTGGACCTCGCGCGGCGAGCACCCCGGCGACAGCGACAACCGCGAGCTGGTGCGCCGCATCCTGCGCCTGCGCCAGCAGCAGGCGCGGCTGCACGGCCACGCCTCGTATGCCGACCACGCGCTGGCCGACACCATGGCCGGCAGCCGCGCCGCGGTGCAGCGGCTGTTCGACGAGGTGTGGCCGCGCGCGCTGGCCGCGGCGCAGCAGGAGCAGCAGGCCCTGCAGCAGCAGATGGCCGCCGCCGGCGAGGCCGGTCCGATCGAAGCCTGGGACTGGCGCTTCTGGGCCGAGAAGGTGCGCCAGGCCCGCTATGCCGTGGACGACGCCGAGGTCAAGCCCTACTTCCAGCTCGAAGCCATGGTGCAAGCCGCGTTCGACTGCGCCGGCCGGCTGTTCGGGCTGCGCTTCACGCCGCGCGCCGAGCTGCCGGTCTACCACCCCGACGTCAAGGCCTACGAGGTCAGCGATGCCGCCGGCCGTCTAGTGGGCATCTTCCTGCAGGACAACTTCGCGCGCCCGGCCAAGCGCAGCGGCGCCTGGATGAGCTCGCTGCGGTGGCAGAACCGGAACACGCCGCTGGACATGGCCGCGCTGCCGGTGATCCTGAACAACAACAACTTCGCCAAGGGCGCGCCGGGCGAGCCCACGCTGCTGTCGCTGGACGATGCGCGCACGCTGTTCCACGAGTTCGGCCACGGGCTGCACGGGCTGCTGTCCAACGTCACCTTCGAGCGGCTGTCGGGCACCCAGGTGCTGCGCGACTTCGTCGAACTGCCGTCGCAGCTGTTCGAGCACTGGCTGTCGGAACCCGAGGTGCTGCGCCGCCACGCCCGCCACTGCCGCAGCGGCGAGCCCATGCCCGAGGCGCTGATGCAGCGCCTGCAGGCGGCGCACCGCTTCAACCAGGGCTACGAGACCGTGCGCTACACCGCCAGCGCGATGGTCGACATGGCCTTGCATGCGCGCACCGAGGCCGAGCCGCCGGCCGACCTGTGCGCCTGGGAGGCCGATCTGCTGCGCGCCGCCGGGCTGCCGCCGGCGGTGGGGCAGAACCACCGGCTGGTGCACTTCCAGCACCTGTTCGCCGGCTCCTCGTATGCTGCGGGTTATTACGTCTACCTGTGGGCCGAGGTGCTGGACGCCGACGGCTACGAGGCCTTCCGCGAGGCCGGCAACCCCTTCGACCCGCGGCTGGCCGAGCGGCTGCGGCAGTTCATCTACGGCAGCGGCAACACGCTGGAGCCGGGCGCCGCCTACGCCGCCTTCCGCGGCCGCGCGCCCACGGTGGCGCCGCTGCTGCGCAAGCGCGGGCTGCTGCCGGAGCCGGCTTAAGGCGCTGGCGCCGCCGCCGGGCCGAACAAGCCGTCCAGCCACTGCGTGAAGGCGCGAAAGTCCAGCGGCTTGGTCCAGTAGGCCGTCATCCCGGCGGCCAGCGCGGCGTCGATGTCGCTGCCCAGCGCATTGGCCGACAGCGCCACGCAGGGCAGCGCCGCGGTGCGCGCCGAGGCCCGCAGGCGGCTGAACACCTCGGCGCCGTCCATGTCGGGCAACTGCATGTCCAGCAGCACCAGCGCGGGCTGCAGCTCGTCGGCCAGGCGCAGGCCCTCGGCGCCGGTGGCGGCCACCACCAGGTGCAGGTCGCCGCGGCGGGCCACCAGCTCGCGGACGATCAGCGCGTTGACCTCGTTGTCCTCGACGTACAGCAGCGTGCGGCGCCCCGGGCCAGGCGGCGGCGATGGTGGCGGCGGCACGCGCGCCTGGGCGGCGGGGACGCGGCTGCTCAAGTCCAGCACGCGGTCCACCAGCGCCAGCAGCTCGTGGCCGGCCGACTCCACCTCGGCCAGCAGGCGCTGGCGCTGCCGCGGGTCGTCGTGGCCGGCGGCCTCGTCGGCGCGCAGGATCTGGCAGCAGCCGAGGATGGCGTTGAGCGGCGTGCGCAGCTCGTGGCTCAGCCGCGCCACGCCGCGGGCGCGGGCCTGGCTCTCGCGCAGCGCCTGGTGCGCGTGGCGCAGCGAGCTGACGTCGATCACCACGCCGAAGCGCAGCCGGCGATCGTCTTCCACCTCCACCAGCGAATGCGCCAGCAGCTCGCGCACCGTGCCATCGGTGCGCACGATGCGCAGCACCTGCTCGTGCGCGTCGGCGCCGCCCGAGCGCCACTGCCGCAGCGCGGCGGCGGTGGGCTCGCGGTCGTCGGGGTGCACGAAGCGCTGCAGCCATTGCTCGACCGTGGGCACCGGCGCGTCGGCCGGCAGCCCGTGCAGCGCCAGCAGCTCGGGGCTCCAGCGGCCCGTGCGCGTGCCGGGGTCGAAGCTCCAGTAGCCGATGCCTGCCAGCCCCGACATGCGCGCCAGCCGGCTCGGATCCGTTCCCAGCGAGGCCGGCAAGGCGCGGCCGGCCGGGCTTGAGTCGGGTAACGAAGGATCCATGGGTACCGGGTTGATCAGCAGCCGGCCAGTATGGATCAGCCGCCGCCGTGACGGCCGCGCCGCGCGGCGGCCGCCCGGCCCGAATGCGCCATCATGCGCAGCCCGCCGGCTCGACCCCCCGCGAATCAGGAGTGTCCGTCTTGACCCCCAGTGCCTCCGCCAACGCCCCCGTCAGTGCCTCCGCCGAACAGGATCTGGCCGCGCCCGTCCACGGCAGCGTGATCGCCATCGAGGTGCAGCCCGGCCAGCGGGTGGCCCGCGGCCAGGTGCTGCTGCTGATCGAGTCGATGAAGATGGAAGTGCCGCTCGAAGCGCCCTGGCCGGCCGAGGTGCTGGCCGTGCAGGCCGCGGTGGGCGAAGTAGCGGCCGAAGGCCATGGCCTGCTGCGCCTGCGCCGCCTGCCCGACGATGCCGCCGCCGCGCCGGCCGTGCCCGCGCCGGCACCGCCTGCCGGCCCGCGACCCGAGCTGCAGCGCCTGCTGGCGCGGCGCGCGCTGCTGGCCGATGCCGCGCGGCCCGAGGCGATGGCGCGCCGCCACGCCTCCGGGCTGCGCAGCGCGCGCGAGAACCTGGCCGACCTGCTGGACGACGGCAGCTTCACCGAAGTGGGCGCGCTGATGGTGGCCGCGCAGCGCAGCCGCCGCAGCCTGGACGACCTGCAGCGCAACACCCCGGCCGACGGCCTGGTCTGCGGCACCGGCACCGTGGCCGGCCGCCCGGTGGCGGCGCTGGCCTACGACTACACGGTGCTGGCCGGCACCCAGGGCATGAACAACCACGCCAAGAGCGACCGCGTGCTGGAACTGGCCGCGCGCCAGCGGCTGCCGGTGGTGTGGTTCCTGGAAGGCGGCGGCGGCCGCCCGGGCGACGTCGACAGCCCCATCGTCGCCGGCCTGCACTGCACCACCTTCGGCCGCCTGGCGGCCTTGTCGGGCGTGGTGCCGCGCCTGGGCCTGGTGGCCGGGCGCTGCTTCGCCGGCAACGCGGCGCTGCTGGGCTGCTGCGACCTGATCATCGCGGTGCAGGGCGCCAGCATCGGCATGGGCGGGCCGGCGATGATCGAAGGCGGCGGCCTCGGCAAGGTGGACGCCGACGCCGTGGGCCCGGTGCCGGTGCTGGCGGCCAACGGCGTGATCGACCTCGTCGTCGCCAACGAGGCCGAGGCCGTGCAGCAGGCCAAGGCGCTGCTGGCGCTGCTGACCGTGCCGCTGCAGGCCGCCGGCGCGCCGGGTGCCGACCCGCAGAGCCTGCGCGATGCGCTGCCGCCCAGCCGCAACGCGCTGTACGAGCCGCGCCGCATCCTGCACACCGTGGCCGACGAGGGCACGCTGCTGGAGCTGCGGCGCGACTTCGGCATCGGCGTGATCACCGTGTTGGCGCGCGTCGGCGGCCGCGCGGTGGCGCTGGCGGCCAGCAACCCGCGCCACCTGGGCGGCGCGCTGGACGCGCCGGCCTGCGACAAGCTGGCGCGCTTCATGCAGCTGGCCGATGCCTTCGGGCTGCCGCTGCTGAGCTTCGTCGATTCGCCCGGCTTCATGGTCGGGCCCGAGTCGGAGCGGACCGCGATGGTGCGCCACGCCGCGCGGCTGTTCGTCAACGCCGCGGCGCTGCGCGTGCCGGTGGCCGCGGTGCTGCTGCGCCGCGGCTACGGCCTGGGTGCGATGGCGCTGACCGCCGGGCACTTCCACGCGCCCGTGGCCACCGCCGCCTGGCCCACCGGCGAGTTCGGCGGCATGGGCCTGGAAGGCGCGGTGCGCCTGGGCTTCCGCAAGGAGCTGGAAGCCGCGCCGCCGGGCGAGCGCGAGGCCTTGTTCCAGCGCCTGCTGCAGGAAGCCATCGACCGCGGCCAGGCGCTCAACATGGCGGCGCAGCTCGAGATCGACGACGTGATCGACCCCGCCGAGACGCGCGACTGGCTGCTGCGCGTGCTGGCGGTGGCCTGTGCCGCGCCGCTGCCGCCGCGGCGGGCCTTCGTCGATGCGTGGTAGGAAGCAGGTTCTTCAGCCGGCGATGGTGGACAGCGCGTCGTTGAAGGTCTTGCTCGGGCGCATCACGGCCTTGGTCTTGGCGGGGTCGGCCTTGTAGTAGCCGCCGATGTCTGCCGGCCTGCCCTGCACGGCGGCGAACTCGGCGAGGATCTTCTGCTCGTTGTCGGTCAACGCCTTGGCCAGCGGCGCGAAATGCGCGGCCAGTTCCGGGTCTTCCTGCTGCGCGGCCAGCGCCTGGGCCCAGCACATCGTCAGGTAGAACTGGCTGCCGCGGTTGTCCAGCTCGCCGGTCTTGGGCGACGGCGACTTGCGGTCGTCCAGCAGCTTGCCGGTGGCGGCGTCCAGCGTCGTCGCCAGGATCTTGGCCTTGCGGTTGCCGGTCTTCAGCCCCAGGTCCTCCAGGCTCACCGCCAGCGCCAGGAACTCGCCCAGCGAATCCCAGCGCAGGTGGTTCTCCTCGACCAGCTGCTGCACGTGCTTGGGCGCCGAGCCGCCGGCGCCGGTCTCGTACATGCCGCCGCCGGCCATCAGCGGCACGATCGACAGCATCTTCGCGCTGGTGCCCAGCTCCATGATCGGGAACAGGTCGGTCAGGTAGTCGCGCAGGATGTTGCCGGTGACCGAGATCGTGTCCAGGCCGCGGACCACGCGCTCCAGCGTGTAGCGCATCGCGCGCACCTGGCTCATGATCTGGATGTCCAGGCCCGTGGTGTCGTGGTCCTGCAGGTAGAGCTTGACCTTCTTGATCAGCTCGTTCTCGTGCGGGCGGTACGGGTCCAGCCAGAACACCGCCGGCATGCCCGAGTTGCGCGCGCGCGTGACGGCGAGCTTGACCCAGTCGCGGACCGGCGCGTCCTTCACCTGGCACATGCGCCAGATGTCGCCCTGCTCGACGTTCTGCGTCAGCAGCACTTCGCCGGTGGCGAGGTCGGTGATGTTGGCGACGCCGTCCTCCGGCACCTCGAAGGTCTTGTCGTGCGAGCCGTATTCCTCGGCCTGCTGCGCCATCAGGCCGACGTTGGGCACGGTGCCCATGGTCTTCGGATCGAAGTTGCCGTGCCACTTGCAGAAGTTGATCATCTCCTGGTAGATGCGCGCGAAGGTGCTCTCCGGCATCACGGCCTTGACGTCCTTCAGCCGCCCGTCGGCACCGTACATCTTGCCGCCGTTGCGGATCATCGCCGGCATCGAGGCGTCGACGATCACGTCGCTGGGCGAATGGAAGTTCGTGATGCCCTTGGCCGAGTCGACCATCGCCAGCTCGGGCCGGTGCTCGTGGCAGGCATGCAGGTCGTTCAGGATCTCCTCGCGCTGCGAGTCGGGCAGCTTCTGGATCTTGTTGAACAGGTCGACCATGCCGTTGTTGACGTTGACGCCCAGCTCGTCGAAGAGCTTGCCGTGCTTCTCGAACGCCTCCTTGTAGAAGATGCGCACGCAATGGCCGAAGACGATCGGATGCGAGACCTTCATCATCGTCGCCTTGACGTGCAGCGAGAACATGACGCCGTACTTGCGCGCGTCCTCGATCTCGCGCTCGTAGAACGCGCACAGTGCCTTCTTGCTCATGAACATCGAGTCGATGATCTCGCCGGCCTGCAGCGCCACCTTGGGCTTGAGCACCAGCGTCTTGCCGCTCTTGGTGATCAGCTCCATCTTGACGTCGCGCGCCTTGTCCAGCGTCATCGACTTCTCGCCGTGGTAGAAGTCGCCGGCGTGCATGTGCGACACGTGGCTGCGCGAGGCCTGGGCCCATTCGGCCATCGAATGCGGGTTCTTGCGCGCATACTCCTTGACCGCGCGCGGTGCGCGGCGGTCGGAGTTGCCCTCGCGCAGCACCGGGTTCACGGCCGAGCCGATGCACTTGGCGTAGCGCGCGCGGATCGCCTTCTCCTCGTCGGTCTTGGGGTCGTCCGGGAAGTCCGGCAGCTTGTAGCCCTTGGACTGCAGTTCCTTGATCGCCGCCACCAGCTGCGGCACCGAGGCGCTGATGTTGGGCAGCTTGATGATGTTCGCGTCCGGCTCCAGCGTCTTCCTGCCCAGCTCGGCCAGCGTGTCGGGCACGCGCTGCTCCGGCGCCAGGTGTTCCGGGAACTGGCCCAGGATGCGCGCCGCGACCGAGATGTCGCTGGTCTCGACGCGGATGCCGGCCGCCTTGGCGAAGGTGCGGACCACGGGCAGGAAGGCGTTGGTGGCCAGCGCCGGCGCCTCGTCGGTCAAGGTGTAGATGATGGTCGGTTCGGTGCTCATGCCGGTCTCTCTGGTGGTGTGCTGGGGACTGGGGACGCAGGGCGGGCTGGCCGCCGCGCGCATGCCTGCACTGTAAGGGACGCGGGCCGCCTGTTGGCATGCCGGTGGCTCTCATCTTCGTCGATGCGCGGCAGCGCCGCTCCCGACCGCCGGGGTCGAGTTCAGCGCAAGCCTCACCGCAAACGATATGGCGGCCTGCCTTGCCCGTCATCCAGCAGCACGACGGCCTGCAGCACCTGGGGCACCGAGCGCGCGATGCGCTCCAGCTCGGCCGCAACCGGCCCGCGTGCGGCCTGGGTGCAGCCTTCGAGGTAGACGATGCGGCCCTGCACCGTGAGCCACAGCGTCGACTGCGCGGCCGCGCCGCTGCGCTGCAGCCGGGGCAGCAGCATGGCGGCGATCCCGGGGTCCTCCAGGTAGGCATTGGGCTGCCGGCATTCGCCGCGCAGGAAGCAGGTCGTCCCGCGCTCGGCGCGGTGGTGCGATTGCGCCAGCCGCTCGGCCGCCGTGATCCGCGGCCCCAGCGGCTCGGGGCAGCCCGGCAGCGCGGCGCTCACCTGGACGAAGGGGTCGTTGAACCAGTTGCGCGGCGCCTCGTCCTCGCCGTGGACGATGCCGCTGAAAACGAGCGCCAGCAAGCCGCCGGCCAGCGCGCGGCGGGCGGCGCCGGCTGGCCGCCGCGCGTCACATCGGCTTGAAGCGCCACGCATAGGCCTGGCTCACGGGCAGCGTCTCGGCATGCTGCTTCAGGTGCAGCGTGATGCGGCCCAGCTCGTCGCGCTGGGCGCGGACGATGGCGGCGGCGCGCACGATCACGCCGCGGTGCACCTGCCAGAATGCCTCGGGGTCCAGGCCCTCGGCGATCTCCTTCAGCGGCTTGCGCACGTGGGCCTCGTCGGCGGCGGTGACGACGCGGGTGTACTTCTCGTCGCTCTGGAAGAACAGCACCTCGTCGATGCCGAACATCTTGATGGTGTCGCCGACGCTGGCGCTGATCCAGCGCAGCCGTTCGCCGCCCGGCTGCTGCAGGTGGCCGGCCAGCCGCGCCACCAGGCCGTCCAGCGACGGTGCGGCCTGGCGCGCGGCCAGCCGCTCGCGCAGCCGCGCGACGGTCTGCGCCAGCCGCGCGGCGGCCACGGGCTTGAGCAGGTAGTCCAGCGCGCCGGCCTCGAAGGCCTCGACCGCATGGCTGTCGTAGGCGGTGGTGAAGACCACGTGGCAGCGGCCGCTGGCCGCGCGCGCCACGTCCAGCCCGCTGGCGCCGGGCATGCGGATGTCCAGGAAGGCCAGCTCGGGCTGCAGCGCCGCCAGCGCCTCCAGCGCGGCCGCGCCGTGCTCACACTCGGCCACCACCTGCAGATCGGGCCAGGCCGCGGCCAGCATGCGGCGCAACTCGGCGCGCGGCAGGTCTTCGTCGTCGGCGATCAAGGCGGTGGTCACGGCAGCTCCAGTGGAATCGCGATGCCGGCCAGCACGCCGCCCTCGGGCCTGGCCTTCAGCAGCAGCTCGGCTTGGCCGGGGTAGAGCTGCGTCAGCCGCTCGCGGATGTTGGCCAGCCCGATGCCGCCGCCGCTGCCGCTGGCCGCGAAGCCGGGGCCGTCGTCGGCCACCGTCACCAGCAGCCGGCCTCGTTCATCGCGGCCGGCCTGCACTTCCACGCGCGCCGGGCCGATCTTGCGCTCCACGCCGTGCTTGACGGCGTTCTCGGCCAGCGAGATCAGCATCAGCGGCGGGCAGCGCGCGGCCAGCAGCTCGGGCGGCGAGCGCAGCTGCCACTGCAGGCGCGGCAGCCGCGCCGCCATCAGCCCGAGGTAGGCGCGCACGAGGTCGAGCTGCGCGCCCAGCGTGGCCTGCACGGCGCCGTCGCTGCGCAGGCGCGGGATCGCGGCGCGCAGGTAGTCCACCAGGCGGTCGATCATCTCGCTGGCGCGCTGCGGGTCGGTGGCGATCGCGCTGCGCACGCCGGCCAGGGTGTTGAACAGGAAGTGCGGCTCGACCTGCGCGGCCAGCACCGACAGCCGCAGCTCCGCCTCGCGGCGGCGCGCCTGGGCGCTGGCCAGTTCGCGCTCGCGCGCCAGGCCGGTCAGGCCGTCGCGCTCGCGCCGCCAGCCCCACAGCCCGGCGCCGCCGCCCAGCAGGAAGGCGATCAACGCCACGCTGACGGCGTTGCTGAGCCTGACGCCGAGGCTGTTCTCCAGCTCGGCCATCAGCGGCGGCTCGGGCCGGCTGGGGTCGGTGACGCTCAGGCCCAGGCTCATCACCATGCGCTTGCGCTTGCCCTGGGCGTCGACGCTGCCGCGCTGCTCGGCGATCCACTGCTTCAGCGGCTCGGACCCCCATTCGACAAAGGCCAGCACGGCCAGCACCGTCAGCGCCTGCGCGGCCACCAGGCTCAGCCATTCGCGCCGCGCGGCCCAGCCGCGCTGCCGCACGGCCTGCGCCAGCCGCGGGCCCAGCCACAGCGGCAGCAGCACGATGATGGCGATCTGCGCCAGCCCGCCCAGCGGCGTGGGCGCCTCGGGCGCGTCGGCCATCA
Organism: Rubrivivax sp.; assembly: GCA_047602205.1. Taxonomy (GTDB): domain Bacteria; phylum Pseudomonadota; class Gammaproteobacteria; order Burkholderiales; family Burkholderiaceae_C; genus Rubrivivax. The sequence goes on along the minus strand of JASGHX010000001.1, from coordinate 6,505,488 downwards.
GCAGCAGCGGCGACATCAGCGCGAGCAATCCGACCAGCACCGCCAGCCCCACGGTGCGCAAGCGGCCGCGCACCCAGGGCCGGCTGTAGACCGGATAGCGGCGGTAGCGCGTCAGCCAGCCCTGATGGCGCCCGGCCAGCTCGGCCGGCAGCGGGGCGTTCAGCTCGAAAGGGGCGGCCATCGTCATGAGCGCGAAGGCTAAGGCCTGCGGGGCCGGACGCGATGCGGTGCGACGAAGCGGGCCGTGGGGGCGACGAAGGCGGCTCAGGGTTGCATGACGTCGGCTCGGCGCGATGCCGGCGCTCAGGCCGACTTCAGGCTGCTGCCCAAGATGCCTTCGAGGTCCTGGCGCGCACCCAGCAGTCTGACCACATCCAGATGGTCCTCGTGCTCGAAGTAGAACCACAGCAGCGGAAACTTGTCGACCGGCCAGGCCCGAAGGCCGGGAATGGCGATGCGGCGGCCCAGGGCGGGCGAGCCCAGGCCCGGTTCGATCTCGATCCGGTCAAGCGCCGCGTTCGACGCCTTGACCATGCGCAGTGCCAGCCGGGACCCACCCTCATGGCGGTAGTAGCGCGCTTCGTGCTGCTGATCGCGCAGCGCCTGCGGGCGGAGGAGCGCCGGCTTCTTCAATCGACCTCGCCGCGGGCGATGGCCAGCAGTTCCTGCTGGTCCGCCTCGCTGCGGCGGCGGCCAGGACCGGACGAAAGCCCTTCTTCGATCAGGTCGCGCAGCCGCTTGCGCGCTTGTTCTTCCTGGTCCCGGCGTACCAAGTCGCGGATGTACTCGCTGGTGTTGCCGTACTGCCCCGTCAAGACCCGGGACTCGATGTAGTCGCGCATCGGCTCGGGCAGCGCAAAGCTCATGGTGTGGCGGCTCATCGCGGCATCTTGGGCGTGTTGACAACGGTTGTCAACTTCGAGGTGCCCCGGCACATGCGGCTCAAGCCCGCACCACCTCCAGCGCCCGGTCCAGGCCGCCTTCGGTGATGGCGACCATCGCGCGCGCCGCGACCGCCGGCTTGGGGTGGTAGGCGATCGAGAGCCCGGCAGCTTCCATCATCGGCAGGTCGTTGGCGCCGTCGCCGACCGCGATGCACTGGCCCGTCTCGATGCCCATCAGCTCGGCCACCTCCAGCAGCACGCGCTTCTTCTCGGCGCCGTCGACGATGTCGCCCCAGGGGCGGTCGAACAGAGTGCCTGTGAGTTTGCCGTTGGCCACGCCCAGCGTGTTGGCGCGCGCGAAATCGAGCTGCAGCCGCTGGCGGATGCGCTCGCTGAAGAAGGTGAAGCCGCCGCTGATCAGCAAGGTCTTCAGCCCGGCGGCCTGGCAAGCCTGGACGAAGGTCTCGACGCCTGGGTTCAGGCGCAGCCGCTCGGCGTAGACGCGCTCCAGCGCCTCCAGCCTGACGCCGGCCAGCAGCGCGACGCGGCGGCGCAGGCTGTCCTTGTAGTCGCTGATCTCGCCGCGCATCGCGGCCTCGGTGATCTCGGCCACTTCGGCCTTGCGGCCCGCGCAATCGGCGATCTCGTCGACGCACTCGATGTTGATCAGCGTCGAGTCCATGTCGAAGGCGATCAGCCGGTAGTCGCGCAGCTGCAGCGGCGGGGTGAAGCCGCGCACGAAGAGGCCGGGGCTGTGTTCGGTGGCGTGGCTCATGTCGTTGCGGTGGGTGTCAGCGGCGGCCCCAAGGCGCGCAGCACGTCGCGGATGTACTGCGTGCGGTCCGACACCGCGCTGAACTCGCGGTCGATGCGCAGCTTGTCGTTGCCGGCTAGCTTGACCGCGCGGTTCTTCTGCACCAGCGCGATGATGCGCTGGGCGTCGATCGGCGGGTTGGGCTTGAAGACGATGTTCATCACCTTCGGCCCGGCGTCGATCTTCTGCACGCCGTAGGGCATGGCCAGCACGCGCAGGCGGTGGGTGTCGAACAGCGTCTGGCCCTGGGCGGGGAGCTTGCCGAAGCGGTCGGTCACCTCTTCCAGCAGGCGGTCGATCGCGTCGCCGTCCTTGGCGGTGGCCAGCCGCTTGTACAGCGACAGCCGCGCGTGCACGTCGCCGCAGTAGGCGTCGGGCAGCAGCGCCGGGGCGTGCAGGTTGACCTCGGTGCTGCCGCCGAACAATCCGCCCAGCGGCGACAGCAGGTTGGGCTCGCGCCCGGCCTTCAGGCTGCGCACGGCCTCGGCCAGCATCTCGTTGTAGAGCTGGAAGCCCACCTCCATCATGTTGCCGCTCTGGTTCTCGCCCAGCACCTCGCCGGCGCCGCGGATCTCCAGGTCGTGCATCGCGAGGTAGAAGCCCGAGCCCAGTTCCTCCATCTGCTGGATGGCCTCCAGCCGCTGCGCGGCCTGCTTGGTCAGGCCCTGCACGTCGGGCACCAGCAGGTAGGCATAGGCCTGGTGGTGGCTGCGGCCGACGCGGCCGCGCAGCTGGTGCAGCTGCGCCAGGCCGAACTTGTCGGCGCGGCTGATCACGATGGTGTTGGCGCTCGGCACGTCGATGCCGGTCTCGATGATGGTGGAACACAACAGCAGGTTATGCCGCTGGGCGACGAAGTCGCGCATCACCGCTTCGAGCTGGCGCTCTGGCATCTGGCCGTGGGCGACGGCGATGCGCGCCTCGGGCAGCAGCTCGGCGAGCTTCTGCGCGCGGTGCTGGATGGTCTCCACCTCGTTGTGCAGGAAGTAGACCTGGCCGCCGCGTTTCAATTCGCGCAGCACCGCCTCGCGGATCGTGCCGCTGCCTTCGTTGCGCACGAAGGTCTTGATCGCCAGCCGGCGCTGCGGCGCGGTCGCGATCACCGACAGGTCGCGCAGGCCCTCCAGCGCCATGCCCAGCGTGCGCGGGATCGGCGTCGCGGTCAGCGTCAGCACGTCGACCTCGGCGCGCAGCGCCTTCATCGCCTCTTTATGGCGCACGCCGAAGCGGTGCTCCTCGTCGATGATCAGCAGGCCCAAGCGCTTGAACTCGACGTCGCTGGACAGCAGCTTGTGCGTGCCGACCACGATGTCCACGGTGCCGGCCGCGATGCCTTCCAGCGCCACTTTCACCTCCTTGGCGCTGCGGAAGCGGCTCAGCTCGGCGATCTTCACCGGCCATTTGCCGAAGCGGTCGACCAGCGTCTGGTAGTGCTGCTCGGCCAGCAGCGTGGTGGGCGCCAGCAGCGCCACCTGCTTGCCGCCGTGCACCGCGACGAAGGCGGCGCGCAAAGCCACCTCGGTCTTGCCGAAGCCGACGTCGCCGCAGACCAGGCGGTCCATCGGCTTCGGGCTGATCAGGTCCTGGATCACCGCGTGGATCGCGGCGCGCTGGTCGGGCGTCTCCTCGAAGCCGAAGCTGGCCGCGAAGGACTCGTAGTCGTGCGCCGAGAAGCGGTGCGCGAAGCCGTCGCGCGCGGCGCGCTGGGCGTACAGGTTCAGCAGCTCGGCCGCGGTGTCGCGCACCTGCTCGGCGGCCTTGCGGCGCGCCTTCTCCCACTGGCCCGAACCCAGCTTGTGCAGCGGTGCCTCGTCGGCCGACACGCCGGTATAACGGCTGATCAGGTGCAACTGGCTCACCGGCACGTACAGCGTGGCCTGGTCGGCGTACTGCAGGTGCAGGAACTCGCTGGCGCCTTCGCCCAGATCGATGTTGACGAGGCCCTGGTAGCGCCCGATGCCGTGGTTGATGTGTACCACCGGGTCGCCGACCTTCAGCTCCGACAAGTCCTTGATCAGCGCGTTGACGTCGCTGGCCTGCTCCTGCTTGCGGCGGCGGCGCGCTTGCGGCGTGCTGGCGAACAGTTCGGTCTCGGTGACGAGCTGCAGCGACAGGCCTTGCTGCGGCTCGTGCCAGTGGAAGCCGGCGGCCAGCGGCGCGGCGACGATGGCCACCTTCTCGTCGCCGGCGATGAACTCGGCCAGCGTCGCGACGCTGGGCACGCTGATGCGGTGGTCGCGCAGCAGGTCCAGCACGCTCTCGCGCCGGCCTTCGCTCTCGGCGACGATCAGCACGCGGTGCGCCGTCTGGTCGAGGTGCTTTTCCAGGGCGGCCAGCGGCTCGGTGGCGCCGCGGTCGATCGCGAGGTCGGGCAGCGGGCGTGCCCAGTCGAGTGGATCGTTGCCCCGTAACGCCAGCACCGGCAGCGGCTGCGTCAGCGCGAACAGCTCCTCGGGCCGCAGGAACACGGCCTCCGGCGGCAGGATGGGCCGCTCGGGGTCGTGCTGCAGGAAGCGGTGGCGCTCGCGCGTGTCGGTCCAGAAGCGCTGCAGCGCCTCGTCGATCTCGCCGTGCAGCACCACCACGGACTGCTCGCCCAGGTAGTCGAAGATCGTCGCCGTTTGCTCGAAGAACAGCGGCAGGTAGTACTCGATGCCGCCGCTGGCGATGCCTTGCTGGATGTCCTTGTAGACGCGGCTGCGCGTCGGGTCGCCGTCCAGCTTCTCGCGCCAGCGCGCGCGGAACGCGGTGCGCGCCGCCTCGTCCATCGGGAACTCGCGGCCCGGCAGCAGGCGCACCTCGGGCACCGGGTACAGGCTGCGCTGGCTGTCGGGGTCGAAGGTGCGGATCGAATCGATCTCGTCGCCGAACAGGTCCACGCGGTAGGGCACCGGGCTGCCCATCGGGAACAGGTCGATCAGCCCGCCGCGCACCGCGTACTCGCCGGGCGAGACCACCTGGCTCACGTGCTGGTAGCCGGCCAGCGTGAGCTGGGCCTTGAGCCTGGCCTCGTCCAGCCGCGTCTTCTGCTTGAAATGGAAAGTGGTGCCGGCCATGAACGACGGCGGCGCCAGCCGCGTCAGCGCGGTGGTGGCGGGCAGCAGCACCACGTCGACGTCGGCATTGCGCACGCGCCACAGCGTGGCCAGGCGCTCGGACACCAGGTCCTGGTGCGGGCTGAAGCTGTCGTAGGGCAGCGTCTCCCAGTCGGGGAACAGCGCGACGCGCAGGCCCGGCTCGAAGAACGGCAGCTCGTCGGCCAGCCGCGCGCCGTCGGCAGGCTCGGCGGTGACCACGGCCAGCACGCGGCCGGCGGCCTTGGCGGCCGCGGCCTGGCGGGCCAGCAGCAGGGCATCGGCGCTGCCGATGGGGCGGGGCAGGGTGAAGCGCTTGCCGGGCGCGATGGAAGGAAGCTGCATGGGGCGGAGGAAGGCGCGAATTCTAGAATCGCGGCCCATGTCTTCCACAGCCCCCCGGTGCTACGCGCTGGTGCCCTGCGCCGGCGTCGGCCAGCGCGCCGGCAGCGCGGGCCCCAAGCAGTACGCGCCGCTGGCCGGCCGGCCGCTGGTGGCGCACACGCTGGCGGTGCTGCGTGCGGTGCCGGCCGTGCACGCGACGCTGGTGGTCGTGAGCCCGGGCGACACGCAATTCAGCGCGCTGATCCCCGCCGCCGAGCACCCGCGCGACTGGCTGGCCCGCGTGGGCGGCGAGACGCGCGCGCAGACCGTCGCCAACGGCTTGGCCGAGCTGCGCCGCCGCGGCGCCACGGATGACGACTGGGTGCTGGCGCACGACGCCGCGCGCTGCCTGCTGCGGCCGGAGTGGGTGCAGCGGCTGATCGACGCCTGCCGCGACGACGCGGTGGGCGGCCTGCTGGCCGTGCCGGTGGCCGACACGCTCCAGCGCGAGGACGCCGGCCGCGCGCAGGCCACGGTCGACCGCCGGGGCCTGTGGGCCGCGCAGACGCCGCAGATGTTCCGCCTGGGCCTGCTGCAGCGCGCGCTGGCGCAGGCTGGCACCGGGGTTACCGACGAGGCGAGCGCCGTCGAGGCGCTGGGCCTGTGGCCGCTGCTGGTGCCGGGCGCCTGGGAGAACCTCAAGATCACCTGGCCGGCCGACTTCGGCTTGGCCGAGCGCCTGCTGGCGAGTCGCGGGTGACGCCGATGACGCTGACGACGATGACGGACCTGAACCGGCTGCGCATCGGCGAAGGCTGGGACACGCACCAGCTCGTCGCCGGCCGCCCGCTGGTGCTGGGCGGCATCACGATCCCGCACAGCCACGGCCTGCTGGGCCACAGCGATGCCGACGCGCTGCTGCACGCGATCACCGACGCCTTGCTGGGCGCGGCGGCGCTGGGCGACATCGGCCGCCACTTTCCCGACACCGACCCCGCGTTCCGCGGCGCCGACTCGGCCGCGCTGCTGGCCGAGGCCGCGCGCCGCGTGCGCGCCGCCGGCTTCGAGCCGCTGAACGTCGACGCCACGATCGTCGCGCAAGCGCCCAAGCTGGCGCCGCACCTCCCGGCGATGGTCGAGCGCATCGCCGCGGTGCTGGGCCTGGGCGCCGGCGCCGTCAACGTGAAGGCCAAGACGGCCGAGAAGATGGGCCCGGTGGGCGAGGGCCGCGCGATCGAGGCGCGCGCGGTGTGCCTGCTGCTGCGCCAGGCGGGCGGCTGAGCCGCGGCCGCGCGGCGCCTGCAAGTCACCTGCGCGTCACCCCTTGCCGCTGGCGCGGCGGCGGCACTCGCTCCTAAGCTGCGGGCAACTCGTCTTTCAAAGGGATGCCCGCGATGACACCTTCCGCCCCGCGCGCCGCCGCGGCCGCCGCCGTGCTGGCGCTGAGCCTGAGCCTGCCGGCCCAGGCCACGCTGGCCGGCTTCGTCGACACCACGGTCGATCCGTCCAGCTACACGCAGCTGACGCTGCACACCGACCCCTCGGTCAGCGCCACCGTGGCCGCCACCGCCGCGGCCAACCCCGGCGCCGGGCTGACGCTGGCCTACGCCAATGCCGGCGGGCCGGTCGAGCTGCTGTCGATGATCGGCTTCGTCTACAACGGCTTCACCTGGAACCCGGGCAGCGATGGCGCCCTGGCCAGCGTGGACTTCACCAACGACCGCTACATCGACGGCGGCGATGCTTTCATCAACACCGGGTTGACGGCCTTCTCGCGCGCGCTGCTCGTGCAGGGCGGCCAGTATTACGTGGCCGCGTTCTTCGACGCCGGCCAGCCGCGCCAGACCTGGTACACCAGCGCCGCGTCGGCCTTGCTGGCCAGCGACTTCGGCGCCTTCGACCCGCTGACCGGGCTGGTCGACGGCAGCCAGCACCCGGACTTCTCGGCCAGCGGCGGCACGCTGGGCTTCGGCTTCATGAACCGCTTCCAGCTGTCCAGCGGCGGCAACGCCTACGATCTGAACGCCTTGTTCGCCTACGACAACATCGGCTTCACGCTGAACCCGGCTGCCGCCGCGCTGCCCGAGCCGGCGCCGCTGGCCCTGGCGCTGGCGGCGCTGCTGTCGCTGGCGTGGGTGCGGCGGCGCGCCTGAGGCGCCGTCAAGGCTGACGCGCGCGCCGCGCCAGGTCTTCCCAGCGCGGGTCGGCGCGCAGGCCGTTGAACGAGGGCTCGTCGGGGACCTGCACTGCCAGCGGGTCGCGCAGCGCGAGGCAGCGCTCCAGCCAGCCGAAGGCCGCATCGGGCCGGCCGCGCCAGCGCTCGAAGATCGCCAGCAAGTAGGGCGCGACCAGGCCGGCCTCGACGCGCGGCGCCAGGCCGGCGCACAGCGCATCCGCACGTTCGACCTGGCCGTCGGCCGCCAGCGCGGCGGCCAGCGCCAGGCTGCAGGCCGGCACTTCGGGCAAGGCCTGGCACGCGGCCTCGTAGTGGGCGACCGCGGCCGGGGCGTCGCCGCGGTACAGCGCCAGTGAGCCGCGCAGTCCCAGCGCGGCGATCGACGGGCCGGAGACGTCGCAGAACGCCTCCAGCTCGGCCTCGGCGTCGTCGAAGCGCTGCTGCGCGATGCGCAGGTTGATCATGTGCGAGCGCGTGTTCAGGTACTGCGGGTCGAGCTGCCGGGCCAGCGCCAGCTCGGCCTCGGCCTCGGCGAACTCGCCGTGCATGCGCAGGTGGCAGCCGAAGGCCGAATGCACGAAGGCCTCGCCGGGTGCGAGCTGCGCGGCCTGCTGGAACAGCTGCCGTGCCCTGGGCCAGTCGCGCGCGAACTGGCTGTGGATCGCCGCGCGCAGCGCCAGCGCCACCGGCTGGCCGGGCTGCAGTTCCAGCGCACGGTCGAGCGCGGCGCCGGCGGTCTGCGCGGCCTGCGCCGGCGGCTCGTACCAGCCGGTGGCCAGGTTCAGCCAGGCGCGGCCACGGCCCACCTGGGCCGGCGCGAAATCGGGCGACAGCGCCGCCGCTTCGTCGAAGCGCTGCAGCGCCGCGCGCAGCGTGGGGATGGACAGCGGCTGGCGCAGGAAGTGCTCGCCGCGCTCGCACAGGTCGCGCGCGCGGCGCGTGGCGCCGGCCGCGGCCGGCGGCGGCGCACGGTGCACGATGCGCGGCACGTAGCTGCCCACCGGCAGCGAGATGCGCACCGCGCTGGCCTGGCCGTCGACGCGGTAGTAGTCGGCCAGCCGCGAGCGCAGGCGCCGCGCCTCCACGCGCACGATGGTGTCGCTGCGCGGATCGAAGCGGTCGGCCGCGCGGCCGAAGACCTCCACCGCGATCACCGATTCCTTCAGCGCCGCGAGGTCGCCGTCCAGCGCCCGCTCCACCAGGTGGCGCAGCAGCGCGCGGTGGCGGGCCGAGGGGCGGAAGGCCGCGCTGCGCTCGATGTGCGAGAGCGCCAGCGCCACCTGCTCGCGCTCGGCAGCCTGGGCTTGCGGGGGCAGGTCGTTGCGCATGGCTGGCGCGGACTCTAGCGCCGCGCCGCGAACGCCGTGCGTGTCAGGCTGCGCGCTTCAGCCGCACATGCGCCATCAGGCCGCCGCCGGGCGCGTTGTTCAGCTCCAGGCTGCCGCCCATGCGCAGCAAGGCCTTCTCGACGATGGCCAGCCCCAGCCCGGCGCCGGTGGCCGCGGTGCGCGCGGCGTCGCCGCGGAAGAACGGCGTCGTGAGCTGGTGCAGCTTCTCCGGCGCCACGCCGGGGCCGTGGTCGCGCACGGTCAGGATGGCCCAGGAGCCGGCGCGCACGTGGGTGACGACGACGTCGGCCACGCCGGTGTAGGTGCCGCGGCCGTAGCGGCGCGCGTTCTCGAACAGGTTGAGGAAGACGCGGCCCAACTCGGTCTCGTCGGCCAGCACCTTCAGGTCGGCGGGCACGCGGGTGTTGATGCGGATCTGCGAGGGGTCGCGGAAGGCGCCGGCCTCCTTCTCGATCAGCTTGGCCACCGCCACCGGCTCCACCTGGGTCTCGCCGGGGCGCGCGTAGTCCATGAACTTGTCGATGATGCGGTCGAGCTGCTCGATGTCGGCGGCCATGTTGCGCTTGGCCTCGTCGTCGGAGACGCTCATCTCGGTCTCCAGCCGCAGCCGCGCCAGCGGCGTGCGCAGGTCGTGGCTGATGCCGGCCAGCATCACCGCGCGGTCTTCCTCCACGCGCGCCAGCTCGCGCGCCATGCGGTTGAAGCCCATGTTGACCTCGCGGATCTCGCTGGTCAGCGTGTTCTCGTCCAGCCGCGAATCGAGGTCGCCGCCGCGGATGCGGCTGGCCGCGAACGACAGCTGCTTGAGCGGCCGGTTGATCAGCCGCGCCACTGCGGCCGAGCCGATCAGCGTGGCCAGCGCCGCGATGCCGATCCACACGAACCAGGTGCTGCCCGACAGCGGCGAGGCGTGCGTGGGCTCGGCCTGCAGCCAGTAGCGGTCGCGCTCGATCGTGAAGCCCACCCACATGCCCGGCTTGCCGTTGACCGCGCGCGCGACGATCGCGTCGGGCCCCAGGCTGGCGCGCAGCTCGGCGCTGACGCGGCGCGTGAAGCGGTCCACCTCGAAGGGCTCCCAGCGGTCGCCCGGCTCGCGCGGCGCCACGTGCACCGTCTGCTGCGCGCCCAGGCCCTTGAGGATGGCCACGCGGTTGATGCCGTCGGCCTGGCGCAGCGCGGCGCGCGTCAGGTTGACCAGCCCCGCGGTCTGCTGCGCCGCCTGCACCGCGCGCGGCTCGAACTCCAGCGCGCGCAGCGTCTGCACCCAGGCGAACACGCCGCCGGCCAGCAGCAGCGCCAGCAGGAAGAAGGTGCGCCAGAACAGGCTCAAGGGGAGCAGGGCAGGGCGGCGCACCAGGTCCTTCGCGGCTCAGCGCTCAGTTGGCGCCGTCGGGCACGAAGACATAACCCACGCCCCACACGGTCTGGATGTAGCGCGGCTGCGCCGGGTCGGGCTCCAGCATCTTGCGCAGGCGCGAGATCTGCACGTCCAGGCTGCGGTCGAAAGGCTCGAACTCGCGGCCGCGCGCCAGCTGCGCCAGCTTGTCGCGCGACAGCGGCTGGCGCGGGTGGCGCACCAGCGCCTTGAGCATGCTGAACTCGCCGGTGGTCAGCGCGATCTGCTGGCCGTCCTTGGTCAGCCGGCGCAGCGAGAGGTCGAACTCGAAGGGGCCGAAGCTGACGCTCTGCGCGTCCTTGCTGGGCGCGCCGGGCGCCTCGGGCGCGGGCCGGCGGCGCAGCACCGCGTGGATGCGCGCCAGCAGCTCGCGCGGGTTGAAGGGCTTGGGCAGGTAGTCGTCGGCGCCGACCTCCAGGCCGACGATGCGGTCGACGTCCTCCACCTTGGCGGTCAGCATGATGATGGGCGTGGCGTCGTTGGCGGCGCGCAGGCGGCGGCAGATCGACAGCCCGTCCTCGCCGGGCAGCATCAGGTCCAGCACGATCAGGTCGACGGTGTCGCGCGTCATCACGCGGTTCAGTGCCTTGGCGTCTTCGGCCAGCAGCACCTCGAAGCCCTCTTGCGACAGGTAGCGGCGCAGCAGGTCGCGGATGCGGGCATCGTCGTCGACGACGAGGATGCGGTCGGGCCGGGGCGTGGCAGGGGCGTTCATCGGCAGGCGCTCCGAAAATTGTAACAGCGGCATTTTGGGGGCCGATCGGCAGCGTTTCGGCGCGGATGGGTGCCGGCCTGACCAGTTGTTACAGAACTTGCGCCGGCTTCCAGGGTCTGGGGAAGGTGGCCGCATTGCAGTAGCCTGCGGCCCACCATTCACAAGGAAGGGATTGCGATGCGTCGAATCACCGCGGCGGGCTTCGCCGGACTGTCGTTGATCGCCGGCACGGCCGTGGCCCAGGTGCCGCTGGCCACCACGGTGCCGCCGTCCAACGTGGTCAACATCAGCGCCAGCGCCTCGCTGGACGTGCCCAAGGACCAGTTGACCGTGGTCTTCGCGACCACCCGCGAAGGCCCCGACGCCGGCCAGGTGCAGGCCCAGCTCAAGCAGGCACTGGACGCGGCACTGGCCGAGGCGCGCAAGGCCGCCAGGCCCGGCGGACAGGTGGAGGTGCAGACCGGCAACTTCTCGGTCTACCCGCGCTACAACAACCGCGGCACGCCGGGTGGCTGGACGGGCAGCGCCGAGCTGGTCGTCGAAGGCAAGGACATGCCGGCCATCGCGCAGCTCGTCGGCCGCATCCAGACGCTGACCGTCGCGCGCAGCAGCTTCGGGTTGTCGCGCGAGGCGCGCGAGCAGGTCGATGCCGAGGTCACCGCGCAGGCCATCGCGCGCTTCAAGCTCAAGGCCGAGCAGGTGGCCAAGCAGTTCGGCTTCGGCGGCTGGGCGCTGCGCGAGGTGCAGGTGCAGGGCACCGACCTGACGCTCAACCCGCAGCCGATGCTGCGCATGCAGGCCACCGCCGCGCCGGGCGCCGACGCGCCGCTGCCGGTGGAGGCGGGCAAGACGGCGGTGACGGCAACGGTTAGCGGCAGCGTGCAGTTGTCGCCGCGCTGATCCGGTGTTATTGGGCGGTCCAGCCGCCGTCCACCTGCCAAGCCACGCCGCGCACGTTGTCGGCCGCCGGCGAGCACATGAACAGCGCCAACTCCGCCAACTGCTCCGGCGTCGTGAACTGCATCGACGGCTGCTTGTCGCCTAACAGCCGGCGCTTGGCTTCCTCGTCGCTGATGCCCTCGGCGGCGGCGCGCGCATCGATCTGCTTCTGCACCAGCGGCGTCAGCACCCAGCCCGGGCAGATGGCGTTGACGGTGACGCCGGTGAGGGCGGTCTCCAGCGCCGCCACCTTGGTCAGGCCGACGATGCCGTGCTTGGCCGCGACGTAGGCGCTCTTCTGCGCCGAGGCCACCAGGCCGTGCGTCGACGCCACGTTGATGATGCGGCCCCAGTTGCGCTGCTTCATCCCCGGCAGCGCGGCGCGCATGCCGTGGAAGGCCGAGCTGAGGTTGATCGCGATGATCGCGTCCCAGCGCTCGACCGGAAACTCCTCGATCAGCGCCACGTGCTGGATGCCGGCGTTGTTGACCAGGATGTCCAGCCGGCCCAGCTCGCGCTCGCAGCGCCGCACCATCGCCTCGATCTGCTCGGGCTTGCTCATGTCGGCGCCGTCGTGCACCGCCTGCGGGTCGAAAGCCCGCACCTGGGCCAGCGCGCCGTCGACGTCGCCGAAGCCGTTGAGCATGACCCGCGCCCCTTGCCGCGCCATGGCCAGCGCGATGCCCAGCCCGATGCCGCTGGTGGACCCTGTGACGATGGCGGTCTTGCCTGTCAGCATGCTGCGTGCTCCTGCAGTGGTTACGATCGGATCATTATCGGCCGCCGCCCTTTGCCATCACCATGACCGAGCCCCGCCTGCGCCACGTCCAGTGCCTCGACAGCCGCGGCCTGCACCGCATGGCCTATTGGGAATGGGGGGACCCGGCCAACCGCCGCGTGCTGGTGTGCGTGCACGGCCTGTCGCGCCAGGGGCGCGATTTCGACACCCTGGCCGCCGACCTGTGCGGCCACTATCGCGTGGTCTGCCCCGACGTGGTGGGCCGCGGCCAGAGCGACTGGCTGGCCGACCCCATGGGCTACGCCGTGCCCGCCTACGTGGCCGACATGGTCACGCTGCTGGCGCGGCTGGACGCCGAGGTGGTGGACTGGGTCGGCACCTCGATGGGCGGGCTGATCGGCCTGGGCGTCGCGGCGCTGGCGAACTCGCCGCTGCGCCGCCTGGTGCTCAACGACGTGGGGCCGGTGATCGAGCCCTCGTCGCTGCAGCGCATCGGCACCTATCTGGGCCTGCCGGTGCGCTGGCGCAGCGTGGACGAGGCGGCCGACGCGCTGCTGGCCATCAGCCAGGGCTTCGGCCCGCACACGCGCGAGCAGTGGCTGGCGCTGACGCGGCCGCAGCTCACGCCCGACGGCGACGGCTTCAAGCCGCACTACGACCCGGCGATCGCCGTGCCCTTCCGCGCCATCACGCCCGAGATGGCGGCCGCCGGCCAGGCGCTGCTGTGGCAGGCCTGGGACGGCCTGAAGCTGCCGGTGCTGCTGCTGCGCGGCGCCGAATCCGACCTGCTGTCGCCGGCCACCGCGCAGGCGATGACCGAGCGCGGCCCCAAGGCGCGGCTGGTGGAATTCGCCGGCATCGGCCACGCGCCCACGCTGGTGCAGGCCGACCAGCTTCAGGCGGTGCGGGAGTTCCTGACGGCGCCATGAAGACCCTCGCCGAGGCCCCGCGCGCCACGGCTGCCATCGTCCAGCTTGCCGACACCGCAGCCGCCGCCGAGGGCGACGACGCGCTGCAGCGCGCCCGCGCCTTTGCCGAGCCGCTGCTGGCCGGCCAGGTGCTGGACACCGGCGAGGACGCCTGGGCGCATGCCGAAGGCGTGGCCGGCATCCTGCGCGCGATCGGCGCCGCGCCGTCGATGCAGGCCGCGGCCTACCTCGTCTACGCGGGCGACTATCTGCAGCGGCCCGAGGAGATGGTCAACCGCGCCTTCGGGCCTTCGTACGCCAGCCTGGTGACGCTGACGCGCAAGCTGGTGCAGATCCAGCGCGCCGCGCGCAGCGCGCAGGTGGGCGAGGAGCAGCAGGCGCTGCAGACCGAGCGCGTGCGCAAGATGCTGCTGGCCTTCAGCCGCGACCTGCGCGTGGTGCTGCTGCGGCTGGCCTCGCGGCTGCAGACGCTGCGCTGGTTCGCCGCCACGCGCCGGGACTGCCCGCGCGCGCTGGCGCGGGAGTCGCAGCAGGTCTTCGCGCCGCTGGCCAACCGGCTGGGCATCTGGCAGATCAAGTGGGAGCTGGAGGACCTGGCCTTCCGCTTCCTCGAGCCCGAGGCCTACCACCGGGTGGCGCGGCTGCTGGACGAGAAGCGCGTCGAGCGCGAGCAAGGCATCGAGCAGGCGCGCCGCCGGCTGGCCGGGCTGCTGCAGCGCGCGCGCATCCCGGCGCAGGTGCTGGGGCGGCCCAAGCACCTGTACAGCATCTGGAAGAAGATGCAGGGCAAGCGCCTGGGCATCGAGCGCGTGTTCGACGTGCGCGCGCTGCGCGTGATCGTCGACGACGCCGCCGCCTGCTACGCGGCGCTGGCGCGCGTGCACGAGGCCTTCACGCCGGTGGACGGCGAGTTCGACGACTACATCGCGCGGCCCAAGTCCAACGGCTACCAGAGCCTGCACACCGTGGTGCTGGGCGACGACGGCCGGCCGCTGGAAGTGCAGATCCGCACCGCGGCGATGCACGAGCACGCCGAGCACGGCGTGGCCGCGCACTGGCTGTACAAGGAGGCCGGATCTCGAGGTTATGCCGGCGTCAGCGCCAGCGGCGACTACGAGCAGCGCCTGGCCGAGGCGCGCAAGGCCGTGCTGCGCGAGCTGCTGGCCTGGGAGCGCGACTTCAGCGGCGGCGAGGCCACTGCCGGCGGCGCCGGCTTCGACGACCGCATCTACGTTTTCACGCCGCAGGCCACGATCGTCGAGGTGCCGGCCGGCGGCACGCCGGTGGACTTCGCCTACAACCTGCACACCGAACTGGGCCACCGCTGCCGCGGCGCGCGCGTGGACGGCGCGATGGTGCCGCTGAACACGCCGCTGCGCCACGGCCAGACGGTGGAGGTGGTAGCCGCCAAGGACGGCGGGCCGTCGATGGACTGGCTCAACGCCGAGCTGGGCTACCTGAAGAGCCCGCGCGCCCGCGCCAAGGTGCGCGCCTGGTTCAATGCCCAGGCGCTGGGCGCCACCATCGCCCGCGGCCGCGAACTGGTGGAAAAGCTGCTGCAGCGCGAAGGCCGCACCGCGCTGAAGCTGGAGCACCTGGCCGAGCAACTCGGCTTCAAGTCGGCCGACGACCTGTTCGAGGTGGTCGGCAAGGACGAGTTCTCGCTGCGCAACATCGAGAACCTGCTGCGCCCGCCGCCGCCGCCCGCGGCCGAGGCCGAGGCGCCGCTCTTGAAGCGTTCGCGCAGCGGCAGCGCCAGCGGCGGCGTGCTGGTGGTCGGCATGGGCTCGCTGATGACGGCGCTGGCGCGCTGCTGCCGGCCGGCGCCGCCCGACGCGATCGGCGGCTTCGTCACGCGCGGCAAGGGCGTGGCCATCCACCGCCGCGACTGCAGCAACTTCCGCCACATGGCCGAGCGCTTTCCCGGCCGCGAGATCGAGGTGCAGTGGGGCGCGCAGGCCGGCACCGGCCGCGGCGGCGACAAGGCGGCCGTCTATCCGCTGGACGTGCAGATCGAGGCCGACGACCGCCAGGGCCTGCTGCGCGACATCAGTGAGGTCTTCGCCAAGGAGCGGCTTAACGTGATCGCGGTCAACACGCAATCGCAGGCCGGCCAGCGCGGCGGCGCGGTGGCGCGCATGGTCTTCACCGTCGAGGCCGAGGACGCCGGCCGCCTGGCGCAGGCGCTGCGCGCGGTGGCGCGCGTGGCCGGCGTGCGCCAGGCGCGGCGGCGGTGAGCGCACCCACGCCCCCCGCAGAAGCGGGGCGTCAGGATCTCACGGCGCCGGCGCCGCCGCCCGGCGCGCGGGGGTGATTCATCCAATCCCCGAGCGCTGATTCGGGACGGGCTGGCTAGGCTCGGAACCATGGTTCATCGAGCAACGAGCTTCCGGCTGCCGCGGCGTGCAGATGTCACGCGCGGCGCGGCCCGGCGGCTGGTCTTCGTTGCCCGGCGCGCCGATAGATCGAGGGCAGGCCGCTGCGCGCCTTGGGCGCGGTTGCCCTGCAGGATTTCTCTCTTGACTGGAGCCTGACCGTGTCTGCGATCACCCCCTCTTTGCGCCGCCTGCGCCCGGCGCTGCTGCTGGTGCCGGCCCTCCTTGCCGCCGCGGCCGCCGTTGCCGCGCCGATCGCGCTGGCGCCGCAGTTCGCCGGCAGCTATGCCACGGGCACCGGCGCCGACGCCGCCTTCTATCGCATCGACAACCAGTGGCACGGCAGCACCGTGCTGTGGGACGAGGCCACGCACAGCTACGGCAGCGGCGCGGCCATCGGCGGCTACGCCTGGGGCAGCGGGCTTTGGGGCCGCGCCGACTGGGACCAGGTGATGTCGGCCGTTGGCGGCGGCGCCGGCCCGCAGCCGGTGCAGGGCTGGAGCGGCGAGGTCGGCAGCATCAACTACGGCAACTCGCGCTACAACGAATGCTATGCCGGCACCTGGGGCACCGTGGCCCTGTTGCCGTTCTTCAGCGGCGCGCCGGCGCTGGGCGACTGCAGCGACGCCGAAGCCGGCGCGGCGGACCAGCAGAACTGGATCGGCGTCTTCGGCGGCTACATCCGCATCACCGAGGCCGGCGAATACAACTTCAGCGTGCTCTACGACGACGGCTTCTTCTTCCGCCTGACCGGCGCCGGCGGCCAGACGCTGGAGATCGGCCAGGATTACCTCAACCCGCGCGACCGCGAAGGCTTTGCCGACAATCTGCTGCTGAGCGAGGGTCTGTATGCCTTTGAGCTGGGAAGCTGGAACCGCCTGGGCGCCGGCGTCGTCGACCTGCGCTGGTCGCAGGGCGACGGTGAATGGACGCTGGTCCCCACCGAACACCTGCTGCCGGCCGGCGCAGTGCCCGAGCCGGGCGCCGCGGCGCTGGCCGCTCTGGCCTTGCTGGCGCTGGCAGCCCGCCGCCGGCGGGCGCCGGCGTGAGGTCGCCGCAGCGCGATACCGGCCCGCTGCGGCGCTGGTGGCGCCACAGCTCGCGTGACGTGGCCGCCAGCCCCGGCCCCGCACAGCCCCTGCCGCCGGCCCGGCGGCTGCTGCACGCGGCGCTGATCGCGCTGGGCTGGCTGGTCTTCGCCTGGAGCTGGATGCGCGTCACCGCCGACCGGCCCGCGCTGGGCGAGCTGAAGTGGCTGCTGCTGGCCGCGCTGCTGGCGGTGCCGGTGCTCACGCTGTCGTGGGTGGCGCACAACGTGGGCATCTACCGCCGCAAGGGGCCGCGGCGCGCGGTGACGCCGGTGGTGATGCGGCACGAGGTCGACTTCAACGGCCGCCGCATCCAGGCCGACTGGGCGACGCTGGCCGCCGCGCGCCGCGTCGAGATCTTGATCGACGGCGACGCCAAGCGCTTCGTCGCGCAGGAGCCGGGATGACGCTGGCATCGTGGCTGCTGCAGCTCCAGCTGTCCTGGCCCTACACGCTGGCGCTGGCCTTCTTCGCGGCCTACCCCATCGTCACCAGCATCATGTGGATGCTGACGGCGCTGGTCTTCCGCTGGCGCTGGGAGGATGCCAGCCCGCCCGACCGCGAGCGGCCCGACGCCAGCCTGCCCTTCGTCAGCGTGCTGGTGCCGGCGCACGACGAGGAGGCGGTGATCGCCCGCTCGGTGCAGGCCATGCTGCGCCTGGACTACCCGGCCTTCGAGGTGCTGGTGATCGACGACGGCTCGCGCGACGGCACCTGGCAGGCCTTGCAGCCGCTGATGGCCGACGAGCGGCTGCGCCTGGTGCGCAAGGCCCGCAACGAAGGCAAGGCGATGGCGCTGAACGACCTGCTGCCGCTGGCCCGCGGCGAGATCCTGATGGGCCTGGACGCCGACGCCGAGCCCGACCCGATGATGCTGCGCTACATCGTGCCGCACTTCGATTCGCCGCGCGTGGCCGCCGTCACCGGCAACCCGCGCGTGCGCAACACCGACACCTTCCTGGCGCGGCTGCAGGCGGTGGAGTTCTCGTCCATCATCAGCCTGCTGCGCCGCGCGCAGCGGGTGTGGGGGCGCATCGTCACCGTCTCCGGCGTGGTGGCGGCGTTGCGCCGCAGCGCGGTGTGCGACGTGGGCCTGTACAGCCCCAACATGCCCACCGAGGACATCGAGCTCACCTGGAAGCTGCAGAAGCGCCACTACGACGTGCGCTACGAGCCGCGCGCGATCTGCTGGATGACGGTGCCGGTGAGCTGGCGCGGCCTGTGGCGGCAGCGCCTGCGCTGGGCACGCGGCCTGGCTCAGGTGCTGCGCAAGCACGCCGACGTCATGACCACCTGGAACTGCCGCCGCCTGTGGCCGGTGTACGTCGAGTCGTCGCTGTCCATCCTGTGGTCGGTGTGTTTCGTCTGCCTGGCCTCGCTGTGGACCCTGTCGTACGCGGTCGGGCTGCCGCCAATCGGCGCCTCGCCGATCCCCAACCTGTGGGGCATGGCCATCGCCACGCTGTGCCTGCTGCAGCTGCTGACCGGCGTGCTGATCGACCGCCGCTACGACGAAGGCATCGTGCGCTTCCTGCCCTATGCGGTGTGGTACCCCATCGTCTACTGGGCCTTCCTCGCGCTGACCACGGTGCGCGCGCTGCCGCACCTGCTGCGGCGGCCGGCGCAGACGGCGGTGCGCTGGTCCACCGCGCGCACCGGGAGCGGGTCTTGAGGTTGCGCCCACTGCTGGCGACGCTTCTGGCGGCGCTGCTGCCGGCCATCGCGGCGCCGATCGCCCACGCGGCCGACGCCCCGGCCGCCATCGATGCCCGGCAGCCCAGCGCCAGCCTGCGCGCCGAGGCCCGCGCCGCCACCGACCGCCGCGATTGGGCGGCCGCGCTGCCGCGCTACGCGCTGCTGGTGCAGCGGCATCCGGACGACGCTGACCTGCTGATCGAAGCCGCCCGTGTCAACGGTTATGCCGACCGCAACGCCGAATCCGCCCGGCTCTACCGCCAGGCGCTGGCGGCAGCGCCGGCGCGGCGTGGCGACATCGTGCCCTCGCTGGCCTGGCAGGCGCTGTGGAGCGGCGCGGCGGCCGAGGCGCAGGCGCTGTTCACCGAGCGGCTGGCCGCGGCTGCCGGCGACGAGGCGCGCGTCGACGCGCTGGACGGCCTGGGCCAGGCGCGACAGATGGCCGGCGACCAGGCCGGCGCGCTGGCGGCGTTCGGCGAGGCTCACGCGCTGGCGCCGCAGCAGCGGCGGCTGCACCGGCGCTACGCGATGTCGCTGCTGTGGAACGGCCGCGAGGCCGCGGCCATCATCGAGCTGCAGGCCCTGGTGGCTGCCGAGCCGCATGACCGCGACCTCGCGTGGGCCCTGGCCAACGCCTACAACTTCAACGGCCAGCACCGGCTGGCGCTGCGCCGCTTCAACGCCTTGAGTGCGCCGGTGCACCCGGGCGAGCGCGCCGACCTGGCGCGCGCCTGGCGCTGGGCCGGCTACGAAGACCGCGCCTGGCCGCTGCTGGCCGACCCCACCGACGGCGATTCGGCCTGGCTGCGCGACTGGCGCGTGCGGCGCGAGCGTTCGCGCTACGCCTACCTGAGCGTCGAGCGCGCCGAAGACCGCGACCGCCTGGTGGCCGACGCCCAGGTGCTGGGCACCGGCTGGCACCCCTGGGCCGGCGCCACCGCGGAGCTGCAGCTGCGCCGCCTGCAGCTCGACGATCCGTTCGGCGACCCCGAGGGCGGCCAGTTGCAGGCCAGCCTCGGCTGGCGCATCGGCGACCCCGACGGCGCCTGGGGCACCTGGTGGCCCATCGCGGCGCTGAAAGTCTCGCGGCTGGCGGGCTGGTCCACGCTGCTGCCCAGCCTGCGCCTGCGTGGCGTGCCCGACGACGGCTGGCGCGTCGACGCCGAGGCCACGCGCGAGCTGGTGGAGACGCCGCGCGCGCTGGCCGAGCGGGTGACGGTGGACGTGCTGTCCGCCGGGGTCGAGCAGCGGCCCGATCCCGCGTGGCTGTGGGCCGCCGAGGCCGCGGCGCTGCGCTTCGTCGACGGCACGCTGCGCCTGCGCGCCGGCGGCCGCATCGAGCGCCGGCTGCTCAACCGCCCGCGCCTGGCGCTCGGGCTGGAAGCCAGCGGCTTCGACCGCGTGCACGGCAGCGACGCCATCGACCGCGGCTACTGGAACCCGCGGCGTTATGCGCAGGCACGGCTGTACCTCGCCTTGCAGCACGAGATGCGTCCCTTCGAGCTGCGCGCGCGCGTGGGCCTGGGCCGCTCGCGCGAGGTGGACGCGGCCGGCACGGCGACCAGCGGCCGCCCGCACCTGTGGGAGCTGGGCGTCGACTGGGACCTGACGCCCGGCTGGCGCCTGGGCCTGGCGGCCGGCGGCTCGGGGCAGAGCCTGGGCCTGGCGGGCGCGGCCGGCGGCGGCACGGGCTACTGGCGGCGCTACCTCAACCTCAGCGCCAACCTCTGGTTTTGACCGCGGTCCCGCCGCGGCCGATGGTGATGGCCGGCGGGGAAACTCCCCAGCGGGCCGTGCGCTGCCGGCTCCTAGAATGAGCCGTTCACGCCGACCCATCCGCCCGCAGGAGAGCCCGCGCATGCCTTCATCCCGCCGCAGCCCGGCTGCGGACCGCGACGCTCCCGCCGCCGGCAAGCGCACGCTCAAGAAGTACCCCAACCGGCGCCTGTACGACACGCGATCCAGCAGCTACATCACGCTGGCCGACGTCAAGCGCATGGTGCTGGCGCGCGAGGACTTCGAGGTGCGCGACGCCAAGACCGGCGAGGACATCACGCGCAGCATCCTGCTGCAGATCATCCTGGAGGAAGAGTCCGGCGGCGTGCCCATCTTCAGCACGCAGACGCTGGAGCAGATCATCCGCTTCTACGGCCATGCCTCGCAGGGGCTGATGGGCGCCTTCATGGAGAACAACATGCGCGCCTTCGCCGAGCTGCAGGCGCGGCTGGCCGAGTCGGGGCGCTCGTTCACGCCCGAGGTCTGGACGCAGTTCCTGGGCCCGCAGTCGCCCTTCCTGCAGGGGCTGATCGCGCCCTACCTGGAGCAGTCGAAGGCGATGTTCGACCGCCTGCAGGAGCAGCTGGCCAAGGGCTCGCTGTTCCCGGGGATGCCGGGTGCGTCGTCCGACAAATAAGGCATCGCCGACAATCGTCGGATGACTGTTGCCGCGCCACCGACCATCGGTTTCGTGTCCCTGGGCTGCCCCAAGGCGCTGACCGACTCCGAACTGATCCTGACCCAGCTCCGCGCCGAAGGCTACGAGACCAGCAAGACCTTCGCCGGTGCCGACCTGGTGATCGTCAACACCTGCGGCTTCATCGACGACGCGGTGAAGGAGAGCCTGGACACCATCGGCGAGGCGCTGGCCGAGAACGGCCGCGTGATCGTCACCGGCTGCCTAGGCGCCAAGGCCGGCGAGGGCGGCGGCAAGCTGGTGAGCCAGGTGCACCCCAAGGTGCTGGCGGTAACCGGCCCGCACGCGACGCAGGAGGTGATGGACGCGGTGCACGTCCACGTGCCCAAGCCGCACGACCCGTTCATCGACCTCGTACCTGAGGCACGCGGCATCGCGGGCATCAAACTCACGCCGCGTCACTACGCCTACCTGAAGATCAGCGAAGGCTGCAACCACCGCTGCACCTTCTGCATCATCCCCGGGCTGCGCGGCGACCTGGTGTCGCGGCCGATCGGCGACGTGCTGGGCGAGGCGAGGGCGCTGTTCGAGTCCGGCGTGAAAGAGCTGCTGGTCGTCAGCCAGGACACCAGCGCCTACGGCGTCGACGTCAGGTACCGCACCGGCTTCTGGGACGGGCGGCCGGTGAAGACGCGGCTGTACGAGCTGTGCGAGGCGCTGGGCCGGCTGGCCGAGCCCTACGGCGCCTGGGTGCGGCTGCACTACGTCTACCCCTATCCGCACGTCGACGAGATCCTGCCGCTGGTGGCCGCGGGCCAGGTGCTGCCGTACCTGGACGTGCCGTTCCAGCATTCGCACCCCGAGGTGCTGCGCCGCATGAAGCGCCCGGCCAGCGGCGAGCGCAACCTGGAGCGGCTGGCGCGCTGGCGCGAGGCCTGCCCCGAGCTGGTGGTGCGCTCGACCTTCATCGCCGGCTTTCCTGGCGAGACCGAGGCCGAGTTCGAGCATCTGCTGGACTTCATGCGCGAAGCACAGATCGACCGCGCCGGCTGCTTCGCGTATTCACCGGTGCAGGGCGCGGCGGCCAACGAGCTGCCCGGCGCGCTGCCGCAGGCCGAGCGCGAGGCGCGGCGCGCACGCTTCATGGCGGTGGCCGAGGAAGTCTCGGCGCGGCGGCTGCAGCGCCGCGTGGGCGCCACCATGCAGGTGCTGGTGGACCACGCGTCGGCGCTGGGCCGCAAGGGGGCGCGGGCCCGCAGTTATGCCGACGCGCCGGAGATCGACGGCAGCGTGCGCCTGCTGCCGCCGGAGAAGGCCTCGCGCACCTTGAAGGTGGGCGAGTTCGCCCGTGCCCGCATCGTGGCCACCGAGGGGCACGACCTCGTCGGCGTGCCGGTCTGAACGTTCGAGCCCCTGCCTGCCATGAGCCGCTTCGATCCCACCGAGCTGATCCACCATCCCTACCGCGCGCCCGAGGGCTTCGCCGCGCCGCAGCTGGGCGTCTACAAGGCCTCGACGGTGATGTTCGCCAACGTCGCCGCACTGCGCCAGCGCGACTGGCGGCACAAGGACGGCTACACCTACGGCCTGCACGGCACGCCGACCACGTTCGCGCTGGAGGAGCGCATCGCCACGCTGGAAGGCGGCAGCGAATGCCTGCTGGTGCCCAGCGGGCTGGCGGCCATCGCGCTGGTGGACCTGGCGCTGCTGTCGCAGGGCGACGAAGTGCTGCTGCCCGACAACGTCTACGGCCCCAGCCGCGAGCTGGCGCGTACCGACCTGGCGCGCTGGGGCATCACGCACCGGCTGTACGACCCGATGGACGCTGCCGGCCTGGCGGCGCTGATCACGCCCCGGACCAGGCTGCTGTGGCTGGAAGCTGCCGGCTCGGTGACGATGGAGTTCCCCGACCTGGGCGGCCTGGTGCAGGCGGCCAAGGCCAAGGGCGTGACCACCGCGATCGACAACACCTGGGGCGCCGGCATCGCGCTGCGACCGTTCGAGCTGGGCATCGACATCGTGATGCAGGCGCTGACCAAGTTCCCCTCGGGCGGCGGCGACGTGCTGATGGGCTCGGTCACCACGCGCAGCGCGGCGCTGCACGAGAAGCTCAAGCTCGCCCACATGCACCTGGGCTACGGCGTGGCCGGCAACGACGCCGAGCTGCTGCTGCGCTCGCTGCCGTCGCTGGCGCTGCGCTACCACGCGCAGGATGCCACCGCGCGCGCGCTGGCGGCGTGGCTGGCCAATCGCCCGGAGATCGGCCGCGTGCTGCACCCGGCCTTCGAGAGCTGCCCCGGCCACGCGCACTGGCAGGCGCATTGCTCGGCCGCGGCGGGGCTGTTCTCGGTGATGGTGCACGAGCGGTATGCGCCGGAGCGCGTCGACGCCTTCGTCGACGCGCTGCGCCTGTTCAAGATCGGCTACTCGTGGGCCGGCCCGGTGAGCCTGGCCGTGCCTTACGACCTGCGCGGCATGCGCGGCGGCCAGCTGCCTTACGCGGGCACGCTGGTGCGCTTGTCGATCGGGCTGGAGTCAGAAGAAGCCCTGCGCGCCGACCTGGAGCAGGCGCTGCGCATCCTGGGCTGAAGCGGATTCAGCTTCCGCCCTTGCCGGGGCCCGAGACCTTGTGGCGCATCAGGCGGCCCTTCTCGCGCTCCCAGTCGCGCTTCTTCTCGTCGTGCCGCTTGTCGTGCAAGGCCTTGCCCTTGGCCAGCGCGATGTCGGCCTTCACGCGGCCGCCCTTGTAGTGCAGGTTCAGCGGCACCAGCGTGAAGCCCTTTTGCTCCACCTTGCCGACCAGGCGCCGGATCTCGTCCTTGTGCATCAGCAGCTTCTTGGTGCGGTCGGGCTCGGGCACCACGTGCGTGGACGCGCTGCGCAGCGCGTTGATGCGGCAGCCGATCATGAACAGCTCGCCGTTGCGGATGTGCACGTAGCCGTCGGTCAGCTGCACCTGGCCGGCGCGGATGGCCTTGATCTCCCAGCCCGACAGCACGATGCCGGCCTCGAAGGTCTCCTCGATGCTGTACTCGTGGCGGGCGCGGCGGTTCTCGGCGATGGCAGCCATGGGGTCGATATGGGGCCGCGAGGGCACTTCTACAATCGCGGCATTCTATGAAGCATGTGCGCAAGTCGGTCCTGCTGTGGTACTCGCCGCAGGAGATGTTCGACCTGGTGACCGATTTCGCGCGTTATCCCGAGTTCCTGCCCTGGTGCGAGAGCGCCGAACTGCTGGAGCAGCACGACGACGGCGTCACCGCCCGCCTGGGCCTGGCCTACATGGGCGTGCGCCACCGCTTCACGACCCGCAACGCCAACGTGCCCGGCGAGCGGGTGGCGATCAGCCTGGTGGACGGGCCTTTCTCGCTGCTGGACGGCACCTGGCTGTTCCTGCCGCTGGGCCAGGGCGGCGGCGCGCAGCAGGCCTGCAAGATCGAGTTCGACCTGCGCTACGCCTTCGCCAGCGCGGCGCTGGAGACCGTCGTCAGCCCGGTGTTCGACCGCGTGGCCAACACCTTCGTCGACTCGTTCGTCAAGCGCGCCGAGGCGGTGTATGGCGCGCGCTGAGCCGGCCGCGCTGATCGCCGTCGAGGTGGCCTACTGCCCGGCGCCGCACCGCATCGACCTGACGCCGCTGCACTTGAGCGCCGGCGCCACCGTGCGCGACGCGCTGCAGGTCAGCGGCGTGCTGCAGCGCCATGCGCTGGATCCGCAGACCCTGCAGCTCGGCTTGTGGGGCCGCGCCTGCAGCCTGGACCAGCCCTTGCGCGAGCGCGACCGCGTGGAGATCTACCGCCCGCTGCAGGTCGACCCCAAGGAGGCGCGGCGGCAGCGCTACAAGGGCAAGCGCGAAGGCCGGGGCAAGACGGCCGTCAGCGGCAATCCGACGCGATGACTTCGCGCGCGCGCCGCACCTCGGCCGCGCGCGCTTCGTCGTCCAGCACCTCGCGCTCGCCTTTGTCGTTGATGCGCGCCAGGCGCTGGCCGCTGTCCAGCGTGGCCAGGTGGCTGCGCGCGCGGGCACAGTTGTCGGCGCGGATCGCCGCGTTGCGCTGCTCTTCGGCCTTGGCCTTGGCTTGCTGCTCGGTCTCGGCGGCTTTCTTGCGGGCCTGCAGTTCCTTGTCCACCGGCACCGATGCGGCGCCCGATGCCGCGACCGCGACACCCGAGGCCGCGACGCTGGCCGGCGCCGCTGCGGCGGCGGCACGCGCGGCCGTGCCGGGCCGCTGCAGGATGTCCTTGTCGGGGATCTCGCGCGGCGGCGGCCGGTCGCTCACGGTCACGCGGCCGTTGGCATCGCGCCAGCGCCACTGCGCCGCCGCCGGCAGGGCCAGCAGCAAGGCCAGGCTGGCCGCGAGCACGCCCGCCAGGCGCGAGCGGTGAAGCGATGAGAGGAGCGGTCGACGCATGATGGCGTCGGAGTGTAGTCGCCGCCACCAGCGGCCGGGTGCTCGGTCTGTAACGGGGGCAGGGGCCGATCCCTATAATCCGCTTTTGCCCCGGAGCCTTTTTCATGCGCCTACTCGGCAAAGCGCTGACCTTCGACGATGTGTTGCTGGTCCCCGCCTACTCGCAGGTGTTGCCGCGCGACACCAGCCTCGCCACCCGACTCTCCCGCAACATCCGCCTGAACCTGCCGCTGGTCTCGGCGGCGATGGACACGGTGACCGAAGCCCGGCTGGCGATCGCCATCGCGCAGGAGGGCGGCATCGGCGTGATGCACAAGAACCTGTCGCCGCGCCAGCAGGCCGCCGAGGTGGCGCGCGTCAAGCGTTATGAGTCCGGGCTGCTGCGCGACCCCATCACGGTGACGCCCGAGACCACGGTGCGCGAGGTGCTGGAGCTGTCGCGCCAGCACGGCTTCTCGGGCTTCCCGGTATTGCAGGGCAAGACCGTGGCCGGCATCGTCACCAACCGCGACCTGCGCTTCGAATCGCGCCTGGACGCCCCGGTGCGCGAGGTGATGACGCCGCGCGAGCGCTTGGTCTACGTGCTGGAAGGCGCGTCGCCCGACGAAGGCAAGGCGCTGATGCACCGCCACCGGCTGGAGCGCGTGCTGGTTGTCAACGACGCCTTCGAGCTGCGCGGCCTGATGACGGTGAAGGACATCACCAAGCAGACCAGCTTTCCCAACGCCGCGCGCGACGCCCAGGGCAAGCTGCGCGTGGCCGCCGCGGTGGGCGTCGGCGAGGGCACCGAGGAGCGGGTCGAGTTGCTGGTCAAGGCCGGCGTCGACGCGCTGGTGGTCGACACCGCACACGGCCACTCGGCCGGCGTGCTGGACCGCGTGCGCTGGGTGAAGAAGCACTTTCCGCAGGTCGACGTGATCGGCGGCAACATCGCCACCGGCGACGCCGCGCTGGCGCTGGTGGAGGCGGGCGCCGATGCGGTGAAGGTCGGCATCGGCCCCGGCAGCATCTGCACCACGCGCATCGTCACCGGCGTGGGCGTGCCGCAGATCATGGCCATCGACAGCGTGGCCAAGGCGCTGCAGGGCAGCGGCGTGCCGCTGATCGCCGACGGCGGCATCCGCTTCTCGGGCGACCTGGCCAAGGCCATCGCCGCCGGCGCCGACAGCGTGATGATGGGCGGCGCCTTCGCCGGCACCGAGGAGGCGCCGGGCGAGGTCATCCTGTACCAGGGCCGCAGCTACAAGAGCTATCGCGGCATGGGTTCGATCGGCGCGATGCAGAAGGGCTCGGCCGACCGCTACTTCCAGGAAGGCCAGGAAGGCGGCGCCGGCGAGACCTCGGCCAAGCTGGTGCCCGAGGGCATCGAGGGCCAAGTGCCGTACAAGGGATCGGTGGTCGGCATCATCTTCCAGATGGCCGGCGGCCTGCGTGCGTCGATGCACTACTGCGGCTGCGCGTCGATCGAGGAGATGAAGACCAAGGCGCAGTTCGTCGAGATCACGTCCTCCGGCATCCGCGAGAGCCACGTGCACGACGTGCAGATCACCAAGGAAGCGCCCAACTACCGGGCCGAGTGACCGCCATGGCGCTTGCAGCGGACGGCCGCCGCGCCGCGGCGATGCCGTTCATTCTCATCACGGTCTTGATCGACATGATCGCCATCGGGCTGATCGTGCCGGTGCTGCCGCTGATCGTCGGCACCTTCACCGCGTCGCCGGCCGAGCAGACCTTCTGGTTCGGCGTCGTCAGTTTCACCTTCGGCGTCGCCAACTTCTTCGGCTCGCCGGTGCTGGGCGCGCTGTCGGACCGCCATGGCCGGCGGCCGGTGCTGCTGATCGGCTTCTCGGGCCTGGCGCTGAGCTTCATCGTCACCGGGCTGGCCACCGCGCTGTGGATGCTGATCGCGGTGCGCTGCGCCAGCGGCCTGATGCAGGCCAACGCCGCGGTGGCCAACGCCTACGTGGCCGACATCACGCCGCCGGCCGAACGCGCGCGCCGCTTCGGGCTGGTGGGCGCAATGTTCGGGCTCGGCTTCACGCTGGGCCCGGTGATGGGCGGGCTGCTGGGCTCGATCGACGTGCACCTGCCGTTCTTCGTGGCCGGCGGCATGGCCATCCTGAACTGGCTGTACGGCTTCTTCGTGCTGCCCGAATCGCTGCCGGCCGACAAGCGCCGCCCGTTCGAATGGCGGCGCGCCAACCCGATCGGCGCGTTCAAGGGCCTGGCGCAGCTGCACGGCGTGGGGCCGCTGGTGGCGGTGATCGCGCTGGCGGCGCTGGCGCAGTTCACGCTGCATAACGCCTGGGTGTTGTACACCACGTTCAAGTTCGGCTGGGGGCCGGCGCAGAACGGCTGGTCGCTGTTCGCGGTGGGCGTGATGTCGGTGCTGGTGCAGGGCTTCCTGCTCAAGCACCTGCTGGCGCGCTGGTCGGCGCGGCAACTGGCCACCGTGGGGCTGATCGGCTCGGCGCTGACCTACGCCGGCTTCGGCCTGGCCAGCGAAGGCTGGATGATGTTCGCGGTGATCATCGTCGGCAACCTGATCGGCGGCGGCGCGCAGGCCTCGATCCAGAGCCTGGTCTCCAACGCCGCGGCCTCGCACGAGCAGGGGCAGGCGATGGGCTCGGTGGCCTCGCTCAACAGCCTGATGGCGGTGCTGGCGCCGGTGGTCAGCGCCACGCTGCTGGGCGTGGTCTCGCACCGGCCGCCGGGCGACGTCTGGATCGGGCTGCCCTTCTTCTTCTGCGCGGCGCTGCAGGCGCTGGGCGCCTTCATCGCCATCCGCCACTTCCGCCGCCACGCCGCGGCCGCAGTGGCACCGGCTTGAGCCTTCATCGCACCGCCATGCACGACAAAGTCCTGATCCTCGACTTCGGCTCTCAGGTCACGCAACTGATCGCGCGCCGCGTGCGCGAGGCGCACGTCTATTGCGAGATCCACCCCAACGACGTCGGCGACGACTTCGTGCGCGCCTTCGCGCCCAAGGCGGTGATCCTCTCCGGCAGCCACGCCAGCACCTACGAAGAACACGAGCTGCGCGCGCCGCAGGCGGTGTGGGAGCTGAGCGTGCCGGTGCTGGGCATCTGCTACGGCATGTTCACGATGGCGGTGCAGCTCGGCGGCCAGGTCGAGGCCAGCACTCACCGCGAGTTCGGCTACGCCGAGGTGCGCGCGCGGGGCCACACGCGGCTGCTGGACGGCATCCAGGACTTCGCGACGCCGGAAGGCCACGGCATGCTGAAGGTCTGGATGAGCCACGGCGACAAGGTCACCGCGCTGCCGCCGGGCTTCAAGCTGATGGCCAGCACGCCCAGCTGTCCGATCGCCGGCATGGCCGACGAGAACCGCGGTTATTACGCCGTGCAGTTCCACCCCGAAGTCACGCACACGCTGCAGGGCCGCGCGCTGCTGGAGCGCTTCGTGCTGCAGATCGCCGGCGCGAAGCCCGACTGGATCATGCGCGACCACATCGAAGAGGCGGTGGCCGCGATCCGCGCCCAGGTTGGCGGCGAGCAGGTGATCCTGGGGCTGTCGGGCGGCGTCGATTCCAGCGTCGCCGCGGCGCTGATCCACCGCGCGATCGGCGACCAGCTCACCTGCGTCTTCGTCGACCACGGCCTGCTGCGGCTGAACGAAGGCGCGATGGTGATGGAGATGTTCGCCGGGCGGCTGCACGCCAAGGTGGTGCACGTCGACGCCAGCGAGCAGTTCCTGGGCCACCTGAAGGGCGTGACCGATCCTGAACAAAAACGCAAGATCATCGGCCGCGAGTTCGTCGAGGTCTTCCAGGTCCGAGGCGAAGAAGATCGCCGGCGCGAAGTGGCTGGCCCAGGGCACGATCTACCCCGACGTGATCGAGAGCGGTGGTGCCAAGACGAAGAAGGCGACGACCATCAAGAGCCACCACAACGTCGGCGGCCTGCCTGAAACCTTAGGGCTGAAGCTGCTGGAGCCGCTGCGCGACCTGTTCAAGGACGAGGTGCGCGAGCTGGGCGTCGCGCTCGGCCTGCCGCCCGACATGGTGTACCGCCACCCGTTCCCCGGCCCGGGCCTGGGCGTGCGCATCCTCGGCGAGGTCAAGCGCGAGGATGCCGACCTGCTGCGCCGCGCCGACGCGATCTTTATCGACGAACTGCGCGCTTTCAAGGACGAGGCCACGGGCAAGAGCTGGTACGACCTGACCAGCCAGGCGTTTGCCGTTTTCCTGCCGGTCAAGAGCGTCGGCGTGATGGGCGACGGCCGCACCTACGAGCACGTGGTGGCGCTGCGCGCCGTGCAGACCAGCGACTTCATGACGGCCGACTGGGCCGAGCTGCCGTACGCGCTGCTGAAGAAGGTCTCCAGCCGCATCATCAACGAGGTGCGCGGGATCAACCGGGTAACCTACGACGTGAGCAGCAAGCCGCCGGCGACGATCGAGTGGGAGTGAATTGACGTCCGTTGGGGACTGTCGCCGGCTATCGAGTGGCGACCAGCAGCGCTTGTCGCTTCGACGGACGACCACTCGCGCACGAAACGCTGGCGCGGAGGGCGCGGCGCGTCGCCGCGCTTTTCCTTCGGAGTCCCGACGTACAGGAATCCCACCAGCCGGTCCGCCGGCTCGAACCCGAGCGCCTCGCGCACGCGTTCGTCGTAGCTGTTGGCGCCCGTCGCCCAGAAGCCGCCGTAGCCCAGGATGTGCAGCGCGTTGAGCAGGTTCATCGCGGCCGCGCCGACAGCCAGCAACTGCTCGCCCTCGGGGACCTTGTGGCCTGGCTGCAGGTGCGCCCCCATCGCGATGATCAGCGGCGCGGCCAGGGCCTTGGCCCTGAAGCGCTCCGCGTCGCCGTCCGGATCACGCTCGCGCGCGGCCTGAACGAAGACCTCTCCCAGCGCATGGCGCGCCTCACCGCGCACGAGCACGAAGCGCCAGGGCCGCAACTGCCCGTGGTCGGGCGCTCGCAGCGCGGCATCGAGCACCACATCCAGCTGCGACGGCGTCGGCGCCGGCTCGCTGAGCGGCCAGCACGATTGCCGCGACATCAGCATCTTCAGCGCCGCGCGCTGCAGCAGACCCAATCCCGGTTTCACGTTTTCTGTCATGCCGAATCCTCTGATTGCGTGGCCGCAGGCGGTGCAATGACCGTACGGCGCCAGCCGGCACTCCTTGCTTCCGGCTTGCCGCGCGCCTGGCAGATCACCATATCGGCGGCGCGCAGGCTGGCTTCCAGCGCGTCCGGTTCGCCCTGACCTGCCGCAGCCGCGGCCGCCGGCGCCAGGGCTTCGATCCCTCTGCGCCGCTCCGCGCAGCCTTTCTGGGCAGGCTCGGATTGGCTGCTTGAGCGCGGCACGGTCCTCCCTGGATGATCGTTGGCATGCAGTTCTTGGATCCTGTCAGGCCAGCGCCGTGTCCAGCACCATCATCAGCACGAAGCCGACGATCAGGCCGGCCGTGGCGTAGGCCTCATGCCCCTTGCGATGCGACTCGGGAATGATCTCGTGGCTGATCACGAAGAGCATGGCGCCCGCCGCGAAGCCCAGGCCCCAGGGCAGCAGCGCCGCCGACCAACTAACGATCGCGGCGCCGGCCACGGCGCCGACCGGTTCGACCAGTCCCGAGGCGACGCCCAGGCCCACCGCGAACGCGCGCCGGTAGCCTGCTGCCAGCAGCGCGGCGGCCACGACCAGGCCTTCCGGCACGTCCTGGATGGCGATGCCCATCGCCAGGGCGTTGGCCCGCACGCCGTCGTTGCCCGCGTAGCCCACGCCGATGGCCAGCCCTTCGGGCAGGTTGTGCAGGGCGATGGCGATCACGAAGAGCCAGGTGCGGCGCAGCTTGCGTGTAACGCCGCCCTCGCGGCCTTTGATGAAGTGCTCGTGCGGCAGCAGCCGGTCCATCGCCAGCAAGGCGGCGGCACCCAGCAGGATCGCCGCGCCGACCACGGCGCCCGCGGCCCACGAACCTCCGCCGAAGGTGCCCACCGTGCGCACGGCCTGCAGGCCCGGGATCACCAGCGAGAAGGCGCTGGCGGCCAGCATGACGCCGGCGCCGAAGCCGAACAAGGTGTCCTGCACGCGATCGGAGAAACGCTGGGACAGCAGGACCGGGACGGTGCCCAAGGCTGTTGCCAGCGCGGCGAAGGATCCTCCGATGAGCGCGCTCAGGACGACGGGATCGGTATGCAGCGCGTTCCACACCCGTCCCAGCAGCACGAGCGCGCCGGCCAGCGAGATGGCAAGCCCCACCCACGTGCGCAGCCGCCACGTGCACCGGCCGCTGAGCGTCGAGGCTTCTTTCACCCCGGCCACCTTTCCCGCGACGCGAGGAGCGATTCGATTTCGATGCAGGTGCCCATGCGACGGGGTGGCCGGCCGCCTCACTTGACCTGCGCCAATGCCTTGTCGAAGCGATCCTTTCCCATGGCGAAGGTCGCCTGCTCCTTGGCCGCCGCGGCTTTCGCCGCGGCCAGGTTGGCCGGCTTGCCCGCCTGGATCACGCCCACCATGCCCATCACCTTGTGCGGCTCGCAGGTGTAGAGATAAACCCCTTCCTTTTCCAGCTTGACCCGGACCTCGGCATCGGACGCGCCTTTCCAGGTCTTCGCGCCGGCCGGCACGAGCAGCGAGGCGCTGTTGTGTGCCGCCTTGTCGGTCGGCGTGAAGACCACCGTGTCGCCGACCTCGGCCCTCACATAGGATGGCTCGAAGACCATCGCCCCGTCCTTTCCTGCGTTGAGCATCTTGACGACATGGTCGGCAGCCTGCGCCGCAGGTGAAGCCGAAGCCACCAGGGCCGTGGTCAGCAAGGTGAGAAGGGGATGCTGGATCCTCATGTTCGTTGCCGCGTGATCGCGGGTGGTTGTGGAACTTGTCGAATGTCGGCGTCACGCGCTGCGCGCCCTGCCGGCGGCGTCGTCGTGAACCAACGTCGCGAGCGCGACCGGCTTCATGGCTGGAACGGAATCAGCACGAACACGGCCACGACCATGGCGACCAGGACGGCCCAGTCCAGCACGGCGCGCCACGTCGAATCCCTCATGGCCACCTCAGTGGCTGCGCCGGCCCGCAATGAGTGGCAAGGAGAGGAGGCGTTCAGCAAGCAGCATGCGGCACCCTTCGGCTGAGAGGCAGAGCTGGCCGCTGGCTGGCGTGCGGATGGCAGGTGGGCGATCAGCGACTGACCGCAGGCCCCCAGTTTATATGAGAATGAGAGTCATTTGCGCTGGACGGGTACGGCGTCCGGCAGTACGTGTCACAGCAGCCGGTGCTGCACCTGTATGGCTGGACGGCAGGGCGTTTGCCGGAATGGTTCGCCGAGCGCTTCCCGGCCGAGTACCACCGCACGCGGCTGTTCGACGAGCAGCCGGATGCTGTGCTGCACATCGGCCCCTTCGAGCAGCGCGGCGGGGCGCCGCAGGTGTCGGCGCCGGAGCGCGCATTACTGGAACTGCTGAACGAGGTTGGCGTGCGCCAGCCCTTGCAGGAAGCCCGTGAGCTGGTTGAGGGCGCCTACAGCTTGCGCGCTGATGTGCTGCGCGAGCTGTTGCAGCGTTGCACGAGCGTCAAGACCGTGCGGCTGTGCCTGCAACTCGGCCGCGAGGCGTCATTGCCCTGGGCGGCCAAGCTCGACCCGGCCGCGTTGCCGACGGGCAGCGAGCGGTCCTGGGTGTCTCGTTCCGCCGATGGCCTGCTGGTGCTCAAGCCATGAATCAGATCTACTTCGATACCGCGCGCGCTGCCGCGCGACGAAGCGCTGGCGCGCATCAACGAGGCCATCCGGCAAGCTGCCGAGCGCTTGAAGGAGCGTGGCTTCCAGACGCATGCGCCGGCGGCCGCGGCAGGGGAAACCAAGCTGCTTACTCACGCCAGCCGCCCGCGACGTGCTGATGGCCGATCTGGAGATGCCGGTGGTGTCGCTGGAGGACGTGTACGGCGGCAAGCTGGTGGCTGCGCTGGATCGGCAGCATCCGCGCGACCTGTTCGACGTGATGCAGTTCTTTGCGCATGAGGGCATCACGCCCGGCGTCCGGCGAGCCTTCGTGGTCTACCTGGCCAGCAGCAACCGGCCGATCCATGACGTGCTGTTCACGCCGCTGCGGGACATCCGGCATGACTACGAGCACAACTTTCAAGGATGACCGAGTGGACTTCGTCGGTCGCCTGCGATTCGCCCTGCGCCCCACGCTATGCCGGGCTGCTGTGGTCACGCTGGGCGATCCTCTGGCGTGTGCCTTCATCGAGGATGCCGCGCATCAGCGAGAACAGCGGATCGGTGCCGGTGTGATTTTGGCCGTAGGACAGATTGAATTCGTAGTCGAAATCGGGCGGATTGATGCCCTGGTTGTGCTGGAGGATGGTTTCCAGTTTGTCCAGCGCCTTGACGGCCCTGGCCTCGGGCGTGGCGGCGGCCTCGTATTCCTGCCACAGCGCCAGGATGCCCGCCCGATGCGGCTCGTCGAGCGAGCGTGTGAGGTGCAGCAGATCGGCCTTTTCCTGCTCGCTCTTGTCGGGGTGCCGGCCTTTTTCGACGGCGGGAATGTCGCCGTGGATCGCTTCGCCCAAGTCGTGGACGAGACACATCTTCAGGATCTTGAGCATGTCCATGCCGGCCAGTTCGTCCTCGAAGGTCATGGCCATCAGGCACAGGCGCCACGTGTGTTCGGCGGTGCTCTCCGTTCTGCCGGTCGACGTGTGTGCGCTGCGCAGCACGCTTTTGAGCTTTTCCGCTTCTTGAAGAAAGGCCAATCGGCCTTTGATGTTGTCGATGTTCATGGCTTGCCTTTCGATACCCTGCTTTTGATGTTGCTTGAGCCATCGGGGTGGGTACGCAAGTGCCGTGCAACGTCTACGCAAGCGCGCAGCTTCGGTGCCAGTGACGCACGTTTGGGGAAATAGAGAAACAGCCCCGGTTCCTCGATGGCGGTGTCCGGCAGCACGGCGGCGAGCCGGCCGGCGGCGAGGTCTGCGCTGACCAAGGGTTCGAAGATATAGGCGATGCCCACGCCGGCGAGCGCCAGGTCGCGCGCTTGCAGCGGATCGGTGAGGATGGCCGAGCCGCGGGTGGCCACGGAGGTCTCCCGGCCCTGTTGCCGAAGTTCCCAGGCGTAGATGCCGCCCGACTTGATCAGCCGAAAGCCGATGCAGTTGTGCAGCGGCAGTGCGGTGACGTCGGCAGGGGCTCCGCGGCGGGCCAGGTAGGCGGGCGAAGCCACCATGATGGCCCGGAAGGGCGGCGTCAGGGCCACGGCCACCATGTCCTGCGCCACCATGCTGCCCAGCCGCACGCCGGCGTCGAAGCCGAGTTCGACGATGTCGGACAGCGCGTCGTCGGCAACGATCTCCAGCGTCACGTCGGGATGGCGCACCGCCATTTCGGCGGCGATGGCCGCCAGCGCCATCGGCACGGCGATGCGCGGGGCGTTGATGCGCAAGTGCCCGCTGGCCCGGCCGCGGATCGAGCGCACGCGGTCGAGTCCGTCGCCGATGTCCGCCAGCGCCGGGCTGATCGCCGCGATCAGCGTTCGCCCGGCCTCCGTCAAGGCCACGCTGCGCGTCGTGCGGGCGAACAAGGGCTGGCCGATTCGTTCCTCGACTTGGCGCACGGCATGGCTCACGGCCGAGGCCGTCATGCCCAGCGACGCCGACGCCGCGGCAAAACCGCCGCGCTGCGCAACGGCCAGGACGACGGGCAGGTGGACGAGCAGATCACGCTCCATTGCTGAGTCAATTTTGATAAACCATCAAGACAAAGCAATCTTATCTTTCAATCGAGCCGGGTCCACAGTCTTTCCACGCCCGGCAGACGCCTCTGCCGCCACCCGAACGAAGGAACGTCGCCATGCCCGCCACCCAACACCACCTCAAGACCTGGTTCATCACCGGCGCCTCTTCCGGCCTGGGCCTCGCGCTCGCCCGTCATGCGCTGAGCCGGGGCTGCAACGTCGCGGCCACCGCCCGCTCGACCGCGAAGCTCGGCGCACTGGCGGCCGAGGCGCCGGACCGCGTGCTGGTGCGTCGCCTCGACGTGACGGCCGCCGGCGAGGCTGAAGCCGCGTTGGCAGCGGCGCGCGCCCGTTTCGGCCGCATCGACGTGCTGGTCAACAACGCCGGCTACGGCATCGTCGGCGCGCTGGAGGAAACGCCCGACAGCGAACTGCGCGCGCAGATGGAGACCAACTTTTTCGGCGCCTGGGCGGTGACGAAGGCGGCGCTGCCGATCCTGCGCGCGCAAGGCGCCGGGGCCATCGTCAACATCTCCAGCCTGGGCGGCCAGCTTTCCTTTGCCGGATTCAGCGCTTATTCGGCGTCGAAGTTCGCGCTGGAAGGCATGTCCGAAGCGCTGGCCGGCGAGATGGCGCCGTTCGGCGTCAAGGTGCTGATCGTGGAGCCGGGGCAGATGCGCACGGCGTTCGCTGGTGATGCGATGCGCCACATGCCGACGCTCGACGCCTATGCGCAAACCGTCGGCCAGACGCGTTCTTTCGCCCATTCGATGGACGGCACGCAGACCGGTGACCCCTTCAAGGTTGGCCAGGCCATTGATGCCGCGCTGGCCGCCGACACGACGCCGCTGCGCCTGCAAGCCGGCGGCGACGCCATCGACATGGTACGCAGCCATGCCCGGCAGATGCTCGCCGATCTGGCGGCCTGGGAGGAGGTGGGACGATCCATCG
Source organism: Rubrivivax sp. (assembly GCA_047602205.1). Taxonomy (GTDB): domain Bacteria; phylum Pseudomonadota; class Gammaproteobacteria; order Burkholderiales; family Burkholderiaceae_C; genus Rubrivivax. The sequence goes on along the minus strand of JASGHX010000001.1, from coordinate 6,469,511 downwards.
CCTTTGCTTGAGGCGACCGGCGCCGGCACCGGCCGTCAGGGGCGAGCGCCGCCTTCCTCGTCCACCGCCTTCCGCACCGCCTGAAAGAACGCCTCGCGCGCCTTGGACTGCGGGTTGTCGGCGCCGCCCGCCTTGGCCCAGTCGGAGCTGGTGACGATCACCAGCGCGCGCCGGGGGTCGATGAAGATGCCCTGGCCGAAGATGCCGCGCGCGGCAAAGCTGCCGTCGTCATAGGTCCACCACTGGTAGCCGTAGCCGCGCCCGGGCTGGCCGATGTCGGCCTGCTTGTGGGTGGCCTCGTGCAGCCAGCCCTCGGGCACGATGGGCTGGCCATCGACCTGGGTGCCTTCCAGGATGAACTGGCCGAAGCGCGCGTAGTCGCGCGGCGACGCCTGGATGCAGCAGCCGCTGATCTCGTGCCCCGTCTTGCTCAGCAGCCAGGTGGCCTGCTGCTCGGTGCCGATGCGCGACCAGATCTTCTCCTGCATGTACGCCGTCAGAGGTTTCTTCACCGCCTGGCTGACCAGCACGCCGACCAGGTTCGTCTCGCCGGTGCTGTAGTGCCAGCGCGTGCCGGCCGGCGCGGCGCGTGGCAGCCGGCGCAGGTAGCTCACCACGGCCTCCACGCCGGGCTCGGGCTGGTGGTTGTTGAAGCGCGCCACGTCGGAGCCGGGGTCGCCGTAGTTCTCGTTCCACTGCACGCCCGAGGTCATGGTCAGCAACTGGCGCACGCTCACGTCGTCGTAGGCCGAGCCCTTCATGTCGGGGATGTAGTCGCTGACCTTGTCGTCCATGCTGCGGATGGCGCCATCCTTCAGCGCCGCGCCCACCAGCGTGGACGTGAAGGACTTGGCCACCGAGAAACTCGTCCAGCGCCCGCCGCCGTCGAAGCCCAGGCCGTAGCGCTCCAGCCGCAGCTGGCCCTTGTGCAGCACCAGCACGGCAGCGGCGTGCTGTTCGGCCATGTAGGCGTCCATGTCCAGCGGCAGCTTCAGCGCCGGGCCGGGCGGCAGCGGCCGTGCCGCGGGGCTGGGCGCGGCCGTGCGCCACTTGGCCAGCAGCGCGATGCGGTCCATCGCGCGGAAGGCGGCGTCGCGCTGCGCCTCGTTCCAGAACAGGATGTCGCGGTTGGTCGGCAGCGTCTTGATCAGGCCGCGCGTCTCCTTGTCCAGGCTGAACCAGCCGGCCGCGCCGGCCACGATCAGGATCAGCAGGATGCCGAGGGCGATCTTCTTCAGGGCTTTCATCAACGGACTCCAGAGGGACGAGGGCGGCCGCATTCTCAAGGCTGGCCCGGATCCTCGCGGCGGCGCTCAACCCCCCGGTATCTGCGCCCGATGCAGCTTCACCTTGCGCGCCTGCCCCTTGCGCATGCGGATGTTGAGCATCTCCACGCCCAGCGAGAAGGCCATCGCGAAGTAGACGTAGCCCTTGGGCACGTGGTGGTCGAAGCCCTCGGCGACCAGCACCACGCCGACCACCACCAGGAAGCTCAGCGCCAGCATCTTGATCGTCGGGTGGTCGGAGACGAAGCGGCCGATCGGCCCGGCGAACAGCATCATCAGGCCCACCGAGGCGACGACCGCGGCGATCATGATGCGCACGTCGTCGACCATGCCCACCGCGGTGATGATGGAGTCGAGCGAGAACACCAGGTCGACGATCATGATCTGCAGGATCACGCCGGCGAAGGTGGCGGTGGCCGAGCCGCGGCCTTCCTCCTCCTCGCCTTCCAGCGCCTGGTGGACCTCGCCGGTGCTCTTCCAGATCAGGAACAGTCCGCCGAGGATCAGGATCAGGTCGCGGCCCGAGATCTCCTGCCCCAGCACCGTGAACAGCGGTGCCACCAGGCCGACGATCCAGGCCAGCACCAGCAGCAGCCCGATGCGCATGAACATCGCCATGAACAGGCCGATGCGGCGCGCCATCTCCTGCCGCGCGCGCGGCAGCTTGTCGACCAGGATCGAGATGAAGATGATGTTGTCGATGCCCAGCACCAGCTCCAGCGCGGTCAGCGTGGCGAAGGCGATCCAGGTCTGCGGTTGGGTCAGCAGTTCGAGCATGGGGGCTCCTGTTTTCGGGGCGGCAGCATAGACAAGGCCGCCATGCCCCCAGCGCTGGGCCGGCGCGGCGGCCCCTGCGCCCGGCGCCGCCATAATGCACGGCTGCTGTGCTGCCGGACGAAGCCGACGTGAGGATGCTGTTTTCAGTGCTGGCCCTGCTGGTGGTGGCGTTGGTCGTGATGAAGCTGGCGGCCACGCAGTTGCAGGCCGTCAAGCCCGCCGTGGCGCCGGCGTCCAACGCCACGCAGCCGGCGCAGCGCGCGGCCGACCGCGTCACCGAGGCGATGACGCGCGCCGCGGCGCAGGCCGCCGCTGCGGCGGCTTCGCAATGAGCGCTCCGGAGAGCCCGGCCGATCCGGCCGACTTGCAGGGCATGCGCCTGGCACTGGACCAGGCGCATAACGCCTGGCTGGTGGGCGAGGTGCCGGTGGGCGCGGTGATCGTGCACCCCGGTCCCGACGGTCCCCAGGTCATCGCCACCGGCTACAACCGCCCGATCACCACGCACGACCCGACGGCGCACGCCGAGATCGTGGCCTTGCGCCACGCCGCCACGCTGCTGGAGAACTACCGGCTGCCCGAGTGCGAGCTCTACGTGACGCTGGAGCCCTGCGCGATGTGCGCGATGGCCTTGATGCATGCGCGCTTCAAGCGCGTGGTGTTCGGCGCCGCCGACCCCAAGACGGGCGCCGCCGGCTCGGTGCTGAACCTGTTCGCCGACGCGCGGCTCAACCACCACACGCGGCTGCAAGGCGGCGTGATGGCCGAGGCCTGCGGCGCGCTGCTGCGCGACTTCTTCGCCGAGCGCCGGCAGCAGCAGCGCGGCGTACGCGCGGCCGCGGCCGACGACGCGCCGGCACCCGTCATTCCCACCGGCGAGGCCACCGAGCTGGCCGACGTCGAACCCGGCCCGCCCGACGAACGATGAGCCGCATGAACGAGCCCGCGCAGACGCCGGCGATGCCCCCGACGCTGACCCTCTTCAGCCCCTCCGGCGTGGTCGCACGCCCGCCGGCCTTGCGGCTGGCGGCGCGGCGGCTCGAAGGCCTGGGCTTCGACGTGACGATCGACGAGGCCGCGCTGGCCCGCCACCAGCGCTTTGCCGGCGACGACGCGCTGCGCCTGGCCGCGCTGCACCGCGTGGCGCAGGCCGCGCCGGCGGTGGCGATGGCGTCGCGCGGCGGCTATGGCTTGAGCCGCCTGCTCGGCGCGATCGACTGGCGCTCGCTGGCGCGCGCCGCGCAGCAGGGCACGCGCTGGGTGGGGCACAGCGACTTCACGGCCTTGCAGCTGGGCCTGCTGGCGCACACCGGCGCCGGCAGCTGGGCCGGGCCGATGGCGCTGGACGACTTCGGGCGCAGCGACGAAGGCGACGACGGCGGCGTCGATGACGTGACGGCCGGCTGTTTTCAAGAGGCGATGAGCGGCGAGTTGGAAGCCGTGGGCTGGCGCACCGAGGCCGGCTTCGACGGGCTGCAGCTCCGCGGCCCGCTGTGGGGCGGCAACCTGGCGATGCTGTGCGCGCTGGTCGGCACGCCGCACCTGCCGCGGTCCTTGCAGGTCAAGGGCGGGCTGCTGTTCGTGGAGGACGTCAACGAACACCCCTACCGCGTCGAGCGCATGCTGCTGCAGTTGGCGCAAAGCGGCGTGCTGCAGACGCAGGCCGCGCTGCTGCTGGGCGACTTCGGCCGCGTGCGCCCGACGCCGCTGGACCGCGGCTACCGCCTGGCCACGGTGGTCCGGCACCTGCGCAGCATCAGCCCCGTGCCCATCGTCACCGGGCTGCCGTTCGGCCACATCGCCACCAAGGTCTGCCTGCCGGTGGGCCGGCGTGCGCAATTGCTGGTGGATGGCCGCGACGCGCTGCTGGGCTGGTAGGCCGCCGGCCGCACAAGCCGGAGGCCAGGGCCGTGGTCAGACCGAGATGTGCTCGTGGTCGCCCACGTGCACGCGCAGCTTCAGGCCGCGGCGCGCTTCGATCAGGTCGGCCTCGTCGGGCGGCAGCGTGGGCTTCCAGGCCATCGGCGCGGTGCTGACCGACTCGTCGCGCAGCGGCGTGGGCTCGGTCGGCACGACGGCATCGGCTTCGGCCAGGGGGTCGCCGCGCAGCAGCAGCGCGCGCATCGCGTCCACGCGCTCGTGGTCGCTCAAGCCCGGCGCGCAGGGGTCGGGCGCCGGCTGGCCGTAGGGCGGCACGCGCGGCGCCGGCGTGTACAGCGCCGCCGCGGCCAGCGCCTCGTCGCGCTGGCGGCGTTGCAGCCAGCGCGTGGGGCGGCGCAGCGCCACCCACACGCCGACGGCGCCGATCGCCGCGACGATGGCGGCGCCCAGCATCAACAAGCTGGCAGTCGAACCCATGCTTCACCTCGTGGTCGGTGTCGTGACCGGAGGTATCGGCGGCTGCAGGCCGGACTTGAGGGCTACAGTCCAGGCCCCCATGGTCCAAGCGCTCATGACTCAGACCCGGGCCGATGGCCGCACGGCGGCGGTGATCGGCGGCGGGCCGGCCGGCCTGATGGCGGCCGACGTGCTGTCGGCCGCCGGCGTGGCCGTGGACCTGTTCGACGCCATGCCCTCGGTCGGCCGCAAGTTCCTGCTGGCCGGCAAGGGCGGCCTCAACCTCACGCACAGCGAAGCCTTCGAGCCTTTCGTCGAACGTTACGGCGCCGCGGCCGCCTGGCTGCGGCCGCTGCTGCAGCGCTTCGGCGCGCCGGCGGTGCGCGACTTCGCGGCGGGTCTGGGGATCGACACCTTCGTCGGCAGCTCGGGCCGCGTCTTTCCCGAGGAGATGAAGGCCGCGCCGCTGCTGCGCGCCTGGCTGCACCGCCTGCGCGGGCGCGGCGTGCGGCTGCACAGCCGCCACCGCTGGACCGGCTGGGCCGGCGACGGCGCACTGTGCTTCGACACGCCCGGCGGCACGCGGACGCAGCGCGCCGCTGCCACCGTGCTGGCACTGGGCGGCGCGAGCTGGCCGCGCCTGGGCTCCGACGGCGCCTGGGCGCCGCTGCTGGCCGCGCGCGGTGTGGACCTGGCGCCGCTCGCGCCGTCGAACTGCGGCTTCGACGTCGGCTGGAGCGAGCACCTGCGCAGCCGCCACGCCGGCGCGCCGCTGAAGTCGGTGGCCATCACCTGGACCGATGCCGCCGGCCGGGCGCAGCGCCAGGCCGGCGAGTTCGTCGTCACCGAAGGCGGCGTCGAAGGCAGCCTGATCTACGCTGCGTCGGCCGCGCTGCGCGACCGCATCGCGCGCGACGGGCAGGCCGTCTTCCAGCTCGACCTGCTGCCGGCGCGCGACCCGGCCTGGGTGGCCGCCGAGCTGGCCCACCCGCGCGGCACGCGCTCGCTGGCCACGCACCTGAAGACGCGCTTGAAGCTCGACGGCGTCAAAACCGCGCTGCTGTGGGAGGGCGTGGACCGCCGCGCGCTCGACGACGTGCCGGCGCTGGCCGCGCGCATCAAGGCGCTGCCGGTCACGGTGCGGCGTCCGCGGCCGATCGAAGAAGCCATCAGCAGCGCCGGCGGCGTGCGCCGCGAGGCCCTGGACGGGCAACTGATGCTGAAGGCGCTGCCCGGCGTCTTCTGCGCCGGCGAGATGCTGGACTGGGAGGCGCCGACCGGCGGCTACCTGCTGACGGCCTGCCTGGCCACCGGGCATGCGGCGGGCGAGGGCGCCGCCGCCTGGCTGGGGCGCGGCGGCTGACGTGGCACACTCCGCCGCTTCGTTTTTTCGCCTCCGGTTTTCTTGGACAAGATCGTCACGCAGATCGCCGCCGAACTGAAGGTTCGCGCGGCACAGGTGCAGGCCGCCGTGGGCCTGCTGGACGGCGGGGCCACCGTCCCCTTCATCGCCCGCTACCGCAAGGAGGCCACCGACGGCCTCGATGACGTGCAGTTGCGCGAGCTGGAGCAGCGCCTGGCCTACCTGCGCGAGCTGGAAGACCGCCGCGCCACGGTGCTGAAGAGCATCGCCGAGCAGGGCAAGCTGACGCCCGAGCTGCAGGCCGCGATCGCCGCCGCGCCCACCAAGCAGGAGCTGGAAGACCTGTACCTGCCCTACAAGCCCAAGCGCCGCACCAAGGGCATGATCGCGCGCGAGGCGGGGCTGGAGCCGCTGGCTGAACGGCTTTTCGCCGACCCCGCGCTGGACCCGGCGGCTGAAGGCCTGGCGTTCATCAACGCCGACGGCGGCTTCGCCGACGCGCACGCGGTGCTGGACGGCGTGCGCGACCTCTTGTCCGAGCGCTGGGCCGAGGACGCGGCGCTGGTCGGCGGCTTGCGTGAATGGTTGTGGGACGCCGGCCTGCTGCAATCGAAGCTGGTCGACGGCAAGGACGGCCATCACCCGGATGCCGCCAAGTTCCGAGATTATTTCGACTACGCCGAACCGATCCGCAAGGTGCCTTCGCACCGCGCGCTGGCGGTGTTCCGCGGCCGCACGCAGGAGTGGCTGGACGCCAAGCTGGTGCTGGACGAGGAAGCCGTGCCTGGCAGGCCGACGGTCCCGACAGGGACCCCTTCGGTGTCCGTGGCGGAAGGCCGCATCGCGCGCCATCTGGGCTGGAGCCATCAGCAGCGCAAATCCGACGAGCTGATCCGCAAGACCGTCGCGTGGACCTGGAAGGTCAAGCTCAGCCTGAGCCTGGAGCGCGACCTCTTCACGCGGCTGCGCGAAGAGGCCGAGGCCGTCGCGATCAAGGTCTTCGGCGACAACCTGCGCGACCTGCTGCTGGCCGCGCCGGCCGGCAAGCGCGTGGTGATGGGGCTGGACCCGGGCATCCGCACGGGCGTCAAGGTGGCCGTGGTCAGCGACACCGGCAAGGTGCTGGACACCGCCACCGTCTACCCGCACGAGCCGCGGCTGGACGTCGAAGGCAGCCTGCACGCGCTGGCCAAGCTGGTCGCCGCGCACGGCGCGAACCTGATTGCGATCGGCAACGGCACCGCCAGCCGCGAGACCGATCAGTTGGCCGCCGAGCTGATCAAGCGCATCGCCAAGCTCGCGCCCGACGTCAAGCTGGACAAGGTGGTGGTCAGCGAGGCCGGCGCGTCGGTCTACTCCGCGAGCGAGTACGCGAGCAAGGAGCTGCCCGAGCTGGACGTCAGCCTGCGCGGCGCCGTCAGCATCGCGCGCCGGCTGCAGGATCCGCTGGCCGAGCTGGTGAAGATCGACCCCAAGAGCATCGGCGTCGGCCAGTATCAGCACGACGTCAACCAGAGCCAGCTCGCACGCACACTGGACGCGGTGGTGGAAGACTGCGTCAACGGCGTCGGCGTCGACCTGAACACCGCGTCGGTGCCGCTGCTGTCGCGCGTCTCGGGGCTGTCGGCGGCGGTCGCGGCCAGCATCGTGCGCTGGCGCGATGCCCATGGTGCCTTCCGCAGCCGCCAGCAGTTGCTGGACGTCAGCGGCCTCGGGCCGCGCAGCTTCGAGCAGGCGGCGGGCTTTCTGCGCATCCGCGGCGGCGACAACCCGCTGGACCAGACCGGCGTCCACCCCGAGACCTACCCGCTGGTGCAGAAGCTGCTGGCCGCGACGCAGCGGCCGATCGAGGCGGTGATGGGCAAGCCCGAGCTGCTGCGCACGCTGAAAGCCGAGGCTTTCGCCGACGCGCAGTTCGGCGCCGTCACCGTCAAGGACATTCTGGCCGAGCTGGAGAAGCCGGGCCGCGACCCACGGCCCGACTTCAAGGTGGCGCGCTTCAACGACGGCGTCAACGACATCAAGGACCTGCAGCCCGGCATGGTGCTGGAAGGCACGGTCAGCAACGTCGCCCAGTTCGGCGCCTTCGTCGACCTGGGCGTGCACCAGGACGGGCTGGTGCACGTGAGCCAGCTCTCCAACAAGTTCGTGGGCGATGCGCGCGAGGTGGTGAAGACCGGCCAGATCGTCAAGGTGCGCGTGGTGGAGGTGGACTTGGCGCGCAAGCGCATCGCGCTGACGATGAAGCTGGACGCGCCCACGCCGCCGCGCGGCGAGAAGGGCGACAACCGCTTCCGCCCGGCGGCGCGCGGCGAGCGGTCGCGGCCTGCGGCGGCGCAGCCGGGCGCCGGCCAGGGCGCGATGGCCGCCGCCTTTGCCAAGCTGCAGGCCGGCAAGCGCTGAGCCTGCGCCACGCCGCACCATGCGCGTGCTGACGCTGTACGCCGGCCCGCGCGCGCTGGCGCGCCTGCGCGATGGACCGCCGCAGCCGGCCGACGTGCGCGTGATCCCCGCCGCGGCCGGCGGCCCCAAGGGCCTGGCGCTGAACCCGCTGGACCGCTTCCTGTTCGGCCGCTGGCTGGCCGGCAGCGCGCACACCGTGCACCTGCTGGGCGCGTCGATCGGCGCCTGGCGCATGGCCTGCGCCGCGTTGCCCGACCCCGACGCGGCGCTGGCCGAGCTGGCCGAGGACTACATCACCCAGCACTACGAGCACGCGCCGGGCAAGCCGCCGACGCCGGCCGCGGTGTCGCGGGCCTTCGGCGAGAAGCTGGACCAGCGGCTGGGCACGCGCGCGGCCGAAGTGCTGGCCAGCCCGCGCTACCGGCTGCACGTCTTCACCAGCCGCGGCCGCCACCTGCTGGCGCGGCAGGGGCGCTGGCGCACGCCGGCCGGCTACCTGGGCGCCTTCGTCAGCAATGCGCTGCACCGGCAGGCGCTGGGGCTGTGGCTGGAGCGCGTGGTGTTCTCCGACCCGCGCACGCCGCTGCCCTTTGCGCTGGGCGACTACCGCAGCCGCCAAGTGGCGCTGGACGCGCAAAACCTCGCGCCGGCCGTGCTGGCGAGCTGCTCGATCCCCTTCTGGCTGGACGCCGTGCACGACCTGCCGCAGGCCCCGCGCGGCGCCTACTGGGACGGCGGCATCACCGACTACCACCTGCACCTCAACTACGCGGCGATGGATGACGGTGAGGGCGAGGGCCTGGTGCTGTATCCGCACTTCCAGCGCCAGGTGGTGCCGGGCTGGCTGGACAAGCCCTTCAAGCGCCGCCACCGCGCCGGCGCGGCGCTGGACAACGTGCTGCTGCTGGCGCCCGATCCGGCGTGGGTCGCCACGCTGCCGGGCGGCAAGCTGCCCGACCGCGCCGACTTCAAGCGCTTCCAGCACGACGAGGCCGGCCGCATCGCCGTCTGGCGCCGGGCGCTGGCCGAGAGCCAGCGGCTGGCCGACGACTTCGGCGATTGGGTGAATGGCGCGCCGGGCTTCGAGATCCGGCCGCTCTGACCTACAATCCGCAGCTTCCACCACCGTCACAAGAGCAGGAAAGGCACGATCGGTTATGACACCGCGGACTACGACGACGTTCTTCACCGAGGTCTGATCCCGGCCGCGCCGTCACGTCCATCCTTTCCTTCCAGACGAAGCGCGGCTTATCCCCGCGCTTCGCTGCTTTTGGAGCTTTCATGTCCGTGAACATCACGCTGCCTGACGGTGCCGTCAGGTCTTTCGAGCACCCGGTCACGGTGGCCCAGGTGGCCGCCAGCATCGGCCCCGGCCTGGCCAAGGTCGCCCTTGGTGGAAGGATTGGCGGCAAGGTCGACGGCAAGCTCGTCGACCTGAGCCATCTCGTCGACCATGACGCGAAGCTCGCCATCGTCACCGACAAGGACGCCGACGGGCTGGAGCTGATCCGCCACAGCACGGCGCACCTGCTGGCCTATGCGGTGAAAGAGCTGTTCCCCGACGCGCAGGTGACGATCGGTCCCGTCATCGAGAACGGCTTCTACTATGACTTCGCGTACAAGCGCCCGTTCACGCCCGAAGACCTGGCCGCGATCGAGCAGCGCATGGCGGAGCTGGCGAAGAAGGACGAACCGGTCGTGCGCCGCGTGCTGCCGCGCGACGAGGCAGTGGCCTATTTCAAGAGCCTCGGCGAGCACTACAAGGCCGAGATCATCGCCAGCATCCCGGCCGGCGAGGACGTCAGCCTGTACCGCGAAGGCGGCTTCGAAGACCTGTGCCGCGGCCCGCACGTGCCCAGCACGGGCCGGCTGCGCCACTTCAAGCTGATGAAGGTGGCCGGCGCCTACTGGCGCGGCGACCACCGCAACGAGCAGCTCCAGCGCATCTACGGCACGGCCTGGGCGACCAAGGACGAGTTGCAGAAGTACCTGACGATGCTGGAGGAAGCCGAGAAGCGCGACCACCGCAAGCTCGGCCGCGAGCTGGATCTGTTCCACTTGGACGAGCACAGCCCCGGCACGGTGTTCTGGCACCCCAAGGGCTGGACGGTGTGGCAGGAGGTCGAGCAGTACATGCGCCGCGTCTACCGCGACAACGGCTACCTGGAGGTCAAAGGCCCGCAGATCCTCGACCAAAGCCTGTGGGAGAAGACGGGCCACTGGGGCAAGTACCGGGAGAACATGTTCACGACCGAGTCGGAGAAGCGCGAGTACGCGCTCAAGCCGATGAACTGCCCCGGCCACATCCTGATCTTCAAGCAGGGCATCAAGAGCTACCGCGACCTGCCGCTGCGCTACGGCGAGTTCGGCGCCTGCCACCGCAACGAGCCCACGGGCGGCCTGCACGGCATCATGCGCGTGCGCGCTTTCACGCAGGACGACGGCCACATCTTCTGCACCGAGGACCAAGTGCTCGACGAGTGCGCGGCCTTCACGGCGCTGCTGCAGAAGGTCTACAAGGACTTCGGCTTTACCGAGATCATCTACAAGGTCGCCACCCGGCCCGAGGCGCGCATCGGCACCGACGAGTCCTGGGACCGTGCCGAGCGGGCGCTGATGGACGGGCTGCGGCGGTCGGGCGTCGAGTTCGAGATCGCCGCCGGCGAGGGCGCCTTCTACGGCCCGAAGGTCGAGTACACGCTGAAGGACGCGCTGGGCCGGCAGTGGCAGTGCGGCACGATGCAGATCGACCCGAACATGCCCGAACGGCTGGGCGCCGAGTTCGTCGCCGAGGACAGCAGCCGCCGCCACCCGCTGATGCTGCACCGGGCCATCGTCGGCAGCCTGGAGCGCTTCATCGGCATCCTGATCGAGCAGCACGCCGGCGCACTGCCGGCGTGGCTGTCGCCGGTGCAGGCGGTGGTGGCCTCGATCACCGACGCCCACGCCGACTATGCCCGCGACGTGGCGAAAGCGCTGCAAAAACAAGGAGTTAGAGTCCAGCTCGATTTGCGCAACGAAAAAATCACCTATAAAATCCGCGAGCATTCCTTGCAAAAGGCTCCGTACATCCTGGTCGTCGGCGACAAGGAGAAGGCAAACGGCGCCGTTGCGGTGCGCGCCCGGGGCAATCTCGACCTCGGTGTGATGCCCCTCGCAGACTTCCAAACGAAGCTCGCTGGTGACATCGCCCGGAAGTCGTGACGGCGACCGGCGCCCACCTTTTGTCTTGATCGTGCCCGGTCCTGCCTTGCCGGGCGCATGAGGAGTTCAAACCATCGCTACCTTCATGGACCGGCGCGTTCCCAACGTCGAACGCAAGCACAAGCTCAACCGCGAGATCATGGCGCCGCAGGTGCGCCTGAACGGGGTCGAGAACGAGCCGCTGGGCATCGTGGGCTTGCAGGACGCGCTGCGCATGGCAGGCGAGCTGGACGTGGACCTGGTCGAGATCGCGGCCACCGCAGACCCCCCGGTCTGCCGGCTGATGGACTACGGCAAGTTCAAGTACATCGAGCAGAAGAAGGCGGCCGAGGCCAAGTCCAAGCAAAAGGTCATCGAGGTCAAGGAAGTCAAGTTCCGCCCCGGCACCGATGAAGGCGACTACAACATCAAGATGCGCAACCTGCGCCGCTTCATCGCCGAGGACGGCGACAAGGGCAAGGTCACGCTGCGCTTCCGGGGCCGCGAGATCACGCACCAGGACATCGGCATGCGGCTGCTGGAACGCATCCGCGACGAGCTGGCCGACGTCTCGGTGGTCGAGCACATGCCCAAGCTCGAAGGCCGCCAGATGATCATGGTGCTGGCGCCCAAGAAGAAGTCGTAGTTTCGTTTTTGAAGGATTCGCCGCCGCGGTCTGGTCACCGGGGCGGCGATGCTAGAAGCCGCTGCAGGCCGGCAAGTACCGCGGAACCCTCCACGGTCGCCTGCAGGGGTCACTTAGAAGGAGCAGCAATGCCCAAGATGAAGACCAAGAAGAGCGCGGCCAAGCGGTTCCGCGTGCGTCCGGGTGGCACCGTCAAGCGCGGTCAGGCGTTCAAGCGCCACATCCTCACCAAGAAGAGCACGACCCGCAAGCGCCACCTGCGCGGAGCGGCCAACGTGCACGAGACCAACATGGGCCACATCGCGTCGATGATGCCCTTCGCCGGACTCTGAGGAGATAACGCATGCCTCGCGTCAAACGTGGTGTCACCGCACACGCCCGCCACAAGAAGATCCTGAAGCTGGCCAAGGGCTTCCGGGGTCGCCGCAAGAACGTCTTCCGCATCGCCAAGCAGGCGGTGATGAAGGCGGGCCAGTACGCCTACCGTGACCGCCGCACCCGCAAGCGGGTTTTCCGCCAGCTCTGGATCGCGCGCATCAACGCCGCGAGCCGCGAGCTGGGCGTCACCTACAGCAAGTTCATGGCCGGGCTGAAAAAGGCGCAGATCGACATCGACCGCAAGGTCCTGGCCGATCTGGCCGTCCACGACCCGGCTGCCTTCGGCAGCATCGTCGCCAAGGTGAAGGCCCAACTGAGCTGATGTCCGCAGGGTGCAAGCCCTGCTGCCGTCATCCTTCGAGGCCGTCACCCGTGGGCGGCCTTTTTCTTTTTTCAGCATGAACGATCTCGATCAACTGGTGGCCGCGGCCGCCGCCGACTTCGACGCCGCGCCGACGCCGGCCGAGCTGGAGAACGCCAAGGCGCGCTTCCTCGGCAAGAGCGGCCGCGTGACCGAGCTGCTCAAGGCCCTGGCCGCGCTGCCGCCCGAGCAGAAGAAGGCCCGCGGCGCCGAGATCAACCAGCTCAAGGGCCGCATCGAGGCCGCGCTGCAAGCGCGCCGCGAGGCGCTGGCGGATGCCGAGCTGCAGGCGCAGCTGCAGGCCGAGGCGCTGGACGTCACGCTGCCCGGCCGCCGCCGCGGCACCGGCGGGCTGCACCCGGTCAGCCGCACGATCGAGCGCATCGAGGCGATCTTCGGCTCGATGGGCTTCGACGTCGCCGACGGCCCCGAGATCGAGACCGACTGGATGAGCTTCACCGCGCTGAACAACCCCGAGAACCACCCGGCGCGGTCGATGCAGGACACCTTCTACGTCGACCTGAAGGACGAGGAGGGCCGTTGGCTCAACCTGCGCCCGCACACCAGCCCGATGCAGGTGCGCTACGCGCAATCGCACGCGCGCAAGCACGCCGGCGTGAGCCCGATGCCCGAGATCCGCGTCATCGCGCCGGGCCGCACCTACCGCGTCGACAGCGACGCCACGCACTCGCCGATGTTCCATCAGTGCGAAGGCCTGTGGATCGGCGAGAACGTCAGCTTCAAGGACCTGAAGGTGGTGTTCAGCGACTTCGTGCGCCAGTTCTTCGAGACCGACGACTTCGACGTGCGCTTCCGGCCGTCGTTCTTTCCGTTCACCGAGCCCTCGGCCGAAATCGACATCGCGTTCCGCAGCGGGCCGCTGGCTGGCCGCTGGCTGGAGGTGGCCGGCTCCGGCCAGGTGCACCCGAACGTCGTGCGCAATTTCGGGCTCGACCCCGAACGGCACATCGGCTTCGCGTTCGGCATGGGCCCGGACCGCCTGGCCATGCTGCGCTACGGCATCGACGACCTGCGCCTGATGTTCGACGGCGACCTGCGCTTCCTGTCGCAGTTCCGCTGAATCCGAATCCCCGAGAGAGCGACATGCAATTCCCCGAGTCGTGGTTGCGCGAGTTCTGCAACCCAGCGCTGTCGACGGCCGAACTGGCCGAACTGCTGACCATGTCCGGCATGGAGGTCGAAGACCTGCGCCCGGTGGCGCCGCCGTTCAGCGGCGTGGTGGTGGCCGAGATCCTCAGCGCCGAGCCGCACCCGCAGGCCGACCGCCTGCGCGTGTGCAGCGTCGACGCCGGCACCGCGGCGCCCGGCGGCCCGCTGCAAATCGTCTGCGGCGCGCCCAATGCGCGGCCGGGCATCCGCGTGCCGCTGGCCATCGTCGGCGCCGAGCTGCCGCCCGGTGCTGACGGCAAGGCTTTCAAGATCGGCATCGGCAAGCTGCGCGGCGTCGAGAGCCGCGGCATGCTGTGCTCGGCGCGCGAGCTGGGCATCGCCGACGACCACGGCGGCCTGCTGGAGCTGGCGGCCGACGCGCCGGTGGGCACCGACATCCGCCGGCACCTGTCGCTGGACGACACGATGTTCACGCTGAAGCTGACGCCCAATCTAGGACATGCCTTGAGCGTCTACGGCATCGCGCGCGAGGTCTCCGCGCTGACCGGCGCGCCGCTGCTCACGCCGCCGATCGCGCCGGTGCCGCCGCAGCACGACCGCGTGCTGAAGGTCGAGGTGCTGGCCCCCGACCTGTGCGGACGCTTCTCGGGCCGCGTGATGCAAGGCGTCGACACGCGCGCGAAGACGCCGCAATGGATGGTCGACCGCCTGGCCCGCTGCGGCCAGCGCAGCGTGACCGCGCTGGTCGACATCTCGAACTACGTGATGTTCGAGTACGGCCGGCCGACGCACATCTTCGACCTCGACAAGATCCACGACAAGCTGGTGGTGCGCTGGGGCCGGCCCGGCGAGACGCTGAAGCTGCTGAACGGCAACACCGTCGAGCTGGACGAGCAGGTCGGCGTGATCGCCGATGCGGAGGCCGTGGAGTCGCTGGCCGGCATCATGGGCGGCGACGCCACCGCGGTGTCCGACGAGACGAAGAACATCTACATCGAGGCCGCGTTCTGGTGGCCCGACGCGGTGGCCGGCCGCTCGCGCCGCTACAACTTCAGCACCGACGCCGGCCACCGCTTCGAGCGCGGCGTCGACCCGGCGCTGACCGCGACGCACATCGAGCGCATCACCCGCCTCGTGATGGACATCTGCGGCGGCCGGCCCGGGCCGATGGACGACCAGACGCTGGCGCTGCCGGACAGGGCGCCGGTCACGCTGCGTGTGGCGCGCGCCGCCAAGGTGATCGGCATGCCGGTGACGCAGGCGCAGTGCGCCGAGGTCTTCCGCCGCCTGGGCCTGGCCTTCACTGAGGGCGACGGCACGCTGTCGGTCACGCCGCCGAGCTGGCGCTTCGACCTGAAGATCGAGGAAGACCTGATCGAGGAGGTCATCCGCGTCATCGGCTACGGCAAGCTGCCCACCACGCCGCCGCTGGCCCCGGTGACCGCCAAGGTGCGGCGCGAGGCGCGGCGCGGCGCCTTCGCCTTGCGTCATTCGTTGGCTGCGCTGGACTACCTGGAGACCATCAACTTCAGCTTCGTCGAGGCGCGCTGGGAGCAGGAGCTGGCCGGCAACGCCGACCCGATCCGCGTGCTGAACCCCATCGCCGCGCCGCTGGCGGTGATGCGCTCCAGCCTGTTCGGCAGCCTGGTCGGCGTGCTGCGCCACAACCTGGCGCGCAAGGCCACGCGCGTGCGCGTCTTCGAGCTGGGCCGCGTGTTCCTGCGCGACCCCCAGGCCGCCGCCGGCGAGCGCGCGGTGGCGGGCCTGCGCCAGCCCACGCGCGTGGGCGGCCTGGCCTATGGGCCGGCCGATGCGCCGCAATGGGGCAGCCGCGAGCGCGGCGTCGACTTCTTCGACGTCAAAGGCGACGTCGAGGCCTTGTTGGCGCCGCGCAGGCCCGTCTTCGTCGCCGACACCCATCCGGCGCTGCACCCCGGCCGCTGTGCGCGCGTGGAACTGGACGGGCATGCCATCGGCCATGTCGGCGAGTTGCACCCCAAGTGGCGCCAGGCCTACGAGCTGCCGCAGGCGCCGGTGCTGTTCGAACTGGACCTCGAAGCGGTGCTGGACGGCGTGGTGCCGGCCTTCAGCCCGGTGTCGCGCCAGCAGGCCGCGGTGCGCGATGTGGCGCTGGTGGTGGCCGACCGCGTCTCGCACGACGAACTGGTCGGCCGTCTGCTCGACGACCCCGAAGGCCTGATCCGCTCGGCCACGCTGTTCGACGTCTACAAGCCCGGGAAGGCCGTTCCCGGCATTGCCGCCGACGAGCGCAGCCTGGCCGTACGGCTGGAACTGTTGGATTTCGACACCACGCTGACCGACGAACGTATCGAGAATGCCAAGGCCGCCGCCGTGGCGCGCGTGCAGGCGGCCTTCGGCGCGCGGCTGCGCGCCTGACAGCCGACGACCGACGACGAGAGTGGATCGAGAGGAGCAAGCACCCCATGGCCGCCGAAGACGACATCCCCCGAGACGACCACCAGGTCATCCTGCCGTCGCTGGAGACGCCCACGCTGACCAAGGCCGAGCTGTCGGAACTGCTGTTCGACCGCCTGGGCCTCGAACAAGCGCGAGTCCAAGGACATGGTCGAAGCCTTCTTCGACATCATCCACGAGACCCTGGTGCGCGGCGACGACGTCAAGCTCTCGGGCTTCGGCAACTTCAACATCCGCCGCAAGGCGCCGCGCCCGGGGCGCAACCCGCGCACCGGCGAGTCGATCCCGATCAAGGCGCGCAACGTCGTCACCTTCCATGCCAGTCACAAGTTGAAGGCCATCGTGCAAGGCGATACCCCGACCGGAGAAGACTTCGAGTAAAGTCTAGCTTTCTCTTTTGATCCCATTGATTTCAATGGAGAAAGCGCTCCCAGCCATTCCCGCCAAGCGCTACTTCACGATCGGTGAGGTGAGCGAGCTGTGCGGCGTCAAGCCCTACGTGCTGCGCTACTGGGAGCAGGAGTTCACCCAGCTCAAGCCCATGAAGCGGCGCGGCAACCGCCGCTACTACCAGCACCACGAGGTGCTGCTGGTGCGGCGCATCCGCGAGCTGCTGTACGACCAGGGCTTCACGATCAGCGGCGCGCGCAACCGGTTGTCGGATGCCGCCGCGATGGCCGAGCCCGACCCCGACCCGGCACCGCCGCCGTCCTCCCCTGCCCAGGCCGCCAAGGCCAACGGCGGCGCGCTGGCGGCGGTCGACATTGCCGCGGCCGCTGCCGTCGATGCGCGGCAGATGGACGCGGACCACCTGCGCACCGAGCTGTTGTCGATCCGCGAGCTGCTGACCGTCTGAAGAGGGCCGGCACAGGCTATACTGCGAGCTTCGTCGGGGTGTAGCGCAGCCTGGTAGCGCACTTGCATGGGGTGCAAGGGGTCGCGAGTTCGAATCCCGCCACCCCGACCATTGAAAACGAGCGCCTTGGCAGCGATGAGTTGCCAAGGCGTTTTGCTTTTCGGGACCTGGGGGATGACGTGTTCGGCATGCGTGCAGAGCTGATCGAGAAGATTCGTCTCGGCGAGGACAGCTACCTGGAGCTGAAGGAACTGCGATTCGCCGGCGCCAAGCTGCGCGGCCCTGCCCAGGACGATCTGGCCGACGAACTGGCCGCGTTCGCCAACAGTCGCGGCGGAGTGCTGGTGATGGGCGTGGACGACAAGACGCGCGCGGTGCTCGGCATCCCGGTGGAGCGACTCGACCAGGCCGAAGCCCTGGTGCGCCAGGCGTGCGAAGACTCGATCCGGCCGTCGCTCGCGCCGGTCATCGAGCGCTTGACGCTGCCCGATGCCGCCGGCGCCGAGCGCGCGGTGATCCGCGTGGACGTAGCGCCAAGCCTGTTCGTGCACCAAAGCCCGGGCGGCTACCTGCAGCGTGTGGGCTCGTCCAAGCGCCCGATCCCGCCCGACCAGTTGGCCCGCTTGTTCCAGCAGCGCAGCCAGGCGCGGTTGATCCGCTTCGATGAGACGCCGGTCGCTGCCGCCACGTTGGCGGACCTGGACGAGGCGCTGTGGCGCCGCTTCGCTCCCCGCATGGACGACGAGCCGGCCAAACGCCTGCTGTCCAAGCTGGCGATGGCTGCCGAAGACGATGCCGGGCGCTGGCATCCCACGGTCGCCGGCGTGCTGATGGCCACGCGCGACCCGCGCAGGTTCCTCCCCGGGGCGTACGTGCAGGCGGTGGCCTACGCGGGTACGACGATCACGCCCGGCCGACCGCAGGCCTATCAACTCGACGCGGCCGACATCGCCGGCCCGCTGGACCAGCAGATTGCCGATGCCTGCCGCTTCGTCAGGCGCAACATGAAGACCGCCGCCCGCAAGAGCGCGGCCGGCGGCCGGATCGACATGCCGCAGTACGACATGCTGGCGGTCTTCGAGGCCGTGACCAATGCCGTGGCGCACCGCGACTACTCGATGGGCGGTAGCAAGGTGCGCCTGCGGATGTTCGACGACCGGCTGGAGATCCACACGCCGGGCATGCTGGTCAACACGATGACGCCCGAGACGCTGCCGTATCGCCAGGCAGCCCGCAACGAAGCGCTGACCAGCCTGCTGGCGCGCTGTCCGGTGCCCGACGACGGCAGCGCCGGCACGCGGGCGCGGATCATGGACAGGCGCGGCGAAGGCGTGCCCATCATCTTGAGCCTGAGCACCCGGCTCGCCGGCAAGGCCCCCGAGTTCCGGCTGATCGATGACAGCGAGCTGTTGTTGACCATCCACGCCGCGAACCCGGAGAGCATCGCACGATGACGGCAACGCCGAGCCGCTTGCGCTCCGCTGGCGATCCCGACCGCCTCAACGACGCCGTCGCCGAACTGCTGCGCAAGGCGCAGACGCCGGGCGATTTCTTTGCCGCGGGCGTCTGCGCCTTGCGCCTGCCGCTGATCGAGGTCGACGGCGTCGGGCCCGTCGCGCTGCCGCTGCTGCCGGTGCAGGCCGCGCAGCTCGTCGCCGCTGCCGAGCGCGCGCCTTACGGCCGCGGCGGCGACACGCTGGTCGACACCGCGGTGCGTCGCACCTGGCAGATCGGCGCCGACCGCGTGCACATCGCCGGCGCGCAGTGGGCCGCGATGCTGGCCGGCGTGGTGCAGCGTGCCGCCGCCGGCCTTGGCGCCGGCACCGGCGTGGCGGCCGAGCTGTACAAGCTGCTGGTCTACGACGAAGGCAGCTTCTTCGTCAGCCACCGCGACACCGAGAAGTCGGCCGGCATGTTCGCGACGCTGATCGTCTCGCTGCCGTCGCCGCATGCCGGCGGCGAACTGGTGGTGCGCCACGGCACGCGGGAAGAGCGGCTGGCGCTGCGCACCGACGACCCGTCGGAAGCTGCCTGGGCTGCGTTCTACGCCGACTGCCTGCATGAGGTGCTGCCCGTCACCGCCGGCTGCCGCCTGGTGCTGGTCTACAACCTGCTGCACAAGGGCCGCGGCGCGCGGCCGCGGCCGCCGTTGTATGAGCGCGAGGCCAAGGCGCTGGGTACCTGGCTGCGGCGCTGGGCCGCGGGCGGCAGCGACGGGCCGCACAAGCTGGTCTACCCGCTGGAGCACGCTTACACGCCGGCCGGGCTGTCGTTCGCGGCGCTGAAAGGCGCCGACGCTGCGGCCGCCGCGCTGCTGGCCGGTGCCGCGCGCGACGCCGGTTGCGAGCTGCACGTCGCGCTGATGCGCATCGAGGAAAGCGGAGCCGCCGATGAAACGGGTTATGCCCGCTCGTCGCGCTACCGGCGCCACGAAGACGACGACGACGGGGACGACGACGATGACGACGGCTTCACGGTCGCCGAGGTGTTCGACCGCTCGCTGACGCTGTCGAGCTGGAGCGCCACCGACGGCCGGCCCGCGGCGCTGGGCACGATGCCTTTTCTCGATGCCGAGGTCTGCCCCGCCGATGCGCTGGACGACATGGAGGCCGACGAGACGCACTTCGAGGAAGCCACCGGCAACGAAGGCGCGTCGTTCGAGCGCAGCTACCAGCGCGCCGCGCTGGTGCTGTGGCCGCACGCGCGGCGGCTGGAACTGCTGGCGCAGGCCGGCCTGGGCGTCGCGCTGCCGGCGCTGGCCGATCAGGTGGCGCGCTGGGCCGACGCCGGCGGCGAGCCCGGCGACCCGCAGTGGCTGGAGGCCCATGAGCTGGCGCTGCGAATGCTTCGTGCCTGGTCCGCGCCGGAGGACGCCGGGGCTGCGGACGAGCCAGGCGCCGTCGCGGCCGTGCTGCAGCAACTCGTGCGGCTCCGGGATGTGGAAGCGATCGAGGCGCTGATGGCCGGCGTCGTCGGCCGCGGCCACTACGGCACCGGCGACAACGCGGCCATCGTCGCGGCGCTGAAGCTGCTGCCGGCGGCGCACGCGGCGGCGCTGCTGCAGGCGGCGGTGCAGGCCAACGCCGGGCTGCACATCGGCGGCTGCGCCGATCTGCTGCTGCGCGCCGGCGCCGTGCCGGCCTGGCGCCGCGGCCTGCAAGGTGCCGCCGAGGCGCTGCTGGCCGCGATGCCGGGCGACCCGGCCCAGCCGCGTCCGCAGGCCGACGCCTGGCGGCGCGAGCGTGCCGACGCCGCGGTGGTGCACGATGCGCTGCGCGCGCTGCTGGCCATCGACGCCGATCTGGCCGACCGCGCGGTCGGCCACTGGCTGGCGTGGCCGCAGGCCTTCGGGCTGGACGCCGTCATCGTGCCGGCGCTGCGCCGCCTGTGCGGCGGGCCTGCACTGCTGCGCGAGCCGGCCGCCCAGCGCCTGCGCGCGGCGGTGCTGGCGCACCTGCAGGCGCGCACGGCGCAAGACCTGGCGCCGCCGGCCGACTGGCAGCGCGAAGCCGATCTGCGCTGCCGCTGCGAGCATTGCCGGGCGCTGGGCCTGTTTCTGCGCGACGGCGCGCAGCCGGTCTGGCGCTTCAAGGCGCGCGAGGACAATCGCCGCCATGTCGAAGAGTCGATCCGCCAGGCGGCTTGCGATGTCGATTGCACGACCGAGCGCAAAGGCAGCCCGCACGTGCTGGTCTGCATCAAGAACCGGGCCAGCTACGAGCGCCGGGTGCGGCAGCGCCGCGCGGACCTGGACGACTTGAAGCGCTTCGGCGCGTGAGCGGCGGGCTTCGCTGGCGGAAGCGGTGAGATTCGAACTCACGGGCCCTTGCGGGCCGCCGGTTTTCAAGACCGGTGCAATCGACCACTCTGCCACGCTTCCAACGAGGCGGATTCTAGGCGGCGCCCCGAGGCGACCGATCAGCGTCGGCCGCTCAAACCGGCGTCAGCCCCGGCGGCAGGCCGTCCAGCCGCAGCCGCTGCTTCAGCGCGGCGAAGCGCGGCTGGCCATACAGGCTGCGCCAGCTCGGGTCGTCCTTCAGGAAGCTCAGGCGTGCGTCGCGCAGGCGGTGGGCTTCTTCCAGCGCGTCCAGCGCCGCGGCGGTGTCGCCCAGCGCGGCCAGCACCATCGCAAGCGAGGTCGGCGCCACGTAGGCAACGGCGGCCTGGCGCTGCAGGCCGGCGAGGATGGCGCGTGCTTCGGTCGCCTGGCCCAGCAGCGCCAGTTGCTGCGCCAGCACGGCCTTGGGCCGGCTGGTGCCGGGGCCTAGCTCGACGGCGCGGCGCAAGGCCGCGATCGCCGGCTGCTGTTGCCGGCGGCGCAGCAGCAGCAGGCCTTGCGCGACGTGCGTCAGCCACAGCTGCGGCGCCAGGTCCAGCGCGATGTCCAGCCGGCGCGCCGCTTCGTCGAGCGCACCGCGGTCGATCAGGCAGCTCGCCTCCAGCGTGATGAAGACCGGCGACATCGGGTCCAGCTCGCGCACGCGCTGCAGGTGGCGCCAGCCCTCGTCGATCCGGCCTTGGGTCAGCAGCTGCGTGGCCATACCGTGGTGGGCATCGACGGTGTTCTCGTTGAGCTGCAGCGCGTGGCGGAACGCCGCTTGCGCCGCCGGCCAGTCGAACTCGTACCAGGCCAGCGTGAAGCCCATGCCGGCGTGCGCCTGCGGCAGCGCGGGCGCCAGCGCCAGCGCGCGCTGCAGCGCCTGGCCGGCGGCATCGAAGACCTCGGCCGGCGGCGCTTCGGCGTTCCACAGCCGGCGCCGGTGCGCCCAGGCCAGCGCGGTCCAGGCCAGCGCGTAGCCAGGGTCCAGCGCCAGCGCCTGCTGCAGCAGTTCGATCGCGCGGCGGATCGCCTCCGGCCGGCCGCCCTGCGCACGCCAGTTGGCGGTGAGGTAGAGCTGGTAGGCCTCGGGGTGGCGCGTGCCGCCGGCCTCGGCGCGCAGCCCGGGCCCGGCGGCGCGCTGGCCCAGCACCGGCGCCAGCGCCTGCTGCACGCGCTCGGCGATCTGGTCCTGCACGTCGAAGACGCCGCCGGCGCGGGCGTCGAAGCTGCCGCTCCACGCGGCCACGCCGTCGGCGGCGCGCAGCAGCCGCGCGGTGGCGCGGATCTGCTCGCCGCGGCGCTGCAGCGTGCCGTCGACGATCCAGTCGACCGCCAGCTCGCGCGCGGCGCGCAGCGGGTCCTGCGCGGCGCCGCCATAACGCTGCGCTGAAGCGGCCGAGCGCACCGCCAGCCCCGGCAGTGCCGACAGCCGCGCGGCCAGGCTGTCGGCCATGCCGATCTCCAGCAGCTCGTCGCGGCCTTCGCCGCTGCCCAGCGGCTTGAACGGCAGCACCGCCAGGCGCTGCGCGGCCGGCGCGGCGGTGCTCTCCTCGGGTCCGGCGGCCTGGTGTTGCCACCAAGCGGCGCCGCCGGCCACCAGCGCGGCTGCGCCGGCCGCCGCGGCCAGCCAGTGCCGGCGCGCGGATGGCGGCGACGGCGGCGCTGCCATCGGCGCTGCTGCGGCAGGCACAGCGGGCGGCGCCGCCGGCGCCGCGGCCGGCAGCGCCTGCACCGGCGCCACGAAGCGGAAGCCGTAGCGCGGCACCGTCTCGATCAGCCGTGGGTGCTGCGCGTCGTCGCCCAGCGCGCGGCGCAGCCCGGCGATCACCTGGTTGAGGTTGTTCTCCTCGACCACCAGCCCCGGCCACAGCGCGCGCATCAGCGTCTCGCGGTCCAGCAGCCGGCCCGCGTGCTCGACGAACAGGCACAGCGCGCCGTACAGGCGCGGCGACAGCGGCAGCGGGCTGCCGTCGGCGCGCAGCAGGCGCTTCTCGGCCGGCAGCAGCACGAAGTCGGCGAAGGCGATGCGCTCGGGCAGTGGCATGAGGCCCGAGTTCACTCGCTTTTCATCGACTTTTCAAGCACCGGTCATGGCCGCGGCGGACCGGTGGCGCGAGCCTGCACCGGGCGTCGCGGCCGCTGCCCGGCGGCCACCGCCATCCTCAATCCAGTGGAGGTATTTCGATGAGCCAGTCCCTCAAGACCGTGGCCCTGCTCAGCGTCAGCGCAGCAGCCACCACCGTGCTGATCCAGGCCTGCGGCGGCGATGCGCGGGCGCAGGCGGCGCCGGATCCGATCGAAGGCGTCTGGGACGTGGCGGTGACGCAGCGCGACTGCAGCAGCGGCGCCGCGCAGTCCACGTTCCGCAGCAACCAGGTGTTCCACCACGGCGGCACCTTCGCCGACACCAGCACGCACCCGCCCAGCACGCGTGGCCCGGCCTGGGGCGCGTGGACCGGCGGCGGCACGGCCGGTGCCTACACGGTGAACTTCCGCTTCATCCGCTACAACGCCGACGGCAGTCTGGCCGGCACGGCAGTGTCCACGCTGACGGTGACGCTGGCGGCCGACGGCAAGAGCTTCAGCGCGACGCGCGCCTCCAAGCTGCTGGACACCGCCGGCAACCAGGTCGGCGCGCTGTGCACGGCCGACGCCGGCAGCCGCGCGTTCTGATCAAGCGCCCGGCGCCTGCGCCTGCGCGCAGCGCACCTGCACCACCTCGCGCCGGCCGCCGTCCACGCGCACCGCGGTCAGCGCGCCGCCCCAGACGCAGCCGGTGTCGATGGCCAGCAGGTGAGGGCGGTTGACGAGCCCCAGCGTGCTCCAGTGGCCGAAGGCGATCGGCTGCGCGGCGGTGGCGCGGCCGGGCACCTCGTACCAGGGCATGAAGCCCGTCGGCGCGGCTTCCGAGCCGTCCTTGGTGTCGAACTCCAGCGTGCCGTCGGCGCTGCAGAAGCGGATGCGCGTCAGCACGTTGACGACGAAGCGCCAGCGCTCCGGGCCTTGCAGCGCGGCGCTCCAGCGCCGCGGCTCGTTGCCGTACATCACGCGCAGAAAGGCCGGCAGCTCGGGGCCGGCCAGCAGCGCTTCCACCTCGGCGGCCAACGCCAGCACGTCGGCCGTGGTCCAGCCCGGCACCACGCCGGCGTGCACGCACAGCCAGCCGCTGTCCAGGCAAGCCAGGCGCCGCGCGCGCAGCCAGTCCAGCCAGGCGGCGCGGTCGGGCGCGTTCAGCACGTCCGCCAGCGTGTCGCTGCGCGGCGGCTTGCGCACGCCGTGGGCCACGGCCAGCAGGTGCAGGTCGTGGTTGCCCAGCAGGCAGGTGGCGGCGCCGCCCAGGCCGCGCAGCCGGCGCAGCACGCCCAGCGAATCGGGGCCGCGGTTGACGAGGTCGCCCAGCACCAGCACGTGGTCGCGCGACGGTGAGAAGCCGATCTCGGCCAGCAGGCGATCGAAGGCGTCGCAGCAGCCCTGCAGGTCGCCGACCAGATAGCGCATGCGCCGATTCTGCTACGCTCGGCGCCCCTTCACTGCCACTGCCGGCCGTTGTCTGCCGGCGGCGCGCATGGACCTGACGCTGCTCGTCCTGCTGATCCTGCTCAACGGCCTGTTCGCGATGTCGGAGATGGCGCTCACCGCCAGCCGCAAGGCGCGCCTGGCGGTGATGGTCGAAAGCGGCGAGCCCGGGGCCCAGGCCGCGATGGACCTGCACGAGAACCCGACCAAGTTCCTGTCGACGGTGCAGATCGGCATCACCTCGATCGGCGTGCTCAATGGCATCGTCGGCGAGAGCGCCTTCGCCGCGCCGCTGGCGCAGTGGCTCAGCGCCGCGGTGGGCATCGCGCCCAAGGCGGCGTCGATCGCCGCCACCGGGCTGGTGGTGGTCATCATCACGGTGCTGACCATCATCTTCGGCGAGCTGGTGCCCAAGCGGCTGGGGCAGATGTACCCCGAGGCGGTGGCGCGGCTGGTGTCGCGGCCGATGAACTGGCTGTCCACCGCGACGCGGCCGCTGGTGCTGGCGCTGACCACCTGCACCAACGGCGTGCTGCGGCTGCTGGGCGTGCGCGGCGGGCCTTCGCGCGCGGTGACCGAGGAGGAGATCGCCGCGCAGTTGGAGGAAGGGCTGGACGCCGGCGTGATCGAGGAGCAGGAGCACCAGATGGTGCGCAACGTGTTCCGGCTGGACGACCGCCAGATCGGCTCGATGATGATCCCGCGCGCCGAGATCGCGTGGATCGACGCCACGGCCTCGCTCGACGAGGCGGTGGCCGCGATCGAGGAGCACGGCCACACGCGCTACCCGGTGTGCCGCGGCGGGCTGGACGAGGTGATCGGCGTGCTGGGCGCGCACCGGCTGCTGCAGCCGCTGGCGCGCGGCCAGCGCCCGGTGCTGAGCGAGCTGCTGACGCCGCCGGTCTTCGTGCCCGAGACGCTGTCGGGCATGGAGCTGCTGGAGCATTTCCGCAGCACGCGCGCCGACCTCGTGTTCGTGGTCGACGAGTACGGCGCGGTGCAGGGCGTGATCTCCGAGCGCGACCTGCTGGAGGCCATCACCGGCGAGTTCGGCACCGCCAGCGACGAGGACTCGTGGGCCGTGCAGCGCGACGACGGCAGCTGGCTGATGGACGGCCTGATCCCGGTGCCCGAGCTGAAGGACCGGCTGGAGCTGAAGGACCTGCCCGAGGAGGACCGCGGCCGCTACAACACGCTGGCCGGCATGGTGATGCTGCTGCTGGGCCGGCTGCCCGGCACCGGCGACCGCGTGGAATGGCAGGGCTGGGCCTTCGAGGTGGTGGACCTCGACGGCAAGCGCGTCGACAAGGTGCTGGTCAGCCGCACCGAACAACCTGGAGAGAACGAGTGATCAACACCCTTTTGCACCGCCAGGCGGTGCCGCTGGACAGCACCGCGCACCGCCAGCTGAAGGTGCCGGTGCCGGTGGCCGACTGGTCGGTGGCCGCGCGGCTGAATTCCATCTTCCTGGCCGCGGTGGAGTTCGCCGACGCCTGCCGCGACTTCCCCATCGTCTTCGTGCGCGCCGGGCAGGATCCCGACGGCAAGCCACAGATCGCGCCGGTGGCGGTGTTCGGCCTCTCGGCCGAGGAGAACCTGTTCATCGAGCCCGACGGCCAATGGCGCGCCACCTACATGCCTGCGGTGCTGCGGCTGTACCCGTTCGCGATCGGCCGCATCGACGAGCAGAACTTCGCGCTGTGCGTCGACGCCGCCTGGAGCGCGCTCTCGCAAGGCAGCGGCGAGGCGCTGTTCGACGCCCAGGGCGAGGCCACCGAGTTCACGCGCCAGGTGGTGGCGCAGGCCGAGAAGACCGAAGAGGAAGTGCAGCGCACCCGCCTGGTCGGCGAGCGGCTGCTGCAGTTGGAACTGCTGCGCGAGATGCGCTTCGACGTCGACCTGCCCGGCGGCCAGAAGCTGGCGGTGGAAGGCTTCTTCACGGTCGACGAGGAGAAGCTCAAGGCGCTGCCCGACGCCACGCTGGTCGAGCTGGCGCGCAACGGGGTGCTGGGCCTGATCCAGGCGCACCTGATCTCGATGGCCAACATGCGCCGGCTCGCCGAATGGCGGGTGCAGCGCGGGCTGCAGGGGCCGGCCGCCCAGGCGAACTGAACGGTCAACCGGGCCGCGGGTGCCCGGCCAGCCGGCACAGCAGCTCGATCAGCATCGCGTGCTCGGCGCGCGACAGCGGGCCCTGCAGCTCGCGCTCCATCGGCTGCGCCGCGGCGGCGCTGTCGCGCGCGACGCGCAGGCCCTTCTCGGTCAGCACGATGTGCTGCGAGCGGCCGTCGTGCGGGTTGGGTTGGCGGCGCAGCAGGCCGCGCTGCTGCAGGCGGTCGAGCAGCAGGCTGAGGTTGGGCGCCGTCAGGCGCAGCGTGGCGGCCAGCCGCTTGGGCGACAGCGCGCCGTTGGCCATCAGCAGCATCAGCAGCGAGAACTCCACCTTGCGCAGCTCGAAGGGAGCGCCGATGTGGCGCTCGAACGCGGCATAGGTGGTCACGGCCGCCTGCGCCACGTGGTAGCCGACGATGCCGGTCAGCGGCCCCAGTGCCAGGGGCGCGGCCGGCTCGGGCGCGGTCTCGGCAATGGCGGTGGCGCTGCGGCGGGCCATCGTGCGCGCTGTCAGACGAAGGGCAGCGCCGCGTCGCGCCGCGCCGCGCGGGCCCAGTGCACCTGCGCCTGCGGCAGCAGCCAGTCGATGCCGAAGCGCGCTGCATCGCGCCATTGCTCGCCGCTGCGGCCGCTGCCGGCCGCGGCGTCGGCGTGGCGCGCCAGGCGCGCCCAGGCCCAGGCCAGCAGCGCATGGCCGATGCCGTGCAGCAGGTCGTCGGCCACGCGCAGCGGCCATTCGGGGTCTTGCAGCGCGCCGGCGATCAAGGCGGCCTGCGCCGCCCCCCACGCGTCGAGCTGCGACTGCAGCGCGTCGGCAAACGGCTGCAGCCCGGCGCCGGCGCGGCAGGCCTGCACCTCGTCGGCCAGGCGGCTGCGCAGCCGCTCGGCGCGCCGGCCGCCGTCGTCGAGGATCTTGCGCATCACGAGGTCGACCGCCTGGATCTCGTTGGTGCCTTCGTAGATCAGCGCGATGCGGCTGTCGCGCACCGTCTGCTCGATGCCGTAGTCGTGCAGGAAGCCGTAGCCGCCCCAGGCCTGCAGCGCTTCGTCGGCGCTGCGATGCCCCAGGTCGGTGAAGAAGGCCTTGGCCACCGGGGTCAGCAGGGCCACCTGCTCGGCGGCCTCGCGGCGCTGCGCGGGGTCGGGATGCTGTTCGCTTTCGTCGAGCTGCAGCGCGATCCAGAACGCCAGCAGCCGGCAGGCATCGGTGCGGGCCTGCAGTGTCAAGAGCAGCCGGCGCATCGCCGGGTGCCAGGCAATCGGGTCGGCGGCACCGCCGTCCGCGTCAACGGCCACGCCCGCGGGTCTGCGCGCGGCGCGCATCTGCAGGCGGTCGGCGGCGTAGGCGCGTGCGTTCTGGCTCGCGGCTTCCAGGTGGCCGACGCCTTGCACGGCGACGAGCAGGCGGGCCGAGTTCATCATCAGGAACATCGCCGCCAGGCCGCGGTTGGGCTCGCCGATCAGCCAGCCTTCGGCCTGCTCGAAGCGCATCTGGCAGGTCGCGCTGGCCTTGATGCCCATCTTCTTCTCGAGGCCGTCGCAATGCACGGCGTTGCGCCGGCCGTCGGGCAAGACCTTGGGAACCAGGGCCAGCGACAGGCCTTTGGTGCCCGGCGGTGCCTCGGGCCCACCCGGAATGCTGATTCGGCACAGCACCAGATGCACGATGTTGTCGCTGAGGTCGTGCTCGCCGCCGGAGATGAAGATCTTCTGCCCCGTCACGCGCACGGGCACGCCGTTGGCCACGCCGCCGCCCGCAGGCTCGGCGCGCGTGCGCACCAGGCCGAGATCGCTGCCCGCCTGCGGCTCGCTGAGGTTCATCGTCGCCAGCCACTCGCCGCGCGCCACCTTCTCCAGGTAGCGCTCGCGCAGGGCCGGCACCGCGTGCGCCTTGATCACCTCGTAGGCGCCGTGCAGGATGCCGGGATACATGCCGAAGGCGTGATTGGACGCCGTCACCATCTCCTGCAGCGCGACGTTCAGCAGCTGCGGCAGGCCCTGGCCGCCGGCTTCGGGCGCGCAGGCCAGCGCCGGCCAGCCGCCGTCGACGAAGGCCGCGTAGGCCTGGCGAAACCCCGGCGGCGTGCGCACGCCCTCGGCCGACCAGGTGCAGCCGGCCAGGTCGCCGGCGGCATTGATCGGCGCCAGCTTGTCGGCGGCAAAGCGGCCCGCCTGCTCCAGCACCGCGGCCGCCGTCGGCGCGTCCAGGCCGTCGAAGGCCGGCAGCCGCGCCCACGACGCCGGCGCCTCGAGCACCTGCGTCATCAGCCACTGCATCTGATCCACGGGGGCGCGGTAGGTCCACATGGTCGAGCCTTCGTCAATGCTGCTTGGCGGCGGCGCCCAGGTAGGTCTCGATCACGCGCGGGTCGCCGGCCAGTTGTGCGGCCGGGCCCTGCAGCGCGATGGAACCGGTCTCCAGCACGTAGCCGTGGTCGGCCACCTCCAGCGCGGCGCGCGCGTTCTGCTCCACCAGCAGGATGCTGGTGCCCTGCTCGCGCAGGCGGGCGATGATGCGGAAGATCTCGCGCACCACCAGCGGCGCCAGGCCCAGGCTGGGCTCGTCGAGCATCAGCAGCTTGGGCGCCGACATCAGCGCGCGGCCCACCGCCAGCATCTGGCGTTCGCCGCCCGAGAGCGTGCCGGCCAGCTGCGCGCGGCGCTCCTGCAGGCGCGGGAACAGTTCGTAGACGCGCTCGATCTCGCGCTGCCAGTGCGGTACGCGCTGCTTCATCGCGCGGTAGCCGCCGAGGATCAGGTTGTCCTCCACCGGCATGGTGCCGAACAGCTCGCGCTTCTCGGGCACCAGCGCCAGGCCCAGCATCACGCGCTCTTCCAGGCTGCAGCCGGCGAGGTCCTGGCCGTCGAAGACGATGCGGCCGCGCGACGGCAGCACGCCCATCAGCGCGTTCAGCGTCGTGCTCTTGCCGGCGCCGTTGGGGCCGATCACGGTGACCACGCGGCCCTTGTCGAGGTGGAAGTCCAGCCCCGACAGCACCTCGGCGCGCCCGTAGCCGGCGTGCAGCCCTTGCACTTCGAGCAGCATCGCCATCGTCAATGCTCCGTGCCCAGGTAGGCGGCGCGCACCGCGGGGCTGGCCTGCACCTCGGCCGGCGTGCCTTCGATCAGCTTGGTGCCGAACTCCATCACGACGATGCGGTCGGTCAGGCCCATCACGAAGTCCATGTCGTGCTCGACCAGCAGGATGCTCATGCCCTCGGCCTTCAACTGCCGCAGCACCGCGGCCAGCGCCTGCTTCTCCTTGTGGCGCAGGCCGGCGGCCGGCTCGTCCAGCAGCAGCAGCGCGGGGTCGGTGGCCAGCGCGCGGGCGATCTCCATCAGCCGCTGCGGGCCCAGCGCCAGGTTGCCGGCCAGCTCGTGCATCTGGCCGTCCATGCCGATGCGCCGGAGCTGGGCTTCGGCCTCGGCGAAGAGGCGCCGCTCCTCGTCGCGGTCCAGGCGCAGCATGGCCTTCAGCGTGCCGGCGCTGCTGCGCAGGTAACCGCCTAAAGCAACGTTCTCCAGCACCGTCATCTCGGGGATCATCTTCACGTGCTGGAAGGTGCGCGACATGCCGCGGCGCGCGATCTCGCGGCTGGGCAGGCCGCCCACCTCCTGGCCGCGGAAGCGCACGGCGCCGCGCGTGAGCGCCAGCACGCCGGTGATCAGGTTGAAGGTGGTGGACTTGCCGGCGCCGTTGGGGCCGATCAGGCCGACGATGTCGCCGGCGCGGATCTGGAAGCCGACGTCGTTGACCGCCACCAGGCCGCCGAACTCCTTGCGCACCGCGTCCACGTCCAGCAGCAGCTCGCCGCGGGCGGGCTTGTCGCGCGCGGGCAGCGCGGCGGCGCCTTGCCAGTCGCGCTTGCGCACGGCCGCCGGCAGGCGGCGCTGCACGAAGGTCCACAGCCCCTCGGGCGCGTACTTCAGCACCACCACCAGCACGATGCCGAAGACGATGACCTCGAAGTTGCCGCTGGTGCCGATCAGCCTGGGCAGCAGCACCTGCAGCTGGTCGTCCACCAGGCGCACCGCGGCCGAGCCGAGGAAGGCCCCCCAGACGTGGCCCACGCCGCCCAGCACGGCCATGAACAGGTATTCGATGCCCTTGGTCAGCGAGAACGGCGTCGGGTTGACGGTGCGCTGGAAATGCGCGAACAGCCAGCCCGAGACGGCGGCCAGCGCGGCGGCGATCACGAAGGCGATGATCTTGTAGCGGAAGGTGGAGATGCCCATGGCCTCGGCCATGGTGGAGCCGCCTTTCAGCGCGCGGATCGCGCGGCCGGCGCGCGAGTCCAGCAGGTTGGTGACGGCCAGCGCCGCCAGCAGCGCCAGCGCCCAGATCAGCGCGTGCAGGCCGCGTCCGGTGCCCAGGTCCATGCCGAAGAACTGCAGCGTGGGGATGCCCAGCAGCCCGTCGTACTTGCCCAGCCACTCCATGTTGCCCATCGTGTAGTACAGCGCCAGGCCCCAGGCGATGGTGGCCAGCGGCAGGTAGTGGCCCGACATGCGCAGCGTGACGGCGCCGACGACCAGCGCGGCGGCGATGGCCAGCGCCAGGCCGGCGAACAGCGTGAGCCAGGGCGAGACGCCCATCTTCGTGGCCAGGAAGGCCGCGGTATAGGCGCCGATGCCGACGAAGGCCGCCTGGCCGAAGGAGATGAGGCCGCTGACGCCGGTCAGCAGCACCAGGCCCAGCGCGACGATGCTGTACAGGCCGATGTAGTTGCTCTGCGTGATCCAGAAGTCGGGCACCGGCAGCAGCGGCAGCGCGAGCATCAGCAGCGCGAACGCGGGGAAGGCGTAGCGGCGCATGCTCAGTGTTCCTCGCCATGCGGATCGCGCAGCGAACGCCACAGCAGCACCGGCAGGATCGACGCGAAGACGATCACCTCCTTGAACGCGCTGGCCCAGAAGGAGCTGAAGCTCTCCAGCAGCCCGACGCCGAGCGCGCCCACCAGCGCCAGCGGGTAGCTCGACAGCCCGGCGAACACCGCGGCGACGAAGCCCTTCAGGCCGATCAGGAAGCCGCTGTCGTAGAACACCGTGGTCGTGGGCCCGATCAGCAGGCCCGACAGCGCGCCGATGAAGGCTGCCATCGTGAAGCTCAGGCGCCCGGCGCCGGCGCTGCTGATGCCCATCAGCCGCGCGCCCAGGCGGTTGACCGCCGTCGCGCGCAAGGCCTTGCCGCGCAGCGTGCGCTCGAAGAACAGGTACAGCGCGACGATCAGCGCCACCGAGGCGACGAAGATGATCAGCGCCTGCCCGCTGACGGCCACCGGCCCGAGGTTGAAGCGCTGGTCCCAGAAGCTGGGGTTGCGGAAGCCCTCGGCGCCGAAGAAGAACAGCCCCAGCCCCACCAGCGCGAAGTGCACGCCGACCGAGACGATCAGCAGCACCAGCACGCTGGCGTCGGCCAGCGACTCGTAGGCCAGGCGGTAGATCAGGCTGCCGAAGGGCGTGACCAGGGCCAGCGTCAGCGCCGCCTGTGCCAGCATCGGCAGCCCGCGCGGCGCGGCCCACAGCGCCAGCAGCGACACCGCCACCGGGAACGCCAGCGTGCGCAGCATCGCCTTCGCGATGCGCGCGGCCGGCTGGTGCTGGCGCAGGCCGTGCACCAGGTCGGACAGCGCGGCCAGCGCGGCCAGGATCAGCAGGAACCACACCGTGCCCGGCACCTTGCCGGTCTGCAGGATGGCCAGCGTCAGCGCGCCGAAGGCGACGAACTCGCCCTGCGGGATGAAGATCACCCGCGTGACGGCGAACACCAGCACCGTGGCCAGCGCCAGCAGCGCATAGACCGCGCCGTTGGTGATGCCGTCCAGCGCCAGGATGCTGGCGATCGCCCCGTCCATCGCCGCTTACTGCTCGACGACGAACTTGCCGTCGACAACCTTGAGGAGGACACCCGTTTCCTTGGTGTAGCCCCAGTGGTCGTCCTTGGTCCAGTTCATCACGCCGTGCGAGAAGATCGTGCGGCCCATGGTCTCCAGCGAATCCTTCAGCGCGGCGCGGAACTCGGGCGTGCCGGGCTTGGCCTTCTTCAGCGCCATCGGGATCACCTTCTCCAGCACGACCTGCGAGTCGTAGGCGTGCGCCGCGAACTGGTTGCGCGTGTTGGGGCCCACGGCCTTCTCGTACTTGGTGACGAAGTCGATCGCCAGCTTCTTGGACGGATGGCTGTCGGGCAGCTGCTCGGCGATCACTGCCGGGCCGGAGACGACGAAGGTGCCGTCCACCGCCTTGCCGCCGATGCGCATCAGGTCTGGCGTGGCGGCGGCGTGGGTCTGGTAGATCTTGCCCTTGTAGCCGCGCTCCAGCAGCGCCAGCTCGGGCATCGCCGCGCCCGAGCCGGTGGCGACCACCAGGATGGCATCCGGGTTGGCCGAGGTCAGCTTCAGCGCCTGCGGGGTGACGCCGGTGTCGGTGCGCGCGAAGCGCTCGGCGGCGACGATCTTGATGCCGTTCTTCTCGGCCTCTGCCGTGATGGCCTTGAGCCACAGCTCGCCGTAGGCGTCGGTGTAGCCGATGAAGCCGACGGTCTTGACGCCGGTCTTCTTCATGTGCTCGACGATGGGATGGGCCATCACGTCGTTGCCCTGCGGCAGGCGGAACAGCCAGCCGTCCTGGCCCGGCGGCACGCCCACCGGCGACGCGGCGAGCTGCACCGTCTTGGCCTCGGCGGCCACCGGCGCTATCGCGGCGGCCACCGGCGTGATGGTGGAGCCGATGATCACGTCCACCTTGTCCTCGGTGACGAAGCGGCGCGCGTTGGCCACGCCCTTGCCGGGGTCGGTGGCGTCGTCCAGGATGATCAGGTTGACCTTCTCGCCGGCGATGGTCTGCGGGAACACCTTGGTGTAGTAGTTCTGCATCGGGATGCCCAGGCCCGAGCCCGGGCCGGTCAGCGAGAGCGTGATGCCGACGTTGATGTCGGCCAGGGCTTGCGCCGAGACGAGCAGCGCCGCGGCGCCGGCCAGCAGGGTCTTGATGAGCTTCATCGGGTGTGTCTCCGTGGGGTGGATGGTTTGCTGCTTCTTCAGCGCGTCAGCGCGGCGCCATGCGCAGGGCGCCGTCCAGGCGAATGACTTCGCCGTTCAGGTGCCCGTTGCCGACGATGTGCGCCGCCAGCGCGGCGAATTCGGCCGGGTCGCCCAGCCGCTTGGGAAACGGGATCGACGCCGCCAGCGACTGCTGGATGGCTTCCGGCAGCGTGGCCAGCAGCGGCGTCTTGAACAGCCCCGGCGCGATGGTGCAGACGCGGATGCCCCATTGCGCCAGGTCGCGCGCCATCGGCAGCGTCATGCCCACCACGCCGCCCTTGCTGGCGGAATAGGCCTCCTGGCCCACCTGGCCGTCGAAGGCGGCCACCGACGCGGTGTTGACGATCACGCCGCGCTCGTCGTCGGCCAGCGGCGGCAGTGCCGCGATGCGCGCCGCGGCCAGCCGCGCCACGTTGTAGCTGCCGACGAGGTTGACGCGCACCACGCGCTCGAAGTCTTCCAGCGGCGCGGCCGAGCCGTCCTTCTGGATGATGCGCGTGGCCTTGCCGATGCCGGCGATGTTCATCACGATGCGCGGCACGCCGTGCGCGGCCGCCGCGGCGTCCAGCGCGGCGCTGACCGCGGCGGCATCGGCCACGTCGCCGCTGCAGGCCAGTCCGTTCACTTCGGCGGCCACGCGCCGGGCGCCGTCGGCGTTCATGTCGAACACCGTGACCTTGGCGCCCAGGCGCGCCAGCTCGCGCGCGACGGCTTCGCCCAGGCCCGAGCCGCCGCCGGTGACGAATGCGCTGTGTCCCTGGATCTGCATCTCGTGTGCTCCTTGCTCGTGCCGGCTGAGGTCAGTCGTTGGGCGTGAAGCCCGAGGCGGCGACGATAGGCCCCCACATCGCCGATTCGCGCTGGCGCAGCGCCTCCATCTGCGCCGGTGCCAGCGGCGCGGCGGCCAGGCCCAGCTTGGACAGGCGCTCGGCGGCCTCGGGCGTGGCCAGCGCGCGGTCGATCGCGGCGCGCAGCCGGTCCACGGTGGCCGCGGGGATGCCGGCCGGCCCGTAGACCGCGAACCACAGCGGCACGTCCAGCTCGACGCCTTGTTCCTTGAACGTGGGCACCTCGGGCGTGAACGGCGAGCGCACGGCGCCGCTGGTGGCCACGATGCGCACCTTGCCGGCCTTGTGCAGTTCCAGCGCCTCGGTCACCGGCGACAGCGTGCAGGCCACGTTGCCGCCGGCCAGGTCGATCATCGACTTGGCCGAGCCGGGGTAGGGGATGTGCGTCATCTCGATGCCGAACTTCTGCGCCATCGACACGCCGACGAAGTGCGGCAGCGTGCCGGCGCCCGGCGACCCGTAGGTGGCCTTGGCTCCCGCGGTCTTCAGCCAGCCGCGGAAGCTCGCCAGCTCGCGCGTGCCCGACAGCGGCCCCACGGTGAGCGCGAAGTCGCCCACCGCCAGCCGCGTGACGGGGCTGAAGTCGCGCGCCGGGTCGTATTTCAGCTGCTTCTTGAAGACGTGCGTGAACAGCGTCATCGGTCCCTGCGGCGCCACCAGCAGCGTGTCGCCGTCGGGCGGCGCCGCCTTCACGAGGTCCAGCGCCAGGCGGCCGCCGGCGCCGGTCTTGTTCTCCACCACCACGGTGCGGCCGCCGGCGGCGCCCAGCGCATCGGCCGTCATGCGCGCCAGCGCGTCCACGCTGCCGCCGGGCGCAAAGCCCACCACCACGCGGGCCGTGCCGGCCTGCGCCTGTGCGCGGCCGAACGCGGTGCCGAGGCCCAAGGCGCCGGCGCAAGCCAGCCAGTGGCGACGCTGCATCGGGTGCATCTCCTTCAGCCCTTGTCGGGCAGGATCAGGAAGGGGTCGGACGTGCGGCCCTCGTACAGCGCCTCGACCAGGCTGGCGCGGTGCTGCAGCACGGCGCGCTGGTTGATCGAGCCCTTGTCGGTGACCTCGCCTTTGTCGATCGACGGCGGCTCGGCCAGCACGTGCAGCCGCGCGACGCGGTTGGCGCTGCCGGTGGCCTCGCGCCACAAGCGGTCGGCCAGCGCCTGGAAGAAGGCACGCACCGCGGGCCGGTGCAGCACCTCGGGCAGCGGCGTGTCGGCCGACGCGCCGGCCAGGCGGCGCACCTCGTCGGCGCGCGGAAAGAGCAGGGCGCCCACGTCGTCGCGGTTCAGCCCGGTGATCACCGCGTCCTGTACGCAGGGCTCGCCGGCGGCGATGATCTTGCCGCGCAAGGGGCCTACGCTGACGAAGGTGCCGGTGGACAGCTTGAAGTCCTCGGCCGTGCGGCCGTCGAACAGCAGGCCGCGCTGCGGGTCGGCGGCGTCGATCCAGCGCGCCGCGTCGCCGGTGCGGTAGAAGCCTTCGTCGTCGAAGGCCTCGGCCGTCTGCTCGGGCATGCGCCAGTAGCCGGGCATCACGTTGGGGCCGCGGAAGCGGATCTCGGTCTTGCCGCTCTCGGCGTCATGGATCAGCTTGACCTCGACGCCCGGCACCGGCAGCCCGATGTGGCCCGAGGCCACCGCGGTGCCCACCGCGAAGGTGCAGCTCGGCGCGGTCTCGGTCATGCCCAGGCCGGTGATCACGCGCACGCGCTCGCCCACCGCGCTTTCGGCATGCGCATGCAGCTTGTCCCACACCGCCTGGCTGAGCGCCGCGCCGGCGAACATGAAGGCCTTGCAGCGCTTGAACAGCGTGTCGCGCAGCTGCGCGTCGCGGTCCATCGCGTTGGCGATCTCTTCCAGCCCCTTGGGCACGTTGAAGTAGATCGTGGGGCTGATCTCGCGCAGGTTGCGCAGCGTCTCGGCGATGCCCGCCGGCGTGGGCTTGCCGTCGTCGATGTACAGCGTGCCGCCGTTGTAGAGCGTCAGCCCGACGTTGTGGCTGCCGCCGAACACGTGGTTCCACGGCAGCCAGTCCACCAGCACCGGCGGCTCGTCGGCGACGAAGCCCAGGCACTGGCGCAGCATCTGCTGGTTGGCGCACAGCATGCGGTGCGTGGTGATCACGCCCTTGGGCTGCTTCGTGGAGCCCGAGGTGAACAGGAACTTGGCGATCGTGTCGGGGCCGACTTTGGCGTGCGCCGCCTCCAGCGCGGGGCCGGGCACGGCGGCCAGCAATTCGTCGAAGCGGCGCGTGGCGCGGCCTTCGACCGCGCCCTCGGCCAGCACCACCGGCACCTCGGCCGGCACCGCGGCGGCGATGGCCTTGGCGTATTCCGGCCCGCTGGCGAACACCAGCCCCGGCGTCGTGACGGCCAGGATGTGGCGCAGCTTGCCGAAGTCCTGCGACACCAGCGAATACGCGGTGGAGATCGGCACGTAGGGCACGCCGGCCCACAGCGCGCCCATCGCCAGGCTCAGGTGCTCGAGGTCGTTGCCCGACAGGATGGCCAGCGGCCGTTCGACCGACAGCCCCGCGTCCAGCAGCGCCTGGCCGATCGCGCGGGCGCGCTGCAGCATCTGGGCGTAGCTAATCGTGCGCCAGTCGCCGCCCTTGTGCCGCCGCGCGACGAAGCTGCGGTCGGGCGCATCGGCAGCCCATTGCTCCAGCGCGTCGGTCAGCCGGTCGGGGAACCAGCGCAGCGCCTCGGTCGAGCGCACGATCACGCTGCCGTCGGCGCGCGTCTCGACCGCGGCCTCGACGCAGCCGCCGACCTGGGCGTCGCGGTAGCGCAGCTCGCCGCTCATGTCGTCTTCACCACCTTGCCGGCCCGCCCTTCGAGGAAGGCGCGCAAGCGGTCCTGCGCCTCGGGCGTGCTCTCTGCGACGGCGGCCATCAGCGATTCGGTGAACAGGCCTTCGCTCTGGCTCTGGTCGGCGATGCGCGGCAGCGCGTGCATCACCGCGAAGTTGCTCATCGGGGCGTTCTGCGCGATGCGCTCGGCCAGCGCCAGCGCCTTGGGGCACGCCTGGCCTTCGTCCACCACGTAGTGCGACAGGCCCGCGGCCAGGCCTTCGTCGGCGTCGTAGACGCGGCCGGTCATCATCAGGTCGGTCATGCGCGCGACGCCCATCAGCCGCGGGATGCGCGCCGAGCCGCCGCCGCCGACGAAGATGCCGCGCTGCCCCTCGGGCAGCCCGTAGTAGGCCGTGCGGTCGGCGACGCGGATGTGCGCCGAGGCCGCCAGCTCCAGCCCGCCGCCGACCACCGCGCCGTGCAGCGCCATCACCACTGGCACGCGGCCGAATTGGATGGCGTCGAAACAGGCATGCCACATGCGCGAATGCAGCACCGCGCTGTGGATGTCGCGCGCGACCAGCTCCGACAAGTCCAGCCCGGCGCAGAAGTGCTGGCCTTCGCCGCTGATGACGACGGCGCGCGCGCTGTCGGGCAACTGGATGAAGCACTGGTGCAACTGCTGGATCAGCGGGTCGGACAAGGCGTTGCGCTTGGCCGGCCGGTTGAGCCTGACGTGCACGACCGGGCCGCCGATGCTGACCTGCAGCAGTTCGAAGGCGGCCAGCGGGCCGCTGGCGGGGGCGAAGGGGGTGGTCATGTCGGAGGAACGGGTGAGCGGGCGCAAAGATAGTTCATTGTCTGAATCAAAGAACTAGGACAAACCCGAGGATCCTCTGCATGCTGCATGGCAGCACAATGCATGGCGCCGGCCAATCTAGTTCAGATCCTGAACGGAGACAAGCGATGAAAACCGAAGACCTGATCGCCATCGACACGCACACGCACCTGGAGGTGTCGTGCTGGAACCCGTTCGACAGCTACGGCGAGGAATACGACCGCGCGGCCGACAAGTACTTCGGCTCCAGCAAGCGGCCGACGATGGCCGAGGCGCTGGCCTACTACCGCGAGCAGAAGATCGGCTTCGTGATGTTCACGGTCGATGCCGAGACCCAGCTGGGCCGCCGCCGCATCCCCAACGAGGAGATCGCCGAAGCGGCGCAGGCCAATCCGGACATCATGGTGGCGTTCGCCAGCATCGACCCGCACAAGGGCCGGATGGGCGCGCGCGAGGCGCGCAAGCTGATCGAGGAATACGGCGTCAAGGGCTTCAAGTTCCACCCCACGGTGCAGGGCTTCATGCCCTACGACCGCATGGCCTGGCCGATCTATGAGGTGATCGCCGAACACAAGCTGCCGGCGATCTTCCACAGCGGCCACAGCGGCATCGGTTCGGGCATGCGCTGCGGCGGCGGCCTGCGGCTGCAGAACAGCAACCCGATGCTGCTGGAAGACGTGGCGATCGCCTTCCCCGACATCCAGATCGTCGTCGCCCACCCCAGCTGGCCCTGGCAGGACGAGGCCCTGAGCCTGGCGATGCACAAGCCCAACGTCTGGATCGACTTGTCGGGCTGGAGCCCGAAGTATTTTCCGCCGCAGCTCGTGCAGTACGCCAACACGCTGCTGAAGGACCGCATGCTGTTCGGCAGCGACTTCCCGCTGATCATGCCCGACCGCTGGCTGAAGGACTTCGAGGAGGCAGGCTTCAAGGACAAGGTGAAGCCGCTGATCCTGAAGGAGAACGCGAAGCGCTTGCTGGGGTTGGGGTGAGGCAGGCCGGTCCTGGCGCTCGCGCTGCGGCCGCGCCGGAGCCGATTCAGCGGACGCGAACCACGGCGATCTGTTCGCGCTTCGAATTCCGGAACGTATAGAAGGTCAAGGCACCGTTCCTCAGGTCGCCTTTCTCGTCGAACGAGATCTCGCCGGTCACGCCCTTGTAGCCCTGCGTCTTTGCCAGCATCGGAAGGTAGGTCTTCGGATCCGCGGATCCGGCCTTGACCATGGTATCGACCATCACGTGCACGGCATCGTAGGAATACGGCGCCACGATATCGGCATCGATGCCGAACTTCTTCTTGTAGGCCTGCCTGAACGCCTCCAGCCCGGTCTTCTGCGCATTCTCGATGCCACCGGGTTCGGCGCACACGATTTGATCGTCGGCGACCGCGCCGCCGGACAGCTCCGGCAGGTTCTGCGTGCAGATGCCGTCACCGCCCATGACCTTGGCCTTGATGCCGAGCTGTTTCATCTGCCGGATCATCGGGCCGGCAATCGCGTACATCCCTCCGATGAAGATGATGTCCGGCTTCTTGGCCCGGATCGAGGTCAGGATGGCGCTGAAATCGGTGGCCTTGTCGGTGGTGAACTGCTGATCGACGACGGCACCGCCGGCCGCCTTGACGCCTTTGGCGAATTCGTCCGCCAGCCCTTGGCCGTAGGCGGTGCGGTCATCGACGATCGCGACCGACTTCCCCTTGAGCGTCTTGACCGCGTAACGGCCCAAAGTGCCTCCGAGCTGGGCGTCGTCGGCCACCACGCGGAAGGCGGTCTTGAAGCCCTGGCGGGTGTACTTGGGATTGGTGGCCATCGGAGAGATCTGCGGAATGCCGGCGTCGCTGTACACCCTGGATGCCGGGATCGTGGTCCCCGAATTCTGGTGACCGATCACGCCGTTGACCTTCGAGTCCGCCAGCTTCTGGGCCGCAGCGGTGCCTTGCTTCGGGTCACCCGCATCGTCCTCGGCGACCAGTTCGAACCTTGCCTTCCTGCCGCCGATGGTCACGCCCTTGGCGTTGAGTTCTTCGATGGCCAGACGGGCGCCGTTCTCGTTGTCCTTGCCGACCTGGGCTGCACCGCCGCTGGTGGGCGCCACCGAACCGATCCTGACGACGAGATCCTGAGCTGACGCCAAGCCTCCCATCGTCAGCAGGGCGGCGGCAACGATCGGCTTCGTTTTGAAAAGCATGTCTGCGTTCTCCTTTTCGGACCAAAGTTCAGATCAAGAAAGAGGCACTCGATTCGAATGCGGCAAAGCTCCGCCCCCACGCGCGTCATCGATGCGTGGAACGAGAGGCGAGGCAGGGAGGCGCTACGAGGGCTCGCGGATCCGATGGCGCTCGATCCAGCGGGACTGCGCTGCAAGCACGCTGTTCGCGTCGGTGCCGACCAGTTCCTTGAAGACGGTGGGCGCGGTCGCTCCTTCCGTATTGAAGAGCAGCACCTTCGACTCGGCGTCCAGCTCGACCTGCGACCGAAGCTCGGCCGAACTGCACAGAAGCTGCAGCGAAGCCAGCCCGGCGGCGCCCGACTCGCCGCTCACGATGGGCACGTCGCGTGCCGACCCTCGGGCCAGCGCGCGCATCGCGGCGATGGCATCGTCGTCGGCGATCGTGTGGAAGAAGTCGATCGAGCGGTCGAGGAATCTCCAGGCCAGCGGCGACGTTTCGCCGCAGGCCAGGCCTGCCATCACCGAATCGATCGTTCCGGAGGACGCTGTGGGACGGCCCAGGAGCGCGCTCCGGGCCAGGCAGTCCGCCTGCCGCGGCTCGGCCACGATGAAGGCTGGCCGATCGGCCCCATGGCGTTCCCAGAAGTAGCTCACGATGCCGGCCGCAAAGCCGCCGACGCCGCCCTGCAGGATCACGTGGGTGAACGCGGGCGGGTCGTCACGATCTGCGGCGCCGATCTGCTCGAAGAGTTCGTCGGCGATCGTGGCGTAGCCTTGCATCACGTCGCGCGGAATGTCCTCATAGCCTTCGTACGAGGTATCGGATACGACCTGCCAGCCGTTGATCCGGGCCAGGCGCGCGGCTTCCGCCACCGATTCGTCGTAATTTCCTTCCACGCGCACGATCTCCGCACCGAACGCTGCGATGGCCGTTTTGCGCTCGATGCTGACGTTCTTGTGCAGAACGATGACGCAGCGCACGCCGGCACTTTGGGCCGCGGCCGCGAGGGCTCGCCCATGATTGCCATCGGTGGCGCTGACGACGACGAGTCTGGTCAGGATGGACGCATGGCGGCCCGTCAGCACGTCATCGGGTCGAACATGCGGAAAAAGCCGCGTGACGAGGCGAGCCAGGGCGACGGGAGCGCCCAGCGCCTTGAAGCTGCCGAGCGCCGATCGCTCGGATTCGTCCTTGATCGATACCGCCGCCAGACCCAGTGCGCACGCCAGATCGGGAAGTCGTCGCAGCGGCGTTGCCTGGCGGTTGATGCCCGGCCACGACGACAGGTCGCGCCGGCTTTCCTTGGCCTTTGCAATGCTCATCAATGCGCGCAGTTCCGCGGGATACGGCTCGCGGCATGCCCTGGGGTTCCGGACCAGCATGATCTCGCTTTCGATTCGGCGGAGGGCAGGGTCCGCGACTGCGCTCAGCGCGCGGGCAGCCGTTGGCGCACCAGCTCGGCGAAGTACCGGGCGCCGACGCCCAGGACATCGTCGTTGAAGTCGTAGCCCGGGTTGTGCAAAGGCGTGCTGCCGGCGTTGCCGGCATCGCCGTTGCCGATGAAGGCGAATGCGCCCGGCACGACGCGCAGGAAGGCCCCGAAGTCTTCCGACGCCAGTATGGGCGCCGTGTCTGCATCGACTCGGTCGCTGCCGAACACGGCGGTCGCCGCGGCGACGGCGCTTGCGTGGCACTCCTTGCAATTGACGGTCGGGGCGAATTCGTGGGTGTACTCGAAGGTGCATGCGGCGCCATGCGCGGCGCAGATGCCGTCGCAGACCTCGCGCATGCGCGATTCGAGAAGCGCCTGGACCACGGGCTTGTAGCTGCGCGTGTCGCCCTTGATGGTCACGCTGGACGGGATCACGTTGCGCGTTCCGTCGGTGATGAACTCGGTACAGGAGATGACGGCCAGGTCGCTGGGGTCCAGCTTGCGCGCCACGATGGTCTGCAGCGCCGTGACGATCTCGGCACCGATGACGATGGGATCGATGCCCATGTGCGGACGGGCCGCGTGCGTGCCCCGGCCCTTCACGTGGATCACGAAGTTGTCTTCGCTGGCCAGCAGGCCGCCGACCCGCGTTGCGAACTGGCCGACGGGCAGGCCGGGCATGTTGTGCACGCCGTAGATCTCGTCGACCGGAAAGCGCTCGAACAGGCCGTCGGCCATCATCGCCTTGGCGCCGCGGCCGTGTTCCTCGGCAGGCTGGAAGATGAAGCGCACGGTGCCGTTGAAGTCGCGTCGCTCGCACAGCAGCTTCGCCGCACCGAGGACCATCGTCATGTGACCGTCGTGGCCGCAGGCGTGCATCTTTCCCTGGCGCGTAGATGCGTGCGCCCTGCCGGCGGCGGCCTCGGTGATGTTCAGGGCATCCATGTCGGCACGGATCCCGATCGCGCCGGGCCCGTCGCCGACCTTGAGGCTGGCCACCAGGCCGGTCTTGCCGATGCCGCGGTGCACGTCCAGCCCCAGCGCCCGCAAGATGCTGGCGACGTAGTCAGAGGTCATGGCTTCCTCGAATCCTGTCTCGGGAATCCGGTGGAGGTCGTGCCGCCACCCCACCAAGCGGCGGTGCAGCACCAGGCCTTCGTCCTGGTCCTCATCCTGGGCGGCCTGCGGCAGGCTCATTCGATGTCTCCTGGGATCGGTCGTCATGGCACATCTGCATGTCGATGCGCGGTGATGGAATTCTTCCTCCGGGCTGCGCAGAAGTCAGGCATCTTCGATCCCTAGAATGCAGAAATCCGGCGTTGAAAGATCGATGAATGCATGCTTTGGACAACAAGGACAGGCGCATCCTCGCGGCGCTGCAGTCGGATGCCTCCATGCCCGCGGAGTCGATCGGCGAGGCCGTCGGCCTGTCGGTGACCAGCGTCCAGCGGCGCGTGAAACGCATGGCGGCCGATCGCGTGATCGTCCGTCAGAGCTGCATCCTGTCGCCCGAGCGGCTGGGGTTCAAGCTGCGGTGCATCGTCGGCGTGGAACTCGATACCGAGCGTTCGGACGTTCTCGATCAACTGCGTGCCCAGTTCGATCGGGAGCCGCAGGTGCAGCAGAGCTACTACGTGACCGGCGGGTCGGATTTCGTCCTGATCGTGCTGGCCAAGGACATGGACGACTACGAGGCGCTGACGCAGCGGCTCTTCTTCGGCAACCGCTATGTACGGCGTTTCACGACGAGCGTGGTCATGAAGACGCACAAGGCCGGTCTCGATGTGCCGACCGAATAGGGCCTGTTCACCGGCGGGCTGGTTTCCTTCGGCGCATCTTGCATCCGGCGACGGGCTATTGAGCGGTGTAGCCTCCGTCGACCGCCAGTTCGACGCCGGTGATGAACGATGCCGCATCCGACGCGAGGAAGACGATCGCGGCCGCCACCTCGTCCGGCTGGCCGAGGCGGTTGACGGGATGGCGCGCGGCCAGTGCGCGGGTGAGTTCCTCCACCGGCCGCTGCTCGGCCTTGGCGCGCTCGGCCAGCATGCGCGTCAGCAGGGTCGTCTCGATGTAGCCGGGATGGACCGAATTGACCCTGATGCCCCAGCCCAAGGCGGCCGACTCGAGCGCAACGGATTTGCTGAACAACCGGATCGCGCCCTTCGTCGCGCTGTAGGCCGCGCCCCGGGCCGCGCCCACGAGGCCGAGCACGGAAGAGACGTTGACGACGGCGCCGCGGTTCCCGGCCGGCTTTTCGGTCGCCAGCATCGCGCGCACCGCCTGGCGGGTGCCGAAGAAGATGCTGTCCAGGTTGGTCGCCAGGATGTTGCGCCAGTCCGCGGTTGCCGTGTCGAGCAGCGGCAGGCTGGCGCCGATCCCGGCATTGTTGACGAGCACGTCGAGTCGTCCGTGGCGCTCCAGGCAGCCCTCGATGCACCGCGCCCACATCGCCTCGTCCGTCACCTCCAGTTCGACCGTCTCGACGTTTTCCTCTCCCTCGAAGGTCGCCCGAAGGGCGGGCATGTTGCGGCCGGTGGCGATCACCGTGGCGCCGCGCGCAGCGAATTGCCGAACGGCCGCCGTGCCGATGCCGGAACCGGCGCCCGTGACGCACACGACGCGGCCTGCGAATGAATCGAACGCTTCCAAGCTGC
Organism: Rubrivivax sp.; assembly: GCA_047602205.1. Lineage (GTDB taxonomy): Bacteria > Pseudomonadota > Gammaproteobacteria > Burkholderiales > Burkholderiaceae_C > Rubrivivax. The sequence continues at coordinate 6,425,131 of JASGHX010000001.1, read as the reverse complement.
CCTCCGGAGGTGTATGGGCTTCAGCGGCTGGCGCCGCCGCCGTCGATCGGCAGGCTTGCGCCGGTGATCATGCGGCTGTCGTCGCCGGCGAGAAACATGACCAGTGCGGCGACCTCGTCGGGTTCGAGGTAGCGGCCGAGCGCGATGCTCGACGTCATCTTCTGGCGCTGGGCGCTCCCGAGATGGGACGCGATGCTCTCCATCATCCGCCCTTCGACCGCGGTCGGGTGGATGGCATTGACGCGGATGCCGCGCGGGGCCAGTTCGGCCGCCGCCGCCCGCGCCAGCCCCAGCGCCGCATGCTTGCTGGCGATGTAGGCCGACATGTTGGCGCTGCCGCGAAGGCCGGCGACGGAGGACGTCACGACGATGCTGCCGCCGTCGGCCATCGCGGGCGCCACATGCTTGATGCCCAGGAAGACACCCAGCACATTGACCGCCATGACCTGCTGGAAGCGAGCCGTGTCGTAGGACACGATGGGCGCCCCGTCGCCTTCGATGCCGGCATTCGCGAAGAACACGTGGACGCTCCCGTGCGCCCTGACAGCATCGGCCGCATAGCGCCGAACGTCGTTCTCGTCGGCCACGTCGGCCCGGCAGGCCGCAAGGGCATCGCCATGAGTGGATTGAAGGCGCGCAAGGCCTTCCGCGCTGCGGTCGACCGCCGTGACCTTCGCGCCGGCCGCAAGCATGCGAGCGATCGTCGCCGCTCCGATGTCGCCGGCGGCGCCCGTGACGAGGCAATGACGTCCCGTGAGGTTCATACGCAAGCCACCATCCTGTTCAGGCGATGTGGACGATCGATTTGCCCGCGTTCTCCCCTGCGAGCATGCCGAGGAAGGCCGGAACGATCTGCTCGAAACCGCGATGCACGTGCTCGCGGTGCACGATCTGCCCGTCCCGTATCCAGCCGGCCATCTTCTGCTCGAACTCGGGGTATTCGTGTTCGATGTCCGAGACGATGAAACCGCGCACGGTGAGCTTGCGCGTCAATACGAGGCGCATGAATTCGTCGAATGCCGTCGGCTCCGACGGTTGCTGGCCGCTGTACTGCGAAATCAGCCCGCAGACGATGTGACGCCCGAAGTCGTTGAAGATCGATGAAACGGTGCGCGAAATCTCGCCGCCGACGTTGTCGAAGTAGATGTCGGCGCCTTTCGAACAGGCGCTTTCGAGGCGGGACGTCAGGCCCGGCTCTCGATAGTTCAGGCATGCGTCGAAACGCAGCTGCTCCACGACGGCCCGGCATTTTTCATCGCTGCCCGCGATGCCGACGACCCGGCACCCGTGGATCCTGCCGATCTGCCCCACCAGCCCCCCGACCGCGCCCGCCGCGCCGGAGACGACCAGCGTTTCGCCGGCCCGCGGCTTGCCGATGTGCATCAGGCCGGCATAGGCGGTCATCCCCGTCATGCCCAAGGGCCCGAGCCAGGCGCCCGCTGAAGCGGCCGCCAGATCGACCTTCTGGGCCGTCTTGCCGCGCACGACGGCATATTGCTGCCAGCCGCCGAAACTCATGACGTGATCGCCCGGCGCAAACCCCGGCGCGCGCGATTCGAGGACTTGCGCGATCGTCCGCCCCGGTATCGTTTCGCCGATCTGCAGCGGCGGCGTGTAGCTGCGCCGGTCGTACATCTTCAGGCGCAGGTAAGGATCGATGGAAATCGTCAGGTTGCGGCACAGCAGTTCACCGTCCCCCGGCGCCCCGATGTCGACCTCGCGCTCACCGAAGACGTCAGGCGCGGGGTTGCCGTCCGGTCGACGGACGAAATGGATCTGACGGTTCTTCAAGCGACCTCCTTTCGTGCCGGTGCGAACGGCGCCCGGCTTCAACGCCCGGTGAACACGGGCGCACGCTTTTCGGCGAAGGCCCGCATCGCCTCGCGCGAGTCATCGGATTTGCTCAACTCGGCCGTCATGTTCTGCTCGAACCGGTAGCCGTCGCGCAGCGTCATGAACTCGATGGTCGACGCCGCCAGCTTGGCCGTGCGGCTGGCCAGCGGGCTCTTGCTCGCGATGCGGCGCGCCATGTCCATGGCCGTGGGCATGAGCTGTTCCAGCGGCACGCAGGCTTCGACGATGCCGCGGCGATAGAACTCGGTGCCGGGGATGCGATCGCCCGTGATCATCATGCGGCGGGTGAGCGAAAGGCCGCAGATGCGCTGGGTGTGGCGGCCGCCGCCCATCAGGCCGACGTCCACTTCGGGCAGGCCGAACACGGCCGTCTCGGCGCACATCAGGATGTCGCAGGAGGCGGCGATGCCCATGCCGGCGCCCAGCGCCGCGCCGTTCACCGCGGCGATCACGGGCTTCTTGCATTCGATGATGGCGTAGCTCAGCTCGCGCGCGAGGCGATTGTGTTCCCAGCGCTCGCCGGGCTCGAACACCTTCCCGGCCCGGGCCTTGATGTCGGCGCCGGCGCAAAAGGTCTTGCCGGCGCCGGTGAGCACGGCCACGCGTACCTCGTCGAGATCGTTGAAGCGGTCGAAGGTCGCGATCAGCTCGCGCATGAATTCGGCGTTCACGGCATTCACCGGCGGCGAATCCATGGTCACGACGGCGATGTGGTCCTGGATGTCGGTGCGGATCAGCGGCATGGGGTCTCCAGCAAAAAGAAGTGGCGGAATGTGGCCATCGTCGGATGGATCGATATCGGAATGGGCATGCCTACACCGAACGGGGCGCCAGCCATTGCGCCAGCCGCGGCCAGGTGCGGGTGACGGCACCGACGCCGGCCACGAGGCTCACGTGGCCGCCCTTGATGACCCACTCTTCCTTGTCGCGGCTGCCGATCGCTTCGATCAAGGGCTTGGAAGACGTATAGGGCACCACGTGGTCGTGCTCGGCCAGCACGTGCAATGCCGGGACGCGGATGTCACCCAGCCTGGCCTTGCGGCCGTGCACCTCGAATTGGCCCTTGACGACCTTGTCGCCGACCACCAGGTCATGAACCAGCTCAAGGAACGCACGGCCTGGGAAGGGCAGGGCATCCTCGCCCCAGCGCACCAGCCGCAGGTGGGCTTTCACGAACTCGCGGTCGAGCGTGTTGTTCAGCAGCGAGGCCTGCCCCGACGCCTTCTGCAACGGCCGCATCACCTGGAACCCGCCCTCGACCATGTAGGACGGCACGTTGCCGAAGGTCTTCACGAGCAGGTCGGGGTCCAGCCCCTGCGAGGTCAGCAGCTTGTGCTGCAAGATCATCCCCGGCCCGTGGATGGGGGTTGCGATCTGCAGCAGATTCTTGATGACGGGCTTGGATTCCAGGGCCGCGTACAAGGCGGTGAGAACGCCGCCCAGGCAATAGCCCAGGATCGTGATCTCCGGTTCGCCGCTGTGGCGCCGCACCTCGCCGACGCAGTCGCCGATCTCATCGAGGTAGTCGGCCACGCCGAAGTCCTTGTGCTCCGAGCGCGCCGTGCCCCAGTCGACCAGGTAGACGTCGAATCCCTGGCGCACCAGGTACTCGATCAGGCTCTGGCCGGGCGCGAGGTCGAAGATGTAGGGCTTGCTGACCATCGACATCACCAGCAGCATCGGCACGCGGTAGATGTCGTCGGTCTGCGGCAGGTAGTGGTACAGCCGCAGCGTCCCTTTGGCGTAGACGAGTTCCTTGGGCGTGACCGCCGTCTCGCGGACCATTTCGCGTTCGAGCTCGGCCAGTTCGGCGCCGTGCTCTTCGAGCAATGTCGCCGGCGAGGTCATGGCTTGCTCGTGCGCTTCGAAGACGATTTCCCTGGCGCGGGTTTGGCGGCGGGCGGCGCCCGGCGCGTTCTCGGCGGCCTTTCGGCACCGCTCGCCTGCAGGCGGACCAGCGCCGCTTCGACGCGCGCGACCACGTCCTCCAGTTGACCGATGCGCTCGCCCAGGGCCACGACATCGGCCCGGCTCGGCAGATTCATCGACGCCATCGGGCCTGCCAGGCCCTGCGTGAACATCTGCTGGCGATGAACCGCCGCGTTGATGCCCTGGCCGAGCGTTCGCGCCACCGAATCGTCTTGCATGAGATGGGTGAGCGATTCGCTCCATTCGCGCTCGTTCTTCACGAACCACTCGCGCCAGGCCTTCAGGGGATCCATGAAAGGCATGGCTCCTTCATTGCTTTCCGTACGGTTGCTCATTCGGCTTGCACCTCGGTGTCTGTCCATTGGATTTCGTGCTTCAGCGTCAGCGGGTCGAGCTTTCCCTTCACTTTGGGCACTACGCGCTCGCGCGCTGCGGCCGGGCCGCCGATCCGCACCGTGGCCAGGGTGCCGAGCTGCGGATGCGGACCGACCTGCACGTCCAGCGTGCAGCCGTCGGGCTGGAGAACGGGCGCCAGCGTCCTGCGTACGAGGCGGGCCGCGGCATCGGTGCGAAGCTCCGGCTTGAACACCTTGCCCACGGCCGTCAGCGGCACCTTGTCGACCACGTACAGCTGCACCGGCACCGCGGCGCGCTCCGGGGTGCGCGAGGCGACCCATCGGATGAGTTCGCCGGGCTCGGCCTTCGCCCCGGACTTGAGCTGCACGTAGGCGACCGGCAGTTCACCGGCGTAGGCGTCGGGCTCGCCGACCATCGCGGCCACTTCGACGGCGGGATGGTCGTAGAGCACTTCCTCGACACCCAGGGGGTCGATGTTGTGGCCGCCGCGAATGATGAGGTCTTTCGCACGGCCGGTGATCCACAGGTAGCCGTTGGCGTCGATGCGCCCCAGGTCGCCGCTGTTGACCCAGCCCGGCTCGACGAAGGGCGCATCGGGCGAGCCCGTGGCGTAGCCCTTGAAGACGCCCGGCCCGTACATGGTCACCACCCCGATCTTGCCCGTGGGGCAGTCGCGGACGGCCTTGCCGCGCTCATCGACCTCGACGACGCGCAGGCGGCTGTAGGGCAGGGCATGGCCGACGGAGCCGAGGTAGATGGGGCGGTCCCGGTAGGAGATCGTGTGGCAGCTCGAGGCCTCCGTCATCCCGTAGGTCTCGAGGATCTCAAGGCCGAATCGGTGCTTGTAGGCATCGGCCACCGGAACCGGTATCGCCGAGCCGCCGCCGGTGACCGTGCCGATGCTGGAGACATCGGCTCCCTCCATCGATACATTGAGCACCGCGCCGAGCACGGTGGGCACGGCGGCGAAGACTTCGGGCTTGTAGCGATCCACGAGCTGCCAGAAATTGGGCATGGCGCTCTTGTTGCGCCATCCGGAAGCGGAAAGCACGACCAGCGTTCCGCCGGCGGCCAACTGCTGCAGGCAATGCGTGAGCGAGCCGCCCACGTGAAAGAGCGGCAATGCCATGAACAGACGTCCCGCGGCGCGGGTGCGCCACATCAGCGCGATGCCCCAGGCCTGATAGACCTGGTTGCCGTGCGTGAGGGGCACCAGTTGAGGCAGCCCCGTGGTGCCGCCCGTGTGGTAATAGGCGGCGACGTCGTCGGAGCGAATCTCGCGTCCGCTGATCAAGCGATCGGCAGGTTGCTCGGCGAGCGCCTGATCGAAAGAAAGCGTGCCCTCGGGCGGCGGGCCCCAGGGCTCGACGACCAGAACGGCCTTCAGTTCGGGCAACTCGTCGCGGATGCGCGTCACCTTCTGCCAGATGTCGAAGCCCTCGGTGGGACCCAGTGCGATCAGCACCTTGGTCTTGGCCGCGCGCAGGATGTGGGCGATGTGGCCGGGCTCGAGGTACGTATTCACCGGATTGACGATGCCTGCGGCCTGCGCGCCCCAGAGCGCATAGAACGCCTGGGGAATGAGCGGCAGCATCAGGCTCACGACGTCCGTCGGCCCGACGCCCAATGCATGCAGCGCATTGGCGGTCTGCGTCACGCGCGCCAGGAACTGCGCGTGATTCAGCCGAACCGGCTCCTCTTCGGGGTTGGCATTGGCGAGCCAGAGAAGGGCCGGCACTTTCGGGTCGCGCGCGGCACCGAGCTTGAGAGCCTCGTAAGTGCTCTTGGCCAGAATTCGTTCTTCATAAGGAACGGATTCGAAAGCGCGAACGTCGGCCTCGGTCGCGAAGCTGGGCCATTCATCACCAATGAAACGATCGAGGGTATGCAATCCTGCCATGCTGTCTCCTGGTGTACTGGAATTGAAGTCAAAACGAGCAGGGCCTTCGCCTGCGAACCCGGCCGTTGCGGCATGCCGGGAATGGAGTCATCGAATAAGGGCATCTACCGGCATCCGCAAGAGACGTACTCCCTATACTGCGCCGCAGCAAAATTCTTGAACCATATGCCAACAGCTCCCCGCATTCGGTCGCGCCGCGAAACGCGAATCGCCCAGACCCCGGAAAGCGTCGTCGAGGTCAACGGAATGAAGCTGTGCTGGGACAGCTTCGGCAATCCTTCGCATCCGGCGCTGATCCTGATCATGGGCATGGGCGCGCAGATGATCGGATGGGACGACGAGTTCTGCCTGCAATTGGCAGCGCGTGGCTTTCGTGTCATCCGCTTCGACAACCGCGACGTCGGCAAGTCCAGTTGGTTTGATCTTGCCGGCGTACCCGATGTCAACAGAGCCATGATGCGCGCCTGGCTGCGCTGGCCCGTCGATGCGCCCTACCTGCTGGATGACATGGCGCTCGACGTGGTCTGGCTGATGGACGCGCTGGGCATTCAGCGCGCGCATGTGGCCGGTGCTTCGATGGGCGGGACCATCGCGCAAGTGATGGCGATCCGCTATCCCGAGCGGATGCTCTCGATGACGTCGATCATGTCGACCACCGGCGACCCCGACCTGCCGAAGCCGAGCACCACGGCCGTCACGGCCGTGATGCGTCCGATGCCCAGCGAGATTGACGCCTACGTGGCGCGTTATGTCGATACCTATCGGATGCTGCGCGCCGGTCGCTTCCCCGAAGAGGAAGCGCGCGACCGCGCCCGCGCCGTGCGCAACCACGCCCGCGGCATCAACCCGGCCGGCGGAGCCCGTCATCTGGTGGCGATCCTCGCTTCCGGCAGCCGCAAGAAGGCGCTGCGCAACGTCAAGGTACCCACGCTGGTGATTCATGGCGACATCGATCCGCTGGTGCCGCTCGCCGCCGGGGTCGAAACCGCGCAATGTGTGCCGGGGGCCGAACTGATGGTGCTGCAGGGCATGGGCCACACGATGCCGGCATACCTGTGGCCGCAGATGATCGACGGCATCACCGCCGTCGCAGCGCGCAGCCGATGAGGTGACGCCTGCGGGCGTCTCGTGCTGCGAAGGCGCCATGCCCGGCGCGCGGCGGCGCGTGATGACATGGGCCATGGCCGTCTTCTGGATGCGCAAAACTTTTGAAGGCTTTGTCCGGGATCGCCTGTCGGGAACTTACCTGCCAGACGGCAAGTTGTCAATGGTGATGACTCTGGCAGCCCGGCCGGGGACTCCGGAGCGCCGCGAAGCGATCCCTCCGGCCCCGGGGCAACACGAGCCCTCCCGCAGCGTCGGCAGGTCCTAGGGCAAACACCTAATCGCACGACTTGCCGGCCGATTGTTTATTGCCAGTGACGCTGCTAGGATCTCTTTACTTACCGGCCGGCATGTAAAGTGAACCGGTGCCCAGCTTGTCCGCCGGCCGACATGTGGTTTGACAGAACCCGATAGCAAACCTGCTGGCCACCCGGAAGCGGCCAAGGGCGGAGACAACATGAGCTTGCAGGGGTTGATGCAGCGGAGACAGTTGCTGATATCAGGCCTGGTCCGACACGCTGCCACCTACCATGCAGACGTCGAGATCGTCTCGCGGCTGCACGGGGGCGAGCAACGCCGAAGCAATTGGCGCACCGTGGAGCGCCGGGCGCGCCAACTGGCCAGCGCGCTGCAGGCGGCCGGCGTGAAACCGTCGGAACGCGTCGTCACGCTCGCCTGGAACACGGATCGCCACCTGGAGCTGTATTTTGCGGTGGCCGGCATGGGCGCGGTGCTGCACACGGTGAATCCGCGCCTGTTTCCCGAGCAGATCCGCTACATCATCAATCACGCCGCAGGCGAGACCCTGTGCTTCGACCTCGATTTCGCCGAGCTGGTCATTCAACTCACACCCCAGTTGCCCAGCGTGAAGCGCTATGTGGCGCTGTGTTCGCGGGAGCAGCTTCCGGCGCTCGATCTGCCGGGGCTGTGCGCCTACGAGGAGCTGCTGGCCTCGGGCCGCGAGGGCTATGCATGGCCGGAGTTCGATGAGGACGCGGCATCGAACATGTGCTACACCTCGGGCACCACGGGTCATCCGAAAGGCGTCCTCTACAGCCACCGGTCGGCGGTGCTGCACAGTTTTGCCGCCTGCGCGGCGGATGGCTTGGCGCTGAGTGCGCGCGACAGCGTGCTGCTGACCGTGCCCATGTTCCACGTCAACGCCTGGGGCGTGCCCTATGCGGCGGCCATGTGCGGCGCCAAGCTGGTCCTGCCCGGCGCGGGCGTCTCGGGCGAGCATCTCTACGCGCTGATGCGCCGCGAGGGCTGTACCTTCTCCCTCGGCGTGCCCACGGTGTGGCTGGGCTTCTTCCAATACATCGACCAGCATCGCGCTGACCTGGACCTGCGCGACATCCGACTGCAGCGAGTCGTCGTCGGCGGGTCGGCGGCCCCGCGCTCCATCATCGAGCGTTTCGAGCGCGAGTTCGGCGCCTATGCGATCCAGGCCTGGGGCATGACCGAGACCGGCCCGCTGTCCACCATCGGCACCCTGTTGCCGCAACATGTGGACCAGCCGCTGGAGAAGCGCTTCGACGTGCAATGCCGCCAGGGGCGCGCCATCTTCGGTCTCGAGATCGGCGTCTTCGACAGCGAGGGCAGGGCGCTTGCGCACGACGGCAAGCATGTCGGCGAACTGCGCGTGCGCGGCCCCTGGGTGGTGTCGGCCTACTACGGCAACGCGCCGGGGACTGCGCTCGATGCCGAGGGTTGGTTCAGTACCGGAGACGTGGCCTACATCGACGCCGAAGGCTTCGTGCAGATCACCGATCGCAGCAAGGACGTGATCAAGTCCGGCGGCGAGTGGATCTCTTCCATCGACCTGGAGAACATCGCCGTGGGTCATCCGAAAGTGCGCGAGGCCGCGGTCATCGGCGTGGCCCACAGCAAATGGCAGGAGCGCCCGCTGCTGATCGTGGTGCCGAAGCCCGGCGAGACGCCCACCGGCGACGAGATCCTGCACTACATGAAAGACAAGGTCGCCCGGTGGTGGCAGCCCGACGAAGTCGTCTTCGTCGAAGAGCTGCCGCACACCGCGACCGGCAAGTTGCTCAAGATGCGGTTGCGGGAGCAGTTCAAGGGTCATCGGCTCGCATCCGATCCGGCCTGAACGCCGGTGCGGCGCGAGCGTGGCCGGTGCCGGCGTTCCGCGCAATGGACACGGCGGCCCGGCCCTCATCGAATCACGTTTGATCACCCACGGAGACATGCAATGACACGCAAATACCAGGCTCCCCTGCTGGCCCCCTTCCTGCTGGCGCTCGCCGGCGTTGCCCAGGCTCAGATATCCGACAACGTCGTCCGCATCGGCGTCATGGGAGACCAGACCGGCCCCTATTCGGGCAACGGGGGGCCCGGTCAGGTGCTGGCCGTGCGCATGGCCGTGGAGGACTTCGGCGGCAAGGTCAACGGCAAACCCATCGAGGTGGTGGTGGCCGACGACCAGAACAAGCCCGATGTCGGCACCAATATCGCCCGCGAGTGGATCGAGCGCGACAAGGTGGACACCATCATCACCAACTCCACGTCGGCCATCGCGCTCAGCGTCAGCACGATGATGAAGCAGCATGGCAAGCCCTATCTGATCGCCGGCACGACCTCGGCCGATCTGACGGGCAAGGCCTGCTCGCCGATGAACATGCAATTCCTGCTCGACACCTATGCCATGCCCAAGGCGACCGTGCAGAGCCTGATGAAGCAGGGCATCAAGAGCTTCTTCTTCATCACGGTGGACTACGCCTTCGGCGCGGCGCTGCAAGGCGAAGCCACCAAGTTCATCGAAGCGGCGGGCGGCAAGGTGGCCGGTGCGGTCAAGCACCCGCTGGGCACCACGGATTTTTCTTCCTATCTGCTGCAGGCCCAGGCCAGCAAGGCCCAGGCGGTGGTGCTGCTCAGTGCGGGCGCCGATCTCACCAACGCCCTCAAGCAGGCCAATGAATACCGCCTGGCCAAGGGCGGTCAACTCGTCACCACGACCGGCGCGACCATCAACGCCATCGGCGCCATGGGCCTGGACGTGGCCCAGGGCTTGCAGATCAACACGCCGTTCTACTGGGACCGCGACAACGAATCGCGCGCCTGGGCCAAGCGCTTCATCGAGCGCAACAAGGGCGTGCTCCCCACCTACATCATGGCGGGTTCCTACAGCGCGGCCTTGCACTACCTCAAGGCCGTTCAGGCGGCCGGCACCGACGAGGGCAAGGCCGTGGTGGCGAAGATGAAGGCGCTGCCCATCAACGACTTCGAGATGAAGAACGTGTCCATCCGCGAGGACGGACAGGTCATGCGTCCGGTCTATACGGTGCAGGTCAAGACCCCGGCCGAATCCAAGGCCAAGAACGATCTGTACGTCATCAAGAGCGAGATGGCGCCCGATCAGGTCTATCGCCCGCTGGCCGAGAACACCTGCGACTTCCTCAAGAAATAAGCCTTGGCCGCGGAGCCCTTCGCGTGCGCACCCGAGGCCCCAGCCGTCCTGTCTGCCGGTCCGAAGGAGCGGCGGCGCGCCTGCGTCAAGAGAGGCTCCGTGCCAAGCATTGACATCGTGCCCACCGGCCAGGACCTGCTGGGTGAATGCCCGCTGTGGGATGGATCCACGCAGTCCCTGTATTGGATCGATTCACGCCGACACCTGGTGCGGCGCTATCGGCCCGCGAGCGGCGCGCAGCACGAATGGACGCTGCCGGAGGAAATCGGCTCCATCGCCTTGTGCGAGAGCGGCCAGCTGCTGGTGGCGCTGGTGGACCGCCTGGTACGGCTTGACCCGGCCACCGGTGCCGTCACCGCACTGGCCCGGGTGCAGCACGCGGCAGAGAACATCAGGCTCAACGACGGCCGCGTCGATCGCGGCGGGCGCTTCGTGGTGGGCTCGCTGGTCAAGGGGCGCCGGGATCCGCTGGGGACGCTCTATCAATTGAGCGGCGATCGCGTGCGCGAAGTGGACCGGGGCTTTTGCGTGGTCAACACGACCTGCTTCAGTCCGGATGGCCGATGGCTCCACGTCGCCGACAGCGCGACGCGCACCATCCTGCGCTACCGCTACGACACGGCGACCGGCGCGCTGGGCCCGCGCGAGGTCTTCATCGACACCGCCGCGCTGAACTCGGCGCCCGATGGCGCGGCCGTCGATGCCGAAGGGGGGCTGTGGGTGGCCCTGGTTCAAACGGCCCAACTGGTGCGCTTTCATCCCGACGGCTCGCTGGACCGGATGATCGATTGTCCCGTGCCCTACGTGACCTGCCCCTGCTTCGGCGGGGAAGGGCTGGACACGATCTACCTCACCAGCATCCGCGATTCGGGGCACCTGCTGTGCACCGATCACCCCGATGGCGGCGCTTTGCTGGCCATCCGCGGCACGGGTGCGCGCGGCCTGCCCGAAGCGCGGTTCGACGACCGCGGGATCCGATGACGACTCGAAGAATGGCCGCATGATGACTCAAGCACGCGCATTGCAAGACAGGGTGGCCCTGGTCACCGGTGGCGCGCGCGGGATCGGCCGCGCCATCGTGGAGCGCCTGGCTGCCGATGGCGCCGCGGTCGGGGTGCTCGATCTCAAGCTCGAACTGGCCGAGCAGGCCGCTGCCGCCTTGCGTGAGGCCGGCCATCGGGCCACGGCTTTCGGCGGCGACGTGGCGCAGCGCGACACCGTGATGAACGCCGCGGCAGCGCTCAAGCAGCAATTCGGCCGGCTCGACGTGCTCGTCAGCAATGCCATGTGGGTGCGCTACGGCCCGATCGACCAGCTCACGCCCGAGGCCGTGCAGCGCATGGTCGGCACCGGCTTCCATTCCGTGGTCTGGGGTATCCAGGCGGCTTGCGCCCATATGGACAAGGGCGGCAGCGTGATCAACATCGCCTCGGCGGCGGCTTTCCTGGGCATTCCCGAGGCGATGGTCTACTGCGGCGTCAAGTCCGGGGTGCTGGGTCTGACGCGTTCGGCTTCGGTCGACCTGGGGCCGCGCGGCATCCGCGTCAACGCCATTGCGCCGGGTTCGGTGGCCACCGAAGGCGTCAGGATCAACGTCGATCCCGAGAAGGTCAAGACGCGCCTGGCCAAGACCCCGCTGCGCCGCCTGGGCGAGGTGGAGGACATCGCCTCGGCCGCGGCCTTCCTGGCCGGCGACCAGAGCAGTTGGGTGACGGGCGAATGCATCAAGGTCGATGGCGGCGTGACGCACGCTTTTCTCTGAATGGACGGTTCGGGATGGGAGACACGGCATGAGTGCGGATGAATACATCCTCCAGGCCCAGGGGCTGAGCAAGCAGTTTCGAGGCTTCTACGCGGTCAAGGACGTCGACCTCCGGGTCCGCCGGCACTCGGTCCACGCCTTGATCGGTCCCAATGGCGCCGGCAAGACCACTTGCTTCAACCTGCTGACGACCTTCCTCAGGTCCTCGGCGGGCCGCATCGTCTTCAACGGCCGCAACATCGAGCGCAGCGATCCCGCATCGGTGGCCAACAGCGGACTAGTCCGCTCGTTCCAGATCTCGGCCGTGTTCGGCCAGATGACGGTGCTGGAGAACGTGCGCGTGGCGCTGCAGCGCAAGACGCGCTGGAACTATGCCTTCTGGCGCAACCAGAACGTCCTGAGTGCGCTCGACGGACGCGCCCGCGAGTTGCTGGACATGGTGGGCCTGACCCGCTGGGCCGACACGCCGGCCGGCGAGCTGTCGTACGGGCGCAAGCGCGTGCTGGAGCTGGCCACGACGATCGCGCTCGAGCCCGAGATGATCCTGCTGGACGAGCCGATGGCAGGCCTGGGCCATGAGGACATCGGTCCGATCATGAACATGATCGGGCGCGTGGCGCAGGGACGTACCGTGCTGATGGTGGAGCACAACATGAAAGTGATCGCCGAGTTGTGCGACCGGGTGACGGTGCTGCAGTCGGGTGAAGTGCTGGCCGAGGGCAGCTACGACCAGGTGTCGACCGACCCGCGCGTCGTCGAGGCCTACGTGGGAGGAAGCCATGGCTGAAGCCGCGCCTTTCCTGCGCGTCTCGCACCTGACGGCGCATTACGGCGAGACCCAGGCGCTGCACGATGTCAGCCTCGAAGTGCGCGAAGGCGAGATCGTCTGCCTGCTGGGCCGCAACGGCGCGGGCAAGACCACCACGCTGCGCGCCGTCATGGGCATGCTGCAGAAGCGCGGCGGCCAGATCGAAGTGCGGGGCCATCCCACCACCGGGCTGCCGCCCGAGGCCATCGCCCAACTCGGCCTGGCCTACTGCCCGGAGGAGCGAGGCATCTTCGCGAGCCTCACGACCGAGGAGAACCTCATGCTGCCGCCGGTGCTGCGTCCAGGCGGCTTGAGCGTGGAGGAGATCTACACGCTGTTCCCCAACCTCAAGACGCGCCGGACCAGCCCGGGCACCAAGCTCTCGGGCGGCGAACAGCAGATGCTGGCCATCGCGCGCATCCTGCGCACCGGCGCCAAGCTGCTGCTGCTGGACGAGTGCACCGAAGGCCTGGCGCCGGTCATCGTCGAGAAGATCGGCGAGACCATCCGCATGTTGCGCACCAAGGGCTTCACGGTGCTGATGGTGGAGCAGAACTTCCGTTTCGCCTCGCGGCTCGCCGACCGTTTCTACGTGATCGAGGAGGGCTCGGTGGCGGATCAATTCTCGCAGGGCGACATCGCGCCCAACCTCGCGCGCATCGAAGCGCTGCTGGGCCTTTGAGTCCTCCGCGGGACCTTGGAGAAGGAGACAAGACGGATGGACTCGATATTCGGTGTGCCGTTGCCGGCGTTCGTGGGCCAGTTGATCGTCGGCTTGATCAACGGCGCCTTCTACGCGCTGATGAGCCTGGGGCTGGCCATCATCTTCGGACTGCTTCAGGTGGTGAACTTCGCGCACGGCGCGCAGTACATGATGGGTGCCTTCGTGGCCTGGGGGCTGCTGGAATACCTGGGCCTGAGCTACTGGTGGGCGCTGATCCTGGCGCCGCTGCTGGTCGCGTTGTTCGGGCTGCTGATGGAGCGCGTGTTCCTGCGCCATCTCTATCAGCTCGACCATGTCTACGCGCTGCTGCTGACCTTCGGCGTCGCGCTGCTCGTGGAAGGTGCTTTCCGCTACAAGTTCGGCGTCAGCGGCCAACCCTACCCCAACCCCTTCTCGGGCGGCCTGGAGCTGTCCTTCACCTTCGTGCCCTGGTACCGCCTGTGGGTCATCGGCGTGGCGCTGGCGGTCTGCCTGGGGACCTGGTATTTCATCGAGCGGACCAAGCTCGGCTCCTATCTGCGCGCCGCCAACGAGAACCCCAACCTCGTGCGCAGCTTCGGCATCAACGTGCCGCGCATGCTGATGCTGACCTACGGCCTGGCCGTGGGCCTGGCGGGCTTCGCCGGCGTGATGGCCGCGCCCATCTACCAGGTCAGCCCGCTGATGGGCTCGAACCTGATCATCGTGGTGTTCGCGGTGGTCGTGATCGGGGGCATGGGATCCATCATGGGCTCCGTCGTGACCGGCTTCGCGCTGGGCGTGATCGAGGGCCTGACCAAGCTGTTCTATCCCGAGGGGGCGAGCGTCGTGATCTTCCTGGTCATGATCCTCACCCTGGCCCTGCGGCCGAATGGCCTTTTCGGCCGCAACGATTGAGAGGGCCCGCATCGTGAGTTCCCTGCAACGCAATCTGCTGATCGCGGGCCTGGTGCTGCTGTGCCTGGCGCCGTACGTGGTCTACCCGTTGTTCCTGATCAAGCTGATGTGCTTCGCGCTGCTGGCCGCGTCGCTCAACCTGCTGATCGGCTACGTGGGCCTGCTGTCCTTCGGCCATGCCATGTTCTACGGCTCTTCCAGCTACATCGCAGGGTATGTGCTCAAGACCTGGGGCGTGGACGGCGTGATCGGCGTGCTCGCCGGCGTCAGCATCGCGGCCTTGCTGGGGTTCCTGACCGGCCTGCTGGCGATCCGCCGCCAGGGCATCTACTTCGCGATGATCACGCTGGCCTTCGCGCAGCTGGTGTTCTTCCTGGCCCTGCGCCTGCCCTTCACCGGCGGCGAAGACGGCTTGCAGGCCGTGCCGCGCCCGAATTTCCTGGGCGTGATCCCGACCACCGACAACCTGGCGATGTACTACGTGGCGCTGGCGCTGGTGGGCTTCGGCTTCTGGCTGATCTACCGCACCGTGTACTCCCCGTTCGGCCAAGTGCTGCGCTCCATCCGCGACAACGAGCCGCGCGCCCTGTCGCTGGGCTACCAGGTCAACCGCTACAAGCTGATCGCCTACACGCTCTCGGCGGCGCTCGCGGGCCTGGCCGGGGCGACCAAGGTCGTGGCCTTCCAGCTGGCCAGCCTGGCGGACGTGAGCTGGACCACCTCCGGCGAAGCCCTGCTGATCTGCATCGTCGGCGGCCTGCAGACGCTGCTGGGTCCGGTGGTCGGGTCGCTGATCATCGTCTCCATGGAACACTATCTGGCCGGCTTCGCCGAATGGGTGCTGATGATCCAGGGCGCGGTCTTCGTGGTCGTCGTGATGCTGTTCCGCAAGGGCATCGTCGGGCAGTTCCTGGCCTGGCAACGCGAGCGCGCGCAGCGCAACACGGCCGGCCAGTCGGCCCACTGAACCTGCAGCTTGAAAGGTTCGCCACCATGCCTGACACGGCTTCCGTTGCCGGCCTGCTGCAAGGCCGCCTGAGTCTGATCACGGGTGCCGCGGGCGGCATCGGGCAGGCCATTGCCGTGGCTTACGCGCAGGCGGGTGCCAGCGTCATCGTCACCGACCGCGAAGCGGCCGCCTGCGCCGAGACGCTGGAACAGGTGAGGGCTGCCGGCAGCCGGGGCTGGGTCTACCCGCTGGACGTCACCGACGGCGAGGCCGCTGCACGGCTGGCGGCCCAGGTGGACGCGGACATCGGCCCGATCGACATCCTGGTGAACAACGCCGGCGTGATCCTGCGCGAGGGCATCGACAGCCCACGCGCGCATACGGCCATGCGCCGAGTGATGGATGTCAACGTGATCGGCGTTTTCAACGTGATGCACGCCTTCCTGCCGGCGCTGCGCCGCACGCGCGGCAACGTGGTCAATATTTCGTCGGGCGCGTCCTTCCGCGGCCATCCCCAGGCGGTCGGCTATTCGGCCTCCAAGGCGGCGGTGCGCCTGCTGTCGCAGTCCATGGCGGTCGACCTCGCGGCCAGCGGCATCCGCGTGAACGTGGTGGCCCCCGGGGTGATCATCACGCCGATGACCGATTCCACGCGTGCCGACCCCGAGCGGCTCGAGCGCTTCATGGCCCGCATCCCGGCCGGACGCCTGGGCAGGCCCGAGGAAATCGCGCGCCCCGCGGTGTTCCTGGCCTCCGACATGGCGAGCTACGTCAACGGCGTGACGCTGCCGGTCGATGGAGGCTACCTGGCGGTTTGAACGGCTTCCGGCCGCAGCGTGGCGACCAACTCCTTCATGAGCTGCAGGTACTCGTCGCGCCGCGGGCGGATGCGCTCCAGCGTTCCGCCCATTCCCAGCACCACGGGCCGTCCCTGCACCTTGAGCGGCAGCATGACGCACAGCGTGGCGCCGCCCAGCAGGGGCAGGTTTTCGGCGTAGGCGTGGCCGGTGGCGCGTGCCTGGCGCACGCGCCGCATCATGAGTTCCATCGGCTGGCGATCCTCGGCGCGCGCCGTGGCGATGTTGGCGCGGCGGATCAGCCGGTCCACCTCGCGGTCGGGGTGGGCGGACATCAGCACCCAGCCGGTGGCCGACAGCGTCAGCGGGCGCATGCTGCCTTCCTCGGTATGAAAGCGCAGCGCGTGAATGGACTGGATCACGTGGATGTACTGCATGTACACGTCGTTCTGCAGGGCCACCGACACGGTCTCGCCGCTGGTGCTGTGCAGATCGCGCATGATCTCGAAGATCTGGCCCTGGCCGAACAGCGCCTGCTCCAGCCAGTCGCCCAACGCCGCCACCTTGAGCGTGGGAAAGTAGCAGCGCGTGACGCGGTCGTAGCTCAGGTAGCCCCGCGTCACGAGGCTCTTGAGCAGGACCGTGCCGCTGGACTGCGGATAGTGCAGGTCCTCGCAGATCTGCTTGAGCTGGCGCGGGCCGCGCTCGCGCCGGAAGTAGTCGAAGACCTCCAGCACGCGCACGGCCGACTTCACCGGCGAGACGCTCATGCCAACACGTCCGTGTTCACGGATGTGATGTTGGAGACCATGATCGAATCATAGCTTGCTTACCGTGCGGCAAGTTGACATCATGCATCGACCGACCCCCTGGAGCCGATGTCGATGACCCGCCTTTCTTCTTCGCGTGCTCCGAGGCATCCGGCCGGCACCCGGCAAGCCTGAGCCATGCGTGCCGTCGTCACCGGCGCTGCGCGGGGTATCGGCCGGGCCATCTGCCACCGGCTGGCACGAGATGCCGCCTCGCAGGGCGGCGCACGCCTCGTGCTGGCCGATCGACACGAAGCCGAACTGTCGGCGCTGGCCGATGCGCTGCGAGCGCTGGGCAGCGATTGCGTGGTGTTTGCGGGCGATCTGTCTCTGCCCGACGTCCCCGCCAAGCTCGCGCAGGCCGCGATCGAGCGCTTCGGCGGATTGGACGCGGTGGCCAGCAATGCCGGGCTGATGCGTCCGGCGCCGCTGCTGGATTGCAGCATGGCGGATTGGGAACTCGCCTTTGCCGTGCACGTGCGTGCGCCGTGGCTGCTGGCCAAGGCCTGCCATGCCGCGCTCAGGGAAAGCCGCGGCGCCTTCATCATCACCACCTCGATCTCCGGCACGCATCCCACGCCGCCGGGCGGGGCCTACAGCCCGAGCAAGGCCGCGGCCATCATGCTGGCGCGGCAATTGGCCGTGGAATGGGGCGTCGACGGGATCCGCGTGAATGCCCTCTCACCCGGCATGACGCTGACCGAGGGGACCGCTCCTGCCTACAGCCAGCCCGGCAGCCTGGCCCAGCGCGAGGCGCGCATCCCGTTGCGCCGTGTCGGCCAGCCCGAAGACATCGCCGCTGTGGCGGCCTTCCTGATGGGGCCTGATGCCGCCTACATCAGCGGCGTCGATCTGCCGGTCGACGGCGGACTGGGCCAGACGGTCATGGCCTCGATGAACATGGACGGCTGGCGGCGCTGAGCGTCGGCACCCGGAAGGAGGGTTCTATCCATGAGCTACCAGCATCTTCTGCTGACCATCGAAGACCGCGTCGCCACCGTGACCTTGAACCGGCCGCCGGTCAACGCGCAGAACGCCGAACTGCGCGCCGAGATCACGAAGATGTTCGATTGGCTGTCCGATCGCGACGACGTCCTGGTGATCGTGCTGACCGGGGCGGGCAAGGTCTTCTCGGCGGGCGCCGACATCCGCGAGCGGCCCCAGCTCGCCGACACGCCGGGCGCCTATGGCCGCCACAACCGGCTGGTGCGCGAGACCTTCAACGCCGTGGTCGAATGCAGCAAGCCCATCGTCTGTGCGATCAATGGCCCGGCCATGGGCGCTGGTTTCGGACTGGTCATGGCCTGCGACATCTGGGTGGCCTCGGAGGAGGCCTACGTCAGCATGCCCGAGATCAACGTCGGCCTGGCCGGCGGCATGACCTACCTGCAGAAATTCTTCAGCCAGTCGCGTGCGCGCCGCATGTTCTACACGGGCATGAAGGTCGATGCCCGGGAGTTGCACCGTCTCGGCCTCGTCGAGGCCTGCCTGTCGGCCGAGCAGCTCATGCCCTGCGCGATGGAGATTGCGCGCGAAGTGGCGTCCAAGAGCCCCACGGCGTTGCGGCTGGCCAAGGAGGCCGTCCGCATGACGGCGCTGATGCCGCCGCGCGATGCCTACCGCTACGAGCAAGGCAATACCGTGGCCTTGTCCAGGACCGAGGATGCGAAAGAGGCGCAGCGTGCCTTCCTCGAAAAGCGCGCACCGGCCTACGTCGGGCGCTGAACTGCCGGCCTGTAGACTGCGGGGGTATCGCGCATCCGAAGCAGCCCGCCCACCTCATCGGGCCGGCCCCGTCGGGCGCGGCAGCCAATCTGGAGGTGGACTCATGGCGCAGGAAAAGAAGAAGCCCGCTCGCGCGGGCAGCCGCACGGACGATCGTCAGGCGCAATTGCTGGAAATCGCCGGCCGGCTGTTCGCCAAGCATGGGTTCCAAGGCACCTCGCTGCGCGACATCGCCGAGGAGGCGCAGATCACCAAAGCCGCCCTGTACTACCACTTCCCCAACAAGGAGGCGCTGTACGAGCGCATCGTGCTGCATGGGCTGGAGATGCTGCTCGAGCACGTGATGGCGGCAACGGCGCAGGAGCCCACCGCAGAAGGCAAGGTGCGCGCCTTCATGCTGTCGACGGCCGATTACTACACGCTCAACCGCGATGCCTGGATCACGGGTTCGAACGCTTTCCACACCACGCAGGCGTCGGCTTCGCGCGCCAAGGGCGTGATGTTCCGCGACCAGTACGAGAAACATCTGCGCAACTGCATCCAGCAGGGCATCAAGGCCGGCGAGTTCCGCGACGTCGATCCGGCCATCGCCGGGCGGCTGCTGCTGTCGTCGATCAACAGCATGTGGCGATGGCACAAGGCCAGCGGACCGCTGAGTGCCCATCAAGTGGTCGAACAGTTCCTGGACATCCTGATGGGCGGCATGCGGGCGCCAGGTGCCGGCAGCGCCCAGCCCGCGGCGCGTGGGGAGGGCAAAGTCCCACGGCAAAGCCGGAGCGGCGCGAGACCCCGGTAGCCTGGCATTGGGGCCCGGCCAAGGGGCCTCGGCATCCTGCCGGCGAAGCGGCTCGCCGGAAATCGCCTTGACGTTGCGCATCCCAGCAATATTCGGGTTATTACTGATTCAAATTCTACCTGTCGTTAAGTAAATATCTGCCATCGAATTCATCGACCTGCTCCGCCGCGGCGACGGCGCCATCCGGCCTGGCGGAGACCTCATCCACGTTCGGCGCCAACCCGCGTGCGATGACCTTGGCCAGGTTCGTCGCCGGTCCGCGGCGTGAGTCGGATCGTCGCCGGGATCCCGTCATTCGCAGCCGCCATGTCCCGAGCCGATTGACCCGGTCGCCGAGTGCTTGCCTCCATCGATTGCTCTTCGAATCCAGCCTGACATGACCATCCCCGATACCGCGCTCGAGGGCGTGTCCGTCCGCGACGCGGCCTTCTACCAGCGTTTCCGGCAGGAGCTGCACGACTACATGAGCGCGCACTGTCCGGCCGACCTCCGCGCCAAGGTGCGCACCAACCAGAAGCTGGGCCGTGAAGAGATGTCGCGCTGGCAGCGGATCCTGCACACCCGCGGCTGGGGCGCGCCGAGCTGGCCCAAGGCCTGCGGCGGCACCGGCTGGGACCTGCAGCAGCGCTACCTGTTCGAGGAGGTCAGCGCCCAACTCGACTGCCCGCCGCTGTATCACCATGGCCTGGGGCATATCGGCCCGGTGATCATGCATTTCGGCACGCCGGCGCAGAAGGACCGCTACCTGCCGCGCATCGTCGACGGCACCGAATGGTGGTGCCAGGGCTATTCCGAGCCCGGTGCGGGGTCCGACCTGGCCTCGCTCAAGACGGCGGCCGCGCGGGACGGCGACCACTACGTGCTCAACGGGCAGAAGATCTGGACCTCGCACGCGCAGGAGGCCGATGTCATGTACACCCTGGTGCGCACCTCGCAGGAAGCGCGCAAGCAGGCCGGCATCACGCTGCTGGTGGTGCCGCTCGACACGCCGGGCATCGAGGTCCGCCGCATCCATACCATCGACCAGTGGCACCACGTCAACGAGGTGTTTCTCAACGATGTGCGGGTGCCCGTCGCCAATCGCCTGGGCGAGGAGGGCGGGGGTTGGAAGTGCGCCAAGTTCCTGCTCGACCGCGAGCGCCTGTCGCCGGCCACGGTGCCGCGCCTGGCACGCCAGCTCGAACAGGTGTCCGAGATGATCCAGGCGCGCATTCGCGCCGAAGGCGCCACGCCCAGCCTGCATGCCGCGCTGCAGCGCCTGTATCAGGCCCAGGGCTCGGCCCTGGGCGCGCGCGAGATGCTGCTCAGCGCCATCCAGGAGGAAATGAACGGCACGCTCGCGGCTTCCAAGTCGTCGGCGCTCAAGCTGCATTGCTCCGAGCTGTCGCAGGAGATCTCCAGCCTGGCCTACGACCTGACGGCCGGCGAATATGCAGCCCGTCTGCTGCCCCTGCCGGCCGCCGAGGATGGCTCTGACGACCTCGAAATGGGCCGCCAGCTCGTCCACACCTACCTGTTCTATCGATCGCGCACCATCGCCGGCGGCACCAGCGAGGTCCAGAAGAACGTGATCGCCCGCGACATCTTCGGAGCTTGATCCATGGCATTCAGAGCCACGCCCCTGTTTCCGGGCGATCTCTACGACACCAGCCTGCGCCTGGCCGCCCAGCCGGACGGCGGCCCCTCGCCGGGCGACAAATGGCGCCAGATGCTGGAGCTGGGCTGGCAGGGCGTGATCGTGCCCGAGTCCGCCGGCGGCGTGGGCGGCACGCTGGCCGACCTGGCGACGATCGTCGAGGCGGCCGCACGCCATGCGCTGACCGCGCCGTTGATCGACCGCTGTGCCGCGGCCCCGGGCCTGCTGTGCGCGCTGGCCGGGCAGCCCGCGGTGCGCACGCTGCTCGAGGCGCTGGCCCTGGGCGATGCCTCGGTGGCCAGCGTGCTCGATGCGAGCGAACGCCTGCCGGGTGCGGCGGGCACGCTGCGCCTGGGCGAGGGCGACACGCTGCGCGGTGCGCTCAAGGGCGTGGATCTGACCGAGCCCGCCACGCACGTCGTGTTCAACACCCTCGACGAGGCCACGCGCCAGCCGGTGCTGCTGCTGCTGCCTGCCGATCGGCTGCTGCCCCATGCACGCCGCTACCGGGGCGTGGACGGCCGCACGACCGCGGATTTCGCGCTCGAAGGCCAGCTGGTGCAAAGCGCTCACGTCCTGCTGCGGGGCCCGGCGGTGCTGGATGCCGTCGCGCGTGCCCAGCAACTGGGCAGCCTGCTCAGCTGCGTGCAGGCCGTGGGGGCTGCCGGCGCGATGATCGAGCAGACCATCGCCTACCTGGGCACGCGCATGCAGTTCGGCGTGCAACTGGCCACCTTCCAGGCGCTGCGCCATCGCGCGGTCGAGATGTACGTCGCCTACGAGAGCGCGAAGGGCATGGTGCGCCCGCTGGTGGCGCAGGCCACCTGCGACAACCCGGGCAACGCCCGCGACATCGCCCTGGTCAAGCTGTGCGTAGGCCGCGCCAGCCGCGCGTGGTCCGAGTCCACCATCCAGCTGCACGGCGGCATGGGCATGACCTGGGAGACCCTGGCAGCGCGACTGGCCATGCACACGCTGATGGGCAGCACGCAATACGGCGATCAGGGGCAGTGCCTGGACTGGCTCACCGCCAAGTCCGTGGCCGAGGCCGTCGTCGCCGCCTGAACCGGACCATGCATAGCCTGTCCTCCCTTTTCGAGCCGGCTTCCATCGCCGTCGTCGGCGCCTCGTCGGACGGCGACCGGATCGGCGGCCGCGTGCTGCGCTTCCTGCTGGAAGCCGGCTACGAGGGCCGGATCTACCCGGTCAACAAGAGCGGCGCGGCCGAGATCCAGGGGTTGCCCGCCTATCCCAGCGTGAGCGCCATCCCCGGCGTGCTGGACCAGGCGGTGATCGTCGTGCCCGCGCCCGGTGTCGAGAGCGCGCTGCGAGACAGCATCGCCAAGGGCGTCAAGGGCGTGCTGGTGCTGACCTCGGGCTTCGCCGAGCTGGGCGCCGAAGGCCGCGCCGAGCAGGACAAGCTGGTCGCCTTGTGCCATGCCGCCGGCGTGCGCATGATCGGCCCCAATTCGCTCGGCCTGCTCAACGTCGAGACCCGTTATTTCGCCACCTTCTCCGTCGCGCTCAACGGCCTGCAGCCCAGGGCCGGCGCGATCTCGCTGGCCACGCAGAGCGGTGCTTTCGGCTCCTGTACCTATGCCATGGCCTCGCGGCGCGGGCTGGGCTTCAGCAAGATCGTCGCCACCGGCAACGAAGCCGACGTCGACGTGGCCGAATGCATCGACTACCTGGCCGAGGATCCGTCCACGCGCGTGATCTGCGCAGCGCTGGAGTCCTGCCGCGACGGCACGCGCCTGCGCCGTGCGCTGCTCAAGGCGGCGCTTGCGGGCAAGCCGGTGCTGATCATGAAGGTCGGCCGCACCGAGCTCGGCGCGGCAGCGGCCAGCACGCACACCGGCGCGCTGGCGGGCAATGATGCGGTGTTCGACACGGTGTTCGCCGAGTGCGGCGCCTACCGGCCGCAATCGATCGAGGAGATGCTCGACATCGCCTATTTCTGCTCGGTCACGGGCCGCCTGCCGGCCAACGGCGACATGGGGGTGATGACGTCCTCGGGCGGCATCGGCGTGCTCATGGCCGACCATGCGGGCGACTGGGGCCTTCGCATGTCGCCGCTGCCCGCATCGGGCGTCGAGGCCACGCGGGAGCTGCTGCCTTTCGCCGTCGCGGCCAACCCGCTGGACGTCACCGCGCAGATCACGGCCGTGGCCGATGGCCTGGCCCGCAGCATCGACCTGATGCTCACCCACGGCCCCTACGGCACGGTGTTCGCCTACCTGGCGAGCGCCGGGCTGTCGCCGCAGCGCTTCGAATCCACGCTTGCTTCGCTCGCCGCCCTGCGCGCGAAGCATCCGGCCAAGGACATGGTGATGGTCATGTCCTCGGTGCCGGAGGTCGACCGCCGCCTGGAGGCGGTGGGCATCCCCGTGTTCGAGGACCCGAGCCGCGCGGTGCTGGCCCTGGCGGGCGCCGCGAAGATGGTGGCGCGGCGCCGGGCGCTGTACCGCCTGCCCGAGGCGCGCGCAGCCGCCCGGCCCCTGGGCGACGTGGCGACCGAGGCCGCGGCCAAGCGCGTGCTGGGCGAGGCCGGCCTGCCCCTGCTGCCCGAGCGCCTGTGCGCCACCGCCGAGGAGGCCGTGGCGGCCGCCGACGGCATGGGCTATCCCGTCGTGGCCAAGATCGCCTCGCCCGACATCCTGCACAAGACCGAGATCGGCGGCGTGATGCTGAACCTGCGGGACGCCGCGGCGGTGCGGGCGGCCCACGCCGGCCTGCTGCAGCGGGCCTTCGACGCCATGCCGCAGGCGCGTATCGAGGGCGTGCTGATCGCGCCCATGCTCGAAGGCGGCGTCGAGACCATCATCGGCGTCCACATGGACCCGACCTTCGGCCCCATGGTGATGTACGGAGCGGGCGGCACGGCGGTCGAGCTGTACCGCGACGTCGCCTTCGCGTCGGCGCCGCTCGATGGCCCGCGTGCCCGGGCCTTGGTGGATCGCGTGCGCTCCACGGCGCTGCTGCGCGGCTGGCGCGGCGCGCGGCCGGTCGACGAGGCGGCGCTGGTGGACGCGCTGTGCCGCTTGTCCGAATTCGCGCTCGCGCATGCCGGCGAGCTGGAGAGCATCGACATCAACCCGCTGGTGATCCGCGAACAGGGCGCCGTCTGCCTCGATGCCGTGATCGCCAAGCGCGGCGCCTGAAGCCGCAAAGGATCCGATCATGAACGCACCCGACGCCGCCGCCGTGCAGGCCCTGCTGGACCGCGAGGCCATCCGCGACTGTCTCTACCGCTACTGCCGCGGCATCGACCGCTGCGACGAGGAAGCCCTGCGCTCGGCCTACTGGCCCGACGCGACCGACCGGCACGGCGCTTACCAGGGCAGCGCCCAGGGGTTCATCGACGGGGCGCTGGAGAAGCTCAAGGGCAGCCGCGTGCGCATGGTCCATCGCATCACCAACCTCCTGATCGAACTGCGCGGCGATGAGGCCTTGGTGGAGAGTTATTTCGATGCCATCCAGGAAGAGCACGACGCGCAGGGGCGGCCCATGGAGACCTCGCTCAGCGGCCGCTATCTGGACCGCTTCGAACGCAGGAACGATGGGTGGCGCATCCTGGCACGCACCGTGGTGTACGACCGGATGCGGCAGCTTCCGATGACCGGCGAGCTGACCGCGGAGTCGTTCGGGCTGCGTCAGCCGACCGGGGCGCAGCGGCCCGCCGATCCGCTCTACGCGTTTCTCGCAGCGTCTTGAGCCTCGCGCGAAAAAACACATACGTGATGTTGAGCGGCACGGGCCGAGCCATGATTGATTACCTGCCGCTCGGTTGGCATCATGGTCTCCAAGCACCCGGCGCGCTTCAAGTCCCTGCGCGCACGCACACAGGAGATTCAGCGATGAACCGTTCCGTTTCCGGCCCGGAAAGCGCTTCCGCGATCCGTCTCGACGCCGTCATCGTCGGCGGCGGCTTCGGCGGCATGTACGCCACCTACAAGTTTCGTGAAATGGGCCTGAAGATCCAGTCGTTCGAGGCCGGTGGCGGCCTCGGCGGGGTCTGGTACTGGAACCGCTATCCCGGTGCACGCGTGGACCTGCCCAGCATCGACTACAGCTATGCCTTCTCGCCCGAAATCGAGCAGGAGTGGACCTGGTCCGAGCAGTTCGCGGCCCAGCCCGAGCTGCTGCGCTACATCGACTTCGTCGCGACCCGGCTCGATCTGCGCAAGCACTACCAGTTCGACACGCATGTGACCGGCGCTGCCTGGGACGACGAGCGCAAGCTCTGGGTGGTGAAGACCAGCCGCGGCGAGACCTTCGAAGCGACCTATTGCATCATGGCCACTGGCCCGCTCTCGGTGCCGCGCGATCCGGACATTCCGGGCCTGGCGCGCTTCAAAGGCCGGGTGCTGCGTGCCGGCCGCTGGCCGCACGAGCCGGTGGGCTTTGCCGGCCTGCGCGTGGGCGTGATCGGCACCGGATCCACCGGCATCCAGATCGTGCAGGAGCTGGGCCCGCAGGCCGGCGAGCTGTTCGTCTTCCAGCGCACGGCCAGCTTCACCATGCCCATGCGCAACGAGAAGCTGCCGCCCGAGTACGTGGCCGAGGTCAAGCGCAACTACGCTGGCATCCGCGCCGCCGCGCGCAACAGCTTCGTCGGCGGCACGCGGCCGCAGTCCACGCGCGCCTTCTTCAGCGTGACGCCGAACCAGCGCCGCGTGCTGCTCGAAGACGCCTGGAAGCAGGGCGGCCTGTCGATGCTGGGCACGTTCAGCGACCTGCTGCAGAACCCCGAGGCAAACGAGCATGTCGCCGAGTTCGTGCGCGGCAAGATCGGGGAGATCGTCAAGGACGCGCGCACCGCGGAGGCGCTCAAGCCGCGCGGCTACCCGATCTTCGCGCGCCGCCCCTGCCTGGATTCGAGCTACTACGAAACCTACAACCTGCCCAACGTGCACCTGATCGACTGCACCAGCGACAAGATCGTCGAGTTCACGGAAAAGGGCGTCCGCACCGAGTCCGGCGAGATCGAACTGGACATGCTGATCCTCGCGACGGGCTACGACGGCCTCACCGGCGCGCTGCAGTCCTTCCATGTCGAGGGCCGCAACGGCCGCACGGTCAACGACAAGTGGAAGGAGGGCGCCCGCGGCTGCCTCGGCCTGATGCTCGAGGGCTTTCCCAATCTGTTCACGACCGCGGGACCGACCGGCCCGGCGGCGCTGGCCAACCTGGTCCACATCAATGAACACGACGTGGACTGGATCGCAGCCGCCATCCAGTACATGGACAGCCGCCAGCTGACCTCGATGGAGCCCACCGCCGAAGCCGAGCAGCGCTGGATGGATCTGGTCTACGAGCTGTCGCAGCGCACGCTGCTGTCCAAGGCCAAGACCTGGTACGTCGGCGCCAACGTCAAGGACAAGCCCCAGGGCCTCACCATGTTCACGGGCGGCTTCGTCAAGTACACCGAACACTGTGCAACTGCAGCCAAGGACGGATACGCCAGCTTCCGCTTCGAGCGTCGGCCCGGTTCTGCCGTGCCTGATGCTCGACAAGGGGCGGCCGTTGCCGACGTAGCGGCCGCTTAGGGGCGAGGCCGGCGCCCCCCAAGGCCACCCTCGCTCACTGCGGCTGCCACCCCCCGCCCAGCGCCTTCTGCAGCGCCACCTGCGCGTCCAGCCGCTGCTGGCGCACGCGCAGCAGGGCCAGTTCGGCGTCGAGTTCGCTGCGTTGCGCGTCCAGCACTTCCAGGTAGGCCGAGTAGCCGGCGTCGTAGCGCTTGACCGACAGGCGCTGCGCCTCCTTCGCGGCGGCGCGCTGGCGTTCCAGCTCGGCTTCCTGCGCGGCCAGCAGGCGCTGGTTGCCGAGGGCGTCGGCCACCTCGCGGAACGCGGTCTGCACCGATTGCTGCCAGCCCACGGCGGCCTGCTCGGCCTGCGCACGCGCCTCGGCGCTGTACGCCTGGTTGCGGCCGGCGTCGAAGATCGAGACCAGCAGTGACGGGCCGATGGACCAGATGCGCGCGCCGGTGCGCAGCAGGTCGGCGAGGTCGGCGCTTTGCTGGCCCAGGCTGCCGGTCAGGCCCAGCACCGGCCACGCGCTCTTCTTCACGTAGTCGAAGTTGGCGAACGAGGCGCGCATCGCGGCCTCGGCCTGCTGCACGTCGGGGCGGCGCTGCAGCAGCTCCGACGGCAGGCCCGGCGGCACCGCGCTCAAGGGTGGCAGCGCGCGGGCGTCGGCCGGCAGTTGCAGGCCCGGCTGGTTGCTCAGCAGGCCGAGCTGGTTGACCAGCAGCTCGCGCTGGCGCGCCAGCTCGTGCTGCTGCGCGGCCAGCGCGGCCAGCGCGGCCTCGGCCTGCGCCTGGTCCAGGCCCGACGCGACGCCGCCGCGCACGCGGCGCTGCACCAGGTCCAGGCTGTCGCCGCGCAGCTTGAGCTGCTGCGCGATCGTGGCCTGCTGCAGGTCCAGCGCGCGCACCGCGAACCAGGTCTGCACCAGTGCGCCCACCAGCGCCAGCCGCACCGTGTCGCGCGCGTACTGCGTGGACAGCAGCTGCTCCTGCGCCGCGCTGGTGGCGTTGCGCAGGCGGCCCCAGAGGTCGATCTCGAAGCTGGTGCTCAAGGCCACGCGGTGCGTCGTCGCCTCGGCCTGCGTGATCGGCTGGCCGTTGAGCAGGCTGCTGCGCGAGCGCGTGACCGCGGCGTCCAGGCTGACCGTGGGCCATTGCGCCGAGCGTGCCAGCGTGACCGCCACCGCGGCTTCGTCGATGCGCGCGGCGGCCAGCTTCAGGTCGAGGTTGGCGGCCAGCGCCTGGTCGACCAGCACGTCCAGCGCCGGCTCGCGGTAGGCTTTCCACCAGTCGGCGGCCAGCACCGCGCCGGCTTGCGCCGGCACGCCGGTGTAGGCGGGCGGCAGCAGCACCGGCGGGCGCGTCGGCGGCGGGCCGCCGGCACAGGCGGCCAGCAAGGCCGGCAGCATCAGCAGGGCGGCGCGCTTCATGCGTGGTCCTCCCCGGGGTGCAGGTTGGGCTTGGCATGGCCGTGCGTCGAGCGGGCTTTTCGTGCCAGCAGCGTGAAGAACATCGGCACGAAGATCGGCGCGACGAAGGTGGCGACGATCATGCCGCCGAACACGCCGGTGCCCATGCTCTGCCGCGCCGCGGCGCCGGCGCCGGTGGCCAGCACCAGCGGCACGACGCCGAACACGAAGGCCAGCGAGGTCATCACGATGGGCCGGAAGCGTAAGCGCGCGGCGTCGGCCGCGGCCTCGAAGGCCGACTTGCCGGCCTCCATGCCCTGCATCGCGAACTCGGCGATCAGGATCGCGTTCTTGGCCGCCAGCCCGATCAGCACCACCAGGCCGATCTGGAAGTAGATGTCGTTCTCCATGCCGCGCAGCGCGACGAAGCCCAGGGCGCCCAGCAGCGCGAAAGGCACCGCCAGCACCACGGCCAGCGGCACGCCCCAGCGCTCGTACAGCGCGGCCAGGATCAGGTAGACCATGATCAGCGCGAAGCCGAACGCGAACACCGACGCGCTGCCGGCGCGCTTCTCCTGATACGCCTGGCCGGTCCATTCGATCGCATAGCCTGGCGGCAGCGCTTCGCGCGCCACCTGTTCCACCGCCTTGATCGCCTCGCCCGAGCTGAAGCCCGGCTTGGCGTTGCCCAGCACCTTGGCGGCGATGTAGCTGTTGTAGCGCTCGATCTGCTCGGGGCCGACGATGTCGGTCACCGTGATCAGCGCCTTCAGCGGCACCATCTGGCCGCTGGTGCTGCTGCGCACGTACAGGCGGCCCAGGTCGTCGGGCTTGGCGCGGAAGGGCGCGTCGGCCTGCATCGTCACGCGGTAGGTGCGGCCGGCGCGGTTGAAGTCGTTGACGTAGAGCGAGCCCATCTGCGCCTGCAGCGCGGTGAACACCTCGCTGACCGGCACGCCCAGCGCCAGCGCCTTCTCGCGGTCGACCTCCACGCGCAGCTGCGGCACGTTGGGGCGGTAGAAGGTCTGCGGCTGCGCCAGCTCGGGCCGCGCGGCCAGCGCGGCCATGAAGTTGCCGGTGACCTCGGCCAGGCGCTTGGGGTCGGCGTCGCCGCGGCCCTGCACGTAGACCTCGAAGCCGCCGGCCTGGCCCAGGCCCTGGATCGGCGGCGGGTTGAACGCGAACGCGATGCCGTCGGGCAGCGCCATGAAGCCCAGGCCGCTGACCTGGTTGGCCAGCTCCATCGCGCTTTGCTGGCGCTCGTGCCAGCGCTTCATCGGCATGAAGATGGTCGCCGCGCTGCTCTTGCTGCCGCCGCCGATCAGGTCGAAGCCGTTGACGATGAAGATGTCCTGGATGGCCTTGTTGTCCTTGAGCATCAGGCGCAGCTGCTCGGTGGTGGCGCCGGTGCGCTCCAGCGTCGCGCCGTCGGGCAGCTGCGCGGCGGCGATGATGAAGCCCTGGTCCTCCGGCGGCACGAAGCTGCCCGGCACGCGCGTGAACAGGAAGGCCACCGCGGCGATCAGCCCGGCGAACACCAGCAGCGCGAGCAGCCGATGCCGCATCGCCACGTGCACCGCGCCCACGAAGCGCCGCGTCACCCAGTCGAAGCCGCGGTTGAAGGGGCCGAACAGCCGCTCGCTGCGCTCGCCGTGCGTGGGCTTGAGCAGCAGCGCGCACAGTGCCGGCGTCAGCGTCAGCGCGACGATGCCCGACAGCACCACCGCCACCGTCACCGTCACCGCGAACTGCCGGTACAGCTGCCCGGCGATGCCGCCCAGGAAGGCCACCGGGATGAACACCGCAGCCAGCACCAGCACGATGCCGATCACCGCGCCCTGCACCTCGCGCATCGCCTCGATCGCGGCTTCCATCGGCGCCAGCTTCTCGACGCGGATCAGCCGCTCGACGTTCTCCAGCACGACGATGGCGTCGTCGACCACGATGCCGATCGCCAGCACCATCGCAAAGAGGGTCAGCGTGTTGATCGAGAAGCCGAACAGCAGCAGCCCGGCGAAGGTGCCGATCAGCGACACCGGCACCGCCAGCATCGGGATCAGCGTCGCGCGCCAGGTCTGCAGGAAGACGAAGACCACGGCCAGCACGATCAGCGCCGCCTCGACGATGGTGGTCAGCACCTCCTTGATCGACGCCGAGACGAACACCGTGGTGTCGTAGGGCACCATGTAGTCGACGCCGCTGGGGAAGCGGTCGCGCTTGAGCTCGGCCATCTTGGCCTTGACCGCGTCGCCCACGTCCAGCGCGTTGGCGCCCGAGGCCAGCATCACCGCCAGCGCGATCGCCGGCTGGCCGTTGACGCTGTTGCTGGCGTCGTAGCTCTGCGCGCCCAGCTCGATGCGCGCCACGTCCTTCAGCCGCAGCACGCCTTGCGTGGGCGACGAGCGCAGCACGATGTTGCCGAACTCCTCGGGCTGCACCAGACGGCCGTGGGCGGTGACGGTGTACTCGATCTGCTGCCCCGGCGGCGACGGCGGGGCGCCGATCTTGCCGGCCGCGTACTGCGCGTTCTGCGCGCCCACCGCGGCGGCGATGTCGCTGGTGGTGACGCCGAGCGCCGCCATGCGGTCGGGCTGCAGCCACAGGCGCATGCTGTAGTCGCGCGCGCCGAAGATGATCACGTCGGCGGCGCCGGGCACGCGCTTCAACTCGTCCAGCACGTTCTGCGTCGCGTAGTTCGACAGGAACAGCGTGTCGCGGCTCAAGTCGGGCGAATTCAGCCCGACCACCAGCAGGAAGTTCTCCGAGCGCTTGGCCACCTGCACGCCGTTGCGGCGCACCTCGTCGGGCAGGCGCGGCGTGGCGAGCTGCACGCGGTTGTTGATGTTGAAGGTGGCCTTGTCGACGTCGGTGCCGACCTCGAAGGTCGCGGTGATCGTGGTCTGCCCGTTGGACGACGAGCTGCTGTTGAAGTACAGCAGGTTCTCCACGCCCGAGAGCTGTTCCTCGATCGGCGCGGCCACCGTCAGCGCCAAGGTTTCAGCCGAGGCGCCGGGGTAGGTGGCCGTGATGGTCACCGTCGGCGGTGCGATCTCGGGGTATTGCGCCACCGGCAGCACACGCGCCGACACCAGCCCGGCGATCAGCAGCACCAGCGCCAGCACGGTGGCGAACACCGGGCGTTCGATGAAGAAGCGGGACATGCGCTCAGCCCCTCACTTCGACGCCGCCGACGCGGGCGCGCTGGCCCCCGGTGCGGCCGGCGCCGCACCGGGCGGGGCGCCGGGCGGCCCGCCCGCCGGCGCGGCCTGCACCGGCGCGCCGGGCCGCAGCTTCAGCAGGTTGTTGGTGATGACCTTGTCGCCGGCCGCCAGGCCCGAGCGGATCACCCAGTCGCTGCCCGACCAGGGTCCGGCCTGCACCGGCTTCACCGCGGCCTTGCCGTCGGGGGCGATCACCCAGACGAAGCGCCCCTGGTCGCCGCTTTGCACGGCGGCCTGCGGCACCAGGAAGGCGTCCTGCTCGCCGGTGACGATCTGCGCGCGCACGAACTGCCCCGGCAGCCAGCGCTGGCCCGGGTTGGCGATCTCGGCGCGCATCTGCACGGTGCCGAGCTGCGGGTCGACCACCGAGCCGGCGAAATCGAGCCGCCCCACCTCCTTGGCCGGCTGGCCGTCGGCGCCGATCAGCCGCACCTGGCGGCCCTTGCCCTGGCGCACCAGCGCCGCCTCGCCCTCGCTGAGCGCGAAGCGCACGCGGATCGGGTCGAGCTGCACGATGGTGGTCAGCAGCCCGCTCTCGGCGCTGGGCGAGACCAGCGTGCCCACACTGCGCTGCGCGCGCTGCACGACGCCGGCGATCGGCGCGGTGATCTCGGTGTAGCCCAGGTTCAGCTGCGCATCGCGCAGCTGCGCGCGCGCGGCCAGCAGCGCGGCGTCGGCCGTCTTGGCGGTGCTGGCGGCGTCGTCGGCCTCGCGCTGGCTGATCGCGCGGTCGGCCACCAGCGCGGCCAGGCGGCCGGTCTCGCGGCGCGCCTGCTCGGCGCGCGCCTCGGCCTGCACGACGGCGGCGCGCGCCGACTCGACGGCGTTCTCCATCGGCTGGCGCTCGATGCGGAACAGCGGCGCACCGGCCTTCACCGCCTCGCCCTCGCGGTAGAGCTGCTGCTGCAGGATGCCGGCCACGCGGGCGCGCACCTCCACCTCGCGCAGGCCTTCGATCGTGGCCACTGCCTCCACCGTCACCGGCACCTTCTGCGGCGCCACGGTGACCACGGCCACCGGCAGCGGCGGCATCGCGCCGCCGCCATGGCCGCCGGCACCGCCGCCGTCGGGGGCCGATCGGCCGCAGCCGGCCAGCAGGGCGGCGGTCACGGTTGCTGCCACGGTCATGGCACGGGCCATCGCGGCGCGCCGCGGCAGCGCCTGTTCGGTCACTCGATTCACGGGGAAACTCCTGGACGTTGTCCCCTGCACGACGAAGCGGGCCCGCCCGTCTGGCTCAGGGTTTGTTCTAGGTCAAAGCATAACGTCCCGGCATGACCCGGCCTGCAGCCGGGTCGAGCCGGGCTGCTGACAGCGCTATGGCAGCAGCGGCGCCTCCAGCCCGAACAGCGAGCCGTAGCGCAGCCCGATGTAGGCGTGCTCGCGCATCAGCGTCTCGACCCGCGCCGACTCGCGCCGGCGCAGCGCGTCGACGATCAGCCGGTGCTGCAGTTGCGCAAGCTGCAGCTTGCGCAGTTCCTGGTCCAGCGCGCGCCGGTCCAGCGTGATCGAGTCGGCCGACGCGAACGGCAGGTGGTTGTTGCGCGCGATCGCGTCGGCGATCACGCGGCTGCCGGTGCCGCTCACGATGGCGGCGTGGAACACCCGGTTCAGCCGCGCCCAACGGTCGACGTCACCTTCCGCCAGCCGGTCCTTGGCCAGCAAGGCGTCGCCCTCGTCCAGGCAGCGCTGCAGCCGCGCCAGCAGCGCGGCGTCGGGCCCGGCTTCGGCCAGGCGGCGCGCGGCCAGGCCTTCGAGCGCGCCGCGCACCTCCACCGCGCACAGCACGTCGGCGGCGGTGAAGGCGCGGACCACGAGGCCGCGCTTGCCGGTCTTCTCCAGCAGGCCTTCCTGCTCCAGCGTGCGGAAGGCCAGCCGCACCGGCGTGCGCGACACGCCCAGCGCCTGCGCCACCGGGATCTCGGCCAGCCGCGTGCCCGGCGGGTAGCGGCCTTCGACGATCCACTGGCGCAGCGCGGCCACGGTGCCGGCGGTTTCGGGCCCGGCGCCATCGGGTTCAATTGGATCCATTTTGGCGTTGTATCTTGTTTTATCTCAAGAATCCAGTCAAAATTGGATCCAATAGAAGATTTCCTAACCCGACAGGAGACGTCAATGTTCGCTCGCAACCACTGGTACGTGGCCTGCACGCAGGCCGAGATCGACGACAAGCCGCTGGGCCGCATGGTCTGCAACGAGCGGCTGGTGTTCTACCGCGGCCCGCAGGGCCAGGCGGTGGCGCTGGAGGACTGGTGCCCGCACCGCGGCGCGCCGCTGTCGCTGGGCCGCGTGGTGGAAGGCAAGCTGGTCTGCGGCTACCACGGCCTGGAGATGGGCTGCGACGGCAAGACGATCGCGATGCCCGGCCAGCGCGTGCGCGGCTTTCCGCCGGTGCGCAGCTTTCCGGTGGTGGAGCGCCATGGCTTCGTCTGGCTGTGGCCGGGCGACCCCGCACTGGCCGACCCCGCGCGGGTGCCGGACCTGGCGTGGTCGTCCAGCCCGGACTGGGCCTACGGCGGCGGGCTGTACCACATCGCCTGCGACTACCGGCTGATGGTCGACAACCTGATGGACCTGACGCACGAGACCTACGTGCACGCCACCAGCATCGGCCAGCCCGAGATCGACGAGACGCCCTGCGCCACGCGCGTGGACGGCGACCAGGTGGTGACCGAGCGCTTCATGAACGGCATCCACGCGCCGCCGTTCTGGCAGATGGCGCTGCGCAGCCACCAGCTGCCCACCGACCAGCCGGTGGACCGCTGGCAGATCTGCCGCTTCTCGCCGCCCAGCCACGTGATGATCGAGGTCGGCGTCGCGCTGGCGGGGCAGGGCGGCTACCACGCGGCGGCCGAGCACAAGGTGTCCAGCATCGTGGTGGACTTTCTCACGCCCGAGAGCGACACCAGCATGTGGTACTTCTGGGGCATGGCGCGCAACTTCCGCGCCGACGACAAGGCGCTGACGGCGCAGATCCGCGAAGGCCAGGGCAAGATCTTCAGCGAGGACCTGCAGGTGCTGGAACTGCAGCAGCGCAACCTGCTGCAATGGCCGCAGCGCGACGTGCTCAAGCTCAACATCGACGCCGGCGGCGTGCAGTCGCGCAAGGTGATCGAGCGCCTGATCGCCGCCGAGCGCGCAGCGGTGCCGGTGCAGGCGGCGGCATGACGACGCTGGAAGTCGTCGTCAGCGGCAAGACGACAGAGGCCGAAGGCATCTGCAGCTTCGAGCTGCAGGCCGCCGACGGCCGGCCGTTGCCGGCCTTCGGCGCCGGCTCGCACGTCGACGTGCAGATCCCCGGCGGCCTGGTGCGGCAGTACTCGCTGTGCAACGACCCGGTCGAGACCCACCGCTACCTGATCGCGGTGCTGAAGGATGCGGCCTCGCGCGGCGGCTCGGCCGCGATGCACGAGCGCGTGGCGGTCGGCGACCGCCTGAGCATCAGCGCGCCCCGGAACCACTTCGCGCTGGCGCACGACGCCACCGAGCACCTGCTGCTGGCCGGCGGCATCGGCATCACGCCGCTGCTGTGCATGGCCGAGCGGCTGGCCGTCGCCGGCGCGGCGTTCACGCTGCACCACTGCACCCGGTCGCGCGCGCGCACGGCCTTTGCCGAGCGCATCGCGGCCTCGGCCTTCGCCGGCCGCGTGCAGTGGCACTTCGACGACGGCGACACGGCGCAAAAGCTCGACCTGCCGACGCTGCTGGCGGCCCGGAAGCCGGGGCTGCACCTGTACGTCTGCGGCCCGCAAGGCTTCATGGACGCGGTGCTGAACGGCGCCCGCGCGGCCGGCTGGCCGGAGGCGCAGTTGCACTACGAGTTCTTCGGCGCCGCGCCGGCGGCCAAGGCCGATGACGGTAGCTTCGAGGTGCAGCTCGCCAGCTCGGGCCGCGTGATCAGCGTCGCGCCGGCGCAAAGCATCGTACAGGCCTTGGCCGCCGCCGGCGTGGTGGTCGCCACCTCGTGCGAGCAAGGCGTCTGCGGCACCTGCCTGACGCGCGTGATGGCCGGCGAGATCGACCACCGCGACCTCTACCTCACGCCCGAGGAGCAGGCCGCCAACGACCAGTTCCTGCCCTGCTGCTCGCGCGCGAAGTCGCCGCGCCTGGTCCTTGACCTGTAGCTGCCGGCGCGGCCCGTGCGCCGCGCTATAACCGCCGCTGCCTGAAATCGAAAGACATGCCCATGACCGCCCGCACCACGCCCCCCTTCCGCGCCGACCACGTCGGCAGCTTCCTGCGCCCGGCCTACCTGCTGGAGGCGCGTGACCGCTTCTTCAACCAGAAGTCCATCAGCGCCGAGCAGTTGCGCGCGGTGGAGGACAAGGCGATCACCGAGATCGTCCGATTCCAGCAGGACGTGGGGCTGCACAGCATCACCGACGGCGAGTTCCGCCGCACCTACTTCCACATCGACTTCCTGGAGCAGCTGGGCGGCGTCAAGACCGACATCCCGGTGACGGTCAGGAAGCCCGACGGCACCGAGGAACTGGCGCCGCCGGTGATCCGCGTCGTCGACAAGGTGCGCCACGCGAAGAACATCCAGCTCGCCGACTTCCAGTACCTCAAGAGCCAGGTCGCCCCGGGCATGACGCCCAAGGTCACGATCCCCAGCCCGACGATGCTGCACTTCCGCGGCGGCCGCGCCGGCATCAGCAAAGAGGCCTATCCGGAGCTGGACCCGGTCTTCTACGACGACGTGGCGCAGGCCTACGCCGACGAGCTGCAAAGCCTGTACGACGCCGGCTGCCGCTACGTGCAGATGGACGACACCAACATGGCCTACCTGTGCGACGAGAAGATGCGCGAGGCCGCCCGCCAGCGCGGCGACGACCCCAACGAGCTGCCGCACCGCTACGCCTGGTTCATCAACAAGGTCGTCGCGAAGAGGCCCGCCGGCATGACGCTGGCGATGCACCTGTGCCGCGGCAACTTCAAGAGCACGCATGCGGCGGCCGGCAACTACGAGCCGGTGGCCGAGGCGCTGCTGTCGGAGATGAACCTCGACGCCTTCTTCCTGGAGTACGACGACGACCGCAGCGGCGACTTCCGGCCCTTGCGCTTTCTCAAGCCCGACAAGATCGTCGTGCTGGGGCTGGTGACCACCAAGTTCGGCCAGCTGGAGACCAAGGACACGCTCAAGCGCCGCATCGCCGAGGCCGCGCAGTACGTGCCGCTAGAGCAGTTGGCCTTGAGCCCGCAGTGCGGCTTCAGCTCCACGGTGCACGGCAACAACATCGCGGTGGAAGACCAGCGGCGCAAGCTGGCCCTCGTCGTCGAGACGGCCAAGGAAGTCTGGGGTTGACACTCTCCGCGGCACCCATGCCGCCTCGCTATAACAGCTAGGTCCGCCATGCGCTCGCCGCCGGGCCTGCGCATGGCCACAATCCCGCCCGCCCCAGGTCCATCCCCGGAGACAAGATTCATGACCATTCGCCGCCACCTCCTGGCCGCTGCCGCGTTCGCGCTGGTGGCCGCCGCGCCCCTCGCCCAGGCCCAGTCCGACACCGTGAAGATCGGCGTCATCCTGCCGATGACCGGCCAGCAGGCCAGCACCGGCCGCCAGATCGACGCCGCCATCAAGCTGTGGGTGGCGCAGAACGGCAGACGAGTGGCCGGCAAGAACGTGGAGGTGATCGTCAAGGACGACCAGAGCCTGCCCGACCAGACGCGCCGCCTGGCGCAGGAACTGGTGGTCAACGACAAGGTGGTCGCGCTGGCCGGCATGGGCATCACGCCTTCGGCGATGGCCACCGCGCCGATCGCCACGCAGAGCAAGACGCCGCTGGTGGTGATGGCCGCGGCCACCTCGTCGATCACCGAGGCCTCGCCCTTCATCGTGCGCAGCAGCTTCACGTTGCCGCAGGCCGCGGTGGGCATCGCCGAATGGGCCAACAAGAACGGCATCAAGAAGACCGTGACCCTGGTGGCCGACTACGGCCCCGGCTTCGACGCCGAGAAGTACTTCGCCGACCGCGTGACGCTCAACGGCGGCCAGGTGCTGGAGAAGCTGCGCACGCCGCTGCGCGCGCCCGACTTCGCGCCGGTGCTGCAGAAGGTGCGCGACGCCAAGCCCGACGCGCTGTTCGTCTTCCTGCCATCGGGCCAGGGCGCGGCCTTCATGAAGCAGTTCGCCGAGCGCGGGCTGGACAAGGCCGGCATCCGCCTGATCGCCACCGGCGACGTGACCGACGACGACCAGCTCGCCGACATGGGCGACGTGGCGCTGGGCGTGATCAACTCGCACCACTACTCGGCGGCGCACCCCAGCGCGCTGAACAAGAAGTTCGTCGCCGATTTCCAGGCGATGAACAAGTTCCGCCCCAACTTCATGGCCGTGGGCGGCTACGACGGCATGCGCATCATCTACAAGGCGCTGGAGGCCAGCAAGGGCGCCGGCGGCGAGGCGCTGCTGGCCGGCATGAAGGGCCAGGTGTTCGAGAGCCCGCGCGGCCCGGTGCTGATCGACGCGCAGACGCGCGACATCGTGCAGGACATGTACATCCGCAAGGTCGAGAAGAAGGACGGCCAGTTGTGGAACGTCGAGTTCGATGCGATCAAAGCCATGAAGGATCCGGGCAAGCAGAAGTGACCCCCGCGGCCGCTGGCGATTGATCCTCAGCCGATGCTGACCCTGCTTTTCGACGGCATCGCCTACGGCATGCTGCTGTTCGTGCTGTCGCTCGGCCTGGCCGTGACGATGGGCTTGATGAACTTCATCAACCTGGCGCACGGGGCCTTCGCGATGGCCGGCGGCTACGTGCTGGTGGTGCTGATGCAAAAGCACGGCTGGCCCTTCCTGGCCTGTCTGCCGGCGGCCTTCATCGTCACCGCGCTGCTGGGCGCGGCCTTCGAGCGCACGCTGTACCGGCCGATGTACAAGCGGCCGCACCTGGACCAGGTGCTGTTCTCGATCGGCCTGACCTTCATGGCCGTGGCCGCGGTGGACTACGTGATGGGCTCGCAGCAGGTCAACGTGCAGACGCCCGAGTGGCTGCGCGGCCGCATCGAGCTGGGCAGCGGCGACTGGATGCTGGGCATGGGCCGCTACCGGCTCTTCATCGTGGTCGTCTGCATCGCGCTGGCCTTGGGGCTGCAGGCCATCCTGGCCTACACGCGCTTCGGCAGCCGGCTGCGCGCCGCGGTGGACGACCCGCGCGTGGCGGCCGGCCTGGGCATCCCGGTGGACCGCGTGTTCCTGCTGACCTTCGCCTTCGGCTCCGGCCTGGCGGGGCTGGGCGGCGCCCTGGGCGTGGACGTGCTCGGGCTGGACCCGAGCTTTCCGTTCAAGTTCATGGTGTACTTCCTGATCGTCTGCGCGGTCGGCGGCACCAGTTCCATCACCGGCCCGCTGGTGGCCGCGCTGGTGCTGGGCCTGGCCGACGTGTTCGGCAAGTACTACGTGCCCAAGCTGGGCGGCTTCATCGTCTACGTGCTGATGATCGCCATCCTGCTGTGGCGCCCGCAGGGCCTGTTCTCGCGCGGGGCGCGCAAATGAAGCCGGCGCAGTCCCTGCTGCTGGCGCCGTCGAAGTGGCGGCCGTGGGAATATGCGCTGTGGGTTGCGATCGCCGCGATGCCCTTCGTCTTTCCGCAGCACGGCGCGCTGATCAACGAGATCGCGATCCTCGCGCTGTTCGCGCTGTCGCTGGACATGATCCTCGGCTACGCCGGCATCGTCTCGCTGGGCCATGCCGCCTTCTTCGGCCTGGGCGCCTACGGCGCGGCGCTGTTCGCCAAGCACGTGATGCCCGACCCGCTGGTGGGCCTGGTCGTCGGCACCGTGCTGGGCGCGGTGCTGGGCGCGTTGACCAGCCCGATGATCGTGCGCGGCACCGACCTCACGCGGCTGATGGTCACGATGGGCGTGGCGCTGGTGCTGTACGAACTGGCCAACCAGTTCGGCGAATTCACCGGCGGCGCCGACGGGCTGCAAGGCGTCGTGATCGGGCCGCTCTTGGGCCGGTTCGAATTCGACCTCGGCGGCCGCGTCGCGTCGTTCTATTCGCTGGCGGTGCTGTTCGTCGCCTTCCTGCTGGTGCGGCGCGTGGTCTATTCGCCGCTGGGCGTCTCGCTGGAGGCGCTGCGCGACAACCGGCTGCGCGTCTCGGCGCTGGGCATGAGCGTCAACGGCCGCCTGGCCGCCGTCTACACGCTGGGCGCGGCGCTGGCCGGCGCGGCCGGCGCGCTGCTGGCGCAGACCACCGGCTTCGCCAGCCTGGACGTGCTGGACTTCCACCGCAGCGCCGACGTGATGACCGCGCTGATCATCGGCGGCGCCGGCTGGCTGTGGGGCGGCCTGGTCGGCGCTATCGCCTTCAAGGTGCTGCACGACCTGATCTCGTCCGTCACCACGCAGTACTGGACCTTCTGGATCGGCCTGTTCCTGGTGCTGCTGATGCTGGTCGGGCGCGAACGGCTGTTCCGTCCGTGGACCTGGTTCAAGCGCGGAGGCAGGTCATGAGCGACACCACCGACGTCGTGCTGCGCACCGAAAACCTGGTCAAGCGCTTCGGCGGCATCAATGCGACCAACGATGTCTCGATCAGCGTCGTGCGCGGCGCACGCCATGCGCTGATCGGCCCCAACGGCGCCGGCAAGACCACGCTGATCAACCTGCTGACCGGCGTGATCGTGCCCACCTCGGGCCGCGTACACCTGCTGGGCCGCGACATCAGCGGCCTGCCGCCGCACCAGCGCGTGGGCCTGGGCCTGGTGCGCACCTTCCAGATCAACCAGCTCTTCGCGTCGCTGACGCCGCTGCAAAGCCTGGCGCTGGCCGTGGCCAGCCGCGAGAACGGTGCGCACCGCTGGTGGCGGCCCATGGGCAGCGACGCCGCCGTGGCCGCCGAGTGCGAGGCGCTGCTGCAGCAGTTCCGCCTGACCGAGCAGGCCGAGCGGCCGACGCGCGAGATGCCTTACGGCAAGCGCCGGCTGCTGGAGATCGCGCTGGCCGTGGCCTGCAAGCCGCGCGTGCTGCTGCTGGACGAGCCCGCCGCCGGCGTGCCCGCGGCCGAGCGCCAGGACATCCTGGACACCGTGGCCGCGCTGCCCGCCGACGTGAGCGTGCTGCTGATCGAGCACGACATGGACCTGGTGTTCAGCTTTGCGAAGACGATGACGGTGCTGGTCAACGGCGCCGTGCTGACCGAGGGCACGCCGGCGCAGATCGCCGCCGATCCGCAGGTGAGGGCGGTCTACCTCGGCGACATGGAGGTGGTCCATGCCTGAGCCCTTGCTGGCCGTCGAGGGTTTGAGCTGCGGCTACGGCGAAGCGGTGGTGCTGACCGACGTCGGCTTCACGCTGGAGACCGGCCGCTCGCTGGCGCTGCTGGGCCGCAACGGCACCGGCAAGACCACGCTGCTGGACACGCTGGTGGGCGTGACGCGCCGCCACGCCGGCAGCATCCGCCTGGCCGGCCGGCCCATCCATGCGCTGCCGGTGCACCAGCGCGCCGCGGCCGGCATCGGCTGGGTGCCGCAGGAGCGCAACATCTTCAAGTCGCTGACGGTCGAGGAGAACCTCAGCGCGGTGGCGCGCCCGGGGCCGTGGAACGTGCAGCGCGTCTACGAACTGTTCCCGCGCCTGGAAGAGCGCAAGCGCAACCTGGGCACGGCCTTGTCGGGCGGCGAGCAGCAGATGCTGGCCTTCGGCCGCGCGCTGGTGCTCAACCCCAAGCTGCTGCTGCTGGACGAGCCGCTGGAAGGCCTGGCGCCGATCATCGTGGCCGAGCTGCTGCAGGCCATCCGCCGCGTCGCGCGCGACGAGGGGCTGCCGTCCATCGTCGTCGAGCAGCACCCGCACATGGTGCTGGGCGTGACCGACGACGCCATCGTGCTGGACCGTGGCGGCATCGCCTACCGCGCCACCAGCGAGGCGCTGCGCGACGATCCGACGCCGCTGGATGCCTGGCTGGGAGTGGCCGGGCACTGAAGCCGATCACCCGTCTTGCCTTGAAGTTGTTCCTGGCGCGTATGGCGATTTGAGCGGCGCCGGGAATAGGCCCGAGCGTCTGGAATTCACTTGTGCACAGAGGCGCGTGTGGGCTTGCGTGGCTCGACCGGCACTGAAAGACCGAAGGCTTCGGCCAGACGCTGGGCGCGGGCGGCTGACTCGGTCAACGCTTTTTCGAGCGCCTTGGGCGTCGGAATCAAGCGCGGCGCGCTCTTGTCTGGAGTTTTTCCCATAGAGATGGTTCGTGGATGGTCAGGCGCTCATTTTCCTGCGCCGCGATCAGCCGCGCATGGGACGAGCGTGAATTGTCGAAAACGACCCAGTGAGAGGCAAGCGGCGCGTAGAGCTCGAAAAAGTTCTCGAGGCTGCGGCCAAAACGTCGGCGGATGTCTCCCGCTGCCACGTCATGCCCACCCATGGCGACGCGCAACTTGACTCGGCGCACGGCAAGCTGGGCGCTGGAGAGGGAGAAGTAGTAGATCGCCACGCGGCAGCCCTGCGCTTGAAGCTGCCGCAGAAAGGGCGCGAAGCTGCGGCTGGAGAGCGTACTCTCGAAGGCGAAGTCCTGGTGGTCGGCGGCCAGCCGATGCAGCCGCTCGAGCATGATGCGGCCCGCAGTGAAAGCCACGGCGCTCGTATGCCTCCCCGAGAGGCCGCGTGCAATGTAGTCGGCATTGACGAAGGTCTTGATGCCCAAAGACGCAAGGATGGCATCTGCGTGCGTGGACTTGCCTGCCCCGTTGGGGCCGGCGAAGACGACGACTCGGGGGGCAGGCCGGGTGACCACGGCGCCGCCGCTCACCACGCCGTCCACTTGGCCGCGCTCTGCGCCGAGGCCAGCGTGCGCGTCACGAAGCGCACGCCGCGAGCGCCGTCCTCCACGCGCGGGTAGTCGGCGGCCAGCGGGTCGGCCGCCTGGCCGGCCTGGTGCGCGCGGATGTCGGCGACGACGCCCGCGTAGACGTTGGCGAAGGCCTCGATGAAGCCCTCCGGGTGCCCGGCCGGCAGGCGGCTGGCGCGCTGGGCGCTGGCGCTGAGCCAGGGCGCGCCGCGCGTCAGCACGCGCAGCGGGCCGTCGGCAGGCCAGTGCAGTAGCCGGCTGGGCTGCTCCTGCGCCCATTCGAGGGTGCCGCGCGTGCCGCTCACGCGCAGGCGCAGGGTGTTCTCCAGCCCGGTCTGGATCTGCGAGGCCAGCAGCACGCCGCGCGCGCCGCCGGCAAAGCGCAGCAGCAGGCTGGCGTCGTCGTCCACGCGGCGGCCGGGCACCAGCGCGCCCAGGTCGGCGCACAGCGCTTCGATCTCCAGCCCCGTGACCGTGGCGACGAGGTGCTCGGCATGCGTGCCGATGTCGCCGATGGCGCCGGCCTCGCCGCTCAGGGCGGGATCGGTGCGCCAACCGGCCTGCTTGTTGCCCTGCGCTTCCAGCGCCTGCGCCAGCCAGCCCTGGCTGTATTCGACGATGACCTTGCGCACCACGCCCAGTTCGCCCGCGCGCACCATGTCGCGCGCCTGCCGCACCATCGGGTAGCCGCTGTAGTTGTAGGTCACGCCGAACACGGTGCCGCGCGCGGCCACGGCCTGCACCAGCGCCTCGGCCTGCTCGCTGCGGTGCACCAGCGGCTTGTCGCACGCCACGTGGAAGCCCGCCGCCACGAAAGCCTGCGCCACCGGAAAGTGCAGGTGGTTGGGCGTGACGATGCTGACGAAGTCGATGCGCTCGTCGGCCGGGCGCTTCAGCTCATCGTCGAGCAGCGCGCGCCAGTCGCCGTGGTTGCGCGCCTCGGCCAGCCCCAGCGCGCGGCCGGAGGCGTGGGCCTTCGCGGGCGTGGACGACAGGGCGCCCGCGACCAGCGTGGCCTGCCCATCCAGCGCTAGCGCGTGGCGGTGCACCGCGCCGATGAAGGCGCCCTGGCCGCCGCCGACCATGGCGTAGCGCAGCTTTCTCATGCTGATGCGGTGCCGGCCATCCCGCCCTGGGCGCTCTTGTCGAAGGCCGCATCGAACGCGAGCGCCGCCGCCGGAAAGTCCAGCCGCCGGCAGAAGGCCGCGCTCTCGGTGGCGCCGTGCACGCGGTCCATGCGCGAGTCCTCCCATTCCACGGACAGCGGGCCGGCGTAGCCGATGTCGTTGAGGGCGACGATGATGGACTCGAAGTCCACCATGCCCCGGCCCACGCTGCGGAAGTCCCAGAAGCGGCGTGCATCGCCGAAGCTGGTGTGGCCGCCGAACACGCCCACGGTGCCGTCGCCCCGGCCCCACCACACGTCCTTCATGTGGACGTTGAAGATGCGCGGCCCGAACCGGCGGATGAAGCGCACGTAGTCCACGCCCTGGTAGGCCAGGTGGCTGGGGTCGAAGTTGAAGCCGAAGCGCCGGTGGCCGTTCACGGCCGCGACGGCGCGCTCGGCCGAGGCGATGTCGAAGGCGATCTCGGTCGGGTGCACTTCGAGCGCGAAATTCACGTCCTGCTGCTCGAACACGTCGAGGATGGACCCGAAGCGGCGGCCGAAGTCGGCGAAGCCCGCGTCCCAGTACGCCTGGGGGGTGGGCGGAAAGGCGTAGGTCGCGTGCCAGATCGACGAGCCGGTGAAGCCGGTGACGGTCTTCACGCCGAACTTCGCGGCGGCCACCGCGGTGTCGGCCAGCTCGCGCGCCGCGCGCCGGCGCACGCCCTCGGGATCGCCGTCGCCCCATACGTGCGCGGGCAGGATGGCCTGGTGCCGTTCGTCGATGCGGTCGCACACCGCCTGGCCGACCAGGTGGTTGCCGATGGCCAGGCAGGTCGAGGCCGTGCTCGCGCAGCAGCGCCCACTGGTCCTGCAGGTACCGGTCGGAGGCCAGCGCCTGCTGCACGTCGAAGTGGTCGCCCCAGCAGGCCAGCTCCAGGCCGTCGTAGCCCATGCGCCGGGCCAGCGGGGCCAGTTCGGCCAGCGGCAGGTCGGCCCACTGGCCGGTGAAGAGGGTGACGGGGCGTGGCATGCCGGGGCCTTTCTCAGAATGGCGAATTCGGGTGGTAGAAGTCCTTGGCGTTGTCCTTGGTGATCAGCACCGAGGGGATGATGGTCGTCGCCGGCAGCTTCTCGCCCTTCAGGCGCGCCTCGGCGGTGAGCTTGATCGCCTCGTAGATGAACCTGGGCGAGTAGCTCACGTCGGCCTGGATGCGCGGGTCCTTGCCGTCGAGGATGGTCTTGACCATGCCCTTGGCGCCGGCGCCGCCGAAGATGATCTTGATGTCCTTGCGCTTGGCCTGCTCGATGGCCTTGAGCACGCCCACCGCCATGTCGTCGTCGGCGGCCCAGATGGCATCGATGTCCTTGAAG
Source organism: Rubrivivax sp. (assembly GCA_047602205.1). Taxonomy (GTDB): domain Bacteria; phylum Pseudomonadota; class Gammaproteobacteria; order Burkholderiales; family Burkholderiaceae_C; genus Rubrivivax. Next base: position 6,380,244 of record JASGHX010000001.1, on the reverse strand, counting down.
CGCGTCAGGTAGTCCTGCGTAACCTTGAAGGCGTCGTCGCGGTTCCAGTTGGCGTACTTGGCGTCCAGCAGCTTGATGTCGGGATGGTTCTTCAGCACGGCATTGAAGGCATCCATGCGCTCGTTGTCCAGCGTGGTGGCGATGCCGCGCAGCGCGACCACGTTGCCCTTGCCGCTCAACTGCTTGGCGATGTACTCGGCCGGGATGCGGCCGAAGGCGGTGTTGTCGCCGGCCACGTAGGCGTCCTGCGCGCTGGTGTCGGTCAGGCCGCGGTCCACCACCGTCACGTAGGCGCCCTTGGCCTTGACCTGCGCCACCGGCTTGGTCAGCGCGGCCGACTCGAAGGGGAACACCACCAGCGCGTTGATCTTGGTGACGGTGGAAAGGTCCTGCAGCTGGTTCGCCTGCTCGGGCGCGTTGGCAGCTGTCTTGATGGTGATCTTCAGGCCCTTGTGCTGCTTCTCCAGGTCCTTCTTGGCCTGGTTGGCCCAGTAGTTGATGCCGCCCATGAAGCTGTGGGTGGCGGCGGGGATGGACACGCCCAGGTTCACGGTCTCGGCGGCCAGGGCGGGCAGGGTGGCGAATGCGGCGGCGACGGCAGTCAGCGCGGCGCGGCGGGTGGAACGGATCATGAGCGGAGTCTCCTTGGTGGGTTGGAACGGGAACGGGGGCGTGACGGTGGAAAAGAGCGGATCAGCGTTTCCCCCTCTGCAGAAAGGCCACGACGATGATGACGAAGCCCTGCACCGCCGCGTTGAGGTACACGCTGATGATGCTGGTGAGGTTCAGGATGTTGCTGATGACCGAGAGCAGGATCGCGCCCACCACCGTGCCGGTGATGCTGCCGGCGCCGCCCTTGAGCGCGGTGCCGCCCACGATCACCGCGGCGATGGCTTCCAGCTCCCACAGCAGGCCCGTGGTGGGCGAGGCCGAACCCAGGCGCGGCACGTACAGCAGCGTGGCGATGCCCACGCACACGCCCAGCAGCACGTAGGTCAGCGTCTTCACGCGGTCCACGTTCACCGCCGCGTAGCGCGCCACCTGCTCGTTGGAGCCGATGGCCTGCACATAGCGCCCGTAGGCGGTGCGGTTGAGGATCACCGCGCCGACGATGGCCACCAGCAGGAAGATCCACACCGGCACCGGGACGCCCAGCAGGCTGGCGTAGTACACCGGCGCGTACAGGTCCGACAGGTCGTTGTCCAGCGTGATGGCGCCGCCGTCGGCGAAGTAGGTGAGGTAGGCGCGGAAAATGCCCAGCGTGCCCAGCGTGACGATGAAGGGCTCGATGTGCCCCTTGGTGATGAGCAGCCCGTGCGCCAGCCCGAACAGCGCGCCCAGCACCACGGCCAGCCCCGCGCCCAGCACCACCGCCAGCAGCGGCGAGCCGGTGGCCGGCCCGGCCCAGTTGATGAACAGGATCACGCTGCCGGCGATCAGCGCCGCCATCGAGCCCACCGACAGGTCGATGCCGCCCGAGATGATCACGAAGCACATGCCCACCGCGATGATGCCGATGAAGGCCGTGCGCGTGAGCACGTTCATCACGTTGTCCGGCGTGGCGAAGTCGCTGTTGAGCCAGGTGCCGGCGATGCACAGCAGCACCAGGCCGATCACGGGGCCGAAGCCGTGCAGCCGCTCGGTCCAGCGGCGCGGGGCCTGCGCACGGTGCTGCGTGCCTTCGGCGCCAGGGGATGGTTCAGTCTTGGGCATGCACGGTTCCGGTCGCGTGGGCAATCAGGATCGCTTCGGTCAGGCTCTCGCCGGGCAGCGTGGCCACGATGCGGCCGGCGCGCATCACGGCCACGCGGTGCGCCAGGCCGATCAGCTCCATCAGCTCCGACGAGATGACGATCACGGCCAGCCCTTCGCGCGCCAGCCGCTGGATGAGGAAGTAGATGTCGCGCTTGGCGCCCACGTCCACGCCACGGGTGGGCTCGTCGAGCACCACCACCTTCGGCTGCGGCTGCAGCGCCTTGGCCAGCGCCAGCTTCTGCTGGTTGCCGCCCGACAGCGACGAGGCCTTGACCTCCAGCGAGCCGGCGCGGATGCCGAATGCCTTCACCGCCGCGTCCAGCGCGGCGCGCTCCTCCTGCGGGCGCAGCCAGGGGTGCGCGTAGTGCTCCAGCGCCATCAGCGTGAGGTTCTCGCGCAGGCCGAAGTCCACGTGCAGGCCCTTGCCCTTGCGGTCTTCGCTCAGGTAGGTCAGTCCGTGGCGCGCCGCGTCGCGCGGCGAGCGCAGCGCCACCGCGGCGCCCTGCAGCTCGATGCGCCCGCTGCCCGGGCGCAGGCCCAGCAGGCCTTCGAACAGCTCGGTGCGGCCTGCGCCCACCAGCCCGGCAAAGCCCAGGATCTCGCCCGCGCGCACCTCGAATGACGCGCCCTGCGCCCAGCCGGGCACGCTGAAGTCCTGCACCCGCAGGGCCACCGGCTGGCCGGGCGGCACCGCGTCGCGCGGCGGATAGAGGTCGGCCAGCTCGCGTCCCACCATCAGGCTGGCCATCTGGCGGCGCGTGACGTCGGGCGTGTGGGCGCGGGCGACGAAGCGGCCGTCGCGCATGACGATGATCTCGTCCGTCACCCGCTCCACCTCGTCGAGCTTGTGCGAGATGTAGACGACGGTCACGCCCTCGGCCCGCAGCTGCGCGATCAGCGCGAAGAGCCGCTCCGTCTCGCCCGGCGTGAGCGTGGCGGTGGGCTCGTCCATGATCAGCAGCCGGGCGTGGCGCGCCAGCGCCTTGGCGATCTCCACCAGCTGCTTCTCGGCCACGATCAGGCGCCGCACCTTGGTGGCGGGGTCGATCTGCAGGCCCACCTGCGCCAGCGCCTGCGCGGCCTCGGCCTGCATCGCGCGGTCGTCCAGGAACAGGCCTTTGCGTTTTTCGTGGCCGAGGAAGATGTTGTCGGCCACGCTCAGGTCTTCCGCCAGGTTGAATTCCTGGTGGATCAGCACGATGCCCAGCGCCTGCGCATCGCGCGAGCTGGCGAACCGCTGCGGCTGGCCGTTGATGCGCAGCGTGCCGCCCGTGGCCGCCTCGTAGCCCGCGAGGATCTTCATCAGCGTGGACTTGCCGGCGCCGTTCTCGCCCAGCAGGCCGTACACGCGCCCCGGCGCCAGATCGAAGCTGACGCCGTGCAGCACCTGCACCGGGCCGAAGGCCTTGGTGATGCGGTCGAATTCGACCGCCACGCCGCGTGCCCCCGTGTTCATGCGGCGGCTCCCCGGATCTTGAGCGACTCGTGCATGGCCAGCACGCCGGCGCCGATCACGCCGCCCAGCGCACCCAGCGGCGCGTACTGGATCTCCAGGTGCCGCGTGGACAGCGCCAGCGAGCGCTGGTACACGCTCTGGCGCACGGCGGCCAGGAACAGCGGCCCGATGCCGGTGAGCCCGCCGCCGATGAAGATGTGCGAGGGGTTGAAGAAGTTGACCACCGAGGCCAGCATCTGCCCGATGGATGCCCCGGCGCGCTGGATGATGCTGTTGGCCGCGGCGTCGCCGGCGCGGCTGGCCTGGCCCACGTCCACCGCTTCGAGCCGGCCGCGCGTGCGCAGCAGCTCGGCCAGCAGCGGGCTCTCGCTTGCCTGCGCCGCCTGCACCGCCATGCGCACCACCGCGGGCGCGGCGGCCATGGCCTCCACGCAGCCCACGTTGCCGCAGTGGCAGCGCGGGCCCTCGGGGTCGACGCAGATGTGGCCCACGTCGCCGGCCGAGCCGGCGGCGCCGCGGTACACCTCGCCGTGGCAGACGATGCCGCAGCCGATGCCCGTGCCTGCCTTGATGACCAGGAAGTTCGCGCACTGGCGCTGCAGGCGCCACAGCTCGCCCAGCGCCAGCAGGTTGACGTCGTTGTCCACGAACACCGGCGCGCCGTAGTCCTCGCGCAGGTAGTCGCGGATGGAAAAGCTGTCCCAGCCCGGCATCAGTGGCGGGTTGACGAGCTGGCCGGCCTCGAAGTTGACCGGCCCCGGCACGCCGATGCCGATGCCCAGCACCTGCGCAGCCATGGCGCCGCCGGCCTGCAGCGCCTGGTGCATCAGGGCGCGCACCCGGGCCAGCACCACGCCGGGCCCCTGGCGCACGTCGGCCGCTTCCTGCAGATGGGCCAGCACCGTCAGGTCGGGCTGCAGCACGGCCACGTCCAGGCTGGTGGCGCCGACGTCGATGCCCAGCAGCACGCCCAGGCCGTCATGCAGGCGCAGCAGCTCGGCCCGCCGCCCGCCCGAGGAGGCCAGCGGCCCGGCCTCGGCCAGCAGGCCCTGGTCGAGCAGCCCGGCGATCAGCGCGTTGGCCTTGCTGCGCGAGAAGCCGAGCCGCTCCGCCATGCCATGGCGCGAACCGCCCGCCGACCAGAACGTGGTCTGCAGCAGTTGCAGCTCGGGCACGGACAGGCCGTTCCAGGGGGCCAAGCGGGTGTCTCCTCGCATCGTTTTCTCCGTCGGGCGGCCGGCCGCCACCGCGCGGAAGTGCGGCGGATGCTAGGAGGCGCGCTTCGGCCGGACAAGTCCGAACTTCAGCCAAATATAGGTTGAAGTGTGCGGCGCCGTGGCGTTTTGTATCGGGTGTTCCGACTCGGGGCGGTGGCCCGGCAAGCCGGTTGCTGCAGCGATGAATCCGATGAGCTCGCCGGCGTCACAAGGCCAACAAGTGCTTCCTGGCCGCGCCGCGAACCGCGGACAACGGCACGCCCGCATCGAACGAGGCCAGCGCGCCGCCGCGCCGCACGGCCAGCGCCAGCAGGTAGGCGTCGGTGATCTGCCGGTGGCCATGCAGGCGGCTGAAGTCCACCTGCGTGTCGTCCAGCAGCGAGACTTCATCGGGCCAGAACTCGTGGTCCAGGCCTTGCGCCAGCGCCTTCAGGCCGTCGGCCACCTGCTCGGGCGTGGCGCGGTGCGTGGCCGAATAGGCCGGCGCGCTCATGATGCGGATGACGCCGTTCTCGACGATGGGGCAGGTGGCGATGCGGCGCGGCGCCGCATCCAGCCATTCGTTGGCGCGGCGCGAGAAAACGTGGGCGTCGTCCAGCAGCGCGATCAGCACGTTCACGTCGAGCAGCGTGCGCGTGCCGGCGGCCATGTCGAAGCGCTGCCGGCTTCGCTAGACGCCTTCGGCGTCCTGCAGATGGCGCACGTGCTCGACGGTGACCACCTCGTCGCGCTGCGGCAGTACCGCGAAGCGCCCGCCCCGCTTGGCGCCGCCCTGGTGTGCCGTTTCCGGCGGGCGGCGCAGCGATTCGCGCGCCAGCGCGGAGATCACCGCGCCCAGCGAACGGCGGTCGCGTGCCGCGTGCGCCTTGGCGGCCAGCAGCACGTCTTCGTCGATGTCGAGGGTGGTTCGCATGGGAAGGTTCTGTGATGCGGCCGCATCATAGCATCACTTGAGATCGTCCGTGGTCATGCGCGGGGCGAGTTGATGCCGGATTCAGCACAGCCGCCGCTGCCGCCGCTGTGGCTGGTAAGTCGAGCTCTTCAGCAGCGCAGTGTTGCTCGACGAATCGGCTCATACGCTGGGTCGCTCGAAGTTCAGCGCACGCATCGCGCAGTTCGGTACCAGCATCGCGGCGGTGGTGACGCCATGCGACGTGCTCGTCGGCTCGGCCGTACCGGCCAGTGTTCCACGTGTGGTCGTCGATGACGCCGGGCGGCGAGCAGCAGATGCTGGCCTTCGGCCGTGCACGGGTGCTCAACCCCAAGCGACGCCATCGCGCAGGACCGCGACGGCGTCGCCTACCGCGCCACCAGCGACGCGCTGCGCGAGGACCCGTCGCCGCTGGATGCCTGGCTGGGGTGGCCAAGCACTGACCGGCGGCCAGGCCCTGGGCAGGCGTCAGGGCTTCATCGCCTTGGCGGTATCCAGCGCCGCGCGCTCGGTGTCCTTCGCGGCCTTCTTGCAGTCCATCTGCTGGGCCATCGACAGGTCTTCGCACTTCTCCTTGGCCACGTCGTAGGCCGTCTCGGCCTTGGTCTCGGCCAGCTTGCGGGCGTCGCCGGCGGCACCGGTCTCGCGGTGCTTCAGCTCGGCCTTGGCGACCTTCTCCTTCGCCTTGGCTTCCGCTTCGCAGACGTCCTGCGCGTTGCCCTTCAAGGGCTTGCAGGCCTGCTTGTCGGCCTTGGCGGTGTCTTCGATGCGCTTCATCTCGGCCTTGGCCTCGTCCTTGGTGATGGATAGCGCGGCAGCGGCGGGGCCGGTCGTGAACTGCGCGTGCGCGCCGGCGGCGGCCAGCAGGGCGCTGAGGATGAAGGGCAATGGCGTCAACTTCATGAGGCTCTCCAATGGGGTTGGACAATGGCCCCGAGGATGGACAAGGTCCATCGGCCGTGCAGTCGGCGCAAGCCGCGGCGTAGCGTTGGCAAATGCCTACAGCCAGCGCCGGCCGGCGGCCGCCGGTGGCTCAAGCGGGCAACCAAGCCTCCACCGCGCGCGGATCGTTGAACGTCCGTGAGTTCAGGGCTGCCCGCGCAGGACACCCTCAATGAAGGGACGCATTTGTCGCGGAGTGACCGGTTCGTGCAGCAGCAGCACGCGCAGGTATATAGCGCCGATCGTTTGAATTCAGCCGCCGCCGTAGGCGGTCCGCTGGAATCAATACGAAGGGACTTCCCCAGTCCTATGACGGTATCGAAGTACCAAGATTGACTCGCGGAAGTTCAATCTGAGCGCAAAGGGGGAGTCCATGACGGAGATTACACGTGCGCCGGTGGCGCGGGTAGGGGTGGATTGTCCAAGCGCGTGTTCCAGGTGCATGCGGTGGACCGCGCCGGCCGGGTCGTGTTGGCCAAAGCCTTGGCACCGGATCGTTTCTTTGCCTGGTGCGCCCAGCTGCCCGCCGGCTGCTTGGTGGCGATGGAGGCCTGCGGCGGCGCGCACCACGTGGCGCGGCGTCTTCGGCTGCTGGGGCTGGATGCGCGGCTGATCGCGGGCCACTTCGTCACGCCCTACCGCATGGCCGGCAAGAGCGGCAAGAACGACGCCAACGACGCGGCCGCGATCTGCGAGGCCGCCGGCCGCCCGCACATGCGCTTCAGCTCTAGGAGGCGGCCGATGCCGTCCTCGGCTAACGAATGAGGCCCCCGCGCGCGTCTGTCATCAGGGTCCGCAGCCATCAAGCGCTGCATCAATGACCGGTTGTAGTTTTGCACTCTGCAACCTGACTCCCCATTCGACGCGACGCACGGGCGTGGCCGGAACTGAGGTTTGAAATGAATTGGGCCGCTGCGCGGCCCGACGGGATTCATTCGCTTGACAGATGGGGAAGCCCTTGTAGTTTGAGCTGAGACGCAAGCGCCGGTGTGGCGCTTGGCCCGCTGGACGGATGATGGACCACTGCGGGAAGCGGACCAAGTGCCATGCCGGTGCTTGTCGGCTCCAGCGTTGGGTTAGGGATCCAGCGCTCAAAGGGAAGTATTGGGATCAACGGCGATGCGAGCAAAATGCACCTCCATGGCATCAACGATGGTCCTGTGACGCTGGCTAACCTTCGTGCGAGCTAGATTCTTCTCTAGGTCTATTTCGATCGTTTCCAGTTCGATGGCGTACTGGTGAAACACTAACTCCGTGAGCTGGAGGCAAATATAGGAAGCGAACAGTGTCAAGTAAATTTCAGTATTTCGGATTGCTTCCTTGCCGGGAGATACCAAGCCGAAGAACTGAAATTTGGGCTCCCCATCCACTAGGACCATCGAGGGCGAGCTATTCAACGGACTTGTGTGAACGTTGATCGTCGATAGGTGCCCGTAAAGCTTTCCGATTTCTCCGATTGCCTCTTTGGCGGCTGAGATGCTGTGTGTGGACTCAAATTTTCGGCTCGTTTTCCACTGTTCAAAGCGCGCGGGATTGTGCACAAGATCCCAGGCAGTAGAAAATCCTTCAAGCGCGCTACGCAATAGAATGGATGGCTCCCAACGGTAACCGCTGAGTGCCAGCTGGAAGGCCGCCATCAGAGTATTGACACCCTTCGACATCAGTCCGAAGGCTACCTGCCTCGGATTGTTTGGATCGTGTTGCAGGTTGAACCTGTGATAGTTCTGCAGCGCTTCCATTGCTCTCGAAGCGAGAATCGACATCTCTTCAACTTCAGTGGCAAAGTGGGCAGTCAGGCGAGTAGTTGAGTCAGACCCAAGCTGACGCAGGTAGTTCAGTGCGGTGTTTCGCATCGTGCTCATCTGAGGATGACTAACAATTTAACTGAGCGGCACGCACGCCAACGTTTGGGCTTGGCACTTTATCTGCCACGCGTCCGCTCCAGCGAAGTGTTAGACGGCAGTCCATGCTACTGGTGGTACGAAAGCGCCAGCACTGGAGCTCCGCCCTGTTCGCGTCGCCGCCAGTTAACGAAGGCGGCGCAATCGTTTAAAGCAGCCGCTTGCTCTGGACACCGAGTAGCAAAAGCCCTGGCATTGACGACCTTGACCAGGACGATGCCTTTCGGTGGCGCGTGCACGGCACTCATTCCAGATTCTGGATCGTCCAAGTCACTCATGCAGTCAATCCATGCGTCCATGTTCCGCCCATAGAAGGACGGGAACCCGAATGCTCTCGCAAAGACGGAGTGGAAGGACGGCCAGTCCAGAATCTCCGACGCATCTATTGCGACCTCCTTGAATGGAACGTTGCCGTCAGCCACTGAGTACTCGCTACCGTCTAACGAGATATGGACCAAACGATACCGGCACGGTGACTTGGCCTATCACCCTCGGCGCAGCCCGCCGGCAGCTTGCCGACAACCCCCCGCCCTCCCTCGCAAGAGGGCCCTCTTCGATCCCGATGCAGGGTGATGGGCCAGTCGTCATGGGCCGCCTAAGCCTAAATTTCTGCGGATGGATACCGCCGATTCAAGCACGAACGACCGGGCCGCGTCTGCTGTTTTCGATGACCCGGCCAGATGCGGGCGGCGATCCGGCTGCGCTACGATTCCATACGAACCGAATCGGCCTGCGTCGACGGGGTGCGGCTCGTCATCCTGTTGAATGACAAGCGGCACCCAACCAAGCCTCCACCGCCCGCGGATCGGTCAGCGGCCGAAGCTGCTGGTAAGCCGCCTCCGCTTCCGCAAAACGCCGCCGCAGCAAATTTATCCACTGCTTCAGCCGCCCCGGCCGGTGCCGCGGCTCGACGTGCAGCGCCACGCGCTGCCAGTACACGCGCAGCAGTGGCCTGAAAGCCGGCCAGCCGGGCGCGGCCAAGCCGCGCACCGCCAGTGCCAGGCCGGGGTCGGCAACGATGCCGCGGCCCAGCATGATCGCGTTGCAGCCGCTCACGGCCAAGCAACGTTCGGCGTCGGCCGCGGTCCAGACTTCGCCGTTGGCGACCACGGGGATCGTCACGTGCTCGCGGATCGCCGCCACGTGCTCCCAATGCGCCGGCGGACGGTAGCCGTCGGCCTTGGTGCGCGCGTGCACCACCAGCTCGGCCGCGCCGCCGTCCAGCACCGCCTGCGCGTTGGCCAGCATGCGCGAAGGGTCGCGCACGCCCAGCCGCATCTTGGCCGATACCGGCAGCGCGGCCGGCACCGCGCGGCGCACGGCGCGCACGATACGGAACACCAGCTCGGGCTCGTCCAGCAGCACCGCGCCGCCGCGGTGGCGGTTGACGGTCTTGGCCGGGCAGCCGAAGTTCAGGTCCACGCCTTCGGCGCCCAGTTCGGCCAGGCGGGCGGCGTTGTCGGCCAGGCAGGCCGGGTCGCTGCCCAGCAGCTGCGGCCGCACCGGCACGCCGGCCGCGGTGCGGCAGCCGCTTTGCAGCTCGGGCACGATGCGCGTGAACACGCGCTCGGGCAGCAGCTGGTCGGTGATGCGGATGAACTCTGACACGCAGCGGTCGACGCCGCCCACGCGCGTGATCACGTCGCGCAGGCTGTGGTCCAGCAGGCCTTCCATCGGGGCCAGCAGGATGCGGACGCGGAGGCTCATGTCAAACGGTAGACATCGAGCAGCACCGCGCGCGCCTGGCGCTGGCCGACCGCGATCGCCATCACCTTGTTCAGGTGCAGCCATAGCGGCGCACCGGTGGTGAAGCGCATCAGCGTGCGGAAGAAGTACTGGTCCGGCGGCACCGCCTCGCCGGCGGCCAGCCGCGCCAGCACTTCGGGCGGGCCATGGCGCATGCCCTCGCTCTGCACCTCGATCAGGCCACCGTCGTCGGCGCGGATCACGTAGTGCGCGGCGATGTCCAGCACGCCGTCGGCGCGGTTGACCTGCCAGTCGACGCCGCCTTCGACCAGGCTGCCGTTGAGCTCCGGCCCGCGGACCGTGCCGCCGCCCAGCGGCACGTAGCGGCGCTCGCCGTGCTTGGCGGGGCCACCCAGGCTGACCAAGGTGCCCAGCTCGCAGCGGATCTGCATCATCGGCAGCAGCGCGGGCGGCGGCGGGAAGCTCATGGTCGTGTCTCTCTCGGTTGACGGCGGGGCAGGGCTCGCATGATGCCGCAGCCCACGGGCCACAATCGGCGCCTCGCCAACCGCAAGCCTTGCAATGAGTGTCCATCTGAAGAAGCCTGCCGCCGGCAGCATCCCCATCCACGTGGTCGACCTGGCCGGCTTCGAGGCCGCCGCCGCGGCGCTGCCGGCGGCGCAGCGCCAATGGCTGGCGACGCTGGGCTTTCGCGGCGCGCCCGACACGCATGCGCTGCTGCCCGACGCGCAGGGCCGGCTGGCCGCCGTGTGGGCCGGCGCGCGCGCCGGCCATCCGTATGCGCTGGCGCTGCTGCCGCGCGCGCTGCCGGCGGGGCACTATCACCTGGCGCACCAGGCCGAAGGCGGCGTCGATCTCGACCTCGCGCACCTGGCGATGGCCTGGCAGCTCGGCAGCTATGGCTTCGACCGCTACAAGGCCAAGCCGCGCGAGGCGGCGCAGCTCAGCCTGCCCGCAAGCGCCGCGGCGCAGCGCGGGCTGATGCTGGCTGAAGGCATCACGCTGGTGCGCGACCTCGTCAACACCCCGTCGGAAGACATGGGCCCCGAAGAGCTGGCGCAGGCCGTGCAGCTAGTGGCCCGGGCGCATGGCGCCACGTTCAAGCAGACCGTCGGCGATGCCTTGCTGAAGCACGGCTTCCCGGCCGTGCACGCGGTGGGCCGCGCCGCCGCGCGCGCGCCGCGGCTGATCGAGCTGAACTGGGGCAAGCCCAGGCACCCGCGGCTGACGCTGGTGGGCAAGGGCGTTTGCTTCGACAGCGGTGGGCTGGACATCAAGTCCGCCGACGGCATGCGGCTGATGAAGAAGGACATGGGCGGTGCCGCCAACGCGCTGGGGCTGGCGCAGCTCATCATGGCCAGCAAACTGCCGGTGCGCCTGCAACTGCTGATCCCCGCGGTGGAGAACGCGATCGCCGGCAACGCCTTCCGCCCCGGCGACGTGTTCAAGACGCGCAAGGGCCTGCAGATCGAGATCGGCAACACCGACGCCGAAGGCCGCGTGATCCTGTGCGACGCGCTGGCCTACGGCGCCGAGAGCCGGCCCGAGCTGATGATCGACCTCGCCACGCTGACCGGCGCTGCGCGCGTGGCCCTGGGCGGCCAGTTGCCGGCGCTGTTCTGCCGCCGCATGGAGCTGGCGCGCGAGCTGGTGGACCGCGGCCTGGCGCTGCACGACCCGCTCTGGCATCTGCCGCTGTGGCGCGACTATCACGGCGGGATCGAGAGCGACATCGCCGACATCGTCAACACCGGCAAGGGGCCGGCGGCCGGCGCGATCAACGCCGCGCTGTTCCTCGAAGACTTCGTGCCGCCGGACCTGGACTGGCTGCACATCGACCTCTACGCCTGGAACGACGCTGCCCGCCCGGGCCGGCCGGCGGGCGGCGAGGCGCAGACGCTGCGGACGCTGCTGGCGTATCTGGAACATCGATTCGGGGGTTAGCCGAACTCGCTGGGATTGCTTGGCTTAGCCGCCACGAACAAGAGCGTGCGTGTGCAGCTTTGCCGGCAATCCGCTCGACGGCCATACGCTGGGCGAGCTACTGTCCAAGCCGAACCATCTACCGACCAGGTCGCTCTTGCCGCGGACCTCGAAATGACTGGGTTGCGCTTCGCACGAAACGACGGGACTGCCACAATCGCCATTCACTTTGAGCGGCAGAGTTCCTGCAGCATTTCTCCGTAGACTCGCTGCCAATCCGCGTTCTCTATCCTGTATTGGTTGCTCTTAATCTTCGAAAATGCCGCTTCATCACCACAAATAGAGTAATCGCCGTGCCACTGCATGGTCTGAAAGACGACCATCGAGTCTCGATAATCTAGATCATTTCGCGTCGATTCCAGACGCCGTAATATGAACCGAAGCATAGGCTCATGTCCGCGGGCGAGAACCTCAGCAAGGCCCGTCGCCGGAGGATGAATTACCTGGTTTCCATACAAATAGATCTGCCACTGTTCTTCCATTGTGTAGCCGGCGAGGCGTTGGTTTCTTGTCGATAGATCACCGCGAAAGAAATCACGCTCCAACCTCTGAGCACTACAGCCACTCAATGCGAATGCAAGGAACAGCAAAAGAATGCGTAGCAGCGCGGACAAGGCCACGTTGGTGTCAAGAACGATCCGCACCCGAGCCCTTGGCGGTCTGGCGTGCGCGGCGCTCGGCGCGCGCGGCCTTGACCTCGGCGGCGATCTCCTCCTCGGTCATCGGCTCCACGCCCGCGGCTTCCAGCGCCGGCGCGATCGCCAGCAGCCGGTCCAGCGCGGCACGCCTGTTCGCCTTGGCCGCCAGCAACTCGACAAAGTCCTCGACCTCGGCCACTTGCTGCGGCGACAGGGTCCGCAGCTTGGAGATCAGGTTCTGCTCCACGGTCGCGTTCATCGCGTTGCCTTTCCCGGCTGGCCACCCTGTCGAGTATACGAACGGGCTCGCCTGCCGGCGTCGGCGTGGCGGCTTATCCAGGGACTGCCGCGGTGAGGTTCGCAGGCCTATTTCTTCGCCTTGCTCAATCCAACGGCCTCGGCCTCCCACATCTCCTTGGCCTCCTCGCGGTTGCGCGGCGCCGCGTCGCGCGCCGCCTGTTCCACGCGGCCGGAATGCGCGAAGGCCTGCGCCGCGTCGTCGTAGCGCTTGCCGGCCACGTAGTTGCCTTCGCCCTGCAGGTCGGGGTTGGCGTCGTCGGCCGACGGCAGGTCCTCGGGGCTGGGGTGCTCGCGCAGCGCGGCGTCCAGCTGGTCGATCGTCACCGCCCAGTCGCTATCGGCCTTCCACATCTGGCGCAGAAAGGCTGCCTGCGATTCGGTCCAGAACGGCGCGTCGGGCAGCAGCGTCTCGGCCGGCAGCGGGCGGTTGCTGTTGATGAAGCGGCGGATCGCGGTGTTGCCGTCGGGCAGGCCGAGCTGGGCGAACAGGTCGCTGATGCCGTGGTGGTGCGTGCTTTCCATGCGGGTCTCCTGGCAGAAGCAAATGCCGATGCCGTCAGCTTGGCCGCCCGCCCGCGGCGGCGCTGTAGGCGGTTGCCGATAGCGGGCGTCGGACAAACGACGGTCGGCACGCCCTAGACTTGCCGCGCAACGTGGCAGGGGAGAGTCCGGGATGCTCAGGCGCACCGTCGAACGCGAAGCGTGGCCAGGATGGCAAGGTCTGGCGGCGCGCGTCATTTGTGCGCTGGCGATCGCGGGTACCGCGGGCGCGGCCGGCGCCGCGCGCTTGCTGCAGGCCAGCCCGCAAGGCGAGGTGGCGCAGGTGGCTCAAGTGCGACTGCGCTTCGACGAGGCGGTGGTGCGCTTCGGCGACCCGCGGCTGCCGCCGCCGGTGGACGTGCAGTGCCAGGGCGCGGCCACGGTTGCCGCCGGCAGCGGCCGCTGGACCGGCGACCGCGAATGGGTGTTCGACTTCGCGCAGCCGCTGTCGCCCGGCACGCGCTGCCAGGTGCAGCGGCGCGCGGACTGGAAGCCGCTGGCCGGCGACTGGACCGGCAGCACCGGCTTCGCCTTCGGCACCGGCGGCCCGTCGGTGCGGCGCACGCAGCCCTGGGACGGCGCGACGATCGAGGAAGACCAGTACTTCGTGCTCGAGCTGACCGGCCCGGTGGTCGAGACCGAGCTGCCGCGCCGCGCCTGGTGCGAGGTCGAAGGCCTGGCCGAGAAGCTGCCGCTCAAGCTGATCGCCGGCGCGGAGCGCGAGGCCATCGTCAAGGCGCGCCGGCTCGACAAGCAGCCGGCCGACCGCGTGCTGGTCGTCGGCTGCGGCCGGCCGCTGCCGGCGCAGGCGCGGCTGCGGCTGGTGTGGGGCAAGGGCATTGCGGCGCGCGCCGCGCCGCAGGTCGTGACGACGGTGGAGCAGCGCTTCGACTTCCGCGTGCGCGAGGCCTTCCACGCCGAGTTCAGCTGCGAGCGCGAGCGCGCCAACGCACCTTGCATGCCGATCCGCCCGCTGGTGCTGCGCTTCTCGGCGCCGGTGGCGCGCGAGCTGGCGGCGCAGGTGCGCCTGAAGCCCGCGGCCGGCGGCGGCGCCGCGCTGGCGCCCAGCTTCGACAAGGACGACCACGGCAGCGAGCTGAGCGAGATTGCGTTCAAGGGCCCGCTGCCCGAGCGCGCCGCGTTCACGATCGAGCTGCCGCGCGAGCTGAAGGACCTGAGCGGCCGGCCGCTGGTCAACGCCGCGAGCTTTCCGCTGCGCGTGGCCACCGGCGACGCGCCGGCGATCGCCAAGTTCGCCGCCGCGCCCTTCGGCGTCGTGGAGTGGGGGCCGGAGGCGATGCTGCCGATCACCGTGCGCCACGTGCAGGGCGATCTACGCCCTGACGCCGGCGGCGGCCAGATCCGCGTCAAGCGCCTGGAGACCGACGCCGACATCATCGCCTGGTACCACAAGCTGGAGCGTTATCACGAAAGCAGCCTGACCGCGAAGGAGGCCGGGCTGCCGGCCGATCAATGGACGCAGCTCGTCGAGGAGACCGACGAGCGCGGCCGCACGGTGCGGCGCAAGGCCGACCGCATGGTCGCGACGCGCGAGCTGTCGCTGCTGGCCGCCGAGCGCGACACGCGGCGGCTGCAGCTGCCGCAGCCGGGCGGCGGTGACCCGCGGCCTTTCGAGGTGGTGGGCATCCCGCTGCCCGAGCCGGGCTACCAAGTGCTGGAGCTGGAGTCGCGCCGCCTGGGCCAGGCGCTGCTGGACAAGCCGGCGCCGATGTACGTGCGCACGGGCGTGCTGGTCACCAACCTGGCGGTGCACTTCAAGCAGGGGCGCGAGAACGCCGCCGCCTGGGTGACCACGCTGGACCGGGGCCGCCCGGTGGCCGATGCCGAGGTGGCGGTGTCGGGCTGCGACGGCAAGCTGATCTGGCGCGGCCGCAGCGATGCGCGCGGCTTGGCGCTGGTGCCGCAGGCGCTGCAGGCGCCGGCCGGCTGCAGCGACGAGCGTGCGCTATTCGTCAGCGCGCGCAAGCTGGGGCCCCAGGGCCGCATGGACATGGCCTTCGTCTTCAGCGGCTGGAACAAGGGCATCGAGCCCTGGCGCTTCCACGTGCCGGTCAGCAGCGAGGCGCTGCCCGACGAGCGCACGCACACCGTGTTCGACCGCAGCCTGCTGCGCGCCGGCGAGACGGTGGCCATGAAGCACTTCATCCGCCGCGAGACGCGCGCCGGGCTGGAGACGCTGGCCGCGGCCGAGCTGCCCACGCGGCTGAAGATCGTGCACGAAGGCAGCGGCGAGAGCTTCACGCAGCCGCTCACCTGGACCGGCAGCCGCAGCGCGCTGTCGAGCTGGACGATTCCCGCCGCGGCCAAGCTGGGCGAGTACCGCGTACAGCTCGAGAACCCGCAGGCGCCGGCCGCGCGCCGCCGCAGCTGGGACAGCGGCAGCTTCCGCGTCGAAGAGTTCCGCGTGCCGCTGATCGATGCGCGCCTGTCGCCGCCGCGCGGCGCGCCGGTGGCGCCGGCCGAGCTGGTGTTCGCCGCGCGGCTCAGCTACCTGTCGGGCGGCGCACTGGCGCAGGCATCGCTGCGCGCCAGCGCGCTGCTGCGGCCATATGCCGTTAGCTTCAACGGTTATGACGACTACAGCTTCGAGCCGCCGCGGCCCGAGCGTGGCGCTGGCGCCGACGCTGACGACGAAGACGGCGAAAGCGGCCGCCGCGACGAGAAGCTGCTGGCCGACCAGCAGCCGCTGACCACCGATGCCCAGGGCGCGGCGCGCTTCACGCTGGGCAAGCTGCCGCCCGTCACCCGCGCCGGCGAGGTGCTGGCCGAGATCAGCTTCAACGACCCCAACGGCGAGGTGCAGACGGTGGCCAGCACCGTGCGCGTGTGGCCGGCCGCGGTGGTGCCGGGCATCAAGGCCGCGGGCTGGGCCAGTCGCCGCGGCCAGGTGAATTTCACCGCGCTGGCGCTGGACACCGAGGGCCGGCCGCTGAAAGGCCAGACGCTGGAGGTACGCGGGCGCTTGAAGCAGACCGTCAGCAGCCGCAAGCGCCTGGTCGGCGGTTTCTACGCCTACGACAACCGCAGCGACTTCAAAGACCTGGGCCTGCTGTGCAGCGGCAGCAGCGACGAGCGCGGCCTGCTGGCCTGCGACGCCAGGCTGGACGCCGCCGGCCAGGTGGAACTGGTGGTCAGCGCCAAGGACGCGCAAGGCCGCCAGGCGCAGGCGGCCACCGGCGTGTGGGTCACGCGCCAGGGCGAGCTGTGGTTCGAGCAGGACAACGACGACCGCATCGACGTGCTGCCCGAGAAGAAGCGCTACGAGCCCGGCGAGCGCGCACGCTTCCAGGTGCGCATGCCGTTCCGCGAGGCCACCGCGTTGGTGGCGGTGGAGCGCGAAGGCCTGATCGAGACCCGCGTGCTGACGCTGCGCGGCGACGACCCCAGCTTCGAGCTGGCGATCGACAAGGCCTGGGCGCCCAACGTCTACGTCAGCGTGCTGGCTTTGCGTGGCCGCATCCGCCACGTGCCCTGGTACAGCTTCTTCGACTGGGGCTGGCAGGCGCCGCTGGAATGGGCGCGCGCCTTCTGGTACGAAGGCCGCGAATACCAGGCGCCCACCGCGCTGGTGGACCTGGCCAAGCCCGCGTTCAAGCTGGGCGTGGCGGCCATCGAGGTGGGCCGCGCGGCGCACGAGCTGCAGGTCAGCGTGACGCCCGACAAGCCGCAGTACACGGTGCGCGGCAAGGCGCTGGTGCGCGTGAAGGTCGCGCAGGGCGGGCAGCCGGTGGCGGGCAGCGAGATCGCGTTCGCCGCGGTCGACGAAGGGCTGCTGGCGCTGCGCAACAACGAAAGCTGGCAGCTCCTGAACGGTCTGCTGCAGACGCGCGCCTGGGGCGTGCAGACGGCCACCGCGGTCAGCGAGGTGATCGGCCGCCGCCACTACGGCCGCAAGGCGGTGGCCGCGGGCGGCGGCGGCGGCCGGGGCGCGACGCGCGAGCTGTTCGACACGCTGCTGCTGTGGCAGGGCCGCGTCGCGCTGGACGCCCGCGGCGAGGCGCTGGTGGAGGTGCCGCTGAACGATTCGCTGACCTCGTTCCGCTTGGTCGCGGTGGCCGACGACGGCGCGCAGCGCTTCGGCACCGGCAGCGCCAGCATCAAGGTCTCGCAGGACCTGCAGATCCTCTCGGGCCTGCCGCCGCTGGTGCGCGACGGCGACCGCTTCAGCGCCATGCTGACGCTGCGCAACACGACGGCGCGCGAGATGAAGCTGCACGTCACCCTGCAAGGCCGGCTGCAGGGCGCGGCCGGCACGCTGAACCTGCCGCCGCAGGACCTGGTGCTGGCCGCCGGCGCGGCGCGCGAGCTGACGTGGCCGGTCGATGTGCCGGCCGAGGCGCAGGCCATCGAATGGGAGGCCGGCGCCGAAGAGCAGGGCGGCGGCGGCGCGCGCGACCGCTTGAAGCTCGGCCAGCGCATCGGTGCCGCGGTGCCGTTGCGCGTGCTGCAGGCCACGCTGCTGCAGCTCGACGGCACGGCCACCTTGCCGGTCAGCCGCCCGGAAGGCGCGCTGCCGCGCGGCGGCGTCGTGGTCGGCCTGCAGCCCACGCTGAGCGGCGCGCTGCCGGGGCTGCGGCGCTACTTCGAGACCTATCCCTTCGCCTGCCTGGAGCAGCAGGTCTCCAAGGCCGTGGGCCTGCATGACGCGGCGCTGTGGGCCACGGTGGCCAACGCGCTGCCCACCTACCTGGATGCCGATGGCTTGGCGAGTTATTTCCCGCCGCGCGCCGAGGACGCCGCGCGCGGCAGCGACCGCCTCACCGCCTACCTGCTGTCGGCCGCGCACGAGGCCGGCTTCGAGCTGCCGCCGGCCGCGCGCCAGCGCATGCTGGACGGGCTGGCGGCCTTCGTCGAAGGGCGCATCGAGCGCCGCTTCTGGAGCCCGCGGCCGGACCTCGACGTGCGCAAGCTGGCCGCGCTGGAAGCCTTGTCGCGCCACGGCCGCGCGGCGCCGCGCATGCTGGGCTCGATCCACCTCGCGCCCAACCAGTGGCCCACCGCGGCGGTGATCGACTGGCTGCAGATCCTGCGCCGCGTGCAAGGCATTCCGGATCAGCCGCGGCGGCTGGACGAGGCGCAGCAGATCCTGCGCGCGCGGCTGGCCTATGCCGGCACGACGCTGAAGTTCAGCAACGAGGACGGCGACTTCTGGTGGTGGCTGATGGACAGCGCCGACGCCAACGCCGGCCGCTTGATCCTGGCGGTGCTGGACGACCCGGCGTGGAAGGACGAGCTGCCGCGCCTGGTGCTGGGCGCCTTGGGCCGCCAGCGCGGCGGCGCCTGGCTGACGACGACGGCCAACCTGTGGGGATCGCTGGCGCTGGACAAGTTCGGCGCGCGCTTCGAGTCGGCGACGATTGCCGGCCGCAGCGTCGCCGCGCTGGGCGGCGCGACGCAGGCGCTGGACTGGGCGCAGCAGCCGCAGGGCGGCCGGCTCCAGTTGCCCTGGCCCGAGCCGGCGGGCAGCCTGCAGCTCACGCAGCAAGGCAGCGGCAAGCCCTGGCTCACCGTGCAGGGCCTGGCGGCGCTGCCGCTGGCATCCGCGTTCAACGCGGGTTATGCGGTCAAGCGTAGCGTCAGCGCGGTGCAGCGCAAGGACGCTGTTCGCTGGTCGCGCGGCGACGTGCTGCGCGTGCGGCTGGAGGTCGACGCGCAGGCCGACCGCAGCTGGGTCGTGCTGTCCGACCCCATCCCCGGCGGCGCCGCGATCCTGGGCACCGGGCTGCAGCGCGACTCGCAGATCGCCACGCGCGACGAACGCCGGGAAGGCAGCGCGTGGCCGGCCTACGAAGAGCGCAGCCAGGAAGCCTTCCGCAGCTATTTCGAATATTTGCCGCGCGGCCGCCACGTCGTCGAATACACGCTGCGGCTGAACAACGCCGGCCGCTTCGCGCTGCCGCCCACGCGCGTGGAGGCGATGTACGCGCCCGAGAGCTTCGGCGAGGCGCCCAACGCGTCGATCGAGGTGGTGCCTTGAGGCCTTGGCTGCCGAGGCTGCTGGCCTTCTTGCTGCTGCTCGGCGGCGGCACGGCCGTGCGCGCGCAGCCCAGCTTCGACGAGGTCAAGGCCGCGCACCGGCCGTCGGACCTGCTGCTGCTGGACCGCCACGGCGAGCCGTTGCAGACGCTGCGCGTGGACCCGTCGGTACGCCGCGGCCCCTGGGTGCCGCTGCAGGATTTCTCGCCGGCGCTGCTGCAGGCCCTGGTGCTCAGCGAAGACCGCCGCTTCTGGCAGCACAGCGGCGTCGACTGGGCGGCCGCGGCGCGCAGCGCCTGGGGCAATTTGATCGACACGCGCACGCGCGGCGCGTCGACGCTGACGATGCAGCTCGCCGGGCTGATCGACGAAGGCCTGGCGCGGCCCGTTGGCGGCCGCAGCGTCTGGCAGAAGCTGGGCCAGGCCTGGGTGGCGCGGCGGCTGGAGCAGCGCTGGACCAAGGCGCAGGTGCTGGAGGCCTACCTCAACACCGTGCCGCTGCGCGGCGAACTGGTGGGCGTCAACGCGCTGGCGCAGACGCTGTTCGGCAAGTACCCGAGCGGATTGGATGCGCAGGAGGCGGCGCTGACCGCGGCGCTGGTGCGCGGCCCCAACGCCGGCGCCGAGCGCGTCGCGCAGCGCGCTTGCGGCGTGTTGAAGGAGATGGGGCAGGCCTGCCTGGGCATCGAGATCCTCGCCGCGCAGGCCCTGCAACGCCGGCCGCAGCCGCTGCTGGGCGAGGCGCTGGCGCCGCACTACGCGCGGCTGGCGCTGCGGCGCGATGGGCCGGCGCAGCAGCACAGCTCGATCGACGTCGGGCTGCAGCGCGTCGCGCGGCAGGCGCTGCAGCGGCAGCTGGCCGAGCTGCAAGGTCGCCAGGTCGAGGACGGCGCGGTGCTGGTGCTGGACAACGCCAGCGGCGAGGTGCTGGCCTGGGTGGGCGCCAACGGCGGCAGCTCGGCCGCGGCGCAGGTGGACGGCGTGCTGGCGCGGCGCCAGGCGGGGTCGACGCTCAAGCCCTTCGTCTACGGCCTGGCCTTCGAGCGGCGGCTGATCACGCCGGCCAGCCTGCTGGACGACGGCCCGGCCGAAGTGCCGACGCAGGCCGGGCTTTATCTGCCGCAGAACTACGACAAGGACTTCAAGGGCCTGGTCAGCGCGCGCGCGGCGCTGGGCAACAGCCTCAACGTGCCGGCCGTGCGCGTGGCCGCGCTGCTGCCGCCCGATGCGCTGCACGCACGGCTCAACGCGTTGGGCTTCGGGCTGAAGGAAAGCGGCGGCTGGTACGGCCTGTCGCTGGCGCTGGGCAGCGCCGACGTCTCGCTGCTGGCGCTGGCCAACGCCTACCGCAGCCTGGCCAACGGCGGCGTCCATGCGCCGCCGGCCTTGCCCGGCCAGCCGCGCGCAGTCCCGCGCCGCGTGGCGTCGGCCGCGGCCACCCACCTGGTGACCGACATCCTGGCCGACAACAACGCGCGCGTGCTGACCTTCGGGCTGGACAGCCCCTTGCGCACGCGCGGCTTCGCGGCGGTGAAGACCGGCACCAGCAAGGACATGCGCGACAACTGGTGCGTGGGCTTCAGCGACCGCTACACCGTCGGCGTGTGGATCGGCAACGCCGGCGGGCAGCCGATGCACGAGGTCAGCGGCATCAGCGGCGCGGCGCCGATCTGGCAGGCGGTGATGGCGCACCTGCACCGCGGCCGGGCGTCACGCGCGCCGGCGCCGCCGGCCGGTGTGGAGCACCGGATGGTTCGTTATGAAAGCGGCATCGAGCCGCCGCGCGGCGAATGGTTCGTCGCTGGCACCACGCCCGTGGCGGCACTCGCGGCGCGCCACGCCGCGCAGCGCCCCGGCATCCGCAGCCCCAGCGCCGGCGCGATCTACGCGCTGGACCCCGACATGCCGGCCGCCGTGCAGCGCATCCGCCTCGAAGGCGAGGCCGGCGTCTGGGAGCTGGACGGCCGCCGCCTGGGCCAAGGCCCGCGCCTGCGCTGGGCGCCCTGGCCGGGCCGCCACGAGCTGCGCCTGCTGGCCGCCGACGGCCGCGAGATCGACCGCGTGCGCTTCGAGGTGCGCGGGGCGACGCTGAAGCCGCCGGCGCGGCCCTGACGCGACCCGCCGGCGCTCCTCGTCGCTTCAGCCCATTTCGTGCTGTCATTGAGTTCAAGGACGTGCCGACGCCTCCGCCACTCCCTCCCCACCCCGGCCCCGCCGACCGGCCCGGCCGCTTCCAGCTCGCGGTGGAGCGCTTCCGGCTGCGGCTGGCGCATGCCGACGCCATGGTCGGCGCCTGTGTGCTGGCGGTGCTGGCGGGCCTGCTGACCGGCGTGGTGATCGTCGCGTTCCGGCTGATCACCGAACGCGGCCTGGTCTGGGCCGGCGTGCTGCCGGACATCGAACGCTTCGAGGCGCTGGCCTGGGAGCAGCGCATCGGGCTCGCCACCGGCGGCGGCCTGCTGATCGGGCTGCTGTTCCAGTGGGTGCCGGCCGCGGCCCGCCAGGTGGGGCCGATGCACGTGATGGCGCGCCTGGCCAGCCATGGCGGGCGCCTGCCCTGGGCCAATGCGGTGATGCAGTTCGTCGGCGGCGCGATCTCGATCGTCGCCGGCCACTCGGTGGGCCGCGAGGGGCCGGTGATCCACGTCGGCGCCGCCAGCGCCAGCCTGCTGGGCCAGTGGATGCGCGTGCCCAACAACACCATCCGCACGCTGGTGGCCTGCGGCGTGGCGGCATCGATCGCGGCCTCGTTCAACACGCCGATCGCCGGCGTGGTGTTCGCGATGGAAGTCGTGATGTTCGAATACACGCCGTCCGGCTTCGCGCCGGTGCTGCTGGCGGCGGTCAGCGCGACCTCGGTCAGCCGGCTGGTCTTCGGCGCCGACCCGGCCTTCGCCGTGCCGGCCGTCCGGCTGGTGTCGCTGCTGGAACTGCCGTGGGTGCTGATCCTGGGGCTGGTGATCGGCTGCTTCGCGGCGGCCTACGTCCATGGCATCGCCCTGGTCGAGCGGCGCACGGCGCGCGTGCCGCCGTGGCTGCGGATGACGGCCGCCGGCGCGCTGACCGGGCTCTTCGCGCTGCTGGCGCCCGAGGTGATGGGGCTGGGCTACGACACGGTGCAGATGGCCCTGCTGGGGCAGATCGGCCTCGCGGCGCTGACGCTGATCGCCGTGGTCAAGCTGGCCGCCACCGTGGCCTGCGGCGGGCTGGGGCTGCCGGGCGGCATGATCGGGCCGATGGTGGTGATCGGCGCCACGATGGGCGGCGCGCTCGGCGTCGTCGGCCATGCGCTGGTGCCCGGCTCCAGCGCGGCCCCGGCCTTCTACGCGATGCTCGGCGTGGCCGCGATGATGGCGGCCAGCCTGCAGGCACCGCTGGCCGGCCTGATGGCGATGCTGGAGCTCACCGGCAACCCCAACACCCTGCTGCCGGGGATGGTGGCGGTGATCACCGCCTTCCTGATGTCGCGCATCGTGTTCCGTCAGGAGCCGCTGTTCATCTCCATCCTTCAGCTTCGCGGCATCGATCACCGCATCCGCGCCGGGCTGCAGGCGCTGGAGCGCACCGGCGTCGCCGCGGTGATGAGCCGCCGCTACGTGGTGGTCGACGGCGGCGGCGCGATGCCGGACCTGCAGCGGCTGCTCGCCGGTGCGCCGGAATGGGTGGTCGTGGCCGACGGGCGGGACCTCCAGGCCGTCTGGCCGGCCGCGGAGCTGGCTTCGCGGGCCGCGGCCGGGCTCCCGCCGACCGCGCCGGATGGGCCGCGCTTCGCGACGGTGCCGCTGCAGGCCACGCTGGGCGAAGCGCTGGCGCTGATGGAACAGGCCGGTGCCGACGTGGCGCTGGTCGCCACCGCGGCCATCGCGCAGCGGCATCACCTCCATGGCGTGGTCAGCCGCCGGCAGATCGAATCCGGCGCGCGCTGAGGGCCGGGCCGCCGAAGTGTGAGCCCCGTCACATCTGGCGCGGTCAAGCCAGGGGCCGGGAATGTCGAAGACCACGGAGGCCGATCCCCCCTCGGGGCGAGGCCCTGCACTTCGAGCCCCATGAGCGATCCTGCAAGCGACCACCCGCCGGCATGTCCACCCAGAAAGATCTTGCTGGTGGAAGACAACTTCGCGAACCGCGACATGCTGACCCGGCGGCTTCAGCGTCGCGGCTACGCGGTCTGCAGCGCCGCCGATGGCGCGACGGGTGTCGCGATGTCGGTCTCCGAGCGGCCGGACCTGATCCTGATGGATGTGGCCCTGGGCGAGATGGACGGCTGGCAGGCCACGCAGCTCATCAAGGCCGACGCCAGGACCTCGAACATCCCCGTCATCGCGTTGACGGCGCATGCGCTGGCCACCGACCGGGAAAAAAGCATCGAGGTGGGCTGCGCCGACTTCGACACCAAGCCGGTCGACCTGGCACGGCTGCTGGGCAAGATCGAAGCCTGCCTGACGAACACCGAACCTGCCTGAGCTTCACCTCATCCCCATGACCACACAGCACCCATCGAAGGAGTCTCGCGCCATGTCAGCCATCGATCCGGCGGAGGCGCTCACCGGCAGCCTGCGTGACTTCCGCGAGCTTCAGGGTGCCAATCTGATGACGCGCGTGCGCGGCTTCCACGATTGGCAGGACCTGCGCCGCCGGCACGGCTTCTGGCCCTACTCGAAGTCGACGCAGAAGGCGCCGCTGGCCACCTGCACGACGCTGGACGATGCGGGCGCGGCGTTCACCGGCATGAACTTCGCGACGCAGGACTACCTGGGCCTGTCGTCGGACCCCGAGATCAAGGCCGTCGCCAAGGCCGTGATCGACGAATACGGCGTCCACAGCGCCGGCTCGTCGGCGCTGGCGGGCAACACCAAGTACTCGCTGCGGCTGGAAGACGTCATCTCCCGCTTCCTGGAGCTGGAGCACACGGTCCTGTACCCCACGGGCTGGGCCGCCGGCTACGGCGTCATCAAGGGCCTGGTCAGGCCGCCCGACCACATCGTGATGGACGGCCTGGCCCACGCCTGCCTGCAGGAAGGCGCCTATTCGGCGACGCGCAACGTGCACCTGCACGGGCACCTCAACAACGATTCCATCCGCCGCCACCTGCGACGGATCCGCGACAAGGACAAGACCAACGCCATCCTCGTGGTGACGGAAAGCCTGTTCTCGATGGATTCGGACGTGCCCGACCTCGAGGCCTTGCAGGACCTGTGCCGCGAGTACGAGGCGACGCTGCTCGTCGACGTCGCCCACGACCTGGGCGCGATCGGGCCGGAGGGCAGGGGCTTCATCGGCGAGCAGGGGATGCTGGGCAAGATCGACATCGTGATGGGCAGCTTCTCGAAGACCTTCGGCTCCAACGGCGGCTTCGTGGCCTGCAACTCGGTCGCGGTGAAGCAGTACCTCAAGTACTACGGCTCGTCGGCGACCTTCTCGAACGCGCTGTCGCCGGTGCAGGCCGCCACCGTCGGCAAGGCCTTCGAGATCGTGCAGTCGGACAAGGGCCGGCGCCTGCGCGCGACGCTGATGGACCGTATCCACGACCTGCGCAGCGCCCTGGCCGACGCCGGCCTGCAGCACATGGGCAGCCCTTCGCCCATCGTGCCGGTGCGCGTCGGCGACGAAGCGCTGGCGCGCCTGGTCGCGCGGCGGCTGCCGGCGCTGGAGGTCATCTGCAACCTCGTCGAATACCCCGCCGTCGCCAAGGGCGACGCCCGGCTGCGGCTGCAGATGATGCCCACGCACAGCCGCGAGGGCGTGCGGGCGCTGGCCTGGAAGCTGCGCACCGCGATCGAGCTGGCGCAGGTCGAGTACGCGCGCTACCGGGCCACGCTGGCCGACGTCGCCGTCGCCCGCGCCGCTGTCCCCGTCGTCCAGGCGATCGACGCCTACCGATAGAAGGCAGCGCCGTGGTCTCCACCGATCGCCTGATCGATGCCGTCGACTGGTTCGTCCCGCCCGAGCTGAAGAAGAGCACGGCCACGCACTGGCGCGCCCGCATCTTCGTCATCAGCCACGTGATCGGGCCTTTCAGCGCGGTCGCCATCCTGGGCTACCTGTACCACGTGCTGCCGGTGCACGACCTGGCGTTCTGGGCGCTGTGCGCCCTGTGCGGCTCGTTCTGGGCGCTGCCGTTCGCGCTGAAGCTGACGCGGGACCTGGCCAAGCCGGCCTTCTTCTCCTTCTTCGTGCTGACCTCGGTCAGCGTCTTCGGGTCTTTCCTCTACGGCGGGGTCAGCTCGCCGTTCCTGCCGTGGTTCCTGACGGCGCAGATGCTCGGCTTCTTCTACCTGAGCGACCGGCCCTACCTGGTGCTGGGCGTCATCGGCGCGCACCTGCTGGCCTTCTCGGCCGCCTATCTCGTCAACGGCTCGTTCCCCGAGCGCATCCCCGTGGGCGAGCTGGCCACCGTCGGCATGATCTCCGTCTGTGCCGCGACGCTCTACAGCTCGATGATGGCGATCTACTACGCCTACGTGATGGTCGCGCACTCGGCGCTGCAGCAGGAGATCCAGAGCCATCTCGACACCACGGCCAGGCTGCGCATCGCCAAGTTCGAGGCCGAGCGCGCCAACGAGGCCAAGGCCGTGTTCCTGGCCAAGATGAGCCACCAGCTCCGCACGCCGCTGAACGCCATCATCGGCTACAGCGAGATCCTGCTGGAAGACACCGAGCCCGGCGAACAGGCGGCCGACGCGGAGGAGCTGCAGTCCATCAACAGCGCCGGCCGCCACCTGCTGTCGCTGGTCTCGGACGTGCTGCACATGCCCAAGATCGACTCGGAGGACGTCGACGTCAAGCTGCGCCCGGTCGACCTCGGCCGCTGCCTGGACGAGGTGTTCACGACCTGCCGCAACCTGGTGGTCGACAACGGCAACGACTTCGCGTTCGAGAAGCCGCCGACGCTGGGCGTGATCCAGACCGACGACGTCTGGCTGCGCCAGATCCTCATCAACCTGCTGGGCAACGCCGGCAAGTTCACCCGCAACGGCCAGGTGGTGCTGCAGGCCAGCCGTCTCAAGGACGCCGACGCCGAGCAGGTCACGATCTCGGTGCGGGACACCGGCATCGGCATCCCGGCGGACGACATTCCCAAGCTCTTCGGCAACTTCCAGCAGGTCGACTCGGCGCAGTACGGCGGCACCGGCCTGGGCCTGGCGGTCAGCCAGAAGCTGGCCCGGCTGCTGAAAGGCGAGATCTCGGTCGAAAGCCGGCTGGGCCAGGGGTCCGCGTTCACGCTGCGGCTGCCCGTCGTCGAGCCGGCATTGGCGGAGGCCGCGTGATGCCGGCCCCGGCCCAACGGACGACGTCGATGCGCAGCCGGCTCCGGAATCTCGGGCCGCGGCTGAACGCGTCGGTCGACTGGTTCATCCCGCCGCACCTGAAGCAGTCCCGCGACACGCTGCAGGGCGTGCGCATGTTCCTGTTCAGCCATCTCTTCGGCCCCTTCCTGGGGCACACGATCACGCTGTCCATGCTGGCCCTCGGGGACGGGCCCGACCTGTCCTGGTGGATCCTGTTCATCGCCATCACCGCGTTCTGGCCCTTCCCCCTGCTGCTGCGGCTGACGGGCTCGTACGTCCCGCTGGCGCTGCTGTCGATCCAGAACCTGATGTTCTGCATCTTCTGGGGCTGCTACCAGTACGGCGGCATCAGCTCGCCGATCATGCCGTGGCTGGTGACGGTGCCGCTGCTGGCCTTCTTCTACCTGCCCAAGCGGTCCACGCGGATCGCGGTCGCCGTCCTCATCACGGCCAACCTGGCGGGCTTCTACGGCGTGTTCAGCACGATCGGCTTCCCCGACACCGTGGCGCCGCACGACCTGGCCGTCATCGGCCTGGTGTCGACGCTGTGCGCCAGCGCCTACGTCTCGATGATGGCGCTGTATTTCGCCAGCATCGTGTTCTCGCAGGGCGAGCTGGAGCAGGAGGTGCAGCGGCACCAGGCCACGGAGCGCAAGCTGCGCGAGGCCACCGGCCAGGCGCGGCGCGCGCTGCAGGCGAAGTCGGACTTCCTGGCCAAGATGAGCCACGAGCTGAAGAACCCGCTCAACGCCGTGATCGGCTACAGCGAGATCCTGATCGAGGACGCCGAGGAAGCCGGCCAGGCGGCCACGCAGAAGCTGCAGGACCTGGAGTCGATCCGCGGCGCTGGCCACCGGCTGCTGCGCCTGATCGACGACCTGCTGGACCTGTCGAAGCTGGAGGCCGGAAAGATCACCCAGCGGCCCGAGCCATGCGATCTCGCCGGCCTGTTCGAGAGCCTGGCGGCCGAGGCGCGCCCCGTCATCGCCGCCAGCGGCAACCGGTTCGAGCTGAAGCCGCCGCCCCAGGCGCGCATCGTCTGCGACGTGCGCAAGCTGCAGCGCGTCGTCGAGGGCCTCTTCAGCAACGCCGCCAAGTTCACGAAGAACGGCTGCATCACCTTCTCGGCCGCGCTGCGCGGCGATGCTTGGGTGCTGACGATCGCGGACACCGGCATCGGCATCGCGCCGGAGCGCATCGCCACGCTGTTCGACACCTTCGGCTGCTCCGACGAGGAGACGGCCAGCAAGTACATCGACGACGTCCGCCTCGGCCTGCCGCTGGCCTATCGCTACTGCCAGTTGATGGGCGGCAAGCTGTCCGTCGACAGCCGGCCGGGCCTGGGGTCGACGGTGACCGTCGCCTTGCCGATGCGGCCGCGCGCGGCCGAGGCGCAGACGGATCCAGCGCTGGCCGTTGCCGGCCAGGTTGCCTGAGGGTGAGCATCATGAATACCCAAGTTGCAGTTCCACCGCGCAGCGCCGAACCGGCGCCGCCCGATCGCGTGCGCGAGACGGCGCGCAAGCCGGCGACCGCGGCCCCGGCGAAGCTGCTGATCGTCGACGACATCCGCGAGAACCGCGAGATCCTGAAGCGGCGCTTCGAGCGCCAGGGCTTCACCGTGGCCGAGGCCATCGACGGCCTGGAAGCGCTGCAGTCGATCGAGCGCGAGGCCTTCGACCTCGTGCTGCTCGACATGATGATGCCCGGCCTCTCGGGGCTGGAGGTGCTGGCGCGCATCCGCGCCACGCACACGCCCGGTGCCTTGCCGGTCATCATGGTGACCGCCCGCAGCCAGAGCGAGGACGTGGTCCAGGCATTGGGCCTGGGCGCCAACGACTACATCACCAAGCCGGTGGACTTCTCGATCGCACTCGCGCGCGTCATCACCCAGCTCGACCGCAAGCGCGCGGAAGACAAGATCCACCAGATGAACGAGGAGCTCTCGCGGGTGAACGAGGTCCTCGAATGCCGCGTGGCCGACCGGACCAAGGACCTGGTGCAGGCCAACCAGGAGCTGCGCAGCGAGATGGAGGAGCGCGAGAGGTCGCAGGCGACCATCCTGCACCTGGCGCACCACGATCCGCTGACGGGCCTGGGCAACCGCCTGCTGTTCCACAAGCAGCTCAGCGAAGCGGTGGCGCAGCGGCAGCAGGACGGGGGCGAGCTGGCCGTGCTGTTCATCGACCTCGACGGCTTCAAGGCCATCAACGACACGCTGGGCCACGGCACCGGGGACGCCGTCCTCAAGCACCTGGCCAGCCGCCTGAAGAACGCCATCCGCGAAGGCGACTGCATCGGCCGGCTCGGCGGCGACGAGTTCGCGATCATCCAGTTCGGCCACGAGCAGCCGCGGGACGCCCGGGCGCTGGCGGCGCGCCTGATCGAGCTGGCGGGAACGCCGTTCAGCATCGACGATCAGCGGCTGGTCATCGGCGCCAGCATCGGCATCGCCGTGGCCGGCGGCGACTACCAGGACTGCACCCAGCTGCTGCGCGCCGCGGACCTGGCGATGTACCGCGCCAAGGCGGACGGACGCAACCGCTGCTGCGTCTTCGAGCCGGCGTTCGACCGCGAGGTGCAGGAGCGCCGCGACCTGGAGCTGGCGCTGCGCGTCGCCGTCGAGGAGGACGCGCTCGACATCCACTACCAGCCGCTGGTCAACCTGCAGACCGGCCGCATCTGCGGCCTGGAGGCGCTGGCGCGCTGGGAGGACCCGCAGCGCGGCTTCGTGCCGCCCGGCACCTTCATTCCGCTGGCCGAGGAGATCGGGCTGATCGGCATCATCGGCGAGCGCATCCTGCGGCGCGCCTGCACCGAGGCGGTGAACTGGCCGGAATCGCTGGCGGTCGCGGTCAACCTGTCGGCCGCCCAGTTCAAGAGCGGCGACATCATCGCCACCGTCAAGGATGCGCTGGCCGCTTCCGGCCTGCCGCCGGAGCGGCTGGAGCTGGAGATCACCGAGTCGATCTTCCTGCCCGGCAGCGAGTCGTATCGCACGCTGCTGTGCCAACTGGGCGAGCTGGGGGTCAAGATCTCGGTGGACGATTTCGGCACGGGGTATTCGAGCCTGAGCTACCTGCGCGACTTCCCGTTCAGCAAGATCAAGATCGACAAGTCCTTCATCCGCGACCTGCCGGCCAGCCTGGACAGCGTGGCCATCGTCCGCGCCGTCTGCGGGCTGGCGCGCAGCTTCGGCGTCTCGACGACGGCCGAGGGCGTCGAGACCGACGACCAGCTGACGCAGATCCGGGCCGAAGGCTGCACCGAGGTGCAGGGTTATCTCTTCAGCAAGCCGCTGCCGGCGGACGAGATCCCGGCGCTGCTGGCGCGCGTGCTGCCGCCGCCGGCGTAGCCGGCCGCAGGCCCTCAGCGGATCGCCGCCGCCTCCTGCTCCATCCGCGTCACCAGTTCGTCCATCTGGGCGATCACTGCCTGCACCGGGCCGGCCTGCGTGAGGTCGACGCCGGCCTTCTTCAACTGCTCCATCGGGTAGTCGTTGCCGCCGCTCTTCAAGAGCGTGAGGTAGCGCTCGGTGGCGGCCTTGCGCGCGGCGGCGTCGCCGGTGGTCATCGTCTTGAAGAGCTGCGCCGACGAGGCGAAGCAGGTGGCGTACTGGTACACGTAGTACGGCGAGCGGAAGAAGTGGCCGATGCGCGCCCAGGTGTGCTTGTAGAAGTCGTCGACGGTCAGCGCGTCGCCGTAGTAGTCCTTCAGCATCTGCAGGTAGAGATGGTTCAGCACCTCGGCGGTGGCGCCCTGGCCTTGCTCGACCAGCTGGTGCGCGCGCAGCTCGAAGTCGGCGAACATCACCTGGGTGTAGAAGGTGCCCACGATCTGGTCGGCCGCGTGCTGCAGCAGCAGGAAGCGCTCCTTCGGATCGGTGGACTTCTTCAGCAGGTGCTCGAGCAGGAAGCGCTCGTTGGTCGTGCTGGCCACCTCGGCGACGAAGATCGTGTAGTCGGCGGTGGAGAAGGGCTGGTTCTCGTAGCTCAGCACGGTGTGCATCGCGTGGCCCGCCTCGTGCGCCAGCGTGAACATCGCGTCCATCGTGTCGTTGTGGTTCAGCAGCAGGTAGGGGCCCACGCCGTAGACGCCGGCGTTGTAGGCGCCGGCGCGCTTGCCTTCGCTCTCGTAGACGTCGATGCGGCCGCCGCTGACGAAGCTGCGGTAACGCTTGAGGTAATCCTCGCCCAGCGGCGCCACCGACTCCAGCACCACCGCGCGCGCCTCGGGGTAGGGGTACTTCTTGTCGGTGCGGAACAGGGGCTGGAAGTTGTCGTAGGTGTGGTACGCCTTCAGCCCCAGCAGCTTCTGCCGCAGCCGGATGTAGCGGCGCAGCGGCTCGGCGCCGGCGCGCGCGGCGGCGATCAGGTTCTCCACCACGCTGCGCGGCACGTTGTCGCCGAACAGCGCGGCGTCCAGCGTGGCCGGGAAGTTGCGCGCCTGGGCCAGGAACCAGTCGCGCTCCAGCACGCCCTTGTAGATCGCGGCATAACTGGCAGCCGTAGCGGCATAGGCGCCCAGGTGAGCCTGCGCGGCCTTCGCGCGGTCGGCCTGGTTGGGGTTGGACTCCAGCAGCGCGGCGTAGGCGCCGGGCGCCAGCTTGACCGAGCTGCCGTCGCTGAAAGCCACGGTGGGGAACTGGATGTCGGTGGTCGACAGCTCCTCGTAGATGGTGCCGGCCGATCCGGCCGTGGGTCCGGCCAGCGACAGGATGCGCTCGCCCTTCTCGTCCAGCACGTGCGCGCGGCGG
Organism: Rubrivivax sp.; assembly: GCA_047602205.1. Taxonomy (GTDB): domain Bacteria; phylum Pseudomonadota; class Gammaproteobacteria; order Burkholderiales; family Burkholderiaceae_C; genus Rubrivivax. Next base: position 6,348,832 of record JASGHX010000001.1, on the reverse strand, counting down.
CGGAACTCGTTGAGGATGTTGTAGCGGTACGGCGCCAGCGCCGGCGTGGCGTCCAGCCAGCCGCGCACGGTGGCCTCGGGCAGCGTCAGCAACTCGGGCGTGAACCACGAGGTGGCGGCGTCGAACTTGGCGAACACCGCGCCCACGCGCTGGAAGCGCGCCGAGACGGCCTGGTCGCGCGTGTCGACGTCGCGCTGCAGCTGCGGGTAGCGGTAGACCAGGTACTGCAGCTTGCCGATCTGGTCGTAGGCCTGGTAGGCCTTCAGCAGCGCCTGCGGGCCTTGCGCCAGGCTGCCCTTGAGCTTGGCGAAGGCGTCCATCTGGCGCTCCATCTCGGCCATGCCGGCCTCCCAGGCGGCCCAGTCCTTGTAGATGGCGCTGAAGTCCCAGCGGAACTCGGCCGGGATCTCGGCGCGGTTGCGCGGCGCGGCGGTGGCGGCTTCGGCGGTGTCGGCAAGCATGGCGAAGGCAGCGCACAGGGCGCCGAAGAGGAGGGTGGTCTTGAACATGGGGGCGGATTGTGCGATCGCCACATCGCGCCGCCGCCGGGCGCGGGTTTGTCCCGGGGTTGCGATGGGTCAAATTGATCCACGATAATCGACCGACCGGTCGGTCAATGAAAACCATCCATTACGGAGATCCGATGTCCGAGTCCCTCGTCCTCGTCGCCAGCGACGGCCCCGTGCGGGTGCTGACGCTCAACCGCCCGGCGCAGCTCAACAGCTTCACCGCCGCGATGCATGCCGAGCTGCTGCCCGCGCTGCAGGCCGCCGCCGACGACGCTGCGGTGCGCGCGGTGGTGCTGACCGGCGCCGGCCGCGGCTTCTGCGCCGGGCAGGACCTGGCCGACCCGGCGATGGCCGCGCCCCCGGGCCAGGCGCCCGACGTGGCCGCGGTGGTCGAGCGCCACTACAAGCCGCTGGCGCTGCGCGTGCGCACGATGCCGGTGCCGGTGATCGCGGCGGTCAACGGCGTCGCCGCGGGTGCCGGCGCCAACCTGGCGCTGGGCTGCGACATCGTCGTCGCGGCGCGCGGCGCCAGCTTCATCCAGGCCTTCTCCAAGATCGGCCTGGTGCCCGACTGCGGCGGCACCTGGCTGCTGCCGCGCCTGGTGGGCCGCGCCAACGCGCTGGCCCTGGCAATGACGGGCGACAAGCTGCCGGCCGCCGACGCCAAGGCCATGGGCCTGATCTGGCAGGTGGTGGACGACGCCGAGCTGATGGGCAGCGCGCTGGCCCTGGCCAAGCGCCTGGCCGCGATGCCCACGCGCGCGCTGGCCGAGACCCGCCGCGCGCTGGACGAGTCGCTGGAGCTGGACTACGGCGAGGCGCTGAGCTTCGAGGCCCGCGTGCAGGGCGAGCTGGGCCGCGGCCACGACTTCGCCGAGGGCGTGGCCGCCTTCCTGGCCAAGCGCGCCGCGGTCTTCAAGGACCGTTGACCATGAGCGTGACCGCCATCACCCCTCAGCAGGTGGCCGAGGCCGTGCGCGACGCGATGTGGCCCGACGACCAGGTCAGCCGTGCGCTGGGCATGGAGATCCTCGCCGTCGGCCCCGGCAGCGCGCAGATGCGCATGCCGGTGCGGCGCGACATGCTCAACGGCCACGCCATCTGCCACGGCGGGCTGATGACCACGCTGGCCGACTCCACCTTCGCCTACGCCTGCAACGCCTACAACGAGATGACCGTGGCCTCGGGCTTCGACGTCAACATCATCGCCAGCGCGCGGCTGGGCGACGTGCTGACCGCCACCGCCACCGAGGTGGCCAAGACCCGCCGCACCGGCGTCTACGACATCGACGTGCGCGACCAGGACGGCAAGCGCATCGCGGCCTTCCGCGGCCGCTCGATGACGCTGCCCGAGCGGCTGATCGTGCCCGATCTCCCTGTAACGAGGGGGCGTTAGACATGGTGCCCCCAAGCTCACTTCGTTCGCGGCCCCCCAAGGGGGCGCAGGCCTCCCTTGGGGCGGCCCGGCAGGAGGCCTGATGCCCGTCAAATCCCCAAGACCCGGCGACCTGGAGCCGATCGAGACCGCCAGCCGCGACGAGCTGCAGGCGCTGCAGCTTTCGCGCCTGCGCAAGACGCTGCAGCACGCCTACGACAACGTGCCGCACTACCGCCGCGCCTTCGACGCCAAGGGTGTGCATCCGTCGGACTGCAGGCAGCTCGCCGACCTAGCGAAGTTTCCCTTCACCGCCAAGCAGGACCTGCGCGACCACTATCCCTTCGGCATGTTCGCGGTGCCGCGCGAGCGCGTCGTGCGCATCCACGCCTCGTCGGGCACCACCGGCAAGCCCACGGTCGTAGGCTACACGGCCGGTGACATCGAACGTTGGGCACAGCTCGGCGCGCGCTCGATCCGCGCCGCCGGCGGGCGCGCCGGCGACATCGTGCACGTGGCCTACGGCTACGGCTTGTTCACCGGCGGGCTGGGTGCGCACTACGCGGCCGAGAAACTGGGCTGCACCGTGGTGCCGATGGGCGGCGGGCAGACCGAGAAGCAGGTGCAGCTGATCGAGGACTTCCGGCCCGACATCATCATGGTCACGCCCAGCTACATGCAGGTGATCGTCGAGGAGTTCCGGCGCCAGGGCAAGGACCCGCGCGCGATGTCGGTCAGCGTGGGCATCTTCGGCGCCGAGCCCTGGACCGAGGCGATGCGCGCCGAGATCGAAGCGTCGGCCGGGATCGACGCGGTGGACATCTACGGCCTCTCGGAAGTGATGGGCCCCGGCGTGGCCAACGAGTGCATCGAGAGCAAGGACGGCCCGGTGATCTGGGAGGACCACTTCCTGCCCGAGATCATCGACCCCGAGACCGGCGAGGTGCTGCCCGACGGATCCGAAGGCGAGCTGGTCTTCACCACGCTGACCAAGGAGGCGCTGCCCGTCGTCCGCTACCGCACGCGCGACCTCACGCGGCTGCTGCCGCCCACCGCGCGCAGCATGCGGCGCATGGGCAAGATCGTGGGCCGCAGCGACGACATGCTGATCATCCGCGGCGTCAACCTGTTTCCCACGCAGGTGGAGGAGATCGTGCTGCAGCACGGCCAGTTGTCGGGGCAGTACCAGCTCGTGGTCTCGCGCGACGGCCTGCTCGACGAGGTGCAGGTGCGCTGCGAACTGCAGCCCGAGCACCGCGACGCCGACCGCGCGGCCATCGCGCGCGAGCTGCAGCACCGCATCAAGACGCTGATCGGCGTCAGCACCACGGTCGAAGTCGGCCTGCCTGATTCGATCGAGCGCACGCTGGTCGGCAAGGCGCGCCGCGTGATCGACCAACGTCCGAAGTAAAGGAGAGCGCCGCATGTACACGCAGGCGATGGACCTCGGTCCGAAGGAAGAACGCAAGGTCGTGCGCTCGGCGGCGGAGGCCGAGCTGGAGCGCCGCTTCGACGCCACGATCGACGAGGGCGGCTTCATCGAAGCCAAGGACTGGATGCCCGACCACTACCGCAAGACGCTGGTGCGGCAGATCAGCCAGCACGCGCATTCCGAGATCGTCGGCATGCTGCCCGAGGGCAACTGGGTGACGCGCGCGCCCACGCTCAAGCGCAAGGCGATCCTGCTGGCCAAGATCCAGGACGAAGGCGGCCACGGCCTGTACCTGTACGCCGCGGCCGAGACGCTGGGCACCAGCCGCGACGAGCTGCTGGCCGCGCTGCACAGCGGCAAGGCCAAGTACAGCAGCATCTTCAACTACCCCACGCTGTCCTGGGCCGACATCGGCGTCATCGGCTGGCTGGTGGACGGCGCGGCCATCATGAACCAGGTGCCGCTGACGCGCTGCAGCTACGCGCCCTATGCGCGCGCGATGGTGCGCATCTGTCGCGAGGAGAGCTTCCACCAGCGCCAGGGCTTCGACGCGCTGAACATGATGATGCGCGAGGGCAGCGCGGCGCAAAAGGCGATGGTGCAGGACGCCGTCGACCGCTGGTGGTGGCCCAGCCTGATGATGTTCGGCCCGCCCGACGGCGAGAGCGTGCACGGCGCGCAGAGCGCGCGCTGGGGCATCAAGCGCATCAGCAACGACGACCTGCGCCAGAAGTTCGTCGACGCCACGGCCGACCAGGCCAAGGTGCTGGGCGTGGTGCCGCCCGACCCGCTGCTGAAGTGGAACGAATCACGCGGCCACTACGACTTCGGGCCTATCGACTGGGACGAGTTCTGGCGCGTGGTGGGCGGCAACGGCCCCTGCAACCGCGAGCGCCTGGCCGCGCGCGTCAAGGCCTGGGACGACGGCGCCTGGGTGCGCGACGCCGCGCTGGCCTACGGCCGCAAGCAAGCCACGAAGAAGGAAGCCGCATGAACACGACGACGACAACGACGCGCAACGAATGGCCGCTGTGGGAGGTCTTCGTCCGCCCCAAGGCCGGCCTGGACCACAAGCACTGCGGCAGCCTGCACGCGCCCGACGCGAAGATGGCGGTGCAGATGGCGCGCGAGGTCTACACCCGCCGCCAGGAAGGCAGCAGCGTGTGGGTGGTGAAGAGCAGCGACATCTTCGCCAGCGACCCCGGCGACAAGGACATGCTGTTCGACCCGGCGGAGGACAAGGTCTATCGCCACCCGACGTTCTACGAGCTGCCCGAAGCCGTCAACCACATGTGAGGGCCGGGAGATGACCGCTGTCGCCGAATCGCTGCAACTGCAGCTCACGCCCGCGGTGCGCTACGTGCTGCGCTGGGCCGACACCTGCCTGATCCATGCCCAGCGCCTGTGCGAATGGTGCGGCCACGGCCCGGTGCTGGAAGAAGACATCGCGCTCAGCAACATGGCGCTGGACCTGATCGGTCAGGCGCGCGGCCTGCTGACCCGCGCCGCTCAATTGGAAGGGCAGGGATTCGACGAGGATCAGCTCGCCTTTCTGCGCGAGGAGCCCGACTATTTCAACTTGACGCTGGTAGAGCAGCCGATGCGCCGCAGCAGCGCGCATTCGCCGGGCGGCGACTTCGCCGACACCGTGGTGCGCAACCTGCTGCTGTCGACGTGGCTGAAGCTCGCGTGGCAGCGCATGGTGTCGTCCGGCGACGCCGAGCTGGCCGCCATCGCCGCCAAGGCGCTGAAGGAAGCGCGCTACCAGCAGCAGCACGCCGCCGACTGGACTGTGCGCCTGGGCGACGGCACCGAGGAATCGCAGCGCCGCATGCAGGCCGCGCTGGACAAGGCCTGGCCCTACGTCGGCGAACTGTTCGCCGCCGACGAGGTGGACGCCGCCGCCGCGGCCGCGGGCCTGGGCCCTTCGCGTGCCGAACTGCGCGAGCCTTGGCTGAGCGACGTGCGGGCGGTACTCGAAGAAGCCACGCTGCAGCGCCCGGCCGACCTGCCTTTCATCGCCACCGGCACGAACGGCGTGCACAGCGAGCACATGGGCTTCATCCTCGCCGAGATGCAGTCGCTGCAGCGGCGCTACCCGGGGGGCAAGTGGTAGCCACCGACGTCGATATCGCCCGCGCCTGGGCCGTGCTGCAGCAGGTGCCCGACCCCGAGGTGCCGGTGCTGTCGGTCTGCGATCTGGGCATCGTGCGCGAAGTGAACGCGCTGCAGGACACCGGCGTGGAAGTCGTGCTGACGCCGACCTACAGCGGCTGCCCGGCCACCGAAGTGATCGCGCAAAGCGCGCACGACGCGCTGGCCGCGGCCGGCTTCGGTCCGGTGACGATCCGCACGCGGCGCGCGCCGGCCTGGACCACCGACTGGATCAGCGAGACCGGCCGCCGCAAGCTGCGCGACTACGGCATCGCGCCGCCCAGCGGCCACGCCGCGGTGGACGACGGCCCGCGGCCGATCCGCATCCACGCGCGCGGCGTCGACTGCCCGCGCTGCGGCAGCGCGCAGACCGAGAAGCTTTCGGCCTTCGGCTCCACCGCCTGCAAGGCCTTGTACCGCTGCCTGAGCTGCCGCGAGCCGTTCGAACACTTCAAACCGATCTGACGAGGCCTTGCGAATGAGCGGTCTGCACTTTCACCCCTTGCGCGTGCGTGATCTGCGCGCCGACACCGACGACGCGCTGGTCGTCAGCTTCGACGTGCCCGAGGGCTTGCGCGACAGCTTTGCCTTCCAGCCCGGCCAGTACCTGACGCTGCGCCACGTGCTGGACGGCGAGGACCTGCGCCGTTCGTATTCGATCTGCGCCGCCGCCGGCGAAGGCCTGCGCGTCGGCGTGCGCCGCGTCAACGGCGGCGTGTTCTCCAACTGGCTGCACCAGCGCCTGAAGCCCGGTGACACGATCGAGGTGATGGAGCCGCAAGGCCGCTTCGGCGCGGCGGCTGCAGCGGCGCAGCCCGCCGCGGCGCCGCGCCACCTGCTGTGCATCGCCGGCGGCTCGGGCATCACGCCGGTGCTGTCCATCGTCAAGACCGCGCTCGCCAGCGAGCCGGGCAGCCGCGTCACGCTGCTGTACGGCAACCGCAGCGCCGCGTCGACGATGTTCAAGGAGGAACTGGAGGACCTGAAGAACCGCCACCTGACGCGGCTGGTGCTGCACCCGGTGTTCTCGCGCGAGCAGGTCGACTCGCCGCTCAACACCGGCCGGCTGGACCGCGACAAGGTCGCACAGTTCCTGCAATTGATCGGTGCCGACACGGTGGATCAGGCCTTCGTCTGCGGCCCGCATGCCTTCAACGACGAGGTCGAAGCCGCGCTGCGCGCTGCCGGCCTGGCGAGCGAACGCATCCACGTCGAGCGTTTCGGCGTCCCGCCCTCGGCCGAGGACGCCGCGCTGCACGTGCCGCGCGAAGGCGACGCGACGACGGCGCGCATCAGCGTCGTGCGCGACGGGCTGACGCGCGAGGTCGGCTTCGAGCCCAGCGACGACAGCATCCTGGCTGCCGCGTCGCGCGCCGGCATGGACGTGCCGTTCTCGTGCAAGAGCGGCGTCTGCGCCACCTGCCGCGCCAAGCTGCTGGAAGGCCAGGTGCGCATGGACCGCAACTTCGCGTTGGAAAAAGCCGACCTCGACGCCGGCTTCATCCTCACCTGCCAGGCCCACCCGCTGACCGAGCGCGTGGTGGTGTCGTTCGATCACCGCTGACGTCGACGGTCAACGGCCTTGGCCCGCGCCCGCGCCGCCACCTACGACGACCAGCGCGAGCAGATCGGTGCGCGCGCGGCCGAGCTGTTCGCGCGCCAGGGCTATACGGCCACCACGATGAACCAAGTGGCCGCGGCCTGCGGCGTCAGCAAACCGACGCTGTACCACTACTTCACCGACAAGCAGAGCCTGCTGCTGCACGTCGCCGGCGGCCACGTGGCGCGGCTGGAGACGCTGTTCGACGGCCTGTCGCAGGGGCTGGACGCCGCGGCGCGGCTGCGCGCGCTGATCGAGCGCTTCATGGCCGCCTACGCCGGCGCGCAGCACCAGCACCGCGTGCTGACCGAGGACGTGCGCTTCCTGCCCGAGCCCGAGCGCGACCAGGTGCTGGCCGCCGAGCGCCGCGTGGTCGCGCGCTTCGCCGAGGCCATCGTCGCGCTGCGGCCCGAGCTGCAGCCGCTGCGGCTGCACAAGCCGTTGACGATGCTGCTGTTCGGGATGATGAACTGGACCTTCACCTGGCTGCGGCCCGACGGCGCGTTGAGCTACGAGGCGCTGGGCGAAGTGATCGGCGAGTTGTTCTGCGGCGGCCTGCCGTCGGTGGGCAGGCCCGCGGAACGCTGAGACTTCGGCTGCCGACGCTGCGGCAGAGCCGTCGCGGCGCGCAGCGGCTGGGCGCTGGCCTTCTCTTCAGCTGCATCGTCCGTGGCGTCGGGCTCGTGCACCAGCACCCGCACGCCGGCCAGCCCCCGGTCGACCAGCCGTCGCAGCCAGGCCTCGCACTCATCCGCGCTCAACTGCACCGCGAACTGCGCCCAGCGGCGCTGCACGCGGCCGTCGGCCCAGGCGTCTTCCTGCGCCCAGCGCAGCTCGCGCGCCGGCAGCGGGTCGGGGATGGACATCAGCGGCACCGCCAGCGCGCCGACGAAGAGGTTGAAGTCGTGCCGCAGCTCGGGCCGCGGCAGCAGCTCGGCGATCGCGCGGGCGCGGCGGCTCCAGCCGGCGGCCTGCAGGCGCAGCGTCAGCAGCGCCTGCAGGCCTTGCGCGGCGTTGAGCACGCGCACGCGGTTGGGCGGCAGCGCGCGCAGCGGCAGCCGCGCGGCCTGCACCTGCGGCAGCGGCCGGGCCAGGCTCATCAGCGTGGCCAGGCGCGCCCATTGCGCGGCGTCCAGCTCGTCGATCAGGCCGCCCTCGGGCTGGCGGGCCAGACGCTCGGCGCGGTCGCGCGCTTCGTCCGCGGTGCAGCGCTGCAAAGCGCACGCGGCGCGGCGGCTCAGCACCAGCAGGTTGCCGGCGGCGTAGCCGGTGCCGGCGTTCAGGCGCGCGATCACGGGGCTGTCGGCACCGCGCAGCGCGCCGCCCAGCGGCGCGCGGGTCACGGGGCAGTGGCGGGTCTCCAGCTGGCCTAGATAGTGCGGCGTGACCTGCAGGTCGTCGAAGGCCACACCTTCGCGCCAGGCCTGCAGGCGCAAGGCCAGCCACTGGCGCACGTTGCGGCTGGCGGCCACGGTGCGGCGGCCGAACACCGCGCGCGCAGCGCGCCAGCCCTGGCTGACGGGCGTGCCGTCCAGCATCAGCTCGGCGGGCGGCACCAGCGCATGGCGGGCATGGTCCCAGCCGATGTCGAAGCCGGTGCGGTCCAGCGGATCGGCGCTCAGGGTGTCCAGGTCGAGAAGGGTCTGGTGGGTCACGGGGTTTCTCCATCGAGGGCACCGGCAGCCGCCGGCGGGATGGAGCGCAGTCTCCGGGCCCGGTCGCTCAAAGCGTGAGCCAGTGGGCGAAGCGATGTCGTTTCAGCGCGATTGCGTGCCCGGCCGCCCGCGGCTCAGCCGGACCAGCGCAGCGACCAGGGCCAGACCGAGCGCGATGCCCAGGCCATCGGCCAGCAGGTCGACCCATTCGGCCGAGCGCTCGGGGATCTGCGACTGCACCAGCTCGATGAAGCCGCCGAAGGCCAGCAGCCCCAGCAGCACCTTCGCCCGCCGCCGTGCGGCGGGCCAGAAGGCCAACTCGGCCACGAGGGCCAGGCTGGCAAAGGCCAGCAGGTGGTTGCGCTTGTCCCAGCCGGTGTCCAGCGCCGGCGGCGGATGCGGTGCGAAGGCCAGCGCGCAGACCACCGCCATCAGCAGCACCAGCAGCACTTGGCAGGCCCGGCGCGCGCGCGGACCGGGGCCGCGCTGGAAGGTTCGGAAGAAAGGGGCGAGGCGACTGGGCATCGGGCCCGGATGCTAAAGGCCGCCCTGGCCTGCCGCGCTCAGGCGCTGAGGTCGACCGACGAGGTGCCGCCGCCGCTGGCAGCGGCCGTACCGCTGCCGGCATGGAGGCCGTCCTGGTACAGCGCCACCAGCCGCTGGATCAGCGCGGTCAGCCGCTGCGCGTCGCTGCCGGCGCTGTCGCTGCCCTGGGTCTGGTCCTGCTCCTTCAGCGCCTGCTGCAGCACGCTGCCGAAGCGTTCGGACTCGCTGCCGCTGAGGCTCTGGTCCTGGTCGCTGTCGACGACCTGGGCCAGTTGCTGCAGCGCCGAGCTGAGCGACCGGAGGTCGTCGGCCGGGGCACCGTCGATGCCGTCCATCGGCGGCGGTGGGCCCTGCAGGCCGCCGGGGCCGCTGCCGCCGTCGCGGCGCTGCGCGAACGCCACCGTCGATCCCGGCGGCGGCATCAGCTCGCGCAGGCCCTGGTCCAGCTCGTCGGCATCCAGACTGCCGTCGCCGTTGCTGTCCATCGTCTTCATCGCCGCGTCGGCGTTGCCCAGGTCCTGGCCGCTGCGCTGGCCGGCTTCGGCCAGCAGCGTCTTCAGTTCGTCGGTGTCGACGGTGCCGGAGCCGTCGCCGTCGGTCTTGTCGAAGAGGCGCTGCTTCATCCTGGCCGGATCCGGCCTTTCCAGGGCCCAGGCGTTGCTGCCGGAAGAGACGCTGCTGATCGTGCTCATGGGGTTTCTCGAATGGGGAGTGGAGGCGCCGTCCATGGTGGGCAGCGCCCGTCAGGGCCACGTTTCGGAAATGTGTGGAAGCGGGTACAAAGGGCCTTTCGAGCCCTTGAAAAGCGGCGGCTTTCCGGCTCTTCTCGGCTTGTCACGAAGCTGTCGCAGCCGCTGCCTAGACTGGTGCGCATGTCCGTTCCCGCTCCGGCCGCAGCGCCGAAGGTGGCGCTGCTCAACCGCGAGCGCTCGATCCTCGAATTCAATCGCCGCGTGCTGGCCCAGGCCCGGCGCGCCGACGTGCCGCTGCTGGAGCGGCTGCGCTACGTGACCATCGTCTCGTCCAACCTCGACGAGTTCTTCGAGGTGCGCATGGCCGACCTGATGGATGCTGCGCGCCAGCAGGCCGAGGCCGCCGAGCCGGCGCACGGTGGCCTGGCCGCGCTGTCGGACGCCGCGCACGCGCTGGTGGCCGAGCAGTACCAGCTGCTCAACGACGAGCTGATGCCGGCGCTGGAGCGCCAGGGCATCGTCGTGATCAACCACGCCGAGCGCGACGAGGCGCAGGCGCAGTGGGTGGACCGCTTCTTCCAGCAGCAGATCCGCCCATTGCTGATGCCGCTGAGCCTGGACCCGGCGCACCCGTTTCCGCAGGTGGCCAACAAGTCGCTGAACTTCATCGCCAGGCTCGACGGGCGCGACGCCTTCGGCCGCGCCAACGCGGTGGCCATCTTGAAGGTGCCGCGCGCGCTGCCGCGCGTGATCCGCCTGCCCGACGAGCTGTGCGGCGGTCGCCAGGGCTTCGTGCTGCTGACCAGCGTGGTGCGCGCGCACCTGGCCGAGCTGTTCCCCGGCCGCACGGTGGAGGCCTTCTCGCAGTTCCGCGTCACGCGCGATTCCGACCTGGAGGTCGACGGCGACGACGTCACCAACCTGCGCCAGGCGCTGCGCAGCGGCCTCAGCACGCGGCACTTCGGCCAGGCCATCCGGCTGGAGGTCGTGCGCAGTTGCCCGGCCGAGCTAAGCGACTTCCTGCTGCAGCAGTTCAAGCTGCCGCCGGCGGCGCTGTACAAGGTCAACGGCCCGGTCAACCTGGCGCGGCTGAACCAGCTGATCGACCAGGCCGACGCGCCGGGCCTGCGCTTCGCGCCGCAGGTGCCGGCTTGGCCGGTGCGCCGGCTGCCGCCCGGCCAGCCGCTGATGCAGCGGCTGCACGAGGGCGACGTGCTGCTGCACCACCCGTTCGAGAGTTTCGAGCCCGTGGTGCAGCTGCTGCGCGAGGCGGTCGACGACCCCGAGGTCGTCGCGATCCGCCAGACCATCTACCGCACCGGCGAGCAGTCGGTGCTGATGGAGCTGCTGATCGAGGCAGCGCGCCGCGGCAAGGAGGTGCTCGTCGTCGTCGAGCTGAAGGCGCGCTTCGACGAGGAAGCCAACATCAACTGGGCCGACCGGCTGGAAGCCGTGGGCGCGCAGGTGGTCTACGGCATCGTGGGCTTGAAGACGCACGCCAAGCTGCTGCTGATCACGCGCCGCGAAGGAAATCGCCTGCGGCGTTATGTGCACCTGTCCACCGGCAACTACAACCCGCGCACCGCGCGGCTGTATACCGATCTCGGCATGCTCAGCGCCGATGCCGCACTGGCCGCCGACGTCGAGGCCGTGTTCCAGCAGCTCGCCAGCCAGGCGCGGCTGCGGCCGTCGCAGCGCCTGGTGGCCGCTCCCTTCCAGCTGCACAAGCGGCTGCTGGCACACGTGGAGCAGGTGACCGAGGCCGCGCGCCGCGGCGCGCCGGCGCGCATCGTCGCCAAGGTCAACGCGCTGACCGACCCGGCGCTGATCGAAGCGCTGCTCGCCTGCTCGCAGGCCGGCGCGCGCATCGACCTCATCGTGCGCGGCGCCTGCATGCTGCCGCCGGGCGTGCCGGGCGTCAGCGACAACATCCGCGTGCGCTCGGTGATCGGCCGCTTCCTGGAGCATTCGCGCGTCTTCTACTTCCGCTGGGGCACGGGCGAGGGGGGCGACGACGACGAGGTGCTCTACCTCAGCAGCGCCGACTGGATGAGCCGCAACCTGTTCCGCCGCATCGAGGTGGCCTGGCCGCTGCGCGACCCGGCGATGCGCCAGCGCGTGATCGACGAGGCCCTGGTGCCCTACCTGCACGACCAGCGCGACGCCTGGGAGCTGGACGCGCAGGGCCAGTACCATCGCGTGGCCGAGCAGGGCGTCAGTGCCCAGCAGGCACTGATCGACCGTTATGCAGGGCCGAGCTGACGATGGACCTGATCCTGTGGCGGCATGCCGAGGCGCACGAGGCCGAGCCCGGACAGAGCGACCTGGACCGCGCGCTCACCGGCCGCGGCGAGCGCCAGGCGCGGCGCATGGCGGCCTGGCTCAACCGGCTGCTGCCGGCCTCCACGCGCGTGCTGGCCAGCCCGGCGCGGCGTACGCAGCAGACGGTGCAGGCGCTGGACCGCCGGTTCAAGACCGTGCCCGAGCTGGCGCCCGACGCCGAGCCCGCCGCGCTGTTGCAGGCCGCGCGCTGGCCCGATGCGCGCGAGCCGGTGCTGATCGTCGGCCACCAGCCCACGCTGGGCTTGGCGGCGTCGGCACTGCTGGCCGGCCATGCCGAGCCCTGGCCGCTGCGCAAGGGCGCCGTGATCTGGCTGCGTAGGCGCGAGCGCGAAGGCCAGCCGCAACTGCTGCTGCACGCGGCGATGTCGCCCGAGCTGCTGTAGCGGCGGCCGGCGAGTGATTCAGCGCCGCCGCAGTGCCCGCGCCGCCTCGCCCACCAGCGCCGGGCCGCGGTAGATCAGACCCGTATAGATCTGCACGAGATCGGCGCCGGCCTCGATCTTGGCGCGTGCGTCGGCGCCGCTCAGCACGCCGCCGACGCCGATGATCGGGAAGCCTTTTCCCAACGCGCCACGCAAGGCGTGCAGCACGCGGTTGCTGGGCTCGAACACCGGCGCGCCGCTCAGGCCGCCGGCCTCGGCGGCGTGCGGCAGGCCTTGCACCGCGTCGCGCGCGACGGTGGTGTTGGTGGCGATCAAGCCGTCGATGCCGTGCCGGCGCACGGTGGCGGCGATCACCGCGATCTGCGCATCGTCGAGGTCGGGCGCGATCTTCAGGAACAGCGGCACGCGGCGCTTGAGTGCCGGCTGCAGCGCGTCGCGCCGCGCGGTGACGGCGGCCAGCAGCGCGTCCAGCGCCTCGTCGCCTTGCAGCGCGCGCAGGTTCTTGGTGTTGGGGCTGGAGATGTTCAGCGTCACGTAGTCGGCGTGCGGGGCCACGCCGTCCAGGCAAGCGAGGTAGTCGTCCACCGCGCGCTCAATCGGCGTCGCCGCGTTCTTGCCGATGTTCAAGCCCACGATGCCGCCGCCGGCGCGGAAGGCCCGGGCACGTCGCACGTTGGCCACGAAGGCCTGCAGCCCTTCGTTGTTGAAGCCCAAGCGATTGATCAAGGCCTGCTTCGCCGGCAGCCGGAACATGCGTGGCTTCGGGTTGCCCGGCTGCGCCAGCGGCGTGACGGTGCCCACCTCGATGAAGCCGAAGCCCATCGCGCCCAGGCCGTCGATGCAGCGGCCGTTCTTGTCCAGCCCGGCGGCCAGGCCCACGCGGTTGGGAAAGCGCAGCCCGGCGACGGTCACCGGGTCGGCCACGCGCGGCGCCGACCACAGGCATTGCGCCGGCGTGTTCTGCAGCCGCGCGATCGCGTCCAGCGTCAGCTCGTGCGCGCGCTCGGGGTCCAGGCCGAAGAGGAAAGGGCGGGTCAGGGCATAGGGCACGAGGGGCATGGCGCTGGATTGTCGCAGCCGATAATTCGAGCCCATGACGCAAGACGAACTCAAGGCCCTGGTCGGCCGCGCGGCGCTGGCCTTCGTGCCCGACGGCGCGGTGGTCGGCGTGGGCACCGGCTCCACGGTCAACCACTTCATCGACGCGCTGGCCGCGTGCAAGGACCGCATCGCGGGCGCCGTCTCCAGCTCAGAAGGCAGCAGCCAGCGCCTGCGCGCGCACGGCATCGCGGTGCTGGAGGCCGCGGCCGTGCAGCGGCTGCCGGTCTACGTGGACGGCGCCGACGAGATCGACGGCAGCGGCTGCATGATCAAGGGCGGCGGCGCGGCGCTGACGCGCGAGAAGATCGTCGCCGACTTGGCCGAGCGCTTCGTCTGCATCGCCGACGAGAGCAAGCGCGTCGCGGTGCTGGGGCGCTTTCCGCTGCCGGTGGAGGTGATCCCGATGGCGGTGGCGCAGATCACGCGGCGCTTCGCGGCTTTAGGCGGCCAGGCCACGCTGCGCGACGGCGTGCGCACCGACAACGGGCTGCCGATCCTGGACGTGCGCGGCCTGGCGATCCAGGACCCGCTGGCGATGGAAGCCGAGATCAACCAGTGGCCCGGCGTCGTGACCGTGGGCATCTTCGCGCGCCACCGCGCCAGCCTGTGCCTGCTGGGCACCGCGCAAGGCGTGCAGCAGATCGATTTCTGATCAACCCGCGGCCCGCCGCGCCGCGCGCACGATCCAACGGCCGGGGTCGACCGCGTCGACCAGGCTTTGTTCCAGCGGCAGCGGCGCGCCCAGCAGCCGCGCGGCCAGCACTTCGCCCAGCAGCGGCGCCAGCGTGAGGCCGCGGCCGCCGAAGCCCACCGCGAGGTGCAGCCCCGGCTCGCACGGCAGCAGCCGCGCCTGGTCCAGCCGCGTGCCGGGCGCGAAGCCGCGCAAGGGCAGCGGCCCGACCAGCGGCAGCCGGTCGCTCGCCTGCACGCGCCAGCCGACGCGGCCCTGCACCTGGGCCAGGTCGACGTCGAGATCATTGGCCAGGCCGCACAGGCTTTGCAGCCGGCGCAGGTTGGCGCGATGGTCTTCGTCGCGCGGTTGCGGGTCGGCGTCGTCGTCATCGCTGCGGCTGCTGGCGCCGCACAGCACGCGGCCGTCGGGCAAGGGCAGGGCATAGCCGTCGCCGGCCAACGGCCGACGCAAGGCGGCGGGCAGCGCGCCCGCCGGGAGCACGCTGACCTGGCCGCGGTGGCCGGCCAGCGGCAGCGCCGGCCAGCCCAGCGCCTGCAGCAGGCCGCCGGCCTGCTCGGCGCAGGCCAGCACCAGATGCTCGGCGGCGGCCAGCACCAGATGCTCGGCGGCGGCCAGCACCTGGCCCTGGGCGTCGAGGCAGGTCCATTGCTCGCCGTCGCGCCGCAGGGCCCTTACGTCCACGCTGCCGTGGAAGCGGATGCCGGGCCGGCCGAGCAGCGCGCGCACCAGGTGCGCCGGCGAGACCCAGCCGCCTTGGGCGTAGAACCAGGCCGGCAGGCGCAGCGGCACGCCGGCCAGCGCGGCGGCATCGGCCGCGGACAGGGCCTGCACGAAATCCGGCGGCAGCGCCTGGGCGGCGATCAACGCTTGCATCGCCGCTATGTCTCGTTGCTGCTCCAGTCGCAGCAAGCCTTCCACCTGCCGCGGCACTTCGACGGCATCGAAGCGGCGCACGATCTGCGCGCAGCGCAGCGCGGCGGCGCGGAACAGCCGCGCATGCGGGTTGTCGCCAGCGTGCACGGTGGCATGGAACAGCCCGGCCGGGTTGCCCGAGCTGCCCTCGGCCGGTGCCGCGTGGCGGTCGATCACGTCGACCGTGCAGCCCAGGTCGGCCAGCGCGGCGGCGCAGCAGGCGCCGGCCAGCCCGGCGCCCAGCACCAGCACGCGGCTAGGCCGGCGCGGTGCGGGCGGTCGCGCGGCCCGCGGCACGTGCTGCGCGTGCAGCACCTCGCGCTTGCCGCCGAGGCCGGGCCGGCGTTCGCAGGCGAAACCGGCGGCCGCCAGGCCGTCACGCACCGCGCGCGCGACGCTCCAGGTGGCGGCGGTGGCGCCGGGCGCGGCGCGGCGGCCCAGCGTGCGCAGCACGGCGCGGTCCCACATCGCGGGGTTCAGCGCCGGCGCAAAGCCGTCCAGGTAGAAGGCGTCGGCCTCGAAGCGCCATTCGGGCAGCCAGTCGCGCACGTCGCCGAAGGCCAGCATCAGGCGCACGGCGCCGCCGGCGAAGTCCAGCCGGTGCAGGCCCGGCACCAGCGGTGGCCAGGCGGCGAGCAGCGCCGATGCCCGCTCGGCGTCTTCGGCGTCCCGATGCGCGCGCCGCAGATCCTCGGCGCGCGGCGGATGGGCTTCGACCGCCAGGTAGTGCAGCCGCCGCGGCTGCTGCGGGTCGTCGCGCCAGGCCTCCCAAGTGGCGAGGAAGTTGTTGCCCAGGCCGAAGCCGGTCTCGAAGACCGTGAAGTCGTCGCGCCCCGCCCAGCGCTGCGGCAAGCCGTTGCCGGCGAGGAAGACCTGCCGCGCCTGCGCCGCCGCGCCGATGCGGGCGTGGTAGACGTCGCCGAAGTCCGGCGCCAGCGGCGTGCCGTCGTCGGCCCAGGCGATGCGGGCCGGCTGCAGCGGCCGGCTCTTCAAGGCCCGGCCCGTTCGGCCAGCCAGTGCAGCAGCGGCTCGCGCACGGCGGTCAGGCCGCGGTAGGCCAGCACTGCCGGGCTCATGCTGGCCACCGCGTCGGCCAGGCGGCGTGCGCGCTCGGGGCGGTCGACCACCTCGGGCAGCGGACGCACCTCGACCGCGATCGTGAACAGCGCCTGGCCCGCCGCCGGCACCGGGATGAAGGTCTGGCGCTCGCTGCGGAACCAGGCGCGCGGCAGGCCGCCGCCGGGCTGCGGGTCGTGCGTCCAGCGCTCGGGCGCCACGCGGCGCGGGTGCGCGTGCAGGCGCGGCGTGTCGGTGACGGTCCAGACGAAGCGCTCCCAGCGCTCGGGCCCGCCGACCAGCCGGGCCAGCGCCGGCCCCGCCTGGCGCAGCAGGTCGCCGTCGGCCACCGGCGCATGCACCTGCGCGAACGAGCGGCCCACCTTGTCCTCCGGCGCCCAGTGCGACGGCAGCGCGACGGCCAGCCACGGTATGCAGGCGTCGGCGACGTCGACGATCGCGAAGTCCTCGACGAAGCACAGCGCCAGCAGCGCCGGCAGCCGCCATGCGGGCGCCTGCAGCGCCACGCAGCGCGGCAGCTCGTCGCCCAGGCCGAAGGCGCCGCTGCCGGTCTGCTCGACCTGGCCGTCGCGCACCCGCACGCGCAGGCCCAGCCGCGGGGCGGTGGCGGCCTGGCCGTCCCAATGGAAATGCTGCGGATGCTCGGCGGCGGCCTGGCGGCACAGCACGTCCAGCGCCGGTGCGGGGTCGAAGCCGGGCTGCGCGACCAGGGCCTGGCCGGCAAAGGCCGAGAGCACGGCCATCTTCTCGCGCTGGTGGCGGCTGCCGGCGGTCATCGGCGTCAACTGCGGCGTGCCGGGCACCAGCCGGCGCAGGCCCGGCTGCATGCGAAAGGGCGACTGCACCGCGGCGTCGAAGTCGAAGCTCATCGCGCGAGGATAAGGAAAAGCCGCTGAGCTGGAATGTCCGGCCGGCCTGCGGCGTACACGCGGGGTACCCACTCACGATCGAGAGGTCCCCATGCGTGCGATCCGACTCTCACTGATCTCGCTGTTGCTGGCCGTGGCCGGCGCTGGCGCCAACGCGGCCGACCCGGCCAAGCTCAGCGACGGCGTGCTGACCGGCCCCAACGGGATGACGCTCTACACCTTCGACCGCGACGCCGCCGGCTCGGGCAAGAGTGTTTGCAACGGCGCCTGCGCCACCAACTGGCCGCCGCTGATGGCGGCCGACGCCGACATGGGCAGCGGCGACTACACGGTGATCGTGCGCGACGACGGCAAGAAGCAATGGGCCTTCAAGGGCAAGCCGCTGTACTACTGGGCCAAGGACCAGAAGCCCGGCGACAAGACCGGCGACGGCGCCAACGGCGTCTGGCACGCCGCCAAGCCCTGAACCTGAAGCGGGGCGGGACGCCGCGTCCCGAGTGTCGCAGCGGGCTCAGGCCCGCTTGCGGTATTCGTGCGTGCGGGTGTCGATCTCGATGCGGTCGCCGTCTTCGACGAAGACCGGCACCGCGACCTCGAAGCCCGTGCCCACCAGGCGGGCCGGCTTCATCACCTTGCCCGAAGTGTCGCCCTTGACGGCCGGCTCGGTGTTGATCTGGCGCACCACGGTGGTGGGCATCTCGACCGAGATCGCCTTGCCGTCGTAGAAGGTCACTTCCACCGGCATCGCGTCTTCCAGGTACTGGATGGCGTCGCCCATGTTCTCGGCTTCCACCTCGTACTGGTTGTACTCGGCGTCCATGAAGACGTACATCGGATCGGCGAAGTAGGAGTAGGTGCAGTCCTTCTTGTCGAGGATGATCTGGTCCATCTTGTCGTCGGCCTTGAAGACGACTTCGGCGCCTGCGTTGTTGAGCAGGTTCTTCATCTTCATGCGCACCGTGGCGGCGCCGCGGCCGCCGCGGCTGTATTCGGTCTTGAGCACGACCATCGGGTCCTTGCCCTGCATGATGACGTTGCCGGCGCGGATTTCCTGTGCGAGTTTCATGGCGGTGTCCTGCGGTGTCTTCGGAAAGACGCGGTGCAGCTTGGCGAAAAGCCCGTGATTCTAGCAGGCGGCTAGGGTTTGCCCGCTCTTTCCAGCGCAAAAGACCGCAGTTGCGCCGTCAGATCGTTCTGCGCCAGCAGTTGCTGGCGCCAGTGCCGCTGCCAGGCCTGCCAGGCTGGCAGATCGGGCAGTGCGGGCGGCCCGGCGTCCAGTCCGTTCCAGCACCGCTGGGCCTGGCGCACGGCCTGGGCCAGCGCGGGCGGGGCGCCTTCGAGGCAGCGGTCCAGCCAGGCTTCGAGCTTGGCCGCATGCACGCCGTCGTGCTGCGGGTAGATCTGCCACAGCAGCGGCTGGCCGGCCCATTGCGCGCGCACGAACGAATCCTCGCCGCGCACCGCGTTCAGATCGCAGCTCCACAGCAGCCGGTCGTAGTCGGGCTGGGTCAGCCAGGGCAGATCGATCACGCGCAGGCCCGGCGGCCGCGGCAGCGCGCGCAGCGGCTCGACCGCCGAGCCCGGCGCGGCCAGCAGCAGCGTGGGCTGCGCGGCCAGCGCCGGCAGCCAGTCGGCCAGGCGGGGCAGCGGATAGCTGAACAAGCTGAACAGGCGCTCGCCGGGCCGCGGCAGCCAGCCGCGGGCCGAGAGCCAGGCCTGGCGGTCGAACGCGGCCTGTTCGTGCATCAACCCGGGCTCGCGCAGCAGGCCGCCGGTGCGCGGCGTGAAGCCGGGGTAGAAGAACCACTTGCGCAGACCGCCGGGCTGCGGCGACGGCAGGCCGTGTGAGCGTTCGACGTAGGCCTCGGCGCTGAGGTACTCGAGGTTGATCCACACCGGCGCGGTCCGGCGCCGCGCCATCGCGTCGACGAAGACCGGCGGCGGGTCGCAACCGAAGGCTTCGACCACCACGTCGCCTACCGCGGCGGGCGGCGCGTCCGACCACGGCAGCACTGCCACACCCGCGGCGCCCTGCGGCGCCATCCAGGCCAGCGCGCGCGCATCGTCGACGACGAGCCGCACCGCGTCGCCGCGCGACGCGAGGTCGCGCGCCAAGCGCCAGCACACGCCCAGGTCGCCGTGGTTGTCGATCACGCGGCAGAACAGGTCCCAGCGCATCGCGCGATTATCGAAAAGCGCGGCGGCACAATCTGTCCGATGAGCGAAGACGCCACCCCCGAGGCTGCGGCCGCAGCGGTTGCCAGCGCGCGCGAGCGCCTGCTGGCCGAGGTGGCCGCGCTGCCGGGCCTGCCCGGCGTCTACCGCTGGTTCGATGCCCAGGGCGGCGTGCTCTACGTGGGCAAGGCGCGCAACCTGAAGAAGCGCGTCTCCAGCTACCTGCACAAGGACCACGGCGGCACGCGCATCGGCGCGATGGTCTCGCGCATCGCGCGGCTGGAGACTACCGTCGTGCGCACCGAGGCCGAGGCGCTGCTGCTGGAAAACAACCTGATCAAGACGTTGAACCCCAAGTTCAACATCCTGTTCCGCGACGACAAGAGCTACCCCTACCTGAAGCTGGTCTCGCACCGCTTTCCGAGGATCGCCTACTACCGCGGCGCGGTCGACCGCAAACACCGCTACTTCGGCCCCTACCCCAGCGCCTGGGCGGTGAAGGACACGATCCAGCTGCTGCAGAAAGTCTTCCTGCTGCGCACCTGCGAAGACACGGTGTTCAGCAACCGCTCGCGCCCCTGCCTGCTGCACCAGATCCGCCGCTGCTCGGCGCCCTGCGTCGGCTTCATCGGCGTCGACGACTACGCGCGCGACGTGCGCGACGCCGAGCGCTTTCTGCTCGGCGAGCAGCAGCAGGTGATCGAGGACCTGCAGGCGCAGATGATGACACTGGCCGACGCGCTGGAGTTCGAGAAGGCCGCCGAGGTGCGCGACCGCATCGGCGCCTTGTCGCGTGTGCTGCACCAGCAGGCGGTGGACGAGAGCAGCCTGTCGGCCGCCGACAAGGACGTGGACGTGCTGGCCGTCAAGGTGGCCGGCGGCCGCGCCTGCGTGAACCTGGCGATGGTGCGCGGCGGCCGCCACCTGGGCGATCGCGCCTACTTCCCCAGCCACGTCGACGACGCCGCCACCTGGGACGCCGAAGAGGCCGAGGGCCGCGCGCAGCAGGACCCCGAGACCGCCGTGCTGGAAGCCTTCATCGCGCAGCACTACATCGGCCAGCCGGTGCCGCCGCTGCTGGTGACCAGCCACGCGCCCGCCCCGGCGCTGATCGCCGCGCTGGCCGAGGCCGCCGGCAGCAAAGTGCGCACCGTGCAGCAGCCGCGCGAGCAGCGCCGCATCTGGCTGGAGATGGCGGCCAAGGGCGCCGAGCTGGCGCTGGCGCGGCTGCTGGCCGAGGAGGGCAGCCAGCGCGAGCGCACGCGCGCGCTGATCGAGGCGCTGGACCTCGACATCGCCGACCCCGACGCGCTGCGCATCGAGTGCTTCGACGTCAGCCACACCGCGGGCGAGGCGGCGCAGGCCTCGTGCGTGGTCTACGAGAAGCACCAGATGCAGAGCAGCCAGTACCGCCGCTTCAACATCGAAGGCATCACCGGCGGCGACGACTACGCCGCGATGCGCCAGGTGCTGACGCGCCGCTACGCCAAGCTGGCCGAGGCCGTGGCGCGCGACGGCGCCGAGCCCGCGGCGGCCGATGCGCCGGCGGCGGCCGAGCCGCGCAGCGCGCGCGCCCGCTTGCCCGACCTCGTGCTGGTCGATGGCGGCCGCGGCCAGGTGGCGATGGCGCGCGAGGTGTTCGAGGAACTGGGGCTGGACCTCGGGCTGATCGTCGGCGTCGAGAAGGGCGAGGGCCGCAAGGTCGGCCTGGAAGAGCTGGTGTTCGCCGACGGCCGGCCCAAGGTCTACCTGGGCCACGACTCGGCGGCGCTGATGCTGGTGGCGCAGAT
Source organism: Rubrivivax sp. (assembly GCA_047602205.1). GTDB lineage: Bacteria > Pseudomonadota > Gammaproteobacteria > Burkholderiales > Burkholderiaceae_C > Rubrivivax. The sequence goes on along the minus strand of JASGHX010000001.1, from coordinate 6,327,525 downwards.
CCGCGACGAGGCGCACCGCTTCGCGATCACCGGCATGCGCGCGCGCCGCGCCAGCGTGCGCACCGGCGGCAGCAGGCTGGAGGACATCCCCGGCGTCGGCCCGCGCAAGCGCGCGCGGCTGCTGCAGCGCTTCGGCGGTGTGCGCGGCGTGGCCAACGCGGGCGTCGACGACCTCGCAGCGGTGGAAGGCATCTCGCACGAATTGGCGGAGGAGATCTATCGTGCCTTGCACTGACACCGGGATTCGGCGGATGCGGCTTGGCCTGTTGCTGGCGGTGCCGGCGGCGTGCTGGCTGGCGGGCTGCGGTGCGCCGGAACGGCCTGCGCCGACGGCGCCAGCGCCCGTGGTCGTGGTGCCGGTGCCGGTGCCGGTACCAGCGCCTGCGCCCGCGCCGGCGCCATCGGTCGCCGCGCCGGCGGCACCGGCAGCGTCGGCAACCGCCGTCCGCCGCGCGCTGCCGCTCGCACCGCCGCAAGCGGCGCGCAACTGGGACGAGTTCCGCCTGCAGGCCGCGCGCCGCCTGGTGCAGGCGCATCCGGACGGCAGCTACACCGGCGTGGTGGTGGAGCCGCTGCTGGCTATTCCCGTGCTGGAGGTCGAGCTCAACGCCGACGGCAGCGTGCGCCGCGTGCAGGTGCTGCGCCACCCGCGGCAGGCGCGCGAGACCACGCAGCTCGCGATCGACGCGGTGCAGCGCGCCGCGCCCTACGGCGCGATGGCGCGGCTGCCGCGGCCCTGGAAGTGGACCGAGGTCTTCCTGTTCGACGAGCAGCGCCGCTTCAAGCCCCGCACGCTGGACGAGTAGCCGTCCGCGTCGCCGCCGGCGACTTGGGCACAATCGACGAGATGATCGGCCCCCAAGCTCACTGCGTTCGCTGCCCCCCGAGGGGGCGCTCAATGCCCTTCGGGCGGCCGGGCGGGCATTGAGATGTTCCTCACGGTACCGACGCTGCTGACCTGGGCCCGCATCGTGGCCATCCCCTTGATCATCGGCGTCTACTACCTGCCGCTGGACAACGTCACGCGCAACCTGGCGGCCACCGTGATGTTCGTGTTCTTCGCGCTCACCGACTGGTTCGACGGCTGGCTGGCGCGCAAGCTCGACCAGACCTCGGCCTTCGGCGCCTTCCTCGATCCGGTGGCCGACAAGATCCTGATCTGCGCCGCGCTGATCATCCTGCTGGCGCTGCAGCGCGTGGACGCGCTGGTGGCGCTGGTCATCATCGGCCGCGAGATCGCGATCTCGGCGCTGCGCGAATGGATGGCGCAGATCGGCGCCGCGCGCAGCGTCGCGGTGCACATGATCGGCAAGCTCAAGACCACGGCGCAGATGGTGGCCATCCCCTTCCTGCTGTACGACGGCGCGCTGTTCGGCGTGATCGATACGCGGCTGTGGGGCACGGTGCTGATGTGGGTGGCCGCGGTGCTCACCGTGTGGTCGATGGCCTACTACCTGCGCAAGGCGATTCCCGAGATCCGCGCCAAGGTGCGATGAGCGGGGCCGCTGCCGGTGCTCCGGGCGGCGCCTGGGTGCGCGCGATGCCGGTGGCCTTCGTGCTGATCTGGAGCACCGGCTTCGTCGTCGCGCGGCTGGGCATGCCGCACGCGCCGCCGTTCACGTTCCTGGCCTGGCGCTACGCGCTGTCGGTGCTGCTGTTCGTGGCCTGGGTGATGGCCTCCGGCGGCGCGCGCTGGCCGCGCGGGCGCCAGCAGTGGCTGCACCTGGCCGTCACCGGCGCGCTGATGCACGGCGGCTATCTGGGCGGCGTCTGGGCCGCGGTCAAGCACGGGCTGGGCGCCGGCACCGCGGCGCTGATCGTCGGACTGCAGCCGCTGCTGACGGCGATCTGGGTCTCGCTGCAGGGCGCCGAGCACCGCGTGGCGCCGCGCCAGTGGCTGGGCCTGGTGCTGGGCCTGGCAGGCCTGCTGCTGGTGGTGCTGCACAAGCTGGGCGCTGGCCTGGCCACGCCGCTGAACGTGGCGCTGGCCGTCGCCGCGCTGGCCAGCATCACCGGCGGCACGCTGTACCAGAAGGCGCACGTGCAGCCCTGCGACGTGCGCACCGCGTCGACGGTCCAGTTGCTGGCCGCGCTGCTGGTGACCGCGCCGCTGGCGCTGCTGGAGACCGAGCCGCTGCGCTGGCACCCCGAGCTGCTGGCCGCGCTGGCCTGGTCGGTGGTGGCGCTGACGCTGGGCGCCAGCTCGCTGCTGTACCTGCTGATCCAGCGCGGCGCGGCCACCCAGGTCAGCAGCCTGATGTACCTGGTGCCGCCTTGCACCGCGGTGCTGGCTTGGGCGATGTTCGGCGAATCGCTCGGCGCCTCGGTCATCGCCGGCATGGCGTTGACGGCGCTGGGCGTGGCGCTGGTGCTGAAGACCTGACAGCCCCCGGCCGCTGGGGCGGCCGCCCCCCAAGGGGGCTGCTGAACCCGACCGGCGAAGCCGGATCGGGCTCAGGGCGTTAACACCGCCGCTCCCCCTGGTCGCCTGCGGCGACCTGTCCCCGAGGGGACTCTCATCTCGGCTCTCCCGGGCCAACCCTCTGAGTGTTTGCCCGGAGGCGCGGGCCGGGGCAGGCTGCCTACACTCCGGCCCCGTTCGATCGGCTGAAGAGCGTTCAGCCGATCGAACGATCAAACGGCCCCGATCTCATCTCGATGGAACTCCGCCAGCCCGCCGACGTCTCGCGCGGCACCACGGTCTCGCCGGCCCTGGTGCCCGCGGTCTCGCGCGCGCTGACGCTGCTGGAGCGGCTGGCCCAGCGCCGCGAGCCGATGAGCCTGGCGCGCCTGGCCGCCGACCTGGACCTGCCCAAGAGCAGCGTGCACGGCCTGTGCAACACGCTGCTGCGCTACGGCTACCTGCAGCGCCAGGACGACGGCGCCTTCCGCATCGGCCCCGGCGTGATGCCGCTGGCCGAGGCCTTCGTCTCCGGCACCGGCATCACGCAGGAGTTCAACGCGCTGTGGGCCGGCGCCGCGCCCGACGAAACCGTGATCCTCTCGGTGCTGAACGGCCGCGACGTGGTCTACATCGGCGTGCGCAACGGCCGCCGCCCGCTGGGCCTGGCCTTCAACGTCGGCATGCGATTGCCGGCGCACCTGGCGGCCACCGGCAAGGCCATGCTGGCCGAGCTGGAGCCGGCGCGCGTGCGCCGCCTGTTCGGCAGCGCGGCGCTGGCGCAGATGAACGGCCGCGGCCCGCGCCGCGTGGCCGATCTGCTGCCCGAGCTGGCGCTGACGCGCCGGCGCGGCTACAGCATCGACGACGAAGGCGTGCGCGCCGGCGTCTACTGCATCGGCGCGCCGGTGTTCGACGCCGCGGCGCAGCCGGTGGCCGGCATCGGCGTGTGCCTGAACCGGCTGACGCTGGGCGACGACGACGGCGCCCGTCACCGCGACATCGTGCTGGACGCGGCGCGCGCGCTCACGCAGCGGCTGGGCGGCCGGCTGCCCGCCACGCCCCGAGGCTGAACCCTCCATGGCCGACGACTACATCCTCCAGACGCAAGGCCTGACCAAGGAGTTCAAGGGCTTCGTCGCCGTGAACCGGGTCGACCTGAACGTGCGCCGCGGCAGCATCCACGCGCTGATCGGCCCCAACGGCGCCGGCAAGACCACCTGCTTCAACCTGCTGACCAAGTTCCTGACGCCGACCGCGGGCCGCATCGTCTACGACGGCGCCGACATCACCGGCGAGAGCTCGGCGCACATCGCGCGCCGCGGCGTGATCCGCTCGTTCCAGATCTCGGCGGTGTTCCCGCACCTCACGGTGCTGGAGAACGTGCGCGTGGCGCTGCAGCGCAAGCTCGGCACCTCGTTCCACTTCTGGCGCGCCGAGCGCACGCTGGAGACGCTGAACGAGCGCGCGCTGGAACTGCTGCAGGCCGTGGACCTGCGCCAGCACGCGCACCTGCGCGCGGTGGAGCTGAGCTACGGCCGCAAGCGCGCGCTGGAGATCGCGACGACGCTGGCGATGGAGCCGCGCCTGATGCTGCTGGACGAGCCCACGCAAGGCATGGGGCTGGAGGACGTGGACCGCATCAAGCAGCTCATCAAGAAGGTGGCCGCCGACCGCACGGTGCTGATGGTCGAGCACAACATGAGCGTGGTGGCGAGCCTGGCCGACACCATCACCGTGCTGGCGCGCGGCGCGACGCTGGCCGAAGGGCCTTATGCCGAGGTCTCGAAGAACCCCGCGGTGATCGAGGCCTACATGGGCAGCGCGCAGACGGAACTGAAGGGGGCGCATTGAGATGAGCAAGCGCTTCCTCGAAGTGAAGGGCCTGCACGCCTGGTACGGCGAATCGCACGTGCTGCACGGCGTGGACTTCCACGTCGACGAAGGCGAGGTCGTCACGCTGCTGGGCCGCAACGGCGCCGGCCGCACCAGCACGCTGCGCGCGATCATGGGGCTGACCGGCTCGCGCAAGGGCTCGGTCAAGGTGCTGGGCACCGAGACCATCGCGCTGCCCACGCACCGCATCGCGCGGCTGGGCATCGGCTACTGCCCGGAGGAGCGCGGCATCTTCTCCAGCCTGTCGGCCGAGGAGAACCTGCTGCTGCCGCCCAGGCTGGCCGCCGGCGGCATGGCGGTGGAGCAGATCTACGCGATGTTCCCCAACCTGAAGGAAAGGGCCAGCAGCCAGGGCACGCGGCTGTCGGGCGGCGAGCAGCAGATGCTGGCCGTCGCGCGCATCCTGCGCACCGGCGCCAAGCTGCTGCTGCTGGACGAGATCTCCGAGGGCCTGGCCCCGGTCATCGTGCAGAAGCTCGCCGAGATGGTGGTCGCCTTGCGCAAACAGGGCTACACGATCGTGATGGTCGAGCAGAACTTCCGCTTCGCCGCGCCGCTGGCCGACCGCTTCCTGGTGATGGAGCACGGCCAGGTGATCCAGTCCTTCACCCAGTCCGAACTGCCGGCGCGCATGGAGCGCCTGCACGAGTACCTCGGCGTCTAGCGATCCACCCGATCCGGCCGCCGCCTTCGTCGCTCTCTCAACCCACGAAAGACCCCGCCCATGAAGCTCAAGAAGATTGCCGCCGCCTGTGCCCTGACGCTTGCCGCCGCCACCGGCGCGCATGCCCAGATCTCGGGCGACGTCATCAAGATCGGCATCGTCACCGACATGTCCAGCGTCTACGCCGACATCGACGGCGCGGGCGGCGTGGAGGCCATCCGCATGGCGATCGCCGACGCGGGCGGCGCGGTGGCCGGCAAGAAGATCGAGGTGCTCTACGCCGACCACCAGAACAAGGCCGACATCGCCGCCGCCAAGGCGCGCGAATGGTTCGACACCCAGGGCCTGGACATGCTGATCGGCGGCACCAACTCCGGCACCAGCCTGGCGATGGCCAAGGTGGCGGCCGAGAAGAAGAAGCCCTTCCTCGTCGTCGGCGCCGCGAGCTCCGCGCTGACCAACGACCAGTGCACGCCCTACACCGTGCACTGGGCCTACGACACGGTGGCGCTGTCCAAGGGCACCGGCAACGCCGTCGTCAAGGCCGGCGGCAAGAGCTGGTTCTTCCTGACCGCCGACTACGCCTTCGGCGCGCAACTGCAGAACGACACCACCAAGATCGTCGAGGCCTCGGGCGGCAAGGTGGTGGGCTCGGTCAAGCACCCGCTCAATGCCAGCGACTTCTCGTCGTTCCTGCTGCAGGCGCAGTCCAGCAAGGCGCAGATCCTGGGCCTGGCCAACGCCGGCGGCGACACCATCAACACCATCAAGGCGGCCAACGAGTTCGGCATCACCAAGACGATGAAGCTGGCCGGGCTGCTGATCTTCATCAACGACATCCACTCGCTGGGCCTGAAGACCACGCAGGGCCTGTACCTGACCGACAGCTGGTACTGGAACCAGAGCGCCGAGACGCGCGCCTGGAGCCGCCGCTTCTTCGAGAAGATGAAGCGCATGCCCAGCTCGCTGCAGGCCGCCGACTACTCGGCCACGCTGCAGTACCTGGCCGCCGTCAAGGCCACCGGCAGCGACGACGCCGAAAAAGTGCTGGTACAGATGAAGAAGAGCAAGATCAACGACGTCTTCGCCAAGGGCGGCTGGATCCGCGGCGACGGCCGCATGGTGCACGACATGTACCTGATGCAGGTGAAGTCGCCCGACAAGTCGACCGAGCCCTGGGACTACTACAACGTCGTGCAGACCTTCAAGGGCGAGGAGGCCTGGACCACCAAGGCCGAGAGCAAGTGCCCGTTGTGGAAGTGAGCTGAAGCGGCAGCGCCGGCGCGAGCACCCGACGATGGAGATCTTCGGCATCCCCCTGCAAGCCTTCCTGGGCCAGCTGCTGCTGGGCCTGGTGAACGGCTCGTTCTACGCCATCCTCAGCCTGGGGCTGGCGGTCATCTTCGGGCTGCTGGGCATCGTCAACTTCGCGCACGGCGCGCTCTACATGATCGGCGCCTACGTGGCCTGGCTGGGGCTGGAGCACTTCGGCATGAACTACTGGCTGGCGCTGGTGGTCTCGCCGGTCGTTGTCGGCGCTTTAGGCCTGCTGATCGAGCGCACGCTGCTCAAGCAGCTCTACCGCATCGACCCGATCTACGGCCTGCTGCTGACCTTCGGCCTCTCGCTGATCGCCGAGGGCATCTTCCGCGACCATTTCGGCGTCTCGGGCCAGCAGTACGCGGTGCCCGAGCTGCTGCAGGGCGCCACCAACCTGGGCTTCATGATCCTGCCCAACTACCGCGGCTGGGTGGTGGTGGCCTCGCTGCTGATCTGCTTCGGCACCTGGTTCCTGATCGAGCGCACGCGGCTGGGCTCGTACCTGCGCGCCGGCACCGAAAACCCGGCGCTGGTGCAGGCCTTCGGCGTCAACGTGCCGCTGATGGTGGCGCTGACCTACGCCTTCGGCGCGGGCCTGGCGGCGGTGGCCGGCGTGCTGGCCGCGCCGGTCATCCAGATCACGCCGCTGATGGGCAGCAACCTGATCATCGTGGTGTTCGCGGTCGTCGTGATCGGCGGCATGGGCTCGATCCTCGGCTCCATCCTCACCGGCCTGATGCTGGGGCTGATCGAGGGCCTGACCAAGGTGTTCTATCCCGAGGCCTCGAACATCGTCGTCTTCGTGATCATGGCCATCGTGTTGATCATCCGGCCGGCCGGGCTGTTCGGGAAGGAACGCTGATGGGCAGCAGCAGCCAATGGAGCAGCGACAGGCTCGGCCGCATGGCCTGGGGCGTCGGCCTCGCGATCCTGATCGCGGCGCCCTTCATCGGCCTGTACCCGATCTTCATGATGAAGGCGCTGTGCTACGCGATCTTCGCCTGCGCCTTCAACCTGCTGCTGGGCTTCACCGGGCTGCTGTCGTTCGGCCACGCGGCCTACCTGGGCGCGGCCGCGTATGCCACCGGCTGGCTGGTGAAGAGCGCCGGCTGGTCGCCCGAGCTGGGCGTGCTGGGCGGCACGCTGTTTGCCGGCGCGATCGGGCTGCTGGTGGGGCTGATCGCGATCCGCCGCCAAGGCATCTACTTCGCGATGATCACGCTGGCGATGGCGCAGATGGTCTACTTCGTCTGGCTGCAGGCGCCGTTCACCGGCGGCGAGGACGGACTGCAAGGCGTGCCGCGCGGCAGGCTCTTCGGCCTGCTCGACCTGAGCAGCGACCTGGTGCTGTACTTCGTCGTGCTGGCGGTGTTCGTCGCGGTGTTCCTGTTCATCGTGCGCGTCGTGCACTCGCCCTACGGCCAGGTGCTGAAGGCCATCCGCGAGAACGAGGCGCGCGCCGTCTCGCTGGGCTACGACGTCGACCGCTACAAGCTGCTGGCCTTCGTGCTGTCCACCGCGCTGGCAGGCCTCGCCGGCTCGATGAAGACCGTGGTGCTGGGCTTCGCGACGCTGTCGGACGCGCACTGGTCGCTGTCGGGCGAGGTGGTGCTGATGACGCTGCTGGGCGGCATGGGCACCTTCGCGGGGCCGGTGATCGGCGCCTTCACGATCATCGGGCTGCAGAACTTCCTGGCCGACCGCGTGGGCTCGTGGGTCACGGTGATCATCGGCGCGATCTTCGTCGTCTGCGTGGTCGCGTTCAGGCGCGGCTTCGTCGGCGAGTTGCTGGCCTGGCAGCAGCGCCGCCGCACGGCCGGAAGTTGAGCCCTTCAAGTCGATCCGGCTTTGCCGGGCGACTTGAACCCCCTCGGGGGCCGGGCCGACCCGGCCCTGGGGGTCCGGTCAAGCGGACAAGCCCGCTGATCTGCGTCAGCGGCAAGCCCCGGTTCCCTCGAACGGAGGGCATAGAATCCGCGCCGTCCCTTGACACCGCCAGGGCCCGCGGCTGTAATGAATCGGCGGTACGCAGGCGTGCTCCCAGGTGGGCACCACACACTCCACACCGACCCAAGACCCGAAGACCTTGAGAGGGGGTAAGCACGTGAACAAGACGGAATTGATCGAGCACATCGCCAAGCAGGCCGACATTTCCAAGGCCGCCGCCACCCGCGCGCTGGAAGCTCTGATCAGTGGCGTGAAGAGCACGCTGAAGAAGAACGGCAGCGTGGCCATCGCCGGCTTCGGCACCTTCGCCGTCACCAAGCGCGCGGCCCGCACCGGCCGCAACCCGCGCACCGGCGCTGCCATCAAGATCAAGGCCGCCAAGGTGCCCAAGTTCCGCCCCGGCAAGGCGTTGAAGGACGCGGTCTGAAGCCCTCGGGTGCTTAGCTCAGTTGGTAGAGCGGCGCCCTTACAAGGCGTAGGTCGGCGGTTCGAGCCCGTCAGCACCCACCACAACCCCCGGGCCCGGACCTTCGCCAGGGCTTGGTGACCGAAGGCTAAAATCGGCAAGCAGCCGTTGGCCTCTCCTCACGGAAAGGGCCTGCCCCCGAAGGCGAACCGCGGTTCGCCTTCGTCGTTTTCCGGCTCAGGCATTCGGCCTGGTGCGCCTCCCCACCCGCCGCGCAAGGCACAGCAACATGTTCGATTTCGTCCGCACGCACTCCAAGCTGATGCTCGGCTTGATGGTCCTGCTCATCTTCCCGTCGTTCATCTTCTTCGGCATCCAGGGCTACTCGCGCTTCACCGACGGCAGCGCGGCCGACGTGGCCAAGGTGGACGGGCGCGGCATCACGCGCGCCGAGTGGGAGGCCGCGCACAAGCGCCAGGTGGAGCGCACGCGCCAGCAGATGCCCGGCGTCGACGCCAAGCTGCTGGACACGCCGGAGTTCCAGCGCCAGACGCTGGACGCGCTGGTGCAGGAATACGTGCTGCGCAGCGCCGCCTTCAAGCTGCACCTGCTGCCCAGCGACGACCGGCTGGCGCGCCTGTTCCGCGCCGACCCGGCGCTCGCCGGCCTGCGCAACGCCGACGGCACGATCAACCGCGACCTGCTGGCCGCGCAGGGCATGAGCGCCGAAGGCTTCACCGAGCAGCTCCGCCAGGACTACGCGCTGCGCCAGGTGCTGGCCGCCGTGCGCGCCACCGGCTTCGTGCCGCCGGCCGATGCCAACGCCGCGCTGGACGCGATGCTGCAGCGGCGCGACATCCAGTTCGAGCGCTTCGACCCCGCCGCCTACGCCGCCAAGGTCAACCCGGGCGACGCCGAGCTGCAGGCTTACTACAAGGCGCACGAGAAGGACTTCGTCGCGCCCGAGCAGGCCGGCATCGAATACGTGCTGCTCGACCTGGACACCATCGGCCGCGACATCAGCCTGCCCGAGGCCGAGCTGCGCAAGTACTACGACGAGAACATCGCGCGCTACACCACGGCCGAGGAGCGCCGCGCCAGCCACATCCTGATCAAGGCCGACAAGGACCTGCCCGCGGCCGACCGCGCCAAGGCCAAGGCGCGCGCCGAGGCGCTGCTGGCCGAAGTGCGCAAGTCGCCCGCCGGCTTCGCCGAGCTGGCGCGCAAGCAGTCCGAGGACACCGGCTCGGCGGGGCAGGGCGGCGACCTCGACTTCTTCGGCCGCGGCGCGATGGTCAAGCCCTTCGAGGACGCGGTGTTCGCGATGAAGGTGGGCGAGATCAGCCCGGTGATCGAGTCCGACTTCGGCTACCACATCATCGCGCTGACGGCGGTGCGCGGCGGCGAGAAGAAGCCCTTCGAGCAGGTGCGCCCCGAGATCGAGGCCGAGGTGCGCAAGAGCCTGGCGCAGAAGAAGTACGCCGAGGCCGCCGAGCAGTTCAGCGAGACCGTCTACCAGCAGTACGACAGCCTGCAGCCGGTGGTCGACAAGCTCAAGCTGCGCAAGCACACCGCCACCGTCGCGCGCGCGCCGGCGCCCGGCGCCAGCGGGCCGCTGGCCTCCGAGAAGCTGCTGGCCGCCGTGTTCGGCAACGAGGCGCTGAAGAACAAGCGCAACACCGACGCGGTGGAGGTCGGCCCCAACCAGATGGCCTCGGCCCGCGTCGTCAAGTACGAGCCGGCGCACACGCTGCCGCTGGCCGAGGTGAAGGACCGCGTGCGCGCCGCCGTGGTGGCCGAGCAGTCGGCCGCGCTGGCGCGCAAGGACGGCGAGGCCCGGCTGGCCGCCGCGCGCCAGAACGAGGCGGCGCTGCCCAACACCGCCACCGTCTCGCGCGTGCAGCCGCAGAACCTGCCGCGCGCGGCGATCGACGCCGTGCTGCGCGCCGACCTCTCCAAGGGCCCGGTGGCCGTGGGCGTGGACGCCGGAGAACAGGGTTATGTCGTCGCCCGCGTGCTCAAGCTGCAGCCGCGCGAGCGGCCCCCCGGCGGCGACGCGCCGCTGATCGCCCAGGTCGACCAGGCCTGGGCCGCGGCCGAGACCGAGGCCTACCTTGAAGCGCTGAAGAAGCGCTTCAAGGCCGAGATCAAGACCGACGTGGTGCAGCAGGCGTTGCAGGCGGCGTCGGCGGCGACGCCGTAGACCGCAAGGCCGCCCACCACGAAAAACGCCGACGGCCTGCAAGGGCGCGTCGGCGTCGTTCTTCGGGCGGTTCAGGTGGGGTGGCTGATGGGACTCGAACCCACGACGACCAGAATCACAATCTGGGACTCTACCAACTGAGCTACAGCCACCGCCGGAACCGGCAAGTATAGCCGCTTGCGGGATCCGGGCTCAGTCGACCAGGCCGTAGCGCAGCGCGTACTGCACCAGCCCGGCGTTGCTGTCGAGTCCCAGCTTTTCGAGGATGCGGCTGCGGTGGGTGCCGATGGTCTTGACGCTCAGGCACAGCTGCGCGCCGATCTCGGTGAGCGGCACGCCGCGGGCAATCTTCAGCAGCACCTGCATCTCGCGCGGCGACAGGCTGGCGTGCGGCAGCGCGGCGGCCGGGTCGGCGGCGCCGGCGCGCGCCTGGCTGGCGAAGCGCCGGGTGACGTAGACGCCGCCGCGCACGGCGACGCGGATCGCCTGCAGCAGCTCGTCGGGATCCACGTCTTTCGAGAGGTAGGCGTTGGCGCGCGAGCGCATCGCGCGCCGCGCGTACTGCGCCTCCACGTACATCGACAGCATGATGACCGGCAGCTGCGGCCATTCGGCGCGGATCAGCGACAGCGTCTCCAGCCCGCCGCGCGCGCCCATGTTGATGTCCAGCAGCACCAGGTCGAAGCGGCGCTCGCGCAGCAGCGCGATCGCGGTGGCGCCGTCGCCGGCCTCGCAGGCCACGCGCAGGTCGGGCTCGTCGGACAGCAGCCGCGCGATGCCGGCGCGGAAGATCTTGTGGTCGTCGACGATCAGGATCTCGACCATGCGGCTCACCCGGCAGGCGGCGCGGCTGGCGTGGGCGGCGCCAGCGGCACGACCAGGCGGACCTCGGTGCCGCCGCCGGCCCGCGGCCCGACCTCGAGCGTGGCCCCGATGTCGCGCGCACGCTCCTGCATGCCGAAGAGCCCCATCGAGCCCTGCCGGCGCTGCCGCAGGTCGATGCCGCGGCCGTCGTCGCACAGGCGCAGCTCCAGCGCGGCGCCGCTGCGCGCCAGGCTGAGCGCCACGCGCTGCGCCTGCGCGTGGCGCGCGACGTTGGTCAGGCCTTCCTGCACGATGCGGAAGACCTGCGTCGCCACCGGGGCCGGCAGCCCGTCAGCGGCGTCGGCGCCGTTGCAGGCCACCTGCACGCCGTGGCGGGCGCCGAAGCGTTCCAGCGTCTGCGTGAGCGCCGCGCCCAGGCCCAGGATGTCCAGCGAGGCCGGGCGCATCTGGTCGGAGATCGAGCGCGCGGTGTCGATGGTCTCCTGCACCAGCCCCATCAGGTCGCCGGCGATCGCGTGGAGGTCCTGCAAGCCCGGCCCCGCGGTGCGGCGCATGATGCGCGCGAGGTCGAACTTCACCGAGGTGAGCATGCCGCCCAGCACGTCGTGCACCTCCTGCGCCAGCCGGCCGCGCTCGACCTCGCGCGCGGTGTTGAGGTGCTGGGCCAGCTCGCGCAGCAGCTCGCGCGAGCTTCTCAGCTCTTCCTGCGCGCGCACGCGCTCGGTCACGTCCAGCGCCACGCCGGTCAGCGCCGGCCGGCCGCGGCACTGCACGCGCGAGGCGTGCAGCTCGAGGTGGACGATCTGCCCGTCCTTGCGCACGCCCTTGGTGAAGTAGTGGATGGTGTCGACCTCGCCGCTGATGCGGCGGTGGTAGTTGCGCATCACCTCGGGCACCGAGTCGGGCGTCACGCAGTCGGCCATGCGGCGGCCGATGAACTCGTCGCGCGAGTAGCCGAACATCGCGGCGAAGGTGTCGTTGGCGTACATGAAGCGCTCGTCCAGCACCACGTAGATGCCCGCGAGCGACTGCTCGACGATGCCGCGGAACGGCACGTCGTCGAACGTGAGGCCCGTCTCGCGGGCGTCACTGCGGGGAGCGGTCATGCATGCGGCTTGCCGGGGTGACGGCCGCCTTCATTGTCCCGGCATTCGATCGTCCGCTGCCCGCGACCCGGCTCGGTGATAACCCGGGGCGCTTGTCAGAACACCGCACCTGCCCAGGCGCGGCGCCGCTTCCTACAGTGCTGCGTTTGGCCGCCGCGGGCGCAGCATCGCGCGGCGCTTTATTGCGCCGCCGGTTGCGGCAAGCGGTTGACGCCAAGGTCGAAATGGACGCCAACTTCGCGCCCAGGGATTGATCCGACGCACCCCTTCAGTGAGAACCCGATGCCCCGCCTCTGTCCCGATGCCGACGAGCTGGACGCGATCGAGCGCGCCGGCCGCGACGAGATCGCCGCGCTGCAGCTGCAGCGGCTGCAGGCCACGCTGCAGCGCGCCTACGACCGCGTGCCGCACTACCGCGCCGCGTTCGACGCCGCGGGCGTGCACCCGCAGGACTGCCGCTCGCTGGCCGACCTGGCGCGCTTCCCGTTCACCGACAAGGCGGTGCTGCGCCGGAACTACCCCTTCGGGATGTTCGCGGTGCCGCGCGAGCAGGTGCTGCGCATCCACGCCTCGTCGGGCACCACCGGCAAGCCCACCGTGGTGGGCTACACGCGCAGCGACATCGACACCTGGGCCGAGGTGGTGGCGCGCTCGATCCGCGCCGCCGGCGGGCGCCGCGGCGACAGGGTGCACGTGGCCTACGGCTACGGCCTGTTCACCGGCGGCCTGGGCGCGCACTACGGGGCCGAGCGGCTGGGCTGCACCGTGATCCCGATGTCGGGCGGGCAGACCGAGAAGCAGGTGCAGCTCATCTGCGACTTCAAGCCCGAGATCATCATGGTCACGCCGAGCTACATGCTCAACCTGGTCGAGGAGTTCATGCGCCAGGGCCTGGACCCGGCGGCGTCGTCGCTGCAGGTCGGCATCTTCGGCGCCGAGCCCTGGACCGACGCGATGCGCGCCGAGATCGAGGCGCGCGCCGGCATCGACGCGGTGGACATCTACGGCCTGTCGGAAGTGATGGGCCCGGGCGTGGCCAGCGAATGTGTGGAGAGCAAGGACGGCCCGGTGATCTGGGAGGACCACTTCTACCCCGAGATCATCGACCCCGAGACCGGCGCCGTGCTGCCCGACGGCGAGGAGGGCGAACTCGTCTTCACCTCGCTGACCAAGGAGGCGATGCCGGTCATCCGCTACCGCACGCGCGACCTCACGCGGCTGCTGCCGCCCACGTCGCGCTCGATGCGCCGCATGGGCAAGATCACCGGCCGCAGCGACGACATGCTGATCATCCGCGGCGTCAACCTCTTCCCGACGCAGGTCGAGGAGCTGATCCTCAAGCACGAGAAGCTGGCGCCGGTGTACCAGCTCGTGGTCACGCGCGACGGCCATCTCGACCAGCTCGACGTGCTGGTGGAGGCGCGGCCCGAGGTCTCGGCGCAGCTCTCGGGCGTGGAGTCCGACGGCATCGCGCGCTGGCTGGAGCATGCGATCAAGACCAACGTCGGCGTCAGCACCAAGGTGCGCGTGATGGCCGCGGCCAGCATCGAGCGCACGCAGACCGGCAAGGCGCGGCGCGTGGTCGACAAGCGGCCCAAGGGCCCGAACTGACGGCGCAATGAATCCCACCCCGAAGGAGACGACGATGAACAAGCGTGAATGGTTGAAGACGATGCTGGCCTCGGCGGCGCTGCTGGCCGGCGGCGCGCAGGCGCAGTCCGGCGGCGACATCCGAATCGGCGCCGTGCTGTCGGTGACCGGGCCCGCCGCCTTTCTGGGCGAGCCGGAGCTGAAGACGCTGCAGTTGTACGTGGAGCGTCTCAACGCCGGCGGCGGCGTGCTGGGCCGCAAGCTGGCCCTGGTGCACTACGACGACGGCAGCGACGCCGGCAAGGCCAACGGCTTCACCAAGCGGCTGCTGGAATCCGACAAGGTCGACGTCGTGATCGGCGGCACCACCACCGGCGCGACGATGGCGATGGCGCCGCTGGTGGACAAGGCGCAGGTGCCCTTCATCTCGCTGGCCGGCGGCGTGGTGGTGGTGGAGCCGGTGAAGAAGTGGGTCTTCAAGACCCCGCACACCGACCGCATGGCCGCCGAGAAGGTCTTCGCCGACATGAAGGCGCACAAGATCGCCAAGGTGGGGCTGCTGTCGGAGACCAGCGGCTTCGGGCAGTCGGGCCGCAAAGAGACGCTGGCCGTGGCGTCGAAGTACGGCATCGAGATCGTCGCCGACGAGACCTACGGCCCGAAGGACGCCGACGTCACCGCGCAGCTCACCAAGATCAAGGCCACGCCGGGCGTGCAGGCGATCTTCGTCTTCGGCCTCGGCCAGGGGCCGGCGGTGGTGGCCAAGAACATCGCGCAGCTCGGCATCAAGCTGCCGCAGTACCAGTCGCACGGCATCGCGTCCGACGAGTTCCTCAAGCTCACGGGCCAGGCGGCGGCCGAGGGCATCCGCCTGCCGTCGCCGTCGCTGCTGGTGGCCGATGCGCTGCCGGCCGGCGATCCGCAGAAGAGCATCGTCAGCGGCTACGTCAAGGCCTACAAGGAGCGCTTCCGCGAGGAGCCTTCCACCTTCGGCGGCTATGCGTACGACGCGCTGATGCTGTCCGTCGACGCGATCAAGCGCGCCGGCGGGGTCGACGGCGAGAAGCTGCGCACGGCCATCGAGCAGACCAAGGGCTTCGTCGGCGTCACCGGCAACTTCAACCTGTCGGCCACCGACCACATGGGCCTGGACCTGAGTGCGTTCCGTCTGCTGGAGATCAAGGCCGGCGAATGGGTGCTTGCGAAATGATGCAGGCTGGGGCCGTTTCGTCCTTTCGAGGCGCCCCTCCCGTGCAACCTTTGAATCGCAAGGAGAGCTGGAGAAATGGCCAAGCACGAGAAGCTCGCGCAGAAGATGGCGCTGCCGCCGCCCACCGAGCAGCCCAACGTCTACCCGCTGAGCTGGCAGGCGCACACCGCCAAGCTGGAAGAGATCTGGGACGCCTCGCAGCGGGAATACTGGGACCCGAAGAAGCTGCCGTGGGACACCTTCGATCCGGCCCGCTATTCATGGGCCGAGCGCGAGGCCATCGCCTACTGGTGGACCATCCTGTCGGTGTTCGACGCCTCGGCGCCGCCGGTGTTCGCCGCCGCCTTCGTCAAGACCTACGAGGCGCATGAGGAAGACCCGGTGCGGCGCTGCTTCTTCAGCGTCACGCGCGACGAGCAGAACCACGAGCAGGTGTGCGGCCTGGCGATCACCAAACTGCTGGAGCACCCGGACCCGCTGACCTACGTGCCCAAGACCGAGATCGGCCGCAAGGCGCAGCGCAATGCGCAATGGCTGTACTACAACGGCGGCCGCTACTGGAACGGCTACAAGACCGCGGTGCCCAAGTACAGCCTGGCGGTGCTGTTCAGCTCCTTCTTGATGGGCGAGATCGCCGCGGCGACCATCTTCCACCAGATGGCGGCCAAGTGCACCGAGACGGTGTTCAAGGAAGCCTTCCGCAACATCGGCCGCGACGAAGGGCGCCACATGGCGATCTGCCTGTCGCTGATGGAGCGCGACTACCCGAAGATGGACCTGTCGGACAAGCCGCTGATCACCAAGCAGATCCGCGCCGGCTTCCTGTTCCTGTCGGGCGTGCTGTTCGAGCCGCCCGAGGAGTTCTGGGACATTCCGGCCGACTTCGTGGCCTGGCAGCGCGAGATCGAGTCGGTGGCGCGCGGCGCCGGCTTCTTCATCCCCGAGTACGAAGCCAAGCAGCAGAACTGGAAGGCCGCGATGCTCAACCTCAAGGGCGTGCTGGACAAGTACGAGATCCCGTTCCCGGCGATCCCCGAGGTCGGCATCAGCGGCCAGGAGGTGACCGACGCCGACATGGTCGACATCATCCCGGTGTTCTAGAAGGAGGACCGTTTCGTGAGCCAGATCCGCCTGCATCCGTCGGGCCGCACCGTGGCCTGCGACAGCGGGCGCACGGTGCTGGAGGCGCTGGAGAAGGCCGGCTACGCGCTGCCCAACAACTGTCGCGCCGGCGCCTGCGGCGAATGCAAGGTCAAGGTCCTGTCGGGCCACTTCGACCAGGGCTTCGTGATGGACATGGCGCTGTCGCAGGACGAGCGGCGCGCCGGCTTCGGCCTGATGTGCATGGCCAAGCCGCTGTCGGAAGAGCTGGTCATCGAGTGGGGCACCGCCGACGCCAAGCCAAAGCTCTTCCCGCCGCGCGAGAACCAGTGGTTCGTGGTCACCGACCGCATCCCGCGCACCGCGAGCATCGTCGAGCTGCGATTGCGCCCGCTGGGCGCGCCGATGCGCTTCTGGCCCGGGCAGTACGTGATGCTGGGCGGCGGCGCCAGCGGCGTGCCGGCGCGCAGCTACTCGGTGGCCAACGCGCCGCGCGAGGACGGCGAGGTGGTGCTGCAGGTCACCCGCCAGGACGACGGCACCACCAGCCGCTGGGTGCACGAGACGCTGGTTCCCGGCGCCCGGCTCACGCTGTCGGGCCCCTACGGCACCTTCATCGGCGACACCACGGCCGAGACGCCGGTGCTGTGCCTGGCCGCGGGCTCGGGGCTGGCGCCCATCCTGTCGCTGGCCGAGGCCGCCTTGCGCCGCGGCTACAAGGAGCCGGTGACGCTGATGTTCTCCGGCCGCGGAAGCGGCGACCTCTACGACTCCGGCCTGATGGCCTGGTGGCAGGCCCGGCACCGCAACTTCCGCTACCTGCCCACGCTGACCGGCACCCCGCCCGACGGCTGGGACGGGCTGCACGGCCGCATCCCCGCGCTGCTGCCGGGGCTGTTCGAGGACTTGTCGGCGCACAGCGTCTTCGTCGCCGGCGGGCCGGCTTTCGTGGATGATTGCGTCGCGGCCGCCAAGGCATTGGGCGCGCGCGCCGAGCGCATCCACACCGAGGGCTACTTCCCGCAGCAGCCGCCGGTCACGCCGCCGGCCGAGCAACTGATGGCGAAGCAGGCTTGAGTCGCGTCGATCGTTGGCGGGTGATTGGTGGGGTGATCAGCGGGTGAGCGGCATGTCGTCCTTTTTGCAGTTCCTGTTCTCCGGCCTCACGATCGGCGCCACGTATGCGCTGGCGGCGCTGGGCTTCTCGATCATCTACAACGCCAGCGGCGTGATCAACTTCGCCCAGGGCGAGTTCATCATGCTGGGCGGCATGGCGGCCGCGGTGCTAGTGGGCCTGGGCCTGCCCTTGCCGCTGGCGATCGCGATCGCGGTGATCGCGGTGGCGGCGGCCGGGGTGCTGGTGGAGAAGCTCGCGATCGAGCCGGCGCGCGACGCCGAGGTGGTGACGCTGATCATCATCACGATCGGCGCCTCGCTGTTCCTGCGCGGGCTGGTGCAGGTCACGCTGGGCAAGGGCTCGCGCGTGCTGCCCGCGTTCTCGGGCGACCAGCCCATCGCGCTGGGCGGCGCCACGCTGCTGCCGCAGAGCGTGTGGTCGCTGGCAGTCTCGGCGCTGATCGTGGCCGCGCTGGCCTGGTTCTTCGGCCGCACGCTGCAGGGCAAGGCGATGCTGGCCACCTCGTACAACCGGCTGGCGGCGCAGCTCGTGGGCATCAACACCAAGGCCATCCTGCTGGCGAGCTTCGGGCTCTCGGCGGCGCTGGGCGCCTTGGGCGGCATCCTGGTGGCGCCGATCACCGGCAGCTCGTACGACGTGGGCATCCTGCTGGGGCTCAAGGGCTTCGTCGCCGCCACGCTGGGCGGGCTGGGCAGCGGCATGGGCGCGATCGCCGGCGGCCTGCTGCTGGGCGTGCTGGAGG
Organism: Rubrivivax sp.; assembly: GCA_047602205.1. GTDB lineage: Bacteria > Pseudomonadota > Gammaproteobacteria > Burkholderiales > Burkholderiaceae_C > Rubrivivax. The sequence continues at coordinate 6,308,976 of JASGHX010000001.1, read as the reverse complement.
CGATGACCGCGGGCTACGTCTCGTCGGCCTACAAGGACGCGATGCCCTTCGTGCTGATCCTGCTGGTGCTGTTCTTCAGGCCGCGCGGGCTGTTCGGCGCCAAGGTGACGGACCGCGTATGAGCGCCCGTTACGTGGGCCTGGCCGCACTGGCCGCGGCGCTGGCACTGCTGCCGCTGCTGCTGGTCAACCCCTACCTGTACGACGTGGCGGTGCGCATCGGCATCAACGCCATCGTCGTGATCGCGCTGAACCTGCTGATCGGCTACACCGGCCAGATCAGCCTGGGGCACGCCGGCTTCCTGGGCATCGGCGCCTATGCCAGCGGCATCCTCACCGCGCAGTTCAACTGGCCGCCGCTGGCCGCGCTGGCGGCCGGCGCCGCGGGCGCAGGGGCGCTGGCCTTCCTGGTCGCGCGGCCCATCCTCAACCTGCGCGGGCACTACCTGGCGATGGCCACGCTGGGCCTGGGCTTCATCATTTCGATCGTCTTCACCAACGAGTCGCGCTTCACCGGCGGCCCCGACGGCATCAGCGTGCCGGCGCTGGCGGTGGGCGGCTTCGAGCTGTCCGGCGAGCGGGCCTGGTACGCGCTGGTGGCGGTGCTGCTGGTGATCGTCACCTGGCTGGCGCAGAACCTGATCGACTCGCCGGCCGGGCGCGCGCTGCAGGCCATCCACGGCTCGGAGGTGGCGGCGCAGGTGGCGGGCATCCGCACGCGCAGCGTCAAGGTGCGGATCTTCGTGGTCTCGGCCGTCGTCGCCAGCATCGCCGGCAGCCTGACGGCGCACTACGTCGCCTTCATCACGCCGGGCGTGGCCGGCTTCTTCCACTCGATCGAGCTGGTGACCATGGTGGTGGTCGGCGGCATGGCCTCGATCTACGGCTCCATCGTCGGCGCGGTGATCCTGACGATGCTGCCGCAGCTGCTGTCCACCTTCGAAGGCTGGGAGACCGTGGTCTTCGGCGCGATCCTGATGCTGACGATGATCTTCCTGCCCAAGGGCATCGTGCCGACGCTGGCGGCGCGCATCCGGCCCCGGGCGGCCGCGGCGCCCGTGCCACCCGCGGCGGCTCCTGCCCCGGCCGCGGTGGTGCCGGCGCTCGGCGCGGAGGCCGAGCGATGAGCAGCCTGGAAGTCTCCGGGCTGACCAAGCAGTTCGGCGGCGTCAAGGCGGTCGACGACGTCAGCTTCTCGATCCGCAGCGGCACCGTGCACGCGGTGATCGGCCCCAACGGCGCCGGCAAGACGACGCTGTTCAACCTGATCACCGGCATCTACGCGCCCAGCGCCGGCGAGGTCCGCTTCGACGGCCGGCCGCTGGCCGGCGCCGAGCCGCACGAGCTGGCGCGGCTGGGCATGAGCCGCACCTTCCAGAACCTGCAGGTCTGCCTGAACATGCCGGCCATCGAGAACGTGATGGTCGGCGCGCACCTGCGCCTGCCGCAGGGCCTGTGGCCCAGCCTGCTGCACCTGCCGGGCCTGCGCCGCACCGACCGCGAATGCCGCGCGCAGGCGGCCGAGCTGATGGATTTCGTCGGCATCGGCGCCTTCCGCGCCGCGCACGCCAGCCAGCTGCCCTACGGCGTGCTGAAAAGGCTGGAGATCGCGCGCGCCTTGGCGGCAAGGCCGAAGATGCTGCTGCTGGACGAGCCCGCGGCCGGCCTCAACGACACCGAGACGCGCGAGGTGGAGGCGCTGATCCGCCGCATCGCCGCCGGCGGGACCACGGTGGTGCTGGTCGAGCACGACATGAAGCTGGTGATGAACCTGTCGGACCACATCCTCGTGCTCGATCATGGGCGCAAGCTGGCCGAAGGCACGGCGGCCGAGGTGCGCGCCAACCCCGACGTGATCGCCGCCTACCTGGGGACGGCGGCGTGACGGCACAGGCCATGGAGACCATGCTCGAAGTGCGCGGCCTCACCAGCCACTACGGCCGCATCCAGGCGCTCAAGGGCATCGAGCTGCGCGTGGCCCAGGGGCAGCTCGTCGCGCTGGTCGGCGCCAACGGCGCGGGCAAGACGACGCTGCTGCGCACGCTGTCGGGCGTGCAGCCGGCCAGCGGCGGCGAGATCGTCTTTCGCGGCCGCAGCGTCACCGGCTGGTCGCCCGATGCCCGCGTGCGCGCCGGCATCTCGCAGGTGCCCGAGGGGCGGCAGGTCTTCGGCCCGCTGTCGATCGAGGACAACCTGCTGCTGGGCGCCTACACGCGCGCGAAGGCCGAGCGCGCGCAGGGCCTGGAGCGCGCCTATGCGCTGTTCCCGGTGCTCAAGGAGAAGCGGCGGCTGCCCGGCGGCACGCTGTCGGGCGGGCAGCAGCAGATGCTGGCGATGGCGCGCGCGCTGATGGCGCAGCCCAGCCTGCTGCTGCTGGACGAGCCCAGCATGGGCCTGGCGCCGCTGCTGATCGACGAGGTGTTCGGCGCCGTCGGGCTGCTGCGCGCGCAGGGCATGACCATCCTGCTGGTCGAGCAGAATGCGCACGCCGCGCTGTCGATCGCCGACGCCGGCTACGTGCTGGAGACCGGCCAGGTGGTGCTCAGCGGCAGCGGCCAGGCGCTGCTGGCCAACGATCAGGTGCGACAAGCCTACCTGGGCATGTGATGCCATTGCCAACGAAGGATTCGAGATGACGACGACGAGAACGCTGCAAAGCCTGATCGGCGGCCGCTGGGTCGGCCACGAACCCGGCGCCGAGCTGCGCAGCGCGGTCAACGGCGCCGCGGTCTACCGCGCGCATGCCGACGCGCTGGATTTCGCCGAGGCGCTGGACTTCGCGCGCCGGCGCGGCGGCCCGGCACTGCTGAAGCTCGACTTCCAGCAGCGTGCCGCGCGGCTGAAGGCGCTGGCCGCCCACCTGGCGGAGCACAAGGAGACGCTGTACGCCGTGTCCCACCACACCGGCGCGACGCGCAGCGACGGCTGGATCGACATCGAAGGCGGCTCGGGCACGCTGTTCGCGTACGCCGGGGTCGGCGCCGGCGAGCTGCCCTCGGGCAACATCGTCCACGAAGGGCCTGCGGTGCCGCTGGGCAAGAAGGGCCTGTTCGCCGGCACGCACATCCTGGTGCCGCGCGGCGGCGTCGCGGTGCACATCAACGCCTTCAACTTCCCGGTGTGGGGGATGCTGGAGAAGTTCGCGCCCAGCTTCCTGGCCGGCATGCCCTGCATCGTCAAGCCGGCCACCGCCACCAGCTACCTGACCGAGGCCTGCGTGCGGCTGATGCACGACTCGGGCCTGCTGCCGGAAGGCAGCCTGCAGCTCGTGATCGGCGGCACCGGCGACCTGCTGGACCGGCTGGACGGCCCCGATGTCGTCACCTTCACCGGCTCGGCGCCGACACCGCGGCGCGGCTGCGCGCGCACCCGAACCTGATCGCGCGCTCCATCCCCTTCAACGCCGAGGCCGACAGCCTGAACGCCGCGATCCTGGCGCCCGACGTGACGCCCGACGACGAGGAGTTCGAGCTCTTCGTCAAGGAGGTGGCGCGCGAGATGACGGTCAAGGCCGGCCAGAAGTGCACCGCGATCCGCCGCGCGCTGGTGCCGCGCCAGCACCTGGACGCGGTGGCCGAGCGGCTGGCGGCGCGGCTGGCCAAGGTCGTCGTCGGCGACCCGGCGGTCGAAGGCGTGCGGATGGGCGCGCTGGCCTCGCACGCGCAACGGGCCGACGTCGGCGAGCGCGTGGCGCTGCTGAAGCGCGATGCCGAAGTGGTGTTCGGCCAGCAGGGCGCCGCGCCGGTGGGCGAGGGCGCGAGTGGCGGCGCCTTCTTCGCGCCGACGCTGCTGCTGGCGCGCCGGCCCGGTGCCGACGCGGCGCTGCACGACGTCGAGGCTTTCGGCCCGGTGAGCACGCTGCTGCCCTTCGACGACCTCGACGAGGCGATCGAGCTGGCCGCGCGCGGCAAGGGCAGCCTGGTCACCACGCTGGTGACGCGAGACCCGGCCGTTGCCGCGCACGCGGTGCCCGCGCTGGCCGCCTGGCACGGCCGCGTGCACATCCTCGACCGCGAGGCGGCGCCGGAGTCCACCGGCCACGGCTCGCCGCTGCCGCTGCTCAAGCACGGCGGCCCGGGGCGCGCCGGCGGCGGCGAGGAACTGGGCGGCCTGCGCGCCGTCAAGCACTACCTGCAGCGCGCGGCGGTGCAGGGCTCGCCGACCATGCTGAGCGCGGTGACCGGCGAATACGTGCGCGGCGCCCGGCTGCGCGAGGAGCCGCTGCACCCGTTCCGCAAGCACTTCGACGAGCTGGCCGTCGGCGACTCGTTGCTGACCCACCGCCGCACCGTCACCGATGCCGACATCGTCGCGTTCGGCGGCATCTCGGGCGACTTCTTCTACATGCACTTCGACGAGGTGGCCGCGCGGCAGAGCGCCTTCGGCAAGCGCATCGCGCACGGCTACTTCGTGCTCTCGGCCGCCGCGGGCCTGTTCGTCTCGCCGGCGCAAGGCCCGGTGCTGGCCAACTACGGGCTGGACACGCTGCGCTTCGTCAAGCCCGTGAGCATCGGCGACACCATCCAGGCCCGCCTGACCTGCAAGCGCAAGATCGACAAGCCCGCGCGCAAGGGCCAGCCGCCGCAAGGCGTGGTGGCCTGGGACGTGCAGGTGACGAACCAGGACGGGGAGCTGGTGGCCAGCTACGACATCCTGACCTTGGTGTTGAAGCGGGCGGCATAGCCCGGCGCCTCATTCGAGCGCCACCCCGGCCGCCTTGACGACCTGGGCGAAGTACCGGGTGCTGCGCAGCATCTGGGCGTCGTACTCCTCGGGCGTCGAGCCGGTGACGACCAGCCCCATCTCGCGCAGCCGGTCGGCCAGCCGGGGCGAGCGGATCGCGGCGTTCGCGTCGCGGTTGATCCTGGCGACGATCTCCGGCGGCGTTGCGCGCGGCAGGCCGATGCCGAGGTTGCTGGCGAAGTCGAAGTCCGGGAACCGCTCGCCGGCGGCTTGGATGTCGGGCATCGAGGGATCGCGCTTCACGCCCATCACCGCGATCGGCTTGAGCTTGCCGGCCTTGACGTAGGGCATCGAGGCGAACAGTGGGTCGATCAGCAGGTTGACGCGGTTCTCCATCACGTCGGGGTAGGCGCCGCCCGCGCCCTTGTATGGCACGTGCTGCATCTTGATGCCCGCGAGCAGCTTGAGCTGCTCGCCGGCCAGGTGCATGGAGCTGCCGGCGCCCGCGGTGGCGTACGTCAGCTTGCCCGGGTTGGCCTTGCCGTAGGCGATCAGCTCGCCCAGGCTGTCGACCGGCAGCGCCGGCGCCGCGGTCAGCAGGTTGTTGGCGAGCACGAGCCGGGTGCCCGACAGGTCCTTCAACGGGTCGAAGGGCAGCTTGCGCAGCGCCGGCATGATGCCCAGCACGGCCATCGCCAGGATGCCCAGCGTGTAGCCGTCGGGCGTGGACTTGGCGACGAAGTCGGTGCCGGTGATGGTGCCGGCGCCGGGCTTGTAGTCCACCACGATGGGCCGCTTCCACATCGGCCCCAGCTCGCTTTCGAGCAGGCGCGCCAGGATGTCGAGCGCGCCGCCGGGCACGTTGGGAACGACGAGGTGCACCGGCTGCCGGGGCCAGTCGGGCTCGGCCCGCGCGGCGCCGAAGGCGCCGGCCGCGCCGGCGTGGATCATCAGGCGGCGGCGGGTGATGTCCATGGATCGGTCTCCTTGATGCGGCCGTCGAAATCGGCACGCGCCGGGCCGGCTTGCCGGGGAAAGCCCATGGCGTGCCCGGACTCGTCGTCTTTCCGACGTTACTGCATTCGGCGTTTTGGGGGGCAGGCTCAATGCCAGAATGCCCCGCATGGAGTGCCGATCCGTTTTGCTCGGGGCATGGCGTGGCACCCTGTTGGTCACCGGGCTGCTGGCCTTGTCCGCGTGCGGCGTGTTGCGCGGCGCGGGCGACGGGGCGCCGGCGGCCGATGAGGAAGGCGCCGCCCAGGCCAGCACCGACGGCGCGCTGGCCTTCGAGGTGAAGGTCGTCAGCGAAGACCGCGCCATGGCCAGCCACCTGCAGCGCCATCTCGAGTTGCAGCGCTACGCCCGCTTCCCCGACCTGCGCGCCGCTGAGTTCGACCGCCTGCTGACCGAGGCCGACGCCAATGCGCGTGACCTGCTGGCCGCGCAGGGCTACTTCAACCCGGTGCTGACGCTGCGCGTGGAGGAGGCGCCGGCGGGCCGCGCCGCGCCGCGCACCATCGTCATCGAGGTGACGCCGGGCGCGCAGGCCAAGGTGGCCGGGCACGAGATCGGCTTCGCCGAGCCGATGAACAGCGACCCGCGCGCGGCCGCGCAGCGCCGGCGCATCGAGCGGCGCTGGGCGCTGAAGGAAGGCGATGCCTTCACCGAGCCCGGCTGGAGCGAGGCCAAGAACGCCGGCCTGCGCGAGCTGCAGAAGGAGCGCTACCCGACCGCGCGCATCGCCGACAGCCGGGCCACCGTCGATGCCGACCGCAACCGCGCCGACCTGCGCGTGCACTACGACCCCGGCCCCGCCTACCGCTTCGGCGCGGTGCGGCTGGTCGGCGTCGAGCGCTACGATGCCGGCGGCATCCGCAACATCCTGCGCCTGCCCAGCGGTGCCGACTACAGCGAAGGCGAGCTGCTCGACGCTCAGCAGCGCCTGGCCGCCAGCGGCTACTTCGATTCGGCGTTCCTGACGCTGGACCCCGAAGAGCGCGACCCCGACCACGCCACCGTCGTCGTCCAACTGCACGAGGCCAAGTACCAGAAGGTGGTGTTCGGCGTCGGCCTGTCCACCGATGCCGGGCCGCGCCTGTCCATCGACCACACGCACAACCAGATGTGGCCGCTGGGCTGGCGGGCGGTCAGCCAGCTCGCGCTGGACACGAAGACGCAGGCCGCCTCCACGCTGTGGACGGCGATGCCGCAGGACTCGGGCTGGGCCTGGTTCCTCGGCGGCGGACTCAAGCGCGCCGAGGTCGGCGACTTCAAGTCCAATTCGCTGTCGCTGCAAGGCGGGCGCACGAAGAGCGTGGGCCACATCGACCGGCGCTACTACCTGCAGTACGACATCAGCAGCGTGCAGGGCGGCGATGCGCCGGGCAGCTCGTCGTCGCTGCTGGCCAGCTACGGCTGGACCGGGCGTTATTTCAACAGCAAGACCAACCCCACGTCGGGCTACGGCCTGGGCGCCGAGATCGGGGCCGGCTTCACGCTGACGCCGCACCGCGACCCCTTCGTGCGCGCGCGGCTGCGGGCCTTGCAGTTCTGGCCGCTGGGCCAGCGCAACGAGGCCGGCCGCCGCAGCCGGCTGGCGCTGCGCGCCGAGCTGGGCGCGGTGATCGCCGACCGCGGCGTCGAAGTGCCGTCGTCGCTGCTGTTCCTGACCGGCGGCGACCTCACGGTGCGCGGCTACGGCTACGAGAGCATCGGCACGCGCTCGCAGGCAGGCAAGCTCTACGGCGGCCGCTACCTGAGCGTCGGCAGCGTCGAATGGCAGCGCCCGATCCGCCTGATGGGCAACGACAGCGATTGGGAGCACACGCTGTTCGTCGACGTCGGCTCGGTGTCGGACGCGACCGACCGCATGACGCTCTACACCGGCGTGGGCACCGGCATCCGCTGGAACAGCCCCGTCGGCCCGATGCAGGCCGATGTGGCCTATGGCGTGAAGACCCGGCAGGTGCGCCTGCACCTGCGCCTGGGCTTTTCTTTCTGATCCGGCGCGGCTCTCGACCATGACCGATCGCACCGTGGCTGTCCCGCCCGATCCCGCCGTCCCGCCGGCGCGCCCCGGCCGGCGCTGGCCGGCGCGCCTGCTGTGGGTGCTGGCGGCACTGTTGATGCTGGCCGTGCTGGCCATCGCAGCGGCGTTGGCGTGGGCTTCCAGCAGCGGCTCGCTGCCGCGCGCGCTGCAACTGGCGCAGCGATTCCTGCCCGAAGGCCAGCGCCTGAGCGTCGAGGGCGCCAGCGGTTCCATCACCGGCGGCGGCACGGTGCAGAAGCTGCAATGGGCGATGCCCGGCACCGAGCTGGAGCTAGCTGGGCTGCGGATCGACTGGAGCCTGTCGGAGCTGCTGGGCCGCGAGCTGCACGTGCGCACGCTGCGCGCCGAGCGCATCCACGTCAGGCTGACGCCGCAGCCGACCAAGCTCGAGCCGCAACCGCCCTTCGCGATGCCCGCGCGGCTGACGCTGCCGCTGCGGCTGACGGTGCCGGTGGAGGTGGGGCGGCTGGAGATCGAGACCGTCGGCGCGGACGGCCGCAGCGCCGTGCAGGCCTTCGACGACATCGCCGCGCAGTACCGCTACGACGACACCTGGCACGAACTGCAACTGAGCCGCCTGCGCCACGGCGAGAGCCGGGTCCAGGCGTCGCTGAAGCTGGGTGCCCGCGACCTCGCGCTGCAAGCCCGGGTGGGCGCCTGGCTCAGCGGCCTGGTACCCGAGGTGCCGCAGCGCCTGCAGGCGCTGCTGCGGGCCGACGGCACGCTGGCCGGCGGCGACGCGGCGCGCATCGCGCTGAAGCTCGATGCCGAGCAGCGCGGCGCCGATGCCGATCCCGCCGCCGCGGCGTCGGGTCTGCTGCAAGACCTGCCGGCGTCGGGCGAACCGGCCGAAGCCGCCGGGCGCATGGCCCTGCATGCGGACGCCGCGCTGCACCCCTGGCGCGGCCAGCCGGTGCAGCAGGCGCGGGTGCAACTGGCGCACCTGAACGCCGGCGCCTTCCATGCCGACGCGCCCGCGACCGACCTGCAGGGCCACATCGAGATCACGCCGCAGGCCGCGCAAGACAAGAGTGCGCAAGGCGCCGCGGCGACGCTGGCCACCGCCGCCTGGCAACTGGCAGCCGAGCTCCAGAACCGCGCCCCCGGCGCCTGGGATGCGCGGCGACTGCCGCTGCGCAGCCTGGCGGCGCGCGTGGACTATGCGCCGCGGCGCGCGCAGATCCGCCAGGCCGAGCTGGCGCTGGAAGGCACGGCACCGGCCGGGCGCATCACGCTGGCCGGGCAGGCCGATCCGGCGCGGCCGGGCGGCGCCGAGCTGCAGCTCGAGCTGCACGAGCTGAACCTGCGGCCGATGATGGGCAGCCTGCCGCAAACCGCGATCAGCGGCGCCGCGTCGGTGCGCCCGCTCGATGCCGGCGCCGAGCCGGCCAGCGAGCTGGCGCAGGCGCGCTGGCGGATCGAAGCCGACCTCCGCAACGCTGCCCCCGGCCTGCTCGACAAGCAGCGCCTGCCGCTGTCGCAGCTGCTGGCCAAGGCGCAGATCACGCCCGAGCGCTGGACGGCCGAGACTGTGCAGGCCCAGGTCGGCGCGGGCCGCGTGCAGCTTCAAGGCCACTTCGAGCCGCCGACGCAGGTGCTGGACCTGCGCGGCGAGGTGCGGCAACTGCCGCTGGTGCAGATGCACAGCGAGCTGGCCGCCGAACGCGCGCCCGACCTCGACGGCACGCTGGCCGCCTCCGGGCGGCTGGACAGCGGCATCGGCTTCGACGTGGACATCGCCAGCCAGGGCCGCGCCACCGTCGCGGGCGCGCGCCAGGGCAGCCGCTGGAACGTGCGCGCCATCCAGGCCAAGGGCCGCTGGTCACGCCAGCTGCTGGACGTGGAGCGCCTGCACCTGGACGCCTTCCAGGCGCGGGTGGATGCCGGCAAGTTGCGCGTCGCGCTGCCGGGCGCCGAGCGCATCGAGGCCGTCGTCAGCGCCAGCGCGCCCGGCCTCAGCCTCGAGGCCGATGCCGCGATGCAGCCGGCCAGCGGCGGCGGCAAGCTGGCCTTGCAGCTGGCCTCCGCCGAGCAGTGGCTGGGCTGGCTGCGCTCGCTGCCCGTGGTCGGCGCGATGCTGCCGCCGATCACCGCCACCGGCAGCGCGCAGGTCACCGCCGACTGGCAGGGCGGCTGGCAGCAATGGCGCGAGGGCTTGCAGCGGCCGGCGGCGCATCCGGACCTGCGCCTCGATGCGCAGGTCCGCAGCGCCGGGCTGCACGTCGCGCTGCCGGCTGCACCGGCTGCATCCGCTGCATCGGCCGCAGGCGCCTCGGCTGCGGCACCGACGGTGATCGACGTCCAGCGGCTCGATGCGCGCGTGCAGGGCAACCTCGCCGCGGCGACCTTGGCGATCACCGGCGAACTGGGCGCCCAGGGCACGCAGGCCGTCATCGACACCCGGGCGCAGATGACGCAGACCAGCGCCTCCGGCACGCCGGTGTGGCGGCTGACGCTGCAGCAGCTCAGCGCCGCCGCCACGCTGCCCAGGCAGACGCAGCCCTGGCGCCTGCAACTCGGCGAAGGCTTGCAGGTGACGGCGCAGACGAGCCCGGCCCTGCTACAGCTCAGCACCGGCGCCGGCGAGGCCACGCTGACGCCGCCGCCCGGCGTGGCCGGCGGGCCGCTGGCCTTGCGCTGGGAACCGGCGCAGGTCTCGCAGGCGGCCGGCGGCGCGCTGCGCGTGCAGTCGCGCGGGCGGCTCAGCGGCCTGGTGCCGGCCTGGGCCGATGCGCTGCTGCCGGACCGTCCGCCGCTGGCATCGGCGGGCCTGCGCTCGTCGCTGGTGCTCAGCGGCGATTGGGACCTCGACCTCGGCGAGACCCTGCGCCTCCAGGCGACGCTCAGGCGCGATAGCGGCGACCTGTGGGTCGGCGAGCCCAGCGTGCCGGCGGTTACCACCGCCGGCGGCAACACCCGCATCGAGGCCGCTGCCGGCCCGCGCCAGCGCGGCGTGGCCGCCGGCATCCGCCGGCTGGAGCTGCAAGCGCAGTCCCAAGGCGACGACGTGCAGGCCCGGCTCGACTGGGACACCGAGCGCGCCGGCATCATCCAGGCCCAGGCCCGGACCCGCCTGGCGCGGCAGGGCGGCGGCTGGACGCTGCCGGACGACGCGCCGCTGGCCGGCCAGTTGAAGGCGCGCCTGCAGGACCTGGGCGTCTGGGCCGGCCTGGCGCCGCCGGGCTGGCGCCTCGGCGGCGCGCTGGATGCCGACGTCCAGCTCGCCGGCACCGTGCAGGCGCCGCAGGCGCGCGGCCCGGTCCGCGTCGACGGCCTGAACCTGCGCTCGGTGCTCGACGGCGTGGACCTGCACGACGGCCGCCTGCGCGCCGCGCTTGCCGGCCAGCGCCTGGACATCGAGGAGCTGGTGCTGCAAGGCGGCACCGGCAGCCGCGCCTACGTGCGCGGCCAGAGCGGCAACCGCACGCCGGCGCCGACCGAGCGCGGGCGCATGGTGGCCAAGGGCTTCGTCGACTGGAGCGGCGTGGGCCGGGCCGCGGCCGGGCAGTCCGGCATTGCGCTGGACCTGAGCGCGGCGCTGGAGCGCATGCAGGTGCTGGTGCGCGACGACCGGCAGCTCAGCTTGAGCGGCCAGCTCTCGGCCGCGCTGGCCGACGGCGGCCTGCGCGTGCGCGGCGACGTGCACGTGGACCGCGCCTCGATCACGCTGCCCGAATCCGGCGCGCCGACGCTGGGCAGCGACGTCGTCGTCGTGCGCGGCCAGCAGCCGCCGCCCGAGGCTCGCGCCGAGCTGAAGACCGCCAAGCCCATGGACCTGGAACTCAAGCTGGACCTGGGGCGCGACTTCGCGCTGCAAGGCCTGGGCATCACCACGCGCCTGGAAGGCGCGCTGACGGTGCGCGACACCAAGAGCGGCAGCGACCCCGTCACCGTCAGCGGCGAGATCCGCACCGACCAGGGCCGCTACCGCGCCTGGGGCCAGGCGCTGAACGTCGAGACCGGCGTCGTGATGTTCACCGGCCCGTACGCCAACCCCTCGCTGAACCTGCTGGCCGTGCGCCCCAACATCGACGTGCGCGCCGGCGTGCGCGTCACCGGCACCGCGCTGGCGCCGCGCGTGAAGCTGTACTCCGAGCCGCAGCTGCCCGATGCCGAGACGCTGTCGTGGGTCGTGATGGGCCGCGCGCCCGGCGGGGGCGGCGGCGGCAACATGCAGCAGGCGGCGCTGGGCTTCCTGGCGGGCAGCGCCGGCAGCGGGCTGGCGCAGGGGCTGGGTTTGGACGAAGTGGGCCTCAGCGAGGGCGGCGTGTCGATCGGCAAGCGCCTGTCCGACAAGCTGTACGTCACCTACGAGGCCGGCCTGTCGGGCGCGGCCAGCACGCTGTACGTGTTCTACGACATCACGCGCCGCCTGACGGCGCGCGGGCAGACCGGCAAGACCAGCGCGGTGGACCTGATCTACACGATCAGCTACGACTGAGGCGCTGCGCAGTCCGTCGAGCCGGAGGGCGACTGTCAGTTTTGGTGACGAAGATTGCGGCCACGGACAGAATGCCGTTTGAGCCGTTTGGAATTCCTAACAGGCCATTGGGCTGGAGTTCAGAAAGGTCTTGGTTGAGTGTTGCTTGCCTTGTGGCAGCGAAACAACCGCGATCACTTCAGCGAATCGCCGTTGCGCTGACGGCGCGCCTCCATAGCGTCTTGAGGCTGGCTCAACGGCGCCAAGACCTCCCTCAGATAGTCGGTCAGCACGCGGACAGCATGCGAAGGCCGGTGGTCCTGCATCGTCAAGACGTACAAGGCACTGCCGAGGCCCTGGGCTTGCCAGTCTGGCAGCACGCGCAGGGCACGGCCTGATCGCAAATCCTCTGCCAGGGGGTAGTCGGGCAAAGCGTAATCCGGCAGCAGTGCAATGCCATTGCCTGCCAACATCGCACTCCGCATAAACGGTACGTTCTCCGTTTGCAAGTATGGCCGCAACCGGACCTCGCGTACCACGGCGTCCTGTTTCAGCACGAGCCGGAACTGCTGCTCCGGACTTGGTGGGCACAAAATGCGGGCACCGGCCAGATCGTCCGGTGCTGCCACGTGAGGAAGGCTGGCGAGGTAGCTCGGTGCCGCGTAAAGGCCCCAGTGCACCGCACACAGCTTGCGCGCCACCTGGTCCGGGGGCGGATCAGACGTCACGCGAACGGCCACGTCGACCTCGACCCCGATCAGATCGAACACCCGGTTGGAGAACAACACGCGCAGCGTGATGGCGGGGTGCAGTTGCTGGAATGCGAGCAGCCGGTCTGCCAGGTAGACCTGGCCTAGTCCGCTGGGAATGCTGAGGCGCACGTGGCCGCGTACGGTGTGCCCGAGACTGTCGATGGCCGAGCGCGCTGCATCCATCTCCGCCAACATGCGCACGCCATGCTCATAGAGCTGCTGGCCTGCAACGGTCGGCGCAAGTCGACGCGTCGTCCGGCGCAGCAGCGTCGCATCGAGCTGCCGTTCCAGCGCCTTCAGTTCCTTGCTGAGCTGCGAGCGGGTGACGTTGCGCCGCCGCGCGGCCTCGCTCAAGGTTCCCGCGTCCACGATCTCCACCAGCGAGCGAACCAGGTTCAAATCCATCGAATTGATTCCACGATGGCAACAGACTGAGTTTTGTTTGATGGATTGTGGCAAAAAATGACGACGATAAAGTGCAAGCCATCGATAACGATGGAGACAACGGGAGATGTTCCAGAGCGGCCTATTTGCGGGCCAGCGGGTGCTGGTGACGGGCGGAGGCACGGGTCTGGGCTTCGGCCATGGCCGAGCAATTTGCGGCCCTTGGCGCCGAACTGCACTTGTGCGGACGGCGCGCCGCCGTCCTGGACGAAGCCGCGCATCAGCTGCGCGAGTGCCACGGCGCGAGGGTTGTGACCCATCCCTTGGACATCCGGTCCCCGCACGCCGTCGAAGCGATGATGGACACGATCTGGCGAGGTCACGGCCCGCTCGACGGTCTCGTCAACAACGCGGCGGGCAACTTCATCAGCCGAACCGAGGATCTGTCGATCGGCGGCTTTCACGCGATTTCGGACATCGTGTTCCGGGGCACGTTCTACGCCACGCAGGCGGCCGGCAAGCGCTGGATCGCCGATGGACGGCCGGGATGCGTGCTGTCGATTGTCGTGACGTGGGTTGCAACAGGAGCGCCCTTCGTCGTGCCGTCGGCCATGTCCAAGGCCGGCGTGGACGTGATGACCAAGTCACTGGCAGTGGAATGGGGGCCCAAGGGCATCCGACTGAACGCCATCGCGCCGGGCATGATCCCGACTGCCGGCGCGGCAGCGAGGCTCAGGCCCGGCAGTGACGACCAGCAAGCGCGTCGAGCGCATGAGAACCCGACGCGGCGCCTGGGCGAGGGCGCGGACATCGGCCGTCTAGCCGCCTTCCTGCTGGCTCCGCAGAACACCTGGATCAACGGGCAGACCATCACGCTCGATGGCGGCGACGCGTTGGCCAACGGCGCCTACTTCACGTCCTACCAGGACTGGACGGATGCCGATTGGCACGCGGCGCGGGAACGCATCGAGAACGCCAATGCCGCAGACAGAGCCCAGAGGGAGGCGTCCTGATGGCGGCGGTATTTCTCGGCGAGCGGACGGTCGACGCCACCGCCCAGACAGATCGTGGAGCATGCCTGGCTGGTGGCCTGCGCCGGCTGGGGTTGCGGGAGGGCGACGTGCTGGCGGTGCTGCTGCGCAACGACCTGCCCTACATCGACGTTGTGCATGCATGCCGCATCGCAGGCATCGCCTACTGTCCGATCAACTGGCATTTCACCGCCGACGAGGTCGCGTTCATCGTGGAGGACAGCGGCGCCAAGGCAGTGCTGGCACATGGCGACCTGCTGGACAAAGTGGTGCATCGCCTGGACCGATCTCTCGCTCTGTTGGCCGTCGGCGAGACAAGGTGCGCCCGCGCGCGCGTCTATGAAGACTGGTTGGCTGCATCGCCGCCGTACGACGGGCCCGAAGTCTCGCCGCGCGGTCACATGGCCTACACATCCGGGACGACAGGGCGTCCAAAGGGTGTCGTACGTCATCCGGTTCCCCTGGACGAACTGCCTGCCAGGCAGGTGCTCACGCGTCAGCTGCTGGAGCAGACCTTCGGGCTGCGCGACGGTTGCCGCGCGCTGCTGCCTGCGCCCATGTACCACAGCGCACCGAGCGGCTTTCTGCAGGGGGCACTGCCCGTTGCGGAGCGGCTGGTGGTGATGGAGCGCTTCGATGCCGAGGCGCTGCTGGCAGCGATCGCGCAACACCGCATCGACACGGTCTACCTGGTACCGATCATGTACGTGCGCCTTCTGCGGCTTCCTGAAGAAGTGCGCCGCCGCCACGACTTGTCTTCCTTGCGGTACATCGCATCCACCGGGGCACCCTGTGCGCCCGATGTCAAGCGGGCGATGATCGAGTGGCTCGGCCCGATCGTGCACGAAACCTATGCTTCGAGCGAGGCGGGCATGATCACGTCGATCGATGCCGAGGAAGCACTGGCTCGACCCGGCAGTGCTGGACGTCCGGTGCTCGGCGCGCAAGTACGCATCCTCGATGTGCGGGGCGCGCGGTGCGGCCCCCGGGAGGTCGGGCTGATCTATGTGCGCCAGCCCGTCTATTCCGACTTCACCTATCGACACAACCACGCCGCGCGCCAAGCCATCGAGCGAGACGGCCTGATCCACCTCGGCGACATGGGCTATCTGGATGCCGATGGCTATCTCTACGTGTGCGATCGTGCCTCGGACATGGTGATCTCCGGCGGCGTGAACATCTATCCCGCAGAGATCGAGAACCGGCTGATGGGCTACGCGGGGGTGGCCGACTGTGCCGTGTTCGGTGTACCGGACGCCGAGTACGGCGAGCGGCTGCACGCGGTCGTGGAACCGGCCCATGGCGCTTCATTGCAAGCCGCCGCCCTGCGCAACTGGCTGCAAGCCGGACTGTCGGCGTTCAAGGTCCCGCGCGAGATCGAGTTTGCCGAGTTGCCGCGCGACGACAACGGGAAGATCGCCAAACGCCGGCTGCGCGACTGGTATTGGAAAGGCCATGCTCGGCGCGTCTGATGGCGCTGCGAGCAGACCACCGAACCAACCACAACGATGACCAAGGAAGAGACATGACACCGACGCGACGCCGTTTTCACGCCCTCCTGGCCGCATCCACGGCCGCGGCCTTGACGCTGCTCACAGGCACAGCGCAAGCGCAGTTTCCGGAGAAGTCCGTCAAGCTCGTGGTGCCCTACCCACCCGGCGGGGCAACAGACATCCTGGCACGCGGCTTGGCGGCCGGGATGAGCAAGGAGCTGGGCCAGTCCGTCGTCATCGAGAACAAGCCGGGCGCCAACACCAAGATCGCCACCGTCGCCGTGTCGCGCGCACCAGCCGATGGCTACACGCTGCTCCTGGCGAGCAGCGCCAGCCTGGTGCTCAACCCGATGCTGTACCGCCAGATCGGCTATTCGCCGAGCGATTTCAGGCTGTTGGACATCGTCGCCGAAGCCCCCTTGGTGGTGGTTACCAATGCCCAGGTACCGGCACGCAATCTCCAGGAATTCACGGCATATGCCAAGGCGCATGCGGGGCGAATCAACTACGCATCGGTCGGTCTTGGCAATCCGCTGCATCTGGCCACGGAAATGCTCAAGAGCGCGCTGCAGATCGAAGCGACGCACATTCCCTACCAGGGCAGCGTTCCGGCGTTGACATCGTTGATGGCCAACGATACGCAATTGATGATCGACGCAGCGAGCACCTCGCTGCCGCAGATCCGCGCAGGCAAGCTGCGAGCACTGGCCGTCACCGGTAGCGAGCGCCTGAAAGACTTGCCGGACGTGCCGACGGTTGCCGAGACTGCCACGCCCGGGTTCCAGGCAGCCTTGTGGTTCGGTGTGGCATTGCCTGCTGCAACGCCGCCCGCATTGGCGGACCGTCTGCAGGCTGCCGTGCGCACTGCGATGGCGGACCCGCAGTACCGCACGCTGCTGGAGCAGCGCTCGCTGCTGCCGCAACCGTCGCGCAGCGATGCCGAGCTGCGCCAGCATGTCGAGCGCGACCGTGCCACCTGGGGCAGGGTGATCCGGGAGCACAACATCGTGCTTGACGACGCTGGCGGTTGATCGCCCCTCCATCGGCTGATCTGCAGCCCGTGCGGTTTGCAGTGCTCTGCCGTTCCCGCTTGAAACCACCTACAACTTGGAGTCGACATGCTGTTCCGTACCTGCGCGGCTTTCCTGGCCCTTTCCTCTCTCGTAGCGCCGCTGGCTGCCCAAACGAATCCGTTGCCCGATCCCGACAGCGTGCGTCTGGACCGTCTGCAACTGATGCAAGGCTTTCCGGCACCGGCCAACCGCCAGGTCACCGCTGCGAACCACAGGAAGTACCCCAACATGCGTTGGGCCTTCCACCACATGCGGGAGATGTTTCCCACGCGCAACATCGCCCGGGGGGCGGGGCCCGTATCGCCGCTGCCCGCAGGGCCGGATCTTCGCCAGCGGATCGATGCCATCCGATTCACCGGTGCGAACGGCAAGGAGCAAACGTTCGCCGACTACCTCAAGACGAGCTACGCCGATGCCACCCTCGTGATGAAGGATGGCAAGGTCGTGTACGAAACGTACATGGAGGGCATGCCGGCGCAGAACCCGCATCTGATGTTCTCCGTGACGAAATCGGTCGTTGGCCTGATCGCATCGCAGCTGATCGATGAGGGCGCGCTCAGGGCCGACAGGTTGGTGACCGAATACCTCCCGGAGTTGAAGGACAGCGGCTGGAAGGGGGCGACGGTACAGCAGGTTCTGAACATGACGGCCGATGTCGACTACACCGAAATCTATGACACCAACCGTTCCGGTGTGGCTCAGTACATCAAGGTCATCGGCTTGGAACCAGTGGCTGCCGACGAGCAGGGGCCGCGCGACCTCTACAGCTACCTGCCGAAGATCGGCGCCGCCGGCGCGCATGGCGAGCGCTTCATCTACCGAACGGTCCACACCGAAGTGCTGGGTTGGATCCTGCAGCGAGCCACTGGAGAACACCTGGCCGACCTGATCAGCAAGCGCCTGTGGCAACCGATGGGATCCGAGTACGACGCGCACATGCTGGTAGACCCCCACGGAGCCGAATGGGCCGGCATCGGTCTCAATGCAACGCTGCGCGACCTGGGCCGCTTGGGTGAACTCATGCGCAACGAGGGCCGCGTCGACGGCAAGCAGATCATCAGCGCCAATGTCGTGCGCGAGATCCGTCGAGGCGGCGACCGGGAAGCCTTCAAGGCCTCCGGCAATGCGGATCGACAAGGCTATTCCTACCGCAATCAATGGTGGATCAGCCACAACAGCGACGGCACCTACGAGGCGCTGGGCGTTCGCGGGCAGATGATCCATGTCAATCCGACGGCAGGCCTCGTCGTCGTACGGCTGTCGTCCCACCCGCTCGCCGACAGTTCGACGACTTATCCGGTGACTGCTCGCGCCATGGCAGCACTGGCGAGCGCGCTTCGGTAGCGGCCAAAAAATCAATGTCAATCAAGGATTGCCTAGGATCAAGCTGCCCGAATCCGGCACGCCGACGCTGGGCGGCGATGTCGTCGTGGGCATCACCACCCGCCTGCAAGGCGCGCTGACGGTGCGCGATGCGAAGGGCGGCAGCGACCCGGTCACCGTCACCGGCGAGATCCGCACCGACCAGGGCCGCTACCGCGCCTTGGGGTCAGGCGCTGAACGTCGAGACTGGCGTCGTCATGTTCACCGGCCCGTACGCCAACCCTTCGCTGAACCTGCTGGCCGTGCGCCCCAGCATCGACGTGCGCGTCACCGGCACCGCGCTGGCGCCGAGCGTGAACTGAGGCGCAGTAGCGCCCGCGACCACGTCGGATGCCACTTCGCGCGAATGGCACCAGGGTCCGTCCGGCTTCAAACGGTCAATGTTGTCGCGATGACGGGTTACGCTCGCGGGGCTCGCCGCGGGCCTGTCGGTCCGCCGTCCGTCACGAGAGAGGAGGACCCTCATGAACCCGACCATGGATCCCTTCATCGCCGCGGTGCAATCCGCCTTCGGCAACCATCTGATGCAGATCCTGGGCGCCGTCGCCATCTTCATCCTCGGCTGGCTGATCGCGGTCGCCGGCCGTGCCGCCGCACTGCGGCTGCTGGCGCTGATGAAGCTGGACCAGCGCATCCGCGAGAGCACCGGCGCGCCAGTGCAGGTCGAGCGCTCGGTCGCGCTGGGCGTGTTCTGGCTGCTGATGCTGGTGACCGTCATCGCGGTGATGAACGTGCTCGACCTGGCCACGCTGTCGGGGCCGTTCGCGCTGATGATGGGCGACATCATGGGCTACCTGCCGCACCTGGTGGCGGGGCTGGCGCTGTCGCTGGTGGCCTGGGTGGCGGCCTCGCTGCTGCGCGCGCTGGTGGCGCGCGCGCTGGCGGCCACCTCGCTGGACGAACGCCTGTCGCAGCAGGCCGGCATGGCGCCGATGAGCCGCTCGGCGGCCAGCGTGGTGTTCTGGCTGGTGCTGCTGATGTTCCTGCCCTCGGTGCTGGGCGCCTTCCGCCTCGAAGGCACGCTGCGCCCGGTGCAGGACATGCTGGGCCACGGCCTGGAGATGCTGCCCAACGTGTTCGCAGCCGCCGTCATCGCCTTCGTCGGCTGGCTGGTGGCGCGCGTGCTGCGCGGGCTGGTGGTGAACCTGCTCACCGCCGCCGGCACCGACCGGCTGGCCGAACACGCCGGCATCGACGGCGCGGTCAAGCTGCCGCGCCTGGCCGGCACGGTGGTCTTCCTGATGGTGCTGGTGCCGTCGCTGATCGCGGCGCTGGACGCGCTGCGCATCGAGGCCATTTCGGGCCCGGCGACGATGATGCTGTCCAAGCTGCTGGCCGCGGTGCCCAACATCATCGCCGCGGCCGTGGTGCTGACGCTGACCTGGTTCGTCGCGCGCTTCGCGGCCGGGCTGCTGGCGCGGCTGCTGGAGAGCGCCGGCTTCGACGCCGTGCCCGGGCGCATCGGCCTGGTTCAGGTGCTGAGCGGCGCCACCAAGCCGTCGCGGCTGGCGCACGCGGCGGTGCTGTTCTTCGCGATGCTGTTCGCGGTGGTCGAGTCGGCCAGCCTGCTGGGCTTCACGCAGGTGAGCGACCTCATCACCAACCTGATCGCCTTCGCCGGCGACATCGTGCTGGGCGGGCTGATCCTGGCCATCGGCTTCTGGCTGGCCAACCTGGCCTACCAGGCCATCGACCGCGCCAGCGGCGGCCGTTCGCGCGGCCTGGCGCCGATCGCGCGCATGGCCAT
This sequence comes from Rubrivivax sp., assembly GCA_047602205.1. Taxonomy (GTDB): domain Bacteria; phylum Pseudomonadota; class Gammaproteobacteria; order Burkholderiales; family Burkholderiaceae_C; genus Rubrivivax. The sequence goes on along the minus strand of JASGHX010000001.1, from coordinate 6,288,962 downwards.
CCTGGGCCTGGTGATCGCGATGGGCCTGCGCGCGATGGGCATCGCCAACGAGATCGTCCAGCTCGCCTTCGGCCTGACGCTGGGCGCGGTGGCGGTGGCGGTGGCGCTGTCCTTCGGCCTGGGCGGGCGCGAGGCGGCTGGCGAGTTGACGAGGTACTGGCTGGCACGCTGGCGGGCGGGCGCTGCGCCCGCGCCGGCCGAAAGGCTGGACGAAGCGGGGGGCGGGTCCGATACCGAGGTGCGCTGAGACTTCGGGGGACCCTGCCAGATCAATGGGTGGAGCGGGGGTCAGGGCCTTTCGAAATCCTTGGCACATCATCCACTCACGCAGCGCCCGTGCTGAACAAGTCCACGCCGTCCGCCACGACCCGGTACCCCATCGCCTTGTAGCCAGCCTGGCGGCGCGACCACATCCGCGCCAGCGCCGGGTGCCCCGTGTCCACGAAGTCGATGATGCGTGCGGAGGTCTTGCCTGCGTGCTCGCGATGCAGGCGCCCCGCGTACTGCTGCAGCGTGCCCTTCCACGAGATCGGCATCGCGAGCACGAGGGTGTCGAGCGGCGCGTGGTCGAAGCCTTCGCCGACGAGCTTGCCCGTCGCCAGCAGGACGCGCGGCGCATCGCCGGGCAGGGCAGCGAGCCTTGCCGCTGCGGCGTTGCGCTGCTGCGCGGACAACCGGCCGTGCAGCGTCACGAGGTTCTCGATGTAGGGCGCCAGCGCGCGCTCGACGTCGGCAACGTGCTCGGTGCGCTCGGTAAGGACCAGCACCTTGGCGCCGTTCTCGCAGGCATCGACGACTTGATCGGCGATCACCGCGGTTCGATGCGCGTCCGACGCCAGGGCATTGAAGATCTGTTGGATGGGGGCATCCGCCGCGGCATCGATGGGCGCATCCAAAAACCGCGGCTGGACTTCGAGCGTCGACGGCATCGTCTGCGACTTCGGTGCCGAGAACCGCAGCGGCCCGCACTGCATGAAGATGACCGGATGCTGGCCGTCGCGCCGTACTGGCGTTGCCGTCAGCCCGAGCACGTATCGCGCCTTCATGCGCTTCAAGATCGCCTCGAACGACACCGCCGAGAGATGGTGGCACTCGTCCACGATGACGTGTCCGTAGTTCTCCACTACGCGATCGACTTCGCCCTTGCGCACCAGCGACTGCATCACGGCGATGTCGATGACCCCGGTTGGCGCCGGCTTGCCACCGCCGATTGCACCTATCGCCTTGGCGTCCTCGTCGAGGAACGTCTGCAAGCGCTCGCGCCACTGCTTCAGCAGCTCGACCCGATGTACCAGCACAAGCGTGTTGACCCCGCGTGCCGCGATCAACGCCGCCGCGACGACGGTCTTGCCGAACGCGGTCGGCGCGCACAACACGCCCGAGTCGTGCGCCAGCATGGCATCGACCGCTGCCTGCTGCTCCGGCCGCAATGTGCCCGCGAAGCGCGCGACGACCGGCGTTCCTGGGTGGCGCTCGTCGCGCCAGTCGATTCCGATGCCGTTCTCCGACAGCAGCGCCACCGCCGCGTCCACGCAGCCACGCGGCAAGGCGATGTGGCGCGGAAAGTTCTCGGCGCAGCCGATGACCCGCGGCTTGTCCCAGACCGGCATGCGCATGACCTGGGCCCGGTAGAACTCCGGGTTCTGGAACGCGGCAAGGCGGATCAGGCGATTGGCCAGCGCGTTTGGAAGCTGCGCCTTCTCGAGGTAGGCAAGGTTCGCGAGCGTGATGCTCACCCGCTCGGGCATCGAGCCGGACAGGCGGCCAAGCAATGCCTTGCCGGCGCTCCACGGCTCCAGCGCTTCGTCGTCGTCGAAGAAGCCCACGTCCAGCGGATGCGAGCCGTCCGAAGCGCGCAAGATGGCCGGCTCCGCGTCGTGCACCGCCATCGGCCGCAGCGCGTGCAAGTAGGCCCACTGGTCGGCGTGGGGGCGCAACTCGTCATCGACGAAGACGCTGCGTCCGCGCTCGCGTGCCAGCTTCTGCAAAGGCAGCGCGATCAGGTTACCGAACCCACCCTTGGGCATCGTGTCCTGGCTCGGAAACAGTCGGTCGTAGGACGACAGTTTCAACTGCCGTTCGCGTGCGCAGGTCTGGCTGATGAGTGCGGTCGCCAAGCGCCGCGCGTCGCGCGCCGGGACCGGGCCGTCGAAGAAGATCCATGCATGCGCGCCCTGGCCCGAGCGCGAAATTTCCACCGCGACCGAGACATCGAATGCGCGACAGGTGCGCGCGAAGGCGCGAACGTCGTCGCGCCAGTCGGCATCGTCGAAGTCCGCCGCGACGAAGTGGCAGCTGTCGTCGGGCAGCAGCGGATAGACGCCCATCGTGTGCCTGCCTGCCAAGTGGTCGAACACGACGCCGTCGGACACGGGTGTCAAGTCGCGCTGCCCGCAGTCGGCGCACTTGATGCGCGGCTTTTCGCACACGCCCGGACGCCACTCGTTGGCGCAGGCCGGCGCATAGCCGGACCTGCCGGTCTGGCTCTCCCAGCGCAGCGGGAACACGTCGTTGCGCCCGCGGAACAGGCGGCGGAACAGTGCGACCTTGGCCGCCGTGGTCAACGCCAGTCCTGGCTCCGGCGCATCAGCTTCTTGTCGCCACTCGATGCCGTGCCGTTCGAGCAAGGCGACCAGGCGCGCGTTCTCTACCTGCAAGCGATCAAGGTCGCGCGAGGATGTCATGGGTTCCTATGAGCCCGTCTGCCCTGCGATGCGCGCGAGTACGAGATCAAGTTGCTCACGATCCGCCTTCCGCTTGGCCGCCGAGCGCCGCGCCAGGTTGTGGAGCTTGCGCTTCACGCCCGGCAGTCCAGCTGCATGCGGCAGCCCGATCAACGAGAAGTCGGGCTGCTCGCTTTCGACCGACACGAGGAAGGCGCGCGAAGGCGCATCCAGCCAGATGGCAACACGGGTCAGCAGCCGCTCCCGAGCGGCTAACAAATCGGCGTCACTGACCGGCATCGCCGTCATGCCATTGAAGTGCGCGTCGAAGGTCGCCTGGAAGTCCGCGGGCACGCGCGGTGCCAGCATCTCCCACGCGGGCTTCGGGCTGCACGTCAGGTACACGAGGAAGGTGCGCCAGAGCGTCGTGTCGGCGCGGTCGTCGTTCAGCAGCAGGCTCACGTCGAACAGGTCGCGCGGGTGCTGGCGCGACAGCGCCGCGGCCAGCTTGCCCGCGTACAGGTCGGCGAAGGAAACGACCCGCGCAGACGCGAAGCCGAACGCCTCCTCGACCTGCGGCCTGACCACCATGTTGCGGACCGGATGCACGGCGCCGCGCATCACCGGCGTGGTTTCGATCTGGACCCGCGCGCGTCCGCGGCTGGCGACGATGCGGTTGACGGTGCGTGCGTCCTCGCCGACGGCCATTTGCGCCTGCACTTGCACTTGCACTTGCAGCTGCATCGGCCGCGCCCGCAGCGCCAGGGCCAGTTGCTCCAGCGCGTCGGCGATCAGCGCTGCGTCCTCGGCATAGTCGTGTACGGGCAGCCAGGCCAGGTCGATGTCCACCGAGAGGCGCGGCAGATCGTGCTCGAACAGGTTGATGGCCGTGCCGCCCTTCAACGCAAAGCGCGGCTCGCGCGCGAGCACGGGCAGGATGTCCACCAGCAACTGCACGCGGTCGGCGTAGCGGCTATCCCAGGTGCTCATCCAGGTCCGCCGGCAAGGTGATCTGGTAGGTGGGGTGCAGGCGCCCGCCGGGCACCAGCGAACGCTTGCCGCGGCCTAGGTCCACGCCTTCCAGCGGCACGTGCGCCAGCCAGGCATGGTGGTGGCGGTCGGCCAAGGCCAGGAACAGGCGCTTGGCCTTGATGCTGCGGCAGTGCCGGAGCATCGAGGTCACTTGCCCAGGGCGCAGCGTAGTCATGCCTTGCATCAGCGCATCGGCTTCGTACACCAGCACGGCCGTGGGCGGCTCATCGCACAGTTCGAACATCGCGCGCTCGGGCGTGGCGCAGACCACGTGAGCTGCGCCAGGGCCGGCTTCGCGCCGCTCCAGGCCGCGCTCGCGCAAGGTGATGGCAGACATCTCGGCGGTGAAGGCCAGTGGCGGCAGATCGAATGGGCCCGTGCCGGCATAGACAACGCGCTCGGCCAGGGGCAAGTTGGCGACCCAGCCCGGCGGGCGACTCGGACCATACAACGTGATCGTCGCGGCCTCGCCCAGGCGCAAGGCGTGCTCGTGCCCCAGCCAAGCCAGGGCGAACCGGCCTCCGACGTGCAGCGACAGGCCTTCCCGGCCTTGCAGACTGGCTACTGCACTGGACCATTGAAGCCGCCCACCCGCGCGCAGGTACACGCCCCGAGCCGGCGACGTAAGCCAGCCGCTGGAGACGTAGCGCGCCACCAGACTGCTGGAGTAGCCGTGGGCGCGCAGCCAGCGGCTGGAGACGAGGTCGGTGTCGCCCAGGGTGGACAGCAGATGGTTCAGCTTTCCAGAAAATTGATCACTCACGATGAGCAAAATACATCATTCGCAAACCGATGACAATGGGACGAGATGTAGGTTTGCGGCCTCTACGAAAACGACATTGAGAGTCACCGTCATTTCCCATCTGTAAACCGGAAGCTTGCTGGCTTGCGGTGGTTGCCAGGCCGGCCTGGCGAGGCCTACCCTACTGCTCAACGGCCGCTGTCCGGTCGAGAGCGACCTCCTCGGCCAGCCAGGCCTCGAGCGTTCTTTCGGTGACAGTCATGTTCAACCCATTCATGGTGACGTCCAGTATGGGTTGGGTGAGATGCATGGGGCCGCTCTGGATCCCCTGGAACATCACTCCAGGTTCTGCACCTGAACCTCGTGGTCGAGGCCAAGTCGTTGATCCCTATGGAGCCCGGATCTCATGCTGGTCGAAAACCCCACGAAGTACCCCACACGAAACATGAGCTTTGGTGACACGTGATGGCACTTTGTCGAGGGTGACCGTCTCAGCAAACAGCAGGAACGAGTGTACCAGTGGCCCCTCTGCGGCAGAGGTGGGCTGCGGGTTCAGTCGGCGTCGTCTGTCTGCCCATCGAAAGCTAGATGGGCGCCGGTGTCGGTCGACGGAATCCGATAGCCCATGGCTTGGTAGCCGCGCCGACGCTTGTCCCACATGCGCAGCAGGGCCGGGTGACCCGCGTCGACGAAGTCGATGACCTGCACACGTGTCTTGTCCGCATGCTCGCGGTGCAGGCGTCCGGCGTATTGCTGCAACGTGCCCTTCCACGAGATCGGCATGGCCAGTACCAGCGTGTCCAGTGGCGCGTGGTCGAATCCCTCGCCAATCAACTTGCCTGTGGACAGCAACACGCGTGGCGTGTCCGGCGGCAGGGCGTCGAGCTCGCCGACAAGGGCTGCGCGCTGCTTTTTCGACATCCGACCGTGCAACGTGAACAGCGTCGACACCCGACCTGCCAGCAGCGTTCCGATGGCGTCAAGGTGATCGGTCCGCTCGGTCAGTACCAGCACCTTGTGCCCCTGCCCGAAAGCGCTCGTCACCTCATCCGCGACGGCCTGAGTACGGTCGGTATCGCAGGCAATGTGTCGAAAGACATCTTGGATGCCGGCATCGGCAGGACGCCGGATGTGGGCCGACAGGTAGCGAGGAACCACGTCCAAGGACTGAGGTGCGCCTGTCGGTCGGGCGGCCATGTGCCGCATGGGCCCGCACTGCATGAAGATGATCGGTTGCCGTCCGTCGCGCCGGATCGGCGTGGCGGTGAGCCCGAGCACGTACTTGGCGCGCACCCGTTTCATGATGGCTTCAAACGAGAACGCCGAGAGATGGTGGCACTCGTCGACGATCACCTGGCCGTAGTTCTCGACGATCTCACTCGCCTCGCCCTGCCTGAACAAGGACTGCATCACGGCGACGTCGATTCGACCGGTCGGCTTGGACTTGCCGCCATCAATAGCGCCGATGACGCCCTTGCCCATGCCCAGGAAGGCTTGCAGTCGCTCCTGCCATTGCTTGAGCAACTCGGTGCGATGGACCAGCACCAGCGTATTCACGCCTCGGCGGGCGATCAACGCTGTCGCCGTGACAGTCTTGCCGAACGCGGTCGGCGCGCACAGGATGCCGACGTCATGACGGAGCATCGCTGCGACCGCTTGCTCTTGGTCCGACCGCAGCTTGCCGGCAAAGCTCACGTTCAGGGGTTCGCCGCTGAACCGCTCGTCCCGTAGCTCACAGTGGATGTCGTTGTCACGCAGGAGCTCTTCCACGGCATCCAGGCAACCGCGAGGCAGGGCGAAGTGGTTGGGAAAATTCTCCGCGCAGCCGATCACCCGTGGCTCGTTCCACACTGACAGGCGCATCGCCTGCGCCTTGTAGAACTCTGGGTTCTGGAATGCCGCCAGGCGGATCAGGCGGTTCGCCAACGCTTGCGGCAGAGAAGCCTTGTCAAAGTAGAGCAGGTTGGCCAGGGTCACGGTCAGCGAAGCAGGCATGGCGCCAGCCAAGCGCTGCCCGACAGGTGCAGTGCGCCTCCAGGGCTCCTGTTGGTCCTCTTCAGCTATGAAGGTGACGTCGAGCGGATGTGAGCCGCCGGTGGCGCGCAGGATCGTCGGCTCGATGTCATGCACTGCCATGGCCTGGACCGAGGCGAGGAAGGCCCACTGGTCCGTAAAGGGGCGCAGTTCGTCGTCCACGAACACGCTGCCACCGCTCTCCCGCGGCACCTTCTGCAGTGGCAACGCGATCAGGTTGCCGAACCCGCCCTTGGGCATCGTGTCCTGATTCGGGAACAACCGGTCATAGGACGTGAGCTTCAGTTGCCTGGTGCGAACGCACGTGTGACTGATGATGGCCGTTCCAAGTCGGCGCGCATCCCGCGCGGTGACTCTCGAAGAAAAGAACACCCACGCGTGCGCGCCCTCGCCGGAGCGCGAAACCTCCAGCGCGGCCGGTACGCCGAGGTCATGGCAGGACTGCATGAAGGCCCGGGCATCACTGCGCCACTCGGCATCATCAAAGTCCACCGCCAGGAAGTGGCAGCTGTCGTCCTCCAGCAGGGGATAGACGCCGACGGTGTGGCGACCGGCGAGATGACCGTAGAGGGTCTGATCGGTCAATGGGACCAGCAGCCGATGGCTGCAATCGGCGCACTTGATCCGTGGCTTCTCGCAGACGCCCGCACGCCACTCGTTGGCGCATGCAGGCGAATAGCCGGCCTTGCCCGCCTTGCTTTCCCAGCGCACGGGGTAGACGTCCGTGCGACCGTGGAACAGGCGACGAAAGAGCGCGACCTTGTCGTCGGTCGTGAGCGGTGTCGCCGTAGCCGCTGCAACGGGCGTGGGCGCGGGCTTGGTTACCCGCCAGGCGATGCCGTGCGCGTCCAGCAGCCCTGCCAGTCGGACGTTCTCGTGGCGCAGCCGTTCCAATTCCTGCGCGAGTTCGTTGCCGCGGTCTGCCGTCACTGGACACCTCACTCCGATCACAGGCGCCAGCGCATCAACGCGCCGCGTGTTGCATGACGCACCAGCAGGCGCTGCAAGCCGCGGTCGAGCGCCTTGCTGCTGAGAACGCGCACGTAGCTTTCCGTCAAGTCCGCCTCGGCGCGGCCCGTCTGTCCATTGCCCGCGGCCAAGAGCTGCATCGGCGAGTGGATCAGTTGCTTGCGGCTGCTGCGTTGGCAGCCTGTGCGACGGAGGTGCACGCGTCCATCAGCGCGTCGAAGGGCAGTGCGTTGCCGACCAGGATGTCGTCGGCGCGCATACTGTCGTAGTCCGCCGCCAGCGCTTCGCGCGCCGTGCCGTCGGGAACGATCTGCAGTTTCCCGCTGGCCGCCGCGAAGTAGTCGATTACGGCACCATCGGCATCCTTCTCGATGAAGAAGAGCGATTTGTGTTCCGCGACCGCCTGGGCGACTTCACGGTCATCGATGGCGGCCGCGAAGAACGAACTGCGTCCTATCGCGGCGAGATCGTGCCAATGCCGGGCATAGCGTTCGCCGCGGATCCGGGCCTGCGCACAGTAGACGTGTGCGGCGGTGGCCTTTTCCCAGAACGTGCGCGCCACGCTCATCACCTGCGGGGAAGCAACAGGGAACAGGACGCCATCGACATGTCCATCCATGTCGCAGCTGACTTGCATCACCTGGTGCGGCTCGCCCGTGGCGCGACCGCCGAACTCCAGCGTCACGACGGGTGAGACATAGCCCGTTCCGAGCGTGTGCGCCGGGTAGTGCAGTAGCAGCTTCTCGTGGTCGGTACCACCGGTCTCCAGCTTCACATCGAGTCGGTCACGCGCCAGAGCCTCCATGAGCACAGGTCGAACCTGGGCGTCAATCCGCTCAGGAAGGCGGTCACGGACGGCCTTGGTCCACTTGCCGGCTTGGCTTCGGCTGCCGGGCAGGGCGCTGTCGTCATCAACCAAGTCTGCGATCAGCTTGCGGATGTCGTAGGTGAGGTCGATGTCCTCGGAGAACCGTTCGATGATCTTGTAGGCCTTGGACAGTGACGTCCGCCCTTGAACGTCAAGTCGGAGGCGAGGGCCGAACTGAACAAGGCGTTCAGGGCCCAGACCACCCAGACATCCTTCTCGAGAAGATGGGCTGGCCGCCCAGTGCGCTCGCGGGCGATTTCCAGGACTTCGCGCTGATCGTCGGCGCCGAGGGCGAAGAAGGGCTCAGCCACGGGCCGCTTCTTCGCCGATGGCACGGGCCATCCAGGATGGGAGGGCTGCTCGACGGGCGGTCAGAGTCCGCCACTCTGCCTCGGGCAGCGTCCGGTGCAGCGTCGCCAGCGATTCGCGGACGTGAGGCGCTCCCATCCAGGTCCAGGGCCCGGACCGCAGCTCCCGCGGGGCCCGCCCCCAAGGCCAGCATCCAGCGCGGCGCGTGCTTGATCGTGACCTCCGACCGGCCGAGTTTCAGGCGCCGCGTTCGTCCTGACGTCACGTATGCCTCCCGGATCGGGACCTGTTGGGTCAGTCCCAACGCGTTGGCCGCGGCGGCGCCATGAGGGACTACGGTTTCTCCGCTTCGGGCTGCCAGCGACTCGACCACCTTTTCAGGCGCTGGTGCCCGTGCGCCGAAGCGGCTCGACACCGGCGTCGCATAGCTCCCGCGCGCGATGCGCAGCAGTTTCCCTTCCTTGGTCAGGCGGGAGAAAGCCTGGTCCACGGCGGCGCGGCTCCCGAGGTGCAGGAACTCCTTGGGTGAGAGCACGCCACCCTCGGGCAGGGACTTGGCGTGGAGGACGATCGATTCGGGCAGCGTCATGGAAACCTCGGTGAGAATCGTAGCACAGTTTCTGACATACGCGGCTCCAAGCGCCCTTGACAGGGCTGGGTTCAGTCCAGGGCCACCCAAGAAACTGCTTCAGTCGGTCAGTCGGCAATTTCGCCGGCGTGGTGCCGCAGCGCTGAAGGGGGAGTGACCAATGCCGGCACGAGATCGCCTGAAACAGTTCCAATGCGCCACAAGAACGGCTTCAGCAGGCTCTCTCGATGATCCATTCTTTCCCCGATGGGCTCTTGGGCGTCGAAAGCCCGATGGGTTCGCAAGATTTGCTGCGCAGCAAATCTTGCGGTCTTCCCAAATCAAGGCCGCCAAGCGGCACCCACTGACGCCTGGCCGCCTTCGACATGCCCATCTTCACGCGCCGCCGCCTACAGGCCATGCTGAACGATTTGGCCCCGCGCCTGGACGAGGCGAAGGGGAAGGATCTACTGCGGCGACTCGAGAACAAGCGGGTAGAGCAGGCGTTGCCTGCGGAGATGGAACTCGCGCTGCTGTGGGGCTTGCTTCAGCTTGGCGATGTCGAAGTTGAGCCGGAGTGGTTCGCGCTCGGGCGCCTGCCGGATGCCTATTCCGAGCTGCTCTTTGCGCCGCAACCTGCCGCGATCGAGATCGCGGCCATCTCCGATGCCAGCCTGGCACAGGAAGACGAGATGAGGCGCACGGCGAGCCTGCTGTGCGAAGCGGCGAACAGGATTCGCCGCGGTGAGGGGCATCACCTGTACTTCCACTTTGGCGAGGAGAGCGGCTACACGCCTGAGGGGTACGTGCGCAGACGAAGGGTTGATCCCGAGTTCAAGGTGACGGATGGCATCGCCGCCGAGCTATGGGCGTGGATCACCTCAGCCGGCAGCCCGGCGCAGCGAGTACCTCTTCGAGTCACCGTCGGCAGGACCGATCTGGTGGTCACGTGGAAGGAGCACAAGCAGTCCCGCCACTCCAACTTCTTCTCGACGATGCCGGCCGAGGCGTACTCGCTGACCGACAACCCGGTGCACTCCACCCTCAAGGCAAAGGCCGATCAGTTGAGGAGTGCGGATTTCCAGGGCGTTCGGTGTTTGCTGCTGGCGGACGCCGGAAGCAGGCTGCTCCGCCACCTGGACGAGAGCATGCGCAGCCCCGGCGCGGTCACGGGGCGGCAGATCATCGACGGCTTTCTCGCGCAGCCGAAGTGCGGTCTCGACGTGGTGTGCGTCTTCTCGCCTCGACGGCACATGGACTTCATGTCGGTTCCGCGCAAGCCACTCACTTGGCAGGTGAGCGCCTTCGTTCGCCCCGGGGTCGAGGTATCGATGAGCGGCCTCGAAAGACTGGCCTCGGTGCTGCCGCGTCCACGCTTCGAGGGCTACCAGGCCCGCTCTTTGCAGCAGCAGGCGGCATACGCACCAGACAGTCGCGGCTGGTACGTCGGAACGAACATCACGAGTGGAAGAACGAAGATGACGATCAGCATCTCTGCACGTGCGCTTCTTGACCTGCTTGCCGGACGCCTGACGCAGGAGCATTTCCAGCACGCGATCGGCATGGAGGCCTCAAGAGGTCGGGCGAACCTGTTCAAGCTTTGCCTTGATCGTGGTGAGGTCATCTCCGCGATCAGGCTCGAGCCCGGTGGGGTCGACGAAGACGATGATCGCTTCGTCATCGAGTTCTCGAAAGATCCGTCCGCCGCGGCGTTGTCCATCGGACGTACCGGTGGCGGTGCCGCCCCGTCGACCGATTCGCCGTGAGCGAGGGCACTGATGAGCAACGGTGCAATCACGCGCTCCGATCTGTACAGGCGCGTATGGGAGACCCCGCTCAGCCGCCTTGCACCTGAGCTCGGCTTGTCTGACAACGGGCTGCGCAAGCTCAGCAAGCGCCACGACATCCCGATCCCTGCTCGCGGCTACTGGGCTCGCGCCGCTGCAGGGCATGCCGCCAGGTCGCCGAAGCTGCCTCGACCGGACGACAACAGGGTCGTCTGGGAACCGCCGACGCCCCGCGAAGCAAAGCGGCGCGAGGTGGCTCGAGCACAGGCGTCGCTGTCTGTCGCAGAGCGCGGCACGCGAAGCCAGGTCTGCGGTCGAAGTCCTGCCCATCGAGATCCGACCAACGCTCAACGGGTGCGAGCCCCTGGTTCGAAACACGGCGCGATTCTTCACCGAACTGGCCGCGAAGATCGACAAGCGCAAGCGAGAGTTGGAGAAGGCCCGAGCGCGGCACCCTGGACAGCCGCAGCTACTCTTTCTGGCACCCCAGAGGACACTCAATGGTCGGTTCGCCCCTGACGAGCCGGGATGCCTTCGCATCGTCGCGACCCTGACGAACATCGATTGGATCCTGCGCTTCCATGACGCGCTCATCCGCGCGCTGAGATCGCATGGCTGCAAAGTGGAGGCGCGCGAATGGAACAGGTCTCACTTGGTGGAGATTCACGGCAGCGGCGAACACATCGGCATGTCGTTCGCCGAGGAGTTCGAGACGCGCGTCCGCAAGGAGCCACAGCGCCCGTGGGACGACAAGGAGTACGTTGCCAAGGACAGCTACAAGCTCAAGATCGAGCGGCCTTTCGGGTCTCCCAAGACCTGGATCGGTAACGAAGCACGCCTCGCCGAACTGCTGCCGACAATCGCACGCGACATCGCCGCGGTGTTGTCTGCGCAGGCCGACGTGCGCAAGGTCCGTGAAGCAGAAGAGGCCGAGCGCAAGGTAGCCGCGGACAAGCGGGCAGAGGAGAGCAGGTTGTGGTTCGCGGCGCAGAAGCTGATCGCCGACCGAAAGGCGGCCAGGCGTGCGCAGGTTGATCGTGCACGAACTGCAGCCAAGGCTTACGACGACTTCTTGGCCTTGCGACGCGTGGTGGCCGAGCTGGAGGCGCGTGTTCCGGAGGCAGATGAAGCACTGCGCAAGTGGTTGAACCTTGTGTGCGGCAGCTTGGCCGACCCGATCGAAGGTCTCATCCATGACATCCGAGCGGAGGCTGCTGGCAGTGAGAGACCTCTTTGGTGGCCTGACCACGATCGGAGCGTTCCGTAGGTCCTGCACAAATCTGCTGCGCAGCAACTGTTCGGGCGTGCCATGGTGCGAACGCATGGAGCCTTCAAGGCGTGCTGGTCGGCGCTGAGGAATGTTCCATTTGTTCGTCAGATATCCTTTGTCGACGGAGATACGAAACATCGGCGGGCGCCGGCAGAGGCGGTTTACAGGTCGCGGACTAGGTCACCTACGTCATCACAAGGGCCACTCACACCGACACGACCTCAGGCGGAACGCAAGGCCCTCCTCAGTCATCAGCAGAATGGCGGGATGACTACTGTTACCTCAAAGGCCTCGGCCTACGCATCCGCGGCTCCCTCCGTTCCTACCCTGCCGCAGACCGGCTTCATTCGGCAGGCACAGGTTCTCGCTTTCATCCCGTTTTCGAAGTCGACACTGTGGCGTCAAGTTGCGGCCGGCGTGTTCCCAGCGCCGGTGAAACTGACGCCGAGCATTACTGCTTGGCGGGCAGAAGACATCCGGACGTGGATCGAGAGCAGGAGCGTCGCTGCCTGATTGCGCGCGACGGGGTCAGCGCTTCAAATGCGCCTCCGGCACCGCTGGCCCCGCGCAGTCCCCCGGGAAGTCTCACGAACGCTACGATCCGCCCATGCAGCAACTGCCAACTCCCGGAGAGATCGCCGAGGCCGAAGCGCGCCGCGCCGCATTTGTCTCGGACATCCCGACGGCGGTCAGCCGGGCGGAAGACGAGCTCCCGAAGACGGTCCGCCGAATGAACGCGGCAGCCCGCAGCAAACTGCAGCGGATCTATCAGGTCGCTGACACGCTCTCGGCACACCGGGAGCCGTTCGTGGCCTGCCGCAAGGGCTGCGCTGCGTGCTGCCACATGAACGTCACCATCACTGCGGTCGAAGCGGAGCGCCTCGCCCGCGCATCCGGTCGCCGCAAGGCATCCCTGGTCAGCACGGTTCATCATGCGCCGACCGAATTTGACGGGAGGCCATGCCCTTTTCTCGACGGGCAGGGCGTCTGCTCTGTGTACGAAGACCGGCCACTGTCCTGCCGCAAGCACGCGTCGTTCTTCACGTCCGACATTGCCTGCCGTCCGCCAGTGATGCACCAGATCGAGGTTCCAATGCTGAGCTTCAGCGGGCTCGACGAAGCTCTGTTCGCCCTGTCAGGCGACAAAGTTCCGCCGTTGCTCGCGGACATCCGCGACTTCTTTCCGGAGGTACGCTGACGCCACTTGCTGCGCGATTCGCTTTCACCGTCTGCGGCCTGTGCGGCATGCGCAAGGCCGGCTGCACGGCAGAAGGAGCGGGCATACTTTCAGCGAGACCTCTGCCCATGCGGGCAAGCGTCGGCATCTTTGGAGGCCAACTGATAAGTGACCACGGTTGCGCTTGATCGCCGGTTCTACGAATGGAGCGAAGACGCCGATGGGCTTGCCCATTCGCGATACCGCGCAGCCGCCGGCCTTTCGGATGGCATGCTTGGATGGGCCGACCTGCTCGCCAAGCGCCGCGTCGTCATCCTGGCCGAAGCCGGCAGCGGCAAGACCGAAGAGCTGACAGAGCAAGCCCGCCTGCAAATTGCCGCGGGCAAATTCGCGTTCTATGCGACTGTTCAGGATGTTGGCCGAGACGGGCTCGCAAGCGCCCTGCGCCCAGCCGACCGGGAACGCCTGAACGCCTGGCGTTCCAGCAGCGAACCGGGTTGGTTTTTCATCGACTCGATTGACGAAGCAAAGCTCGACAACATTCGGCTTGAGCGCGCCCTGCGACAGATCGCCAACGGAATAGTTGGCGCGGAGGGCCGTGCTCATATCGTGCTCTCCGGCCGTCACACCGATTGGGAGTTCGCCCGCGACGCACGCCGGCTGAACGAGGAGTTGCCGCTGCCGCGTGAGAGCGCGGCCGAGCCCGTTCCACCGCTCGATGAGCTGATCCGCCGCGTCCTGCGCCATGAGAAGCCACCGGAACCGACACCGGCAGAGACGCCATTGATCGTCGTGATGGCCCCGCTCGATGCCGACAAAGTACGGACATACGCCGCTGCCAAGAATGCGCCTGAACTGGACAGCCTCATCGATGCAATTCAAGCGGCGAATATGTGGGACTTCGCGCGGCGGCCGTTAGGGAAGGTCTGCACAACGCGCTGCGTAACGCTGACGCGCCCAGTTGGCCATCATGCAGATCGAGAACGGCACTCGAAGGACCTCGCGACGCGCGTCACGGCGCCGAGCGATTGCAGCGCGGCGCGTGCTTGGTGCACGGCTCGCGCACTCATCCTCGCGCTCCCATCAGCTTTGCGCGCGCCATCCACAGGTTCGACAGTGCGAACAGCGTGACGATCTGCGCCGTGTTCTTGGCCAAGCCTCGGTAGCGAACCTTCGTGTAGCCGAACTGCCTCTTCAGGACGCGGAACGGGTGCTCGACCTTAGCCCTGATGCTGGCCTTGAGCTGCTCGAGCTTGTCGGCGATGACGTCTGCCTTGGTCTGCGGGTCGAGCTTGCGCCGAAGACCAGGCCGCATCGCCACGTACCAGTTCGGGCCGGCTGCTTCCGGCCGCTTGTGCACCCCCTGATAGCCGGCGTCGGCAAAGACGTCACGCTCGCGCCCGTGCAGCAGCTGCCCGGCGACGTTCAGGTCGTTGACGTTGGCCGCGGTCGTCACCACCGTGTGCACCAGACCCGAGTCGGCGTCCACGCCGATGTGCGCCTTCATCCCGAAATACCAGTTGTTGCCCTTGCGCGTCTGCTTCATCTGCGGATCGCGTTCGCCCTCGGCGTTCTTGGTCGAGCTCGGCGCCGAGATCAGCGTGGCATCCACCGCCGTGCCGCTGCGAAGCATCAGGCCCTTGTGGCTCAGCAGATCGTTGACGACCCGCAGCATGTCCACGGCCAGGTTGTGTCGCTCCAACAGATGCCGAAAGCGCAGGATCGTCGTCTCGTCGGGCAGCCGCGCGGTCACGCCCTCGAGCTTGGCGAACTCGCGGTACAGCGGCACGTCGTGCAGCGCCTCTTCCATCGCCGGATCGCTCAGCCCGAACCACTGCTGCAGGTAGTGGATGCGCAGCATGGTCTCGATGCCGAAGGGCGGTCGGCCGGTCTTGGCCTTGGGGTAATGCGGTTGGACGATCTGCACCAGCACCGCCCAGGGCGCGACACGCTCCATCTCTTCGAGGAACTCGCGCTTGCGCGTCTTCTTCGTCGACAGGTTCAGGCCAAGTCCAAGTTGCTTCACGGCTCGCATCGTCACCTCACGTGCCGCCTCGGGCAAGACGGATCAGCCCTTAGTTATGCAGACATTCCTTAGACCTGGACTGGATCGTGCGCTACTGGCGCGACCACGGCCGCCTCGGCAGCTTCACGGCGCTGATCGAGGCCAGCCTGCGTGAGCGTGTGCGGGAAGTTGACCCCGACCGCGCTCGCCGCGATCCTCTGGATGCCAAGCGTGCGCAACGCGGGCTGGAACGAATCGGGGCTGCACTGGTATTCGGTCGACAGACCACCATCGCTATACCGGACAAGGATGCGCCAATCGAAGATGCCCGACCGGCAGTCACGATCGATGACGTATTGCCGGACTGGCCGAGCGAAGATCGGCTGCAGTTGTTGACAAGACCGGCATTCGACCCAGCCACGTTCGGTCGTGCCAGGCTGCACAACGACAACGAGGGGGTAGTACGCGCCTATCTGGCTGCGCGCTGGCTGCACCGGCTGAGACAAGCGAATCTGCCGCAGCGCCGCCTGCACGATCTCTTGTTTTCGCGAACCTACGGGGTCGAGCTGATCAAGCCTTCCATGCTCGAAACAGCGGCTTGGTTGAGCCTCTGGGATGAGAGCGTGGCAGCCGAAGTCATCCGGCGCGCGCCCTTTCTGCTCTTCACCGCAGGCGACCCGGCAAGCCTGCCTCCGGCGACGCGCCAGGTCGTACTGACGGCGCTGATCGAGCGGATGCGCCGGGATGAGGAAATTCCGCTGCTGGACCTCGGCAGCTTGGCGCGGTTCGCGCAGCCGGATATTGCGCGCGCGCTGCGCGCCATCTGGGAGACCGATAAGGGCAACGCTGAGATTCGGCGGTTCGTCCTCCGGTTGATCTGGCTTGGCAAGCTCGATGAATGCGCCGACATCGCGGAGGCTGCGTCATTCGGCCAATTTCCCGATCTCTACACCGCAATCACGGCTGGCCGGGCATTACTTGCGGCCGGCGATGATCGTCAGCGAACGAACTACGCCGAATACATCAGGCAGAACTGTGCATCGGCCCCTGCGACCGTCGTATGGGAGGCCGTGGAAGACCTGTTCCCACGGCTGATCAGTGTCGATGACTTGCTCGCCATCCTCGCGGTCGTGCACCTTGGTGATGGTGAGGGCGGCGGTTTCAATCTGGATTGGCACGGCGCTGAACTCACCGCGAAGCTGACGAGCACTGCCGATCTAACCCGGCTGATCGAAGGGCTCTTGAGTCAGTTGGAACCGGAGCCGCACGACCCTGATGCTGACGACAGTTCATCGCGAGGCGCGCAATATGCGACAACACTCGCAACAGCCGCGGAGCAGCTGCTCGAGCTGTCGCCACTGAACGGTGCGCCTGCGGCAGCAATCGACGCCGTGCTGCGCATCGGCGATCGCCGCTTCGATCGGACGCAGCGTCGGCTCAAGAAGGGGGCTGACGCTGTTGAGCAGTTGCACCGGACGCCGGAGCGCCGGCGTGCGGCCTTCTGGAGGACAGCCGACAGTCTCTGCAATCACAGAATCCTTACTGGTCGGCCGCTGCTCCATACGTTCCAGATGAAGTTCCTCGGCTGGCCGCCGGGGCTTGTTCTCGGCGACATCGACTGGCTGCTCGCCGATGCACCCAGTAGGGAGCGCGCTACAGAACGGCAGCTGGCAATCAACGCAGCACTCGGCCTGTGGTTCAACGAGGGCCAACAAGATGAGGCGCTGAAGGCTCGCATTGCTGCTGTCGCCGCCACCGACAGCGACATGCAGGCGGCTTACACCGAGTGGATGACGCCGCGCGTCAAGTCCGCAGAAGAGATCAAGAGTGAGGAAGAGCTGGCTGAGTCGATGCGGGCAGGCAAGCAAGCGCAGGCCGAGCGCGAACAGTCATGGGTTGATTTCGTCACCGAAATGCGCGCCGATCCGGCAAAGCTGCATCAGCTCTTGCCCACGGCACCCGATACCGTTGACGGACGGGTCTATAACCTATGGCAACTGCTGCGTCAGGCCGTTCGCGGCAGTTCGCACTACGCCATCGATACCGTCGCTCCTATCGTCGAGATCGCTGGGCACAAAGTCGCAACAGCATTTGCCGACAGGCTTGCAGAAATTTGGCGGAGCTGGAAGCCAACGTTGCGTAGCGAACGCCCGCCGAACGAGCGCAACCAGATCAGCATGTTCGATTGCATGTGCATCGCTGGCGTCTCCATTGAAGCTGCAGCGCGGCCGAACTGGATAGCGCAGCTGACAGTGGAGCACGCCGTTCGAGCCGCAGAGTATGCGACGCTCGAAATCAACGGCTTCCCCGACTGGATTGGAGCATTGGTCGCGGCCTGGCCCGCTGCCGTCGAACTGGTGCTCGCCAAGGAAGCTGGCAGTGATCTCGACAACCCGACGCCGGGCGTCCACTACCAAACACTGGAAGACATCTATCGTGGGCCGGAAATCCTCGCACGACTTATGTCCCCCGCCTTGTGGCGCGAACTGCAGGCCAGACTCTGGCTTGACCCAGTTGGCCCTGCGATCGTTGCTGCCCATCCTCGTGCGCGGTCTGCCCGAAGTTGGCAAGGCAGACCTGTACACGCTTGTTCTCTACAGGTTTCAGGACACTGATGATCCGCAGGTCAGCGCGCAGTATCTCGGCGCGGCCTATGCGATCAATGTGCAAGGCGCGACGGACGCCCTGGTCGCGAAGCTTGATCGGCTTGACGAAGCCGAGAAGACAGCTCTCGTCGAACGTGTTCTGCCCCAGATATTCGGCTCGCGTTGGTCGCGCTCAGAACCATCGGCCGCTGCCCTTGACCTTGCCACATTGGAACGCCTCGTGCTGCTGGCCTACCGCATCGTCCGGATAGAGGAAGACCGTGATCGCGCCAACAGGGGGGTGTACTCGCCGGACGAACGGGACGAAGCCCAGGAAGCGCGATCGGCGGCATTCAAGACACTGGTCAGCATGCCTGGGGCCGCGACTTTCGAGGCGATCCTGCGGTTGATAGATGCACCAGGGTTCCCGATACCAGCATCCCGACTGCGCGCCTTGGCATACGACCGTGCAGCGGAAGACGCCGAGCACGGCGCATGGGCAGCGGGGGAAGCGCGCCACGTTGAAGAACGGTTTGAGCGCCCGCCCGTAACGGGAAGGGAACTGCAGCTCGTCGCGCTGCAACGCTTGGACGATCTGCAGCTCGACCTGATCAATGGCGACTTTCAGCAGGGTACGACCCTGAGTGCTCTACGTGACGAACCCGCGGTCCAGAACTGGTTAGCCGACCGGCTTCGACACGTACAAGGAACCGCCTATTCGATTGAGCGCGAGCCGCACGTCGCCGAAGAGAAGGAGCCGGACCTGCGCTTCAGAGCAAGGGCCAGCGATGCCGGCGTCGCTACTGAGATCAAGGTCGCGGAAAGTTGGACGCTGTCACAGTTGGAAGACGCCCTGGTCAAGCAACTCTGCGGCCAGTATCTACGCGCCCGGGACGGCCGGGAAGGCATCCTCTTGCTCGTGCACCAGGCGCCGCGGACGAAGGGATGGGAACTGCCCGACGGAACGTTCCTGAACTTCGAGGCCGTTGTGGATCGGCTTCGCGCTTTGGCGACGACCATCCGGAATTCATCGCTGTCGGGCCCGCAGCCGGAAATCAGCGTGATCGACGTTTCGAGCTGTGCTAAGGAATGTCTGCATAACTAAGGGCTGATCCGTCTTGCCCGAGGCGGCACGTGAGGTGACGATGCGAGCCGTGAAGCAACTTGGACTTGGCCTGAACCTGTCGACGAAGAAGACGCGCAAGCGCGAGTTCCTCGAAGAGATGGAGCGTGTCGCGCCCTGGGCGGTGCTGGTGCAGATCGTCCAACCGCATTACCCCAAGGCCAAGACCGGCCGACCGCCCTTCGGCATCGAGACCATGCTGCGCATCCACTACCTGCAGCAGTGGTTCGGGCTGAGCGATCCGGCGATGGAAGAGGCGCTGCACGACGTGCCGCTGTACCGCGAGTTCGCCAAGCTCGAGGGCGTGACCGCGCGGCTGCCCGACGAGACGACGATCCTGCGCTTTCGGCATCTGTTGGAGCGACACAACCTGGCCGTGGACATGCTGCGGGTCGTCAACGATCTGCTGAGCCACAAGGGCCTGATGCTTCGCAGCGGCACGGCGGTGGATGCCACGCTGATCTCGGCGCCGAGCTCGACCAAGAACGCCGAGGGCGAACGCGATCCGCAGATGAAGCAGACGCGCAAGGGCAACAACTGGTATTTCGGGATGAAGGCGCACATCGGCGTGGACGCCGACTCGGGTCTGGTGCACACGGTGGTGACGACCGCGGCCAACGTCAACGACCTGAACGTCGCCGGGCAGCTGCTGCACGGGCGCGAGCGTGACGTCTTTGCCGACGCCGGCTATCAGGGGGTGCACAAGCGGCCGGAAGCAGCCGGCCCGAACTGGTACGTGGCGATGCGGCCTGGTCTTCGGCGCAAGCTCGACCCGCAGACCAAGGCAGACGTCATCGCCGACAAGCTCGAGCAGCTCAAGGCCAGCATCAGGGCTAAGGTCGAGCACCCGTTCCGCGTCCTGAAGAGGCAGTTCGGCTACACGAAGGTTCGCTACCGAGGCTTGGCCAAGAACACGGCGCAGATCGTCACGCTGTTCGCACTGTCGAACCTGTGGATGGCGCGCGCAAAGCTGATGGGAGCGCGAGGATGAGTGCGCGAGCCGTGCACCAAGCACGCGCCGCGCTGCAATCGCTCGGCGCCGTGACGCGCGTCGCGAGGTCCTTCGAGTGCCGTTCTCGATCTGCATGATGGCCAACTGGGCGCGTCAGCGTTACGCAGCGCGTTGTGCAGACCTTCCCTAAGCCAGTTGAACGGCGCAAGCCCGCGGGCAAGCGCGCAGTACGGAAGGCTGCGGCCTAGGGCCTGTTAACACATTCTCAGCCCATCAGCGACGAGCACGAAGCTGATGAAGCCGAGGAACATGAGGTCGAGCTTCTCGAAGCGAGAGAAGATGCGGCGGTAGGCCTTCAGGCGCCGGAACAGGCGCTCGACCTCGTTGCGCCGCTTGTACATCTCACGGTCGTATTCCCAAGGCTCGACGCGGGTGCGCAGCGGCGGCACGACCGGGATGTAGCCCAAGTCGAGTGCCAACTGTCGGGTTTCGTTGCCCTCGTAGGCCTTGTCCATGAGCAGATGCAGTGGCCGATTCGGCGGCCCCAGGCGGGTGAGCAGTTCGCGGCCTTGCGGAGCGTCGCCTGCCTGGCCTGGCGACAGCGAGAACGTTATGGCCGTTCGAGCATCCGCGGCAACCATATGAATCTTGGTGTTCCATCCGCCGCGGGACTTGCCGATGGCTTGGGGTCCATTTTTTTTAGAGCCCCCGTGCCGTCGGGGTGAACCTTGATGCTCGTGGAGTCCAGCGACACCGCCTCGATCTTGATGCGCACAACCTGGGCCTTCTGCAACTCCTCGAACATGCGATCGAGCACGCCGGCCTTGGTCCAGCGGTTCATGCGCGTATAGATCGTGTGCCAGTTGCCGAAGCGCTTGGGCAGTCCGCGCCACTTGCAGCCGTGCTCGGCCACGTAGAGGATAGCGTTGACCACCTGCAAGTTGCTGAGGCTGACATTGCCGCGCTGCGTCGGCAAGCAGTGCTCGATCTTCGCGAACTGTTCGGGCGTGATCTCCATGCCCAGCAGTCTGCAACATGTCAGCCGTGAGTGACATTAGTGTGAACACGCCCTAGGCATTCAACAGGCGCGACAAGAAGGTTTGAACGGAGAGAACATGCCGGCGACAACTGTTCAGCCCATTCACTTCGAAGACTATAGCGGCGCGCAGTTCGAGCGGCTCGTCTTTGCCTACCACGTCCGATCCGACAAGTGGCTGCAGCTTGAGTGGTATGGGCAGGTTGGCGGCGACCGCGGGCGCGACATCTGGGGCGTCCGCGACAACGGAACGCCCGGCGGCGAAGCCGTTTGCGTTCAATGCGCAAACCATGGGCAGCTTACCTTCGCGAAGGCCAAGGGCGATATTGACAAGGTGCTGAAGGCTCCCAACGGCACACCCACCTGCTTCCGCCTGGTCACGCGAGCAAAGGTCTCAGCCGCCATGCGAGACAAGATCAAGGCCTATGCGCTGAACAATGGCATACAGATGTGCGAAGTTTGGTCCGGCCCGGAGTTCGAGGAATGCCTGCGGCAGCCGTGTGCGGAATCGCTGTTGAAGCGGTTCGTCGAAGGGCAGGTCTTCCCAGACGCAGCTGATCCGCTGACGACCTTTGCAAAGGCCGATGCCGATCTTGGCGACGAGGATGCTATCGCGTTGCTCGCCCGCCTCTTCGACCGACCGGCCTTCTACACGCCCATTCAGGTCCGAGAGCAATCTCGGCGATTTCAAGCAGGCCATCACTGACACGATCCAGGCGCTCGGCACGGGCATCTACAAGGCCCGTGACGGCGGAGTGATTGCGCGGATGCCGTCGCGGCATCAACTCAAGGACCCAACATTGCGGGACAGCGTTCAGGCCGTCGAAATGGCGCTTGCGAAGCTGCGTAGCAGGTTCGACGAACTGGTGCAGGCAGGCGTTCTTCGACATTGTGAGTGCGGTAAGGCGGACTGCCCAACCTACTTCATGCCACCACACGCTGCACAAGAGCTGGAAAGGCTGCGTAGCGACGCGCTGAAAGCGTTTCGCGTGGCGTCGCCTGGCTTCCGGCTTCGCTCATGGTGACGCGCGAGCGATCATTCTGACGGCCTACCGATCGACGCGCCCGGGGAGAATGAGCAAGAACACGGATGAGGAGTCAACATGACCGACGCGATGCTCGTATCCATCTTGAGCGCCGGCATTGCGCTTATGTCGCTCGCGATCTCCGCAACTACGATGTATTTCGCTTGGCTACGTCGCGGCAAGCTGGCGATGACCAAGCCGACGCTTGTTTTCTTCGGCTTCGACAACGTCCCCAAGTCAACCGCGAAAATCTTCCTGCGTACGCTGCTCTACAGCACTTCGGTCAAAGGCAAAGTCGTTGAGGGCATGTACGCCAAGCTGCACCGCGGCAATGTCGTAGAAACGTTCAGCTTCTGGGGCCACGGCGAGACGGACAAGCTCTCTCCCGGCAGCGGCCTGTTTGTCTCGCAAAGCGGTGTGGTCGCCAACCATCATTTCGTGCTGTCCATGCATCAGCCCGCCTTCAACTTCACGGCTGACGACTATCACATTGAAGTCTTCGCGCGGCTCGCCGGCAAGTTGCAGCCGGCCAAGCTCGCACAGATTGCGATCACCATGGATGCGCAGCAGGCAGAGGCGCTAGGCAGGGGAGGCGGCGTTCTGTTTGAGTTGTTGCCCGACACACAGCGCTATGTCGGCCACGTCGATAACCGGCGAATCGCCGGTTGATGGTGGGCTGTCAGGCTTGCGCCTTTCTCGCGGGCCACTTGGTGTTTTTGAAGTACCCGAGATCAGCCTGGATTCCGTCGATGTCCTTGGCGTCCTTTTCGGTCCAGTCTGGCATATGCAGGTATAGGATGTCGGAAGAGTGGCCGCGTTTTCCTTGTCTCGGCCTATCGGTGGCAATGCCCACCACGGTCGTCACCAGCCCATCACAGCGCCCCCGGACAACGAGGCAACGCAGTGCCAACTCACGTGCCCGAAACTCTCGATCCTCGGAGTCGCCGCCGAGAAACACGAAGGCCGTCGCGTTTGCAGCGACGATCGAGCGCGCTGCAACTTTGTCGCAGTTCGGGCCAAGAAACTCCACGAACGCATCAGCCAAATTGGCACGGTGGCCGCGCGGCTGCAGGGCCATCGCGACGAGCGCCAATTCATTCTTGGTCACCTCTTTGCTGTGCATATCAAACATGCCATCGGTCAGCAGATCGTGGGCGTAGTGCTCGATAAGCCGGTCCCAGGCATAAGAAGACTCCAAATCAGCGTTGCGTGCGAGATAGTGTGGATCTTTGAGCAACGTCGCCCAGATGCCTTCGTCAATGATCACCATGTCAGGAAGCCGCCCGCCCGCAGCAGCGATACCGAAA
Organism: Rubrivivax sp.; assembly: GCA_047602205.1. GTDB lineage: Bacteria > Pseudomonadota > Gammaproteobacteria > Burkholderiales > Burkholderiaceae_C > Rubrivivax. The sequence continues at coordinate 6,265,510 of JASGHX010000001.1, read as the reverse complement.
TCTGGCCCGCCCCTGACGTACATGGCAAGCAAGTCCTCCGCGCCGGCACCAGAGAAAATCGGCCGCACGCCGTTGCGGAAGAGCGCTTCGCACGCGGCGAGATAGTTGACAAAATCGGTGATCGTGTCGAGTTCACCAAAAGTTTGGGCCAGGCTGTATTCGTCCAGCAAGTGAACGAAACCGTGCCCAAAATCGCCCCAGCGCAACGGTACAGCGCCGCGGCCGCCCAGCGATACGGTGAGGCGGTGAAAGATGCGTTCTTCCTTCGGTGGCAACTCGATCGCGCGGCCATCTTTGCGAAGTACGCGATCCGCGACGCGAAGCCAGCGCTCCGCGCCCCAAATCTGCTTCACCGACGCATCGACGGCCGCCCGGTGCCACCGTTCCCAGCCGACAGCATCCCCTGTGTCTTTGTATTCGATCTCTTTGACTGAAATGATGAGAATGTGAGCGCCGCACACGACCAGGCAATCACACAGCTCCTTGCCGTTCTTGCCGACAGGATTTGGGTGCGTCCAGAGTCTGAGAAAGGACTGCTGGCAAAGTTGAGCAACCAGTTCTTCTGACGGGGTCAAGCCGGTAGCCGTATCGTCGGTGTTGCAATAGGCGGTCTCAACGACGCCTCAATGTCTAGTCGTCGCGATGAAACCCCACCCGTCGGATAGTGCAGTCTCCAGCACGTTGTCTCGCACTTTGACTTGATGCTTACGCAGGAAGTCGTGCCGGTTCAGTCGCCTGTGCAACTGCCCAACGACAAGGCCAGGGTGCAGGCTCAAGCCTTGTGCGAAAGCCAGGACCTTTTCTTCTGAGAAATACGGAGCGACCTGGTCTACAAATACGTCCAGCGCGCGCTGCGGAGTGCAGAACTCTCCTGCGGCCGCGTTTGCGGCTGCCTCGGCCCTTGATTGCCGCTCGCTGTGCTCGCCAATTTCGGTGTCCAGCACGACCTCATCCTTTCCGTCTCCGCGAAGCACATGCTCGAGTTCGTGCCGCAGCACAAACCAGAAGTTGTCGATGCGATCGAACCGCAATGTCATGCCGACGACTGGCTTGCTATCTATCCAAAAACAGGCACCATCAATCTTGGAGCCAGCAATCGGCTCAACGCAGACGAGTTGCACTCCGGCGTCAGCGAGGAGAGCAGGAACCTTCGACACGAATTCGGGAGCAGAGCGCAGGGCTTTGAGGCCCTCGATGCAGGCAATGAGCTTCTTCTCCGAATAGCGGGGAACTTGGGTTGCGCCCGCTAGAGCATGTACGCGCGACAGCCATGCGATCTGCTCCACCGTGGGCTCACTGCCGGCGGCAGTTTTCTTTGCGGCGTGCGCTAGAGAGGGCTTTGCCGAGATGTCAGTTATTCGGAAGAACTCGCAAAAGCGCCTCTCGAGCACCGACAGATCGTCCGTCGAAGCTACCCAGCCCTTGCGAAGTAGTTCCCGAACAGGGAACGTGTCATAGAGGCGCGCCCTTCGAGCAACCGAGTCGGTTTCTATCTTGACCTTGCTGAGCTGATACTGGCTCTCAAGGTTCATCCAGTACTCAGCGGAAGAACCGAGAGCTTTGCTCAGGCCGACCGCTGTCTCGGGCGTGATGGCACGCTTGCCGCCGACGATCTCGCTGACCAATCGAGGCGGACGGTCCAGTATGTCGGCGAGTTCTTGCTGAGACCAGCCACGTTGGTCCAGTTCCTCCTTGAGGAATTCGCCGGGCGAGAAGATTTCTGCTGGCGTTCGATCGATCATCTGGGCCTCCTAGTCTTCGGGGTCGAGTCGACAACTTCGAGAACGTCCACGCGCAGCCCGTCGGGCGTCTGCAGAAGGCGAAGTTGCAGACGCCAGCGGTCAGTCAAGCGAATGGAGATGGCCGTGGGGCCGCGCACGCGCTGTGCGTCAAGAGCCCGCGAGTTCTCGAGGTCGCTCACGCCTGTGAAGGCGCGAAGCTGCTGCATGCGCATCCGGAACCGACGCACGGCATCAGGGGGGAGGCCGGCGGTGAAGGTGAGTTCCGTCTCAAGGCGGTCGAGATCACTGCCTGGTTCGACGTGCACAAGCATGCAGGAAGTGTACCAAGTTCAAAATACAAAAGCACCGACTTTACACATGGTGTAAAGATGGAATGTGCTACGATGGGTGCATCTTGAAAGGAGGTGCCCCATGGCACACGTCGACGAAGCGCCGGCCGCAGCCGCCGCGCACTCCCAGTCGCTGACCCTGTCCGTCATCTGGGCGGACGAGGACGGCGAGTTCACCGTGCCGAAGACGACGAAGGTCTCGGAGCTGATTGCCCAGGCGGTCGCCCAATTCGGGCTGTCGCCCACCGATAAGTACGATCTGATGCTGCCGTCCGGCGGCCAGCCGCTCGAGCACGATCGGCCCCTGGTGTCATACCACCTGAAGGACGGCGACCAGTTGCTGCTCACGTCGACCGCCGGCGGAGTGTAGTCATGGGCCTCCCGCACGAGCTCGTCCGCGAGACTTTCCAGCAGGAGCTCGAACGGGCCAAGGTCATCGCCGACAAGGCAGGGTTCGATCTGGAGGGTGATGCCGAGGCGCTTGCCATCCGTGCTCGCTACACGGCGCACGATGGCGAGCAGTACATCCTAGTCGGCGAGTTCGACGACTACAAGGCGCAGCCGCCGCTGCTGGACTTCGAGGAGTTCGACACCGGCAAGCGCGGCACGCATCGCGCCTACCCTTGGTCGAGCTACGACAGCTTCTTCCACCCCGAGCCCATCATCTGCGCGCCGTTCAGCCGCAAGGCCTACAAGAAGGTGCATACGAACTGGCAGCTGGCCGGGTGGATGAACTCGACGGAGCAGGGCGTGCAATGGAGCCAGTACACGACGATGCCGTCGATGCTGCTGCTGATTCACAAGCGGCTGCGGCACCCTCAGCAGTACCAGCGCCGGATGCTGCCGCCGTGAAGCGCATGCCGAAAACGATCGGGGAGGCGGCGCCGAAGCCTGCCGCGGGCCGACCTGTCGTGGCCGTCTTGGACACGGTGCTGGCGAGTTCGGAGGCCGCGCTCAAGGGTGGCGTGTGGCAGTCGCCCACGGAGCGCATTGTCTACTGGGCCGGCGTGAAACTGGACGATGTTTGGCTCGTGACGACAGTCATCCGGCCAAACGCCGTGCTGCAGCGCGGGTCGTTTCGTACCTCGGCGGCCGACAACGCCAAGGTCGTGTCCTATCTTTCGCAGGCGGGACTGTCGCTGGCCGGTCAGGTGCATACCCACCCTGGGCCGTTTGTCGATCACTCCCACGGCGACGAGCGCGATGCCTTCATGCCCGTGGAGAACTCGCTCTCGCTTGTCGTTCCGTTTTACGGCCGCGGCGGAATGACGCCCTTGACGAACTGCGGGGTGCATCGCTACGAGAGCGGCGCCTATCGTCGGCTGAGCGGTGCGGAGATCACCGGAACCTTCTGCGTCGTCAGCTCGATGGCCGATCTCGCAAAGTAGCCCATGAGCCCAGCATTGACCCCCGAGGAGTTTTACGCAAGGCGCGACCACCGTACGAACCTCTACGTGGGCGGTGGTGGCTACGTCAACAAGACGGTGCTCCTCACGGGGGACCCGGTGGTCCTGGGTACCTACGTGGGCCAGCTCATCGCCAGCGTCAGCGCCAACATGCTCGGGCGCTGGTGCCGGCGCGTGAAAGTCTTGATGCCGAACATCCAGATGCACCCGCTGCTGGGCACGGGGCCCCTGGTCGGCCACCTGTTGGCACAGATGCGGGGTGCCGACCCTTTCGGGACATTCGAGGTCGTCCAACAACTCGACGACCACGACCTGATGCTGCTCGTGGGCGCCGATGTCGCGCCGGGCCTGGCGTTGCCTGCTTCCACGACGCTGGTGTCGGCGTCTGGCTGGACCGCCGCCGTTCGGCGCGCTGGAGACGGCGGGCTTGCTGTCGACTCGCAAGATCACAACCCGGTTGGGGCGGCAGCTGCCGCAATCCTTGGCGGCGCTCAGATTTTTCGGGACGCGTTGGGGCTGCCCGGCATCTTTGAGCCTGGGTTCCTGTTCGACGCATTCCTGGGCGCCGCTGTCGCTGCGCCGTCGCCGCAGCGCCCATTTCCAGATGGTGTGGATCTCGGGCGCGTTTTGATGACCGGCGCGGGGGCCGTGGGCTCCTCGGCGGCGTTTTTCATGGACGCGTTCGGAGTGAAAGCCCAGCTGACGTGCGTGGACGCGGACGAGTTCAAGGTGGAAAACTTGGCCCGCACCGCGTTGTTCCGCTACGCGCATTGTGGGCTCAAGAAGGTCCTGGCGCTTGCGCGAGCTCTTGCCGCCAGCGCCTCGATCAAGGTCACGCCGGTGGATGCGTGGTGGCATGACACGGACCAAAACCTTGGCGCTTACGACATCGTTCTTCCGGTCGCCAACGAGTACGGCGTGCGCCAGGGCCTTCAGTCCGCACTCCCGCCGTTGATGATCCACGCCTCCACGGGGAACAACTGGAACGTGACGTTCGGGCGACACATCCCCGGCCGCGACGACTGCTTCGCCGAGCGGTTCGCGGGCGTCGACAAGGCGCCGAAGCCTGGCTGCAGCGGGGGCCAACTTCCGCAAAGCGAGCCTGATGCTCCGGATGCCTCGTTGCCCTTCTTGTCGTTCTGGGCCGGCTTCGTCACGGCCGTCGACCTCGTGCGGCTGGGTATGCCTGGCTATCCACAGGTGCCCAACCATGGGCTGTACAGCTTTCGCAAGGGCACCTTCTTGCCGCAGCTCTTCGCCAAGACCGCTAAGCCAAGCTGCGACTGCAATCGGCAGGGCGTCGTGTTCGCGAAGCTGCGGGCCTCTACGAGGTTCCGAGCGCTCTCGCCAGCGGGCTGGTGACGGCTGAGGTGCGGCTCGGATCGCCCCTCTGTCGGTGTTCGTTGGACCCGAGCAGCGAAGCCTTCTTCAAATACGGATCTGCCGCGCTGACGGCAGTTTGCAGCGGTAGTTGACGGCGAGATCGGGTGGTCGCACCCCTCGATCTCCATGTTGGGCCCGATCAGGCAAGGCGATCAGCGGTTGCGCCAATCTGGGTCTTCGAGGTCGAGGTAGTACTCGCCTTTGTGGAAGTCGAGCCAGTAGCGGTGCGCGCTCGCCGCGGCGGAGAGCAGGACCGTCGCCACCACCGCGAAGCCAAACCATTCAGGCAGGATCGCAGGGCATTGCGCGCCCTTCGGCATCAGGCCGCAGACCACATCCTGGATGCCGCCAACAGCCCAGGTGACTACGAGCGCCAGCGCGGCCCAGCGCAAAGGCGCGAGGAAGCGTAGTTGGCTTGGTCGACGGGAGCGGCGGGGCATGCAGCAATGATAGGAGCGGATGCACCCGATCGCACGTCGTACGACCGCAACGTGGCGCGAATCCAAACCTGCCGACTGCACGTCATCGGCAACGCGTCGAGATCAGCGGCTTTCATCAAGTCTGCCAGCGGGTAGGGCGCATACCGCGGCGGCGTGCGGTGCTGGTGCGGGTGGGTGTTGAACGGCGATGGTCGACAGCAAAGCGGCCCACTGTGCGAGCGCCACCTTGCGTTCCTTGAAATAGTCGTACTGGTTGTAGACCCCCTCGACATCCTTCAATTTGTGGTTCAACGCTCGCTCGGCGACGAACCGATCGATGCCCAGGGCGGCCATGTGCGTGCGGGCCGTCCGGCGCATGTCGTGCACGGTGAAGTGCTCGAAGTCCGTCAGGGGCAGGCGCTTGAGCGCGACGTTCAGGGTGTCCGGGCTCACATGAAGATGGCGGTTGGCGTGTCGCCGACCGAGCCGCTCGCGCACAAGCCGTCGCGCCGGGAACAGGTAGTCGCTGCCAAACGCGAACACCTTGAGCTCGGTGAGCCAGTCAATCACGGGCGCCGCCAGCGGGATGCGGATCGCCGCGTTGGTCTTGGTGCGCGATGGCGTCAGCGACCAGACCGCGTTGGGGAGGTCGAACTCGGACCACTTTGCAGACAGCAACTCCATCTTCCGTACGCAAAGCGCAAGTAGCAGCCAGACGGCCAGTTCGTTTTGGCGACCGAAGTTGGGCGTGCTTCGCATCCTCTCGGCCAAGGTTTGCAGTTCCTGCGCGCGGAGCCAGCGGCTCTTCGCCTGTTCCGTGCCGCCTGCGTCGGCCAACTCGAAGCCGTATGCAGGGTTGGAGTCGATCCACTTGCGTTTGATCGCAAAGTGGAACATCCGCAGCAGGTATCGCCGCACGTCGTTGGCGACGGTTGGCGCGCCGGCCGCGACGATGCGGGTCAGCACCTCGTCGATGTGCACGGGCCGGACGACCTCGACGGGGAGCTTGCCGATCACCGGCTTGACGTGGCGCCGAATCGCGCGCTCGACCACCTCCGGGCGCTTGTACTTCGGCGCGATGTCGCGCTCGTACCAGGCGCGGGCGAGGCTCTCGACGTTGTGCGCGTCGCTGATGCGGAGCTTCTCCAGCCGCTTCTGCACCGCGACGTCCACGCCCTGTTGGATCTGTGCGCGGTCCCGCAGCGCCAGCTCGCGGGCAGTCCGCAGCGTGATCTCGGGGTAGCGGCCGAGCACCTTCTCCTTCTGGCGACCGCCGAAGCGGTACCGCAGGATCCAGGACGCCTTGCCGACGCGAGCGCTGGCCTCGGAGGCCACGAACATCAGGCCGTCGCCGACGGATCGGTCGACGGGTCCGGCGCTCAGCCAGGACTTGAGCAAGAGATCAGAAGCTGGCTTTGGTGTTGTTCCCACAGAACCTCCGTTGGGGGATCGATGGGGCGACCCTCCGCGCGGGCTGCGGGACTCTGGACCAAGCAACGCTCCGGTGAACTACCCCAAGAGATGGTTGCGCTTTGGGAAGCCGGTTGCTATGCCGGCATGCGAAGCGCTACTGAAGATCGGCGGCGATTCGGGCACCGTGCGGTGGCATGCCTACCGAGCGCCGCGTGAGGGGCTTTGCGCCGGGGCATGCTACCGACAGTTCACCCCACAGGTCGCGTGCGCTTCAGTGAGACGGTCTGGGACGCCGTGACATTGGCTACCGTCGGGGGCTTGCGCCGAACATCGAACTACGGGACGGCGTGAGACGCCGTGGGACGTTCATTCAATGTTTTGCACCTGCTCCCGCATCTGCTCCACCAGCACCTTCATCTCCACCGAGATCGCCGTCAGCTCCAGCGCGGGTGACTTGCTGCCCAGCGTGTTGGCCTCGCGCTGAAGCTCCTGGATCAGGAAGTCCAGCCGCTTGCCCAGTTCGCCGCCGGCTTGCAGCAGGCGCTCGATCTCGTCCAGGTGCGAGGCCAGGCGGGTCAGTTCCTCGGCCACGTCGATGCGGATCGCGTAGGCCGCGGCTTCGTTGAGGGCGCGTTCCTGCAGGGCCTGGGCGGGCAGGGGGGCGGCGGCACTGGCGCCCGCGGTGGCAGCGCCGAGGGCTTCGTTCCAACGTTCGAGGAAACGCTGCTGCTGCCGCTGCACGACCTGCGGCACCAGCGGCGCGGCGCGGCCGGCCAGCGCGCGCAGCTGCTGCACGCGGTCCAGCAGCATCGCGGCCAGGCGCTCGCCTTCGCGCGCGCGCGCCTCGCGCAGGCCTTCGACGCAGCGGCGGGCGGCTTCCAGCGCGGTCTCGTCGAGCTTCTCGGCCGCGCTGCCGCCGCGGCACCACTGCAGCACTTCGTTGACCGAGAGGCCGCGGGCCTGCGGCAGCCAGCCCTGGACCTGCGATTCCAGCCGCGACAGCCGGTTGAGCTGGTCGGCGCCGGGGCTGGGCCAGGGGTCGCTGGCGGCCTGCTGGGCGGCCAGGCGCAGCTCGACCTTGCCGCGGCGGATGCGGCCGCCGATCAGCTCGCGCAGCGCCGGTTCCAATCCACGCAATTCGTCGGGCAAGCGCAGGCTCAAGTCGAGGAAGCGGCCGTTGACCGAGCGCAGTTCGGCGGTCACCGCGGCGGCCCCGCTACCGGCGGCGGAAGGGGCTTCGCAGGTGCCGCTGGCGAAGCCGGTCATGCTGTAAACTGGCATGTCAGATCTGTCGATATATACAGTCAAACGATTATGTCAAAGCCCAAGCCAGCCCCGTTGCCGTCGGGCACGGTGGTGGGGGGCTATCAGATCGTCAAGAAGCTCGCCGCCGGCGGTTTCGGCGTCGTCTACCTGGCCGAAGGCGACGGCCAGCAGCTCGTCGCGATCAAGGAGTATCTGCCCTCGTCGCTGGCCGAGCGCTCGCCGGGCGAGCTGACGCCGCGCGTCAAGCCCGACAAGCAGCCGCTGTACCGCTTGGGGCTCAAGAGCTTCTTCGAAGAGGGCCGCAGCCTCGCGCAGATCAGCCACCCCAGCGTGGTCTCGGTGCTGAACTTCTTCCGCGAGAACGAGACCGTCTACATGGTGATGAACTACCTGCAGGGCGACACGCTGCAGGACTTCATCGTCACCGCGCGCGAGATGAAGCGCGACAAGGTGTTCCGCGAGAGCACGATCCGCAGCCTGTTCGACGAGATCCTGCGCGGCCTGCGCATCGTGCACCAGCACAAGATGCTGCACCTGGACATCAAGCCGGCCAACGTCTTCATCACCAACGACAACAAGGCGGTGATGCTGGACTTCGGCGCCGCGCGCGAGGTGCTGTCCAAGGAAGGCAACTTCATCCGCCCGATGTACACGCCGGGCTTCGCGGCGCCCGAGATGTACCGCCGGGATGGCTCGTTGGGCCCCTGGACCGACATCTACGCGATCGGCGCCTGCATCTACGCCTGCATGCAGGGCTATCCGCCGAACGACGCGCCGCAGCGGCTGGAGAAGGACCGCCTGGCGCTCAGCCTCTCGCGGCTGCGCAACGTCTATTCCGACAACTTGATCGAGGTGACGGAGTGGTGCATGTCGCTGGATCCGCTGTCGCGCCCGCAGAGCGTGTTCGCGCTGCAGAAGGAGCTGTCGCGCGAGACCGAGCGCCGCTACACCAAGCTGAGCTTCAGCGAGCGGCTCAAGCTGCAGCTGGAAACCATCAAGACCGGCGCGAAGACGTGAGCGTGAGCCGACGATGAGGTTCGCCGTCCACCAGATCAGCCGCCGCGGCGGCCGCGAGAAGAACGAAGACCGCATGGGCTATTGCTACACGCGGGACGCGGGCCTGTTCGCGCTGGCCGACGGCATGGGCGGCCATCCCGAGGGTGACATGGCCGCGCAGGTGGCGCTGCAGTCGCTGGCGGCGCGCTTCCAGCGCGAGGCCAAGCCGGCGCTGACCGACCCGCTGCGCTTCCTGCACGACGCCATCGTCGCCGGCCACCACCAGCTGCTGCACTACGCCACCGCGCGCTCGCTGGTGGACACGCCGCGCACGACCGTCGTCGCCTGCGTGCTGCAGGGCGCGGCGGCGTACTGGGCGCACTGCGGTGATTCGCGGCTGTACCTGGTGCGCGGCGACAAGCTGATCGCGCGCACGCGCGACCATTCCTACACCGAGTTGCAGGAGGCCATGTCGCAGGTGATGCCGATCGCCGAACGGCTGAACCGCAACGTGCTGTTCACCTGCCTGGGCAGCCCCGGCAAGCCGATGATCGACACGGCCGGCCCCTTGCTGATGCACCCGGGCGACCGGCTGCTGCTGTGCTCCGACGGCCTGTGGAGCGCCTTGCCCGACACCGTGATCACCAACGTGCTGGCCGCGCGCCCGATCTCCGATGGCGTGCCCGAGCTGGTGGAGCAGGCGCTGCGCCAGGCCGGCCCCAAGAGCGACAACGTCACCGCGCTGGCGGTGGAATGGGAGTCGGCCGAGGACGTCGGCGCCAGCCCGCGCGTGTCCACGCAGTCGCTGGGCGACGAGGTCTTCGCGTCCACCATCCAGGCCAGCCTGCTGGGCGACAAGGACACCGACGAACTCGACGAGGCCGAGATCGAGCGCTCGATCCGCGAGATCAACGAGGCCATCCAGCGCTCGTCCGCCAAGCGGCGCTGAAGCGCGCTGCCGGGGCTTCTTTTTGCCGGGCGCGTGCCGCGCCGCCTTTCATTCCCTCCAAGGACCGATGACATGACGTTTCAACGATCGGGCGGCCGCGCGGCCGATGCCCTGCGCCCCGTGAGCATCCGCCGCCGCTACACGCGCCACGCCGAAGGCTCGGTGCTGGTGTGCTTCGGCGACACCCACGTGCTGTGCACCGCGTCGGTGGAGGAGAAAGTGCCGCCGCACAAGCGCGGCAGCGGCGAAGGCTGGGTCACCGCCGAATACGGCATGCTGCCGCGCGCCACGCACACCCGCGGCGACCGCGAGGCCGCGCGCGGCAAGCAAAGCGGCCGTACGCAGGAGATCCAGCGCCTGATCGGCCGCAGCCTGCGCAGCGTGTTCGACCTCGCCGCGTTGGGCGAGCGCTCGATCCTGATCGACTGCGACGTGCTGCAGGCCGACGGCGGCACGCGCACCGCGGCGATCACCGGCGCCTTCGTCGCCGCGCAGGACGCGGTGGCGTGGCTGCTGGCGCAGGGACGCATCGCCGCGTCGCCGGTGCGCGACGCCGTCGCCGCGGTCTCGGTCGGCCTCGTGCAAGGCACGCCGCTGCTGGACCTGGAGTACGTCGAGGACTCGGCCTGCGACACCGACATGAACGTCGTGATGACGGCCGCCGGCGGCTTCGTCGAAGTGCAGGGCACGGCGGAGGGCGCGCCGTTCACGCGCGAGCAGATGGACCGCCTGCTGGCGCTGGCGCAGAAGGGCATCGGCGAGCTGGTGGCCGCGCAGCGCCGGGCGCTGGCTGAAGACTGAGCGAGGGCGCCATGCGCATCGTGCTGGCCTCCAACAACGCCAAGAAGCTGGCCGAGCTGCAGGCCTTGTTCGCCGGGCTGCCGGTCGAATTGGTGACACAGGGCAGCCTGGGCATCACCGAGGCCGAGGAGCCGCATGCCACTTTCCTGGAGAACGGCCTCGCTAAGGCGCGGCACGCGGCGCGCGCCAGCGGCCTGCCGGCGCTGGCCGACGACTCGGGCCTGTGCGTCGATGCGCTGGGCGGCACGCCGGGCGTGATCTCGGCGCACTATGCGCCGACACCGGCCGTGGACGGCGACCGCGAGGCGCTGCGCCGCGCGCAGGACGCCGCCAACAACGCCTTGCTGTTGCAGCGCCTGGCCGCGCACGCCGACCGCCGCGCCGCCTTCGTCAGCACGTTGGTCGCGCTGCGCCACGCGGACGATCCCGAGCCGCTGGTGGCCTGCGGCCGCTGGACCGGTCGCATCCTGCAGCAGCCGCGCGGCAGCGGCGGCTTCGGCTACGACCCGCTGATGTTCATCCCCGCGCTGGACCGCAGCGTCGCCGAGCTCGACGCCGCCACCAAGAACCGCATCAGCCACCGCGCGCTGGCCGCCGCGCGGATGCGTGAGCAACTGCGCGAGGCCTGGGCCCTTGACGACGCTTGAGCCTATCCGCCTGCAGCGCCGCGGCGAGGTGCGCCTGACCGCGCTGCCGCCGCTGTCGCTGTACGTGCACCTGCCCTGGTGCCTGCGCAAGTGCCCGTACTGCGACTTCAATTCCCACGAACAGCGCCCCGGCGCGTTGCCCGAGGCCGAGTACCTGGACGCGCTGCGCGCCGACCTCGAAGCCGCGCTGCCGCTGGTGTGGGGCCGGCGCGTCGTCAGCGTCTTCATCGGCGGCGGCACGCCCAGCCTGTTCTCGCCGGCCGGCATCGACCGGCTGCTGGCCGACGTGCGCGCGCGGCTGCCGCTGGAGCCGGGCTGCGAGATCACGCTGGAGGCCAACCCCGGCACCTTCGAGCGCGAGCGCTTCCGCGCCTTCCGCGCGGCCGGCGTCACGCGGCTGTCGATCGGCGTGCAGAGCTTCGACGACGCCGCGCTGCGCGCGCTCGGCCGCGTGCACGACGGCGCGCAGGCACGCGCCGCGGTGGCCGAAGCGGCCGCGGCCTTCGACACCTTCAACATCGACCTGATGTACGCGCTGCCGGGGCAGACGCTGCCAGCGCTGCAGGCCGACCTGGACCAGGCGCTGGCGTTCCAGCCGCCGCACCTGTCGGTCTACCACCTGACGATCGAGCCCAACACCGCGTTCGCCAGCCGGCCGCCGGCGGCACTGCCCGAGGACGATGTCGCCAGCGAGATGCTGGACCTGATCGTGCAGCGCACCGCGGCGGCTGGCCTCGAACGTTACGAGGTCTCGGCCTTCGCGCGCGCCGGGCACCGCTGCGTGCACAACCAGAACTACTGGCGCTTCGGCGACTATCTGGGCATCGGCGCCGGCGCGCACGGCAAGCTGTCGTTCCCGGACCGCATCGTGCGCCAGGTGCGCTGGCGCGAGCCGGCGGCCTACGTGCGGCACGCGCTGGCGGGCCACGCGATGTCCAACGAGCATGCGGTCGGCGCCGACGAGCTGCCGTTCGAGTTCATGCTCAACGCGCTGCGCCTGGCCGACGGCTTCGAGCTGCCGCTGCTGGCCGAGCGCACCGGCCTCGGCCTGCAGGCGCTGGAGCCGGGCCTGCAGCAGGCGCTGCAGAAAGGCTGGCTGCAGCAGCAGGGCCAGCGCCTCGTGCCCACCGCGCGCGGCTTCGATTTCCTCAGCGACGTGCAGCAGCTCTTCCTGCCCGGCGCCGCGTGCTGAGGCCGCGGCGGCCCGGCCTCAAACCCGCGTCGTGTTCATCCCGGCCGTGCTGCGCAGCCGCTCGATCAGCCGCGGGCCGATCTGCGTGACCGGCAGCACCTCGTGCGCGGCGCCTTGCGCGATGGCCTCGCGCGGCATGCCGAAGACGACGCAGCTCGCCTCGTCCTGCACGATGTTGTAGCTGCCGGCGTCGCGCAGCTCCTTCATCGCGCGCGCGCCGTCGGCGCCCATGCCGGTCAGCATCACGCCCAAGGCGTTGGGCCCCACCACGCGCGCGGCGGAGCGGAACAGCACTTCCACCGAAGGCTTGTGGCGGTTGACCGGCTCGCCGTCGCGCACGCGCGCGATGTAGTTGGCGCCCGAGCGCTCCACCGACAGGTGCAGCCCGCCGGGCGCGATGTAGGCGTGGCCGGGCAGCACGCGCTCGCCGTCGCCGGCCTCGGCCACGCGGATGCGGCACAGCGTGTTCAGCCGCGCCGCATAGTTGCGCGTGAAGCCCGGCGGCATGTGCTGCGTGATCATCACCGCCGGCGAATCGGACGGCAGCCGCACCAGCACCTCGCGCGTGGCCTCGGTGCCGCCGGTGGAGGCGCCGATGAAGATGATCTTCTCGGTCGACAGCCGGCCCAGCGCCGCCGGCGCCGCGCCGCCGGCCGCCGCGGCCGGGGCCAGGCGGCGCACGGTGGCGCGCGCCGCGGTGCGGATCTTCTCGGTGATGTCGTCGCCCAGCTTGCGCAGGCCGTCGGCCACGCCGATCTTGGGCTTGGCCACGAAGTCCACCGCGCCCAGCTCCAGCGCGCGCAGCGTCACCTCGGCGCCGTGCTCGGTGAGCGTGGAGACCATCACCACCGGCATCGGCCGCAGGCGCATCAGGCGGCTGAGGAAGTCCAGCCCGTCCATGCGCGGCATCTCCACGTCCAGCGTGATCACGTCGGGGTCGAGGTTGCGGATCATCTCGCGCGCCACCAGCGGATCGGCGGCGGCGGCGATGCAGGTCATGTCGCTCTGGCGGTTGATGATCTCGGCCAGCAGGCCGCGCACCAGGGCCGAATCGTCGACCACGATCACCCGCGTCTTCATCGCTTGTCCCTGCGTCATGACAGTCAAAAGAGGTCGACCGAGCCGCCGGCGGCCACGGCCGGCGCGGCCGCAGCGCGTTCCTGCGCCAGCAGCATCTCGGTGTTGGTGGAGGCCAGCCGCTTGACCATGGCCTTGCCGCTGGCCGGCAGGAAGCACACCTTGCGCGGATGGATGTCCAGCACGTCCTTGGACACCACGGTGATGCGCTCGGTGCGCAGGTAGTCCATCACGAAGGCGGTGTTGCGCTCGCCGACGTTGAGGCTGCTCATGCCGCTGATCACCGCGCCGCCGCCGAAGACCTTGGCCTCCATCGTCGCGCGCGTGGCGCCGCGCTTGACCAGCTCGCCGATCAGCAGGTCCATCGCATACGAGCCATAACGCCCGCCATCGGCGGCGCCGCCGCTGTCGGGCAGCATGAAGTGGTTCATGCCGCCCACGCGGCGCTCGCGGTCCCACAGGCAGGCGGCGATGCACGAGCCCAGCGTGGTCATGATCGCGATGTCCTCGTCGAACACGAAGTACTCGCCGGGCAGCACCTTCACCGCCTCGCTGCGGAAATGCGCATCGAAGAAGAAGAACGAGGCTTGGCCGGGCCGGCGCGGCAGCGCCTTCAGGCGGTCGAGCCGCGGCGTGGCGCCCAGCGTGGGGCGCGCCGTGGAGGCAAGGGCAGCGCTCATCGCGGGGTTCTCACACGCGCTCGTAGACGGTCTTGCCGCGCAGGCGGAAGATGTCCGACGAATCGGTGAAGTTCTCGGAGTGCCCCACGTACAGCAGGCCGCCCGGGCGCAGCACGGCGCGGGTGCGCTCCAGCACCTGGCGCTGCGTGGGCGGGTCGAAGTAGATCATCACGTTGCGGCAGAAGACGATGTCGAAAGGCTCGCCCAGCGACGACCAGTCGCGGTTCATCAGGTTGAAGGGGCGGAACTCGATCAGCCGCGCCAGCTCGGGCTTGACGCGGATGAAGCCGGCGTTGGCGCCGGTGCCGCGCATGAAGTGGCGGCGCAGCCGCTCGGGCGAGAGGCCGCGCGCGTCCGCCGGGTAGACGCCGCGGCGCGCGGTGGCCAGCACCTGGGTGTCGATGTCGCTGCACACCAGCTTGACCTGGGCCGAGAGGCCCAGCGATTCCACCGCCGTCATCGCCAGCGAGTAGGGCTCCTCGCCGGTGCTGGCGGCGTTGCACCAGATGCGCAGCGGCCGCGAGGCGCGCGCGCGCAGGTCGTCGGCCAGCGCGTGGAAGTGGTGATCCTCGCGGAAGAACGAGGTCAGGTTGGTGGTCAGGCAGTTGATGAAGGCCTGCCATTCGGCATCCGGCGCGCCGTTCTCCAGCCACTGCAGATAACTGCCGAAGCTCGTGTACCCGGTCTCGCGCAGGCGGCGCGCCAGGCGGCTGTAGACCATGGCCTGCTTGCCGGCGTGCAGGCTGATGCCGGCGCGCTGGTAGATCAGCGTGCGGACGCGGTCGAATTCGGCGGGGCTCAGCGTGAACTCGGGCTCGGCCAGTTCCAGCGGGGCGATGATGGAGGGGTTCATGAACGGCGTCGGTCAAGCCCCGTGCGCATCAGGGGCGCAGCCAGTGTGCCGCCGGCCGCGCGGCCCCAAGCGCCGGAATTGGGCGGCTGCGGCGGTTCATTTCCCGGGCGGGGCGGGCAGGGGCCGCTGCTAGACTGGCTGCCACCCTCCAACCGGGTCCGCCCGCCCGATTCGTGCCCCGCACCACGGCAACCGCTGATGCTGAGCTGGCCCCGCTGCAACTGGAGCGGGCGCTGCAGTTGCTGGCGCAGGCCGGGCGGCCGCTGCCGGCGGGCATGCCGGGCAGCGCGGCCTGGCTGCAAGGCCTGATCGACGCGCTGGTGGAGCTGTCCAGCCGCGACGCGCTGACCGGCCTTGCCAACCGCCGCAGCTTCGAGCTGGCGCTGGCGCGCGAGGTCGACCGCGTGGCGCGCAGCGGCGAGCCCGCCTTGCTGCTGGTGCTGGACGTCGACCACTTCAAGCGCGTCAACGACGGCCACGGCCACGCCGCGGGCGACCAGGTGCTGCGCACCGTGGCCGGCGCGCTGCTGGAAAGCGTGCGTCCGATGGACCTGGTGGCGCGCATCGGCGGCGAGGAGTTCGCGATCATCCTGCCCAACTGCCCGGCGGCCTTCGGCGCCACGGTGGCTGAACGCATCCGCCGCCGGGTGGAGCGCGGGCCGGTGGCGGTGGGGCCGGCCGGCCCGTCGGTCACGGTGACTATCAGCATCGGCGGCGCCTTCGCGCCGCAGTGGGTGCGCTCGACGCCCACGCTGTGGATCGAGCGCGCCGACCAGCAGCTCTACAAGGCCAAGGCGCTGGGCCGCAACCTGGTGCAGTTGGAAGCCACGCCGGTCTCGCTGGTCAGCACCGACGAGCGCCGGGCGCTGTTCGACACCACTTTCTCCGAGGATCTCGAATGAGCGCCGCACGATCACCATCGGAGGCGCTCGCTCCCCCTCGGGGGGACGGCGCGCAGCGCCAAGGGGGCTCAATGACTACGCCCGCGCGGCGATCCCGCATCATGGCCGTCACCAGCGGCAAGGGCGGCGTGGGCAAGACCTTCGTGGCCGCCAACCTGGCCGCGGCGCTGGCCCGCCAGGGCGAGAAGGTGCTGGTGCTCGACGCCGACCTGGGCCTGGCCAACCTCGACGTGGTGCTGAACCTGTTCCCCAAGATCACGCTGCACGACGTGTTCACCGGCAAGTGCACGCTCGACGAGGCCATCCTGCCGGCGCCGGGCGGCTTCTCGGTGCTGCTGGCCGGGTCGGGCATGGTCGAGTATTCGCGCATGACGCCAGAAGTGCGCGCACAGCTGCAGCAGGTGATCGCCGAGGTCGCGCCGCGCTTCGACCGCGTGCTGCTGGACACCGGCGCCGGCATCTCCGACGTGGTGCTGTACGCCGTCTCGCTGGCCGACGACGTGCTGGTCGTCGCGACGCCCGAACCTACCTCGATGACCGACGCCTACGCGACGATCAAGGTGCTGGCCACCACGCAGGGCCGGCGCGAGATCCACCTGCTGGTCAACCAGGCTCGCCGCCCCGGCGAAGGGCGCAACGTGCGCCAGCAGCTGCAGCAGGTGCTGGACCGCTACGTCAGCGCCGACCTCGACGCCCCCGTGCGGCTGGAACTGGTGGGCGAGGTGCCGGCCGACCCCGCGGTGCGCGAGGCCGTGCAGCGCCGCCACCTGCTGCTGGACGCCTTGCCCGGCGCGGCGGCGGCGCAGGCGGTGGTGGCGGCGGCGTCGCGGCTGGTGGCCGGGCGCGATTCCTGAATCAGGCGCTGCGATCCAGCAGCGCGATCAAGGCCCCCGCGCCGCCCTGCGGGCCGCTGGCCTGCGCGAAGGCGATCACTTCGGCGCATTGCGCCAGCCAGCGCTGCACCTTGGCCTTGAGCACCGGGCGCCGCCCCGGCGAGCCGTGGCCCTTGCCGTGCACCACACGCACGCAGCGCTGGCCGCGGCGCGTGGCCTCGCCCAGAAAGCCCAGCAGCGCGGCGCGCGCCTCGTCGCGGCGCAGGCCGTGCAGGTCGATCTCGCCCTGGATTGCCCAGTGGCCGCGGCGCAGCCGGCCCACCACGTCGGGGCCGACGCCGGGGCGGCGGAAGCTCAGGCCGTCGTCGGTGAGCAGCAGCGATTCCAGGTCCACTTCGTCGGACCAGGCCTCGCGCAGTGCGGCGCGCTCGTCGGCCTCGCGCTGCAGCGGCAGCGGCGGCGGCTTCGGCGCCCGCAGCTCGGCGCGGCCGCTGGGCGGCAGCGGCGTCACCGGCCCCACGGCGGAGGCGAAGAGCTGGCGCGCGCGCTCGGCGCGGGCCCGGGCCGCACGCTCGGCCTCGTCGCGGCGCTGCTGCGCCAGGCGCTCGTGCAAGGTCTTCAGGCTGTGTAGGCCCTGGCCGCGCAGGCCGAGCGGCTTGTGCGGCCTCGGCCGCGTCACATCAAGCCCCGCTCGGCCATCGAGACCACCTGGCCGTGGCCGACCACCAAGTGGTCCAGCACCCGCACCTCCACCAGCGCCAGCGCCGAGCGCAGCGTCTGCGTCAAGGCCTCGTCGGCGCGCGAAGGCTCGGCCAGGCCCGAGGGGTGGTTGTGCGCCAGGATCACCGCGGCGGCATTGAGCGCGATCGCGCGGCGCACCACCTCGCGCGGGTGCACCGCGGTGTGCGTCACCGTGCCGCGGAACATCTCCTCCAGCACCAGCAGCCGGTGCTGCTGGTCGAGGAACAACACCGCGAACACCTCCTGGGGGAGGGCGCCGAGCTGCAGTGCGAGGTAGTCTTTCACGGCCTGCGGCGAGTCGAAGACCGGCGCCGTGCGCAGCGGCTGGGCGACGGCGCGGCGCGCGATCTCCATCACCGCCAGGATCTCGGCGCGCTTGGCCGGCCCCAGGCCCTTGACGGCCGCGAGGTCCGGCGCGCCGGCGTTCAGCAGCCCGGCGATGCCGCCGAAGCGGTCCAGCAGCGCCTGCGCCAGCGCCAGCACGCCCTGGCCGGCGACGCCGGTGCGCAGCAGCAGCGCCAGCAGCTCGCCGTCGGCCAGCGCGGCGGGGCCGCGTGCCAGCAGCTTCTCGCGCGGGCGCTGGTCGGCGGGCAGGTCCTTGGGCGTCATGGTCGGCGCGGTGATGGGCGCGATGGCGGGCGCCGTCGGGGCCGCCGCGTAAAATCGCGCGCAGTCTATTCGAGGCGTGCCGCAGTCCGGCGCGCGTGGCCGCCGTGATCCGCATCCAGCCGGGCTCCTTTCTCACCTTGCACTACCGCCTGGCGGGCGCCGACGGCGCCGACGTGGTCAACACCTTCGGCGGCAAGCCGGCCACGCTGTCGCTGGGCACGGGGCAGCTGGCGCCGGCGCTGGAGCAGCGCCTGATCGGGCTGGAGGAGGGCGCGCACGCGCGCTTCGAGGTGCCCGCCGGCGCCGCCTTCGGCGAGCGCAACCCCGAGCTGCTGCAGCGCGTGAAGCTCTCGCTGCTGCACGAGCTGGGCGAGCCCGACGCCAGCTACGAATGCGGCGACGTGGTGCAGTTCCCCACCCCCGACGGCCAGGGCAGCTATGCCGGCGTGGTGCGCGAGGTCGGCGGCGACTGGCTGCTGTTCGACTTCAATCATCCGCTGGCGGGCCAGGCGCTGCAGTTCGAGGTGCAGGTGCTGGGAGTCCTGGAGTGACCGACGTGCAGGACGTGCTGCTGGCCGAGCCGCGTGGCTTTTGCGCCGGGGTCGACCGCGCGATCGAGATCGTCGAGCGCGCGCTGCAGCGCTTCGGCGCGCCGATCTACGTGCGCCACGAGATCGTGCACAACACCTACGTCGTGGCCGACCTGCGCGCCAAGGGCGCGATCTTCATCGAGGAGCTGGACGAGGTGCCGCCCGGCGCGACGCTGATCTTCAGCGCCCACGGCGTCAGCAAGGCGCTGCGGGCGGAGGCCGCGCGGCGCGGCTTCCAGGTCTTCGACGCCACCTGCCCGCTGGTCACCAAGGTGCACGTGGAGGTGGCCAAGCTCGCGCGCGAAGGCTACGAATTCATCATGATCGGCCACAAGGGCCACCCCGAGGTGGAAGGCACCATGGGGCAGCTGAGCGATGGCATCTACCTCGTGGAGGACGTGGCCGACGTGGCCGGCGTGCGCCCGCGCGGCGACAAGATCGCCGTGGTGACGCAGACCACGCTCAGCGTCGACGACGCTGCGGCGATCCTGGCTGAGGTGAAACGCTGCTTTCCGGGCGTGCGCGAGCCCAAGCAGCAGGACATCTGCTACGCCACGCAGAACCGGCAGGACGCGGTGAAGGTGCTGGCGCCGGCGGTGGACGTGGTGGTGGTGGTCGGCAGCCCCACCAGCAGCAACAGCAACCGCCTGCGCGAGCTGGCGCAGCGCCTGGGCACGCCGGCCTACATGGTGGACGCCGCGGCCGACCTGCAGCCCGCATGGTTCGACCAGCGGCCGCGCGTGGGCGTGACCGCCGGCGCCTCGGCGCCCGACATCCTGGTGCAGCAGGTGATCGCGCGGCTGCGCGAGCTGGGCGCCGTCAGCGTGCGCAAGATGCAGGGCGTGCAGGAGCACGTGCACTTCCCGCTGCCGCGCGGGCTGGGCGGCGGCGGGCTGCTGCACGCCGAGGCGCCGCGCGCCGGCAAGGCCGAGAAAGCCGCCGCGACCGAGCGATCTTGACGCGGGCCTGCGGGTCCGCCGCCCACGGCGCCGCGCATCCATGCGCCGGCGCGGGCTTCCTACAATTTCCTTCGCCTCCGAAAGACATCCCATGCTCGACATCAGCCTGCTGCGCCGCGATCTCGCCGGCGTGATCGCGCGCCTGGAGCGCCGCAAGCAACCGCAACCCTTCCTCGACGTCGAGCGCTTCAGCGCGCTGGAGGCCGAGCGCAAGCGCATCCAGACGCGCACCGAGGAACTGCAGGCGCAGCGCAACAGCCTGTCCAAGCAGATCGGCCAGGCCAAGGCCAAGGGCGGCGACACCGAGGCCTCGATGGCCCAGGTGGCCGGCATCGCCGACGAGCTGAAGGCCGGCGCCGAGCGGCTGGACGCGCTGCAGGCCGAGCTGCAGGCGATGCTGATGGCCGTGCCCAACCTGCCGCAGGACGGCGTGCCCGTCGGCGAAGACGACAAGGCCAACGTCGAGGTGCGGCGCTGGGGCACGCCGCGCGCCTTCGACTTCGCGGTCAAGGACCATGTCGACCTGGGCGCGCCGCTGGGGCTGGACTTCGACACCGGCATCAGGCTCTCGGGCTCGCGCTTCAGCTTCCTGCGCGGGCCGGCGGCGCGGCTGCACCGGGCGCTGGCGCAGTTCATGCTGGACGTGCAGACGCGCGAGCACGGCTACACCGAGTGCTACACGCCCTACATCGTCAACCGCGAGATCCTGGAAGGCACGGGGCAGCTGCCCAAGTTCAAGGACGACATGTTCTGGGTCTACCGGGGAAGGGGCCCCGGTGATCCTGATGCGCGGGGCGGCGCCGAGGACCAGCCCGAGCAGTACCTGATCAGCACCAGCGAGATCAGCCTGACCAACACCGTGCGCGGGCAGATCCTGGATGCCGCTCAACTGCCGATCAAGCTCACCGCGCACAGCCCCTGCTTCCGCTCGGAGGCCGGCAGCGCCGGGCGCGACACGCGCGGCATGATCCGCCAGCACCAGTTCGACAAGGTCGAGATGGTGCAGATCACGACGCCCGAGCAGAGCAACGATGCGCTGGAGCAGATGGTGGGCCACGCCGAGGCCGTGCTGCAGAAGCTGGAGCTGCCGTACCGCGTGGTGGCGCTGAGCACCGGCGACATGGGCTTCGGCGCTGCCAAGACCTACGACCTGGAGGTCTGGCTGCCGGCGCAGGACACCTACCGCGAGATCAGCTCGTGCAGCAACTGCGAGGCCTTCCAGGCGCGGCGCATGCAGGCGCGCTACCGCAACGCGGCCGGCAAGCCCGAGCTAGTGCACACGCTCAACGGCTCGGGCCTGGCGGTGGGCCGCACGCTGGTGGCGGTGTTGGAGAACCACCAGCAGGCCGACGGCAGCATCCGCGTGCCCGCGGCGCTGCGGCCCTACCTGCACGGCGACGAGGTGCTGCGCGGGTGAGCCGTCACTGATCGGCTAGAATGTGCGGCTTCGCTCGCTGCGAGACCACCGGAGAGATGGCAGAGTGGTCGAATGCGCCGGACTCGAAATCCGGTATACGGGTCTCCCGTATCGAGGGTTCGAATCCCTCTCTCTCCGCCAGCAGTCGTCCCGCCAAATACCGCTGAGCACCGGACAGTGGTGTCGTCAGTCCCGCGCCGCAACGCGGGCCGCAGTTCCTCCCGCATCGCGCGGCGCAACCTGTCCGCGATCTGCTGGTCGCGACACTTGTCAGCCCTGCAGAGTATTTTCTAGAATAGGAATTATTCTCATTCCATAAGGGTCCGCCACGTGCTCGACCGTCGATAGGAGGGCGCCGTGCCGACCGCCGAGTTTGCCTTGCAGCAGGAAGTCGAAGCGCTCTACAGCGACCATCATGGCTGGCTGTACGCTTGGGCGCGCCGCAGACTCGGCTGTCCGCATCGGGCGGCCGATCTGGCGCACGACACCTTCCTGCGGGTCTTGACGGCGCGCGATGCGCTGTTGGGCGTGCAGCAGCCGCGCGCATGGCTTACTACTACCGCCAAGCGCCTGATCGTCGATGCAGCCCGGCGCGAGAGCACCGAGCGCGCTTTCCTGGCTGAACTCGCGGCCCTCGCGGATCAGTGCGAAGGCTACCCCTCGCCCGAGCAGACGCTGGCCGCCGTGCAGGCCCTGGAGCAACTGAGCGTCGTGCTGGCCGCGGTATTGCCCAAGGCACGCGCCGCCTTCGTGCGCCACTACCTGGACGGCGAGACGCTCGCCGCCGTGGCCGGTGAACTAGGCGTATCGACCCGCATGGTGCAGAAGTACCTCGCCGAGGTGCTGCTGCAATGCCGCGCGACGGGCGCGTAGCGTGCTGGCTCCGGCCAGGGCCGAAGCCCACCACCATGACCCGCTGCCCGCCCGCCACGGCCCTTGACGACGACGGCGTTGCCCAAGCCGCTGCGGAGTGGATCGTGCGCCTGTCGGCCGACGATGCCGCTGAGCGCGATGAGGCTCGCGCCGGCTTCGAGGCGTGGAAGCGCGCCGACCCCCGGCATGCGGCCGTGGCCGCCGGGATGGAGCGCTTCATCGATCGGGCGCGTAGCCTGGGCGGCCACGCTGCGCAAGGCCAACGCGGCGCCGCGCCGGTGGCGCGGGCGGCCCGCGCGGCCCGCGCCGCGCTGGACAAGGTGCTGGACGCGCCTGCCCCGGGCCATGGGCGGATCAAGCGCGTGGCTCGCCTGTTGGCGCTGACGGTCGCCCTCGTGATCCCGGCCGCCATCGCGCTGCGTGCTTTTCCGCCGGCGCAGCTGCTGGCCGACATCCGCACCGCCACCGGAGAGCAGCGCAGCCAGGTGCTGGCGGACGGCACCCACCTCACGCTCGGCACCGCCTCCGCCGTCAACTACGAGCTCTCGCCCGGCCTGCGCCGCGTCGAGCTGGTCAGCGGCGAGATCCTGGTGGAAGTCGCCAAGGACGCTGCGCGGCCATTCGTCGTCGAGACCACTCATGGCCGCATCCGGGCGCTGGGTACGCGGTTCATCGTGCGCCGTGACGCCGATGCGACTTGGCTGGCCATGCTCGAATCGACGACGGCCGTCAGCAGCGGCGAAAGCGGCGCGGCCGAGATCGAAGTCCAGGCCGGACGGAAAGCGCGCCTGTCGGCCCAGGGCATCGAGGTGCAAGACGGCCTCGACGCAGGCGTGGCCGAAGATGCCTTCCGCCACCGGCGGCTGCTGGTGCAAGACCGGCCGCTGCCCGAGGTGCTCGACGAGCTGGCCCGCTACCGCAGCGGCATCATCCGCTACGAGCGCGCACAGATCGAGGGCATCCGCGTCTTTGCCGTCCTGCCGCTGGACGACACCGACCGCGCGCTGCAACTGCTGCTGACCAGCTTCCCGCAGTTGCGCATCCGCACCGTCACGCCCTGGGTCGTGATGGTCGATCTGGCCCGCTGAGCGCAGCGCCGGCCTCGGATTTTCTGGCGGTCCGGTTCCACATTTCCTTTCTCATCCGTCAATGACAGTGAAGACGAGGCAATCGGGCCGCCAAGCGACCTGACGCTGCTGGCCCTTTCGCACGGGCGGGCGGCGCTGCGCACCCCGTGCCGACCACGGGTTTGCATCAGCCAGTTCCGGTTCTCGTCCAGGGGCCTGCGCGCCGCAAGTGCGCCGGCCTGCGTTGCCATTCACTGACAGGAACCGAAACCATGACCCGAGCCCGTGGCAAGGCCAGCTTGCGCCCGATCAACCATCACCGGAGCGCCGCGCGCAAGTCGCCGCACGGCGCCGCTGCAGGGTTGCGTCCGGCGGCGCTTGCGGCCCAGCTGGCCTGCGTCGCCATGCTGGCAGGCACCGTGTGCTTCATGGCGGCCGCCCATGCGCAGACGGTGGCCCCCGCCGCCACGGTGAACGCCGATGTGCCCGCCGGCCCGCTGGCCGACGCGCTCAATCGCTTCGCGCTGCATGCGGGCGTGGCCATCGTGGTGGACGCGGACAAGCTCCGGGGCAGGACCTCGCCAGGGCTGAAAGGCTCGGTCACGGTGGAAGAAGGCTTCCGCAAGCTGCTGGAGGGCAGCGGCTTGCAAATCGGACGCACGTCGGCAGGGTACGTGCTCGTCGCGCAAAACGCTGCCTTGCCCCCAGGAAGCACGGCGAACGCGACCGCCGCGCCTCTCGGCGAAGCGGTATTGCCGACCGTGACGGTGCGGGCCAATCCGTTGGGCGAGGTCACCGAAAGTACCGGCTCGTACACGCCCGCCGCCATCGCCACGGCGACGCGACTCGTGCTGACGCCGCGCGAGACGCCGCAATCGATCAGCGTGGTCACGCGCCAGGAAATGGACGACTTCAATCTCACGTCCATCAACAAGGTGATGGAGCACACGCCCGGGGTGAACATCGTGACCTACGACAGCGAGCGCACCGAGTACTACGCGCGCGGCTTCGTCGTCCAGAATTTCCAGTACGACGGCATTCCGACGCTGAGCAGTTCAGCCTATTCGGCCGGTCATACGCTCAGCGACACGGCGATCTACGACCGCGTGGAAGTGCTCAAGGGCTCGACCGGCCTGCTCACCGGCACCGGCGACCCGGGTGCGGCGATCAACCTGATCCGCAAAAAGCCGACTCGCGACTTCCAAGGGCGTGCGACGCTGGAGGCGGGCTCCTGGGACAACTACCGCGCGGAACTGGACCTGGGCGGCGCGGTCAACGCGGGCGGCAGCGTGCGCGGGCGGGCGGTAGTCGTCCACCAGGACAAGCATTCCCATCTCGACCGCTACCAGCGCCAGACGACGGTGCTGTACGGCATTCTCGAAGCCGACCTGACGCCTCGGACGCTGCTGACCGTAGGCGCGAACTACCAGGACAGCGACCCCACCGGCAGCACCTGGGGCGGCATCCAGCTCTTCGACGGCAACGGCAACTTCAACGAGCGGTCGCGTTCGTTCAACAACGCCGCCAACTGGAGCAGTTGGAAGCAGTACAGCCGCAACGCGTTCGCCACGCTCGAGCATGAGTTCGGCAACGAGTGGATGATCAAGCTGCAGTTCGACCACCAGATCAACGGCTATGACGCGCAACTCTCCGCGGCGGCGGGCGGCAATCCGAATCCGGTGAACGGGACCGGGGTCACGCTGTGGGGACCGACCTGGTACGACGGCAGCACCACCGGCGATTCGGTCGACCTCTACGCCACCGGCCCGTTCACGCTCGGGGGCCGCAGGCACGAGCTGATCCTGGGCGGCAGTGTCTACCGGCGCAAGTGGGGCAGCGACACCTATCTCCGCCAGCCAGGCTACAACCAGACCGTGGCGAACTACTACGCCTGGACCGGCGACGTGCCGTACCCCACATGGGTGCATTCGCAGCGGCTCGACGAGACCACGCGCGAGAACGGCGCGTATGCCGCCACCCGCCTGAACCTGCACGACGACCTGAAGCTCATCGCCGGGGCTCGCGTGGTCAACTACAAGAAGGAGACGCTCGAGAAGTCCGGCGTGCTCGTACCCTACGTCGGCGCGGTCTATGACTTGAGCAAGAACCTCTCGGCGTATGCGAGCTACGCCACCATCTATCAACCCCAGTCGAGACAGACCGTGCAGGGAGAAAGCCTCGATCCGATGGAAGGCCGCAACATGGAAGTCGGCCTGAAGAGCGCCTTCTTCGGGGGGCGCCTGAACGCCAGCTTGGCGTACTTCCAGCTCGATCAGGACAACTACCCCGAGGTCGTTGCCGGCGGCAGGACGCCGAGCGGCGACACGGCCTACCGCGCCACCCAGGGCGTTCGCACCAAGGGCTATGAAATGGAGCTCTCCGGGCGACTGTCGGCGGCCTGGCAGATGCATGCCGGCTTCAGCCACAAGGTGTCGCGCCAGAACGGTCAGAAGGTGTCCACGCTGACGCCGGAGAACGTATTCAGCCTCTACACCAGCTACAAGCCGGGTGGCGCGCTCGACGGCCTGACGCTCGCGGGGGGCTTCCGCTGGCAAGCCAGGATCTGGGGCAAGGTGACCAACCTGCAGGATCGCACCGGCCCTCAGATCGACGCCGTGGCCAAGCCATTCGGCCTGTTCGACGTTTCCACGCGCTACGAAATC
Source organism: Rubrivivax sp. (assembly GCA_047602205.1). Classification (GTDB taxonomy): domain Bacteria; phylum Pseudomonadota; class Gammaproteobacteria; order Burkholderiales; family Burkholderiaceae_C; genus Rubrivivax. The sequence goes on along the minus strand of JASGHX010000001.1, from coordinate 6,239,703 downwards.
AACAAGCATCTGTCGGCCTCGCTGGCCATCAACAACCTGCTGGACAAGAAGTACTACACGGTCTTCAACTGGTACAGCACCTACACCTGGGGCGAGCCGCGCAACGTGAACCTGAGCCTGACCTACAAGTTCTGAGTCTGCGTGTCTGGAGCACTGCTGCCTCGTCGAATCCTTCGTGGAACTGCCGCCGGTTTCGTCATGGCCTGGAGACTTCGCCGATGGCCTCGACGCATGGATCGCGAAAGCGATCGCCTGACCACGACTGCCGGCCTCGCAGCGCAAGCACGCGTTGCGTCGCGCATCGCTGCTGCCGTGCTGGGTGGCTACGTTTTCACTTGGGGCTCGATCTCTCTGAGCTTGGCACTGCTGTTCGCCGCCGGCATGGAATTCCATGATGCCGAGCACCTGAGCTGCATCATGGGTTTTCTGATCTTCCTGGCGGCTTTCCTCTGGGCCTTCGCGGCGCGCAGCCTCAGGCGGACCTGGCTCGCGCTGGCTGGAGGGGGCGCGCTGATGGCAAGCGCCGCCACGCTGGTGCAGTACCTGCTGCTTGCCTGATTCCCGCACACGCATGTTCCCGAACTTCCGTCATTCCATGGCCTGGCTGCATACCTGGTTCGGGTTGGTGATGGGCTTCGTGCTGATGGCCACGTTCTTCTTCGGCGCGCTGTCCGTGTTCGACAGGGAGATCGACTGCTGGGCCATCCCGGCCTCGCGCTTCGCACCCCAGCCCATGCCCTCGTTCGACCGCGTGCTGCGCCCGGTCTTCGAGAGCATGCAGCCTTCGGCCGAGCGCATCGGACAGATGCGAGACAGGGTCAGCGGCCCCATGCCCAGGCACTTCGACATCCCGACGCGCTGGGGTGCGTACACCACTCATCGAGACCCGCTGCTGGGGCTGTTCGCCGGCTTCGAGCTGCCCAACGCCAAGGAGCCGGAAGCCGTCATCTGGGCCAGCCGGACCATCGACCCGCGCACAGGCGCCTCGCTGCGCGAAGACCCGCTCAGGATCAGCAGCCAGTTCTTCTATCCGCTGCACTACAGCCTGACATTGCATTGGAACAACCTGGGCTGCTGGGTCGTCGGCTTTGCGGCGCTCGTCATGCTCGCTGCGCTGGTCAGTGGTGTGGTGATGCACCGCAGGATCCTGCGCGAGATGTTCACTTTCCGTCCGGCGAAGGCCACGCGGCGCAGCGTGCTGGACCTGCACAACCTCACGGGTGTGGCGGCGCTGCCGTTCCACTTCTTCTTCGCCTTCACCGGACTGGTGATCTTCGCGGGCACCTACTTCCCCATCGCTCACACCCAGCTCCAACCGTTGCACGAGCTGCACGAGAAGCTGGCGGCCGAGGAAACCGGCCTGCCGCGAGACCGTGCGGGAGTGGCAGGCCCCATCGCATCCGTGGATGCCATGGTGACGGAGGCCCGGCGCCGCTGGGCGGCCCGGGACATGGCCGGTGAGGTGGGCTTCCTCGCGCTCCAGCACGTGGGCGATGCCAACGGCTACGTGAGCATTTATCGAGCTGGCACCGACCGGATCGCACTGACGGGCGAAGGTGTTCACTTCAAGGCCAGCACCGGCGAAGTGCTGAGCGAGGATCCGCCGCGTACCGTGGTCGATCGTCTCAATACCTTCCTCACGGGCCTGCACCTGCAGCACTTTCGCCACTGGCTGCTGCGCTGGCTGTACGCGCTGGGAGGTCTGCTCGGCTGCACGTGTATCGCGACGGGCTTCATCTTCTTCGTGGAGAAGCGCAAGAGAAGGCACGCCGAAGCCGGCGGCCACGGCAGCCGAGTGGTCGATGCCTTGGCCGTGACCACGGTCACCGGCATGGTGATCGCGGCCGCAGCGATGCTGGCGGTGAACCGCCTGCTCCCGGCAGACCTCACGGCCAAGGGCGATTGGGAGAAGGCTGCATTCTGGAGCGCTTGGCTGGTCGCGCTGGTGCACGCGTTTGCGCGCAGCGCATCGGTGGCGCACGCGCGGATCAACCCCGCCTGGCGCGAGCAGTGCTGGGCGTTGTGTGTGCTCGCCGTCGCGGCCGTGCTGCTGAACGCCATCACCACGGGCGACCATCTGATCAAAACCGTCTTCACGCAGACCTATTGGCCAGTGGCGGGCCTGGACCTCAGCCTGCTTGTCGCATCTGCTCTGGCCGCCACGGCGGCGCAAAGGCTCGCGCGGTGGGAGCGGGCCGGCACCCGCGAAGACATGGCAGCGGAAGCAGGCGAACTCGGCGAAGCGTTGCCTGCGGCAACGACGAGGGCGCCGCATGGCTGAGACGTGGACGATTCCGACCCTCGCTGCAGTCGCTGCCATCTCGGGCTTCGCGTGGCTGGCGCTGGCGATGGAGGTGCATTGGCACCAGGTGCACGGGGTGGCGACATTGACCTGCACCGCGCAACTGGCGCTGCGCGCGTTGGGCGTCGCGAGCCTGACGGTATCGGCACTGCTGTGCTTCATGGCCGACCGGCCCTCGATGGCAGTGCTGGTCTGGGTGATGCTGCTGGCTGCTGCGGTGCCTTTGGTTGCGCTGGCGCTGGCCTGGCGGCCGCGCCTGCTGCGGGCCTTTTGGCCTTGGAGTCGGCATTGAGGCAGGGTGACCGGGCTGCACACCTTCGCCACCGCGTTGCAGCCCGCGCCCTGATCGGCCTACCGTCATGGCTTCGTGCGCGCTCCGTCCGCGCCTAACGGCGCTGCCACGTGCGGCCTGTGGCGTGCTGGAACGCCTGCGCAGCGTGGGGCTGCGGCCGACGATGGCGCGCGTGCTGATCATGCAGGCGCTGGAAGCGGCCGGCGCGCCAATGACGGCCGAGGACGTGTTCCGTGCGCTGACCCAACGCGGCGTGCCGGTAGGCCTGGCGACGGCTTATCGAGCGCTTGCCGAACTGGCCACCGCGGGCCTGCTGCTGCGCGCCTGGGTGCAAGGCCACGCCGGCGCCAAGGCGGTGTACTCGCTGGCTGCGCCGCTGGCCGAGGCTGCCGGGCCCGCGCATCGCCTGAGTTGCAGACGCTGCGGGCGCTGCGTCTCCTTCTCCGACCCCGGCTTGACGGAACGCCTGCGCATGGCGGCCGGGCTCAGCGGCCTGAGCGCGCAAGGGCAAGGGCTGACGATCACCGCGGATGGCCTGGGCTGCTCGTCCGCCTGCACCGCGCCGGCTCCGGCCCGGGCCCAGCCCTTTTCCGCCGTGCCGCCCGAAGGTTGATGCTGCGCCGTCCGCATCCAACGCACTGCATGAAACTCGCGTCCGACGGCGTCGACAAGCTGCCCGCCGACCGGCCGCTGATGGCGCGCGCGCACGGATCGTTGGCGCCCGCGGCGTCACAAGCGCAGCAAGCCCTGCCCCGGCGGCGCACCGAAAGGCGCGTTCAGCGATGCCATGATCGCCATGCCCAGCGCGTTGCGCGTGTCCAGCGGGTCGAGGATGCCGTCGTCCCACAGCTCCGAGGTGGAGTGGTAGGCGTCGCTCTCGGCGCGGTAGCGTTGCAGCACCGGCTCGCGGATCGCGGCGATCTCGGCGTCGCCGGGCGCGTGGCCGTCGCGCTGCAGCTGGCGGAGCTTGACCTCGGCCAGCGTGTTGGCCGCCTGCTCGGCGCCCATCACCGCGATCTGCGCCTGCGGCCACATCCACAGGAAGCGCCCGTCGAAGGCGCGCCCGCACATGCCGTAGTTGCCGGCACCGAACGAGCCGCCGACGATCACGGTGAACTTGGGCACGGTGCAGCCCACCTGGGCCATGATCATCTTGGCGCCGTCCTTGGTGATGCCGCGCTCCTCGTATTCGCGGCCCACCATGTAGCCGGTGATGTTCTGCAGGAAGACCAGCGGCGTGCGGTCGCGGTCGCACAGGCTCATGAAGTGCGCGGCCTTCAGCGAGCTGTCGTTGAACAGCACGCCGTTGTTGGTCAGCAGGCCCACCTTGCAGCCCCACAGGCGCGCGAAGCCGCAGACCAGCGTCGTGCCGTAGCCGGGCTGGTACTCGTGGAAGCGGCTGCCGTCGACGAGGCGGGCGATCAGCTCGCGCATCTCGAAGCCGGTCTTCCAGTCGGCGGGCACGATGCCGTACAGCTCTGCCGGGTCGTAGAACGGGTCCTCGGGCTCGATGCGGTCGATGCGCTGCTTCTCGACCGGCGTGGTCTGCGCCAGCATCTCGCGCGCCAGCGCCAGGGCCTGCGGCTCGTCGTCGGCCGCCAGGTCGCAGGTGCCGGAGACGGTGGTGTGCATCTGCGCGCCGCCCAGCGCCTCGGCGCTGACCACCTCGCCGGTGGCCGCCTTCACCAGCGGCGGCCCGCCCAGGAACACACCGCCGTTGCCGCGCACGATCACGCTCTGGTCGCTGAGTGCCGGCACGTAGGCGCCGCCGGCCGTGCAGTGGCCCAGCACCACGGCGATCTGCGGCACGCCCAGCTTCGACAGCACGCACTGGTTGCGGAAGATGCGGCCGGCGTCGTAGCGGTCGGGGAACAGCTCCGACTGCAGCGGCAGGAAGCCGCCGGCGCTGTCGCACAGGTGGATGACCGGCAGCCGGTTCTCGATGGCGATGTCCAGCGTGCGCACGATCTTCTTGACCGACAGCGGGTACCAGGCGCCGCCCTTGATGCTGGGGTCGTCGGCATGGATCACGACCTCGCGCCCCTGCACGATGCCGATGCCCGAGACCTGGCCGGCGCCGTGCACCTCGCCGCCGTAGGCGCGGTTGGCGGCCAGCGTGGCGATCTCCAGGAACGGCGTGCCGGGGTCCAGCAGCAGGTCGAGCCGCTCGCGCACGGTCATCTTGCGCTGGCGGCGCAGGCGTTCCAGGTCGCGCGCCGGGCGCTCGTGGCGCACGCGCTGCGTCAGCGCCTTCAGGTCCTGCACGCGGCGGCTCATCTCCGCGTGGTTGGCGCGGAACGCGGCCGAGGCCGGATCGACGTGGCTGACGATGCGGGTCATGCCGCACCTTCGTCCGCCAGCCGCGCGAGCAGCGCGCCGCGCTGGAAGCTCTGGCCCACGGCCAGCGGCAGCTCGGCCACGGTGCCGGCGGCGGGGGCGCCGACCGTGGTCTGCAGCTTCATGCTCTCGATCACCAGCAGCGCCTGGCCTTCGTCCACCGCCTGGCCCGGCGCCACCAGCAGCGAGACCACGACGCCCGGCATCGCGGCCTGCAGCGATCCGCGCTCGCCCGCGCCGCGGCCGGCGGGCGGACGCGCGGCGTCGGCGCGCTGCAGCCGCCAGCTCCGGCCGCGCAGGTGCAGCCAGACCTCGTCGCCCTGCGCCGCCGCGTGCACGCGCTCGGGCCGGCCGTCCAGCATCACGGCGAAGCCGCCGCCGTCCAGCGCCTGCACGGCGACGGGCTGGCCGTCGACGGCAACGGCATCGCGGCCGGGCAGCGCGCGCACGAGGTGGGGCTCGTCCGGCGCGTCGTGGAAGTGCAAGCGCATCAGTTCCTCCAGGCACCCATCGCGGCGTGCAGCGGTTGCAGCAGGCGCAGCGCGGGGTCGGGCAGCACGCGGCCGGCCACGGCCAGCAGGGCCTGGCGCTCGGCGGCGCCGGGCGGCGGCGGCTTCAGCTCGTCCTGGTGGCGCTGCAGAAAGCCGGTGTCGATCTCGCCGCGGCCGAAGGCCGGGTGTGCCAGCACGCGCGACAGGAAGTGCGCGTTGTGGGTCAGGCCGAGCAGCACGGTGTCGGCCAGCGCCGCCTGCAGGCGCGACAGCGCCAGCTCGCGGCTGGCGCCGTGGGCCACCAGCTTGGCCAGCATCGAATCGAATTCGGCGCCGACCGTGGCGCCGGTGCCGATGCCGGCATCCACGCGCAGCCCCGGCCCCTGCGGCCATTGCAGCATCAGCACGCGGCCGGTGTCGGGCACGAAGCCGGCGTCGGCGTCTTCGGCCAGCAGCCGGCATTCGATCGCGTGGCCGGCGCTGTGCAGCCCGGCCTGCGCGATCGGCAGCGGCTGCCCTTCGGCCACGCGCAACTGCCACTCCACGAGGTCCAGCCCGGTGACCATCTCGGTGACCGGGTGCTCGACCTGCAGCCGCGTGTTCATCTCCAGGAAGAAGAACTCGCCCGCGGGCGAGACGATGAACTCCACGGTGCCGGCGTTGACGTAGCCGGCCGCGCGCGCCAGCGTCACCGCGGCTGCGCAGATGCGCTCGCGCAGGCCGGGGTCCAGGCCCGGCGCCGGCGTTTCCTCGATCAGCTTCTGGAAGCGGCGCTGGATCGAGCACTCGCGCTCGCCGAGGTGGATCACGCGGCCGTGGCGGTCGCCGAACACCTGCACCTCGATGTGCCGCGGCCGCTCGACGAAGCGCTCGGCGAACAGCCGGCCGTCGCCGAAATAGCGCTGGCTCTCGCGGCGCGCCTGCTCGATCGCCGGCGCTAGCGCCGGGGCCTCGCGCACGATCTGCAGGCCCTTGCCGCCGCCGCCGGCAGCGCCCTTGATCAGCAGCGGAAAGCCTAAAGCGCGGGCGCGCCGCTCGAAGCCGGCGGCATCGCCGGCCTCATCGACCGAAGGCGTGACGGGAACGCCGTGCGCGACTGCGAAGCGCCGTGCGCTGATCTTGTCGCCCAGGCGTTCGATCACCGCGGCCGGCGGGCCCACGAACACCAGCCCGGCATCGGCCACGGCCTGCGCGAAGCCGGCGTTCTCCGACAGGAAGCCGTAGCCGGGGTGGATGGCGTCGCAGCCGCTGTGCAGCGCCGCTTCGATCAGGCCTTGCGGGTCCAGCCAGGCGCGCACCGGCGGCTCGCCGAGGAGTTGCACGCGCTGGTCGGCGTACTGCAGCGCCGGACCCTGGCGGTCTTGCGCGTGCCAGGGCACGACGGTGGCGATGCCCAGCCGGCGCGCCGTGTGCACGATGCGCAGCGCGATCTCGGCGCGGTTGGCGATGAAGAGCTTGCGGATGGGCTTCATCGGGCGCGCCGCGGCTTGGGGGCTGCCCGCGCCACCCACTGTTCCAGCCGCGCCAGGCGGCTTTCGGTGTCGCTGCCGCGGGCCTGGATGCCCTGCAGCACCAGCGCGGTGTAGCGGTCGGCGGTGGCTTCCACGTCCACCTGGCCGCGGCCGAACAGCGTGGCCCACAGGTGGTGCTCGATGCCGCCGTAGACCAGGCTGCGCACCATCTCGGCGTCGGTATCGGGCGGCAGCTCGCCACCGTCCTTGGCCTCCTGCAGCGTGCGTATCAGGAAGCGGGTGTACTCGACTTGCAGGCCATGCAGCGCCGACTGGAAGTACTCCGGCCCGGTGCGCAGCTCGTGCAGCACGATGCGCGACAGCCCCGGCTCCTCGGCGTAGACGCGGATGTGGCGCCAGATCAGGAAGCGCAGCCGGCTGCGCAGGCCCTGCAGGCGCGAGAAGCCGGCCTCGATGTCCTGGATCAGCGGCCGGTACAGGCCTTGCAGCACCTGGTCGAGCAGCTCGCGCTTGGTCGGGAAGTAGCCGTAGACCAGGCCTTCGACGACGCCGACGCGCGCCGCCACCTCGGCCACCGAGGCGCGCTCGAAGCCCTTGTCGAGGAACACCTCGCGCGCCGCGGCCAGGATCTCGGCGGCCCGGCGCTGGCGGTGCGGCGTCTGCCGCCCGGCGGCCGGCGGCGCGAGGGCCCGGGTCTTCACGGCGCGGCGATCAGGACGAGGCGCCGGGCCCGGCCTCGTTTCCGTCGTCGAAGATCTGCGGCCGCCGGTATTGCGGGAAGCCGTCGTACGCGAACTGGCGGCTGGCCGGCTGCAGCGTCCAAGGGTGGCGCGCGGTGGGCACGCCGCCGTCGACGCGGATCACCGCGCCGGTGACGAAGCCGGCGGCTTCCGACAGCAGCCAGACCACGGCCGAGGCCAGCTCGGCCTCGGTGCCGAAGCGCTGCAGCGGCACCTTGTGGCGCAGCCCGCGCAGCAGCTGGCGGTAGCTTTCGTCGTAGGTGTCCATCCCCGCCGAGGCGATCCAGCCCGGCGCCACGGCGTTGACGCGCACGCCGGCGTGGCCCCACTCGCAGGCGGCCGTCTCGGTGAAGTTGAGCACGCCGCCGCGCGCCGCGCCCGAGTGGCCCATGCCCGGCATGCCGCCCCAGATGTCGGCCAGCATGTTGACGATGCTGCCGCCGTGGTCTTCCATCCACTGCAGGTGGCACTCGCGCGAGAACAGGAAAGTGCCGTGCAGGTTGTTGCGCACCACGGCGTCCCAGCCCTTCAGCGAGATGTCGCGCAGCGCCGCGGGGTACTGGCCGCCGGCGCAGTTGAACAGGCCGTCGATGCGGCCCTGGGCGCGCACGACGTCGGCCACCGTGGCCTTGACCGCGGCTTCGTCGCGGATGTCGCAAGGGTGCAGCGTCAGCGGGCCGCGTTCCTGCGGCGGATAGATCGCCTCGATCTCGGCGGCCACGGCCTGCAGCTTGTCGAGCTTGCGGCCCACCAGCGCCAGCCCGGCGCCCAGGCTGGCCAGCTCGTGCGCGGTGCAGCGGCCCAGGCCGCTGCCGCCGCCGGTGACGACGACGGCGCGGCCCTGGAACAGGCCGGGGCGGAACACCGAGCGGTAACGCTCTCGGCTGGCGTCAGGGGGTGGGGTCATCGCGCCATCGTGGCCATCGGCCCGGCTGCTGTCAAGCACGGATTGACCCCGGCTCAATTCAGCGCTGCGCGGGGCTGGATCAGGGAAAGCACGAATGAAACTCCACTTCCCGTCTGCCGTCGGGCAGTGTCTGATCGGCATCTATCGCCGCGATTTTCTTGAGCATGAGTCAACCCAACCCCACCGCCGCCCAACGCTTCCACGGCTTGTCGGCCGACGAGCAGCAGATCCTGGACCAGGCCGACCGCTTCGCGCAGCGCGAGCTGTACCCGCTGGCCGCGCGCATGGACAACGAGGAATGGTGGCCGCCCGAGGCCTTCGCGCGGATCGGCGCCACCGGCTACTTCGGCATCCCGGTGCCCGAGGCCTACGGCGGCGCCGGGATGGACCTGTTCGCCAGCGGCCTGGTGCTGCAGGCCTTCGCGCGCTGGAACCACGGCCTGGCGCTGAGCTGGGTGGCGCACGAGAACCTGTGCCTGTTCAATATCTTCCGCAACGCCAGCGAGGCGCAGCGCCGGCGCTACCTGCCGGGGCTTTGTAGCGGCCAGGCGATCGGCGCGCTGGGCCTCACCGAGCCGGGCGCCGGCTCCGACGCGCTGGGCTCGATGCGCACGACGGCCACGCGCGACGGCGACGGCTATCGCCTGAACGGCAGCAAGCTCTACATCACCAACGGGCCGGTGGCCGACGTGCTGCTGGTCTACGCCAAGACCAACCGCGACAAGGGCGCCAAGGGCATCTCGGCCTTCATCGTCGAGAAGGGCCTCCCCGGCTTCAAGGTGGCGCAGAAGCTCAGCAAGATGGGCTTTCGCGGCAGCCCCACCGGCGAGCTGGTGTTCGACGACTGCCGCGTGCCGGCGGCCAACCTGGTGGGCGAGGAGGACCGCGGCGTGCAGGTGGTGATGAGCGGCCTGGACCTCGAGCGCGCGATGGTCGCGCCGCTGTGCCTGGGCATCTGCGAGCGGGCGTTGCAGCTCTCGGTGGACTACGCGCGCAGCCGCCAGCAGTTCGGCCAGCCGATCGCCAACTTCCAGATGGTGCGCGCCAAGCTGGCCCAGATGTACGTCTGGACCGAGTCGGTGCGGGTGATGACCTACCAGGCCTTGCGCGCCGCCAACGAGCTGGAGGCCGGCGGCGGCGGCCGCGGCGAGATCCACATGATCACCGCGGCCTCGGTGATGCATGCCGCCGACACGATGAACCGGGTGCTCGACGAGGCCGTGCAGATCCACGGCGGCGCGGGCTACATCTGGGAGTCGGAGGTGAACCGGCTGTACCGGGCGATCAAGCTGCTGGAGATCGGCGCCGGCACGACCGAGGTGCGCAAGCTCATCATCAGCGACGAGCTGCTGCGGCGCTGACCGCGCCGCCGGCGGGCGTTCAGCCGGCGGCCGGCGTGGGCGTGGTGACGCCCAGGCAGTTGTTGCAGCGGCCCAGCCCGCGCAGGCGCGGGTCGGGCTTGCCGTCGCCGGTCTTGAAGTTGGCGTGGCAGCGGATGCACACGTACATCTTCGAGCTCGACATCATCGGCTTGACGCCGGGTTCGGCATTGGGGCGGGCGGCGGTGTACTCGGCCTGGGTCTGGCGGAGCTTGACGCCGTTGACGGGGGCGGTGGAGGTCGGTGCGCGGCGAGTGGCCATCGATTGTGCGGGCGGCTGGGGCCTGAAAAGACAGCGAGCCCCGTATTGTCCTCTGAAATGAGGCCACTTGCCGGGACGGTGGTTATGCCACCGTCAAAGTGACGTCGATGTTGCCCCGCGTGGCATTGGAATAGGGGCAGACCTCGTGCGCCGCCTTCACCAGCGCCTCGGCCGCCGTGGGGTCCAGGTCGGGGATCGTGACCGTCAGCGCCGCCGCAATGCCGAAGGCGCCCGGCTTGCCGGTCATCGGGCCGATGCTGACTTGCGCGGTGATGCTCACCTCGCCGGGCAGGCTGAGCTTCTGGCTGCGCGCCACGGCCTTGATCGCGCCGATGAAGCAGGTCCGAGTAGCCGGCGGCGAACAGCTGCTCGGGGTTGGTGCCGGAGCCGTCGTCGCCGCCCAGCGCCTTGGGCGTGGACAACTGCAGCTTGATCTTGCCGTCGGACGATTCGGTGCTGCCGGTGCGGCCGCCGGTGGAAGTGGCTTGGGCGGTGTAGAGGGCTTTGTCGATGGCCATGGAGAGCAATCCTTGGAGTTGACGTTGGGGCGCGTAGCTTGGTGCGCAACCGGCCTGCTGCGCAAGCCCCTGAAGGTGGCAGGGCGGGCGCGCCGAGGCTGTTTCAGCCGTCGGCCTGCAGTTGCTCCAGCTCGGCGTGCGCCTGCAGCCAGCGCTCTTCCAGCATGCCGGTCTCGGCGTTGACGTGCGCCAGGCGGCGGCCCAGCTCGGCGAAGTCCTCGGCGGCCCTGGCGGCCGCGCCGGACAGCAGCGCCTCGACCTCGGCGCGCTCGGCGGCCAGCCGGGCCAGCCGCTCGTCGATGCGCTGGATCTCGATGCGCAGCGGCCGCGTGCGCTCGGCCAGGCGGGCGCGGGCCTGCTTGCCGGCCTGGCGCTCGTCGCGCGAGCCTTTGTTGGCCACCGCCGCGGCCACGGGCGCCGGGGCGGGCGGCGGCGCCTCGGCCATCGCGGGCATCGGCCGCGGTGCGGGCGGCGCCGGCTGCCCCTTGGCCAGCGCGCGCGAGACCTCCAGCAGCCAGCGCTGGTAGTCGTCCAGGTCGCCGTCGAAAGGCTCGACGCCGCCTCGCGTGACCAGCCAGAACTCGTCGCAGACCTCGCGCAGCAGCGCGCGGTCGTGGCTGACCAGCAGCACCGTGCCTTCGAACTCGTTGAGCGCGATCGACAGCGCCTCGCGCGTCGTCAGGTCCAGGTGGTTGGTCGGCTCGTCCAGCAGCAGCAGGTTGGGGCGTTGCCAGACCAGCATCGCCAGCACCAGCCGCGCCTTCTCGCCGCCCGACAGCGATCCCACGGCCTGTGCCGCCATCTCGCCGGTGAAGCGGAAGCGCCCGAGGAAGTCGCGCAGTTCCTGCTCACGCGCCGGCGGGCCCTGGTCGCGCGCCAGCCGCACCAGGTGCTGCAGCGGGCCTTCGTCCAGGCGCAGCACGTCCAGCTCCTGCTGCGCGAAGTAGCCGATCTGCAGCCCCTTGCCTTCGGTGATGCGCCCGGCCAGCGGCGGCAGCGCGCGCGCGATGGTCTTCACCAGCGTCGACTTGCCCTGGCCGTTAGCGCCCAGGATGCCGATGCGCTGGCCGGCCAGCACGCTGCGGTTGACGTTGCGGACGATGATCGTTTCGCCGCGTCCGACGCCGGGCCGCCCCAAGCCGGACGCTGCCCCCTCGGGGGGCGTGTCGCCGTACCCGGCGACCGGGGGCGCCAGGTACCCGCAGGCCAGGCCGTCCAGCGCCAGCATCGGGTTGGGCAGGCTGGCCGGCTCGCGGAACTCGAACTCGAAGTCGCCCGCGGTCAGCACCGGCGCGAGCTTCTCCATCCGCGCCAGCGCCTTGACGCGGCTTTGCGCCTGCTTGGCCTTGCTGGCCTTGGCCTTGAAGCGGTCGATGAAGCGCTGCAGGTGGGCGATGCGGTCCTGTTGGCGCGTGTAGGCCGCCTGCGCCTGCTGGATGCGCTCGGCGCGCATCTCCTCGAAGGCGCTGTAGTTGCCGGTATAACGCGTCAGCTGCGCCTCGTCGAGATGGACGATGACCTTGCAGATCGCGTCCAGGAACTCGCGGTCGTGGCTGATCACCAGCAGCGTGCCTTCGTAGCGCTTGAGCCAGGCTTCCAGCCACACCAGCGCGTCCAGGTCCAGGTGGTTGGTCGGCTCGTCCAGCAGCAGCAGGTCCGACGGGCACATCAGCGCGCGCGCCAGCTGCAGCCGCATGCGCCAGCCGCCGCTGAAGCTGTTGACCGGCGCGTCGAGCTGGTCGCCGCGGAAGCCCAGGCCCAGCAGCAGCGCCTGCGCGCGCGCGCGGGCGTCGAAGACGCCGGCCTCGTCCAGCAGCAGGTGGGCGTCGGCGATCGCGTGGCCGTCGCCGCCGGCCTCGGCGGCGGCCAGCGCGGCCTGCGCAGCCACCAGCGGCAGGTCGCCTTGCAGCACGAAGTCGGTCGCGCCGTCGCCGCTCTCGGGCATGTCCTGCGCGACCTCGCCCAGGCGCCAGCGCGGCGGCATCTCGACGTCGCCGGCATCGGCGTGCAGCCGGCCGGCGATCAGCGAGAACAGGCTGGACTTGCCGGCGCCGTTGCGCCCGATCAGGCCGATCTTCTCGCCCGGCTGCAGCGTGACGCTGGCACGGTCCAGCACGACCTTGGTGCCGCGGCGCAGCGTCAGCTCGCGGATCGTGATCACGCCAGGTCCTCGCGCGTCAGCAGCAGCACCGCGTCGTCGCCGGCGCTGGTGGAAAGCCACACCGGCTGCAGATGCGGAAACGCGGCCTCGAAATGCGCACGTTCGTGGCCGACTTCGAGCAGCAGCACGCCGCCGGCGTTCAAATGCAGCGGCAGGTCGCGCAGCAGCGGGCGGATGAAGTCCATGCCGTCGTCGCCGCCGTCCAGCGCCAAGGCCGGCTCGGCGCGGTACTCGGGCGGCAGCGCCTGCATCGCTTGACGATTGACGTAAGGTGGGTTGCACAGCACGAGGTCGTAGCGGCCTTGCGCCGCGGCCAGCCCGTCGCCCTGGCTCAAGCGCACGCGGTCGGCCACGCCGTGCCGGTCGACGTTGCGCCGGGCCACCGCCAGCGCGTCGGCCGACACATCGGTGGCATCGACTTGCGCGCCGGGCCAGGCCAGCGCGGCCAGCACGGCGAGGCTGCCGTTGCCGGTGCACAGATCCAGGATGCGCCGTGGCTCGGCCGACAACCACGGCTCCGCACTGCCGTCGGCCAGCACCTCGGCGATCAGCGACCGCGGCACGATCACGCGCTCGTCGACGAAGAACGGCAGGCCTTGCAACCAGGCCTCGCCGGTCAGGTAGGCGGCCGGCCTGCGGGTGGCGATGCGCTGCGCGATCAGCGCGTCGACCGCCTGTTGCTCGGCGGCCGACAGCTCGCGCGCCGCCTCGTCGTCCAGCGCGTCCAGCGGCAGGCCCAGGCGCCACAGCGTGAGCCAGGCCGCCTCGTCGAAGGCGTTCGCGGTGCCGTGGCCGAAGCTCACCCCAGCCGCGTCGAGCTGCGCGGCCGCGCGCTCGACCGCCTGCATCAGCTTCATGCCAGCAGCGCTTCCAGCGTCCGGCGGTAGACGTTCTTCAGCGGCTCGATGCTGGCCGCTGCGATGCGCTCGTTCACCTGGTGGATCGTCGCGTTGACGGGGCCGAACTCCATCACCTGCGGGCAGATGCGCTTGATGAAGCGGCCGTCGCTGGTGCCGCCGGTGGTCGACAGCGCCGGGGTGACGCCGCACTCGGCCTCGATCGCGGCCGTCAGCGCGGCGCTGAGGCTGCCGACCTCGGTCAGGAACGGCTCGGCGCCCAGGCGCCAGTTGATCGCGTACTCCAGCCCATGGCGGTCCAGCAAGGCCTGCACGCGCTGCTGTAGCGATGCCGGCGTCGACTCCGGGCTGAAGCGGAAGTTGAAGTCGACCACCGCCTCGCCCGGGATCACGTTGAGCGCACCGGTGCCGGCGTGCACGTTGCTGACCTGCCAGGTGGTGGGCGGAAAGTGCCCGTTGCCCTGGTCCCAGACCGTGGCCGCGAGTTCGGCCAGCGCCGGCGCCAGCAGGTGCACCGGGTTGCGCGCAAGATGCGGGTAAGCCACGTGGCCTTGCACGCCGCGCACGACCAGGCGGCCGCCCAGCGAACCGCGGCGGCCGTTCTTCACCATGTCGCCCAGGCGCTCGACGGAGGTCGGCTCGCCGACGATGCAGGCGTCCAGCGGCTGGCCTTGCGCCTGCAGCCATTCGACGATGCGCACGCTGCCGTCCTGCGCCACGGCTTCCTCGTCGCTGGTGAACAGCAGCGCCACCGCGCCGGCATGGTCGGGCCGCGCGGCGACGAACTCCTCGGCCGCCACCACCATCGCGGCCACCGAGCTTTTCATGTCGGCGGCGCCGCGGCCGTACAAGTGCCCGTCGCGGTGCGAGGGCACGAACGGCGGCGTGGTCCAGGCCTCGGCCGGCCCCGGCGGCACCACGTCGGTGTGGCCGGCCAGGCCGACCACGGGCCCCGGCCGCGCGCCGCGGTGCACGGCCCACAGGTTGCTGACGACGGCGCCCTCGGGACCGTGCGGCAGGTGCACGCAGTCGAAGCCGGCGGCGGCCAACCGCTCGGCGATCAGCACCTGGCAGCCGCCATCTTCGGGCGACACCGAAGGCCGCGCGATCAGTGCTTCGGCCAGGCGTAACGCAGCACTCATTTCTTGTTGACCATCCACGGCGCGGCCGCCTTGTTCTCGTCTTCGGGCCGCACTTCCAGCGTGATCTCGGTGAAGCTGGCCTGCTCGGGCTCTTCCTTCTTGGGCGTGACGCGCGACACCGGCGTCAGCTCGTTCTGCAGCCGCCACAGCAGGTTGGTCGGCGAATCGGCGTGCGCCATGCCTTCGTCGCGCGTGATCGTGTTGTCCTTGATCAGCCGCGCGATGTCCTGCTCGAAGGTCTGCGAGCCCTCGGCCATCGACTTCTCCATCGCCTCCTTCACGCTGGAGAAGTCGCCCTTCTCGATCAGCTCGGCGATGTACTTGCTGTTGAGCAGCACCTCCACCGCCGGGATGCGGCCGCCGACGTTGCTGCGCAAGAGGCGCTGCGAGACGATGGCGCGCAAGCCCGCCGCCAGGTCCGACAGCAGCGCGGGCCGCGACTCCGGCGTGTAGAACGACAGGATGCGCCCCAGCGCGTGGTAGCTGTTGTTGGCGTGCAGCGTGGCCAGCACGAGGTGGCCCGACAGCGCGTAGCTGATCGCCGAGGTCATCGTCTCGCGGTCGCGGATCTCGCCGATCAGGATGCAGTCCGGCGCCTGGCGCAGCGCGTTGCGCAGCGCGATCTGCAGCGACTGCGTGTCGCGCCCCACCTCGCGCTGGTTGACGATCGAGCGCTTGTTGGTGAACAGGAACTCGATCGGGTCCTCGATCGTCAGGATGTGGCCGGTGAGCTGCTGGTTGCGCCACTCCAGCATCGACGCCAGCGTCGTGCTCTTGCCGGTGCCGGTGGCGCCCACCATCAGGATCAGCCCGCGCTTTTCGACGACCAGCTGCGACAGCATCTCCGGCACGCCCAGCGAATCCAGCGCCGGGATCTCCTGCGGGATGCAGCGGAACACCGCGGCGATGCTGCCGCGCTGCTTGAAGGCCGAGAGCCGGAAGCTGCCGACGCGCGCGACGCCGATGCCGACGTTCAGCTCGCCGGTTTCGTCCAGCTCTTCCAACTGCTGCGGCGTCAGCAGCTCGGCCAGCAGCTGGCGCGTCTGCGACGGCGTCAGCAACTGGTCCGACAACTGCAGGATCTGGCCATGGATCTTGATCAGGATCGGCGTGTTGGCCGACATGTAGACGTCGGAGGCGTTCTTCTCCGCCATCAGGCGGAGCACCCGTTCCATGTTGGCGCTCATCGCGATCCTCCCTTGGGCCTGGCCTGCCGCCGCCTCAGGCGCGCAGCAGGTCGTTGATGCTGGTCTTGCTGCGCGTCTGCGCGTCCACGCGCTTGACGATCACCGCGGCATAGAGGTTGTAGCTGGCGCCGCCCGCCGTCGTCTTGGGCAGGCTGCCGCTGACCACCACGCTGCCGCTGGGCACGCGGCCGTAGCTCGTCTCGCCGGTCTCGCGGTTGAAGATCGGCGTGCTCTGGCCGATGAACACGCCCATGCCCAGCACCGAGTTCTCCTCGACGATCACGCCTTCGACGACCTCGCTGCGCGCGCCGATGAAGCAGTTGTCCTCGATGATGGTCGGGTTGGCCTGCAGCGGCTCCAGCACGCCGCCGATGCCCACGCCGCCCGAGAGGTGCACGCCCTTGCCGATCTGCGCGCACGAGCCCACGGTGGCCCAGGTGTCGACCATCGTGCCTTCGTCGACGTAGGCGCCGATGTTCACGTAGCTGGGCATCAGCACCACGTTCTTCGCCAGGTAGCTGCCGCGCCGCGCCACCGCCGGCGGCACCACGCGCACGCCGGCTTCGCGCAGGCCGTCCTCGCCGACCTGGCTGAACTTGGTCTGCACCTTGTCGAAGAAATGCAGCTCGCCGGCGCGCATCAACTGGTTGTCGGTCAGGCGGAAGCTCAGCAGCACCGCCTTCTTGACCCACTGGTTGACGCTCCACTGGCCCACGCCCTGGCGCTCGGCCACGCGGATGCGGCCGGCGTTGAGGTCGGCGATCACGTGGTTGACGGCCTCGCGGATCCGGGGGTCGGCATTGGTCGGCGACAAGGCGCTGCGGCCTTCCCAGGCGAGGTCGATGATGGACTGCAGTTCGGTGCTCATCGGAGGCTTTCGGTGTAGGAGACGATGCGCTCGGCGGCTTGCAAGCATTCGTCGACGGGGGCGACCAGGGCCATGCGCACGCGGCCGGCGCCGGGGTTGCTGCCCTGCGCCTGGCGCGCCAGCAGGCTGCCGGGCAGGACGGTCACATTGTATTGAGCGAGCAGGCCCTGGGCCCAGGCGACGTCGTCACCGCCGGGGATGGCCGCCCACAGGTAGAAGCCGGCGTCGGGCAGCCGCACGTCCAGCACGCGCGACAGCAGCGGCGTCACCTGCGCGAACTTGGCGCGGTACAGCGCGCGGTTGGCCTGTACGTGCGCCTCGTCGCCCCAGGCGGCGATGCTGGCGCGCTGCACCAGGCCGCTCATCGCGCTGCCGTGGTAGGTGCGGTAGAGCAGGAAGGGCTTGATCAGCGCCGCGTCGCCGGCGACGAAGCCCGAGCGCATGCCCGGCACGTTGCTGCGCTTGGACAGGCTGGTGAACGCGATCAGGCGGCGGAAGTCCGTGCGGTCCAGCTTCCGCGCCGCTTCCAGCCCGCCCAGCGGCGGCTCGTCGCCGAAGTAGATCTCGGAATAGCACTCGTCGCTGGCGATCACGAAGCCGTGGCGGTCGCTCAGTTCGAACAGGCGCTGCCATTCACTCAGCGGCATCACCGCACCGGTCGGGTTGCCCGGCGAGCAGACGTAGAGCAACTGCGTGCGCGCCCAGGTGGCCTCGTCGATGCTGGACCAATCGGCCGCGAAGTTGCGCGCCGGGTCGCTGTTGGCAAACGCGGTCTGCGCACCGGCCAGCAGCGCCGCGCCTTCGTAGATCTGATAGAACGGGTTGGGGCAGACGACGGTGGCGCCGGGCCGGGTCGGGTCGATCACCGTCTGCGCAAAGGCGAACAAGGCCTCGCGCGAGCCGTTGATCGGCAGCACCTGCGTCTGCGGGTCGACCGCCACGCCGTAGCGCCGCTGCAGCCAGTCGGCGCAGGCCTGGCGCAACTCGGGCTCGCCGGCGGTCGCGGGGTAGCCCGACAGCGTCTTCAGGTTGCCGCGCAGCGCGTCTTCGATCAGCGCCGGCGTCGCATGCTTGGGCTCGCCGATGCCCAGGTTGATGGGCTTCAGGCCTTGCGGCGGCCGGATGTCCTGCGTCAGCGCACGCCAGCGTTCGAACGGGTAGGGGTGCAGGCGGCCGAGCAGCGGATTCATCGGCCGGATTATCGCGGCGCGGCTGCCGCGCAATAGCGGCTGCGCAGCGCGGGCTCGGCGCGCAGCAGGCTGTCGAAGTAGTAGCCGAGCATCGGCCGCACGCTGCGCCGGCCGGCCTCGGGCAGCAGGGGGCCGAGGTCAGCGATCCAGCCGGCGGCGCAGCCGTCCACCGTGCCGCTGCCGCCGGCGCAGGCCAGCAGCCGGTCGAAGGCCTGGCGGTAGCGCGACAAGTCCTCGCGGCTCATCAGCGGCCCGTGGCCCGGCACCACGTGCCGGAACGGCAGGCCCTCCAGCCGCGCCAGTGCGGCCTGCCATGCGGACGGGCAGGCGGTGTCGAAGAAGGGCACCGGCAGTGTCACGAAATCGCCCAGCGCCAGCACGCCCGATTCGAGGTCCAGCACCCAGACGTCGCCCGCGGTCGGCCCCTGGTCGACGCCCAGCCGCAGCGCGCGGCCGGCGATGCGGCGGTCCTGCGGCGGGCCTTCTTCGATCCGCTCGTCGGGGACGAAGGCCTCGCGCTCGGCGTACAACGCGAGGTCGATCGCGATCACGCGGCGCAGGCCGGCATCGGTCTGCGGATCGGCCAGGCGCTGCTGCAGGTCCTGCTGCGAGCGCAGCATGCGCTGTTGCACGGCGTCGCGCAGCGCCGCGCTGCCCAGCGTGCGCAGCCCCGGCACCTGGCGTCGCAACGCGGCGTTGCCGCCCACGTGGTCCAGGTGCCAATGCGTGTTGATCACCGCGCGCAGCGGCTGGCCGCGCTCGCGCCGCCAGGCGTCCAGCGCCTGCAGGTGCTCGATGTGGCGGCCGGTGTCGACGATGAGCAGCCCGTCCGCGCCCTGCAGCAGCAGGCTGTTGCCGTCGGGCTGGCGGCCGGGCTCGAAGCTGCCGGGCAGCATCCAAACGCCGTCGGCCACGGCCTGCGGCTCGGCCGCCGAGAACGGGCCGCAGCAAGCCAGCAGCAGCAGCGCCAGCCGGCGCTTCACAAGGCGCCTCGGCAGCCCGGCGCGCCGCAGCGGCAGCGCAGGCGGCCCTCGTGGTGCGATTCGCCGTAGTCGACCGTGATCTCCTCGCCCGGCGCGATGTCGCGCAGCGCGTAGAACTCCACCCGGCCCTGGCGGATGCATAACCGCGCATTGGCGCGGCAGCTATGGTTGGTGAAGCGCATCGGGTCCAGGCTCTTCGAGAAGTCGATCGCCTTCTTCGCCGACAGCTCGACGATCATGATGCGCTCGCTGCGCGTCGCGCGGATGCGCGCCTCGGCGACGCTGATCGATTCGCCGCGGATCTCGCCGATCTTCAGCCGCCGCGGCATCGGCTCGGCCGCGAAGACGCCGTGGCCGTCGATCGCGCTGGCCTTCACGTCGACCGCAAACTTCTGCCAGGGCGGCCGCGCGACGGCCGGCGCCGCCGAGGCATTCACGACGCGAAGCCCGACAAGTCCACCGGCGGCTGCGGCTTCCAGCTCTTCTTGCGCTGCTCGACGGTGACGAAAGTGCGGATGCCGCCGCGCACGAACCAGTCGGCGTGGATGCGGATGAAGCGCGGCGCAATCGCCTTCACCAGGTCGTCGGCGATCGCGTTGGTCACCTTCTCGTGGAACGCGCCTTCGTTGCGATAACTCCAGAAATACTGCTTCAGGCTCTTGGTCTCGACGCAGAAGCGGTCGGGCACGATCTCGATCCTGAAATGCGCGAAGTCGGGCTGGCCGGTCAGCGGGCACAGGCAGGTGAACTCGGGCACGTCGAAGCGGATCACGTAGTCGCGCGCCGGCTGCGGGTTCGGGAAGGCCTGCAGTTCCTTGGACGGCGCGCTCGGCGGCACGGCCGGGGCCGGCCGCTGGGGGGGTGTCTTGCGGGGCATGGTCAGGAGATTCGAGCGGGGCGCGATGCTATCATCCGGCCCCGCAGGCGCTCTGACCAGGAGCGCTTTTTGTTATTGAAATCAAGCACTTGAGCGCCAGCGCCGGATGCGCCTCGACCAGATCAAACTCTCGGGCTTCAAGTCCTTCGCCGAGCCCACCACCTTCCAGCTGCCGGGGCAGCGCGTGGGCGTCGTCGGCCCCAACGGCTGCGGCAAGTCCAACATCATGGACGCGGTGCGCTGGGTGCTGGGCGAGAGCAAGGCCAGCGAGCTGCGCGGCGAGAGCATGCAGGACGTGATCTTCAACGGATCCGGCCAGCGCAAGCCCGCCAGCCGCGCCAGCGTGGAACTCGTCTTCGACAACCAGGACGCGCGCGCCGGCGGCCCCTGGAACCAGTTCAGCGAAATCGCCGTCAAGCGCGTGCTGACGCGCGAGGGCAGCAGCAGCTACTTCATCAACAACCAGCCGGTGCGCCGGCGCGACGTGCAGGACGTGTTCCTCGGCACCGGCCTGGGGCCGCGCGCCTACGCGATCATCGGCCAGGGGACGATCAGCCGCATCATCGAATCGCGCCCCGAGGAACTGCGCCTGTTCCTGGAGGAAGCGGCCGGCGTCAGCAAGTACAAGGAGCGCCGCCGCGAGACCGAGAACCGGCTGAAGGACACGCGCGAGAACCTGACGCGGGTGGAAGACATCCTGCGCGAGCTGAACGCCAACCTCGACAAGCTGGAGAAGCAGGCCGAGGTGGCGGCGCGCTACCGCGATCTGCAGGACCAGGGCACGCTGAAGCTGCACCAGTTGTGGTTCTTGAAGCACCGCGACGCGGCGCAGGAGGAAGAGCGCGTCAAGACCGCCGCCGCCGAGGCCGCCACCGCGCTGGAAGCGCAACTGGCCGAGCTGCGCGCGGTGGAGCTGGAGCTGGACGCCGTGCGCCAAGCGCACTACGCGGCCAGCGACGCGCTGCACCTGAAGCAAGGCGCGCTGGCCGACGCGGCGCTGGCCGTCAGCCGGCTGGAAGAGCGCATCCGCTACGTCGTCGAAGGCCGGCAGCGCGCCGAACAGCGCCTGGCCGATCTGCAATCGCAGAACGGACAGTGGGCCGAGCGCGAGACCGCGGCCAACGCCGAGCTGGACGACATCGCCGGCCAGATCGAAGGCGCCGACGAGCAGGCCGCGGTGCTGGACGCGCAGGCCGAGGAGCAGGGCGCGCAACTGCCGCAGCACGAAGACGCGCTGCGCGCTGCGCAGGGCCGCAGCAACGAGCAGCGCGGCGCCGTCGCGCAGGTGCAGCAGCAGATCCAGGTGCTGGCCGCCGACAGCCGCAACCTCGACGAGCAGGCGCGCCAGTTGCGCGCGCGGCGCGACCGCCTGGCGGCCGAGCGCCAGGGCCTGCAAGCGGTGGACGCCGAGCGCCTGGCTGCGCTGCGCAGCCAGCACGCTGCCGCCGACGAGCAGCAGCAGACGGCAGACGCGCGGCTGCACGATCTGGGCGAGC
The DNA here is from genome assembly GCA_047602205.1 of Rubrivivax sp. Taxonomy (GTDB): domain Bacteria; phylum Pseudomonadota; class Gammaproteobacteria; order Burkholderiales; family Burkholderiaceae_C; genus Rubrivivax. The sequence goes on along the minus strand of JASGHX010000001.1, from coordinate 6,218,242 downwards.
AGGTGCCCGCGCTGGACGAGCAGCGCCGCGCGGCGCAGGACGCGGTCAACCGCGAGTCCGCTCGCCAGTCCGACCTGGGTGCGCGGCAGGAGGCCTTGCGCGCGCTGCAGGAGAAGGTGCAGACCGAGGGCAAGCTCAAGCCGTGGCTGGGAAAGCACGGGCTGGAAGGGCTGGCCGGGCTGTGGACGCAAGTGCACATCGAGACCGGCTGGGAGCCGGCGCTCGAATCCGCGCTGCGCGAGCGTCTCAACGCCTTGTCGGTCGGCAAGCTCGACATGGTGCGCGCGTTCGCCGCCGACCCGCCGCCCGCGCGCATGGCGTTCTATTCGCTGCCACCGGCGGCGATCCCCAGCACGCACCACACGCTGTCGCGGCTGACCGAGAAGCTGCGGCTGTCGGACGCCGGCCTGTCCGCGCTGCTGGGCGACTGGCTGGAAGGCGTCTACACCGCGTCCAGCCTGGACGAGGCGCTGGCGCTGCGCGACAAGCTGACGCACGGCGAGCTGATCATGACGCGCGAAGGGCATGCGGTCTCGCAGTTCGCGGTGGCCTTCTACGCGCCCGATTCCGAGCAGGCCGGGATGCTGGCGCGCGCGCAGGAGATCGAGAACCTCGACCGCGAGCGCCGCGCGCAGGCGCTGATCGCCGACGACGCGCGCAGCGCCTCGGTGCGCGCCGAGGCGGCGTACACCGACGCGTCGCAGCGCCTGCTGTCCGCGCGCCGCGAGGCCAGCGAGGCCCAGACCCGCGCGCACCAGTTGCAGGTGGAGCTGCTGCGCCTGTCGCAGCAGGCCGAGGCCACCGACGCCCGCCGTGGCCAGCTGGAAGAAGAGCTGGCCGAAATCGACTCGCAGCAAGAAGCGCTGGAAGAACGCCGCCTGACCGGCGAGGCGCGCTTCGAAGAGCTGGACCTGCAACTCGGGCAGGCGCAGGAGCGCCACGCCGAGCTGGACGATGCGGTGATCGCCGCCGAACGAAAGCTGGCCGATGCGCGCGACCAGCAGCGCGCGCTGGAGCGCCAGGCGCAGGAGGCGCGCTTCCAGGCGCGCGCGCTGGCCGCGCGGCGCGACGAGCTGCAGCGCGCGATCGAGACCGCGCGCCAGCAGATCGAATCCAACGTGCAGGCCGGCCAGCAGCTGGAGCTGGAGCTGGGCTCGTTCAACGACGCCGCGGCGCAGTCGGGCCTGCAGGAGGCGCTGGCGGTCAAGCTCGACCGCGAGCAGCAGCTCGCCGCCAGCCGCAGCGAATACGACGACCTGGCCGCCAAGCTGCGCGCCGGCGAGGAACGGCGCCTGGCCTGCGAGCACGGCCTGGAGCCGCTGCGCGAGCAGATCACCAAGCTGCAGCTGGAGCAGCAGGCCGCGCAGCTGGGCGGTGCGCAGTACCTGGAGCAGTTGCAAGCAGCCAGCGCCGACCTCGACGCGCTGGCCAAGTCGATCGAAGACGGCGGCGTCAAGCTCTGGGGCCTGCAGACCGAGATCGACCGCATCCAGAAGGAGATCGCGGCGCTCGGCGCCGTCAACTTGGCGGCGCTGGAGGAGCTGACGAGCTCGCGCGAGCGCAAGACCTTTCTCGACGCGCAGAACGCCGATCTGCTGGAAGCCATCCGCACGCTGGAGGACGCGATCCACAAAATCGACCTCGAGACGCGCGACCTGCTGGCGCAGACCTTCAACCAAGTCAACGAGCATTTCGGCCGCATGTTCCCCAGCCTGTTCGGCGGCGGCAACGCGAAGCTGGTGATGACCGGCGACGAGATCCTCGACGCCGGCGTGCAGGTGATGGCGCAGCCGCCGGGCAAGAAGAACAGCACCATCCATTTGCTGTCGGGCGGCGAGAAGGCGCTGACCGCGATCGCGCTGGTGTTCGCGATCTTCATGCTGAACCCGGCGCCGTTCTGCCTGCTGGACGAGGTGGACGCGCCGCTCGATGACGCCAACACCGAGCGTTATTCGAAGCTCGTGAACGAGATGTCGCGCAAGGGCACGCAGTTCCTGTTCATCAGCCACAACAAGATCGCGATGGAGATGGCCGAGCAGCTCATCGGCGTCACGATGCAGGAGCAGGGCGTCTCGCGCATCGTCGCGGTCGACATGGAGGCCGCGATCGGGATGGCCGAATCGGCGCTGGCGGCCTGAAGACGGCAGCAACCACCATGCAGATCACGCTCGGCACCGGACTGGCGATCGCCGGCATCGTCGTGCTGGTGCTGATCGTCGCACAGGGCTGGTGGTCGGCGCGCAAGGCGGCGCCGCGGCGGGCGGCCTTGGGCGGCGCAGCGGCCACGGGCGAACGCGTCGAGCCCGGCTTCGGCGACCACGACGGCGGCGACAGCACGCAGCCGGCCACGCCGCCGCCCGAGATCCGCGCCGCGCTGCCGCGCCGGCCGCAGCGGCTGGATGCGCTGATCGACGCCATCGTGCCGATGACGCTGGAGTCGCCCGTCAGCGGCGAGTTCCTGCTGAGCCACCTGCCGCCCAGCCGCCGCGCCGGCACCAAGGTCTTCCTGATCGAAGGGCTGGACGCCGAGACCGGCCAGTGGGAGCCGCCCGCCGCCGGCCGCCGCTACGGCGAGCTGCAGGCCGGCGTGCAGCTCGCCAGCCGCAGCGGCGCGCTCAACGAGATCGAATACTCCGAGTTCGTGCAGAAGGTGCAGGCCTTCGCCGACGGCGTGGCCGCGGTGCCCGACTTCCCCGACATGCTGGACGTCGTGGGCCGCGCGCGCGAGCTGGACGCCTTCGCCGGTCCGCTGGACGCGGTGTTGACCGTCACGCTGCGCGCCAACCAGGTCGCCTGGTCGGTCGGTTATGTCCAGCAGTGCGCGGCGCGGCTGGGCTTCGTGGCCGGCGCGGTGCCGGGCCGGCTGGTGCTTCCGGCGGCCGAGGAAGGCGCGCCGCCGCTGCTGGCGCTGTCGTTCGACCCGCAGGCCGCGCTGGCCGACGAGCCGCAGGCCGCCGCGGTGCGCGAATGCACGCTGAGCCTGGACGTGCCGCAGTCCGACGAGAAGGCCGAGCCGTTTCCGGCCTGGCACAACGCCGCGCGCACGCTGGCCGACGACATGGACGCCAGCCTCGTCGACGACCAGGGCCAGCCGGTCACGCTGCATGCCTTTGCCGCGATCGGCACCGAGCTGCAGAACATCTACCGCCAACTGGAGTCGCGCGACCTGGGCGCCGGCACGCCGGCCGCGCGGCGGCTGTTCAGTTGAGCCCGGCGATGAGCGCCGATCCCGCTGCCCGTGCCGAGGCACTGCGAGCGCTGCTGCAGCACCATGCGCACCGCTACTACGTGCTGGACGCGCCGGAAATCCCCGACGCCGACTACGACCGCCTGTTCCAGGAGCTGCAAGCCATCGAGGCCGCGCACCCCGAGCTGCTGACGCCCGATTCGCCCACCCAGCGCGTGATCGGCCAGGTGCTGGAAGGCCTGGTGCCGGTGAAGCACGCGGTGCCGATGCTGTCGATCCGCACCGAGACCGACACCACCGCGGCCGGCGCGCAGGCCTTCGACGCCCGCATCCGCCGCGAGCTGAGCCTGGCCGACGACGCGCCGCCCGTGGCCTACAACGCCGAGCTGAAGTTCGACGGCCTGGCGATCAACCTGCGCTACGAGGACGGGCTGCTGGTGCAGGCCACGACGCGCGGCGACGGCGAGACCGGCGAGGACGTGACGCACAACGTGCGCGCCATCGCGCAGATCCCGCTGCGGCTGCTGGGATCGGCGCCGCCGCTGATCGAGATCCGCGGCGAGGCCTACATGCGCCGCGACGACTTCGAGCGCCTGAACGAGCGCCAGCGCGAGAAGGGCGGCAAGACCTTCATCAACCCGCGCAACACCGCGGCCGGGGCGATCCGCCAGCTCGATTCGCGCGCGCTGGCCGACAAACGCTTGAGCTTCTTCGCCTACGGGCTGGGTGACGTGAAAGGTTGGGAGCAGCCGGCCACGCACAGCGCGACGCTGGACGCCATCGCCGCGTTCGGCGTGCCGGTCAACGCCGACCGCCGCGTGGTGCAGGGCGCGGCGGGGCTCGTCGCCTATCACGAGGCCATCGCGGCGCGGCGCGACGCGCTGCCGTTCGACATCGACGGCGTGGTCTACAAGGTCAACGAGGTGGCGCTGCAGCAGCGCCTGGGCTACGTCTCGCGCGAGCCGCGCTGGGCGGTGGCGCACAAGTACCCGGCGCAGGAGAAGGTGACCGCGCTGCGCGGCATCGAGATCCAGGTGGGCCGCACCGGCAAGCTGACGCCGGTGGCCAAGCTGGAGCCGGTGTTCGTCGGCGGCACCACGGTCAGCAACGCGACGCTGCACAACCTGTTCGAGCTGCGGCGCAAGGGCGTGCGCGTGGGCGACCAGGTGATCGTGCGTCGCGCCGGCGACGTGATCCCGGAGATCGTCGGCCGCATCCCGGCGGTGCGCCCGGCCTACGTGCCCAACTTCCGCATGCCGCGCGAGTGCCCGGTCTGCGGCAGCCGCGTGCTGCGCGAGAAAGGCGGCATCGACCACCGCTGCAGCGGCGGCCTGTTCTGCGCCGCGCAGCGCAAGCAGGCGCTGCTGCACTTCGCGGGCCGCCGCGCGATGGACATCGAGGGCCTGGGGGACAAGCTGGTCGATCAGCTGGTGGACGGCGGCCTGATCCGCACGCTGCCCGAGCTGTACACGCTGGGCGTGGCCAAGCTGGCGGCGCTGGAGCGCATGGCGGACAAGAGCGCGGCCAACCTCGTCGCGGCGCTGGACCAGAGCAAGCGCACGACGCTGAACCGTTTCATTTACGCGTTAGGCATCCGCCACGTTGGCGAGGCGACGGCGCGCGACCTGGCGCGCCACTTCGGCGCACTGGACCGGGTGATGGACGCCACGGTCGACCAGCTGCTGCAGGTGCCCGACGTCGGCCCGGTGGTCGCGCAAAGCATCCGCACCTTCTTCGAGCAGCCGCACAACCGCGAGGTGGTGGAGCAGCTTCGCGCCGCCGGCGTGCGCTGGGACGAGCACGAAGGCAGCGAGGCCGCCAACGCCGTCCCGCTGCCGCTGACCGGCAAGACGCTGGTGCTGACCGGCACGCTGCCGACGCTGACGCGCGACGACGCCAAGGCGCTGATCGAGGCGGCCGGCGGCAAGGTGGCGGGCTCGGTGTCGAAGAAGACCTTCGCCGTCGTCGCCGGCGAGGAAGCGGGCAGCAAGCTCGACAAGGCGCGCGAACTGGGCATCACCGTGCTGGACGAAGCGGGGCTGCACACCCTGCTGCAACAAGGAGCTTGAGACCGACATGGCCGTGCGCGAGATCCTGAAGATGGGCGACCCGCGATTGCTGCGCGTCGCGCAGACGGTGCAGGCCTTCGGCACGCCGGAGCTGCTGGCGCTGGTCGACGACCTGCAGGACACGATGGTCGCCGCGCGCGGCGCCGGGCTGGCCGCGCCGCAGATCGGCGTCGACCTGCAGGTGGTGCTGTTCGGCTTCGACCGCAACGACCGCTACCCCGACGCGCCGCCGGTGCCGCGCACGGTGCTGGTCAATCCGGTCATCACGCCGCTGTCGGACGCCGAGGAAGAGGGCTGGGAAGGCTGCCTCTCGGTGCCCGGCCTGCGCGGGTGGGTGCCGCGCTGGTCGCGCATCCGCTACCAGGGGCTGGACGAGCAGGGCCGCGCGATCGACCGCGAGGCCGAGGGCTTCCACGCCCGCGTGGTGCAGCACGAGTGCGACCACCTGATCGGCCGCCTGTACCCGACGCGGATGCGCGACCTGACGAAGCTGGGTTTCATCAGCGTGCTGTTTCCGGAACTGGACGCGGCAAGCGACGAATAGCCTCACTTCAAGCGCCTGACCCAGTAGTCAGGCTTTCGACGGCCGTCTGCCATGGCGACGACAAGAATGCCGTCACCAACTTCCTTGTAGATGACGGCGAATGGAAATCCGTTCACAAGGCGGCGTCGAGTGTTCTTTGGGCGCGGCGCTCCGTGAGCAGGGTACTCGACGGCTTTTCTGACGGCCTCGGCCACGGCCTCCTCGAACTGGACGCCTAATTCCGGGCGGACCGCGGAGTAGTAGGAGATCTGCTGCAGCAGTTCGGCTTCGGCTGGCGGGAGGAAACGAAATTCAGCCACGAGCCAAGCGGCGAGCCTTGGCTAACACTTCCTCGCCGTCCAGCGCGACGAGTTCGCCGCGGTCATAAGCGGCCAAACGGCGTTCGACTTCTGCATCCCAGGCGGCCTCGATCTCGGCCAGAGAGCCTTCATGCAGCGACTCCAACAGGAGTTCAACAAGGCGCGACCGATCTTCGAGCGGGAGCGCTTTGCCGCGCTCAGCGAGTTCGGTGACCACATCGATCATGGTAGGTGCCTCCGAGCCATCGTTTGAGTCTAGCGCAGCGCAAGCGACTTCATTGCTCACGCTGTCGTTCTCCCTCTGATCGTTGTCGCGATGCTTGTGTCAGGCGCAAGCGTCAGCGCAGCAGCGGCCGCAACTGCGCCCACACGTTGTCCAGCATCCGCGGGTGAGCCTCGGCCGTGGGATGGATGCGGTCTGGCTGGAACAGCCGCTCGGCGTCGGGCCCGTCGGCCACACCGGCCAGGAAGAAGGGCACCAGCGCCGCCTGCTCGCTGCGCGCGGCCGTCGCAAAGAGCTGCTGGAAATCCTCGGTGTACTTGCGGCCGTAGTTCGGCGGCACCTGCATGCCCACCAGCAGCACTTTGGCGCCGGCGGCCTTGGCCTGGCGCGTCATCGCCAGCAGGTTGTCGCGCGTGCTGGCCAGCGGCAGGCCGCGCAGCGCGTCGTTGCCGCCCAGCTCGATGACCACCACGGCCGGCTTGTGCTCCTTCAGCAGCGCCGGCAGTCGTGACCGGCCGCCCGAGGTGGTGTCGCCGCTGATGCTGGCGTTGACCACGCGCCACGGCAGCTTGAGCTCGACGATGCGCTTGTCCAGCAACGCCACCCAGCCGCTGCCGCGCGCCAGGCCGTATTCGGCCGACAGGCTGTCGCCGACGACCAGCAGCGTGCGCCTGGCCGCGGCGCCTTGCGCGCGCAGCGCCCCCGCAAAAGGGGAGGCCACGAGCAGCAGGCTACAGTCCCGCAGCCACTGCCGCCTGTTCCTCCGCCCGTTCCGACGAATGCCCGCCACGTCCATCATCTCCGTCCAAAGCATCAGCAAGCGGGTGGCCGACGCCACCGGTGTGCTGACCATTCTCCATGACATCAGCTTCGAGCTCGCCGAGCGCGAGTCGGTGGCCATCGTCGGCGCCTCGGGCTCGGGCAAGAGCACGCTGCTGTCGATCCTGGCCGGGCTGGACGTGCCCAGCAGCGGCCGCGTGATCGTCGCCGGCACCGAGCTGTTCGCGCTGGACGAGGACGCGCGCGCCGCGGTGCGCGCGCGCCAGATGGGCTTCGTGTTCCAGAGCTTCCAGCTGCTGGCGCACCTGACGGCGCTGGAGAACGTGATGCTGCCGCTGGAGCTGATGGGCCGCGGCGACGCGCGCGCCGCCGCCACCGAGATGCTACAGCGCGTGGGCCTGGCCGAGCGCCTGGGCCACTATCCGCGCGTGCTGTCGGGCGGCGAGCAGCAGCGCGTGGCGCTGGCGCGCGCCTTTGTCGTGCGGCCGGCGGTGCTGCTGGCCGACGAACCCACCGGCAGCCTGGATTTCGCCACCGGCGAGAAGGTGATGGAGCTGATGTTCGCGATGAACCGCGAGGCCGGCACGACGCTGGTGCTGGTGACGCACGACCGCGAGATCGCCGCGCGCTGCGACCGCCAGCTCCGCATCGAGGCGGGACGGCTGCTGGCGCCCTGATCAGGCCGCGTCCAGCGGCACCGCGTACGGCAGGCTGCCCAGCGTCAGCGGCGGGCCGTCGGCCGTGCCCAGGTGCAGGCTGCCGCCGTCCAGCGCGGCCAGCTTCAGCTCGGCCAGCGCGACGTGGCGGTCGGGCGCCAGCCTGCCGGCCAGCGCCACCAGGCCAGCGGGCTGCTCGGGGTCGGCGCTGTGGAAGACGTCCTGCCCCGGCTGCATCGCCGCGGCGCCGCTGACCACGAAGCCGCGGCGCTTGAGCGTGCCGCGGTACTGGCTGCGCGCCACCACCTCCTGCCCCGGGTAGCAGCCCTTCTGGAAGTTGACGCCGCCCACCAGCTCGAGGTTGACCATCTGCGGCACGAACTGCTCGCTGGTCGCGGCGACGATGCGCGGCACGCCGCTCAGCGCTTCCAGCGCTGCCCAGGCCTGCGCGTCCAGCGCCGGGCCGGGCAGCGCGGGCGCGGCGGCCGGTTGCAGCAGCAGCGCGCGCGGCACCGGCTGGCCGTCGAGCTGGGCATCGGGCAGGCGGATCGCGATGCGGCCTTCGTCTTCGCGCAACTGCCAAGGCGCGAGGCTGCCCAGCAGATTCAACGCATCGTCGCCGGCCGCGCCCCACGCGAACTGCTGGGCGCTGACGTCCTCCAACTTGCACTTGGCGCGCAGCACGAACATCGACAGCCGCTTGAGCGTGGCGGCCAGCAGGTCGGCGCTGCAGGCCAGGAACACCTCGTCGGCCATGCCAGCCCAGATCACGAAGCTGGCCAGCAGCCGCCCCTTGGGCGAGCAGTAGCCGGCGAGCTTTGCCTGGCCCGGCTGCAGGCCTTGCACGTCCTGCGTCAACTGGCCGTGCAGGAAGCTGCGCACATCAGGCCCGTGGGCGCGGATCAGGCCCCAGTCGGCAAGGCGCAAGACGCCGCGGGGCAAGGTGCTGCTGGTCATGCGCCGATTATCATCAGCGCCCTATGCGGCAGGCAGCCAAGGGCTTCAGGGTGCTGGCATGGCTGGCCGCCTTCTGTGCGCTGGCCGCCATGGCCGCGGGCGCGGCCGCATGGTGGTGGCTGCAGCAGCCGCTGGCGCTGGCCAAGCCCAGCATCGAGCTGTCGATCGAGGCCGGCCAGAGCCCACGCGAGATCGCCCAGGCCTGGGTCGACGCCGGCGTGCAGACCGACGCGCGCTGGCTCTACGCCTGGTTCCGCGCCTCGGGCGACGCGAGGCGCATCCGCGCCGGCAGCTACGAGATCCACGCCGGCACCACGCCGCGCGGCCTGCTGGAAGCGCTGGTGCAGGGCCGCGAGACGCTGCAGACCGTGCGCCTGACCGAAGGCTGGAGCGTGCGCCAGATGCGCCAGGCGCTGGCCGCGGCGCCGGGGCTGAAGCCCGTCGCGCGCGACTGGGACGAGGCGCGCCTGATGCAGGAGCTGGGCCTGCCCGGCGTGCCGGCCGAAGGGCGCTTCTTCCCCGACACCTACGCCTATGCGCGCGGCGTCAGCGACCTGACGGTGCTGCGCCGCGCGCTGCGCAGCATGCAGCAGCGCCTGGCCGAGGCCTGGGCCGCGCGCGCCGCCGACACGCCGTTGAAGTCGGCCGACGAGGCGCTGGTCCTCGCCTCCATCGTCGAGAAGGAGACCGGCATCGCGGCCGACCGGCCGCTGGTGGCCGGCGTCTTCGTCAACCGCCTGCGCATCGGCATGCCGCTGCAGACCGACCCGACGGTGATCTACGGCCTGGGCGAGGCTTTCGACGGCAACCTGCGCAAGCGCGACCTGCAGGCCGACACGCCGTACAACACCTACACCCGCAGCGGCCTGCCGCCGACGCCGATCGCGCTGCCTGGCATGGCCTCGCTGCGTGCCGCGGTGCAGCCCGAGCGCACCAAGGCGCTGTACTTCGTGGCCCGCGGCGACGGCAGCTCAGCCTTCAGCGACAGCCTGGCCGAGCACAATCGCGCGGTGAACCGATACCAGCGCGGCCAGGCCAACCCATGACGAGCGCCGGCCGCTTCATCACCTTCGAGGGCATCGACGGCGCCGGCAAGAGCTCGCAGATCGAGCAGGCGGTCGGCTGGCTGCGCGCGCGCGGCCACGCGGTGCTGGAGACGCGCGAGCCCGGCGGCACCGCGCTGGCCGAGACGCTGCGCGAGTTGGTGCTGCACCAATCGATGGACGCGCTGACCGAGGCGCTGCTGGTCTTCGCGGCGCGGCGCGACCATCTGGTCCACTGCATCGAGCCCGCGCTGGCCGCGGGCCAGACCGTCGTCTGCGACCGCTTCACCGACGCCAGCTTCGCCTACCAGGGCGCCGGCCGCGGCTTCGACCGCGGCGTGCTGGCACAACTGGAAGCCTGGGTGCAGCAGGGCCGCCAGCCCGACCTGACGCTGTGGTTCGACCTGCCGGCCGCGGTGGCCGCCGAGCGCCGCGCCGCGGTGCGGCAGCCCGACCGCTTCGAGCGCCAGGACCTGGCCTTCTTCGAGCGCGTGCGCGCCGGCTACGCGGCGCGCTGCGCCGAGCACGGCCAACGCTTCCGCCGCGTGGACGCGCTGGCCGGCCGCGAGCAGGTGTGGGCCGAGGTGCAGGCGGCGCTGGCCGCCACCGGCTGGTGGTGACACCGTGACGACGATGGCCGACGCAGCCCGCCGCCTGCCCTGGCTGCAGCCCGTGCTGCAGCAGGCGCGGGCGATGACGCAGGCGCACGCGCTGCTGCTGCACGGTGCGGCCGGCGACGGCTTGTTCGACGCCGCGCAGGCGATCGCGCAATCCTGGCTATGCGAAGCCGAAGACGACGCGGTGAAGCCTTGCGGCCGCTGCGCCGCCTGCCATCTGCTGCAAAGCGGCTATCACCCCGACCTGTTCCGGCTGTTCCCCGAAGCCTTGCGTCAACAGTTGGGCGCCGGCGACGGCGGCGAAGCGGCCGAGTCCGAAAGCTCGGCCAAGGCCGCCAAGCGCAAGCCCAGCCGCCAGATCCGCATCGACGAGGTGCGCGCGGCGATCGACTGGGTGGCGACGACCTCGGCGCGCGGCCGCGCCAAGGTGGTGCTGATCCACCCGGCCGAGGCGATGAACCTGCAGTCGGCCAGCGCCTTGCTGAAGACGCTGGAAGAGCCGCCGCGCGGCGCGCGGCTGCTGTTGAGCGCCGCGCAGCCGGCGCAGCTGCTGCCCACCGTGCGCAGCCGCTGCCAGGTGCTGCGGCTGCCGCCGCCCGGCGCCGACGCGGCGCGGCAATGGCTGGCCGCGCAGGGGCTGGAGCAGCCCGAGGTGCTGCTGGCCGCCGCGTCGGGCCGGCCGCTGGAAGCCGCGGCGCTGGCCGCCGCGGGCATCGACGCCGCGCGCTGGCAGGCGCTGCCGGCCGCGGTGCTGGCGGGGCAGGGGCCGGGGCAGGCGGTGGCCGGCTGGCCCGCGGCGCAGGTGCTGGACGCGCTGCAGAAGCTCTGCCACGACGCGCTGGCGCTGGCCGTCGGCGCCGCGCCGCGCTTCTTTCCGCCGCCGGCCTGGCCGGGCCGGCCGGCGTCGGCCGCCACGCTGGCCGCCTGGAGCCGCGAGCTGAGCCGCCTGGCGCGCCAGATCGATCACCCCTGGAGCGAGCCGCTGCTGATCGACGCGCTGCTGCTGCAGGCGCGCGCGGCCTGGCGGGGCCGGTCGGCAGAGGCCTCCGATACACTCGCCGCATGAGCGACAAGCCTCCGATCCGGCCGGTTTCCGCAGGCGGCGGCATGGCGCCGCTGGCGCCCGCGGGCAGCGCGGCGCGGCCCAGCGTGATGCAGCTCGTGTTCCGCGAGAAGGGCGCGCTCTACGCCGCCTACATGCCAGTGTTGACCGACGGCGGTCTGTTCGTGCCGACCACGCGCGACTACAAGCTGGGCGAGGACATCTACCTGCTGCTGTCGCTGCCCGACGACCCGCAGCGTTATCCGGTGGCCGGCAAGGTGGCGTGGATCACGCCGGCCAACGCCTCCGGCGGCCGCACGCAAGGCGTGGGCGTGCGCTTTCCGGCCGACGAGAAGACGCGCGCGCTGAAGCTGCGCATCGAGGAGATCCTGGGCACCGCGATCTCCTCGGTCAAGCCGACGCAGACGATCTGACAGCGGCGCTGCGCGCCCGGTTCGTGCCATGTTCGTAGATTCGCATTGCCACCTGAGCTTTCCCGAGCTGCACGGCCGCATCGACACCGTGCTGCAGGACATGGCAGCCGCGCGTGTCGAGCGCGCGCTGTGCATCTGCACGACGATCGAGGAGTTCCCCACCGTGCACGGCCTGGCGCTGGCGCACGCGAATCTCTTTGCGACGGTGGGCGTACACCCCGACTCCGAGGACGTGCACGAGCCCACCGAGGCCGAGCTGCTGCAGCGCGCCGCGCTGCCGCGTGTGGTGGGCCTCGGCGAAACCGGGCTCGACTACTACCGCCTGAACGGCCGCAGCGTGGCCGAGATGGAATGGCAGCGCGAACGCTTTCGCGTGCACATCCGCGCCGCGCACGCGAGCGGCCTGCCGCTGGTGATCCACACGCGCAGCGCGTCCGACGACACGCTGGCGGTGCTGCGCGACGAAGGCCAAGGCCGCGTCGGCGGCGTGTTCCACTGCTTCACCGAGACGCGCGAGGTCGCGCGCGCGGCGCTGGAACTGGGCTTCATGATCTCGTTCTCGGGCATCCTGACCTTCCGCAACGCCGAAGAGCTGCGCGAGGTGGCGCGCCTGGTGCCCATGGACCGCTGCCTGATCGAGACCGACAGCCCCTACCTGGCGCCCGTGCCGCACCGGGGCAAGACCAATTCGCCGGCCTGGGTGCCGCACGTCGCCGCACGCCTGGCCGAGTTGAAAGGCCTGAGCGTGGAGCAGGTCGCCGCGCAGACCCGCGACAACTTCGACCGCTTGTTCCCGCGCGTCAAGACCGCATGAAGACCGATCACCCGCATCGCCGCCTGTTCAACGCCCGGTTGCTGGGGCTGTGCGCCGCCTCGGCCCTCGCCGGCCGCGCCCACGCGGGCGCCTACGAGGACTTCTTCCGCGCGATCGAGCTCGACGACGCGGCCCGGCTGCGCGAGCTGCTGGCGCGCGGCATGGACCCCAACACGCTGGACCCCAAGGGCCAGCACGGCCTGTTCCTGGCCTTGCGCGGCGGTGCGGCCAAGGCGGTGCAAGCGCTGCTGGACCATGCGGACACCCGCATCGACAGCGCCAACACCACGGGCGAGACGCCGCTGATGATGGCCGCGCTGCGCGCCAACGTCGACGCGATGCGCGCGCTGATCGCGCGCGGCGCGGCTGTCAATCGCCCCGGCTGGACGCCGCTGCATTACGCCGCCAGCAGCCCGTCGGCCGCGCCGGTGAAGCTGCTGCTGGAGCAGGGCGCCGCCGTCGACGCGCGCTCGCCCAACGGCAACACGCCGCTGATGCTGGCCGCTCGCTACGGCAGCGAGGACAGCGTGGCGCTGCTGCTGGCCAAGGGCGCCGACCGCAAGCTGCGCAACGAGCGCAACCAGACGGCGGCCGACACCGCGCGCCTGGACGGCCGCGAATCGCTGGCGCGCAAGCTCGAATCCGGCGGATCGTGAACTGTCGCCGTGTCGGAAGTCATCCGACACGTTGTCTGGACGCCGCCTGACTGGTCAGCCGTGGCGGGGCCTCACTACAGTCCGGCCCTGTGCAGGCCCCATCCACGGGCCACGGGAGCACCGACATGTCCGAGCCGTCCGTCGTCGCCAATCCGTTCATGCTGATGGTCCAGCCCGAAGTGGTGCTGGCCGCCATCGAGAACTCCGAGCGCCTGGGCCGCCTGAACCGGCACCTGTGCCGGCCGCTCGACCGCCAGACCATTTCGGGCCAGCCGCCGACGGCGGAAGCCGACGACGGTCTGGATGAGCCCGACACCGATACCGAAGGCGACGGCGCGCACTGAGCGCCAAAGCTCCCACCAGCGCGCACTCAGCGCGCTGGCGCCCGTCAGCGCGAACGGGAGCGCGAGCGCCGCGACGAAGAGAACGTCGCGGCGGCCCACACCGCAGCCAGCGCCACCGCGCAGCCCACCATCGTCAGCCCGCGGTTCTCGCGGATGAAGCGGATGACCGGCTGGTTCAGCAGCGACGAAGACGATTCGCCGGCCTTCGGCGAGTCGCCGGCCGCCGGCGCATCCATCCGCAGACCGGCGCGCTGCGCCTGCACCGGCGCCTCCTGGGCATCGCCGGGCTTGGCCAGCGAGCTGTTCAAGATCACCGATTTCAGCGAGCTCAGCGGCGTCTCGTCCGGCTGAGCCGCGGCGTCGGCCGCCGCCGCGCCGCGCAACGGCAGGCTTCGCGGCACGGTTGCGGCATCGCCGTTCGGCTTGTTCGTCGCCGCCTGGTCCTGCATCTGCAGCAGCAGTTCGACCGTTTTCGACTGCGGAATGCCCGCCGTCGCAGCCGACGCGCCAGCCACCGCCGGCAGCGCCAAGTCTGGCGGCTTTGCCGCCGCTTCACCCGCGCCCTCGACCACTGCGGTCGGCCCCGCCCAGCTCGACGGCGCTGCCAGCATGGCCAGCAGCAGGGCGGATGCAATTCGATACATAGCGGCGGATTCTAGGGATTGGCATCCTCCGCCGGGGCCAGCTTTGGCCCCGGGTTTGCGGGGCCGGTGCGAATCTAATAATTCGTACAATGTTTCTTATGTCAAATCAATACAGCGGTTCGGCAGGCCTTGCCAGTCGCCTCAGCCCACGACGTCCAGCAAAGACCCCATCATCTGATCGCCAGCCTTGAAGACCGCCAGATTGGCCAGGAACTGGTTCTTGGCGACGAGTTGGCCGACGAGATCGCCCGTCAAGTCGTTGCCTTCCTGCGGGGCCTCGCTCAGCGATGTCGTCACACTACCGTCGGCCGCGGCGCCCTGCGTGACGTGCTGACGGCGGAACCCGGCCGTCGACAGATTGGCGAGGTTGTGCGCCGACACCCCGAGCGCGGTCTGCGCGGCGTTCATGCCGCTGAGGCTGATGGCGGATAGCGACGAGGTCATGGCAGGCGCATTGTCCGGCCCCGGACGCCGCAGCAGCACCGGCGCGAGGGGTGCAACCGGCACGGAGCGTCCAGTCGTTCACGCCGGATGCGCGCGTCGAATTTGATGTCCATCAATAGGAATCGAGACGTACCTGCTTCTACAATAGATGCATCAAAAATGCAGCTTTAACCCAGCAGGAGCAACCGATGTCTTTCCAAGCCGCCCAGTCCACCGTCGACGTCCGCCAGATCGCGCCGCGGGACCGCCATCCGCTGATCTTCTCGACCTTCCGTAGCCTGGCCGCCAACGGCGCGATGGAGCTGGTGAACGACCACGACCCGCGCCCGCTGTACTACCAGTTCCAGGCCGAACTGCCCGGCCAGTTCACCTGGGACTACCTGGAAAACGGCCCCGAGGTCTGGCGCGTGCGCATCACCAGGCTGGCCGGCGGCCACGGCGACGGACGCTGCTGCGGCTCCTGCGGCGGCATCTGAGCGCCCGTCCCGCCTCTTTCGCGTCCCCCCTCCCAAGGAATCTTCATGAAAAGCACCCGCAGGCTCTGGCGATGGCTGGGCCTCATCTTCGTGCTGTCGTTCGGGGCCCTCGGCTATCTCGGATGGCAGATCTACCTTTTTGCACCGCCGATCCCCAAGCAGGTCGTGACGACCGACGGCGGGGTGATCTATACGGGCGAGCAGATCCAGCTCGGCCAGCAGGCCTGGATGGCCGCCGGCGGCCAGCAGCTGGGCACCGTCTGGGGCCACGGCAGCTACGTCGCGCCGGACTGGTCGGCCGACTGGCTGCACCGCGAAGCGATGGCGCTGCAAGGCATCCGCGCCGGCGGGCCCAAGCTGAGCGACGCCGATCAGGCCGCCGTCGAGTCCCGCGTGCGCACCGAGATGCGCCGCAACACCTATGACGAATCGACCGGCAAGGTCACGATCAGCCGAGAGCGCGCGCAAGCCATCCGCGACGTCGCCGCGCACTACGAAGGCCTGTTCGGCACCGACCCCAAGCTCGAGAAGCTGCGCGACCAGTACGCGATGACCGAGGGCGCGCTGCCGCTGAAGGAGCACCGCCAGGCGCTGACGGCGTTCTTCTTCTGGTCGGCCTGGGCCGCCGCGACCGACCGGCCGGGCGAGCAAGGCCTGTCCTACACCAGCAACTGGCCGCACGAGCCGCTGGTGGGCAACACGCTGACCGGCTCAGCCGCGATGTGGTCGATGGCCAGCATCATCCTGCTGCTGGCCGGCATCGCCGCGATGCTGTGGCTGCACAAGGGCGACCACGGCGAAGAAGCGGCGCAGGTGCCCAAGGCCGACCCGCTGCTCGGCGCCAAGGCCACGCCGTCGATAAAGGCCACGCGCAAGTACTTCTTCGTTGTCATCGGGCTGATGCTGCTGCAGATCGCGATGGGCGTCGTCACCGCGCACTACGCGGTCGAAGGGCAGTCGTTCTTCGGCATCCCGCTGGCGCAGGTCCTGCCGTACACGATCAGCCGCACGGTGCACACGCAGATCGGCATCTTCTGGATCGCCACCGCCTGGCTGGCGACGGGGCTGTACGTCGCGCCGCTGCTGTCGGGCAAGGAGCCCAGGCTGCAGAAGCTGGGCGTCGACGCCCTCTTCTGGGCGCTGATCGTCGTCGTGCTCGGCTCGACCATCACCGGCTGGCTGGGCACGCTGCAGCACCGCGGCGTCGACTTCAGCTTCTGGCTCGGCAACCAGGGCCTGGAGTTCACGAGCATGGGCCGCTTCTGGCAGATCCTGCTGTTCGTGGGCCTGCTGTTCTGGGTGTTCCTGCTCGGCCGCGCGCTGTGGCCCGCGCTGAAGAAGCCTTCGGAAACCCGCGGCCTGATCGCGATGGTCTTCCTCTCGGCCACCTGCATCGGCGGCTTCTACGCCACCTCGCTCACCTGGGGCCAGCACACGCACTACTCGATGATCGAGTACTGGCGCTGGTGGCTGGTGCACCTGTGGGTCGAAGGCTTCTTCGAGGTGTTCGCCACCGCGGTCGTCGCGCTGATCTTCACCAACCTGGGCCTCGTGCGCGCGGCCTCGGCCAACCGAGCCATCGTCGCCGAGACCATCGTGTTCCTGTTCGGCGGCATCCTGGGCACGCTGCACCACCTGTACTGGACCGGCACGCCGACCTCGGTGATCGCCGTCGGCGCCGTGTTCTCGGCGCTGGAAGTGGTGCCGCTCACGCTGATCGGGCTGGAAGCGCTGCAGACCTGGCGCCGCTCGCAGGGCGTGGCCTCGCTGGGCGCCTACAAGTGGGTCATCCTGTCGTTCGTGGCCGTCGGCTTCTGGAACACCGTGGGCGCCGGGCTGCTGGGCTTCGCCATCAACCCGCCGGCGTCGCTGTACTACGTGCAAGGCCTCAACATGACGGCCGCGCACGGGCACGCCGCGCTGTTCGGGGTCTACGGCATGCTGGGCATCGGGCTGATGCTGTTCTGCCTGCGCGGCCTGTTCGACCGCGCGCTGCACGCCGACCGCTTCCTGAAGCCCGCGTTCTGGAGCTTGAACATCGGCCTGGCGATGATGGTCTTCCTGTCGCTGCTGCCCGCCGGCATCTATCAGGCCTATCACGCGATCACCACCGGCCTGTGGTACGCCCGCTCGCCGGCGGTCATCCACTCCGGCGTGATGGAAGCGCTGGTGTGGCTGCGCGTGCCGGGCGACATCGTGTTCGCCGCCGGCAGCGTCTTCCTCGGCGTCTACGCGTTGTACCTGCTGCGCCGCCCGGCCCGCCGGCGGGCGCCGGCCGGCGCCTTGCCGACCCAGGCTTGAGCCGAACCGCCAGCTAGACTGCGAACGGGCGCCGCTGGCGCCCGTTTTGCATGCTGCTGCCGAAGAAAGGATCGCCGATGTCCAAGAGCCCCATCGTCCTCGTCCACGGCGCCTGGGGCGGCGCCTGGATCTGGCGCCGTGTGCTGCAGCCGCTGCGCGCGGCCGGCCACGAGGTGCATGCCGTTACGCTGACCGGCGACGGCGAGCGCGCGCACCTGCGCCACGCCGGCATCGACCTGTTCAGCCACATCGACGACGTCGCGGCCCTGGTGCTGGCCGAGGAGCTGAACGGCATCGTACTGGTCGGCCACAGCTACGGCGGCATGGTGGTGACCGGCGCCGCCGACCGGCTGCTGCGCTCCGATGCGCAGGCGGTGCGGCATCTGGTCTACGTCGACGCGATGGTGCCGCTGCCCGGCGAAGGCTGGGGCCAGGCGCACAGCGCCGAGACCGTGGCTGCGCGCACCGCGGCGGCGCGCGCCAACGACAACGCCCTGCCGCCGCCCGACCCGGCCGACTTCGGGCTGGCCGGCGCCGACCGCGACTGGCTGCTGCGCCGCCAGGTGCCGCATCCGTTCGGCCCTTATCGCCAGCCGCTGCCGTTCGACGGCGAGCGCTGGGCGCGGCTGCCGCGCACTTTCATCGACTGCAACGCGCCGGCCTATCCAACCATTGACGCGATGCGCCAGCGCGTGCGCGCCCTGCCCGGCTTTCGCGTCGCCGAAATGAAGACGGGGCACTGCCCGATGGTCAGCGCCCCGCAGGAACTGGTGCGGCAGCTGCTGGCGGCCGCCGCCTGATCGTCGCCGTCAGGCCAGCGCGACGCCGGTCTTGCTTTGCACCTCGTCGCGGCTGACGCCGGGGGCCAGCTCCACCAGCTTCAGGCCGTGCGGCGTCACATCCAGCACGCACAGGTCGGTGATGATGCGGTCGACCACGCCCACGCCGGTCAGCGGCAGCGTGCACTGCGGCAGGATCTTCAGGTCGAAGCCGCCGTCCTTCCGGCGCGCCACGTGCTCCATCAGCACCACCACGCTCTTGACGCCGGCCACCAGGTCCATCGCGCCGCCCATGCCCTTGACCATCTTGCCGGGGATCATCCAGTTGGCCAGGTCGCCCTTCTCGCTGACCTGCATCGCGCCCAGGATCGACAGGTTGATCTTGCCGCCGCGGATCATCGCGAAGCTGTCGTGGCTGCCGAAGATGCTGCTGCCCGGCAGCGTGGTGACGGTCTGCTTGCCGGCGTTGATCAGGTCGGCGTCGACCTCGCTCTCGTCGGGGAACGGGCCGATGCCCAGCATGCCGTTCTCGCTTTGCAGCCAGACCTCGATCTTCGGGTCGACGAAGTTGGCCACCAGCGTGGGCAGCCCGATGCCGAGGTTCACGTAGAAGCCGTCGGCCAGTTCCTTGGCGGCGCGCGCCGCCATCTCGTCATGCGTCCAGGCCATCTTCAGGCTCCCTTCGGGTTCTGCTTGGTGGTGCGCTTCTCGATGCGCTTCTCGGGCTTCGCGTTGAGCACGATGCGGTGCACGTAGATGCCGGGCAGGTGCACCGCGTCGGGGTCCAGGCTGCCGGTCTCGACGATCTCCTCGACCTCCACCACGCTGATGCGGCCGGCCATGATCACCGCCGGGTTGAAGTTGCGCGCCGTGCGGCGGAACACCAGGTTGCCCGACGGGTCGGCCTTCCAGGTTCTTGCCCAGCGAGACGTCGGGCAGCAGCGCCCGCTCCATCACGTAGGTGTGGCCGTCGAACTCGCGCGTCTCCTTGCCTTCGGCCACCAGCGTGCCGACGCCGGTGCGCGTGAAGAAGGCGGGGATGCCCGCGCCGCCGGCGCGCAGGCGCTCGGCCAGCGTGCCTTGCGGCGTGAACTCCAGTTCCAGCTCGCCGGCGAGGTACTGGCGCTCGAACTCCTTGTTCTCGCCGACGTAGCTGGAGATCATCTTCTTGATCTGCCGCGTTTCCAGCAGCTGGCCGAGGCCGAAGCCGTCGACGCCGGCGTTGTTGGACACCACGCTCAGGTCTTTGGCGCCGCTGTCGCGCAAGGCGGCGATCAGCGCCTCCGGGATGCCGCACAGCCCGAAGCCGCCGACGGCCAGCAACTGCCCGTCGCGCACGATGCCCGAGAGCGCCGCCTCGGCGCTCGGGTAGATCTTGTTCATGAAAGGACGCTCCGAAGGTTCGAAGGGGCGAAGGCTACTCCGGCTTCGGCCCGCACGGCGTTACGTAGATTTCACTAAGGCCCGCTCCGTAGAATGCCGCGCGACCGAAAAGCCACCAGCACAGCCCGCCAGGGCGAGAGGGGACCGCACGATGAACGACAAGGGCTCGCCGGCCGACATCCAGATGCTCAACGAGGCGCTGGCCACCATCGTCGCGCCCTGGGTGCGGGGCCTCGCGATGCGCGTCACCGAGGCGCGCGCCGGCGAGGTGGTGCTGGCGCTGCCGGTCTCGCCGATGGTGGTGCACGGCGGCGGCGTGCTGTGCGGCCAGGCGATGATGGCCGCGGCCGACACCGCGATGGTGCTGGCGGTGATGACGCGGCTGGGCGGCTTCAAGCCGATGACCACGGTGCAGCTGCAGACCAGCTTCCTGAAGGCCGTGCCCGGCGACAGCGGCGAAGCCCGGCTGCTGGCGCGCGTGCTGCGCATGGGCAAGAGCCTGGTCTTCGGCGAGATCCTGCTGCACGGCCGCAGCGGCGAGCTGGCGGCGCACGCCACCACCACCTACGCGCTGCTGTAGCCGCGGCCCCCTCATCGCGTGTCTCACGTGGACGGCCCGCTGCTGGACTACCGCGTCGCCTTCGACCAGGCGCCGGTGGGCTTGGTGCTGTCGCGCCACCGGCTGATGACCGACTGCAACCAGGAGCTGCTGGCGATCTTCGGCGCCACGCGCGAGCAGATCGTCGGCCGCTCGTTCGAGGTGCTCTACCCCACCGCCGACGAGTTCCAGCGCACCGGCGAGCGCATCGCCGCCCAGCTCGACGAGCACGGGCGTTATGCCGACGAGCGTGTGATGAAGCGCGTCGGCGATGCGCGCGGCGGCCGCGCCGGCGAGCTGTTCTGGTGCCACGTCGCGGGCCGTGCGCTCGACCCGCGCCAGCCGCACGCCGCGGGCATCTGGGCCTTCGAGGACCTGTCGTCGCGGCGCGTGCTGAAGGTGGCGTTCACCGCGCGCGAGCGCGAGATCGCCGCGCTGCTGGTGGAAGGCGCCACCAGCAAGCAGATCGGCCGCCGGCTGGCGATCAGCCCGCGCACGGTGGACGTCTACCGCGCGCGGCTGATGCGCAAGCTCGGCGCGTCGACGACGGCCGAGCTGGTCAACCGGCTGCTGACGGGCTGAGCGCGCCGCGGCGTCAGAACTCGTAGCGCAGCGTGATCTGCACCGCCCACTGCGATTCGCCGGCCGTCTGCTTGGTGACCAGGTCCTCCAGCGAGCCCAGGCTGTAGATGTAGCGGCCCTGCGCGTCGCGGCCGTTGTAGTTGACGAAGCTGCGGTTGGACGGGAAGCCGATCTCGTCGATGCGGCCCCACTTCTTGTTCAGCAGGTTGCCGAAGTTGAAGATGTCGAAGGTGAGCGACGCCTTGTGGCTCTTGGTGAAGCCGGGCAGCTCCTGCTTGAAGCGCAGGTCGAAGTTGTTGACCCAGGGCGCGTAGCTGTTGTTGCGGCCGACGACGCCGCCGGCGGCCGAACGCAGCGCCGGGCTGGCGTTGACGATCTCCCAGAAGCGTGCCTCCTCGGTGGCACCGCCGCGGAACACCACCTCGCCCGAGCCCTGCGCGCTGGGCACGTACATCAGGTCGTTGCCCGAGATGCCGTCGCCGTTGAGGTCGTTGATGTAGGTCCAGCTGTAGGGCTTGCCGCGGCGGCCTTCGTAGAACACGCCCACCGTGGTGCGGTAGTCGGCGACGAAGGCCTTGGACCAGGTGGCGGTGGCGCTGACGCGGTCCTTGATCAGGTAGTTGGAGTTCTGCAGCGTCTCTTCGTTGGGGTTGAAGATGTTGCGGTTGCTCCAGTTCGATGACGAGGTCGACGAGGTGATCGGGCTGACCTCGGTCGCGCGCGTCTTGGTGTAGGCGAGGTTCCAGCCGAAGCCCATGGTCGCCGGCTGGCCCATCGACAGCGTGATCGCGTCGCCCTCGCCCTTGCTGGTCTTGGTGGCCAGCAGCACGTTGCGGCCCCAGTTCGGGTTGGACAGCGCCCGGTCGCGCAGCCCCGAGCAGACGCTGCCGGTCGTGATCGACGAGCCGTTGGCGTTCCAGCAGGCGCCGTCGTAGCCGTTGGGCGTGTAGAAGAGCTGGCGGCCGTCATTGCCGGTGGCCGTGGGGTTGCCCAGGTTCAGGTGCTGATAGTAGATCGCGCTCTCGACCTTGGTGTGCAGCCATTCGGCGCCGAACTGCAGCTTGCCGACCCAGGGCAGCGCCGGCGTCTCGGCGTCGAACGCCAGGTTGGCCTTCCACACCGAGGGCTGCTCCAGGCTGGACGAGATGAAGTCGACGTTGGGCGCCGGCGGCGTGCCGCTGAGGCCGGGCTGGCGCGTCACGTCGGGGTTGAACACCGCGTTGGCCGTCGCGCAAGTCGAGAAGTTGGGGCAGTTCAGCGATGCGCTGGCCATGCCGGTGTTGGTGAACGGGTTGGACAGCCAGACGTTGGCGGCCGCGCCCTGGAACAGGCCCAGGCCGCCGCGCAGCTGCATCTGGCGCTCGGGCGTGCCGAGGTTCCAGTTGAAGCCCAGGCGCGGCTGCACCAGGCGGTTGCCGTCCAGCGTGACGGTGTTGTCCAGCCCGAAGCCGCCGCTGTCGCGCGTGATGCTGCCGTTGGCAGCCACGCTGCCCGGCACGCGCGGCGCGGCCGCGGCGGGGTTGGCCAGCGGCTTGGTCGGCACGTCCTGCTGGTCGATGCGCAGGCCCAGCGACACGCTCAAGGACTTGTCGATCTTCCAGGTGTCCTGCGCGAACAGGCCGATGTTCTTCAGCGACCAGATCGCCACCGCGTCGTCGAGCGTGCGCCCGGTTTGCGGCGACACCAGCGTGTAGCTGGAGGGCTTGCCGAGGCGGAAGTTCTCCAGCGTCGCCTGGTCGCGTTGCGCCGGCGTCATGTCGTTGCAGTTGGCGAAGGTGCCGAACGAGTAGGTGCCCGGCTCGCAGCCGAAGGTGTAGTTGCCGAAGATGTTCTGCAGGAATGCGTTGTAGATCTTGTTGTCGACGTAGTCGAGGCCGAACTTCAGCTCGTGCGGGCCCTTGGTCCAGGTGGCGCCGGCGTAGAGGTCCAGCGTCTCGGTGTCCAGGATGTTGCGGTGGCGGCTGTCGATGGTGCCGAAGTTCAGGAAGCGGTTGTTCGCGCTGACCGACGACGGCGTGCCCGCCGGCAGCGCGCCCGAGAAACGCAGCCCGATCATCGGCAGCTGCGCGCCGGTGGCCGAGGCCTCGGTCTTGTTGTAGTCGCGCTGCGAGACCTTCAGCTCGGTGCTGAAGTTGTCGCTCCAGTCGGCAAACCACTGGCCGACCAGGCTCTTCAAGTCCTTGTCGGCGACGTACCAGTACGAGCTGAGCGAGAGCCCCGTGCCGCTGAAGCCGGCCAGTGTCGGCTCGGTCTGCTTGGTCTGCGTGTAGCGCAGGCTGGCGCGGTGGCTGTCGCTGATGTTCCAGTCCAGCTTGAGCAGCGTGTCCTTGACGTTGACCGCCAGCCCCTGCGGCACCGCCGAGCTGCCGATGTCCATGCCCCAGGTGTCGCGCGCGATCGCGATCGCCTGGTCGATCGCGGTCTGCGTGATGCCCACGTTGGTGGCGCTGCTGCCCAGCGGCCCGAAGTCGGGGCTGGCGCGCGAGCTCTTGAACTCCTCGTAGCTGCCGAAGAAGAACAGCTTGTCCTTGACGATGGGCCCGCCCAGCACGAAGCCCTTGGTCGTCTCCTCGAACGGCGCCGGCGCGGCGTAGGTGCCGTTGCTGCGGTTGAAGCGGTCACCGGCGAGCTTGTCGTCGCGGAAGACGTAGTACACGCTGCCGTGGAACTCGTTGGTGCCGCTCTTGGTCACCGCGTTGGTGTTGGCGCCGACGTAGGCCTTCTGCGTGACGTCGTAGTTGCTGAGGTTGATCTGCACCGACTGGATCGCGTCGATCGAGATCGGCTGCTTGATCGTCGGCAGGTTGTTCGACTCCAGGCCGAAGGTGTCGCTGATCGTGACGCCGTCGATCGTGATCGAGTTGTAGCGGATGTGCATGCCCGCGGCCGAGACCTCGCCGCGCTCCTTGTCGGTCTGCGCGACGCGCGGATCGGTGCGCGCGTAGTCCTGCAGGTTGCGCTGGATCGAGCCCAGCGCGTTCAGCTCGCGGCTGCCCAGGTTGGTGCCGGCGCCCATGGTCGCGCTGTTGAAGCGGCCCGAGGCACCGCCTTGGCCCGTGATCACCACGGTGGTGGCGGCTGGTGCACCGAGCTGGACGTCCAGCGCCGTCGTCTCGGCCAGCGCCAGGTAGACGTCGTCGCGCTTGTCGCTGCGGCCGTCCTTGCTGACCGTGATCGTGTAGGGCCCGCCGACGCGCAGGCCGCGGGCGGCGTAGCGGCCGTCGGCGCCGGTGGTGACGTGGACGCTAACGCCCGAATCGCGGTGCAGGATCTGCACCGTCGCGCCGGCCAGCGGCTGGCCATCGGCGCCGGTCACCCGGCCGGAGACGGCCGACGTGGTGTTCTGCGCCAGCACCGGCGCGGCGGCCAGCGCCACGGCCACGGCGATCACGGTGCGCGGAAAGCCGGTCCAATCGGAGTGTGCCATCTGGGTGTTCCCTCGAAGTTGGTGTGACGTGGCGATGCGAAGATCGTCGTCGAAGGTTAACTTCGATTGCAGTCTGGCAACAGTGTGTGTAGCGCGCGTGACACGCGCGACACGAAGGGGCTGCTAGAGGCCCAGTTCGGTGCAGATGCGCGCCAGCTGGGTGCGCAGGGCCTCGATCTGCGCCGCCTGGCGCGTGAGCTCGGCCTTCAGCGCCGCCAGCTCCTGCGCGCCGACGCCGCCGGCGGCGCCGTTGTCGGCCGCAGCGGCCGCCGGCGCGTCGGCCACCGGCCCGCACAGCAGCTGGGCCCAGCGCGCCTCGCGAGCGCCGGGCGCGCGCGCCAGCTTCTGCGTCCGCGGCGGATCCTTGGCGGCCAGCTCTTCGAGGAAACCCTCGACCGACGAGACGTCGGCGAAGCGGTGCAGCCGCTCGCTGTTCAGGCGCAGCTCGGCCGCGGTCTGCGGGCCGCGCAGCATCAGCACCGCCAGCAGGGCCACCGCGGCGCCGGGCAGGCCCAGCACGCGGGCCATGTTGTGCTCGTAGCGGACCACGCGCGCGCCCGAGCCTTCGAACACCAGCGACAGCGCCTTCAGGCCGTCCACCGCGGTCAGCAGCTCGGCCTCGGAGGCCTCGATCACCGGGTGGCGCGCGGTCTTCTGGTTGCAGCCCGCCAGCAGCGCGTTGAGCGACAACGGGTAGGTGTCGGGCACCGTCGCCTGCTTCTCCACCAGCACGCCCAGCGCACGGGCTTCCAGGGGCGTCAGGCTGCGCATGCGCGTGTCGAGGGTTAGATCCCGAAGCCGTCGTCGGCGGCGATGACCGCGCCGTTGATGAAGTGGCTCTGGTTGGCGCACAGCATCATCAGCACCGCATCCAGGTCTTGCGGCTTGCCCACGCGCTTGCGCGGCATCATCTGGATCAGCTTGCGCCCGCCTTCGGTCTGCCAGTGGTGGTGGTTGATCTCGGTGTCGATGTAGCCCGGGCACAAGGCGTTGACGTTGATGCCGTAGCGGCCCCATTCCAGCGCCATCGCGCGCGTCATGTGGATCACCGCGGCCTTGCTCATCGAGTAAACGCCGATCTGCCCCAGCGGCCGCAGCCCCGCCATCGACGCCACGTTGACGATGCGCCCGCCGATGAAGGTGCCCGGCGCCGCGCCCTGGCTGCGCGCGATCATGCGCTTGCCCACCTCCTGCGCGACGAAGAAGGCGCCGCGGGTGTTGACGGCCATCAAATCGTCGTAGTCATCGGGCGACACGTCGACGAGCTTCTGCGTCGTGCTGACGCCCGAGTTGTTGACCAGGATGTCGATCGTGCCCATCTCGGTCTCGGCATGCGCGACCGCGGCGCGGATGCTGTCGACGTCGGTCACGTCCAGCGCCACCACGTGCGCGTCGCCGCCCTCGGCTTCGAGCTCGGCGCGCAGCGTCTTCAGCCGCTCCAGCCGGCGCGCGGCCAGCACCACGCCGGCCCCGGCGCGGCTGAGCGCGCGCGCGAACTGCTCGCCCAGCCCGCTGGAGGCGCCCGTGACCATGGCCACGCGGCCGGAGAGATCGATCTGATAGCTCATGGCAGGGCTCCTCCGAGAATGCTCGGAAGACGATAGCACGCAGCCTCCGAGGCGACCGCAGCGGCCGACACCCCCGGCCTAGAATGCAGCGCAGCAAAGGAGACATGGCGAATGACCAGCGAGGAGATCCTCCAGCAATACGGGCCGCGCGAGGCCATGGACTACGACGTGGTGATCGTCGGCGCCGGCCCTGCCGGGCTGGCCACCGCGATCAGGCTCAAGCAGATCGATGCCGAGCTCTCGGTGGTGGTGCTCGAGAAGGGATCCGAGCCCGGCGCGCACATCCTGTCGGGCGCGGTGATGGATCCGCGCGCGATCAACGAGCTGTTCCCCGACTGGAAGGAGCGCGGCGCGCCGCTCAACCAGCCGGTCACCGGCGACGAGGTGCTGTTCCTCGACCGCAGCAGCGCGCGCCCGACGCCGGGCTGGCTGATCCCCCACTGCCTGCACAACGAAGGCAACTACGTCATCAGCCTGGGCGCAGTGTGCAAGTGGATGGCCGAGCAGGCGGAAGGCCTGGGCGTGGAGATCTTTCCCGGCTTCGCCGCCGCCGAGGTGCTGTACGACGACAACGACAACGGCGCCGTGCGCGGCGTGGCCACCGGCAACATGGGCGTGGGCAAGGACGGCGAGCCGACCGAGAACTTCCAGCTCGGCATGGAACTGCGCGGCAAGTACACGGTCTTTGCCGAAGGCGCGCGCGGCCATCTGGGCAAGCGGCTGATCGCGCGCTACGGCCTCGACGAAGGCCGCGACCCGCAGAGCTACGCGATCGGCGTCAAGGAGCTGTGGGAGGTGCCGCCCGAGCAGGCCAAACCCGGCCTCGTGGTGCACACCGCCGGCTGGCCGATGGACGAGCAGACCTACGGCGGCGGCTTCCTGTACCACATGGAAGGCAACCGCGTGACGCTGGGCTACGTGGTCGGCCTGGACTACCAGAACCCCTGGATCAGCCCCTTCGAGGAGATGCAGCGCTGGAAGACGCACCCGGCGATCCGCGCGCACCTCGAAGGCGGCAAGCGCATCGGCTACGGCGCGCGCGCGATCACCGCGGGCGGGCTCTTGAGCCTGCCCAAGCTGGTGTTCCCCGGCGGTGCGCTGGTGGGCTGCGACGCCGGCACGCTGAATGCCTCGCGCATCAAGGGCAGCCACGCGGCGATCAAGACCGGCATGCTGGCGGCCGACGCCGCCGCCGCCGCGATCAAGGCCGGCCGCAGCGCCGACGAGCTGACGGACTACCCCGAGGCCTTCGAGAAAAGCTGGCTGCACCAGGAGCTGCACACCAGCCGCAACTTCAAGCAGTGGTTCAAGTACGGCAACACCGTGGGCACGGTGATGACCGGCATCGAGCAGTGGCTGCTGCCCAAGCTGGGCATCCAGAGCCCGCCCTGGACCAAGCACCGCCACGCGCCGGACCACGGCCGGCTGCACGCCGCCGGCCAGGTCGAGCCGATCCGCTACCCCAAGCCCGACGGCAAGCTGACTTTCGACCGCCTGTCGTCGGTCTTCATCAGCAACACCAACCACGAAGAGAACCAGCCGGCGCACCTGACGCTGAAGGACCCGAGCGTGCCGGTGGCCGTCAACCTGGCGCGTTATGCCGGGCCGGAAAGCCGCTACTGCCCGGCCGGCGTCTACGAGTTCGTCAACACCGACGGCACCGACCGGCTGGTGATCAACGCGCAGAACTGCGTGCACTGCAAGACCTGCGACATCAAGGACCCGACGCAGAACATCGTTTGGGTGACGCCGGAAGGGGGCGGCGGGCCGAATTACGCGGGGATGTAGAGCCTCGGCGCGCGCGGCTTTGCTGTAGTTGTGCTGTAAGTACGGCGTCCATACAATTGCGCCGTGTCTTCGTTGCGCTTCGAGTGGGACCCGAGGAAGGCGGCCGCGAATCTCCGCAAGCACAAGGTCTCGTTCGAAGACGCGCAGTCGGTCTTCTCGGACGAACGGGCGCTGCTGCTCGACGACCCTGACCACTCCGAAGACGAGGAGCGGTTCATCCTTCTCGGCCTGAGCAGCAGCCTGCGCCTGCTTGTCGTGGCGCACTGCTACCGGGCCAGCAGGAACGTCATCCGCATCATCTCGGCCCGCAAGGCCGACGCCGACGAGCAACGCCAGTACCGATAGGTGCCACCATGCGCAAGCACTACGACTTCACCAACGCCCGGAAGAACCCCTACGCGGCCCAGCTGAAGAAGTCGGTGACGATCCGGCTGGACGAAGGGTCCATCACCTACTTCAAGGCCATGGCCGAGGAAACGGGCATCCCCTACCAGAGCCTGATCAACCTGTACCTCAAGGACTGTGCGGCGTCGGGCAAGAAGATCAGCCTCGATTGGAAGTAGGGTTGGAAATCACCAGTTCGGCTTGCGCTTGTCGATGAAGGCCTGCACGCCTTCCAGCGCCGACGGCTCCATCATGTTGCAGGCCATCGCCTGGCCGGCGTCGTCGTAGGCGGCGGCGATGCCTTTTTCGAGCTGGCGGTAGAACAGCCCCTTGCCGGTGGCGATGGCCGCCTGCGGCTTGGCGACGATGCTGGCCACCAGGCGCTCGACCTCGGCGTCGAGCTGATCGGGCGGCGCCACGCGGTTGATCAAACCCTTGGCGCGCGCCTCGTCGGCGCCGACGAAGTCGCCGGTCACCAGCATCTCGAACGCCGCCTTGCGCGACAGGTTGCGCGACAGCGCGACGCTGGGCGTGCTGCAGAACAGCCCCACGTTGATGCCGCTGACCGCGAAGCGCGCATCGGCCGCGGCCACCGCCAGGTCGCACATCGCGACGAGCTGGCAGCCGGCCGCGGTGGCGATGCCGTGCACGCGCGCGATCACCGGCACCGGCAGCTTCTGGATCGCCAGCATCACCTGCGCGCACTGCGCGAACAGGCGCTGGTAGTAGTCCAGCGACGGCTCGGCGCGCATCTCCTTCAGGTCGTGCCCGGCGCAGAAGGCCTTGCCGGCGCCGGCCAGCACGACGACGCGCGCCCTGGCGTCGGCGGCCACGCGGTCCAGCGCCGCTTGCAGCGCCGACAGCATCGCCTCGGACAAGGCGTTGAAGGCGCCCGGCCGGTTGAGGGTGAGGGTCACGACGCCGCGCGCGTCGGTCTGCGCCAGCACCAGGTCTTGTTCGCTGCTCATCGGGGTCTCCTTGCGGCCACGCCGCATGCTAGCCGGGATATTCACCCTCCGGACTCCGGCCGGTGCGACGCCAACGGAAGATCACATCAATGCCCTTGTTGTTGATAATGAGTTCGCAATATATGATTGTGCTCCGAATTCACGATCCAGCCATGACGCCTCATCGACTGCCCCGGCGCTTGCGCGCGCTGCAACGACACCTGGTCGCCGTTACTAGCACGACCCTTGGCGTCTCCGGCGTCTCGGCACAGTCTTCCGGAGCGACCGAGCCGGCGACGACGGCAGTCGTCGAAGTGGTTGGCCGAACGGCCTCCGGTGCGTACCACGCCGAAGAGTCCGCCGGGGCGAAGTCGGATCTGAGGCTGCGGGAGCTGCCGCAGTCCGTGCGCATCATCACGCGCCAAGCGATCGATGATCTTGGCGCCACGAAGCTCGACGACGTGTTGGACTACGTCGGAGGCGTCTCCCGCCAGAACAACTTTGGTGGCCTGTGGGACAACATCGCGATCCGCGGCCTGCCCGGCAACGAGAGCACCGGCATGGCGACGCTGCTCAACGGTTTTTCGTCGAATCGCGGCTTCAATGCGCCTCGCGACCTGGCGGGCGTGGAGCGCATCGAGTTCCTGAAGGGCACGGCGGCGGCGCTGTACGGCAGCAGCGAACCGGGTGGCACGCTCAACATCGTGTCCAAGCGGCCACTGTGGAGGGCTGCGCATGCCGTCGAGGGCTATGTCGGCAACGATGGCCTGAAGCGCGGCGCCTTCGACAGCACAGGGCCCCTGGGCGACAGCGTGGCCTACAGGCTCAACGTCGCGGTGGAGAACCGTGGGAGCTTTCGCGACCACGTGGATGCAAACCGACAAGTCATCGCGCCTGCGCTGACCTGGAAGTTCGGTCGCGACACGACGCTCGAGTATGCGGGCGAGATCCTGCGCCACGAGACGCCGCTCGACCGTGGCGTGGTTGCCGTCGACAACCGGCTCGGCGCCATCCCGCGCAACCGCTTCCTCGGAGAACCTGCGGACGGCGAGGTCAGGGTCGACAACCGGACGCACCAGCTCATCGTGACCCATGCCTGGAGCGACGATTGGCGCAGCAGGCTGGGCTTGTCCTACCGCGAGACGGGAGTCAAGGGGTTCTCCACCGAACCGGCCACGCTGCAAGCCGACGGCAATCTGACGCGCCAGCGCCGATTCAGAGACTACGACTCCGACGATCTGGCGGTGCAGGCGGAACTGCAGGGAACGGCACGGACCGGAGCCATCGCGCACGAACTGCTGCTCGGCCTGGAGAGTTTTCGTTTCGAGATGAACCAGGTGATGTTGCGCGTCAACCCGACCGCAGCCAATCCGTACGCAATCGACATCTACCAGCCGGTCTATGGCGGCGCTCAGCCGACACCGGCGCCCAACACCGACACGCTGGAGCATCAGCGGAACACGGCCTTCTACCTCCAGGATGCCATGAAGCTCGGGCGGCAGTGGCGCATCGTTGCCGGCGTGCGGGCGGACAACCATCGCCAGTCGCTGCTCAACCGGCGGACCAACGCGACGACGCGTCAAGAACCGTCGTCGACATCACCGCGCGTCGGCGTCAGCTGGCTTCCATCGGCGCAATGGACCGTTTACGCCAATGCTGGACGCTCTTTCCGGCCGAATACCGGCTCCGATGCGGCCGGCAATGCCTTCGAGCCCGAAAGCGGCCGCGCATTCGAGCTTGGCGCCAAGTGGGAGAGCAGCGACAAGCGCACCGGCACGACCGTGGCCGTGTTCGACATCCGCAAGCGCAACGTGCTGACGTCCGACCCGGCCAATGCCGGCTTCTCGATATCCGCGGGCGAGATCCGGAGCCGGGGCCTCGAGTTCGACTTCGCTGGACAGCTGACGAGGCACTGGCGCCTCAATGCGAGCCTCGTGCTCAATGATGTCGAGATCGCCCGGGACAACACCCTCGAAGTCGGGGGCCGTCTGCTCAACGTGCCGAAGGTCAATGGCAGCGTGCTCGCGGTCCATGAGGATGACCTTGGCAACGGCCAGCGCATCGGCATCGGCGGTGGCGTCACCCACATGGGCAAGCGGCTCGGCCAGGCACGCACGCAGGCGGAGGCGGCTGCCGGTGCAGCGGCCTTCGACATCCCGGCCTACACCACCGCCAAGCTGGTGGGCTATTGGCGCGTGAGTTCGACGCTTCGGCTGACCCTGGACGTCGACAACGTCTTCGACAGCACCTACTACACCAGTTCCTACAGCCGGGTGTGGGTCACGCCAGGCGCAGCGCGCTCGATCACGCTCGGCGTGCAGGCCAAGTTCTGAAGCGGGGCCCGCACTCATGTCTCGCCTTGCGACGGGCGCGCCCGTTCTTGAAGTCTGCGAAGTCGTCGCGGGCTATGGTGAACGCACGGTCCTGGATGGCCTGAATCTCGTGGTGCGCACAGGTGAGATCTATGCCTTGCTCGGTGCCAACGGTTCGGGAAAGACCACGACGTTGAACTTGCTCTTGGGCTTCGTTCGAACCAGCAGCGGCAAGGTCCGCGTCAGCGGCGTGGACCCTGTGGTCGATCCGGCTGCTGCACGACGTCAGCTGGCCTACATTCCCGAGAACGTCGCGCTCTACGAGCATCTCAGCGCGCGCGAGAACGTGGCCTATCTGCTCGACCTGGCGGGCCAGCCCATCGGCAAAGCGGCGATCGGCGACGCGCTTTCGGCGGCTGGGCTGGACGCCGCGGCCCACGACCGGCGCGTGTCGGGCTACTCCAAGGGGATGCGTCAGAAGGTGGCGATCGCACTGGCGCTAGCGCGCAAGGTGCCGGCCTTGCTTCTGGATGAACCGACATCGGGACTGGATCCGCAGGCCACGGCCGAGTTCAGTCGGCTTCTGGTCCTGCTGCGCGGGCAAGGGGTCGGTGCGCTCATGGTGACGCACGATCTGCTGGGCGTCGCCGACTTCGCCGACCGCATCGGCTTTCTGCGCGCTGGATGCCTGGTCGAAGAGCTTGCGGCGGCAGTGGAAGGCGAGCGCTTCGACGTGCGCGCGCTGCACCGGCACTATGGCAGCCTGGAGGCTGCCCGATGACCGTCGTGCCGCGCATCGCGCGCGAGGAATGGCGCCACCTCTGGCGCGACCGCGCATCGATGCTGGGCCTGCTGCTGCTGCTCGTGCTGGTTGCCGTTGCTGCATTCACGGCGTGGGACCGGCGCCAGGCCGCAGCCGTCGAGCGCGCACGCCACCAGGCCCGGATGGACCACGAGTTCAGTGCGCAGCCCGATCGTCACCCGCACCGCATGGTTCACTACGGCCACTTCGTGTTCCGGCCGCTGAGTCCGCTGGCCGCCTTCGATGCCGGCATCGACCCCTACACCGGCCACACACTGTTCCTCGAAGGCCACCGCCAGAACAGCGCCAACTTCGGCGACGTGCGCCAGTCGTCGCTGCTGTTGCGCTTCGGTCAACTGACCCCGGCCTTCGTGCTGCAGGTGCTGGCCCCGCTGCTGTTGATCTTCGTGGGGCACGCTGCCGTGGCGCGCGAGCGGCAGGTCGGCACACTGCGGGTGTTGCTGGCGCAAGGCCTGAGATCGGACCAGATCGTGGCCGGCAAGCTGCTGGCCCTCGCAGGCATCGGCGGTCTGGTGCTGGCGCCGGCGGTGCTTGCCCTGGCCTGGATCACCTCGGCCTCGCAGGCACCCGGCGGCCTCGCACTGGCGCTGATCCTGGGCTATGCGGCCTGGCTCCTGCTGTGGGTCTTCGTCATCGTCGGCGTGTCGACATTGGCCTCGCGCGGGCGCGATGCGCTGATCGCGCTGCTGGCCGCGTGGGCCGTCAGTGTGATGCTGGTGCCGCGCCTGGCACCCGAATGGGCCACGTCGTCGCTGGCGTTGCCGACGCGCTTTGAAACCGACATCGTCATCGCGCGCGAGTTGGCGGCCATGGGCGACAGCCACGATCCCAATGACCCCTACTTCAACGAGTTCCGCCGCAAGACGCTTGCGAAACACGGCGTCTCGCGGATCGAGGACCTGCCGGTGAACTACAAGGGCGTTCTGGGCATGGAAGGAGAGCGGCTGACCAGTGAGCTGTTCGAACGGCACGCCAGTGCGAGCTTTGAGCTGCAGGAGGCACAGCTGCGTCGTGTCGATGCTTTCTCGGTGCTCAGTCCGGTGATCGCGTTGCGCCGTCTGTCGATGGCGGCAACAGGCAGCGACTTGTATGGCTATCGCCGTTTCCTCGAGCAGGCCGAACGTCACCGCTACGGGCTGGTGCAGGCGCTCAATCGCCTGCAGGCCGAGAAGCTGACGCATGCCGGTGACCGTTCCTCACGCGACAGCCGCATCGACATGGCGCATTGGCGTGGTCTGGCCGACTTCCACTTCCAGCCCGAGCCTCACGGCAACACACTGCGCCGCATCGCGCCGATGGCTGTCGTGCTGCTGGCGTGGGTGGTGGCAGCCGGGGCGCTTCTGCTGCCGGCCGCGCGGCGCCTTGGGCGCGTGGCGCGATGAGCTGGCTGGCTCACGAGTGGCGCCTGCTGACGCGCTCGCGCTGGGCGCTGGGCGCGCTTCTCCTGCTGCTGGCGCTCTCCGCCGTGGCGGTGGTTTCGGGGCTGCGCGAAGTGACCCGCCAGCAGCAGACCATCGCCAAGCTGGCCGACCTCGAGCAACAGGCGCTGGCCGAACAGCAGCCCAAGCTGGCGCGCACGGGCGACGCGGGCTCGGTGGCGTACTACACCTTCTTGAGCACATCGGATGAACCGGCGTCCGCGGCCTTCATGGCGCTGGGCCTGCGCGACACTGCACCCTATGTGCTGCGCGTGCGCGCGCTGGCGCTGCAGGCGCAGCTTCACGAGGGAGAGACGTTCAATCCCGAGTTGGCATTGACGGGGCGCTTCGACTTCGCCTTCGTGCTGGTCTATCTGGCGCCGCTGATCGTCATCGCGCTGCTGTACGACCTGGTGTCGAGCGAGCGCGACGCCGGCCGCCTGGCGACGCTGGTGGCCATGCCGGGCGGCCATCGGCTGTGGCTGCGCCGGGCCGCCCTGCGTGCGGTGCTTGCGTTTGGCTGCCTGGCGCTGCCTGTGCTGATTGGTGGGTGGGTCAGCGGCACGCCCGCCGGCACCTGCGCCATCGCACTGGGGGTGGCGCTGGCCTACGTCGCGTTCTGGAGCGGGCTCTCGTTGATGGTCGCGGTGAGAGGTGCTGGATCGGTCGCCAACGCGACGGCGCTGATGGGTTGCTGGGTGATGCTGACGCTGGTGCTTCCCAGCGTGGCCCATGCGGTGCTCGCGCGCACCATGCCGGTCGGTCAGGGCGTCGAGTTGATGCTGGCCCAGCGTCAGGCGGTGCATGGCGCCTGGGACCTGCCGCCCGAAGACACCATGAAGCGGTTTTTTCACACGCACCCCGAATGGAAGGACACGGCGCCGCTGCCGGCAGGCTTCCACTGGAAGTGGTACTACGCCTTCCAGCAGTTGGGTGACGAGAGCGTCGCACAGCAGGTGGCCGCCTATCGGCAGGGGTTGTTGGCGCGCCAGCGATGGACCGAATGGATAGGCTGGTGCTTGCCCGGCGTTGGTGTCCAAGCGGTGTTGCACCGCGAAGCCCGCACCGATCTGCTGGCGCAACTGGCCTACCAGGATGCAATTGCCGCCTTCCACGCGCGACTGCGTGCCCACTTCTATCCGTACCTGTTCAACGACGTTCGCTTCGAGCCTCAGGACTTTGCCAGGCTGCCTCGCTTTGAGCAGACCGCTGGAAGTGTGGGCCAGCCCCTCACGTTGCCATTGGTGCTGTCCGTTGTCGGGCTCGCCGCAACGCTCCTGGGAGCGCATGCGGCGCATCGAGTGACAGTCGCGAGGGATCGACTTGCTTGACGAGGAGGGAAATCGGGGGTGTGATCAGTCGGCCGTGATGCCGGCGCCCTGGATCACCTGCTTCCAGCGCGCGCGCTCCTCCACCACCATCTGGCCGAAGGCCGCCTGGTCCATCGGCGTGGTCTCGACGCCGGCGGCGGCCAGCTCGCGCTGCAGCGCGGGGTCGGCCGCGGCGCGCACCACTTCGGCCGACAGCCGCTTGAGGATGCGCTCGGGCGTGGCCGCCGGCGCCGCCACGCCGACCCAGGTGGCCACGTCGATGCCACGGATGCCGGCCTCGGCCATCGACGGCGCATTCGGCATCAGCGCCGAGCGCGCGGCCGAGGTCGTGGCCAGCACCTTGATCTTGCCGGCATCGACCAGCGGCTTGATCGGCCCATAGTCGGCCAGCGCCAAGTCCACGCGGCCGGTGGCGACGTCGGGCATGAGCGCCGCGGTGCCCTTGTACGGCACGTGCGTCAGCTTCAGACCGAGCTGGAACTTGATCAGCTCGGCGCCCAGGTGCGTCATCGATCCGTTGCCGGCGCTGCCGAAGTTCAGGTTCTGCGTCTTCGCGCGCTCGAACAGCTCGCCGACGGTCTTGGCGGGGCTGTCGGGCGAGGTCACGACGAACAGCGGGATGCGCCCGACCAGCGCCACCGGCGCCAGTTCCTCGGCCTTGTACGACAGCGTCGAGTACAGCACCGGATTGACCGTCAGCACCGCCGGCGCCACCAGCAGCAGCGTGTGGCCGTCGGGCTCGGCCTTGGCCACCAGCGACGCGGCGATCGCCGTCGCGCCGCCGGGGCGGTTGTCGACGACCACCTGCTGGCCCAGCACGCTGCTCAAGCGCTGCGACAGCACGCGCGCGGTCAGGTCGACGCCGCCGCCCGGCGCGTAGGGCACGACCAGGCGGATCGGCTTGGTGGGCCAGGGCGCTTCCGGCGCCTGGGCCTGCGCCCAGCCGCCAGCGCCGAGCATGGCCATCAGCAACGCGGCCGCGCTCATGCGCCGCCTTGCGAAAGAAAGGGTCGAACGCATCGTCGTCTCCTTTGGATGTGTGTGTTGGTTCGATGGCTGGACAAATTCAGTGTAGCACTGGTAGGATGGTCCAACCAACCAACCGATGGACCAGAATGAGCATCGATCTGCAACGCGTCACGCAGGCGATCAGCGCCACCCGCGAGGGGCTGGCGGCCGCGGGCTTCAGCATCGACGTCGACGAGCGCGGCGGCCGGCTGCGCTTCGCGGTGAAGGCCGGGCCCGAGGCCTGCGGCGAATGCCTGGTGCCGCGCGTCATCTTCGAGGACATCCTCGGCCGCGAGCTGGCCGACGGCGGCATCGAGGCCGACGGCTTCGAGCTGCAGTACCCGCTGGACGACGAGTAAGCACGATGGCCAGGCCGGACGTGGTGCCCGACGAGATCGATGTCGAGGACTGGGCGCAGGGCGTCGAGTTCTTCATCGAGAAAGGCTGGACCGACGGCCTGCCCGTCGTGCCGCCGACGCCCGACGCGGTGCAGCGCATGCTGGCCGGCGTGCCCGACCGCGACCCCGACGAGGTGCTGGGCACCGTGCCGCCGCGCTGGGCGCAGGCGACGGTGCGCATCTGCGCCGTCAACGCCGTGATGGCCGGCTGCCTGCCGGCCTACATGCCCATCGTGCTGGCGGCGGTGGAAGCGGTGATCGAGCCCGGCTTCAACCTCGCCGGCATCCAGGCCACCACGCACTGCGCGACGCCGCTGCTGGTGGTCAGCGGCCCCGAACTGAAGTCACTGGGCATCAACGCCGGCCACAACGTGATGGGCCAGGGCTTCCGCGCCAACGCGACGATTGCGCGCGCGCTGCGGCTGATCATGATCAACGTCGGCGGCGGCCGCCCCGGCGAGACCGACCTCGCGGCGATGGGCTCGCCGAGCAAGTTCGGCCTGCTGCTGGCCGAGAACGACGAGGCCAGCCCCTGGGAGCCCTACCGCGTGGAGCACGGCTTCGCCCCCGGCGACACCATCGTCGCCGCGTTCTCGGCCGAAGGCCCGCACAGCGTGACCAACCACGTGGCCACCGACACCTTCGGCGTCGGCATCTCGATCGCCAGCGCGATGTCATCGCTGGGCAGCAACAACGCCTTCGGCATGGGTGAGATCGTGGTCGTGGTCGGCCCCGAGCACGCCGACTTCTTCCGCAAGGAGAAGTGGTCCAAGGACGACCTGCGGCTGTACCTGTACCAGAAGGCGCGCAACCGCATCGGCGACCTGATGTTCAGCCAGCGCTACGGCCGCTTCTACAACCGCATGTGGCCCAAGTGGTTCGACCGCTCGCGCGACGACGAGGAAGTGCCCGTCGTCGTGCGCCCCGACGACATCCACATCTTCGTGGCCGGCGGGCCCGCGGGGCGCTTCTCGGCGGTGATCCCGGGCTGGGGCGGCCTGGGCGGCCGCAGCACGATCGCCAAGGTGCGATTTCCGGGCGCCGCCGGCGCCGCCAGCGCTTGATGCTCGATTTCTTCAACCCGATGAAAGGAGGTGCCGATGTGCTGCGTGTGCTGACGCCGGTCGGCAAGGTCGTCAAGACCAGCTTCGACCTGGCCAGGCGGGTCCCGACGCTCGACGGTCTGGTGCTCGGCCTGCTCGACAACAACAAGTGGAACGCCCAGCGGCTGCTGCGGCAGCTGGAAGTGGAGCTGAAGCAGCGCTTCGCGCTGAAGGAGATCATCTATCTCCGCAAGCCCTACTTCTCGCGCCCCGCGTTCCCCGAGATGATCGAGCAGCTGACGCTGGGCGCCGACGTGGTCGTGACCGCGCTGGCCGACTGAGGCAGTTGTACGTTGAGCAGTGTGCTCGACGCCGCAAGGCTCGAAAGGGCTGGTGTGCCCGCGGCAGCCGTGATCACCACCGCATTCGTGCGTGAGGCGGACTACCAGGCCGACACCTCGGGGATGCTGAACTTCAAGCCCATCGTGGTGCCGCATCCCACGTCCCACTTGCCGGAAGACCAGATCAAGGCCTTGGCCACGAGCATCGTGCCCGAGGTGCTGGAGCGTCTCCTGCAAAGGCCCGATCAAGCCTGACCCCAGTGGCCTGCGGCGCGGTCTTCGATGGCTGCGCCGCAGGCCCGAACCGCATTCTTTTTTCTAGAACCGCGTGAACCCCACCGAGCTGGACCCGCTGCTGCGCCCGCGTTCGATCGCCCTGCTGGGCGTGTCGCGCGAAACGTCCGCCCAGCCGACGATGAGCGGCTCGACCATTTTGGAGAGCCTGCAGCGCCTGGGCTTCGGCGGCCGCATCGACCTCGTGCACCCCAGCGGCGGCACGCTGCGCGCGCTGCCGGCGGCGCCGTCGATCGCCGCGCTGCCGCAGCCGGCCGACCTGCTGCTGCTGGCGCTGCCCGCCGCCGCGGTGCCATCGCTGGTGGCCGAGGCCGGCCAGCGCGGCATCCGCGCCGCGGTGGTGCTGTCGGCCGGTTTCGCGGAACTGGCTGACGAAGAAGGCGAACGGCTCGGCCGCGAGCTGCAACAGGCCGCGGCCGCCCACGGCCTGCCGCTGTGCGGCCCCAACGGCCTGGGCTACCTGAACGTGTGGGACCGCGTGCTGGCCGGCTACTTTCCCTGCCTGCTGGGCGAGCAGCGCCCGCGGCCCGGGGGCTTGAGCGTCGTCACGCAAAGCGGCGCCATCGGCAACAGCCTGCTGGCGCGCGCGATGGACCGGCGCATCGGCACCAGCTTCGTGATCTCGGCCGGCAACGAGACCAACGTCTCGGTGGCCGACTACGTCGACTTCCTGGTCGCCGACCCCAAGACCGAGGTCATCGCGATCTACCTCGAAGGCGTGGTCGACGGCGCGCGGCTGCGCCGCTCGCTGCAGCGCGCGGTGGCCGCCGGCAAGCCGGTGGTCGTCTACAAGGTCGGCAAGTCGGCCTTCGGCGCGCGCGCCGCCTTGAGCCACACCGCCAAGGTGGCCGGCGAGCCGGCGCTGTACCGCGGGCTGTTCCGCCAGCTCGGCGTGATCGAGGCGCAGCACCTCGACGACCTGATCGAGATCCCGATGCTGCTGCTGAAGTCCGCCCCGCGCGCGCCGCGGCCGCCGCGCGGCATCGGCGTGGTCTCGATCTCCGGCGGGCTGGGCGCGATCATGGCCGACCACTTCGCGGCCGAAGGCTTCACGCTGCCCGAGCTGTCGGCCGCCACGCAGGCGAAGCTGGCCGCGCTGCCGCTGAAGCTGGGCTCGACGCTGAACCCGGTGGACACCACCGCGGCGATCCAGCGCAACGAGCAGGCGCTGGTCGACATCCTGAAGATCGTGGCCGACGACCAGCGCGTCGACGCCCTCGTCTTCCCCAACGCGGCGCGCTTCCCCGGCCCGGCGCTGAACGTGGCCACGCTGATGGCGCAGACGGCGGCGCAACTGGGCAAACCGCTGCTGTCGGTGTGGTACGCCGGGCACGAGAACGAGGCCGCGATGGCGCGGCTGCACGAGAGCGCCGACGTGCCCTGCTTCGACGACCCGGCCGCCTGCGCGCGCGCGCTGGCCGCGCTGCGCGATGTGCGGCAGCATGCCGGCGCCGAGCCGCCGCCGGTCAGCGCGCCGCCCGGCTCGTCAGCGCGCGCGGCCGTTCTGCTGCAAGGTTATGAGGGCGTCCTGGACGAGGCGCAGGGCAAGCGCCTGCTGGCCGCCTACGGCGTCGCGCTGCTGCCCGAGCGCCACGCCGCCGATGCCGATGCGGCCGGCCGCGCCGCCGCCGAGCTGGGGCTGCCGGTGGCGATGAAGATCCTCTCGGCCGACATCCCGCACAAGGCCAAGGCCGGCGGCGTCGCGCTGGGCCTGGCGTCGCCGCAGGCGGTGGCCGAGGCCTGGGCCGCGATGATGGACCGCGTGCGCCGCCACGCGCCGGCGGCGCGCATCGACGGCGTGCTGGTGTCGCCGATGGCCGCGATCGAGCTGGAGCTGCTGGCCGGCGCCTACCGCGACCCGCAGTTCGGCCCGGTGCTGGTGGTGGGCATCGGCGGCGCGCAGGTGGAATCGCGGCCCGACGTCGCGATGCGCCTGCTGCCGGTGAGCGCTGCCGACTGCCGCGCCGCCCTCGACGAGCTGCAGGACCGCCGCGTCGCGCTGCTGGACGAGGAGCGCAAGGCCGTGCTCGCGGCCGCGGTCGCGCGCATCGCGGCGCTGGCCTGGGACTTGCGCGATCAGGTGGCCGAGATCGACGTCAACCCGCTGGCGCTGACGCGCGGCGAGGCGCTGGCGCTGGACGCGCTGGTGCGCCTGGCCGGCTTCGAGCAACCCACCGCGAGGTGAACGAGATGAGTTCAGAAGAAGCCCTGTTCCGCGACAGCATCCGCCGCTTCGTCGACAAGGAGATGAGCCTGGACAAGATGCGCGCCTGGGCGCGCGCCGGCGAGTTCCCGGAGCCCGTGTTCCGCCAGTGGGCCGAGATGGGCTGGCTGGCGCTGGGCCAGCCCGAGGCCTTCGGCGGCATCGCGGCCGATGCGCGGCAGATGGTGGTGCTGGCCGAGGAGCTGGCGCGCAACGGCTTCGACATCACCGGCGCCTATTCCACCGCGCTGTTCCTCGGCAACACCATCGCGCGCCACGGCACGCCCGAGCAGCAGGCGGCGGTGCTGCCGGCGCTGATCGCCGGCCGCGCGCACCTGTCGACCGCGATCACCGAGCCCGACACCGGCTCCGACATCAGTAGCGTCAAGTGCAAGGCGGTGCAAGACGGCGACGGCTGGCTCATCAGCGGCGAGAAGCTCTACTGCAGCGGCGCCCACCTGCCGGGCACGACCATCCTGGTGACCTGCCGCACGCGCCGCGACGAGGCCAACCCGCGCCACGGCCTGACCATCCTGCTGGTGCCCAACGACGCGCCGGGCCTGAGCGTGCAGCGCATGGAGACCACCGGGCGCCGCATCTTCGGCACCAACCGGCTGTTCTTCGACCAGGTGCGCGTGCCCGCCGGCGCGCTGCTGGGCCAGGTGGACCAGGCCTGGCAGATCCTCAGCGGCAGCCTGGACCTGGAGCGGCTGTTCATCTCCGGCGGCTACGTCGGCAACGCGCAGTCGGCGCTGGATCTGGCGGCCGGCTACGCCAAGCAGCGCGTGCAGTTCGGCAAGCCGATCAGCAAGTACCAGGCGATCTCGCACCAACTGGTCGAGATGCGCATGCGCGTCGACGCCGCGCGGCTGATGGTCTACCACGCCGCCGACCTGCTGAGCGCCGGCAAGCCCTGCCGCGCCGAGGCCTCGATGGCCAAGCTGGCGTCGTCGGAAGCACTGGTGGAAGTCACCAACCGCGGCATGCAGGTGCTGGGCGGCTACGGCTACACCACCGAGGTCGACATGGAGCGCTGGTTCCGCGACGGCCGCGTCACCACGCTGATGGGCGGCAGCTCGGAGATCCAGCGCAACATCATCGCGCACGAGATGGGGCTTTGAGCCCAGGGCCGCGGCCATGATCGTCGCCACCGCCGGCCACGTCGACCACGGCAAGACGACGCTGGTGCGCGCGCTGACCGGCGTCGACACCGACCGCCTGCTCGAGGAGCAAGCGCGCGGCCTGTCGATCGACCTCGGCTTCGCGGGCTTGCGCGTCGACGGCGCCCAACGGCCGATCAGCTTCGTCGACGTGCCGGGCCACCAGCGCTACCTGCGCAACATGTTGAGCGGCCTGGCCCGCGTCGACCTGGCGCTGGTGGTGGTGGCCGCCGACGACGGCGTGATGCCGCAGACGCGCGAGCACGCCGCCGCGCTGGGCCTGCTGGGCGTGGCGCGCGCCGCGATCGTCGTCACCAAGATCGACCGCGTCGACGCGCGCCGCGCCGATGCGGCCGCCGCCGAGGCCGGCGCGCTGCTGGCCGCCAGCGGCCTCCACGGCGCGCCGGTGTTCCGCGTCTGCGCGCCCACCGGCGTCGGGCTGGCAAGGCTAACTTCATATCTGAACGTCGAACTGCAGCGCACGCCCGCCGCGCCCGGCCGCGCCGGCGCCGCGCGGCTGGCGGTCGACCGCGTGTTCAGCGTCGCCGGCGCCGGCACCGTGGTCACCGGCACGCTCGTCGAAGGGCGGCTCGCGCTCGGCGACGAGCTGCTCGTCTCGCCCTCGGGCCTGGCCGTGCGCGTGCGCCGGCTGCAGGTGCACGACGCCGCGCTGGACGCAGTGGACACCGGCAGCCGCTGCGCCGTCAACCTGGCCGGCGTCGAGCGCGCGCGGCTGCAGCGCGGCGACTGGCTGGTGTCCCCTGCCCTGCACGCGCCGACGCGCACCATCGATGTTCGTTTGAGCGTGCCGCCCGGCGCGCCGCCGCTGCGCCACGAGCAGGTGCTGACGCTGCACCTCGCGTCGTCGTCGGTGGAAGCCCGCGTGCTGCTGACGCCGGCCGGCGCGCTGGCCGCCGGCGACGAAGCCCACGCGACGCTGCGCCTGCGCACCGAGCTGCCGGCTTGGCGCGGCGACCGCTTCCTGCTGCGCGACGCGGCGCGCTCACGCATCGCCGCCGGCGGCGTGGTGCTGGACCCGACGGTCAGCAGCGTCTCGCGTCGCAACGCCGCCCACGCCCAGCGGCTGCAGGCGCTGCAGGCCGGCGCCGACCCCGAGGTGCTGGCCGCGCTGGCGCGCCAGGCGCCGGGCTTCGTCGACCTGGCCTGGTTCGGCCGCCTGTGCCGGCTGGACCGCGCGGCGCTGGACGGCGTGGTCGCGACCGCGGAACTGGTGGCGATCGAAGCAACCGCTGATCACGAAGGTTATGCCGTCGCCGCGGAGCAGTTGGACGAGACCCTCGGCAGCCTGGCCGCGGCGCTGGCCCGCGCCCACCGCGAGCGCCCGGATCTCGCCGGCGAGACCCCGGCCGCGCTGGCCGCGGCACTGCCGGCGCGGCTGCCGCCGGCGGTGTTCGACGCCGTCGTCGAGCACGCGCTGCACCGCGGCCTGGCCTGCCGCAAGGCCGGGCTGCTGCACCTGCCGGCGCATGCGGCGCGGCTGCGCGGCGACGACGTGGCCGTCTGGGCGCAGCTGCGCCGCAAGCTGGAGCAGTTGGGCCCCACCGCGCCGCGCGTGGCCGAGCTGGCGCAGCGGTTGGACCTGGCGCCCGCGCGCATCCAGGCCCTGCTGCAGACCCAGGTGGCCGGCGGCGCGGTGTTGCGGCTGGCGGTCGACCGCTTCGCGCTGCGCAGCGCGGCGCTGCCGGTGGCGCAACTGGCGCAGCGGCTGGCCGGCCGGCAGCCCGACGGTCAGTTCTCGGCCGCCCAGTTCCGTGATGCGTTGGGCACCGGGCGCGGCCTGGCTGTCGAGTGGCTGGAGTGCCTGGACCGCCAGCACGTCACCGTGCGGCGCGGCGAGCTGCGGCGCCTGTCGGGGCTGGCCTCTGAGGCCCTGGCGCTGCTGCCGCGACGGCATCGCCACCGCCACAATTGGCGCCACCGGCACCGCTTTGCCGCCGACGCACAGGCCCCGAGATGAACCCCAGCCCCACCGACAACGACAGCTTCGAGCGCATCCAGACCACGCGCGCCTTCGAGGAGGTCTCCGCGCAGATCCGCCGCCGCGTGATCCACGGCCAGCTCCGCCCCGGCGACCGGCTGCCGTCGGAGCGCGACCTGGCGCTGAAGCTGGGCGTCAGCCGCAACACCGTGCGCGAGGCGCTGCGCGGGCTGGAGATCGCCGGCGTGCTGCGCTCGATGAAGGGCACCGCCGGTGGCGCCTGCGTAGTGGCGCCCGACGGGCAGATCGTCTCCACCGCGCTGCAGGACATGTTCCAGCTCGGCAGCGTGACGCCGGCGCAGCTGACCGAGGCGCGGCTGCTGATGACCGAGAACGTCGTCCGCCTGGCCTGCGAGCGGCTGGACGAGGCGGCACTGCAGGCGCTGGAAGACAACGTCAAGGCCTCGCGCCAGGCCAGCGACGCCGGCGACCTGGCCGCGCGATCGCGCATCAACATGGAGTTCCACAAGCTGCTGGCGGCGCAGACCGGCAACCCGATCTTCGTGGCCATCATGAACGGCCTGATCGCGGTGATGCACAACTTCATGGAGACGCTGGGGCCACCCACCGGCAACGAGGTCTACGCGTCGCGCAAGCGCTTCATCGCCCATCTGCGCAAACGCGACGACGACGCGGCGATCGCCGAGATGGCGCGCTTCCTGCGCGGCACGCACCGCCACTACCTGTCCAAGCTGGAGGACCGCGGCAAGCGGTGAACGCACGCATGAGCATGAACGACGAGGGCCTGTTCGCCGACCAGGTGATCCTGCTGACCGCCGCCACCAGCGGCATCGGGCTGGCTGCCGCCGGGCAGTTCGCGGCTGGTGGCGCGCGCGCCGTCTTCATCAACGGCCGCAAGGCCGAGACCGGCGAACGCGCCGCGGCCCGCGTGCGCGCCCAGGCCGCGCCGCAGGCCGATATCCGCTTCCTGCCCGGCGACCTGACCGACCCCGCCGCCGCCGAGGCGGTCTGCAGCGCCGCGCTGCAGGCCCATGGCCGCATCGACGTCTTCGTGCACGCCTGCGGCGCCGAGGTCTCGCCGCGGCCCTTCGTGCAGATCGACCCGGCGCACTACCGCGCGCTGATCGACGGCCACTTCGCCAGCCTGCTGCACTGCATGCGCGTGGTGGCGCCGGCGATGGTGGAGCGCAATGCCGGCGCGGTCGTCGTGATCGCGTCCGATGCGGGCAAGGTCGCGACGCCCGGCGAATCCATCATCGGCGCGATGAAGGCCGCCAGCGTGATGTTCGTGCGCACGCTGGCGCTGGAACTGGGGCGCAGCCGCGTGCGCGTGAACTGCGTGACGCCGTCGCTGGTGC
This sequence comes from Rubrivivax sp., assembly GCA_047602205.1. Taxonomy (GTDB): domain Bacteria; phylum Pseudomonadota; class Gammaproteobacteria; order Burkholderiales; family Burkholderiaceae_C; genus Rubrivivax. The sequence continues at coordinate 6,173,607 of JASGHX010000001.1, read as the reverse complement.
TGGACACGCAGGCGCACGACCGCGTGATGGCCTCGGACTTCAGCCGCAAGATCTTCGAGAAGGCCACGCGCCGCGCCCGCCTGGGCCTGCCGGCGCCGGCCGACGTCGCGCGCATGGCGGTGTTCCTGGCCGGGCCGCAGGCCGCTTACGTCACCGGGCAGGCGGTCAGCGTCAACGGCGGCATCTCGGCGGCCTGAAGCGGCCGTCAGACGTCGATCGCGCCGGTCGACTGCGCGCGCTTGCGCAACTCGAACTTCTGGATCTTGCCGGTGCTGGTCTTCGGAATCGGCTCGAAGCGGATCTCCCGGGGCACCTTGTAGCCGGCCAGCAGCGACTTGCAGTGCGCGATCAGCTCGGCCGCGGTGACCGTCGCCTCGGCCTTGGTCTCGACGTAGGCCACCGGCGTCTCGCCCCACTTGGGGTCGGGCCGCGCGACCACCGCGCAGGCCAGCACCGCGGGGTGGCGGTACAGCGCGTCCTCGACCTCGATCGAGCTGATGTTCTCGCCGCCGCTGATGATCACGTCCTTGCTGCGGTCCTTGATCTTCACGTAGCGGTCGCTTTCCATCACCGCCAGGTCGCCGGTGTGGAACCAGCCGCCCTCGAAGGCTTTGGCGCTGGCCGCCGGGTTCTTCAGGTAGCCCTTCATCACGATGTTGCCGCGGAACATGATCTCGCCCATCGCCTGGCCGTCGGCCGGCGTCGGCTGCATCGTTTCGGGGTCCAGCACCGTCATGCCTTCCTGCAGCATGTAGCGCACGCCCTGGCGGCCGTTCAGTCGCGTCTGCTCCGACAGGCTCTCATCGGCCCAGGTGCCGCGCTTGACGGCCACGCTGGCCGGGCCGTAGACCTCGGTCAGCCCGTAGACGTGGGTGATGTCGAAGCCGATCTTGGCCATGCCTTCGATCATCGCCGCCGGCGGCGCGGCGCCGGCGACCATGCCGCGCACTTTCTGCGTCAGGCCTTCGCGCCACTCGGCCGGCGCGTTGATCAGCAGGTTGTGCACGATGGGCGCGGCGCAGTAGTGGTCGACGCCGTGCGCGCGCATCGCGTCGAGGATGGCCTTGGCCTCCACGCGGCGCAGGCACACGTGGGTGCCGCCGAGCATCGCCACCGTCCACGGGAAGCACCAGCCGTTGCAGTGGAACATCGGCAGCGTCCACAGGTACCTGGGGAAGTGCGGCATGGTCCAGGTGGCCGCGTTGCACACCGCGTTGAGGTAGGCGCCGCGGTGGTGCGTCACCACGCCCTTGGGGTCGCCGGTGGTGCCGCTGGTGTAGCTGACGGCGATCGCGTCCCACTCGTCGGCCGGGCCCTCCAGATGCGCCAGCGGCGCGTGCGCGGCCAGCAGCGCCTCGTACTCGTGCGTGCCCAGGCGGTCGCCGGGGCCGGCGTATTCGCTGTCGCAGACGTCGATCACCACCGGCTCGCGGCCGTGCTCGCCGTGCAGCGCCTGCAGCGCCGGCGCGATCAGCGGCGCGAACTCGCGGTCGGTGATCAGCACCGCGGCCTCGCAGTGGTTCATCTGCCAGGCCAGCAGCGCCGAATCCAGCCGCGTGTTCAGCGTGTTGAGCACCGCGCCCAGCGCCGGCACCGCGTAGTGCGCCTCCACCATCTCGGGCGTGTTGGGCAGCATCACGCTGACCGTGCTGCCGCGACCCACGCCCAGCGCGTGCAGCGCGGCGGCCAGCCGCGCGCTGCGCTCTCGCACCTGCGCCCACGTGTAGCGCCGCGCACCGTGGACGACGGCCGGCAGGTCGCCGAACACCTCGGCGCTGCGCTCGACGAAGCTCACCGGCGACAGCGCGACGTGGTTGGCGGGGTTCTTGTCCAGGTGCTGGTCGTAGATGCTCATCGGGGTCTGCTCCGCAGGGTCGTCCAATCGGTTCATCTTAGCGACACGCGCCTTGCGTCCGCTGACACGGGCCGGCAGCACGGCATCATCGCGGCATGCGCACCGCCCCTGCCCCGATCGGCCCGCGCCTGCTGGCCGGCTGGCTGGGCTTTTGCGTGCTGATGGTGCTGGTGGGCCTGCAAGAGCGCTGGTACGCCAGCCAGCCGCTGTGGCCGTGGGCCGTGTTCTACGAAAGCTCGTCGATGCTGGTGGCGAGCGCCGTCGCGTGGTGGCGCTGGCGCCGCAGCCCGCGCGACGACCCCTGGCTGATGCGCCCGGCGCTGTGGTTCTGGCGCGTGCTGCGCTGGACGCCGCTGGTGGCGCTGGCCTTCGTCGGCGCGCTGTACGGCTTGCGTCACGGCGTGCGGGCGGCCTTCGGCCTGGGCTATGAACATCAGCCGTGGCCGCAGGTGCTGGCCTACGAAGGCGCGAAGTTCGCGGTCTTCTATTTCCTGTTTTCGGGCGTGCAATACGGGCTGCAATCGTTTCGCGCGCTGGCTGCCGAGCGGCTGCGCAGCGAGCGGCTCGAGCGGCGGTCGGCCGAGGCGCGGCTGGCGCAGCTCACGCAGCAGATGCAGCCGCATTTCCTGTTCAACGCGTTGAACACCGTTGCCGCGCTGGTGCACGACGACGCCGCTGCTGCCGAAGCCGCGCTGCTGCGACTGTCGGCGCTGCTGCGCGCCGCCACCGACGCCGCGCGGCGGCCGCTGCACCCGCTGGCCGACGAACTGGCGCTGGCGCGACACTACGCCGAGCTGATGCAGCAGCGCTTCGGCGCCGAACGCGTGCAACTGCAGTGGGACGTCGATGCCCAGGTTGCGCTGTCGGTGCCGTCGCTGTCGCTGCAGCCGCTGCTGGAAAACGCGTTCGTGCACGCGGTCGAGCGCCGGCGCTCGTGCACGACGATCACGATCGCGGTGGCGCGCGCAGGGGAACAGGCGGTGATGTCGATCACCGACGACGGCGATGGCCCGCGCAGCGGCGGCACGCCCGGCGTCGCGCTGGCCAACCTGCGCGAACGGCTGCAGGCGCTGTACGGCAACGCCGCGTCACTGGCGCTGCAGCCGGCACCCGGCGGCGGCTGCGTGGCGCGCCTGAGCCTGCCGCTGGTGGAAACGGCACATGGCTGAACCGCTGCGCCTGCTGATCGTCGACGACGAGCCGCCGGCGCGCGCGCGGCTGCGGCGGTTGCTAACGCCGCACACCAACGTACAAGTGGCCGGCGAGGCCGGCGACGGCGTGCAGGCCCTGGCGCTGGCCGAAGCGCTGCAGCCCGATGCGCTGCTGCTCGACGTGCAAATGCCCGAGGTCGGCGGGCTCGACGTCGCAGCGTCCTTGCCCGACGGCGGCCCGGCGGTGATCTTCGTCACCGCGTTCGACGACTACGCGCTGCCGGCGTTCGACGCCGCGGCGGTCGACTACCTGCTCAAACCCGTGGACCCGGCGCGGCTGGCGCGCGCGCTCGAACGCCTGCGCCAGCGCCGAACCGCCGTGCCGGCGCTGGCGCCGCAAAGGCTGGTCGTCAGCGAGCGCGGCCGCGTGCACGTCATCGCCTGCAGCGACGTGCTGTGGCTGCAGGCCGCCGACAACTACGTGGAGGTGCACACAGCGCAGCGCATGCACCTGCTGCGGCGCACACTGGAAGGCCTGTTGGCCGACCTGGGCAACGGCTTCGTGCGCATCCACCGCAGCCGCGCGGTCGCGTTGGCGGCCGTGGCTGGCGTCGAACCCGCCGGCAAGGGCGATGCGGTCGTGCGCTTGAGCAACGGCGCGCACATCGACTGCAGCCGCATCCACCGCGCGGCGCTGGTGCAACGCCTGGGCTGACGCCCAAGCGCCGCTTCGCCCCGCGGCGGCCCCGTTTCGTCCCACGGCGCTGGCGGCATGTGCGTGCCCTGCCTACGCTCGCCCGCGATGAAACGCCTGTACTTCGTCGACTGGCTGCGCATCATTGCCTTCGCGCTGCTGGTGCTGTACCACGTCGGCATGGTTTACGTGCCGTGGGACTACCACGTCAAGCACGTGCCGACCTATGCCGCGCTGGAGCCCGTGATGCGGCTGACCAGCCCCTGGCGCATGAGCCTGCTGTTCGTCGTCTCCGGCATCGCCACCGGGCTGATGCGGGGCCGGCGCGGGACGGTGGCCGAACGGGCGCGGCGGCTGCTGCTGCCGCTGCTGTTCGGCATGGCCATCGTCGTGCCGCTGCAGCCGTGGCTGCAGGTGCGCGACCAGTTCGGCTACACGGGCAGCTTCGCCGATTTCCTATGGCTCTATTTCAGTGGTTATCACGGCTTCTGCCGCGGCGGCGACTGCCTGCGGCTGCCGACCTGGAACCACCTGTGGTTCCTGCCCTACCTGTGGTGCTACACGCTGCTGGCTTGGGCATTGTGGCGCTGGCTGCCACAAGGCTGGCTGCAAGCGTTGGCCGACCGCGCCGGCAGATTGCAAGGCTGGCGCCTGCTGGTGTGGCCGACGGTAGCGATCGCGCTGCTGCGCATCGTGCTGCTGCCGCGTTTCCCCGAGACGCACGCGCTGCTCGGCGACGGGTGGGCGCACGCGACCTACGGCCTGATGTTCGCGATCGGCTTGCTGCTGGCGCGGCAACGGCAACTGTTCACGCAACTGGACGCGCTGCGCTGGCCCGCATTGTGGGCCGCGGTTGTCGCGTGGGCGCTGCTGCTGGGCTACTGGGCACTGACGCAAGGCGCTGCCGACCTGCCCGAGATCGCGCGCCTGCCGGCGCGCATCGCATTCGCCACCGAGCAATGGTGCGCCATCGTCGCCGCGTTCGGCTTCGCGCACCACCACCTCAATCGCGACCACCGCTGGCGCCGCCCGCTCAACGAGGCGGTGTTTCCGCTCTACATCGTGCACCAGACGATCATCGTCGGCGCCGCGGTGAGCCTGCGTCCGCTGGCGCTGTCGGCCGGCGCCGAAGCAACGCTGATCGTCGGGCTGACCTTCGCCGGCGGCGTGGTCACTTGGCAGATGGCACGGCGGGTGGCCGCGCTGCGCCCGTGGCTGGGCCTGGCGCCGGCGCCGCACTCGCGCGCGGCGACATGACGCGCTACATCACGCCAAAGGTGCGAAAAGCCTCCACCGTGCTCATCCCGGCGCGGATCGCGTCGCGCACCTTGTTCTCGGTGCTGACCTTCTCCAGCGCGCGGCGGATCGCTTCTTCCTCCGCCTCGCGCGGGATCACCAGCACGCCGTCGAGGTCGCCGAACACGATGTCGCCCGGCGCCACGCGCACGCCGTTGATCTCCACCGGCACGCGCCAGTCGACCACCTTGCCGCGCGGGCCCTGGTCCTGCGCGTAGCCGCCGCAGCTGAACACCGGCAGCCCCGAGGCCAGCACCTCGGGCGTGTCGCGCGAATAGCCGTCCAGCACCGCGCCCGCGGCCTTCAGGTGCTGCGCGCGCGTGGTCATCAGCCCGCCCCACAACGCGAACTGCGGCGCGCAGCCGGTGGCGACGTAGACCTCGTGCTCGCGCAGGTCGTCCAGCGCCTGGAACAGCAGGCCGAAGGGCTGCTGCGTCAGCGGCCCGCGGCCGCCCCCTTCGCGCGCGCTGAAGGCGTTGGCTTCCAGCACCGGCATCGCGCGGCCGGCGATCACCATCTGCGGCCGCAGCGGCCGGATCTGCGGGCTGAGGAACTGGTGCAGGAAGCCCAGCGTGTCGAGGATGTCGCCCACCACCGCGGGAAAGAGCTGCGCGCGCATCAGCGCGAAGAGCCCGGCGTCGTCGGTCCAGGGTTTCATCGCGTCAAACCCCCCGCTGCGCGCGGTCTTGTCTGTTCTGCGCCTCGATGCGCTCGCGCGCCTGCTGCCAGTCGTCGTCGCTCCAGGACCGCAGCTCGTAGAAGTTGCCGCCGGTGGCCAGCGCGCTGCCGCCGTCCATCATGATGCTCTGGCCGGTGAGCCAGTCGCACTGGCCCGGCGCCATCAGGAACGCGGCCAGGTTCTGCAGCTCGCTCATCTCGCCGGGGCGCGCCATCGGATTGCGCTCGCGGCTGCGCGCGCCGGGCTCCTCGCCGGGGTTCAGGCGCTTGCTCATGCCTTCGGTCGGGATCTCGCCGGGGCCGACGGCGTTGAGCCGGATGCCGTACTTCGCCCATTCGACGGCCAGGCTCTTGGTCATCACGTCGATGCCGGCCTTGCTCATCGCCGACGGCACGACGTAGGGGCTGCCGTTGTCGACCCAGGTGGTGATGATGCTCATCACGCTGCGATACGGCCGGCCCGGCTGCCACTGCCCGGCCTTGACCATCGGCCACCCAGCGCCGCCCCACCGCCTGGGTGACGTAGAAGCTGCCGTGGAAGACGATGTTGGCAATGGCGTCGAAGGCGCGCGGCGACAGGCTCTCGGTCGGCGCGATGAAGTTGCCGGCCGCGTTGTTGACCAGGCCGGTGAGGCCGCCGCTTTGCCACAGCGCATCCACCATCTCTTCCACCGCCTGTGCCACGCGGATGTCGACGCCGAAGGTGTCGACGCGCCGCTGCGGGAACTGCGCGCGCCAGGCGGCGGCCGTCTCGTCGCAGACGGCCTTGCGCCGGCCGCAGATCGCGACGTCGGCGCCCAGCGCCAGGAAGCGCTCGGCCATCGCCTTGCCCAGGCCCGTGCCGCCGCCGGTGACGAGGATGCGCTGGCTGCGCATCAGTTGAGGATCGAACATGGATGCCGGCTCCTGGGCGCACTGTCCGGCGCCGCGCGGCCATCGTAGTGCACCGCGCGGCACCGGGCCTGGCTCGCGCTCGGCACTCGGCACTCGTGTAGGCTGCTGCCTTCATCGCCGTATGGATCGTGACGATGCTGAAAGCCCGGATGCTGGCCCTGACCATGGTCCTGGCCGTGCTGCTGCCGGCCGCCGGCGCGGCGCCGGCGCAGCAGCCGTCGCCGCACGCGATCGCAATCCCGCGCTGGTTCTCCAACAGCCTGCTCGACTTCAAGGACGAGGTGCCCGAGGCCGCGCGCCAGGGCAAGCGGCTGATGGTCTATTTCGGCCAGGACGGCTGCCCCTACTGCAAGGCGCTGATGCAGCACACCTTCGCGCCCGGCCCGGTGCAGGACAAGCTGCGCCGCCACTTCACCGCGGTGGCGGTCAACATCTGGGGCGACGCCGAGGCCACCTGGGTCGACGGCCGCGCGTTCACCGAGAAGACGCTGGCGCGCGAACTGAACGTGCAGTTCACGCCGACGCTGCTGTTCCTGGGCGACGACGGCCGCGTGCGGGTGCGGCTCAACGGCTACCTGCCGCCGGAGCGCTTCGAGCCGGTGCTGGACTACCTGATCGCCGGCCGCGACCGCAGCGAATCGCTGGCCGACTACCTGGCCGCGCGCAGCACCGCGGCGCCGCTGCCGCCGCGGCCGCCCGCGCCCTACCTGCTGCGCGACCCGGCGGTGCTGACGCGCAAAGCGGGTGGCAAGTCGCTGGCGGTGCTGTTCGAGTCGTCCGCATGCAAGGCCTGCGCCGAGATGCATGCCGAGGCCTTCGCACGTCCGGGCCTGCGGCGGCTGCTGCAGCGCTTCGACGTCGCGCGGCTGCTGCCGGGGCAGCCGGCCACGCTGCGCTTGCCCGACGGCCGCACGAGCAGCGCCCGCGAATGGTCGCGCGAGCTGGGCATCATGCTGCACCCGACCGTGGTCTTCTTCGACGACCGCGCTCGCGAGGTGTTCCGCTTCGACGGCTACCTGCGCCCCTTCCACATCGAAAGTGCGTTCGACTACGTGGCCAGCGGCGCCTACCGCACGGAACCCCAGTTCCAGCGCTACGTGCAGGCGCGCGCCGAACGGCTGCGCGCGGCGGGGCAGCCGGTCGATCTGTGGCGCTGAGTCACGCGCTGGCTTTGGCGAGCGCCTGGTCGATGTCCCAGAGGATGTCGTCGATGTGCTCCAGCCCGACCGAGATGCGGATCATGTCGGGGCCGACGCCGGCGGCGGCCAACTGCGTCTCGTCGAGCTGGCGGTGCGTCGTGCTGGCCGGATGGCTGATCAGCGTGCGCGTATCGCCGATGTTGACGAGGTGGCTCATGAACTGCGCGCTTTCGATGAAGCGCACGCCGCGCTCCAATCCGCCCTTCACGCCGAAGGCCAGCAGTCCCGAGGCGCCTTTCATCTGCCGAGTTAGCAGCGCGTGTTGCGGGTGGTCTTCCAGCCCCGGATAGTTGACCCAGCTCACCGCCGGGTGGTCACGCAGGAACTTCGCCACCGCCAGCGCATTGCTGCAATGCCGCTCCATCCGCAGCGGCAGCGTCTCCACGCCTTGCAGGATCTGCCACGCGCTCATCGGGCTGAGTGCCGCGCCGTAGACACGCAGCGTCTCCATGCGGCAGCGCATCGTGAAGCCGAAGTCGCCGAAGGTCTCGTAAAACTTCACGCCGTGGTAGGCAAGCGACGGCTCGGTCATGCCGGGGAACTTGCCGTTGTCCCAGGGAAAGCGGCCGCTCTCCACCACCACGCCGCCCAGCGTCGTGCCGTGGCCCGCCAGGTACTTGGTGGCCGAGTGCACGACGACGTCGGCGCCCAGCGCGATCGGGTTGCACAGCAAAGGGCTGGGCACCGTGTTGTCGATCACCAGCGGCAGCCCGTGCGCGTGCGCGACCTCGGCCACCGCGGCGATGTCCAGCACCACCAGGCTGGGGTTGCCCAGGCTCTCGGCGAACAGCGCGCGCGTGTTCGGGCGGATCGCCGCGGCAAACGCCTGCGGCTCGCGCGCGTCGACGAAGCTGACCTCGATGCCGAACTTGGCCAAGCTCACCGCCAGCATCGTCACGCTGCCGCCGTACAGCGTGCCGGCGGCGACCACGTGGTTCCCGGACTGCAGCAGCGTCATCAGCGCCAGCGCCTCCGCGGCCATGCCGCTGGCCGCGGCCACCGCGGCGCGGCCGCCTTCGAGCGCGGCCACGCGCTCTTCCAGCGCCGCAACGGTCGGGTTGGACAGCCGCGAATAGACGTTGCCGAAGGTCTGCAGATTGAACAGCGCCGCCGCGTGCTCGGCGCTGTCGAAGACGAAGCTGGTCGTCTGGTAGATCGGCAGCGCGCGGGCGCCGGTGGCCGCGTCGGGGATCTGGCCGGCGTGGATGGCCAGCGTCTCGGGTTTGAAGACGCGGTCAGCCATGGCGGCCGCCCTGCCCCGGCTGCAGCGCGGGGATCGCGGGCCGCTGCGCCGAGATCACCCGCGTGTTGACGCCGGCCCAGTGCAGGCCACCGAACAGCCGCGCGTGCTCGATCTTCACGCAGCGGTCCATCACGCTGTCCAGCCCCGCGGCGCGCGCCAGCGCGTCGGCCTCGGCGTTGACGACGCCCAACTGCTGCCACAGGCAGCGCGCGCCGATCGCAACGGCATCGCGCGCCACCGGCAGCACGTCCTCGGTCCTGCGGAACACGTCGACCATGTCGACCTGGAACGGGACGTCGCGCAGGCTGGCGTAGGCCTTTTCACCCAGCACCTCGGGATAGGCCGGCGTCACCGGCACGATGCGGTAGCCCTTGCCCTGCAGGTAGCTGGCGGCGAAGTAGCTGGGCCGGTGCCACTGCGCCGACAGGCCCACGACGGCGACGGTGCGGCATTGCGCCAGGATGCGGCGCAGCGTGGCGATGTCGGTGTTGTCCATCGCACGACTGTAGCGGCCGTTCGGCGAGGGCCGGAGTCGGCATCGAGACGCACGGAGCGCCGTTTCAGCTGAGCGCGCTGACCATGACGTAGTAGCCATCGTGGTCCCAAAGAGCAAATTCGAGGGTCCCCGTGGCTGGATTGACGGCTGGTGCGGATGCCAAAGCGGAAACAAGCGTTCTGGCGCGAGACAAACATGCATCGAAGTCGTCAACGCGGAAGAACAGGATCAGGCCGTTTCCCGGCTTTGTTTCTCCTGGGCTCGACAAAGTTGGGTGCTCGTGATCTCCCCAGCGGTGGAGGCACAACAACACCTCGCCGTCCTCGTCGCAGATCTGTCCGAAATACTCATGAGCCGGGCCTGTCTGGGGCTGGCCCAGCAAGGTTTGATACCACGCGAAGCTGCGAGCAACGTCTTGCGTGCCGACGATGGTCCATGTGCGCTTCATTGCGGGCTTCCAGTGACAACGAAAAGAGTCCATCCGCCGCGCAGCCGGCCCAGTCGAAGCGAGATGCGATGGCCAGCGGCGGATAGATCCGTTGGACTGAAACGCTGGCGCAGGCAGTGCGATGGGGCAATGTACGGTCAGTCGCGTTGGTTGGCAACACGAGGCGGGAGCCCTTGTCCTGCAGGTAGCTGGCCACGAGGTAGCTGGGCCGATGTCATTGCGCCGACAGACCGACGACGGCGACCGTGCGGCATTGCGCCGGGATGCGGCGAAGCGCGGCGATGTCGGTGTTGGCCATCGCGCGACTGTAGCGGCGCCTTCGGGGATGGCAGGAGGCGACGTCGAGACGATGAGCGCTACTCAACCGATCGTTCCTCGAAGGCGATGAGGTTCCCGTCCGGATCGCGCGCCACGAACCATGTCGTGCCCCAGTGATTGCGCTCGGGCGGAAACAGCGCGACGCCCGCTTTGGCTGGGTCCTCCTGCAGTGGCCGCACTGTAAGCAGCGCCCGCGACCGCTGCAACGAGGTGGCCGTGCGGCCACTCGACAGCGGCGGACAGCGGCGTGGCCACACCGCCGCACTGCTATACACTGCCCCGCGTCAGGAGAGAGCCGGCGTGCCGGCCGCCGAAGGCGCAGGGGGTGGCCCCGAACGCTCAGGCAAAAGGACTGACTTTCTTCCTCACTGGAGAGAGGTGCGCGGCCGGCGATGGCTGTTCCGCGCACCCACCGAAGGGGCAAGGCTCATCGACGGGATGGCGCCGAATCTCTCAGGTAAAGCGGACAGCGAGGGCCCACGGTTGCCGTCGCTGGCTGGCGCGGCGGCCCTGCCCTCGAAGCTTCATCGCAAAGGAGTGTCCGCCATGACCGAGCTGCTCAAGACCCCGCTGCACGAGCTGCACCTGGAACTGGGTGCGCGCATGGTGCCCTTCGCCGGCTACTCGATGCCGGTGCAGTACGCCGCCGGGCTGGTGGCCGAGCACAAGCATTGCCGCAGCACCGCGGCACTGTTCGACGTCTCGCACATGGGCCAGGTCAAGCTGGTCGGTGCCGACGCCGCAGCGGCGCTGGAGCACCTGGTGCCGGTCGACGTGATCGACCTCGGCGTGGGCCGCCAGCGCTACGCCTTCTTCACCAACGACAGCGGCGGCATCCTCGACGACCTGATGATCGTGCGCCCCGCGGCCGACGCCGGCTTCGGCGACCTGCTGCTGGTGGTCAACGCCGGCTGCAAGACGGCCGACATCGCGCACCTGCAGACCCGCGTCGGCAGCCGCTGCGCCGTGGTGCCGCTGCCCGAGCGCGCGCTGCTGGCGCTGCAGGGCCCGCAGGCCGCCGCCGCGCTGGCGCGGCTGGCGCCGGGCGTGGCCGGCCTGGCCTTCATGACCGGTGCGGTGTTCGACGTCGCCGGCGCGCGCTGCTTCGTCACCCGCTCGGGCTACACCGGCGAGGACGGCTTCGAGATCTCGGTGGCCGCCGAGCAGGCCACGGCGCTGGCGCGTGCGCTGCTGGCGCAGCCCGAGGTCAAGCCCGCCGGCCTGGGCGCGCGCGACACGCTGCGGCTGGAAGCTGGGCTGTGCCTCTACGGCCACGACATCGACGCCACCACCAGCCCGGTGGAGGCCGGGCTGCAATGGGCGATCCAGAAAGTGCGGCGCCCGGGCGGCGCACGCGCCGGCGGCTACCCAGGCGCCGCGGCGATCGAGCGCCAGCTGGCCAGCGGCCCGCCCTCCAGCCGCGTCGGCCTGGTGGGGCTGGAGCGCGTGCCGGTGCGCGAGGACGCACCGCTCTACGACGCCCAGGGCCACAAACTGGGCCGCGTGCGCAGCGGCACGCTGGCGCCCACGGCCGACAAGCCGATCGCGATGGCCTACCTGAGCGCCAACCATGCCAAGCCGCAGCACGAGGTCTACGCCGAGGTGCGCGGCAAGCGGCTGCCGATGCGCGTGACGCCGCTGCCCTTCGTGCCGCACCGCTACCACCGCTGAACCCCCCACCGACCCAGCCAACCGAGGAGCAAGCCGATGACGACCATGTTCACCCCCGACCACGAGTGGATCAACATCGAGGACCACGAAGCCGCCGTCGTCGGCATCACCGTCCACGCGCAGGACGCGCTGGGCGACGTGGTCTTCGTCGAGTTGCCCGAGGTCGGCCGCACCTACAAGAAGGGCGAGGTGGCGGGCGTGGTCGAGTCGGTGAAGGCCGCAGCCGACATCTACATGCCGGTGGAAGGCGAGGTGGTCGAGGTCAACCAGGCGCTGAAGGACGACCCGGCGCTGGCCAACCGCGACCCGATGGGCGAAGGCTGGTTCTTCAAGGTTCACGTCACGCACATGGAGCAGTTCGACGAACTGATGGACCCGCCGGGCTACGACGCGCTGCTGAAGAGCCTTTCCTGATCCCCAAACCGTCCGCCCGCCTCCGCCTGCCGCCGCCATGCTGATGTCCGCCCTTCCTCCCCTGGCCGAACTGGAAAACGACGCCGAGTTCTGCGCCCGCCACATCGGCCCCGACGCCGCCGACGAGGCGCTGATGCTGTCGGCGATCGGCGCCGCGTCGCGCCAGGCGCTGGTGCGCTCGCTGGTGCCGCCGGACATCGTGCGCGCGCAGCCGATGGACCTGCCGCCGCCGGCCACCGAGGCCGCGGCGCTGGCCGAGCTGCGCGCGATCGCGGCGAAGAACCGCGTGCTGAAGAGCTTCATCGGCCAGGGCTACCACGGTACGCACACGCCGGGCGTCATCCTGCGCAACATCCTCGAGAACCCGGCTTGGTACACCGCGTACACGCCTTACCAGGCCGAGATCTCGCAGGGCCGGCTGGAGGCGCTGCTGAACTTCCAGACGATGGTGGCCGACCTCACCGCGCTGCCGATCGCCAACGCCTCGATGCTGGACGAGGCCACCGCCGCCGCCGAGGCGATGACGCTGGCGCGGCGCCTGTCGCGGAACGCCAGCCCGGTGATGGTGTGCTCGGGCGACGTCAACCCGCAGACGCTGGAAGTGCTGGCCACGCGCGCCGCGCCGCTGGGGCTGGAGCTGCGCATCGCCAACTCGGCCGCCGAATGGCAGGCGGCGCTGGCGCAGGACTGCTTCGCCGCCTTCGTGCAATACCCGGCCAGCAGCGGCTGGCTGCACGACTGGAGCGCCGATGCCGAAGCGCTGCACGCGAAGAAAGCGCTGTTCATCGTCGCCGCCGACCCGCTGGCGCTGGCGCTGCTGAAGCCGCCGGGCGAGTTCGGCGCCGACATCGCGGTCGGCAGCCTGCAGCGCTTCGGCATGCCGATGGGCAACGGCGGCCCGCACGCCGCCTACCTGGCCTGCCGCGACGAGCACAAGCGCCAGATGCCCGGGCGGCTGGTGGGCGTCAGCGTCGATGCCGCCGGCCACCCGGCGCTGCGCCTGGCGCTGCAGACGCGCGAGCAGCACATCCGCCGCGAGAAGGCCACCTCCAACATCTGCACCGCGCAGGTGCTGCCGGCCGTCGTGGCCAGCATGTACGCGGTCTACCACGGGCCCGAGGGTCTGAAGCGCATCGCCGCCCGGGTGGCGCGTTATGCAGCGATCCTGCAGAAGGGGCTGGAGCAGCTCGGCTGGGGTCCCGACCTGATGCACCATGCCGACCGCGGCAGCTTCGACACCGTGTGCCTGAAGACCGGCGCCGAGACCGAGCGGCTGCTGGCCCGCGCGCTGGCCCGCGGGATGAACCTGCGCCGCGCCTGGGGCGAGTACCTGTGCATCGCGCTCGACGAGACGACGACGCGCGACGACTTGCGTGCGCTGTGGGGCGTGTTCGCCAAGGACGGCCAGGCGCTGCCCGAGCTGGACGCGCTGGCCGGCACGCCGCCGCTGATCCCGCCGGCGCTGGCGCGCAGCAGCGGCTTCCTCTCGCACCCGGTGTTCAACACCCATCACAGCGAGACCGAGATGCTGCGCTACCTGCGCGGCCTGGCCGACAAGGACCTGGCGCTGGACCGCAGCATGATCCCGCTGGGCTCTTGCACGATGAAGCTCAACGCGACCAGCGAGATGATCCCCATCACCTGGCGCGAGTTCGCCGACATCCACCCCTTCGCGCCGGCCGACCAGCGCGCCGGCTACGCCGAACTGGACCGCCAGCTCTGCGCCTGGCTGTCGCAGGCCACCGGCTACGCAGGCGTCAGCCTGCAGCCCAACGCCGGCTCGCAGGGCGAATACGCCGGGCTGCTGGTCATCCGCGCCTGGCAGGCCGCGCGCGGCCAGGGCCGGCGCGACATCTGCCTGATCCCCGAATCGGCGCACGGCACCAACCCGGCCAGCGCGCAGATGGTGGGGCTGCAGGTCGTCGTCACCAAGTGCGACGCCAACGGCAACGTCGACCTCGCCGATCTGCAGGCCAAGTGCGAGCAGCACGCCGAGCGGCTGTGCGCGGTGATGATCACCTACCCCAGCACCTACGGGCTGTTCGAGGCGCAGGTGAAGGACTTGTGCGCGCTGGTGCACCGCCACGGCGGCCGCGTCTACGTGGACGGCGCCAACATGAATGCGCTGGTGGGCGTGGCCGCGCCGGGCGTGTTCGGCGGCGACGTGAGCCACCTCAACCTGCACAAGACCTTCTGCATCCCGCACGGCGGCGGCGGCCCCGGCGTCGGGCCGGTGTGCGTGGTCGACGACCTCGTGCCCTTCCTGCCCGGCCACCGCACGGCCGGCATCGCCGGCGCGCAGCGCGTCGGCGCGGTGTCGGCGGCGCCGCTGGGCAACGCCGCGGTGCTGCCGATCAGCTGGATGTACGTGCGCATGATGGGCGCCGAGGGCCTGAGCCAGGCGACCGAGACCGCGATCCTGTCGGCCAACTACATCGCCGCGCGGCTGGCGCCGCACTACGACATCCACTTCAGCGCCGGCGCGCCGGGCATCCGCGGCGGCGGCGTCGCGCACGAGTGCATCCTGGACCTGCGCCCGCTGCAGAAGACCAGCGGCGTCGGCGCCGAGGACGTGGCCAAGCGGCTGATCGACTACGGCTTCCACGCGCCGACGCTGAGCTTCCCGGTCGCCGGCACGCTGATGGTCGAGCCCACCGAGAGCGAGCCGCGCGTCGAGCTGGACCGCTTCTGCGACGCGATGATCGCGATCCGCGAGGAGATCGCGCGCGTCGAGCGCGGTGAATGGCCGCAGGACGACAACCCGCTGAAGAACGCGCCGCACACGGCCGAGGCGCTGCTCGCCGCCGACTGGGCGCACCCGTACAGCCGCGAGCAGGCCGCCTACCCGGTGCCGGCGCTCAAGCGCAGCAAGTACTGGTCGCCGGTGGGCCGCGTCGACAACGTGCACGGCGACCGCAACCTGGTCTGCAGTTGCCCGCCGCCGTCGGCCTACGCCGAATGAGCTGACGCGAAAAACGGGCGGCTGCGATGGCGGTCTCGGTCTTCGATCTCTTCAAGATCGGCATCGGTCCCAGCAGCAGCCACACCGTGGGCCCGATGCGCGCGGCGCGGCTGTTCGCGCTGCGCCTGGCGGCCGACGGGCTGCTGCCGCGCACCGCGCGCGTGCAGGCGCTGCTGTACGGATCGCTGGGCGCCACCGGCAAGGGCCACGGCAGCGACAAGGCGGTGCTGCTGGGCCTGGCCGGGCACGAGCCCGACACGGTGGACGTCGACGCGATTCCGGCGCTGCTGGCTGCGATGCGGCGCGAAGCGCGCATCGAGTTGCTGGGCCGGCACGCGATCGCCTTCGACGAGAAGGCCGACCTCGTGTTCAAGCGCCGCGAAAGCCTGCCCTTCCACGCCAACGGCATGCGCTGCCTGGCCTTCGACGCCGATGGCGCGCTGCTGGCCGAGCGCTGCTACTACTCGGTGGGCGGCGGCTTCGTCGTCAGCGACGAGGTGGCGGCCGACGGCTCGCGCCACAAGGTGGTGGCGCCCGACGCCACGGTGCTGCCGCACCCGTTCGGCACCGGCGCCGATCTGCTGCGGCTGACGGCCGAACAGCGCTGCAGCATCGCCGAGCTGATGCGCCGCAACGAGCGGCACTGGCGCAGCGATGCCGAGATCGACGCCGGCCTCGCGCGCATCTGGCAGGTGATGCAGGACTGCGTGGCGCGCGGCTGCAGCACCGACGGCACGCTGCCCGGCGGCTTCAAGGTGCGGCGGCGCGCGAAGGCGCTGCGCGATGCGCTGACCTCGAAGCCCGAGGCAGCACTACGGGATCCGCTGCAAGTGCTGGACTGGGTCAACCTCTACGCGCTAGCGGTCAACGAGGAGAACGCCGCCGGCGGCCGCGTGGTCACCGCGCCCACCAACGGCGCGGCCGGCATCGTGCCGGCAGTGCTGCACTACTACGCGCGCTTCGTGCCGCAGGCGCATGAAGCCGGGGTGCACGACTTCCTGCTCACCGCGGCGGCCATCGGCATCCTCTACAAGGAGAACGCCAGCATCAGCGGCGCCGAGGTCGGCTGCCAGGGCGAGGTGGGCGTGGCCTGCAGCATGGCCGCCGCGGCGCTGTGCGCGGTGATGGGCGGCAGCCCGGCGCAGGTGGAGAACGCCGCCGAGATCGGCATGGAGCACCACCTGGGCCTGACCTGCGACCCGGTGGGCGGGCTGGTGCAGATCCCCTGCATCGAGCGCAACGCGATCGCTGCGGTGAAGGCCATCAACGCCGCGCGCATGGCACTGCGCGGCGATGGCACGCATCACGTGAGCCTGGACCAGGTGATCAAGACCATGCGCGAGACCGGCGCCGACATGATGACCAAGTACAAGGAGACCGCGCGCGGCGGGCTGGCGGTCAACATCGTCGAGTGCTGACGCGCGCTGGCGGCGTCAGGCCGACTTGCCGGCGCGCTGCTTGACCTCGCGGCTCTCGATGATGATCAGCGCCTCGGCCAGCGTCTCGACCGAGAGGCCTTGCGCGTGCAGCTTCTCCAGCGCGGCCACTGCCACGTCCACGGACTTGCTGGCAGGCGTCGCCGACACTGCGGGCGCCGCGGGCGCGGGGGCCTTCGGCGCCACCGGCATCGGCACCGCGCCGGTGCCTTGCAGCAGCGCGTCGATCTCGGCCTGCTCGGCGTCGACCATCGCCTCGTGCCGGCGCTTGGCCTCGGCGTCGTTGCCGAAGGCCTTCTGCGCGAACTTGCCCAGCTCGTAGCCGTCGCGCGTGTTCAGGAACTCGGTCTCGGCCTGGACCGGCTGGGGATTGCGCTTGTTGAACAGCCAGGACGTCAGCAGCGTGAACGCGCTGAGCTTGCCCTTGCGCGGCGGACCGCCGTCGTCGTCATGTGCCATTGGCGAGTGTTCCAGTGTGGCCGCCATTGTGCACGGCATCGACGGCGGGCCCTCTGCGCGCCGTCAGCCCATGTGCAGCCCGCCGTTGCAGCTGAAGTCGGCGCCGGTGGTGAAGCCGGAATCCTCGCCGGCCAGCCAGCCGACGATGGAGCCGATCTCCTCCGGCGTGCCCAGGCGCTTGACGGGGATGGTCGCGACGATCTTCTCCAGCACCTCGGGCTTGATCGCGCGGACCATGTCGGTGCCGATGTAGCCCGGGCTCACGGTGTTGACGGTCACGCCCTTGTTGGCCAGCTCCTGCGCCAGCGCCATCGTGAAGCCGTGCATCCCGGCCTTGGCGGCCGAGTAGTTGGTCTGGCCGGCCTGGCCCTTCTCGCCGTTGACCGACGAGATCTGGATGATGCGGCCCCAGCCCTTTTCCACCATGCCCGGCACCACCTGCTTGGTGACGTTGAACATGCTGTTGAGGTTGGTGTCGATGACGGCCTTCCAGTCCTCGGGCGTCATCTTCAGGAACATGCGGTCGCGCGTGATGCCGGCGTTGTTGACCAGCACGTCGATCTGGCCGTGCTCGGCGATCGCCTTCTGGAAGGCCTGCACCGTGGAATCCCAGTCGGCCACGTTGCCGACCGAGGCGTGGAAGGCATAGCCCAGCGCCTTCTGCTCGTCCAGCCACTTCTGGTGGTCGCGGCTGGGGCCGCAACCGGCGATGACCTTGAATCCGTCCTTGACCAGGCGCTGGCAGATCGAGGTGCCGATGCCGCCCATGCCGCCCGTTACGTATGCCACTTTTGCCATTGCTCGCTCCTTGAGTCTTGATGAGGCCGTGTGAGAGGTTGACCGTGCCGGCACGGGCCGTCAACCGGGTTCGCCCGATGACGGCCGGCCGTGCCGTCGCGAAGAAACGCCGTCAGGCCTTGGCCTTGACGTAGCGCCCGGGCGCCGGCTCGATGGGCTTGAACTGGCGGTTGCCCGGCGCCTTGGGCGCCGGCACCGGCTTGCCGCCCATGCCCTTGAGCCAGCCGCTCCAGTCGGTCCACCAGCTTCCCGGGTGCTCGGTGGCGCCGGCGAACCAGTCCGCGGCCTTGGGCGGCAGCTTGGCGTTGGTCCAGTAGCTGCGCTTGCCCTTGGCCGGCGGGTTGATCACGCCGGCGATGTGGCCCGAGGCGCCCAGCACGAAGCGCTTGTCGCCCTTGAGGATCTGCGTGGACGCGTAGGCCGCGGTCCAGGGCACGATGTGGTCCTCGCGCGAGCCGTAGACGTAGACCGGCGCCTTGATGGCCCCGAGGTCGACCTTCTCGCCGCAGGTGGTGGTGGCGCCCGGCACCTTCAGCTTGTTCTCGAGGTAGGTGTTGCGCAGGTACCAGCAGTACATCGGGCCCGGCAGGTTGGTGGAGTCGCCGTTCCAGTACAGCAGGTCGAACGGCGGCGGCGCCTCGCCCTTCAGGTAGTTGCCGACCACGTAGTTCCACACCAGGTCGTTCGGGCGCAGGAAGCTGAAGGTCGTCGCCAGTTCCTGGCCCTTCAGCAGCCCCGGGCCGGTGGGCGCCTTGGGGCCGATGGTCATCTCGCGCAACTGCACCGAGGCCTCGTCGACGAAGAGGTCCAGCACGCCGGTCTCGGCGAAGTCCAGCAGCGTGGTCAGCAGCGTCAGCGAATGCGCCGGCTGCTCGCCGCGCGCCGCCAGCACCGCCAGCGCGGTGCTGATGATGGTGCCGCCGACGCAGAAGCCCAGCATGTTGTAGCGATCGACGCCGGTGATCGCCTGCACGGTGCGGATGGCCTCGATCGCCCCTTGCTCGATGTAGTCGTCCCAGGTCGCGGCGGCCAGGCTCTCGTCGGGGTTGCGCCAGCTCACCACGAAGGTGCGGTGGCCCTGGTCCACGGTGTAGCGGATCACCGAGTTCTCGGGCTGCAGGTCGAGGATGTAGAACTTGTTGATGCAAGGCGGCACGAACAGCATCGGCCGCTCGTGCACCTTGGCCGTGGTGGGCGTGTACTCGATGAGCTGGAAGAACGCGTTCTCGAACACCACGGTGCCCGGCGTCGACGCCACGTTGCGGCCGACCTCGAACACGCTCTCGTCGGTCTGCGAGACGTGGCCCTTCTTCACGTCCTCCAGCAGCAGCCGCAGGCCGTTGGCGATGCTCTCGCCCTGGGTGGCCACGGCCTTCTTCAGCGCCTCGGGGTTGAAGGCGAGGAAGTTGCTGGGCGCGGCGGCGTCGATCCACTGCTGCACCGCGAAGCGGATGCGCGCGCGCGTCTTGGCGTCGCCCTGCACGCTCTCGGCCATCTGCAGCAGCGTGCGCGCGTTCAGCAGGTACATCTGCGCGACGTAGGCGGCAGCCGGGTTCTCCAGCCATTCCTGGCCGGCGAAGCGGCGGTCGCCGATCGGCGCGGGCTTGCCGTCGGGCCGCATGCGCTCGAGCTGCTGGTTCCAGATCTCGGCGGCGTTGGTCACGTACTCGGCCTGCAGCCGCGCCAGCTCGGCCGGCGACAGGCTCAGGCCGGCCATCGATTTCCAGGCCTCGCCGACCGCGGGGGCCAGGCCCATGGCCTTGGGGTCGAACGCGGGCAGGTTCAGCAGGGGCTTGAGCATGTTTGTCTCCGGGTCGGTTTCTTCTGGGGCGCAGCCGGCATCGTGTACCGCGGCCGGCAGCTTAAGGATGCTGGCTTACCTTGCCATGACATCATCATGCGCGCTGGCTGGCAAGAGAAGGGAAAGGCGGGTCTTGGGCATCTACGTGGTCGTGATCGCCTGGCTGTACGTGGTGCTGATGATGGCAGTGGCCGAGGCGCTGTCCAGCCAAGGCACCGTGCTGGGCGCGGTCTTCACCTTCGTGCTCTACGGCGTGCTGCCGCTGTCCATCGTGGTCTACATCCTGGGCACGCCGCTGCGCAGGCGCGCCCGCGCGCGGCAGGAGGAGGAGCAGGCGGCCGCCTCATCAGCGCGCCGCGCAGGCGATGGCGGCGCCGAAGCGGCCGAGCCGGTCGCCGCCGCGGAACGAAAAGAAGTTTGAGCGCTGCTCGACGGTGCACCAGCGGCCGCCGCCGATGCGCACGACGCCGGCCGCCTGCAGCCGCCGGCGCGCCAGCAGCGGCAGGTCGGCCAGCCAGCGGGCTTGGCCATCGGGCCCGCCGGCCCGCTCGCGGCGGATGAAGGCCGGGTCGTCGCCCGCATCGGGGTCGGCGCCGAAGGCCTGCAGCACGTCGGCGCCCACCTCGAACTGCCGCGGCCCGATGCAAGGGCCCAGCCAGGCCTGAAGCTCATCGGGCGCGCGGCCGGCGTCGTCGCACATCGCCTGCACCGTGGCCTGCAGCACGCCGGCGGCCAGGCCGCGCCAGCCGGCGTGCGCGGCGCCGACGATGCGCCCGTCGTCGCTGCACAGCAGCACCGGCAGGCAGTCGGCCGCGAACACCGCGCAGGCCAGGCCCGGCGTGCGGGTGATCGCGGCATCGGCCGTCTGCGGCTGCGCGGCGGTCGCGGCGTCCAGCCGCAGCACGCGGCTGCCGTGCACCTGGTGCATCCAGGTCGGCTCGGCGCCCAGTTCGGCGGCGAAGCGGCGGCGGCGCTCGACCACCTGCGGGTCGGCCGGATCCAGGCGCAGGCTGCCGCCCGGCCGCGTGCTGACCAACGCGCGCGCGGCGGTCGGTGCGGGCCAGTCGGGGCGCAGCCAGTCGCCGGGCTCAGGCCGCATCGGGGCAGGCTTCGGGGCGGGTGTTCTCGAAGGCCGGCAGCTTCATGCAGGCGTCGAAGACCTTCATCACCTGCGGCACGTGGTCCAGCCGGCAGTCGAAGCGCTGGGCGTTGAAGATCTGCGGCACCAGCACGCAGTCGGCCAGCGTCGGCGCGTCGCCGTGGCAGAAGGTGGACGGCCGCGCGGCGAGCTGGCGCTCCACCACTTCGAGCCCCGTCTCCACCCAGTGGCGATACCAGCGGTTCTTGTCGTCGTCGCCGACCTTCAGCGATCCGGTCAGGTAGCGCAGCACGCGCAGGTTGTTCAGCGGGTGGATCTCGCAGGCGACGTCCAGCGCCAGTGCGCGCACGCGCGCGCGGCCGGCGGCGTCGCGCGGCAGCAGCGGCGGCTGGGGGCGGGTCTCGTCGAGGTACTCGATGATCGCCAGCGACTGCGTCAGCACCTGGCCGTCGTCCACCAGCGTGGGCACCAGGCGCGTCGCCGACACCGCGGCGTACGACTCCTGCAGGTGCTCGTTGCGCACCAGATGCACCGCGCGGTAGTCGTAGTCCAGCCCCTTGAGCGCGAGCGCGATGCGCACGCGGTACGAGGCGCTGGAGCGGAAGTAGTTAAAGAGTTCCATCGGGCTGCCGCTTCAGGCCACCGCCACGCGCAGCTCGGGCAGACCTTCGACGCGGCCTTCCATCACGTCGCCGCGCACCACGGGGGCCACGCCGGCGGGAGTGCCGGTGTAGATCAGGTCGCCGGGCTGCAGCGTCCAGGCGGCGCTGAGGTGCTCGATGATCTCGTCGACGCTCCAGATCAGGTCCTTCAGGTCGCCCTTCTGCCGCGCGTGGCCGTTGACCTTGAGCGCGATCTCGCCGCGCGTCAGCTCGCCGGTGCGCGAGATCGGCACGATGGGCCCGATCGGCGCCGACTGCTCGAAGGCCTTGCCGATGGACCAGGGGCGGCCCAGCTTCTTCATCTCGTTCTGCAGGTCGCGGCGCGTCATGTCCAGGCCGACCGCATAACCCCAGATGTGGCGGGCAGCGTCGCCGGCCTTGATGTCGCGCCCGCCCATGCCGATGGCCACCACCAGCTCGACCTCGTGGTGCAGGTTGGCGGTCAGGCTGGGGTACTCGATGCGGCCGGTCTCGCCGTCGACCACCGGCACCGCGGCGTCGGCCGGCTTCATGAAGAAGAACGGCGGCTCGCGGCCGGTGAAGCCCATCTCCTGCGCGTGCTCGACGTAGTTGCGGCCCACGCAGTAGATGCGGTGGACCGGAAAGGCGCCGCCGCCGGCGACGGGGACCGAGACGGTGGGCGGCGGGGGGAAGACGAAGCTCATCGGGCTCTCTCCAGGTCTGGCGAATCGGGCGGCGGGAATGGCGCGGCGATCATGCCACGCGGCGCCGCGCCGCTACACTGATGAAATGGTGCCCCCAAGCTCACTTCGTTCGCTGCCCCCCGAGGGGGAGCTCAGTACCTTCGGAACGGCCGGGCGGTACTGATGTTCGTGCCCCGCCGCATCAGGCATTGCCGCGCTTGCGGCACGGCCGTGAGTTACCAGGTTCCTGCCGACGACAACCGCGAGCGCGCCATCTGCGCGGCCTGCGGCGAGATCCACTACGAGAACCCGATCAATGTCGTCGGCACGGTGCCGGTGTGGGGTGAGCAGGGCGAGCAGGTGCTGCTGTGCCGCCGCAACATCGAGCCGCGCAAGGGCCTGTGGACGCTGCCCGCGGGCTTCCTGGAGCTGGGCGAAAGCACCGCCGAAGGCGCCCGCCGCGAGACCGACGAGGAGGCCGGCGCGCGCATCGAGATGGGCGCGCTGTTCACGGTGCTCAACGTGGTGCGCGCCGGGCAGCTGCACCTGTTCTACCTGGCGCGGCTGCTGGACACGCGCTTCGCGCCCGGCCCCGAGACCATCGAGGCCCGGCTCTTCGCCGAGCACGAGATCCCCTGGGACGAGATCGCCTTCCGCACGGTCAAGCAGACGCTGGAACACTACTTCGCCGACCGCCGCAACGGCCGCTTCGGCGTGCACGCCGGCGACATCGCCTGAAGCCGCCGCCTCACTTGCGCGCCGGCGGCAGGTCGGTGCAGCTCCCGTGCGCGGCCTCGGCCGCCATGCCGATGCTCTCGCCCAGCGTCGGGTGCGGGTGGATGGTCTTGCCGATGTCGACCTCGTCGGCGCCCATCTCGATGGCCAGCGCCACCTCGCCGATCATGTCGCCGGCATGCGTGCCGACGATGCCGCCGCCGAGGATGCGATGGGTCTGGGCGTCGAACAGCAGCTTGGTGAAGCCTTCGTCGCGGCCATTGGCGATCGCGCGGCCCGAGGCGGTCCAGGGGAACAGGCCCTTCTTGACCGCGATGCCGCGCGCCTTGGCCTCGTCCTCGGTCAGGCCGACCCAGGCCACCTCGGGGTCGGTGTAGGCCACGCTGGGGATCACGCGGGCGTCGAACTGCGCCTTCGCGTCGCCGGCCGCGACCTCGGCGGCGACGTGCGCTTCGTGCACCGCCTTGTGCGCCAGCATCGGCTGGCCGACGATGTCGCCGATCGCGAAGATGTGCGGCACGTTGGTGCGCATCTGCACGTCCACCGGGATGAAGCCGCGCTCGTCGACCGCGACGCCGGCCTTGTCGGCGGCGATCGCACGGCCGTTGGGCCGGCGGCCCACGGCCTGCAGCACGAGGTCGTAGACGCCTTCGCTCCTGGCGCCGTCCAGTCCTTCGAACTGCACGCGGATGCCGTCGGCCGTCGCTTCGGCGCCCACCGTCTTGGTCTTCAGCCGGATGTTGTCGAAGCGCTTCGCGTTGAGCTTCTGCCAGACCTTGACCAAGTCGCGGTCGGCGCCCTGCATCAGGCCGTCGAGCATCTCGACGACGTCCAGCCGCGCGCCCAGCGTGCTGTAGACCGTGCCCATCTCCAGCCCGATGATGCCGCCGCCGATCACCAGCATCTTCTTCGGCTGCTGGCGCAGCTGCAGCGCGCCGGTGGAGGTGACGATGCGCGGATCGTCGGGCAGGAAGGGCAGCCTCACCGCCTCGGAGCCGGCGGCGATGATGGCCTGCTTGAAGCCGATGGTCTGCGTCTTGCCGTCGGCCAAGGTCACGTTCAGGTGGTGGGCGTCGGCGAACGCGCCGCTGCCCTGCACCACGGTGACCTTGCGCATCTTGGCCATCGCGGCCAGGCCGCCGGTGAGCTTGCCCACCACCTTGTCCTTGTGCGCCAGCAGTTTGGGCAGATCGACCGCGGGCTCGCCGAAGCTCACGCCCAGCGCGGCGAAGTGCTGCACCTCGTCCATCACCGCGGCCACGTGCAGCAAGGCCTTGCTGGGGATGCAGCCGACGTTGAGGCAGACGCCGCCGAGCGTGGCATAACGCTCGATCAGAATGGTCTTGAGCCCCAGGTCGGCGGCGCGGAACGCGGCCGAATAGCCGCCGGGGCCGGCGCCGAGGACCAGCAGGTCGCAGTCGTGGTCGGCGCCCTCACCCCCCGCCCTCTCCCGCTGCGCGGGCGAGGGTTGGGGTGAGGGTGCAGCCTCCGCCGTCTCCAGCGCCAGCACCACGCTCCCCTGGTTGACCTTGTCGCCCACCGCGACCTTGAGCGCCTTCACCACGCCCGCATGCGACGACGGAATCTCCATCGACGCCTTGTCGCTTTCCACCGTGATCAGGCTTTGCTCGGCCTTCACGGTGTCGCCGGGCTTGACCAGCACTTCGATGACGGCCACGTCCTTGAAGTCGCCGATGTCGGGAACGAGGATGTCGATCAGGGCCATGATGTCTGTCAGTTCTTGAGTTTCAGGGTCTGCAGCCGCACCGGGGCTGCCGAATTGGTGTCGAATTCGCAGCCGGCCGACACGCCGGCGGCGGCCACCTCGCGCGCCGTCTTCGCCTTGTCGTACACCGCGTGCATCGCGCCCAGCGCGAAGCGCCGGCCCGAGCCGATGGCCCAGAAGCGCTCGAACTCGAACACCTCGCGGTAGCTCTCGACGCCGAAGATGCCGTGCCGGTTGGCGATCACGATCGTGAACTGGCTGCTCTCGTAGGGGTCGGAGTCGTGCTCTTTCGTGTTGAGGAAGAAGCGTTCCTTGAGCTTGGGGTGCAACTTGAGGAAGGTGTCGAACACCTCGTCGCGCGAGCCCAGGCGCAGTTCGTCGGCCGGCAGCGCGCCGAGCGCCTGCCGCAGCACCGGGAAGTGCGCGGTGCTGCCGACCGCCCCCACCCACGAGCCGGCCACGTCGAACACCTTGGCGTTGACCTCGTAGCCGTGCGGCAGCCGCATCTCGCCGAAGGTGATCAGCGAGTCGGCGCCGATCGCCACCGTGCTGCCCTTGCGGGCGACGACGACGGTGCTCACAAGATCACGCGGCGGAAGTCGGCGAGCAACTGTCCCAGGTAGGCGTTGAAGCGCGCCGCCGCGGCGCCGTCGATCACCCGGTGGTCGTACGACAGCGACAGCGGCAGCGTCAGCCGCGGCAGGAACTGCTTGCCGTCCCACACCGGCTTCTGGTAGCCCTTGGACAGGCCCAGGATCGCGACCTCGGGCGCGTTGATGATGGGCGTGAAGTGCGTGCCGCCGATGCCGCCCAGCGAGCTGATCGAGAAGCAGCCGCCGGTCATGTCGGCCGGCCCCAGCTTGCCGTCGCGCGCCTTCTTCGACAGCTCGGCCATCTCCTGCGCGATCTGCAGCAGGCCCTTCTTATCGGCGTCCTTCAGCACCGGCACGACCAGGCCATTGGGCGTGTCGGCGGCGAAGCCGATGTGGAAGTAGCGCTTGTAGACGAGCGCATCGCCGTCGAGGCTGGCGTTGAAGTCGGGGAACTTCTTCAGCGCCGCGACCACCGCCTTGATCACGAAGGCCAGCATCGTGACCTTGATGCCGGACTTCTCGTTCTCCTTGTTGAGCTGGACGCGGAAGGCCTCCAGCTCGGTGATGTCGGCCTCGTCGTTGTTGGTGACGTGCGGGATCAGCACCCAGTTGCGGTGCAGGTTCGCGCCGCTGATCTTCTTGATGCGGCTGAGATCCTTGCGCTCGACGGGGCCGAACTTCGCGAAGTCGACCTGCGGCCAGGGCAGCAGGCCGGGGATGCCGCCGCCGGCGGCCGCGGCCACCGGGGCCTTGGCCTTTTGCGCCGCGGTCTGCGCAGCGCCGCTCATCACCTGCTTGACGAAGCCTTGCAGGTCCTCGATCAGGATGCGACCCTTGGGCCCGCTGCCCTTGACCTCGGCCAGCGGCACGCCCAGCTCGCGCGCCTGCTTGCGGATCGACGGCGAGGCATGCGGCAGGCTGCCTTTGGCGGCCGTGGGTTCGTGGGGCGGCAGCGCCGCGGGAGCAGGTGCCGGAGCGGAGGCCGCCGCGAGTGCCGGTGCTGCAGCAGCCGGTGCCGACGCCGCCACGGGCGCCGGCGCGGCTGCGCCGCCGCTAGGCTGCAGCAACGCGACCAAGCTGCCCTTGGAGACTTTGTCACCGACCTTGACCTTCATTTCCTGGATCACGCCGGCGTGCGACGACGGGATCTCCATCGACGCCTTGTCGCTTTCCACCGTGATCAGGCTTTGCTCGACCTTGACCGTGTCGCCGGGCTTCACGAACAGCTCGATCACCGAGACCTCGGCGAAGTCGCCGATGTCGGGCACGCGCAGTTCGACCGGACCCGCGGCGGGTGCGGCCGGCGCAGCAGCTGGTTGCGCGGCCGGCGCGGGCGCCGGCGCTGCAGCAGGTGCAGGCGCAGGTGCCGCCGCCTCCCCCGCCTCCACCACCGCGATCACGCTGCCCTCGTTGACCTTGTCGCCCAGCGCGACCTTCAGCTCCTTCACCACGCCGGCGTGCGACGACGGAATCTCCATCGACGCCTTGTCGCTTTCCACCGTCAGCAGGGACTGCTCGGCCTTCACCGCGTCGCCGGGCTTGACCAGCAGCTCGATCACCGCCACGTCCTTGAAGTCGCCGATGTCCGGGACCTTCACTTCCACCAGTGCCATGTCGTGTTGTCTCCGTGCTGCCGCTCAGGCGTACAGGGGGTTGAGCTTGTCGGCGTCGATCTTGTACTTGGCGATCGCTTCGGCCACCTTGGCTGCCGGCACCGTGCCCTCCTCGGCCAGCGCCTTCAGCGCGGCCACCACGATGTAGTGGCGGTTGACCTCGAAGTGCTCGCGCAGGCGGCTGCGGAAGTCGCTGCGGCCGAAGCCGTCGGTGCCCAGCACCTTGTAGGCGCGGCCCTTGGGGATGAAGGCGCGGATCTGCTCGGCGTAGTTCTTGATGTAGTCGGTGCTGGCCACCACCGGCCCGGCGTGGCCGCCGAGCTGCTGGCTGACGAAGGGCACGCGCGGCTCGGCGGTCGGGTGCAGCAGGTTCCAGCGCTCGCAGTCCTGGCCGTCGCGCGCCAGCTCGTTGAAGCTGGGGCAGCTCCAGACGTTGGCGGCCACGCCCCAGTCGTCCTCCAGCAGCTTCTTCGCGGCGATGCTCTCGCGCAGGATGGTGCCGCTGCCCAGCAGGTTGACGCGCGGCGTCTTCTTGGCGCCCTCTTCCAGCAGGTACATGCCCTTGATGATCTGCTCCTCGGTGCCGGGCTTCAGCCCCGGCATCGGGTAGTTCTCGTTGAGCAGCGTCAGGTAGTAGAAGACGTTGTCCTGCTTCTCCACCATGCGCTTCAGGCCGTGGTGGATGATCACGCCGACCTCGTGCGCGAAGGTGGGATCGTAGGTGATGCAGTTG
Source organism: Rubrivivax sp. (assembly GCA_047602205.1). Lineage (GTDB taxonomy): Bacteria > Pseudomonadota > Gammaproteobacteria > Burkholderiales > Burkholderiaceae_C > Rubrivivax. The sequence continues at coordinate 6,145,989 of JASGHX010000001.1, read as the reverse complement.
GGGATGGTGCCGGCCATGACGTGGCTGTGGCCGTCCTCGTGCTGCAGGCCCTCGCCGTTGAGCGTGGTGCGGCCGCTGGTGCCGCCCAGCAGGAAGCCGCGCGCCTGCATGTCGCCGGCGGCCCAGGCCAGGTCGCCCACGCGCTGGAAGCCGAACATCGAGTAGTAGATGTAGAACGGCACCATGATGCGGTTGTTCGTCGAGTACGACGTCGCCGCGGCGATCCAACTCGCCATGCCGCCGGGCTCGTTGATGCCTTCCTGCAGGATCTGGCCGGCCTTGTCCTCCTTGTAGTACATGACCTGGTCCTTGTCGACCGGCGTGTACTTCTGGCCTTCGGGGTTGTAGATGCCGATCTGGCGGAACAGCCCTTCCATGCCGAAGGTGCGCGCCTCGTCGACCAGGATGGGCACCACGCGCGGGCCCAGCGCCTGGTCGCGTAGCAACTGCGTCAGGAAGCGCACGTAGGCCTGCGTGGTGCTGATCTCGCGGCCTTCGGCGGTGGGCTCGAGCACGGCCTTGAAGTTCTCCAGCGCCGGCACCGTGAAGCTCTCGTCGGCCTTGGTGCGACGCTTGGGCAGGTAGCCGCCCAAGGCCTGGCGGCGCTCGTGCAGGTACTTCATCTCCGGCGTGTCGTCGGCCGGCTTGTAGAACGGGATCCTGGGCAGCTCGCTGTCGGGGATCGGGATGTTGAAGCGGTCGCGCATGTAGCGGATGTCGTCGTCGGACAGCTTCTTGGTCTGGTGCGCGGTGTTCTTGCCCTCGCCGGCCTTGCCCATGCCGTAGCCCTTGACCGTCTTGATCAGCAGCACGCTGGGCTGGCCCTGGTGGCTGTTGGCGGCATGGAACGCGGCGTAGACCTTGGCCGCGTCGTGGCCGCCGCGGCGCAGGTTCCAGACGTCGGCGTCGCTCAGCTTGGCCACCAGCTCCAGCGCGCCGGGCGAGCGGCCGAAGAAATTCTTGCGCACGAAGGCGCCGTCGTTGGCCTTGTAGGCCTGGTAGTCGCCGTCCAGCGTGTCCATCATCAACTGGCGCAAGGCGCCTTCCTTGTCGCGCGCCAGCAGCGGATCCCAGTTGCTGCCCCACAGCAGCTTGATGACGTTCCAGCCCGAGCCGCGGAACTCGCCTTCCAGCTCCTGCACGATCTTGCCGTTGCCGCGCACCGGGCCGTCCAGGCGCTGCAGGTTGCAGTTGATCACGAACACCAGGTTGTCCAGCTTCTCGCGCGCCGCCAGGCCGATCGCGCCCAGGCTCTCGGGCTCGTCCATCTCGCCGTCGCCGCAGAACACCCAGACCTTGCGGTTGGCGGTGTCGGCGATGCCGCGCGCATGCAGGTACTTCAGGAAGCGCGCCTGGTAGATCGCCATCAGCGGCCCCAGGCCCATCGAGACGGTGGGGAACTGCCAGAACTCGGGCATCAGCTTGGGGTGCGGGTAGCTCGACAGGCCCTTGCCGCCCACTTCCTGGCGGAAGTGCAGGAGCTGGTCCTCGGTCAGCCGGCCTTCCATGAAGGCGCGCGCGTAGATGCCCGGCGCGCTGTGGCCCTGGATGTAGAGCAGGTCGCCGCCGTGGCCGGGGCTCTCGGCATGCCAGAAGTGGTTGAAGCCGGCGGCCAGCATGTGGGCCAGCGACTGGAAGCTGCTGATGTGGCCGCCGAGGTCGCCGCCGTCTTCCGGATCCAGCCGGTTGGCCTTGACGACCATCGCCATCGCGTTCCAGCGCATGTAGGCGCGCAGCCGGCCTTCCAGCTCCAGGTTGCCGGGGCTGCGCTCCTCGTCGGCCGGCTCGATGGTGTTGACGTACGCGGTGGTGGCCGAGTACGGCATGTCGATGCCGGCCTGGCGCGCCTCCTCGATCAGGCACTCCAGCAGGTAGTGCGCGCGCTCCTCGCCTTCGGCCGCGATGACGGCCTGCAGCGCGTCCAGCCATTCACGGGTTTCCTGGGCGTCGCTATCGTTGGCGGCACCGCCGCTGAAGGATTGGGGCACTGCTGACATGCTTGTCTCCTGGGGAGGTTGAAATTCGAATGGCGCGGAGTGTGACACAAGTTAGCCTTTTTTCAAATAGTGCCACTTGATTTCTTAATGTGAAATCAACTGCCGCGTTTTCGTCGACGCGACGACGCCCAAGCGAAAGCGCGCCGGGATAATCCGCCGGATGCCTCCAGATCCTGGCCCCCCGAGTCCCCGCGACTCCGCTGCGCCCCGGCTGCCCGATGCCCGCCGGCTGTTCGGCCTGTGGTGGCGCCGCCAGTCGCCGGCGCGCCAGGACCGCCTGGCCACGCTGGCCCCGCTGTTCTCCGTGCTGCTGTTCCTGGCGGCGATCATTTCGGCCTTCTGGTACTTGCGCAATGAGGAAATCGAGCGGGAGTCGGAGTCGGTCAAGCGCGACATCGAGATCACGCAGCAGCAGTTCAACCTGCGCCTGCTGCAGAACCAGGAGCAGCTCATCCGCATGGCGCGCGAACTGGTCTCGCGCGAGGTGGACCAGGCCGCTTTCGCCGCGATGGCGGCCGACTTCTCGCGCGAGCGTCCCGAGGTCACGCACCTCAACTGGCTGGGCGCACGCCGCAACCTGAAGGCCACGCACTACCCGCTGCTGTACCTGCCGGAGTCGATCAGCGGCCCGGCGGAGCCCAACCCCTCGCTGCCCGTGGCCGGGCGCGACGGCGAGCCCGAGGCCGCCTTCCGCGCCGCCTGGGAGACGCGCCAGCCGGCGTACTCGCGCTACTTCAAGTCGGCCTCGGGGCTGTCGGTGTTCCAGCTCTACCTGCCGCTGATCGAGCGCAACGCCTTCGCCGGCACGCTGGTCGTCGAGTATTCGGCCGAGACGCTGCTGCGCAACCTGGTGCCCGCCGAGGTGGTGCGCCGGCACACGATGGCGGTGCTGGGCGACCGCCAGCAGACGCTGGCCAGCACCTCCGGCGACGCCGCCGGCGCGCGCCCGGCGCCGATCGTGATCGACGCGCCGCTGGGCCCGCCGGCGCTGGGCCTGAGCCTGCGCGGCCAGGGCTACCGCACCTCCATCGGCCTGATCGGCAACACGCTGTTCTGGATGGTGGTGGCGCTGTCGGTGCTGACGGTGTGGATGCTGCTGGGCACCTGGCGCCACGTGCGCCGGCGCGCGCAGATCCAGGCCGCGCTGGTGCAGGAGACCAACTTCCGCCGCGCGATGGAGAACTCCATGCCCACCGGCATGCGCGCGATGGACCTGGAAGGCCGCATCAGCTACGTCAACGCCGCGTTCTGCCAGATGACGGGCTTCGCCGACACCGAGCTGATCGGCCGCCAGCCGCCCTTCCCCTACTGGCCGCCCGAGCGCGTGGACGAGAACAGCCGGCTGCTGCAGCAGGAACTGCAGGGCCGCAGCCCCACCGGCGGCATCGAGATGAAGGTCATGCGCAAGGACGGCAGCCGCTTCGACGCGCGCATGTACGTCAGCCCGCTGATCGACCCGCGCGGCCAGCAGACCGGCTGGATGGCCAGCATGACCAACATCACCGAGGCCAAGCGCATCCGCGACCAGCTCTCGGCCAGCCACGAGCGCTTCACCACGGTGCTGGAAGGCCTGGACGCCTCGGTCTCGGTGCTCTCGGTGCAGCAGGGCGAGCTGCTGTTCGTCAACCGCTCGTACCGGCTGTGGTTCGGCGCCGACGCGCGCGGCCACACGCTGATGGCCGGCGGCACCACGGTGGATTTCGAGGACGAGGGCGAGGAATCGGTCGACCACCTCTCGGGCCTGCCGGCGCAGGAGCTGACCGAGATGGGCACCAGCCCGCGCGAAGTGTTCGTCGACAGCATGCAGAAGTGGTTCGACGTGCGCGCGCGCTACCTGCAGTGGACCGACGGCCGGCTGGCGCAGATGCTGATCGCGACCGACATCACCGCGCGCCGCCGCGCCGAGGAGCAGGCCGCGGTGCAGGCCGAGAAGGCGCAGGTCACCAGCCGCCTGGTGTCCATGGGCGAGATGGCCAGCTCGGTGGCGCACGAGCTGAACCAGCCGCTGACGGCCATCACCAACTACTGCAACGGCGTGGTCTCGCGCGTGATCTCGGGCACCATCGAGCGCGACGACCTCGTGGCCGCGTTGCAGAAGACCGCGCGCCAGGCCGAGCGCGCCGGGCAGATCATCCGCCGCATCCGCGCCTTCGTGAAGCGCAGCGAGCCGCAGCGCCAGCCGGCGCAGGCGCGGCAGATCATCGAGGACGCGGTCGACCTCGCCGGCATCGAGCTGCGGCGCCGCAACGTGGCCATCCACACCTACGTGGCGCAGCACCTGCCGGAGATGATGGTCGACCCCATCCTGATCGAGCAGGTCGTGCTCAACCTGCTGAAGAACGCGGCCGAGGCGATCGACAACGCGGGCCTCGCGCCGGCGCGCCGCCACATCGAGCTGCGCGTGGTGCCGCGCCACACGGCCGACGAAGGCGGCGTGATCGAGTTCAGCGTCACCGACATGGGGCCGGGGCTGAAGGACGAGGTGATCGCGCGGCTGTACGAGGCCTTCTTCTCGACCAAGGCCGAAGGCCTGGGCATCGGGCTGTCGCTGTGCCGCTCGATCGTCGAGTCGCACCGCGGCCGGATGAAGGCGCAGAACCTCTACAATGGCGAATCCATCGTCGGATGCCGCTTCTCCTTCACCTTGCCGGTCGAACTGCCGCCGCGATTGCAGTCCGCCGAAGGCTCCGGCCCCCGCTCCGACGCCGCCCCGAACCCAGCCGTCACCACCTCCGAATGAGCCTGATCCCGAAGAAAGGCACGGTGTACGTCGTCGACGACGACGAGGCCGTGCGCGATTCCCTGCAGTGGTTGCTGGAAGGCAAGGACTACCGCGTCAAGTGCTTCGACTCGTCGGAATCGTTCCTGTCGCGCTTCGACCCGCGCGAAGTCGCCTGCCTGATCGCCGACATCCGCATGGACGGCATGAGCGGGCTCGAGTTGCAGGACCGGCTGCTCGAGCGCCGCAGCCCGCTGCCCATCGTCTTCATCACCGGCCACGGCGACGTGCCGATGGCCGTCAGCACGATGAAGAAGGGCGCGATGGACTTCATCGAGAAGCCCTTCAAGGAAGAAGAGCTGCTGGGCCTGGTGGAGCGCATGCTGGACCAGGCGCGCAACGCCTTCAGCCAGCACCAGGAGCAGGCCAGCCGCGACGCGCTGCTGAGCCGCCTGACCACGCGCGAGGCGCAGGTGCTGGAGCGCATCGTCGCCGGCCGGCTGAACAAGCAGATCGCCGACGACCTGGGCATCAGCATCAAGACGGTGGAGGCGCACCGCGCCAACATCATGGAAAAGCTCAACGCCAACACGGTGGCCGATCTGCTGAAGATCGCGCTCGGCGCGCCGACCAAAGCCTGAAGCCATTCAACTGCACCGTTAGAGGCCGCTCGCGTAGCGGCCTTTGTTTTGGGGACCGAAGCACATGAGCGCTCAACTGATCGACGGCAACGCGCTGGCGCGCGAGATCCGCGCCGACGTGGCCTTGCGCGTGACCTCGCTGGCAGCGCGCGGCCGGCAGCCCGGGCTGGCGGTGATCCTGGTCGGCGAGGACCCGGCGTCCCAGGTCTACGTCAAGCACAAGGTGGCCGACTGCGAAGGCGTGGGCATGCGCTCCATCCTCGACCGGCTGCCGGCCGACACGCCGCAGGACGTGCTGCTGGCGCGCATCCGCGCGCTCAACGCCGACCCCGCGGTGCACGGCATCCTGGTGCAGCTGCCGCTGCCGCGGCACATCGACGCCAACACCGTGATCGCGACGATCTCGCCGGCCAAGGACGTGGACTGCTTCCACGTCGCCAGCGTCGGCGCGCTGATGGCCGGGCTGCCCGGCTTCAAGCCCTGCACGCCCAATGGCTGCATGCGCATGCTGCAGGCCGCCGGCGTCGATCCCAAAGGCAAGCATGCGGTGGTGGTCGGCCGCAGCAACATCGTCGGCAAGCCGATGGCGATGCTGCTGCTGCAGGCGCACGCGACGGTGACCATCTGCCACAGCGCGACGCCCGACCTCGGCGCGATGACGCGGCAGGCCGACATCCTGGTGGCCGCGGTGGGCCGCCGCAACACGATCACCGCCGGCATGGTCAAGCCCGGCGCCGCCGTCATCGACGTCGGCATGAACCGCAACGAGGCCGGCAAGCTCTGCGGCGACGTCGACTTCGACGCGGTGAAGGAGGTGGCCGGCTGGATCACCCCGGTGCCCGGCGGCGTGGGGCCGATGACGCGCGCGATGCTGCTGGTCAACACGCTGCAGGCCGCCGAAGGCGGCGCGCCGACATAATCGCGCCAGCTCATTGCGCGGGGATCACCGCATGGCAACTCGACACCTGCTGATCGCGCTGGCCGGCGCCGGCCTCGCCGCGTCGGCGCTGGCGCAATACAAGGTGGTCGGCCCCGACGGCCGCGTCACCTACACCGACCGGCCGCCGGTGACCGAGCCCGGCAAGGTGACGACGCTCGGCCGCAACGGCGCGGCGGCGGCTTCGGCGCCCGCTGCCGGCGACGGCAGCCTGCCGTTCGCGCTGCGGCAGGTGGCGGCGCGCTACCCGGTCACGCTGTATGCCGGCGCCAACTGCGCGCCTTGCGACAGCGCGCGGCTGATGCTGCAGCAGCGCGGCGTGCCGTACGCCGAACGCCGCGTCGGCAGCGAGGAGGACGGCGCCGCGCTCGAGCGCCTGTCGGGCGGGCGCACGATCCCGGCGCTGACGGTGGGTGCCCAGGCCTTGCGCGGCTACAACGCCGCCGACTGGGCCAGCACGCTGGACGCCGCCGGCTACCCGCGCGAATCGCGCCTGCCGCGCAACTGGCAGCCGCCGCCGGCCACGCCGCTGGTCGCGCGCGAGACCGCCGCGCCGGCGCCCGCCCCGGCACCGGCCGCGCCGCCGCCGCCCAGCCAGCCCGCCAATCCGCCCGCGGCGGAAGCGCCGGCCTCGGGCATCCGGTTCTGACGACCGGCGCCGCGCCCGGCTGTTTCAGCTCTTGACGCTGGCCAGCCGCCGCGTCAGCCACGAGCCGGCGCCCACCGCGCCGGCCACGCTCCAGAACAGCGCCGCCGCGCCCACCGCGGTGCCCAGGGCGCCGAACAGCAGCGGCATCAGCGTGCTCGACGCATTGATCGCCATCGAGCGGAAGGCCAGCGACTCGCCGTGCCGGCCCTCGGGCGTGACGTGGTGCAGCGTGGTCATGATCAGCGGCTGCGCCACGCCCAGCGTCAGCCCCAGCAGCACCGCGCAGCCGCCCATCAGCCAGGGCGTGGCGGCCAGCGGGTAGACCATGAACACCGCGCCGGTGCCGATCATCGCGCCGGCCAGCACGCGCTTCTCTTCGATGCGGTGCGCCAGCACCGGCACCAGCAGCCGCACGCCGGTGACGGCCAGCGTGAAGCTGCCCAGCACGAAGCCGATGGTGCTGGCGCTGAAGCCGCGCTCGTGGCCGAGGATGGGCACGGCGAAGGCGTGCACGTCCCAGCACATCGAGAACAGCCAGTTGATCACCAGCAGCCGCTTCATGCCCGGCGCGGTCAGCAGCTCCCAGGGTCCACTCTCGCGGCGCTCGCCGCCTTCGGCCCCGCCCGGCGGCGGCAGCACCGGCACCGCGCGCGCGGTGGCCAGCGTGGCCAGCGGCAGCAGCAGCAGCAATGCGTAGGCGCCGCCGAAGCCGGCGCCGTCGATCATCAGCCCGGTGACCACCGGCCCGACGACGTTGGAGAACGACGGCGCCACGCCCAGCCAGCTGAAGATGCGCATGCGCTCGGTGGCGTTGCGCGCCGCCAGCCCGGCGGTGCGCTGGATGGTCAGCATGCCCATGTTGGCAGCGGTGCCGGTCAGCGACGCGGCCACGCACAGGACACCCAGCGCCCACCAGCCCGGCAGCCACACCGAGGCCAGCGCGAAGCCCATGCCCAGCACCGCCAGCCCCACGGCCACCTGCACCGGCCGGTGGTAGCCCAGCCGGTCGGCCAGGCGCCCGGTGTGCATCGCCAGCAGCACCGGCGCGGCGGCGAACAGGGCCAGCAGCAGGCCCAGGGTCCAGGCGCCGGCGCCCAGGCGCAGCGCCTGCAGCGGCACGGCCAGGCGCAGGCCGGCCATCGTGGCGTGCAGGCCGAGCTGGCCGACGATCAAGGCCAGCAGCACCTGGCGGCTGGCCATCGCCGGGCCGGCGTCGGCATCGGCGGGTTCAGGCACCGGGCGTTCCCTCCTTCTTGGCGGCATCGTCGTCGTCGCCGGCGGCGGCCGGCAGCAGCGCCAGGCTGCGCGCCTCGGGCAAGGCTTCCACCGACTTCAGCGTGCGGCTCATCACCCGCGTGCGCGTCTGCGCGGCGTCCAGCGTGTTCGTCGCCTCTTCCAGCTTGCGACGCGTCTTGTCCAGCACCTCGCCGAACTTGGCGAACTCGGTCTTCACCGCGCCCAGCACTTCCCAGACCTCGGCCGAGCGGCGCTCCAGCGCCAGCGTGCGAAAGCCCATCTGCAGGCTGTTGAGCAGCGCCAGCAGCGTGGTCGGCCCGGCCAGCACCACCTTGGCATCGCGCTGCAGCGCGTCGCTCAGGCCGGGGCGGCGCAGCGCCTCGGCGTACAGGCTTTCCACCGGCAGGAACAGCAGCGCGAAGTCGGTGGTGTGCGGCGGCGCGAGGTACTTGTCGCGGATGCTGCGCGCCTCCAGCCGCAGCCGCTGCTCCAGCGCGCGGGCCGCGGCCTCGGCGGCCGGAGCATCGGCGCGCTCCTGGGCGTCGAGCAGGCGCTCGTAGTCCTCGCGCGGGAACTTGGCGTCGATCGGCAGCCACAGCGGCGCGCCGTCGGCACGCTGGCCCGGCAGGCGCAGCGCGAACTCCACGCGCTCGGCGCTGCCGGGCACGGTGGCGACGTTGGCCGCGTACTGCTCGGCGGTGAAAACCTGCTCCAGCAGCGCCGCGAGCTGCACCTCGCCGAACAGCCCGCGCGTCTTGACGTTGCCCAGCACGCGGCTGAGCGAGCCCACATCGCGCGCCAGCGAACGCATCTCGCCCAGGCCCTGGTGCACCTGCTCCAGCCGCTCGGCGACCTGCTTGAAGCTCTGGCCCAGGCGCTGCTCCAGCGTGGCCTGCAGCTTCTCGTCGACGGTGGCGCGCATCTGCTCCAGCTTCTTCTCGTTGCCGTCCTGCAAGGCCAGCAGCCGGCGTTCGTTGCCTTCGGCCAGCAGCCGCAACTGCGCGGCCAGGCCGTCGCCGAAGCGCTGCAGCGCCAGGTCCTGCGCGCCGCGGGCCGATTGGGTCTGCGCCGCCAGCAGCGCCTGCAGCCCGGCCTGCTCCTGGCGCTGCGCGGTGGCCATGCGGCCGAGTTCGTCGCGCAGCTCGCGCTCCAGCACCTGCAAGGATTCGCGCCACTCGGTCTGATCGGGCCGGCGCAGCAGCAAGGCCAGCAGCAGCAAGGCGATCAGCGCGGCCAGCGCCAGCAGCAGGGTCGTCGGCCAGTCCGGCATCGTTCGATTGTCTCAGCCGCGTCGCGCGGCCAGCGCTTCGGGGTTCAGCAGCGACGGCGGCCGCTGCCCGCTCAGCGCGGCGATCAGGTTGTCGGCCGCCAGATCGGCCATCGCGCGCCGCGTGCGCAGGCTGGCGCTGGCGATGTGCGGCGTCAGCACGACGTTGGGCAGCTCCAGCAGCGCCGGGTGCACCTGCGGCTCACCCTCGAAGACGTCCAGCCCGGCGGCGGCGATCTGCCCGGCGCGCAGCGCCGCGGCCAGCGCCGCATCGTCGACGATGCCGCCGCGCGCGACGTTGGTCAGCGTCGCGGTCGGCTTCATCTGCGCGAGCTCGGGCGCGCCGATCGCGTGGTGGCTGGCCGCGCCGTACGGCAGCACCAGCACCAAGTGGTCGGCCTCGCGCAACAGCGTGGCCTTGTCGACGTAGCGCGCGCCGAGCGGCGCCTCCTGCTCGGCCGGCAATCGGCTGCGGTTGTGGTAGATCACGCGCATCCCGAAGCCCAGGGCGCCGCGCCGCGCGATCGCCTGGCCGATGCGGCCCATGCCCAGGATGCCCAGCGTCGCGCCGTGCACGTCGGGGCCGATGAACATGTCGTAGGCCCAGCGCGTCCATTCGCCGCGGCGCAGGAAGCGTTCGCTCTCGGTGATGCGGCGCGCCGCGGCCATCATCAGCGCGAAGCCGAAGTCGGCCGTGGTCTCGGTCAGCACGTCGGGCGTGTTGGTGGCCATCACGCCGCGCGCGCTGCAGGCCGGCACGTCGATGTTGTTGAAGCCCACCGCCATGTTGCAGACGGCGCGCAGCTGCGGGTTGGCGCCCAGCAGCGCGGCGTCGATGCGCTCGCTGCCGGTGGTGATGGCGCCCTGCTTGCCCTGCAGCCGCGCGGCCAGCTCGGGCGCGCTGTGGATGTGGTCGGCCGGGTTGTCGTCGACCTCGAAGTGCCGGCGCAGCCGCGCCACCACCTCGGGGAAGATCGCGCGCGCGACCAGGATGTGCGGGCGGCTCGTCGTCACGGCGGTCTCCTCAGCGGAACCAGATGAAGGTCATCAGCACGAACAGCGGCAGCAGCACCGCGCCGCTCCACGCCATGTAGCCGAAGAAGCTGGGCATGCGGATGCCGCGGTCTTCGGCGATCGCCTTGACCATGAAGTTGGGCGCGTTGCCGATGTAGGTGTTGGCGCCCATGAAGACCGAGCCGCCGGAGATCGCGGCCAGCGTCGGCGCCAGCGCGGTCATCAGCTGCGCCGGGTCGCCGCCGGCAAGGTTGAAGAACACCAGGTAGGTCGGCGCGTTGTCGAGGAACGAGCTGAGCAGCCCGCTGGCCCAGAAGTAGGCCCAGGGCAGCGGCTGGCCGTCGGGCGCGGTGACGGCGCGCGCCACCGCGGCGAAGGCGCCGTGCTCACCCGCCTTCAGCATCGCCAGCACCGGCACCATGGTCAGGAAGATCGCCGCGAAGAGCTTGGCCACCTCCTGCATCGGCGCCCACGAGAACTGGTTGGCCTGGCGCACACCCTTGGGCGTGATGGCCAGCGAAACGAGCGTCACGACGACCAGCAGCCCGTCGCGCGCCAGCGGCGGCAGGCCCTTGCCGCTGGCCAGCACCAGGCCCACCACCGCGGCCAGCGGCAGGAAGTTGATCGCGCCTTCCAGCTTGAGCCTCGGCGTGTCGGGCGTCGGGTCCCGCGGCAGCACGCCTTCGCGTCGGTACCAGTAGCTGTCGACCGCGTAGAAGATCGCCAGCAGCGCGCCCAGCAGGAACAACGTCTCCGGGAAGAGGTGCTGCGCGGTCCAGAAGAAGTCGACGCCGCGCAGGAAGCCCAGGAACAGCGGCGGGTCGCCCAGCGGCGTCAGCGAGCCGCCGGCGTTGCTGACCGTGAAGATGAAGAACACCACCACGTGCGCGACGTGGCGGCGGTTGTCGTTGGCGCGGATCAGCGGGCGGATCAGCAGCATCGACGCGCCGGTGGTGCCCATCACGCTGGCCAGCGCCGAGCCGGTGGCCAGCAGCGCCACGTTGGTCAGCGGGCTGCCGTGCAGGTTGCCGCGCACATGGATGCCGCCGGCGGCGGTGAACAAAGCGCACAGCAGCGCGATGAAGGGGATGTACTCGTCCAGCAGCGTGTGCACCACGACCTGCCCCGCCGCGCCGGGGCCGAAGGCCCAGGCGAACGGCAGCAGGAAGGCGAGCGCCCACGCGAGGCCGATCTTGCCGAAGTGGTGGTGCCAGACGCGCGGCGCCAGCAGCGGCAGCAGCGCGATCGACAGCAGCACGCCGGCGAACGGCAGGCCCCACCAGGCCGACAGCGCCGCGGATGCGTCGGGCTCAGTCACGGAAGACGGCGAAGGCCGAGGCCGGCTCGCGCTCGGTGACCAGCGTGTTCTCGATCGCCCGCGGGTCGGGGTGGCCCAGCGACATGCCGCAGACCACCATCTCGCTGGGCCCGAGCTGCAGCTCGTCGGCGATCAGCCGGTGGAAGGGCGTGAACGCCGCCTGCGGGCAGGTGCCCAGCCCGCGCGCGCGCGCCGCGACCATCAGACTTTGCAGGAACATGCCGTAGTCCAGCCAGCTCCCCTGCTGCATCACGCGCTCGATCGTGAAGACCAGCCCCACCGGCGCGTCGAAGAAGCGGTAGTTGCGCCGGTGCTGCTCGTGCATGCGCTGCTTGTCGGCCTTGCCGATGCCCAGCAGCCCGTACAGGTCCCAGCCCACCTTGCGGCGGCGGTCGATGTAGGGCGAGACCCATTCGGTGGGGTAGTAGGCGTATTCCTCGGTGTGCGCGGCGCGCTGGGCCGGGTCGTCGAAGGCGGCGCACAGGCGGTCGCTCAAGCGCTGCCGGGCGGCGCCGGTCAGCACGTGCACGCGCCAGGGCTGGGTATTGGTGCCCGAGGGCGCGCGCGCGGCGACGTTCAGCAGCGCCTCGATCTCGGCGCGCGGCACCGGCGTGGGCAGGAAGGCGCGGACCGAATGGCGCGAGGTGATGGCCGCGTCCACCGCGGCGATGGACTCTGGCGTGGGCAGGCTCATGCAGGCAGTCGCAAGGGTTGCAGGGCCGCCAGCAGCGCCGGCGGCAACGGAACGGGCCGCCGCGTGGCGCGGTCGACGTAGACGTGCACGAAGTGGCCGGCCGCCGCCGTCAGCGGCTGGCCTTGGCCGAACAGCCCCACCTCGTAGCGCACGCTGGAGCCGCCGACGTGCGCCACGCGCAGGCCGGCTTCCACCGGCTGCGGAAAGGCCAGCGGCGCGAAGTAGTTGCAGCGCGTCTCGACGACGAGGCCGATCACCGCGCCGCGCTCGACGTCGAGCGCGCCCCGGTCGATCAGCCAGCGGTTCACCGCGGTGTCGAAGAAGCTGTAGTAGACGACGTTGTTGAGGTGGCCGTAGGCGTCGTTGTCCATCCAGCGGGTGCCGATCTCGCTGAACCGCGCGTAGCGCTCGCGGCCTTGGGCCTGGGGTCTGTGCGTTCTATCCGTCATGGCGGCGCATTCTTCCATCAGCGGCCTGCCAGCCCTGCCAATGCGCCTGGGCCAGCTCCAGGGTCCGGCGGTGGATGGCCACCGTGGTGGCCAGGTCGCGGTTGTAGCCGCCGGCCATCACCACCGCGGCCGGGATGCGCCAGGCCGCCAGCCGCGCGAAGACGCGCCGGTCGCGCTCGGCCAGGCCTTGCAGGCTGAGCTTGAGCCGGCCCAGGCGGTCGTTCTCGTGCGGGTCGGCACCTGCCAGATAGAACGCCAGGCCCGGCGGCAGCGCCTGCTGCCGCTGCCAGGCGCGGCCCAGCGCATCGTCCAGCGCATGCAGGTAGGCGGCGTCGCCGCAGCCGTCGGGCAGCTCGACGTCGAGGTCGCTGGCTTCCTTGCGGAAGGGAAAGTTCTTCTCGCCGTGCAGCGACAGCGTGAACACCGTCGGATCGTCGCGGAAGATCGCCGCGGTGCCGTTGCCCTGGTGCACGTCGAGGTCGATCACCCACACGCGCAGCAGCCGGCGCTGCCGGCGGTGCATTTCGGCCTGCATTAGCCGCGCGGCCACCGCGACGTCGTTGAACACGCAGTAGCCCGAGCCTTTGTGCGCATCCGCATGATGGGTGCCGCCGGCCAGGTTGGCGGCCACGCCTTCGCCGCCGAACAGCGCGGCGCGCGCGGCGGCGACGGTGGCGCCCACCGAGCGCCGCGCGCGCTCCACCATCGCCGGCGACCAGGGGAAGCCGATCTCGCGCTGCTGCGCGGCGGTGGTGTGGCCCTCGGCCACCGCGCTGATCCAGGCCGGGTCGTGCGCCAGGGCCAGCTCGCCGTCGCTGGCCGGCTCGGCCGGCATCACCTGCAGTTCGGGCAGGTGCTGCTGCACGGCCTCGCGCAGCAGCCGGTACTTGCCCATCGGAAACGGATGGCCGGGCGGCAGCGGCAGAACGAAGGTGTCCGCGTGAAAGGCCTGCATCGGCACCGATTCTAGAAAGACACCCCTACTTTGCTGCAGTGCAACAAAAAGAGCTTGCATTGCTCCGTGGGAACCCTATACTTCGATTCATGTTGCAGCGCAGCAAAACGCAGCAACCCGATCGAAACCCGTTCCTTCATTCATCTTTGCCACTGGAGAGACCCATGAGCTTCACCCCTGACCAACTGCTGGCCGTCCAGAAGGCCAATGTCGAAACCCTGTTCGGCCTGACCAACAAGGCCTTCGAAGGCGTCGAGCGCCTCGTCGAGCTGAACCTGCAGGTCGCCAAGACCGCGCTGGACGAAGTGGCCGAGGCGACCAAGGCCGCGCTGTCGGTCAAGGACGCGCAAGAGCTGCTGGCCCTGCAAGCCAGCCTGCTGCAGCCCAGCGCCGAGAAGGCCGCCGCCTACAGCCGCCACGTGTACGACATCCTGGCCGGCACCAACGCCGAAGTGGCCCGCGTCGCCGAAGCGCAGATCGCCGACGCGCAGAAGAAGGTGCTGGCCGCCGTCGACACCGCCGTCAAGAACGCCCCCGCCGGCACCGAGAACGCTGTGGCGCTGGTGAAGTCGGCCGTGGCCGCCGCCAACAACGCTTACGAAAGCGTGCACAAGGCCGCCAAGCAGGCTGCCGAAGTGGCCGAGTCCAACTTCCAGGCCATGACCAGCACCGCCGTCAAGGCCACGCAAGCGGCCGGCAAGGGCAAGCGCGCCGCCTGATCCCGGGTTGCCGCGACGGAACCGAATCCGAGTCACCGAGTCTGATGGAGACCTTCGCGCCCTGCGCGGGGGTTCTCTCTTCGGAAGGTTGTCTCCTCGGTACCCCCTGATCCAATCAAGGTACCTTCACGGCCCGGTGGCGACACCGGGCCGTTTTTCTTGCTGAAGGGGCATTCAGCGCGTCAGGTCGACGATCTTCTGCCGCAGCGCCGGCAACTGCTGCAGCGCGGCCGCGCGGCCGGCGGCGACGGCGCGCTCGCGCGAGCGGAAGTCGGCGCCAGCCATGCCTGCCAGCGCCGGGCGCAGCACGAGGTCGGCCTCGCGCAGCTCGAAGCGGTTGATGCTCTTGCCCATGATCGCAAAGGTCTGCAGCAGCATCCTGAAGGGGTCGCCGGTGGGGCCGCCCTCGGGCGCCTGCGAGATGTCCACCGCCAGCACCAGTTGCGCGCCCATCTGGCGCGCGAAGCGCACCGGCACCGGGAGGTCCAGGCCGCCGTCCACGTACTCGTGCCCGGCGATGCTCACCGGCTGGAACACCGCCGGCACCGCGCTGGAGGCCCGTACCGCGGTGCCGGTGTCGCCGCGCTGGAACAGGATGGGCTCGCCGCTGTCCAGGTCGGTGGCGACGATGCCCAGCGGCAGCGCCATCTTCTCGATGCTGCGGCCGCCGGTGTGCTCGCGCACGAAGCGCGCCAGCGCCTCGCCGCGCAGCAGCCCGCGGCCGGGAAAGGTCCAGTCGGTCAGGGCGCCTTCGTCCATGTGCCGCGCCAGCTCGGCCAGCGCGGCGCCGCCCAGGCCCGAGGCATAGAGCGCCGCCACCAGGCTGCCGGCCGAGGTGCCGACCACCAGGTCGGGCCGGATGCCGGCCTCTTCCAGCACCTGGATCACGCCGATGTGGGCGAAGCCCCTCGCCGCGCCGCCGCCCAGCGCCAGCCCGATGCGCGGCGGCTTGGGCGCCGGCGGTGGCGCCGGTGGCACGGACGGCGGCGGCAGGCTGGGAACCGGTTGCACCGGCGGCGCCGATTGGCAGCCCGCCAGCACCGCCGCCAGCGCCAGCAGAGCCAGGCGGCGCTGGCGATCTTGCTCATTCATATGTCGATCAAGAATATCCAACTCACGAATATGTAGTTCACAGCCATATCGCCGCTGCCTAGAGTGGTGCGCCATGGACTTCATCCCCGTTCACGACCCTCGCTGGCACCTGCTGGCCGGCGAAGGCGGCCCGCAGCCCCACCCCACACCGCGCCCCCACGCGCTGCTGTCGCTGGCGCAGTGGCAGGCGGTGCGCGAGCACTGGCCCAGCGAGCTGCCCACCGGCGTGCTGCTGCCCAACACCGCCGACGTGGCCGCTGTCGCCGCCGACCTGCCGCGCCTGGCGCTGGTGGTGCTGCAGTTCCCCAAGTGGACCGACGGCCGCGCCTACTCGCAGGCGCAGCTGCTGCGCACGCGCCACCGCTTCGACGGCGAACTGCGCGCCAGCGGCGACGTGCTGGTCGACATGGTGCCGCTGCTGCAGCGCACGGGATTTTCCAGCGCGCAATTGCGTGGCGACCAGAAGCTGGACAGCGCGCGCCGCGCGCTGCGCTTCTTCGACGGCCACGACCAGGGCGATACGGCGCAGCCGCTGCCGTTGTTCCAACCCCAGGCGGCCTGCGCATGAGCGACGACACCGGCATCACCGGCGCCATCGCCCGCCACGCCGTCAAGACCCCGGGCCACGAACAGCGCGTGGCCCACGCCCTGGCGCTGCTGCGCGAGGCCGCGGTGGCGCACAAGGGCCGCATCGTGCAGGCCAGCAGCCTGGGCGTGGAAGGCATGGTGATCACCGACCTGATCGCCCGCCACCACCTGCCGGTGGTGGTGGCGACGCTGGACACCGGCGCGCTGCACGACGAGACGCTGGCGCTGATCCCGCGCATCGAGGCGCGCTACGGCATCAAGGTCGAGCGTTATGGCCCGCGGCCGGAAGCGGCCCTCCAGTTCGTGCGCGAGCACGGCCCCTTCGCGATGCGCCAGAGCGTGGAACTGCGCAAGGCCTGCTGCGCCCTGCGCAAGCTGGAGCCGATGCAGCGCCTGCTGGCCGGCCACGAGGCCTGGATCACCGGGCTGCGCCGCGAGCAGTCCGACCACCGCGCCGACGTGCCCTTCCGCGAGACCGACGCCGACGGCCGCGCCAAGTACTACCCGCTGGCCGACTGGAGCCTGGAGGACGTGTGGCACTACGTGCAGGTGCACGACGTGCCCTACAACGCGCTGCACGACCAGGACTTTCCCAGCATCGGCTGCCAGCCCTGCACCCGCGCCGTGGCCCCGGGCGAGGACTTCCGCGCCGGCCGCTGGTGGTGGGAGCAGAACGGCGCCCGCGAATGCGGCCTGCACAGCCGGCCGCGCGCCGTGACGGCCTGAAACATGGGGCGCGTGGTCTTCATCGGCGCGGGGCCGGGCGCGGCCGACCTCATCACCGTGCGCGGCGCACAGCGCCTGGCCGGCGCCGAGGTGGTGCTGTTCGATGCGCTGACCGACCCCGCGCTGCGCGTCTACGCGCCGAACGCGTGCTGGATCGACGTCGGCAAGCGCGGCTACGGCGCGGCGGCGGCGCAGTCGCAGATCGACGCGCTGCTGGTCGGCCTGGCGCAGGAGCATGCCGTCGTCGTGCGGCTGAAGGGCGGCGACCCCAGCGTCTTCGGCCGCCTGGAGGAAGAGCTGCTGGCGCTGCAGGCCGCCGGCATCCCCTGCGAGGTGGTGCCCGGCGTCACCGCGGCGCTGGCCGCGGCGGCCGACACCCGGCGTCCGCTGACGCGCCGCGGCCACGGCCGCAGCGTGAGCCTGGCGACCGCGATGACGCGCGAAGGCCGCATCCACGCGGGCCGCCATGCCGACACCGAGGTCTTCTACATGGCCGGCCGCCAACTGCCGCGCCTGGGCCGGCGGCTGTGCCAGCACGGCTGGGACGCGGCCACGCCGGTCTGCGTGGTCTCGCGCGCCGGCTGGCCCGACGAGCTGCACAGCGAACACCGCCTGGACGAGCTGGCCCGCGCGGCGCTGCTGCACGCCGGCCGGCCCGCCGTGGTGACCGTGGGCGCCGGCGCCCGCCCCGTGGCGCCGATGCACAAAGCCGGGCCGCTTGAGACATCACAAGCGTCGACGTAAACCCGCCCGCCCTAAAATCGCGGGTTTGCGCTGGCGCGGCATAACGCATGACAACCGGGCGGCTGCGTGCGTCGCAGCCGCCCGGGGCCGCGGCCGGCCGCCCGACCCCTTCCTTCGAGCCTTTTTGCCCATGACCCACGTCGTCCTCGATTCGTGCATCCGCTGCAAGTACACCGACTGCGTCGATGTCTGCCCCGTCGACTGCTTCCGCGAAGGCCCGAACTTCCTGGTCATCGACCCCGACGAGTGCATCGACTGCGCGGTCTGCATCCCCGAATGCCCGGTCAACGCCATCCTGCCCGAGGAGGACGTGCCCGGCGACCAGGTGGCCTTCATCAAGCTCAACGCCGAGCTGTCGCGCAAATGGCCGAGCATCACCAAGCGCAAGGCCTCGCTCCCCGACGCCGAGGAGTGGAAGGACCGCAAGGACAAGCTCGACCAGTTGATCCGCTGAACTTCTTCATCGCCGCACCATGGAACCAAGCCCCAAGGCCGAAGTGGCCGACACCGCCCGCCGCCACGACGGCCCCATCGAGACCGACGCCGTCATCGTCGGCGCCGGCCCGGTCGGGCTGTTCCAGGTCTTCGAGCTGGGGCTGCTGGAGATCAAGGCCCACGTGATCGACACGCTGGGCTACCCTGGCGGCCAGTGCATCGAGCTGTATCCCGACAAGCCGATCTACGACATCCCGGCCGTGCCCGTGTGCACCGGCAAGGAGCTGACCGACAACCTGCTCAAGCAGATCGAGCCCTTCGGCGCCACCTTCCACTTCGGGCAGGAGGTCAGCGTCGTGCGCAAGCAGGACGACGGCCGCTTCTACGTGGAGACCAGCAAGGGCACGCAGTTCCTGACCAAGACCGTGTTCATCGCCGGCGGCGTGGGCAGCTTCCAGCCGCGCACGCTCAAGGTCGACGGGCTGAACAAGTTCGACGAGACGCAGCTCTTCTACCGCGTCAAGAACCCGGCGCAGTTCGCCGGCAAGAACCTGGTGATCGTGGGCGGCGGCGATTCGGCGCTGGACTGGACGCTCAACTTCGTGCAGGACGGCCCCAACCAGGCCGAGAGCGTGATCCTGCTGCACCGGCGCGACGGCTTCCGCGCTGCGCCGGCCAGCGTGGCCCGCATGCGCGAACTGTGCGAGGCGATGGAGATGCAGTTCATCGTCGGCCAGGTCACCGGCTTCGACGAGACCGAGGGCCGGCTGTCGGCGCTGAAGGTCACCGGCGGCGACGGCGTCACGCGCGTGGTGCCGCTGGACGTGCTGCTGGTCTTCTTCGGCCTCAGCCCCAAGCTGGGCCCGATCGCCGACTGGGGGCTGGGCATCGAGCGCAAGCAGATCGTCGTCGACACCGAGAAGTTCGAGACCAACGTGCCGGGCATCTTCGCGGTGGGCGACATCAACACCTACCCGGGCAAGAAGAAGCTGATCCTCTCGGGCTTTCACGAGGCTGCGCTGGCCGCCTTCGGCGCCAGCCCCTACATATTCCCCGAAAAGCGCGTACTGCTGCAGTACACCACCACCAGCCCCAAGCTGCACAAGGTGCTGGGCGTGGAGACGCCGGTGTTCGACTGACGCGGCGCAACGCCTTCGCTGGTGACGGCCCGCCTGCGCGCGGGCCGTCGGCGTTTTGTGGCCCATAATCCGCGCCGGCGCTGCCACCCGGCAGCGCCACTTCGCTAGGGGTGTTGCCCCGGCCCGACGCGGCCGGTGCGACTGAGAAAGTCCCTTTGAACCTGATTGAGGTAATCCTCGCGCAGGGAAGCAGCCTGAACAGGCCGTGGGTTCCATTTCTCGTCCACGTGCCAAGCCCAAGTTGCCCACCTGCCATCGACTGGACATCACGATGGCATCGACCGCTTTTCATCCACACACTCGTACCCCGCTGGCGCTGGCCGCCGGCGCCGCGCTGCTGGGCGCAGCCCTCGCCGCGCAGGCGCAGCAGACCGTCACGATCACCGGCCGCAGCAGCGGCAACGCGGCCAGCGTGGCCGGCTTCGGCGACCAGCCGCTGTACCGGTCGCCGTTTGCCGCGACGGTGATCTCCACCGCGCAGCTGGCCGACGCCGGCATCAGCGGCCTGGGCGATCTGACGCGGCTGGACGCCGCGACCACCGACGCCTACAACGCCCCAGGTTACTGGAGCATGCTGGCGGTGCGCGGCTTCACGCTGGACCCGCAGTTCAACTACCGCCGCGACGGCCTGCCGATCAACGCCGAGAGCGTGCTGCCGCTGGCCAACAAGCGCAGCCTGGAGCTGCTGAAAGGCACCAGCGGCCTGCAGGCCGGCACCAGCGCGCCCGGCGGCCTGGTCAACCTGCAGGTCAAGCGGCCGGCCGGCACGCTGCGCAACGCGACGCTGGGCTGGACCGAGGACGACACGCGCAGCGTCGCGATCGACGTCGGCGATGGCGGCCCGCGCCTGGGCTGGCGCGTCAACGCCGAGTACTCGCACCTGCAGCCGCAGACCGACGACAGCCGCGGCCACCGCAAGCTGCTGGCGCTGGCCGTCGACGCGCAGCCCGCCGAAGGCACGCTGATCGAGGCCGAGGCCGAGTACAGCCTGCAAAGCCAGCCCAGCACGCCCGGCTTCAGCCTGCTGGGCAGCCGGCTGCCCGACGCCAAGGCCATCGACCCGCGCACCAACCTCAACGACCAGCCTTGGCGGCTGCCGGTGGTGATGGAAGGCCAAACCGGATCGGTCCGCCTGACTCAATCGTTAGGCCGGGAGCTGCAGTTCGTCGCCCACGCGATGCGCCAGCGCCTGGACAGCGATGACCGCATCGCCTTCCCTTTCGGCTGCAGCGCCGAGGGCGACTACACGCGTTACTGCAGCGACGGCAGCTTCGACCTCTACGACTTCCGCAGCGAAGGCGAGCGGCGGACCACCGACGCGGTGGACCTGTCGCTGCAAGGCGCGGCCGCCTGGGGCGCGTGGAAGCACCACTACAGCATCGGGCTGCTGCGCACGCGCTTCGAGGCCCGCTTCAACCGCCAGGCCTACAACTGGGTGGGCATCGGCACGATCGACGGCCTGAGCGTCGTGCCGCCCGACCCGGCGCTGACCGACGAGAACACCCACCGCGACGAACGCAGCACCGAATGGCGGCTGCAGGACCGCGTGACGCTGAGCAGCGCGACCAGCGCGTGGCTGGGCCTGCGTCACAGCGCGCTGGACCGCCGCAGCGTGCGCACCGACGGCTCGCGGCCCACCGCGTACACGCAGTCGTTCACGACGCCGTGGCTCGCGATCAGCCACCAGTTCAGCCGCCAGGGCATGGTCTACGCGAGCTGGGGCCAGGGCGTGGAAAGCGCGGTGGCGCCCAACCGCAGCCGCTACACCAACGCCGGCCAGGCGCTGCCGGCGCTGAAGAGCCGGCAGATCGAGCTGGGCTACAAGCACCACGGCGAGCGGCTGGACGTCAACGTCGCCGCCTTCGACATCCGCCGCCCCGAATGGACCGACCTCGGCGCCTGCGACGCCGACGCCAGCTGCACGCGCCAAGCCGACGGCGCCGCGCGCCACCGCGGCGTGGAAGCCGAAGCCGAGTGGCGCCGCGGCGCGCTGTCGCTGCGCGGCAGCGCGCTGTGGCTGCACGCGCGGCGCGAAGGCTCGTCCCAGGACGGCATCGATGGCCTGCGCCCGACCAACGTGCCCGCCTACAGCCTGAAGGCGCAGGCCGCCTACAACCTCGCCGCGGTGCCCGGCCTGGCGCTGCTGGGCTTCGTGACGCACGAAGGATCGCGCATGGTGCTGCCCGACAACAGCGTGCAGACGCCGGGCTGGACGCGCATCGACCTCGCGCTGCGCTACACCCAGCGCCTGGGCGGCGACCGCCGCATCGTCTGGCGCGCCGGCATCGACAACGTGGCCGACCAGCGCGCGTGGAAGGAGTCGCCCTATCAGTACGACCACGCCTACCTGTACCCGCTGGCGCCGCGCACGGCGAGCGTGACGGCGCAGTTCACGCTCTGAGCGCGAGCGCCCGGGCCGGCCCGATCGGGGTGCTATACTGCACGGCTGTTCCCCGATAGCTCAGTCGGTAGAGCGCCGGACTGTTAATCCGTAGGTCCCTGGTTCGAGCCCAGGTCGGGGAGCCAAATTCACGAGGGTTAGCGCGCGAGCAGCCGCTAACCCTTTCTTCTTGGTGTAACGGATTTGTGCCGTGGATTGTGGCGCCGTGCTGGCGACCAAGGATCGGCGCCGATGTCATATCTAGCAGCGACGTCTGAACGCCAAGCAGTCTCCGTGTGGGGGGTGCGGGGCTCGAAGGCAGCGGTACCGGAACAACACTGCGGTCGCGCCACCACTGGATCGAGCACCATTGGCACCATGAGGTGAAGCGCGCCTGCGGGTCAGGCAAGACACGCCGCTCGGCTCAGACTTGCACCACGTTCGATGCAGCCTACGGGCCGAGTCAACGTCGCCTTGCTCGCGGGGAACGCCACCAGTCGCAGCGGATTGGTCGCGCTGTTCGACAAGAACGAAAATCATGATGTACGCCAGTCGAGCGGATCGGCCGGTCTGGGTCCGGCGCCTGACAACTGATCCTCTCGCTCGGACTCCCTCGCCCTACCCCGAAAGGGCGGCGGGGAGTGGGAGCGGCTGTTCGGTATTCGTGGCGCTAGCAGTCCAAACGGTGAGCCGGTTCCCCGGCCCACCGCTTGAAGATCCCCCCACAAGTCCCCCTCACCCGTTGACGGGGACGTCGTGGGGGGGGAGCGCGGTGGGCTGAGCCGGCGCCCAGGCTGCGGCATCGGAGTTCAAAGGGCCCGCAGCGGCAGCGGCCGGCGTGACAGCTTCAGCTAGCGCGACGGGCGCAGCGAAGCGGCCCGCCCGCAACCCCGAGGGCCGGCGGCTCCGCGGCCGACGTGCCACCAAACGCAGCGCCTGCGCGGCGGACGAGCTGGACCGAACCAACCTCGACGTCGGCCGTTGGCGGCCCGGCATCGGGCGTGGCGGGTGGCCGGGGTGACGGTCTGGGCGGCGGCGCGACATGTCCGAAGCGCAGCGCAGCACACCGAGCGGCGACGTGCCAGTCCGTCAAGCGGACGCGCGGAGGAGATGGTGGCCGCGCGCAGCGCGACGACCATCAGCGCGCCCGCGATCCCCAGTCACGGGACGGGTCGCCTTCGTGATGCCCGCCGGCGGAGCCAGCCTGGCCGTATTGCGCGAGGGACGGAAGGCCGAAAAGGGGCGAGACACGGGCCGCAGGACCGGGGCTTGATGCGGAGCACGACAGCCCGGCCCCGCGGGAGCGGGGACGCGCCCTGTAGGAAGTTGTTCACGCGAAGCTCCCCCGCATCCCGGCGCCGCGCATGCGGCCAACGCTCCCGCAGCGATTACAGCCAGCTACATTTCGACTTACGGCTGCTGTGCGAACACCTTGCCGAGCGCTCAAGTCGCTGGCGCGATAGCGCCTGGATGCACATCCAGTTCGCCCCATGAGCTACCGGCGGGCCATCATCAGCAACCGAATGGACCGAGCAGACCCGCACCAACCCATGAGCTTTGCTGAAGTCAGTCTTCGACGCCACTACGACAGTGACGACGTCGATGTGCTTCAAAGCTTCTATCGCCCAGTCCTCGGAAGTGCAGTTCGATACGACCGCGCTGTAGGCTATTTCTCATCAACGACGCTGCGAGCATGTGCTCGCGAGCTGGCCGCCTTCGTGGGCAAGAGTGGGACGATCCGCCTGGTCATTGGGTGCCTGATCTCCCAAGCCGATGTCGAAGCCTTGAGCGCGATGGGCGTCTCCGAGGACGATGCCCAGCGTCAGGTGCTCAGAGACCAATTGAAGCAGGAACTGCTCGCACTCGAAGAGAACGACCTGCCCGCGGCCGTTGTCCTGTCCAAGTGCGTGGCATCAGGCGTTGCCCAACTCAAGTTCGCCGTGCGTTCACCGGGGATCTACCACGAGAAGTTCGGGATCTTCTACGATGAATATGAAAACCGTATATCGTTCATTGGCTCCGCAAACGAGACGCAGGCGGCCCTGTCGTTCGGAATCAACCACGAGTCGTTCCAGGTCTACCAGTCCCTCGAGCCTGTCTTATATGAGGCCTACGGGCAGGAACTCGAAGTGCGCTTCGCAGACCTTTGGATGGGGAAGGCGAAGAAGACGCGAATCTTCGATCTCGATGAAGAGTCGTTGGAGTTGATGAGGCAAACGGCGGCCAAAGTCGTTAGCCACGGCATGGAGGAAGAAGAGCGACTCCCACGTCTGCTTGAAAAATTCCAGTTGCGGAGATACCAAACCAAGGCGCTCGACAAGTGGGCAGCCAACACGTACCACGGCATCCTTGCGATGGCGACTGGCACCGGCAAGACCATGACCGCGATCGATGCGGTGAAGCGCTTCCGGGCGAAGGTTGCAGGCGGTCCTGTTGTGATCACGGTTCCGTACCAGAACCTCGCGGTTCAGTGGATTGAGGCACTCCGAGACCAGGGGATCGAAACGGTGGCTGTGTTCGCGTCACATGCGACTTGGTACGAGAACGTGAAGAACCGGGTTTTGGCGGCGCAGCTGTCGGACGCCATCGAGATGCCGGTCTTGGTGTGCGTCAACGACACGTTCAAGGACGCTCGGTTTCAAGCCCTGTTGCACGAGATGAAGGCATCGGCGGCACGGCACAGGATGTTGGTAGTCGATGAGTGCCATCACTTCAACAGCCCGGAACACATCCGAAAGCTGCCTGAACACTTCAACTTCAGGCTGGGGCTTTCGGCCACCCCGTATGACCAATTTGCGGAGCACTACCTCGACGCGTACTTTGGGCAGATCGTCTATGAGTTCCCCCTCGGGCAGGCAATCGGGCAAGGGTTCTTGACGCCCTACCGATACCACGTACACGTCGTCGGTCTCGACAGCCACGAGACAGAACAGTACGACGAGCTGACGAAGAAGATTGTTTCGGTGGCGGGCATCGAGGAACGAATGACGCCGGAAACACTGGCTATCGTTCAGCCCTGGCTCTTGAAGCGCTCGCGGCTTGTAGGAGCCGCGCAAGAAAAGCTACCGATGCTGGAGACACTGCTGACGAACTCCGGACGAAGTGACTTCAACCTCTTTTATTGCGGCGACGGCAGGTTCGAGGATGTGGACGGCACGGATGGTCGGCAGGTCGACCTCGTCGTGAAGCTACTGCACCGGCTGGGTTGGAAGACTTCGCGTGTCACCGCGGAGGAGAGCCTCAAGGTCCGGGAGGCCATCTTGGAGAGCCTCCGGCGAACCACAGTCAATGCCGTAGTGTCTATCAAGGTGCTGGACGAAGGCATCGACATCCCAGACTGCCGCACTGCCTATCTCCTTGCCAGCCAAAGCTCTGACCGCCAAGGGATTCAGCGGCGTGGGCGCGTATTGCGCCGCGCAGACGGAAAGTCCATCGCCGACTTGCACGACTTTCTTGTACTCAACGCGCAGAACGAGCGGGGCTACATCAAAGGGCTCGCGGTCAAGGAGCTTAGGCGGGCTCGGCAGTTTGCGGCGGACGCCTCAAATGGAACCGAAGTGATCGCAGAACTGGACCGACTGGCCCTGGAGCGCGACATCAAAGTAGGAGTGGAAATTGGCAACTAAGAAGAGTGACCTGAGTGCCCTGTTTCAGGCGCTGGGAGACGAGGTCGACGAAGAGACAGTGGCGGCCCTCCCGAAGGAGGAGCAAGTGCTCGAGACCATTGCGCGCGAGCTGCTGAAACTGGAACGCGACTTGACCCTGCCCGGGGCCGCGCAGTCCGAGGCCGCACGCGTGGATCGCTTGACTCAATTCATCGCAGACAAGGACTTCTGATGAAGCTGTTGTCGGTTGAGCTCGTCGACTTCCGCAGCTTTTACGGCACGCACCAACTCGTACTGTCGAGCGAAGGCGAGCGAAAGGTCACTGTCTTTCACGGCGAGAACGGCGCCGGCAAGACCAACCTGCTGAATGCGATCTACTGGTGCTTCACCGGAAAGTTCACGCCGCGGTTTGCCGACCCTCAACTCTTGGTGAATAAGGAGGCCCGGAAGAACGGAGTGACGAGCTGTGCCGTTGAATTGTTGATCGCCGATGGAGAGGGGCCGGACAGTCAGCAGTACCGAGTGCGTAGGATGGGTCGGTCTGGCGATACGTCAAGCGTTGAGGTGTTCAAGTTGAACGATGGCAACAGCCTGCCAGTCCCGGGTGGCGAACGTCTCCTGCGGCGGATGCTGCCCCCAGGCTTGGTTAGCTGGTTCTTCTTTGATGCCGAGGCGATTGGCGCCCTAGAGTTGTCGGGCAGTGAGACATTCAAGCAGGAGCTTCGTAAGACTCTGGGCTTCGACTTGATCGACACTTTGGTTTCGGACCTGGAGAAGGTGCAGAGCAAGCGACGGAGGGAGATCGCGAACAGCGTAAACAACGAGCAGCTGAAGAAGATCCAGGAGCGGATCGACAACGTCGACCGTGTGCTCCCAGACCACAAGGAAGGGCTGCTGCAACTTGAGCAGAAGCGCGCAACTCTCGCCGCGCGTCAAGCAGCAGTCTCCGCTGAGTTGGCGCAGAAGCCGCAGACAGAAGTAATCGAACGGCGCCGCAAGGAACTTGAAGGCCGCAAACGCCGCTTGGAGGACGACAAGCGGCAGGCATTGACCCAGGTCGCCCAGTTGACCGGGCAAGCCGCTCCTCCGCTCATTCTTCATCAGCTGACGCAGCGTCTGGAGGGGCGGCTACAGGACCAGGAGGTCAAAGGGAAACTGCCGTCGCCGTTCAGCGACCGTCTGGTTAAGGACATCCAGGAAGAGCAGATGTGCATATGCGGGCGCCCAGTCCATCCGGGTACGCCTGAAGCCCACAAGATCGAAGATCTCCTGCGCTACGCGACGACTGGGACTCTGAACGAGCGCATCAGGGAGGTCCGCTACCTGGTGACTGAAATCGAACGAGACGCCCGTGAAAGGCCGATCCAGATCCAGGAGAAGCGGACGCAGATAGTCAAGTTGGACACGGAGATCGGCGAGATCGAGGTAGAGCTTGCCGACATCTCCAAGCAGATTGCTCAGATCCCCGTTGACGACATCAAGAAGCTGGAGCAGGAACGGGCATCGCTGGCCAAGGACGTCCAAAATAGAAACATTGAGATGGGCAAGGTGATCCAGCTTATCGAGAGCATCGAAAAGTCGCGGGCTGAGGATCAAGCCAACTACGACCTCCTGTCGAAGAAGGTTGCGGTAGGCTCGAAGTTGAAGAAGGAAGAAGACAAGGTCAGACGGCTGATCGAGTACATCAAGAAGACTCTCGCGAAGCAAGAGCGCGACGCGCTGCTTCTGCTGTCGCGTGAGCTCAATACGGTGTTGCAGAGGTACCTTGTCAAGGACTTCAGCGCGAGGGTCGATGCAAAGACCTATGCGGTAGTGTTGGAAGATGAGGAGGGCAAGCCGGTGGGTCAAAGCACTGGCGAAGGGCAAGTCTTGAAGTTCGCGTTCATAGCTACTGTCGTGGCCATGGCCGCCAAGAAGACGACCCACAAGATCCAGTGGCTGAGCGAGCCCACGGTCGCTCCGCTTGTCCTGGACGCGCCGTTCACTGCACTTGACCCTGTCTACCAGGGCTCCGTAGCGGGCAATCTCGCAAAGCAAACTACGCAACTTGTCCTAATGCTCTCGTCGGCCGCCTGGGGACAGCTTGTGTCCGATGCCCTGAACCCTTTCGTCGGCAAGAGGTACCTGATCGTCTCGAAGGTCACAGGGGCACAGGGCGACCGCCCTGTGAAGCAGCTGACCCTTGGAGACATGACGTACTCACTCAACGAGTATGAGGCGGACAGAGCAGAGTCGACCTTCGAGGAGATCAGCGCGTGAAGAGGTTGTTTACCAAGGAGCGCCTGGTCTACTGGCCCGAAGAGTTCAGTGGCGTTGTTGACCAACTGAACGCTCGAACGGCGGACGGGAAGTCGATCGGGGCCGGACTCTATAGCTTCAACACCGGTGCCATCGTCCTCGCCGCTGCCCTTGGGGTTCAGCAAGGACGGAAGCGAGAGGTCGGATCGCAGAGAAAAGAGATCTCAACGGGGACGTTCGCGAGCCATCATCTGGAGCGCTACATCCTGCTGATTCCCCTGCTCGGCAACAATGATCTCACCGTCGATGCCCTCCGGCCCGAGAACGAGGAGTCGCTCATCAGAGAGTTCGAGCGATACGCGGCGGGCGGACTAGAATATCTGAATGGCCGGCTGGAAGAGGCTGCGGGCCAGTCAATAGACATGGTGATCCAGCGAATGGCAACGACGATCTCCCGTGCCGGTCCGAGCGCTGACGAACTGCCTGACCTCATGGGATAGGACAACTGGTAGTGCAATGCAGCTAGTCATCGGATGGCTGGACGTGACCACATGAAAGATTTATGGCTCATTCCCTAATCAATCCTGCCTCAGTCGCAGGCGGTCACTCGTTCAATGTGAGCGACCTGCTTGCCGTTCAGCATCGCATTCCGAACTATCAACGAGACTACGTCTGGGCACGTCCCCAGGTACAGCAGCTCTGGTCGGATTTGATTGGTCACTATCGAAAGCACAGTCTCAACGACGAACTCAAGTCACCGGAAGGCTACTTTCTAGGCGCGATGGTTGTCATTGGAGACCAACAGGAGTTCGAGGTCGTAGACGGGCAGCAGCGACTGACCACACTGTCGACCGTTCTTGGCGTACTGTATGACAGGCTCCAAGAGCTTCCAACGTCGGTCGAGCGTGAGGGATTTGAGGAAGTAGCCAAGAAGAGCCTTGCGAGATTCGTTGGTGGGCAGTTCCTCTCCAACATACAGTTCCCCGATGAAGGGCTAACAAATTTCTTCTTGAGGAGCCTTCGCCTGGAGAGGTCCAAGGAGCAGAAAGAGCTGTACTGGGCAGCCACACCGGCAGCGGAACTGCTGGCATCCAAACGGTCAACAGCGTCCAGGATCCGAGAGGCAATCAGTGTTGGATACGAGCAGCTAACTGAATTTCTGGCTGACGCATCTGGTCCCAGTGAGCGTCTCAAGAGGCTAATCTCGTTCTTCCGTCTCGTGACCGAGTGCATTGTTATCCTGCGGATCTCGGCGCAATCGCACACGAATGCCTATGCAGTATTCGAGTCCTTGAACAATAGAGGAGTACGCCTTTCGCAAGCGGACCTCATCAAGAACGAATTGCTGAAGAACGCCAGCGCAACCAGCCGTGACGACCTGGTGGACCAATGGAACTCGGCTAAGGAGGCCGTCGAGACCGGCGACTTCGTGTCGATGCCTGAGTTCCTGCACCTCTCCTACCTGTCGAGGTACGGACACACTAAGGCGAACGATCTCTTGAAGAACGTGACCACGAAAGTCGCGTCCAACACCTCGTTCGCGGTGACGTACTCGGAGGAGATTGCCGCTGATGCGAAGGCGCTCGACATGCTAACCGAGCACTTCGAGGCGCATTGGACTTCGGACACTCATGCCATGCTGCGGGACCTGAGGCACGTGCTGGGTGTAAAGCTCTGCTATCCGATGCTAATTGCCGCCTATCGAAAGCACAGTGGATCGCCGTCTGCCTTTGAAAAGCATGTACGGCTGTGCATGAACTTCGTCTTCCGGTACATGAAGGTGCTCGGTTCAAGTATCGAGAGCTTGGCACGCGTCGCATCGGAGGTGGCGGCCAAGATCCGTTCGGACGAATCAACAGCCCAGGTGGCGTCGCTGCTTGAGAAGCATGCCCCCGATGGTCAGTTCAAGGAGTTCTTTCTTCACTTGTCCGTGCAAGAGACGAAGCTGGCGTTCTTTGTCGTGTATTACCTGGAAAGGCAGATGCTCAGCGGGACACTTCCTGTCGACCATGGCGACGAGCAGAACCTCGAGCACATCATGCCGAGAACGCCCAGCGACTCCCAGTGGCCTGCAGCGAAGGCATGGAAAAGCAGTGACCCGGAGGACTTCAAGGATCATCTCTGGCGCATCGGCAACTTGCTGCCTCTTCCGGGCAGCATCAACAAGTCCCTCAAGAACAGAGAGATCTTGCACAAGTTGTCGAACGGCACGGGCATTGAGTACGAAGCGGCCAGCCTTCACCTGGCATCGCCGAAGCGCGTGCGCGACTACCTTGATGGTGGTGAGTGGACGAAGAAATCCATTCTTGATCGACAAGCGGCGCTCGCGGAAGGGTATGCATGCAAGGCTTGGCGTCTAACGTAGTCCAACCTCTGGCCGACGCTGGCACCAGTCAGTTGCCAAACGAGTCCGGTGCTGCAATAAGGTAGGCCAATCCGCGGTGCACGTGGGCAGTCAGCTGGTCCCTGATTTGCTCCGTAGTTGCTGACCCGATGTCACTGAGGGTGCGCGTGAGCAGAAGGTTCAGGTAGGTGTCCTCGGCGCTGCCGGCAAAGACCTTCCAGTCGATCTCAATGCCCGCCGACATTTGGTGCTTCTCAGGCGGCACCGGACTGGGGTTCGCGAGCGAAGCGCAGAGAGCATGTCGGCAGATCACGTTGTAGTGCTCGATGCCTGTCCTGCGCTTCAGGGTGATAAGCTGTTGTCGTGCGGCGGCACTGAGGCGAACCCGGTCAATCATGGCTGGACGAACTCCTGCTCGGGGCTGAGATCGGCAACGAGCGAGCGGCGCTCGGCGTCCGAGAACTCGATAACGTAGGAGTGAGACGTGTAGCGCGACATCTCGCGGAACACATTCCCTTCGACCTCTTCGTCGGTCGAGAGCACCATGACCTGGTGAGAGACCTTGGCGAAGAAGTGCTTGACGAGTGCTTCCCGGTGCGATCGGTCGAGTCGGGCCAGCGGCGTATCGACGACGACAGGGAAACGACCCTTGCGCTTGCGGATGAGAGCGCTGAGGACTGCGATCGCCAGCAATTGGCGTTCGCCGGCCGACAGACGCTCCATCGGCAACTCATGCCCATTGCCGCCCATGATAGTGACGGCGTAGGAGGATGGATCGACGTTCACGCGACTGACGAGCCGCTGCTTACGCATCAGGCTCTTGAACTCCGCGGTGATCATTTCCGAGAGCCATGCTGCCTTCGAAGCCAGCAGCCTCTCTTTAAAGGTTGCGAGAACTGCCCGCGCACGTTGGCCGGCTTCCAAGGCTCTGGTGTCGAGCGCCTGTCCCTGGAAGTCCTTTGTCATGCGTTCACGGGCACTATCAATGCGCAGCCGCGTATGAGCCGCGGACCCCTCATGGTCCGTAAGCTGCTGTCGGAGAGCGGCGAGATGGACCTCTGCTTCTGTCACGGCTGTGGCCTTGCTCTGCAGGCGCGAGAGCAAGTCGGCGAGCTGTTCTCCCTTGGGGATCGCAGCCACTTGGCGCTCTAGGTCGGCCAACTCGCTCTTGCGTTCCTCGAGCCGGTCGAGCGCAGTCCGGTGGCGAGCGCGCGCCGCGGCGATTTGTGGTTCAAGAGTCTCAGGAGCGGGCGCCGGGAGCAAGTGGATCGGACGGGAGGCTGCGTCGCGGTACCGACTGACGTCCTCCATCAGCAGTTGCTGGAGCGCACCGAGCGACTTGGCAGGTAGCTCTTTGGCCATCTGCTTCAGCACGCGCGCATCGCGCCCCTCGATAACTTCGACCAATTGCCGACTGGTACGGGCGTCCGCCTCGCCTGCCCACTGCGACTTATAGCGATCCCAGAGCTCGCCGAGTCGAGACAGCGGAAGCAGTGGATCGGCAAGAGCTGAACGCACCTCTTCAGACGCTTCTTCCAGCCTGCGCCGGGCGACCTTCTCCGCGGCGCCAATCTCGGCTGCGCGTTCGTAGACAGCCAGTCCGGAGCGTTGAGCCTCGGCGGCAAAGCGTTCGTATGCCTTGCGGTGGCTCTCCACCAGTTGGTCGGCGTGAGCAGCAGACTGACGGAGGATCTGGATCTTGTTCTCGGCTTCAACCAGTGCGGCCTCCATCGCACTGAGTTCCTCGCGCGCCCTGTCGAAGTCGCCGCCGTCCTCTTTCGACTGCAGTAGCGCTCGGCGCTCGACGGCGACCAGGTCCTTTGTGAGACTGTCGATGCCACCGATTCCCAGAAAGGCCTCGGTAGCGCGGCGCAGCATGTCCGGCAAAGTTTTCGGGTTCGCAAGCGCCTCGATCTTCTCCCCATCGAACAGGAATAGATGCAGCAACTCGCAAGGCAGGATGCCGTCCAAGTAATCGTCCCATTCCTGGGTGAGCTGAAAGTCAGGAGACCCTTCTCGCCCGACGGTCAGCCTTTCGGAGAACCTCATGGGAGTGACGTTCCACTCTCGCGTGACATCAAGCTGGTCACGCTCGCCATTGACGTCGATCTGTAAGGTCAAGACGATGCGTGCCGGGCCTTCGGCGTCGGCACGCAGCAAGCTCCGGATCAACTGCTCGTACTCGCTCGCTCGCACGCCGGGAAGCGCCTTGCTCCCGTACAGGACCACTTGCAGGCAGGTCAGGAGAGTCGTCTTCCCGCTGCCGTTAAGAGCTTTGACGAGAACGACGGGCAGCCGATACTTGACGGACAGGTCGAGCGTCTGCTGTTCGCGGAACGGCCCGATGTTCTCGATGCCGATGCTCAGGAAAGTGACCTTGGACATGGTTCAGCCCACCACCGCTGCAATTGGCGTGATGGGGATGACGTCCCGTTCGCCGGCCGGGTCCGCCTCGTCGTCTAGCGCCTCGTCTGGGCCGCGTGTTGCGGCTGCGTCCGCCAGGTACTTCTCGGCGAAGGCCACGGCGTCCTGGCGATCGAAGAATGCGTAGTCCCTCAACACCTTCTGGAGCTGGTCCAGCTGTTTGGAGCGCTTGCGGCTCTGCATTCCGCGAAAGCCTGTGGTCAGCAACGACCGAGTCAGCTTGTAGAGCTCCGTGCTGCGCTCGTCGCCGGGGACAGCGTCAACAGCAGGCGAGTTGTCTGCAATCCACTCCTGTGCTGCCTCGTGGAGCAGCGCCAAGTCCGTGCTTTCCAGCGGCATGGCATCGAGTTCTCGGCCAGGATACTCGTGCCCCGTTGCAGCCTCGTACAGCTCGGGGAGCAGATCCTCGATCTCGCCCTTCTCCTCAACCCAGATGCGGCGAATCTCTTCGAGCTCGTCGAGCTTGATGAGTTCGAGGGAAGCGTTGCCTGGGTGCGTCCGAACAAGCTCCTGCGTCTTCAGCAACTCGGTGAGCAGTTCGGCTCGACGTTCCTGCGTGTACGGGCCTGGCACTAGCTTCCCGTGCTTCCACGTGATGTGGCCGCCGATACGCTTGAACTCCCGAAACTCGTGGTCCTTGACGGCCAGGTAACGGTCGCGGAAGTCCATGATCGGCTGCATCCACGCCTTGGCTTCGTCGTTGTGGATCATGGCTTGCATCGACTTGTCCTGCGACACCATCGTGCAGACGTAGCAGCCAAAGCGGCTGTCGCCACAACTTGGTGTGGACTTGTCGACGACGATTGGACACTCGGCGTCCGGCGTTGCCCCACGGTAAAGGTCGAACAGCTCTTGGTTGCTGTTGCCCCAAGGATTGGGCGTTTCGATGAGGTACTCCCACACGTCGTCGCTGGTCCAGGTCTCGATGGGGAGATAGACCCACACGCGCGAAAGCTTGGGGTCTTTGTTGCGACTCAGTCGCTCGCGGGTACTCGACTTGTAGTTCTCGATGACCTTGTCGCGAGCTTGGCTCTCGCCACGGCGCTGACCAAGGACGAGGATGGCCTCGCCATTGGCTTCGGACAGGTTCTGGATGAACTTCGTCGAGGCACTGATCTTCAGGCGGTCGGTGCACCAGCGAAACATTGGCCGCGGGGCCGGATAGCCCTTGCCGACCAGGTTCACCCAGAACCGGTTCTCCAGTTCAGGGGTCAGTTGCCGCGCTTCGATGTTGAGTCCCTGCTTGCTAGCGGCCATGCTCATTAGCTGGAGCGACAGAGTCACCCAGAGAGAGATGACAGGATTCTCGACAAGCGTGTCTGTGCTGATGACATACACCTTCTTGAAGCGTCGCCGGTCGGGCGGCAGCTTGGAGAGGGCCGTCCATATCAGCTGTAGGGACGCGGTCGAGTCCTTCCCCCCGCTGTAGCCGACGATCCACGGCAAGCTGTCCGACAGAAACAGTTCCTGGATTTCGCGGATGATGTCCTTAGGCGCGGTTGCCATTGGATGCTTTCCTTGTCTTGGGTGAGGGCTGCCGAGCAGCGGCGTAAGCGTCCTCAGCGGTTTGTTCGTCGGCGGTCAACTTCAACCCCAACACGCGTTTGATCTCATTGCAGGTAAGCGTGACGGCGAGGCCGCTCTTTGACATCGAGCCGCCGATCATGGCGCGCCCCTCCCAGACCTGAGCGTTGCTTCGCGCCCAGTCCACCTGGCGCAGTCGTTGCAGGCGCTTGCGTATCTCGTTCGGGTAGGACGCGTACAGGGATCGTCCTGCACGCCCGAGTGCCTGGAGAACGATGGCGTGGCAGTGGATGAAGTCACGGCGAACCTCGCCGGCAGTCATCTTCGCGTCGCGCACGTAGATCCACTCGGGGATCTGCTCGCCGACGCCTTCCCAGAACTCCTGGCTGCGTTGCGAGGCGGCAGGAAAGTCTTCCAGCGCCTTCTCCGTGAGGAGCTCGATGGTCGCGAAGTTCAGGGCGCTCAAGGTAAACAGCTTGCGAGAACGCGCCGACAGCGTCGAGCGCTCCATCTCGATCAGGCTCTTGAAGACCGGGGATGTCAGGCTCAGGTGCTTGGCGACCTTCGATGCCGCGTTGCGATGGTCGTAGAGGACACCCAGCGACGCCGAGGGCTTGACAGCGTGCCGATTGAGGTCGGCAAACATCTGCTGGCAACGTTGGAGCCCCCGGTCCACAAAGAAGACGACTGCGATGGTCTCGTCAGCGAGGTCCGGCGCGGTTGCAAGCGCTGCCTCAATGACCGCACGACGATGCTGACCGTCATTGACGATGAAGCGGGCTTCCATGGACACAGTCAGTGTCCCCATGCGGAAGGCCGCCGGGCTGTCCTCGCCCACCGCATCGAACGACAGATCGCCATCAATGGAGGCGGTGATCGCGGAGAAGACGTACGAACTCTTGTTGTCGACGATGTACCGGGCGATCTCCGGGATGCGCCCCTTGTTCAGGCTGCGCTGTGCGCGCAGTTCAGGCAGAAGCTCCTCGTCGTCAAAGTGAAACAGCTTCGGCAGGAGGCGCAGCGGACACATCGAGACGTAGAACTCGCGCCCAGCCTGAACTCCACGTATCGCCGGGAAGACGTACGAGAAGTTGGTGTTGGCAACTGTCTGCTTGGACGTCATGTTTGCATGTTTACATGCAAACGTTCGTACGTCAAGCGCGACTGTACGTATGGCGCGGCCGGGATTATCGCCTCATGGTGGCGCGCTGCGCCGGTGGTCGGGCCGCGGGATCGTACAGGCGAGGCATCAGCGCGCCCCTGGCCGTCGGGATCATGATGTAGGCCATCCGCGACGCCTGTGGCCCGTAGCTCACGTGGAGCGGGCGGTCCGGGCCGTAGATGTAGAGCCGATCGAACGGCAGGTGTTCGATGACCCAGTCGGCCACCTCGAGCATGTCCTCGTCGTCCACGATGAAGTCGCATGCCGCGCCCAGCCGGTCGCAGATGAGGCGCCCGCGGGCGTCGCGCTCGTGGCAAGCGTGCTGGTCGAGCTTCGGCGCGATGCGCCCTGCAATGGCACGCGTGAGCGATGCGGAAGCGAACCCATAGGTAAGGCGGATGGCGCCGAAGTACTCGACCACGGGGTCCAACAGATTGGTGGCAAGGTCGTAGAGTGCGTTGTAGGACTCTGGATTAAGTGGCAAGTTGGAGAGCCCCAATCTGTGCTGTGTCTCGCCACATTGGACCAAGTCGCGGTAGCTGAACCGCTCGCCGCAGCGCGCATCGATGTCCGGCAGTAGGCTGGATCGCACGAGTGCGAGACCATCAATCGCCAGGCGGCGAGTCTCGAGCAGCGAGTCCAGTTCGGCGCGAACAAGGCGGTCGGCATCAACTGGCAGGTCGAGTGCGCTCAGCTGTTCATCGAATGCGACCTGCCCGGCGTAGTCAGGTTGCTCTTCGCCTAGATAGCGGCTCTTCCATAGGAGCGCCGGCTTGGGAAAGGCGGCGGAGCCGTACTCGAACACCTCGTAGTTCAGTCGTCGGAGGTTGACCTTGATGCGGCGGCGCAGGCTGGGTACGGCCGAAGTCGAGAAGTCGTCGTACTCCATCAGGCTGAGCTTCCCAGACCCGATGTGGATCTTGACGAGCTGTACCTCACTGGCGGCATCCCAAAGCACAAGACCACAGGTCACGTAGACACGCAAGATGGCAGGCAGCCGGTCGATCAGGTCGATGTGGAGCTGGAGGGAATGCGCTCCGTCCAGCCAGCCGAGTCCGCGGGTCGATGCCTCTTGGCAAGCGGTCAGGAGCCTGTCTGGGTCTGCACACGCAGCGAGGATATGCAGAGCGGCACCCTGTGCGGCGCCGTAGTCACCGAAGAAGGCCCTGATGTCGCGTTGCAGCCTCGGCTCCAACTGCCTGTACGGCGCACGTTTGGCAAATTGCTGTGCGACAAGGAACAACAAGACATCGTCGGAGCGTGCGGCTCGAGCGCGATCCAAAAGATCGTAGTCATAGAGCCCATCCATCAAGCGTCGAGCAGCGGCAGGAGACAGCGTTGAAGTCCCAGTCGCGGGGTGCGGGAGTTCGTCGTCCTCCGGCCAGCGTCCGAGGTCCAGCGCTCGCTCCCAGATGGCGTCCAACCAGGGGCGGTGCTCCAGGATGCGACGTTCCAGTGCCGTTGGCTTTAGCTGCTTGGGGGGGCGAACCCTCACAGGAGCCTGCTTGCGCTCTCGCGAAGTGCGGGGAAGGGATCGAGCCCGAAGCAAGCGATCTACCAGCTGGCGCCGGCGATAGCGTCCGGCAGCGAAGCGCTGCTCGGCCTCCTTGTCAGCAAAGATGAATGCAATCCCCGGCGCAACCAGGAAGGCCGGCTCGTGCAAGACCTGCTCCAGATAGTCGCGAAGCTCTCCCTGGTCGAAGTACTTCTGGAAGGTTTGGCGAGAGCTCAAGTAGCCGTCGCGGAAAGGGACAGCGTTGAGCGTGGACGGATAGAGCATGACGCCGACCGCGAGCACGCGACGCGTAAGGGCGAACGCGCATTGCAGAGCTTCGACGCGCTCCGCCGCATCTTCGATCACGTTGATGACGAAGCCGAGGTTGACTACCTCGGAAGTGCGTTGCTCACTGTCAGCCGCGAAGTAGGGATCCCAGCCCCGCGCATCAAAGCCGTCCGACGCTAGAGCACTGATGTCCCCGCCGCGCCCACAACCGTAGTCGAAGAATGTCACCGACCGGTCGAGCAGCCCGTGGCGTACCAACATCTGCACAGGTGCGGACAACGCTGTGCGTATCAGCGCTGTTAGATGTCTGCGGATGATCGCGGACTCATCGGGCGGGGTGCCACTGCCGTCGTCGCTGTCGTCATTGCCGATTGGGACAAACTGGTTCTCGCGGAGCATGAAGCCCCTCTGCGAAATCGCGCGCTCCCAGTTCATTCGAAACCCGATCATGCTCGGGTTCTCGAACAGACCCAAAGCTTCAGCACTGGCTGTCAACTCGCCCCATGCTGCGCGTTCGGGATGCGCCGCTCCCACCAGCAGCTCTTTGCGATGGAGGATCGGTGGGTTCAGCGTGTCGTCGTAGCGACGAAACCGTGGCGGACCTTGTGGGCCATCATGGAACGTCCAGCTTGCCATGAGCTCGGGAAATGGAGTGCTATCGAA
Source organism: Rubrivivax sp. (assembly GCA_047602205.1). Taxonomy (GTDB): domain Bacteria; phylum Pseudomonadota; class Gammaproteobacteria; order Burkholderiales; family Burkholderiaceae_C; genus Rubrivivax. Next base: position 6,108,547 of record JASGHX010000001.1, on the reverse strand, counting down.
CTCGGGATAGAGCAGCAACGACAGCCCGCCGCGGCGTAGGTTGAGCTTGGCGACGTTCGGGAGCGCGGGGACGGGTCCGTCGACCTGCGCGAGTGCGTTCGCGATGGCACCGCGCCAGTTGGCGTCAGACAGCTCGTCGAGCCAGTCGAGGTGGATGTAGAGGTCATCGACGACACGCTTGCCGACCATAGAGGGCCCGCTCAAGGCTTGTCTCGTTCCTGTGTTGGTTGACGCCGGGCTTTAGCTTCGCATGGTAGCGCCAGGTTCAGTTGAGCGGCAGTGACCACGGTTCAACGCCTCGTCTTGCTTCCAATGGACCGCAAGCGCTTTGTCGGATCACCAGCCGGCACCGCAAGAACTCGATCCAACACCGCCGCATGCCACGTCAGATGCTCCGGCGCCAGGTGCGCGTACCTCTCCACCATCGAATCCGACTTCCACCTGCCCATCTCCTTGATCATCCCCTTGGGCACGCCGTTCTGGATCAGCAGGCTGGCCCAGGTGTGGCGGGTATCGTGGAAGCGGAAGTCCTCGATGCCCGACTCCTTCAGCGCGTTGCGCCAGACCGTGTTCACGGTCTGCTGCTTCGCCGGCGGAGTGGGATCACGATCGCACGGCCGCTAGAGGCGTCAAGTCGACATGGGACCCTGCGGACGCCTCGGCCGAAGGGTGTCGTGGATGAAGACTGCGACACGGCGGCGCCGTGGAATCCATGCCCATGCACGCGGAAAGCGGGACGGGTTGCGCGTTGGCCGGGTACGCCGGGGCGCGAAGGGACTCCTGGGCGGGTCACGATCGCAAACGCCGCGGCTTTCGACATGCCTGCAAGCACTCAGCTTCGCCCCGCCACCAGGAACAGCCGCTCCATGTCCTGCGGCAGCCGCTGGGACGACAAGACCACCAGCCGCTGGCCGGCGCGCGTCATCGCCATGTAGAGCTTGCGCGCGTTCTCCTCCCGGCGCTCGGCGCGCTCGTCCGGATCGAGGCCGGCCGCCCGCTCGCCGCGGAGGAGGTGCTCGGCGCCGATCAGGAACACGACGCCGGCTTCCAGGCCGGTCGCGCTGTCCAGGTAGGCCATGCGCAGGTAGTCGCGGCCGTAGCCGGCGGGCGGCGCCTTCTTCTGCTCCTTCTCGTTGAACCACCAGACCTTGTCGGCACCGAATCGCGCGCCCAGCCGGCCGTACAGCCCGGACTTCGAGACGTTCTCACCATAGATCACGAGCACCGCGTTCAACGGCAGCTGGCCCGGCTGCAGCAGCGCCGCCAGCTCGTTGACCAGACGGTCCGTCGAGTCCTGCGGCGAATGCGTGTACAGCAGCACGGGCGGACGGCCGTCCTCCATCCCGGCGAAATCCGGCTGCAGGTAGTCCTCGGCATCGCTGGCGCCGAGCATGCCCAGCACGCGACTCGCCGCTTCCAGGATGGCCCGGGTCGTCCGGTACGAGCGCCTGAGCTTCTTGGTCCGGCCGGCCACGTCCAGGCCGACGCGCTTCCAGCTCAGGCGGTTCTTCATGAAGCCCTGATTGGGGTCGGCGCACAGGAAGAGCTGCCCTTGCGGCTGCAGCGACCGCTTGATGAGCTGGAACCACGACGGCGCGAAGAACTGCGCCTCGTCCACGACGATGTGGTGATGGCGCGCGAGCGTCTCGCCTGTGTCGCCGGCGAGGCAGATCTCCCGCGGCAGCGCGCTCCACATCTGCAGCCCCGCGCGCGCCAGGCCGTCCGTCACCGCCTCGTACAGGGCCCAGACCTGGCTGCGCTCCTTCGGCCGCAAGGCGAAGCCCCGGCCGGCCCGGCTCGCCTCGCGGTAGCCCGGCTCGTCGACGATCAGCGCCTCGTTGATGAAGTCCAGTTCGCCCAGCAGTTGATCGTCGGACAGCGCCAGGCCGCCGGCCAGCTGCGGCCGATGCCGCCGGATCAGGTCCGGCACGACCCGCGGGTCGTCCGGCATCCTCGGCCGGCGCCGGAACACGGCCCGCCACTGCGCATGGGCCCAGGCGAAGAACGTCGAGATCTCCAGGTTGGCCGGCAGGCCGCCCCGGGTCCGGTGCAGCCGTTCCTTGAGGTCGGCGACGATGGGCGTGTTGTGGCTCAGCAGCAGCAGGCGCTGCGCAGGAAACCGCTCGGCCAGCAACAGCACGCGGTTCAATGCGATCAGCGTCTTGCCGCTGCCGGCCACGCCGTTGACCAGGCGCACCGAGAAGTCCCGGACAGCGCCGGCCAGTTCCTCGGGCAGTTCCAGGTCGAGCTTGCAAGCCCACTCCTGGTCGGGATCGAGAAAGTACCGGCGGTCGATGCCGGCGCTGTTGTCGCGATGGAAGAAGCGCCGCGTGGTGCAGGCCGCCGGAATCTCGGCCTCCGGAAAGTACCGGGCCATCAGCGACTGTTCGCCGGCCGCGCCCAGCGGCGCCAGCAGGCCGCCGATCAGCTTCGCGCCGAGGCGGGAGAACTGCTCCCGGGACACCAGCCGCGTGCCGAAGCGGACCAGATACGCCTTCGACAGCGCGCGCACCTCTTCGTCGGCGCAGTTCCACATCACGACGAGGGCCGGCACCCGGCCGCTGCCCAGCTCGGCAAGACGGCTTTCGAACCGGTTCTGCCGCTCGTCGTCGAACAGCTGCGGCACGCCCACCTCGGTGAACGCCGCGTCTTCGACGCCGACGGCCAGCCAGCCCTTGGCCGGATGCTGCACGAACCAGTCGGCCGCACCGCCTTCACGCCGCAGCGGGCGCCGGACGGCGTGATCGTCGTCCAGCGCGTTCAAGACGCGCTTGAGGTGGACGTCGCGCGCGCCCGCCCTGACCCACTCGGGGATGAAGATCGCCATGCTTACGGATCGACGCGCTTCAGATAACGAAGCAGATCGACGTACTGATGCATCCAGGCACGCACCGTCTCGTCCTCGAGGTCCGGCGCGGATGCGAGCGCCGGGCCGATCACGATCAGTTTCGTCATCGGCCGCGTGATCGACACGTTCAGCCGCTCGGGCTGGAAGAAAAACGGCGCCACTGCGGCGAGGAAGACTTCGTCCCCGGTGGCCAGCGACAGGATGACCAGCTCGCGCTCCTGCCCCTGCATGCGCTCCACCGTGTCGGCCACCACGGCCCGCGCCGCGTCGCGGCCGAAGCGGCGGGCCAGACGGTCGCGGATCGCGCGCCCCTGCGCGCGGTACGGCGTGACGATGCCGATGTCGCCGAGGGCCAGCCCCGCGCCGGCGGCCGCCTCGCAGAGGTCGACCACGAGATCGGCGTCCCGGAAGTTGGCGGTCCGCGCCGCACGGTCCAGGGTCGGGACGAACACGCCGCAGGCCGCTGCATCGAGGATGGCAGCCAGCCGGTCCGGCGGCCTGGGCAGCGACAGCCTGCGCTCGCGGTTCGCCCCCGCGGCGACCAGCCGGCCGCCGTAGTAGGTGCGGCTGGGCCATGCCGTCAGCCAGCGGTTCATGCGATAGGTCTCTTCCAGCATCACGGTATGGTCGGCGCGCTGCGAGGTCAGCCGCGCGAAGACCGACAACGAGTCCTTGGACAGGATGGAGCGCGAGACCGTCACCGGCGGCAGCTGCTTGTGGTCGCCCACGAAGATGAACTTCCTGCCCTTGCGCATCGCCATCAGGGCCAGCGGCACGGTGACCTGGCTGGCTTCGTCGAACACGATGGTGTCGAACTCCCAGTTCTCCAGCCGCGGGGTGCAGGTCGCGAACGGCGTCGCGCCGACGACGTAGCCGTCGGTCGGCCGGCCGTCCCAGGCCTCCAGGCTGGGATGGCAGGCAACCGCGTCGTCCAGCCCCTTGCGCTGCGTCTGGTGCCCGACCTTCGCGACCGGCACGCCTTGCGCATGGATCTTGTTGAGCGCGTTGTTGATCGCCATGTGCGTGTGCGAAGTCACCAGGATGCGCTCGCCCCGCGCGGCCATCAGCCGCACGATCAGCGCCAGCACACGCGTCTTGCCGGTGCCCGGCGGCCCCTGGATGCACGCGATGTGCTCGGCGCCGAAGCCCAGGCCCACGGCCTGGGCCTGCCGGGCGTTGAGGCCTTCGGCCGCCGCCGCCGCCTCGCCGGCTTCGACGTCCCGGTGGTCGAACAGGATCTCGCCGCCGCCTTCCAGCAGCGGCAGCACGGTCTCCAGGCCGATCTGCGACGTGGCGATCTCCTCCAGCGACCGTTCGTAGTACGGCGTCAGGTCGATCGAGTCGGGATCCGCGAAGCAGGCGCCGCCGCGCCAGGCGTCGAACACCATCGGAACGCGGTCGCCGCGCAGCAGCCAGCGGTCGTCCTCCTCGACTTCGAGCGCCAGGCTGCGGGCCAGCGGCGCGTCCATGGGGCTGCCGGCGTGCAAGGCCAGCAGGTCGCCCTCGCGGAACCGCGACTCGCCTTCGCCGAGATGGGCCCAAAGGCTGGACGCATCGTCCGCCCGCTCCAGCCGCGTGAAGGCCTGCGTCCATCCGGCCCGCAGCTTCTCCTGCAGCGGCCGGGACCAGACCTCGATCAGCTTGCGCTGGCTTTCGGCCTGTTCGTCGCGCACGAACTCAAACAGCGCTGCCAGCAGGCCGGCGTAGCGATGGCTCATGATCGGGCGGCTCCTCGGCTCGCTTGCCATGTCGCCGTGGATCATGCCAGCCTGGCACCTCCTGGCGCGCCTTGGCCCGTGCGAGCGGCGGGAGGGCGCCGCACGCAGCGGGCAGCCCGAACCGGCCGAGCTAACCCTCAGGCCAGGCGTCGCCGGCGGTCCACCGCCGCAATGCGCAGCAGTTGCCGGTACTTGGTGACCGTGCGCCGCGCCACGATCAGCCCCTGCTGCGCGAGCTGGCGCGTGATCTCGGCGTCGGACAGCGGCGCTTCGGGCCGCTCGGCCTCGATCAGGTCCTTGATCAGGCCGCGGATCGCGGTGCCGGAGCAGGCGCTGCCGTTGGCAGTGACCATCGCGCGGCTGAAGAAGTACTTCAGCTCGAACACGCCCAGCGGCGTGGCCAAGGGCGGCTCCCGGTCAGGCGGACAGGGGCGGCGTACGCAACGCCTGTGCCGGCGCTGGTTTCCGTGACATCGATCCCAGGGGCCGCGCTGCCCGGCCCCTCCTCAACGCAACTCGGTCACCGCGCGCGCGATGCGCTTGCAGCCCTCGTCCAGGTTCTCGATCGAGGTGGCGATGGAGAGCCGGAAGTAGGGCGACAGGCCGTAGGCCGTGCCGGCCACCGTCGCGACGCCCTGGCTTTCCAGCAGGTACAGCACGACGTCGGTGTCGTTCTCGAGCCGGGTGCCCTGGGGCGTCGTGCGGCCGATCAGGCCGCCGCAATTCACGTACAGGTAGAACGCGCCGTCGGGCGCGCGGCAGCTCAGGCCGGGGATCCGGTTCAGCGCGGCCACGGTGTGGTCGCGGCGCTGCCGGTAGACGGCCACGCTGTCGGCGATGAAGCCCTGGTCGCCATTCAGCGCGGCGGCGGCGGCGGCCTGGCTCACGGCGCAGCAGGTGCCGGCGCTCTGCGACAGCATCGTGTCGAGCGCCTGGATGTAGGGGCGCGGTCCGGCGATCCAGCCGATGCGCCAGCCGGTCATCGCGTACGTCTTCGACACGCCGTTGATCGCCAGCGTGCGCTCGCGCAGCTGCGGCGCGGCGTGCAGGAGGTGGGGCGTCGGCTTGCCGTCGAAGCGGATGTGCTCGTAGATGTCGTCGGTCATCACCTGCACCTGCGGATGCCGGTCGAGCACGGCGGCGAGCGCCCTGTACTCGTCCAGCGTGTAGCTGGCGCCGGTGGGGTTGCTGGGTGAATTGATCAGCAGCCAGCGCGTGCGCGGCGTGATCGCGGCCTCCAGCTGCTGCGGCGTGAGCTTGAAGCCGTTCGCTTCCGGGCAGGCCACGGTGACCGGCGTGCCGTCGCAGGCGAGCACCATGTCGGGATACGACACCCAGTACGGCGCCGGGATGATCACTTCGTCGCCGGTCTCGACGCTGATCGCCAGCGCATTGTAGATCGCGCTCTTCGCGCCGCTGGCGGCGATGACCTCGTTCATGCCGTAGCTCAGGCCGTCGCGCTGCAGCTTGGCGACGATGGCCTCGCGCAGCTCGACCGTGCCGGCCATCAGCGTGTAGCGGGTGGCGCCCTTGTTCATCGCCTCGGCGGCCGCCTGGCGGATGTGGGCCGGCGTGTCGAAGTCGGGTTCGCCGACGACGAGGCTGACGATGGACTTGCCCTGCCGGCGCAGCTCGCTCGCGCGGTCGGCGGCCGCGGTGCTGGGGGAAGGCTTGATGCGGCGCAGCCGCGCGGCGAAGAGGGGCGTGGTCATGGCGTCCTTCGGAAAACGGGAGTGGTTGGCATGACGGTAGGCCGCCCCGCCGGGAAACGCCAAGACGTCTTTGGTCTGCCTTGATAGGAATCGCTTATAGGTGGGGCATCCGCCTCTCGCAAAGTCCCGGCCGGGGCCGGCCCGCCGGTTGCATAAGCAGTCCTTATCTGGAAATACGCAATCGGTCTTGGTGCGCCCCTTCGCCGCTGCCTATGCTGCCCGGCGCCGGCTCCCGGAGCCGCGCCTCCCTCTTCCCCCAAAGGACCGCCATGACCTCATTCGGAGCCCGCCGCCTCCCTTCCTTGCAAGCGGCCGACGCCAGGCACCTCGAGCAGCTCCGCGGCATCGCCCTGCCCCTGCTGAGCGACAACCTCCACCGCGGCACCGGCAGCGTCGGCCTGCAGCCCTTCCACAAGGTGTCGAAGGCGACGATGGCCGGCACCGCCGTCACCGTGCGCTGCCGCGGCGGCGACAACCTGGTGGTGTTGCGCGCGTTCGATTGCTGCCGGCCGGGCGACGTGCTGGTGGTCGACGCCGGCGGCGACCTGAGCAACGCCGTCCTCGGCGGCATCATGTCCGCCGGCGCGCAGATGCTGGGCCTGGCCGGCGTCGTCGTCGACGGCGCAATCCGCGACCTGGCCGAGATCCGCGAGCGCAGCTTCCCGGTGTACGCGCGCGGCGTCAACCACCGCGGCCCGTACAAGAACGGCCCCGGCGAGATCAACGTGCCGGTCAGCATCGGCGGCATGATCGTCCAGCCCGGCGACATCATCGTCGGCGACCAGGACGGCCTGCTCGCGTTCCCTGCGTCCGAAGCCGCCGCGATCATCGACAAGGCGCTCGTCCAGCAGGCGAAGGAGGAAGCGCAGATGGCCGAGATCGCGCAGGGCCGCTGGGACCGCTCGTTCCTCGCAGCGCTGGAAGCCAAGGCGATCAATTGAGGCGGGCGGGCCGGACGGGCCGGGCATAAGACGGCCTTATCGCTGCACATCGATTCCGTCTTGGCACCCGCGACACCGCCCCGCTAGTCTTCCGCGCCATGGACTCGCAGCAGATCAAGGCCTTCATCGACGCCATGTCGGCGTCGGACCTCGACGAGATGGAGGTCAGCCACGACGGCTGGACGCTTCGCCTCGTGCGCAACGGCCGCGGCGCAGCACCGGCCGCACCCGCCGCCCCGCCGGCAGCCCGCACGCAAGCCAAGCCTGCGGCCGCGCCCCTGCGCACGCGAGGCGCCGGACCGGCGTCGGTCCAGGCGCCGATGTACGGCGTGGTGCACCTGCAGCAGGCGCCGGGCGAACCGGCGTTCGTGAAGGCGGGTGACACCATCGAAGCCGGGCAACTGCTCTGCACGATCGAGGCGATGAAGGTCTTCAACGAAGTGCGGGCCGAGCAGGCCGGCCGCGTGCTGGCGGTGCTGGTCCCGACCGGCGCCGAAGTCGAAGCCGGGCAGGCGCTCTTCACCGTCGAGGAACCGGCGCGTGTTTGACACGGTGCTGATCGCCAACCGCGGCGAGATCGCGCTGCGCGTGCTGCGCGCCTGCCGCGGCCTCGGGCTGAGGACGGTCGCGGTCCATTCGGATGCCGACCGCGATGCGCCCTACCTGGAACTGGCCGACCAGGCCTTGTGCATCGGCCCGGCAGCGCCGGCGGAAAGCTACCTGAACCAGGCGGCGATCCTCGCCGCCGCCACCGTCAGCGGCGCGCAGGCGATCCACCCCGGCTACGGCTTCCTGTCCGAGAACGCCGGCTTCGTCGAGCAGGTCGAGCAAGCCGGCCTCAGCTTCATCGGCCCCAGTTCGGCGTGCATCCGCATCATGGGCGACAAGGTCTCCGCGAAGCGCGCGATGCGCGCCGCCGGCGTGCCCTGCGTGCCCGGCCCGGATTCGTCGCTGCCCGACGATGCCGATGCCGTGCGCGCGATCGCACGCGAGATCGGCTATCCGGTGATCGTCAAGGCCGCCGGCGGCGGCGGCGGCCGCGGCATGCGGGTGGTGCACGGCGAAGGCGAGCTGATGGCGGCGCTCTCGGTCACGCGCGAAGAGGCCGGCCGCGCCTTCGGCAACCCCGAGGTCTACGTCGAGAAGTTCCTGCTGCACCCGCGCCACGTCGAGATCCAGGTGCTTGCGGACCGGCACGGCCACGCGCTGTGGCTGGGCTCGCGTGACTGCTCGCTGCAGCGCCGCCACCAGAAGGTCATCGAGGAAGCACCGGCGCCCGGCATCCCGCCGGCGCTGCTGGCGCAGGTGGGCGAACGCTGCGCCGAGGCCTGCCGCCGTATCGGCTACAGCGGCGTCGGCACCTTCGAGTTCCTCTACGAGGACGGCGCCTTCTACTTCATCGAGATGAACACGCGGCTGCAGGTGGAGCACCCGGTGACGGAGCTCACTTCGTCGATCGACATCGTGCAGCAGCAGATCCGCGTCGCGCGCGGCGAGCGCCTTTCGATCGCGCAGGCCGACATCCCCTGCCGCGGCCACGCGATCGAGTGCCGCATCAACGCCGAGGACCCGCGCAGCTTCCGCCCCTCGCCCGGGCGGATCACCGACTGGTCGGTGCCCGGCGGCTGGGGCGTGCGCATCGACACGCATGCACGCGCCGGCTACCGCGTGCCGCCGTACTACGACTCGATGATCGCGAAGCTGATCGTGCATGGCGCGAGCCGCGACGACGCGCTCACGCGGCTGCAGGTCGCGCTGGGCGAGATGCGCGTCGGCGGCATCGCCACCAACCTGCCGCTGCACCGCGAACTGGCGAGCGATGCGGGCTTCGCCGCCGGCGGCGTCGACATCCACTACCTGGAGCGCTGGCTGAAGGACCGGGACGCGCAAAGGGCCGCCGCATGACGGTGCACGAGCCCGTGGTCAGCGTGCTCGGCACCACCGCCGTGCTGTTCGAGGCGCCGGGCGCCGAGATGACGCTGGACACCCAGCGGCACATCTGGTCGCTGGCGCGCGAGGTCGAGACATGGCCCGAGGTGCTGGAAGCAGTGCCGGGGATGAACAACCTGATGCTCGCGTTCGCGCGTCCGCCGCGCGACATCACGGGCCTGTGCCGGCGCCTGCTCGAGGCCTGGGACGCGGTGCCGCCGACGGCGCTGCAGGGCCGCCTGATCGAGCTGCCCGTCATCTACGGCGGCGACGGCGGGCCGCACATGGCCGACGTCGTGGCACACACCGGCCTCGGCGTCGACGACATCGTCGAACTGCACAGCTCGCCCACCTATCCCGTGTTCGCGCTCGGCAGCCACCCGGGCTATTGCTACCTCGGCGGCATGAACCCGCGCATCGCCACGCCGCGCCGCAAACAGCCGGTGCTGAAGATCCCCGGCGGCGCGGTGTCGATCGGCGGCTTCCAGACCGGCGTGTCCGCGTCGCCCGGCCCCAGCGGCTGGAACACGATCGGCTCGACCCGCATGTCGTTCTTCGATCCGGCCAAGGAGATGCCCGTGCTGCTGCAGCCCGGCGACAGCATCCGGTTCCGCATCGAGAAGGTGATCCGATGATCGAAGTGCTGGCGGCCGGTGCGCTCACCACGGTCCAGGACCGCGGCCGCTACGGCTGCCTGCGCTGGGGCGTGGGCACGGCCGGCGCGATGGACGGCGTGGCGCTCGCCGCCGGCAACCTGCTGCTCGGCAACGACGCGGATTGCGCGGCGATCGAAGTGCAGGTGTTCCCGTTCCGCGTGCGCTTCCACGAGGCCATGGCCTTCGCGCTGACCGGGGCCGATGGCGGCGCCAGGCTCGACGGCCTGCCGCTGATGCCCTGGTCCGCCTGCGCGGCGCAGGCCGGCCAGGAACTGCAGCTTTCCGCCCCCCGGCCGGGCGCCGCGCGCACCAGCCGCGCCTACCTCTGCCTGCCGGGCGGCGTGGACGTGCCGGTGGTGCTCGATTCGCGCAGCACGCAGTTGCGCGGCACCTTCGGCGGGCTCGACGGGCGGCCGCTGCAACGCGGCGACCGCCTGCGCGCCGCCGGCCGGACGGCGGAGGCGCCGAGCGGCCTGCTGGGCCTGGTGCCGCCCGAGGTGGCGATGCCGCTGCAGCGCGACGGCTGCGCCGCCGTGCGCGTGCTGCCGGCCGCCGAATACGGCCAATACACCGCCGACTCGCACGCCGCCTTCTGGCGCAACGAGTGGAAGATCACGCCGCAGAGCGACCGCTACGGCTATCGCTTCGCGGGCGAACAGCCGCTGCGATCGATCGCGCACATGGAAATGCGCTCGCACGGCATCGTGCCCGGCGTGATCCAGGTGCCGCCGGACGGCCAGCCGATCGTGCAGATGCGCGATGCGCAGCCCACCGGCGGCTACCCGAAGATCGGCACCGTCATCGAAGCCGACCTCTGGCGGCTGGGGCAGGCGCCGATCGGCAGCCGCGTGCGCTTCATCGAGACCACCTGGGAAGCCGCGCTCGATGCGCTCGACGAGGTGCAGGCCTGGCTCGCCGATGCGGCGCGGCAGATCGCGCTGCACCGCCGGACGCGGAGCGCGGCATGACCGAGGCACGGATCGACCAGGTCCGCCAGCTGTCCGATTGGCTGGCGGCGACCGACATCGCCCTGCTGGAACTCACCGGGCCCGACCGGGCGATCCGCCTGCGCCGCAACGGCGGCGGCTCGTTCGTCGAGGAAGCGGTGCCGGCCGCCGCGCCGGATGCAACCGTGGTGCGCGCGGGCTCGGTCGGCCTCTATCTCGACGCGCACCCGCTGCGCGCGGAACCGCTGGTGCGCCCCGGCGACGCGGTGGCCGCGGGGCAGGCGCTGGCGCTGCTGAAGATCGGCCTCGTGCTGCTGGCCGTGCCGGCGCCGCGTGCGGGCGTCGTGGCGCGCATCGTCGCCACGCCCGGCCGCGCGGTCGGCTACGGCGACCCGCTGGTCGAACTCGAATGACGAAGGAGTCCCCCATGGACATCGACCTGAACGCCGACCTGGGCGAAGGCTACGGGCCCTGGCGCATGGGCGAGGACGAAGCGCTGCTCGGCATCCTGTCCTCCGCCAACGTGGCCTGCGGTTTCCACGCCGGCGATCCGCTGATCATGGACCGCACGGTGCGGCTCGCGCGCGACCGCGGCATCGACGTCGGCGCCCACGTGGGCTTTCCCGACCGGCAGGGTTTCGGACGGCGCGTGATGCAGATCGACGTCGCGGAGCTCGCGACCATGGTCGTGTATCAGCTCGGCGCGCTGGCGGGCATCGCCAAGGCCGCGGGCTTTCGCATGACGCACATGAGCTTCCACGGTGCGCTGGGCAACATGGCGGCGGCCGACGCGGCGCTGGCCGACCCGCTGGTGCGCGCGGTCGCCGACTTCGACCCCCAACTGATCGTCAGCACCTCGTCCAGCGCCGCGATCGAAGGCGCAGCCGCCCGCTGCGGCCTGCCGGTCGCCTCGACCTTCCTCGCCGACCGCGCCTACGACGAGCAGGGCCTGCTGGTGCCGCGCAAGCTGCCCGGCTCCGTGATCAAGGACGAGGCGCGGGTGCTGCAACGCGTGCGCCAGCTGCTGCAGGACGGCACCGTCACCACCTACGGCGGCGCCAAGCTGCCGATGAAGGCGCGATCCATCCTGTTGCACGGCGACACGGCCGGCGCCGTGCAACTCGCCCGCACGATCCGCGCCGAGATCGAATCGGCCGGCGGCCGCATCGTGCCGATCTCGCGGCAGCTGCAGTGAATGCGGCCAGGGGCGAGGGTTTCCCCGGAAATAAGACGGCCTTATCCCAACACATCCATTCCATCTTGGCCTTGCGGCGCAGCGATCGCTAAATTCACTTTCACCCAAGGACACGCCCCATGCCGTTCTCCCACTACCAGACCGCTCTCGTGACCGGCGCCTCGTCCGGGATGGGAGCGGCCATCGTGCGGCGCCTGCGCAGGGAAGGCATCGAGGTCCACGCCCTCGCCCGCTCGCGCGAAGGCCTGCTGGCACTGGCCGCGGAGACGGGCTGCACCGCCCACGTGCTGGACGTGACCGACCTCGAAGGCATCACCCGGCTCACGCAAGGGTTCAGCTTCGACATCCTCGTCAACAACGCCGGCGTCGACAAGCCGCGCAAGCTGCTGCAGGCCGAGGCCGGCGACATCGATCTGCTGGTGGACGTGAACCTGCGCGCCGTGCTGCACCTGTGCCGCCTGGTGGTGCCGGGGATGGTGGCGCGCGACCGCGGCCACGTGATCAACATCAGCTCGATCGCGGCCGCCTACAACTTCGGCGGCAACAGCAGCTACCACGCGACCAAGGCCGCGGTCAGCATGCTGTCGAAGCAGTTGCGCGTGGACTGCTGCGGCAAGCGCGTGCGCGTCACCGAGATCTGCCCGGGCCGCGTCGCGACCGACATCTTCGCCCACGTGCACGGCGATTCGAAGGACACCTACGAGCGCTTCATCGAAGGCTTCGAGCTGCCCACCGCCGACGACATCGCCGACGCGGTCGCCTTCGCCATCGCGGCGCCCATCGCCGTGAACATCGGCCACATGGAGATCACGCCGACGCTGCAAGTGCCCGGCGGGCTGTCCACCATGCGCCCCGAGACAGCGGCGGCGCCATGAAAGGCTTCGACCTCCTCGCGATCCTCGCGAAGCCCGAGTTCGTGCAGATGCTGCTGCACGGGCTGAAGGTCACGGTGGCGATCGCGATCGGCTCGTGGCTGCTCGCGATGACACTGGCGGTCGTCCTGCTGGTCCTGCGCCTGACGCCCAGCCGCCTGGCCGGGCGCGCGGTGGAAGGCTACATCTCATACCACCGCAACGTGCCCACGCTGGTGCAGATGATGCTGTGGTACTTCGGCATCGCGAGCCTGCTGCCCGACGACGCGCAGGCCTGGCTGTCAGAACATTCGGCCGAGGCGCTGTTCGCGGTGATCTCGCTCGGCCTGTGCCAGGCCGCCTACTTCAGCGAAGACCTGCGCTCCGGCCTGCGCGCCGTCCCCACCGGGCAGACGGAGGCCGCGCGCGCGCTCGGCCACAGCTACCTCGGCGCGATGCGCTTCGTGCTGATGCCGCAGGCCGTGCGCAATGCCATTCCGGCGCTGGTGAACCACAGCGTCTCGCTGTTCAAGAACAGCAGCCTCGCGATGGCCATCGGCGCCGCCGAGCTGACGCACGCGGTGAAGGAGCTGGAGAGCCAGACCTTCCGCACCTTCGAGGCCTACCTGATCGCGACCGTGCTGTACCTGGCGATCTCGCTCGTGATCATGCTGCTCGGCGCCTGGCTGGACCGGCGCTCGGCCTTGGCGGCGGCGAGGTAGGCATGTCCGACATCATCGCCATCCTGCGCGACAACTGGCTGCTGCTGCTGGTCGGACAGTACCCCAACGGCCCGCTCGGCGGCGTCGCGTGCACGCTGATCCTGTCGCTGCTGGGCATCGGCCTTGCGTTTCCGATGGGCGTGCTGGTGGCACTGGCGCGGCTGTCGCGCTGGCGGGCGCTGAACTGGCTGGCCACGGCGCTGGTCTACGGCGCGCGCGGCATCCCGCTGCTGATGATCATCCTGTGGGTGTACTTCCTGGTGCCGGTGCTGATCGGGCGCAACGTCACCGGCTTCACCACGATGGTCGTCACGCTGGTGCTGTACGAGTCGGCGTTCCTGGCGGAAATCGTGCGCGCCGGGATCCTGGCGTTGCCCAAAGGCCAGATGGAAGCGGCGCGCGCGCTGGGCAACGGCTACGCCGGCGCGATGTGGCACGTGATCCTGCCGCAGGCCATCTACAACATGATGCCCAGCATCCTGAGCCAGTTCGTCTCCACCATCAAGGAGACGACGCTCGGCTACGTGATCAACGTGCCCGAGCTCACCTTTGCCGCCAGCCAGATCAACAACCAGCTGCTGACGAAGCCGTTCCAGGTGTTCTTCATCCTCGCGGTGCTGTATTTCATCATCTGCTGGAGCCTCACCCGGCTGGCCGACCGGCTGGAGCGCCGCATCGCCGCCAGGCGCAGCGGCGCCGGCAAGCCCCGCGCCGCGGCGCCCGAAGCCATCGTCTCACCCACTGGGGGACAGCTCTCATGATCTCGTTCTCCAAGGTCAACAAGTGGTACGGCGACTATCACGCGCTGGTCGACGTGACGGCCGAGGTCAAGAAGGGCGAGGTGGTGGTCGTCTGCGGCCCTTCGGGATCGGGCAAGTCGACGCTGATCCGCACCGTCAACCGCCTGGAGGAGATCCAGTCCGGCGAGCTGCAGTTCAACGGCCGCAACGTGCACGCGCCGATGGGCAGCAAGGAGCTGAACCAGCTGCGCAGCCGCATCGGCTTCGTGTTCCAGAGCTTCAATCTCTTCCCGCACATGTCGGCGGTCGACAACGTGATGTTCTCGCCGATGCGCGTCCACGGCAAAGCGAAGAGCGAAGCGCGCGACAAGGCCATGGCGCTGCTCGAGCGCGTCGGGCTCGCGAAGAAGGCGCTGTCGTACCCGGCGCAGTTGTCCGGGGGCCAGCAGCAGCGCGTGGCGATCGCGCGCGCGCTCGCGATGGAGCCGCCCGCGATGCTGTTCGATGAGCCGACGAGCGCGCTCGACCCCGAGATGGTGGGCGAGGTGCTGGCCGTGATGCGCAGCCTCGCCAACGACGGCATGACCATGATGTGCGTGACCCACGAGATGGGCTTCGCCCGCGAAGTGGCGGACCGCGTCTGGTTCATGGATGCCGGATCGATCCTCGAAGAGGCCGACCCCGAAGCCTTCTTCAAGCAGCCGCAGCACCCGCGTGCGCAACGGTTCCTGTCGGACCTGCGCTCGCACTGACCCCCTCCACCACGCCCCCCAAGCCCCCACGACCTCGGAGCCCGCCATGAAGACTTGCCGACCCACCCGCATCGCGTCCGCCGCGATCGCCCTCGCCGCCGCCGCTGCGCCCGCCTTCGCGGACCAGTGGGGCGAGATCCAGCAGCGCAAGGAACTGCGCTGCGCCACCTTCGCCGACGTGCCGCCGTTCGCCGCGCCGGACCCGAAGACGCGCGAGATGGTCGGCTTCGACGTGGACCTGTGCCACGCCATCGCGGCCAGGTTCGGCGTCAAGGCGAGCGTCGTCCCGGTGTCGGTCGAGGCCCGCGTGCCCGAGGTGAAGATGGGCCGTGTCGACATCACGGTGGCCAACCTGGCCTACACGCTCAGCCGTGCCGAGCAGATCCAGTTCAGCCACCCGTACTACCTGGCCAAGGAGATGCTCGCCGTCAAGGCGTCCGACGCGGGCACGAAGAAGGCCGACTTCAAGGGCAAGCGCCTGGCCTCGACCAAGGGCTCCACGTCCGAGCTGTCGATCAAGATGAACGGCTCCGAGCCGGTCACGTTCCAGGACACCGGCTCGGCCTACATGGCCGTGCAGCAGAACAAGGCCCTGGGCATGGTGGCCAACACGATGACCATCACCAAGCTCGTGCAGCAGTCCAAGCAGGGCGGCGCGGTCGAGCTGAAGATGATCCAGGAGCCGATGGCGTTCCAGCCGATCGGCGTGGGCATGAAGAAGGACGAGCCCGCGCTGCTGGCCAAGGTGAACGAGGCGCTGATCGCGCTGGACAAGGCCGGCGACATCAACAAGCTGTGGGACAAGTGGCTCGGCCCCAACACCGAGTTCAAGATCACCCGCGACGAGAAGGTCGTGCCGCTGGCCGAGCTGAAGTTCGAACCGCTGCCGTAAGGAGCCCCGCGGCGGGAGCCCCGCATGAACCTGAGGCGGCTCAAGTACTTCATCAAGATCGTCGACATCGGCAGCCTGACGCAGGCGGCCGATGTGCTCCACATCGCGCAGCCCGCGCTGAGCCAGCAGCTCGCGACGCTGGAGGCGGAAGTGGGCCAGAAGCTGGTGATCCGCAACCCGCGCGGGATGACCGCGACCGAAGCGGGCAAGGCCTTGTACCGCCACGCGCAGCTGATCCTGCGCCAGGTGGAATACGCGCGGCGCGACGTGAGCCTGCGCGCCGAGGGCCTCACCGGCCAGGTCGCGGTGGGCCTCGCGCCCGACACGGCCGCCTCGTCGCTCGCGCTGCCGCTGCTGATGCGCGTGCGCGAGCAGTTTCCCGGCATCGTGCTGTGCCTGAACGAGAACTACGGCACCATCTTCAGCGAGCTCGTGATGAGCGGCCGCATGGACATGGCGGTGAGCTACGGCGGCGACCGCATGGTCCATGGCCTGAGCTACGAGCTCCTGTTCCGCGAGGGCATGTACTTCGCCTCGTCGCTCGACCTGGAACGCGAGGGCGACCGCATTCCGCTGTCGGACCTGGCAGGGCTCGAGCTGTTCCTGCCGCGCCCCTACAACATCGCGCGGCAGATCCTCGACGACGCCTTCGGCGCCGAGGGCATCGTGCCGCGCGTGATCGGCGAGATCGAATCGATCGTCACGCTGGCCGGCGCCCTCGCCAGGGGGCTGGGTTCGGCGGTGATGCCCGGATCGGTGGCCAAGCGCATCGGGCAAGGCGAGCCCGGCATCCGCTTCTGGAAGGTGACCGACCCGGACATCACCATCCCGCTGTCGCACTGCGTGTCGAGCTACCTGCCGCTGTCCGAACCCGCGCAGGCGGTGCGCGGCATCCTGCTCGAGCTGGTCTCGATCATGCACACCACGCAGCCCGAGCGGGGCAAGGTGCGAGCGGGATGAGGCTTGCGAAATAAGGCCAGCTTATGCGCGCATAGTCAAGTCGTCTTGGGGGCGCGAGAGCTTCGCCGCTATCGTGGATGAACCTCTTACGCACAGGAGACCTCCATGCATCGCGCGTCGTCACCCTCGGCACCGCTCCTGGCCGCCGCGCTCGCGCTCTGCGCGTTCGCGCCGGCGGCGCAGGCCGACCAGCTCTCCGACCTGTTGCAGCGCAAGGAACTGCGCTGCGGCACACTGGCCGACATCCCGCCGTTCGCGACGCCCGACCCGAAGACGCGCGAGCTCGCCGGCTTCGACGTCGACATGTGCCGCGCCGTCGGCAAGCGTCTGGGCGTCGCGGTCACGCTGGTGCCGCTGTCGATCGAGGCGCGTGTGCCCGAGGTCAAGATGGGTCGCGTCGACATCGCGATCGCCAACCTGTTCTACACGCTCGGCCGCGCCGAGCAGATCCAGTTCAGCAACGCCTACTACCTGGCGCGCGAGGTCATCATCACGCGGGCCTCCGACCCGGGCACGACCAAGGCCGACTTCAAGGGCAAGCGGCTGACCGCGACCAAGGGCTCCACCTCCGAGATCGGCATCAAGCAGAACCAGTCGGAGCCGCTGACCTTCCAGGACACCGGCTCGGCCTATCTGGCGTTCATGCAGAACAAGGCCGTGGGCATGGTCAGCAACCCGCTGACGACCGCCAAGCTCGTCAAGGATGCGAAGGCCGCCGGCGTCGAGCTGAAGGTGCTGATGGACGAGCCGCTGGTGGTCGCACCCGTCGCCGTGGGCCTGAAGAAGGACGAGCCCGCCTTGCTGAGCGCCATCAACAAGACCCTCGGCGACATGGAGAAGGACGGCGAGATCGACGCCATCTGGAACAAGTGGCTCGGCCCGGACACCGACTACAAGATCCCGCGCAAGGAGAAGGTCACGCCGATCTCCGAGCTGAAGTTCACGCCGGCGCCCTGAAGGTCCGGAGCTCGCGTGCCCGCCATCGAACTCCTCGCCACGGCGCCGCTGCTGCCCTACCTGGCGGCCAGGCTCGATGAACATTTCATCGTGCACGATCGCAGCGTGCTGGCGGACCCGGCGGCGCTGGCGAAGCTTGCGCCGCGCATCCGCGCCGTGACGGGCGCCGGCGACACGCGCGTGCCCGGCGAGTTGATCGCGATGCTGCCGGCACTCGAAATCATCTCGAACTTCGGCGTCGGCTACGACGGTGTCGACGTGCCGGCGGCCCAGGCACGCGGCATCGTCGTCACCAACACGCCCGACATCCTGAACGACGACGTGGCGGACCTCGCGCTGGCGCTGATGCTCGGCCACGCGCGCCAGCTCGTCGCTGCCGATCATCACGTGCACTCCGGCGCGTGGAGCCGAGGTCCGCTGCCGCTGGGCCGCAAGCTCTCGGGCGCACGCCTGGGCCTCGTCGGCATGGGCCGCATCGGCCAGCGCATCGCCCGGCGCGCGCAGGCCTTCGAGATGCAGATCGCCTACACGTCGCGCCAGGCGCGCAGCGATGTGCCCTGGCGCCATGTCGCTGACGCCGTGGCGCTGGCCGCCGAGAGCGACTGGCTCGTCGTGATCACGCCGGGCGGCACCGCGACGCGCCGGCTGATCGACGCGAAGGTGCTGGCCGCGCTGGGGCCCAAGGGCGTGCTCGTCAATGTCGCACGCGGCTCGGTGGTGGACGAAGCGGCGCTGGTCGACGCGCTGGAGCGCAAGGCCATCGGCGGCGCGGCGCTCGACGTGTTCGAGAACGAGCCGGACATCGACCCGCGCCTGCGCCGCTTTCCCGACGTGCTGCTGACGCCGCACATCGGCACCGCGACCCATGCCACGCGGCAGGCGATGGCCGACCTCGTGATCGCCAATCTGCGTGCGCACTTCGCGGGCGAGCCGCTGCCCTCCCCCATCCCCGAGTGCCGCAAGGCCTGAAAGAGCCCCGCATGAAGATCCTGATCACCGGCGCGGCCGGCTTCGTCGGCGGCCGCCTCGCCCGCAAGCTGCTCGAACGCGGCACGCTGGCGGGCCGGCGCATCGACCGCCTCGTGCTGCTCGACCAGTTCCCGCCCGCCGCCGACCTGAAGCCGGACCCGCGCGTCGAGCTGCGCGTCGGCCCGCTGCTGGCGCAATGCGCCGCCTTGCGCGACGAGCCCTGCGACGGCGCCTTCCACCTGGCGTCGGCGGTGTCGGGCGAGTGCGAACTCGACTTCGACCTCGGCCTGCGCTCGAACCTCGACAGCACGCGCGCCTTGCTCGAAGCGCTGCGCGCACGCGCCGAGAAAGGCGACGCGCCGACGCGGCTGGTGTTCGCCAGCTCCAGCGGCGTGTTCGGCGCCGACGAAGGCCACGCGATGCCCCGGGAGGTGACCGACGAGACGCTGCCCGCGCCGCAGACCTCGTACGGCACGCACAAGCTGATGTGCGAATACCTCGTCGCCGACTACACCCGCAAGGGCTTCATCGACGGCCGCTCGGCACGGCTGGTGACCGTCACCGTGCGCCCCGGCAAGCCGAACGGCGCCGCGTCGTCGTTCTTCAGCGGGATCATCCGCGAACCGCTGGCGGGACAGCCCGCGATCTGCCCGGTGTCGCCTGACGTGGCCCATCCGGTCTCCTCGCCGGGCAAGACCGTCGAAGGCCTGATCAAGGTCTACGAAGCCTCGCGCGCCGAGCTCGGCGGCCGCCTCGCGCTGAACCTGCCGGCGCTCAACGTCACGGTCGCCCAGATGCTGGACGCGCTGGAGAAGGTCGCGGGCAAGCCGGTGCGCGAGCTCGTGCGCTTCGAGCGCGATGAACGCATTGCGCGCATCGTGGCAGGCTGGCCGCTGGCGCTGCAGGCCGGCCGCGCCAGGCGCCTGGGCCTGGCGCCGGAGTCTTCGTTCGAAGACATCGTGCGGCAATACATGGCCGACTGCGTTGCACCGCAGGCTTGACGAAGCGCCTGAAGCGCTGCCTATGACGTGGCGAGCCGCACCTCGTCGGGCGCGATCAGGCTGCCCGGCAGCATGGCCACCAGTTCCAGCAGGATGTCCTTGACGGCCTGCGCCGGCTCGGTCAACGGCAGGTGGTCTGACTGGCACAGCGCCAGCGGCGCTTCGATCACCGGCTCGACGATGCGGCACTGCCAGGCGTTGCACGATGCCACCACGGTGCGCGCCATCGACTCGGGCAGGATGGTCGCGCCCAGGCCGTCGGCGATCACCGCGGTCAGCGTGCTCGCCGACTCGATCTCGGCCACCACGCGCGGCGGGGTGCCGATGCCGGCGAAGGCCTCGTCGACCATCTTGCGCACCACGTTGTAGGGCCGCGCCAGGAAGAGGTCCATCTCGGCCAGCAGCCGCAGCGGCACCTCGTCGGGCGGCGCCGGCAGCCCCGCGGGGCCCACCACGAACAACTGCTCCTTCAGCAGCGGCAGGAACTGCAGGCCATGCACCTGCACGCGGCCGCCGTAGAGCACGGCGAGGTCCATGCGGCCGTTCATCACCAGCTCGGACAGCGTGCTGCCGTAGGTCTCGTTCAGGTACAGCAGCACGCCGGGGTGGCGCGCGCGCACGGTGCGCAGCAGCGGCAGCGCCAGGCCGGCCGCCGCGGTGCCCGGCGCCAGCCCCACGGCCACCGCGCCCGACAGCCCGCGGCCGGCGGCTTCCATGTCCACGCGCGCCTGGTCGCACTGGCGCAGGATCAGCTGCGCGTGGCGGTACAGCACCTTGCCCGCCTCGGTGGGCGTGACGCCGCGCTTGGTGCGCGTCAGCAACTGCTGGCGCACCTCGCCTTCCAGCGTGGCGAGCTGCTGGCTCAGCGCCGGCTGCGCGATGTGCAGGATGTCGGCCGCCTGCGTCAGGCTGCCGATGTCGACGATCTTGACGAAGTACTTCAGGCGCCGCAGGTTCACGCGGGC
This sequence comes from Rubrivivax sp., assembly GCA_047602205.1. Classification (GTDB taxonomy): domain Bacteria; phylum Pseudomonadota; class Gammaproteobacteria; order Burkholderiales; family Burkholderiaceae_C; genus Rubrivivax. The sequence continues at coordinate 6,087,792 of JASGHX010000001.1, read as the reverse complement.
CAGTCTACTCCGGCGTCATCGGCGTCGCCTGTCGAGACCCGGTGATCGAGGACGCCTGCCGCCGCCTGACGGCCGCCATGGGTAAACCCGCGATCAACATCCTTGATGCCTCGAAACCCAACTCGTATTGGTCGGCCGGGACCCCCGTTCCTATGATCGTTTCACCTCTTCCACCCCAGCCTCGGGAGTCCTCGATGTCCACCCCAACGATCATTCGGTGCGCCATGCTCGCAGCCTGCGGCGCGGCGTCCCTGCTGGCCGTGCCGGCCATGGCCCAGGAGGCCTACAAGATCGGCCTCATCAGCCCCTTGAGCGGCGCCAACGCGCGCTACGGCGCCTTCGCCAACAAGGGCGCGAACCTGGCGGCCAAGGAGATCAACGCCGCCGGCGGCGTGCTGGGCAGGAAGCTGGAGTTCGTCAGCGGCGACAGCCAGTGCGTGCCGGCCGAAGGCGTCTCGGCCACCAAGCGCATGATCAGCTTCGACCAGCTGCCCATCATCATCGGCGACATCTGCAGCTCGGTCACGCTGGCGATGCAGCCGCTGGCCGAGGAGGCGGGCGTGCTGCTCGTCAACGCCGCGTCGTCGAACCCGATGATCACCTACAAGGCGGGCGTTGGCGGCTTCAAGTGGACCTTCCGCAACTACCCCACCGACGAGGGCCGCGCCGCCATCGTGCTGGAGCACGCCGTCAAGAACCGCGGCCTGAAGAGCTTCGCGGTGCTGTCGGTGGACAGCGACTACGGCCGCGGCGCCATCAGCTTCACCAAGAAGTACCTGCCGCGCTTTCCCGAGGCCAAGATCCTGAGCGAGGACTACTACAAGGACTCGGAAACCGATTTCCGCCCGGTGCTCAGCAAGATCCGAAGCTCCGGTGCGCAGGCCATCCTGATGTACGGCCAGGCCGACACGACGCCCATCGTCGCGCGCCAGATGCTGGAGATGGGCCTGGCCGGCAAGGTGGTGCTGGTCGGCAACGGCGAGTTCAACACCGCCAAGACGATCGCGGCGGCACCGTCGGTGCTGAACGGCTCGATCGAGGCGGCGGCCTGGCTGCCCGAGTGGACCAGCGCGCGCAGCCAGAAGTTCGTCGAGGACTACAAGAAGGCTTACGGCGGCGAGATGCCCAACAACCACGCCTACACGCACTGGGAGACCACGCACCTCGTCGCGGCGGCCATCAAGGCGGCGGGCAGCCTGAAGCCCGAGGACGTGCGCAACGCGCTGGCCAGGATCAAGTACGACAGCGCGATGGGGCCGGTCACCTTCGACGACCACAACCAGGCCGTGCTGCCGATGGTGCTGCTGGAGGTGGCCGACGGCAAACCGGCGATCAAGAGCGCGATCGCGGTCAAGGTCGACTACCCCAAGTGACGGTCTGAGCCGCCGCGCAGGACGAGCGCCATGGGCAGCTTCATCCTCGAGCAGATCGTCAACGGCGTGATCACCGGCTCGATGTACGCGCTGGTGGCCGCCGGCATGACGATGATCTTCGGCGTGCTGCGGGCCATCAACTTCGCGCACGGCGAGTACTACATGCTCGGCACTTTCGGCGCCTGGCTGGTGATCTCGAAGCTGGACGCGCCCTACGCCGTGTCCATCATCGCCGGCGTGGCCATCGCGGCGCTGATCGCCGCGGTGATCGGCCGCCTGGTGATGCAGCGCCTGATCGGCGCGCCGTTCCAGGCCGGCGTGCTGGCCACCATCGGCGTCTCGCTGATCCTGCAGAACGCGGTGATCCTTGCCTTCGGCGGCGGCTACAAGGTCTTCGAGGGCGGCTGGATCGAGCCGGTGCAGATCGGCGACTTCGGCATGGCGCAGCAGCGCATCGTGCTGATCGTCGCCGCGGTGGCGATCTTCGCGGGCCTGGAATGGATGGTGCGCAAGACGCGCATGGGCAAGGCCATCCGCGCGGTGTCGCAGAACATCGAGTGCTGCCACGTCAACGGCATCGACGTCGAAGCGGTCGTGCGCCGCACCTTCCTGCTGGGCACGGCGCTGGCCGCGCTGTCGGGCATCCTCACCGCGCCGGTCAACGTCAGCGTCTATGGCGGCATGGGCGAGTCGATCACGCTGAAGACCTTCGCGGTGATCGTGATGGGCGGCATGGGCAACGTGCGCGGCACGCTGATCGCCGGCATCCTGCTCGGCGTGGTGGAGGCGCTGGTCTCCGGGCTGGTCGGCCTGCAGTTCCGCGATTCGGTCGGCTTCGTGGCGCTGCTGCTGATGCTGATGTTCCGGCCGCACGGCCTCTTCGCGCAGAAGGCCCGGTTTTGAAGGCGTCCCCCATGTCCATCACGCTCGACACCCCGCACGCGCCGCCGCCCCTGCTGCCCGCCGTGCGCTGGGGCACCGCCGGACTTGCGCTCGCCGCGCTCGCGCTGGCGCCGCTGTTCCTGGGCAGCTACTACCTGCACGCGCTGATCATCGCGATGATCTTCCTGCTGCCGGCGCACGGGCTGAACCTGATCCTCGGCTACACCGGCATGCTGTCGCTGGCACAAGGCGTCTTCTTCGGGCTGGGCGCCTACACCTCGGCGCTGCTGTCGATGCACTTCGGCACGCCTTTCGTCGTCAACCTGTTCGCGGTCGCCGCCGTCGCGGCGCTGATCGCGCTGCCGCTGGGCATCCCGGCGCTGCGGCTGCGTGCCACCTCGTTCGTGATGTGCACGCTGGGCTTCGTCGTCATCGCGCAGACGGTGGCCAAGAACTGGACCGAACTGACGCGCGGCGACATGGGGCTGTCGGGCATCGCGCGGCCGAAGCTCGGCTTCGGCGAGACCGTGCTCACCGTGAGCCAGATCCCGCAGTACTTCTACCTGGTCCTGGCGGTGGCGGTGCTGGCGACGCTGGCCTTCATCGCGCTGATCCGCTCGCCCGCCGGCCGCTGCATGGTGGCGATCCGCGACAACGAGACGCTGGCCGAGTCGCTGGGCATCCCGACCTGGACCTACAAGCTCATCGTCTTCATGCTGAGCGCGGCCTTCGCGGGCCTGGGCGGCAGCCTGTACGCGCACTACGAGACGGTGGTCAGCCCGCTGGTGTTCCAGATGTACTACTCGAACACCATCCTGATCATCGTGCTGGGCGGCGGCGTGGGCCGCGTGCCGGGCGCCATCATCGGCAGCTTCCTGTTCGTCGCGGTGACCGAGGCGCTGCGCATCACGCCGGAGCTGCGGCTCATCATCTACGGCTTCGTGCTGCTGCTGCTGGTGTTCATGTTCCCGCAGGGCATCGCACCGCTGGTCGAGCGCGGCACCGAATGGCTGGCGCGGCTGGGGCGCAAGACATGAGCGCGGTCGCAGAGCCCATCCTGCGCGTGCAGGGGCTGAGGAAGAACTATGGCGGCGTGCCGGCGCTGCAGGGCGTGGACTTCGACATCGCGCGCGGCGAGGTCTGCGGCCTCATCGGCCCCAACGGTTCAGGCAAGTCGACGCTGTTCGATTGCTGCACCGGGCTGCAGAAGAGCGACGGCGGGCGCGTCGTCCTCAAGGGCACCGACATCACCGGCTGGGCGATGAACCGCATCGCCCGCGAGGGCCGGCTGCTGCGCAGCTTCCAGAAGACCGTCGTCTTCCCGACGATGGATTCCGAGGAGAACCTCGTGCTGGCGGGCCAGATGGCACGCTTTCCCGGCGTCGCGTCGACCTTCTCGATCGGCAAGGCCTCGCGCGATCGCGTGAAGGCGCTGCGCGAACGTGCGCGCGAGCTGATCGAGGTGTCCGGCCTGTCGCGCGTGGCGCACTTGCCGGCGGGCCACATGTCCGGCGGCCAGCAGAAGCTGCTGCAGTTCGCGTCGATGCTGATGCCCGAGCCGGAGATCGTGCTGCTGGACGAACCGCTGGCCGGCATCAACCCGATCCTGATCGAGCGCGTGATCGAGTGCGTGCAGTCGGCCAACCGCCGCTTCGGCATCACCTTCCTGATCATCGAGCACAACACCGACGTGCTGATGAACCTGAGCCACCGCGTGATCGTGCTGCACCAGGGCCAGAAGCTGGCCGACGACACGCCCGAGGCCATCGTGCGCAACCATCGGGTGGTGGAGGCCTATCTTGGCGGCTGAGTTGATCATCCAGAACCTGCGCGCCGGCTACGGCCACCTCGACATCCTGCACGACGTGAGCCTGACGGTGAAGCACGGCGAGTTCGTCGCGCTGCTGGGGCCCAACGGCGCCGGCAAGTCGACGCTGCTGAAGACGCTGTACGGGATGACCACGCACAAGGGCGGGTCGATCCGGTGGAACGGCAAGGAAATCGCCGGCGCGAAGCCGCGCGCCTTCCTCTCCCAGGGCTTCGGCTACGTGCCGCAAGGCCGCTGCAACTTCCCGACGATGTCGGTCGACGAGAACCTCGAGATGGCGGCCTACACGCTGAAGGACGGCGACATCGAAGGCGAGCGCCGCTACGTCTACGACCTGTTCCCGATCCTCCACCAGCGCCGCCAGGAGTTCGCCGGCAACCTGTCCGGCGGCGAGCAGCAGCTGCTGGAGATGGCGATGGCCGTGCTGCGCCGGCCGGAGATCCTGCTCGTCGACGAGCCCTCGGTCGGCCTCTCGCCGCAGGCCATCACGCTGGTCTTCAACGAGCTCAAGCGCCTGCACCAGGGCGGCCGCACGATCCTGCTGGTGGAGCAGAACACCCGCAAGGCGATGGAGACCGCCGAGCGCGCGGTGGTGCTGCGCCTGGGCAAGGTGATCTGGGACAGCCCCGCCAGGGACGTGAGCCACGCCGACCTGGGCGAACTCTTCATGACCGGCCGCGTGCAGGAACGCTCCGCGGCCGGCGCACCGCACGGCATCCATTGAGCCGCGCGCCACTGATCAAGGACTTCTCCAGCATGAAACTCGCCTTCGACACCGGCGGCACGTTCACCGACTTCGCCTTCTCCGACGACGACGGCAGCATCCTGCTGCACAAGGTGCTGAGCACGCCCGACGCGCCGGCGCGCGCGGTGCTGCAGGGCATCGACGAGATCCTGGCCAAGGTGCGCCGCGGCCAGGCCGCGCGCGCCGGCGAAGGCGCGCTGCAGATCCTGGGCGCCACCACCGTCGTGACCAACGCGGTGCTCGAGCGCAAGGGCGTCAGCACCGCGTTCATCACGACCGACGGCTTCCAGGACATGCTGCGCATTCGCACCGAGGGCCGCTACGACCTCTACGACCTGCGCATCCAGTACCCCGAACCGCTGGTGCCGCGCGACCGCTGCTTCGGCGTGGTGGAGCGCATCAGCGCCGGCGGCGAGGTGATCACGCCGCTCGACGAGGCCTCGGTCCGCGCGGTCGCGGCGCAGCTCGTGACACAGGGCATCCGCTCGGTGGCGGTGTGCCTGCTGCACGCCTACAAGTACCCGCAGCACGAGCAGCGCATCGCCGAGTTGCTGGCCGAACTGGCACCGGAGGTGTCGGTCTCGCTGTCGTCCAGCGTCTGCCCCGAGGTGCGCGAGTACGACCGCGCCTCCACCACGGTGGCCAACGCCTATACGCGGCCGATGATGGTGCAGCACGTGGACCACCTCGAACGCGAGCTGGGCGCGCGCGGCGTGGCCGGCCAGTTGCTGTGGATGACGTCCAGCGGCGGCGTGGTGCCCAGCGCCAGTGCGGCCCGCACGCCGGTGCGGCTGATCGAGTCGGGGCCGGCCGCCGGCGCGGTGGCGGCCGCCGGCTACGCCGGCGCCGTCGGCGAGGCCAGCGTGCTGTCGTTCGACATGGGCGGCACGACCGCCAAGCTGTGCCTGATCCCCGACGGCCAGCCGCAGATCGCCAACGAGCTGGAGGTGGCGCGCCACGAGCGCTTCCGCAAGGGCAGCGGCTTCCCGTTGAAGATCCAGTCGATCCACATGATCGAGATCGGTGCCGGCGGCGGCAGCATCGCCTCCCGCACCAAGCTCGGCACGCTGCAGGTGGGCCCGCGCAGCGCGGCGGCGGCGCCGGGGCCGGCATGCTATGGCCGCGGCGGCACCGAGCCGACGGTGACCGATGCCGATCTGCTGCTGGGTTATCTGGACGCAAGATCCTTCCTCGGCGGCGACTTCGCGCTCGACCGCGACGCCGCGGTGCGCGCGATGGCCAGGCTGGCGGATCAACTCGGCATCTCGACCGACCGCTGCGCCTTCGGCATCCACGACATGGTCAACGAGAGCATGGCCGAGGCCGCCGCGATGCAGGCCACCGACAGCGGCGTCGACCCGCGCGCACTGCCGCTGATCGCCTTCGGCGGCGCCGGCCCGGTGCACGCCTACGGCGTGGCGCGCAAGCTCGGCATCCGCAAGGTGATCTGCCCGCTGGGCGCGGGGGTCACGTCGGCGATCGGCCTGCTCGGCGCGCCGGTGGCGGCCGACCTGGCCACCAGCGCGCCGATGGCCATCTCGCGCTGGAACGCGCCGGTGGTGCAAGGCCTGCTGGCCGCGCTGGCCGCGCAGGGGCGCGAGGTGGTGGCCGCCAGCGGCGTGGCGCCCGAGGCGATCGGCGTCACCTGCACCGTGGACATGCGCCACGTCGGGCAGGGCCACGAGATCTCGGTCTCGCTGCCGGCGGGCGACCCCGGCCACCGTGCCTTCCTCGACGAACTGCTGCAGCGCTTCCACGACGCCTACATCAAGCTCTACGGGCGCAACGTATCGGGCACCGATGCCGAGGTCATCACCTGGCGCGTGCGCGCCAGCGGCCCCAAGGACGAAGTCTCGGCCGGCAGCCTGCGCGGCGAGGCCAAGGCCGTGCGCAACCCGCGCAAGGGCAGCCGGCCGGTGTTCTTCGCCGAGCAGGGCCGCTTCGTCGACACCCCCGTCTACGACCACTACGCGCTGGCGCCGGGCGTCGTGGTGCAGGGCCCGGCCATCGTCGAGCAGCGCGAATCGACCGTGGTCGTGGGCCCGAATGCCAGCGCGTCGCTGGACGCGCAGTTCAACCTGATCATGCTGCTGGAAGGAAACCGATGAACGTGGACTTCAACGACCCCATCACGCTGCAGGTGATGTGGGACCGCCTGGTCTTCATCGCCGACCAGGCGGATTCCGCGCTCGGCCGCACCGCGTTCTCGCCCATCGTGCGCGAGAACCACGACTACGTGACCGTGCTGCTGGACGCCAAGGGGCAGGCGCTCGCGCAGTGCACCTGGTCGATCCCGGTGTTCATCACCTCGCTGCCGATGGCGGCGCAGAACCACTTCCTGCCGGCCTTCCCGCCCGCCACGCTCGAACCGGGCGACGTGCTGGCCACCAACGACCCCGTCATCGGCACCGGCCACCTGCCGGACATGGTGATGCTGACGCCCGTCTTCCGCAACGGCCGCATCGTCGCCTACGCGGGCAGCATCGCGCACCTGCCCGACATCGGCGGGCGCCCGCAGAGCCCGGACTCGACCGACATGTTCGAGGAAGGCATCCGCATCCCGATGCTCAAGCTGTACAAGGCCGGGCAGCCGAACGCCGACGTCTTCGCGGTCATCGAGGCCAGCGTGCGGCTGCCGGCCGAGGTGCGCGGCGACATCCAGAGCATGGTGGCCGCCAACGAGGTGATGAGCCGCGAGCTGTCGCGCTTCATGGACGAGTACGGCCTCGACGACGTGGAGGCGCTGGGCCGGGCGATCCACAGCCGATCGGAAGCGCACATGCGCAAGGCCATTGCCGCCTGGCCGCAGGGCAGCTATCAGGCCGAGGTCACGATCGACGGCTTCGAGAGCGACGTGAAGCTGTGCGTGGACGTGCAGGTGCGCGGCGATTCGATCCACGTCGACTACGCCGGCACCTCGCCCGAGGTGGCGCGCGGCATCAACGTGGTGCCGCACTACCGCGTGGCGCACACGGTGTACGCGCTGAAGTGCCTGCTGGACCCCGACACGCCCAACAACGAAGGCTGCATGCTGCCGCTGACCGATGATGCGCCGCTGGGCACCATCCTGAACCCGCACCCGCATGCCGCGGGCGCGGCGCGCAACCTGGTCGGCCACGTGATCCCGAGCCTGATCTTCCGCGCGCTGCAAGGCGTGGTGCCCGACCGCGTGAAAGGCGACAGCGGCGGCGCGCCGATCTGGGGCATCAACTGCCAGGGCCACACCGCCGACGGCCGCGCCTACGGCAGCGCGCAGAACTTCCACGGCGGCCAGGGCGGACGCTCGACGATGGACGGGCTGGACACGCTGAGCTTCCCGTCGAACTGCAAGGTGACGCCGATCGAGATGTACGAGCTGGCCGTGCCCGTGCTGACCGAGCGCAAGGAGCTGATCCCCGATTCCGGCGGCGCCGGCAAGTACCGCGGCGGGCTGGGGCAGCGCGGCGTTCTGCGCAACCTGTCGGACCGACCGATGAATGTCTACCTCTCGACCGAGCGCGTGAAGCACCCCTGCTTCGGCGTCGTCGGCGGCCACGACGGCACGCGCGGCGCGGTGCGGCTGAACGGCGAGGCCGTGTTCCCGAAAGGCAAGCTGACGCTCGCGCCCGGCGACCGGCTGGAACTGGAGCTGCCCGGCGGCGGCGGCTGGGGCAACCCGCTGGAACGCCCGCGCGAACTGGTCGAGAACGATCTGCGCCAGGGCCTGGTGAGCCCGCAGCAGGCGCAAGCCGTGTATGGCTGGACGAGGGCCTGACGCGGTGGGCGCACTCGATGGACAAGTGGCGCTGGTCACCGGTGGCGGCTCCGGCATCGGCCGTGCCACGGCGCTGCGGCTGGCGGCCGAAGGCGCACGAGTGGTCGTCACCGGCCGCCGGCCTTCGCCGCTGGACGACGTGGTGGCCGAGATCCGGGCCCAGGGCGGCCAGGCCTGGGCCCGGCCCGCGCATCTGGAAAGCCGCGACGAGTTGCAGACGCTGGTGCAGGGCATCGTGCGCGACCTGGGCCCCGTGGACATCCTGGTCAACAACGCCGGTGCGTCGAGCCGCGTGCGCAACCTGCTCTGGGTCGACCCCGACGACTGGGACGCGACGATCGCGGTCAACCTGAACGCCGTCTACGTGCTGATCCAGGCCGTGCTGCCGGCGATGATCGCCAAGGGCGGCGGCACCGTGGTCACCGTGTCGTCGCTGGCCGCCGCGCGGCCCGGCCTGCTGGGCGGCGCGCCGTACGGCGCCGCGAAGGCCGCGGTCAGCAACCTGATGGCGTTCGTGCACGCGACCTTCCGCAACCAGAACATCCGCTCGACGACCATCCTGCCGGGCGAGGTGAACACGCCCATCATGGACACCCGCGTGCGCCCGCCCACCGCGCAAGAGCGCGCGCGCATGGTCGACCCCGACGACGTGGCGCGCGCGATCCTGCTCGTCTGCACGCTGCCCGCGCGCACGACGATCGAGCAGCTCGTCATCAGCCCCACCTTCGCCCGCGACCAGGGCCCGGACAGCGAGATCAGCCGCTGGATGGGCGCGCCCGAAGGCTGGCCCGGCAAACCCCCGACCTCCGAGGCCTCATGAGCAAGACCCTGAAAGAGCGGCTGGCCGGCGGCGCGAGCGTGCTGATGGTCAACCCCAACCACGTCTCGCCGACGCTGTGCGAGAAGCTGGTGCGCTCCGGCGCCGATGCGGTGTTCATCGACTGCGAGCACGGCCTGCCGGGCTTCGAGGACATCCACCACATGGCCAAGGCCGCGCGCCATGCCGGCGGCTTCGGCATCGTGCGGCCGCAGAACCAGGAGCGCTCGACGATCACCCGCTGCCTGAACGCGGGTGCCGACGGACTGATGGTGCCGCTGATCCACAGCGCCGAGATCGCGCGCGAGGTCGTCCATCACTTCCGCTACGCGGTGCCCGACGAGCACGCCAACCGGCTGCTGATCGGCATGGTCGAGTCGGTGGAGGCGGTGAGCAACCTCGACGCGATCCTGGCGGTGGACGGCATCGACGTGTTCTTCGTCGGCCCCGGAGACCTGTCGCAGTCGATGGGCTATTCGCCCAACGTGCCGGCGGGCGGGCGCCGCGCGCAGCCCGTGCTGGACCTGGTGGACGACACGCTGCGGCGCATCCGCGCGACCGGCAAGCTCGCCGGCACGCTGGCGGTGAAGCACGACGTCGCGCACCTGGTGGCGCAGGGCGCGCAGCTCATCTACTACCACGCCGACCCTTTCGTCGCGGACGGCGTGCAGCTGATGCGCCAGCTCTCGCAGCCGGCGCAGTGACGCCGCTCAGGCAGCCGCCGGCAGCGGCAGGTGCGTGCCGACGCACTGGCCCGAACCCACGAGCGCCGCGACCACCTGCGCCAGTTCTTCCTTCACGGCTTGCGCCGCGGGCGACAGGGTCAGGTGGTCCGAGACGCACAGCGACACCGTCGTCTCCAGTTCCGGGTCGACCACGCGGCGCACGACCGGGGGCGGCCGGCCCGTGAAGCTGGCCGCCAGTGCCCAGGGCAGCACGGTGGCGCCGAGCCCGGATTCGATCGCCTCGCGCAGCGTGGCGGCCGACTCGATCTCGGCCGCCACGCGGGGCGTCAGCCGCGCCTGCACGAACGCGGCGTCGACCAGGCGCCGCAGGTAGTGGGTGCGCCCAGGCAGCAGCAGGTTCATGCCGGCCAGCTGCGCGAGCGCGATCGCCTCGTCGCAGCCGGCGGGCAGCACGGTGCCGGGCGGAGCGATCAGGAACAGCTGCTCCACCAGCAGCGGCTGCAGCGCAACGCCCTTGATCCGGCCCGGCGCATAGATCAGCGCCATGTCCATCCGGCCCGACATCACCATCTCGCTGAGCACGAGGCCGAAGTTGTCGTTGATGAAGAGCTGCACCTCGGGGTACTTCTCGCGCACCGCCTTCAGCAAGGGCGTCGACAGGATCGAGGTGGTGCTGTAGGTCGCCAGCCCGACCGACACCTCGCCGGACAGGCCGCTGCCGCGGCCGGCGACGTCGCGCTCGGCTTGTTCCAGTTGCTGCAGGATCAGCGTCGCATGGCGGTACAGCTCCTGCCCCGCCGCGGTGGGCTTGACGCCGGCATTCGACCTCAGCAGCAGGCGCTGGTTGAAGTGCTTCTCCAGCGTGGCGATCTGGTGGCTCAGCGCCGGCTGCGCCAGCGCCAGCCGGGCGGCCGCCGCCGACAGGCTGCTGGCGTCGACGGCGGCGACGAAGCTGCGCAGCGTCTTGAAGTTGACCGACATGGTTCGATTGTCCGCGAGCGCTGCCGGTACAGGCCCACAATCGCCGTCGAACACCAGCGTTCGCCGCCGGCAACGGACCGAGCCCGCCCGTGAATCTCAGGCGCCTGAAGTACTTCATCAAGATCGTCGACATCGGCAGCCTGACCCAGGCCTCCGAAGTGCTGCACATCGCGCAGCCGGCGCTCAGCCAGCAGATCGCCACGCTGGAAGGCGAGTTCGGCCAGCAGCTCCTGCTGCGCAACAGCCGCGGCGTCAGCCCCACCGAGGCCGGGCGCGTGCTGTACCGCCATGCGCAGCAGATCCTGCGGCAGGTGGAACAGGCGCGCGCCGACGTGCGGGCCTCCGGGCGGGCGCTGACGGGCCAGGTCTCGGTGGGGCTGGCGTCGGGCACCGCGGCCTCGGCGCTGGCCCTGCCGCTACTGAAGACCGTGCGCGCGCGCCACCCCGAGGTCGTGCTCTACCTCAACGAAAGCCTCGGATCGACGCTGTGCGAGCTGGTCGGCAACGGGCGCATGGACATGGCGGTGCTCTACGGCGGCCGCAGCCTCGTGCAGGGCCTGAGTTTCGAGCCCTTGCTGACCGAGGAGCTGATGCTGGTCGCACCCGAGGCGCTGCTGGGCCAGCGCGAACAGGTCGGCCTGGCCGAGCTGCGCGACTTCGACCTGCTGCTGCCGCGCTCGCACAACCACCTGCGGCGATACGTCGACGAGGCTTTCGCGGCGCAGCAGATGGTGCCGCGCGTGGTGGCCGAGATCGAGTCGGCGGCCGCGCTGTCGGCGGCGGTGGGCAACGGCGTGGGGGCCACGGTGCTGCCGGCGTCGGCCGCGCAGGCCGTTGCGGCGTCGGTACGGGCGTGCCTGTGCCGCATCGTCGACCCCAGCATCGAGGTGCCGCTGGCGCTGTGCACGTCCGACCGCCTGGCGCTGTCGGAGCCGGCCCAGGCGGTGCGTGCCATCGTCCTGGAGCTGGTGGCCGAGCTGGCACCGGGAAGCCACGAACTCGACGACGACTGACGCGCCACCAGGCCACCATAAGACGCGCGTATCGCCACAGAGCGAATTCGTCTTGGCCCGAACCGGCGGCCGGACCTAGAGTGCCCGCACGTTTGCCGCGCACCGCCCGCCATGCACGAGTCGATCCTGATCACGCGTTCCACCTTCCCCGACATTCCCGGCCGCCTGCGCCAGCACTTCACGGTCGATGACAACCCGGCCGACGAGATCTGGAGCCCCGCCGAACTGGCGCGTCGCCTGCAAGGCAAGGCCGGCGTGCTGAGCACCGGCAGCGAGCGCATCGACGGCGCGCTGCTGGACGCCTGCCCGCAGCTCAAGGCCGTCTGCAACGTCGGCGTGGGCATCAACCACATCGACGTGGCGGCTTGCACCGCGCGCGGCGTGCTCGTCACCAACACGCCCGAGGTGCTGACCGAGACCACCGCCGACCTCGGCTTCGCGCTGATGATGGCCGCGGCGCGCCGCCTGGGCGAAGCCGAGCGCGCGCTGCGCCGCGGCGAGTGGACGAAGACCGGCATCCACGATCACTTTGCCGGCGCCGACGTGCACGGCGCGACGCTGGGTATCCTGGGTATGGGCCGCATCGGCCAGGCCATCGCGCGCCGCGGCGCCCTGGGTTTCGGGATGCGGGTGATCTACCACAACCGCTCGCAGCTGCCGGCCGAGACCGAGGCCGCTGTCAAAGCAAGTTATGTCGACAAGGCCACGCTGCTGCGCGAGGCCGACCACCTGGTGCTGGTGCTGCCCTACTCGCCGGCCGCGCACCACGCGATCGGCGCCGCCGAGCTGCGGCAGATGAAGCCCACCGCGACGCTGACCAACATCGCGCGCGGCGGCATCGTCGACGATGCGGCGCTGGCCGAAGCCCTGCGCGCCGGCACCATCGCCGCCGCGGGGCTGGACGTCTTCGAAGGCGAGCCCAAGCTGCACCCGGCGCTGCTGGCGCTGCCCAACGTCGCGCTGACGCCGCACATCGGCAGCGCGTCGCTGGCCACGCGGCGCGCGATGGCAGCGCTGGCGGCGCGCAACCTCGTCGCCGCGCTGGGCCGCGGCCCCGAGGCCGGCCGCCCGCCGACGCCGGTGAACGCCGAGGTGCTGCGGTGAGCGCTGCCAAGCTGCTGGTGATGGGCGTGGCCGGCTGCGGCAAGTCCACGCTCGCCGGCGAACTGGCGCGCGCGCTGTCGGCCACGCTGATCGAAGGCGACGACCACCACCTGCCGCAAAGCCGCGACAAGATGCGCCGCGGCATCGCGCTGCAGGACGCCGACCGCGAGCCCTGGCTGGGCCGGCTGGGCGACCTGCTGGCCGGCGAGCCGGGGCCCGCGGTGCTGACCTGCTCGGCGCTGAAGCGCCGCTACCGCGAGCGGCTGCGCACCGCGGTGCCGGCGCTGCGCACGGTGTTCATCGAGATCGCCGCCGAGCAGTCGCGCGCACGCGTGGCGGCGCGCGCCGGGCACGTGTTTCCGCCCGAGCTGGTGCTGAGCCAGTTCGACGCCTTGGAGCCGCCCGGCGGCGAGCCCCATGTGCTGACCGTGGCGGCACGCGATCCGGTGCAAGATCAGGTGCGCCGCGTGCTGCGCTGGCTGCGCGGGCTGCACGACCTTCGAGAGGTTTCATGAACCACCAGATCCAGGCTCTCTTCGACCTGACCGGCCGCACCGCGCTGGTCACCGGCTCCAGCGCCGGCATCGGCCACACGCTGGCACGCGGCCTCGCGGCGGCCGGCGCCAGGGTCATCGTCAACGGCCGCGACGCCGCCAAGCTGGAACAGGCAGCGGCGCAACTGCGCGCCGATGGCGCCGATGTCGTCTGCGCGCCGTTCGACGTGACCGACGCCGCCGCGGTGGGCGCGGCCGTCGCGCGGCTGGAAGCCGAGGTCGGCGCGATCGACATCCTCGTCAACAACGCCGGGCTGCAGCGCCGCGCGCCGCTGGAGGATTTTCCGCACGCACAGTGGCACGAGCTGATGCGCACCAACGTCGACAGCGTGTTCTTCGTCGGCCAGGCGGTGGCGCGCGCGATGATCGCGCGCCGGCGCGGCAAGATCATCAACGTCTGCTCGGTGCAGAGCGAGTTGGGCCGGCCCAGCATCGCGCCCTACGCCGCGAGCAAGGGCGCCGTGAAGATGCTGACCAAGGGCATGGCGATCGACTGGGGCCCGCACGGCATCCAGGTCAACGGCCTGGGCCCGGGCTACTTCAAGACCGAGCTGACCGCGGCGCTGGTCGACAATGAAGACTTCACGCGCTGGCTGGTGGGCCGCACGCCGTCGCGCCGCTGGGGCGATGTCGACGACCTGATCGGCGCCGCGGTGTTCCTGGCCAGCGACGCTTCCAATTTCGTCAACGGCCATGTGCTGTACGTCGACGGCGGCGTCACCGCCACGCTTTGAACGCATCGCAACGGAGCCCGCATGCAAGCCCTGATCATCCACGCCGCCGGCGACCTGCGCATCGAGGACGTCGAGACGCCGCCGCTGCAGGCCGGCCAGCTGCAGGCGCGCGTGCGCTTCGGCGGCATCTGCGGCTCGGACCTGCACTACTACCAGCACGGCGGCTTCGGCACCGTGCGCGTCAAGGAACCGATGGTGCTGGGGCACGAGATCTCCGGCACGATCGAGGCGGTGGGCGCAGGAGCCGCGGGCTTCGGGGCCGGTTTCGCGGTGGGCGACCGCGTCGCGATCAGCCCCAGCCGCCCCTGCGGCCGCTGCCGTTACTGCCAGCAGGGCCTGCAGAACCATTGCCTGGACATGCGCTACTACGGCAGCGCGATGCGCACGCCGCACGTGCAGGGCGCGTTCCGCCAGCGCATCGTCTGCGACGCGACGCAGGCACACAAGCTGACCGATGCGGTCAGCGATGCCGAAGGCGCGCTGGCCGAGCCGCTGTCGGTGGCGCTGCACGCGGTGCAGCGCGCGGGGCCGCTGCTGGGCCGGCGCGTGCTGGTCACCGGCTGCGGGCCGATCGGCGCGCTGATCGTGATCGCGGCGCGCCGCGCCGGCGCGGCGCAGATCACCGCCACCGACGTCGGCGACTTCCCGCTGCGCACCGCGCTGAAGGTGGGCGCCGACGAGGCGATCAACGTCGCCAAGCAGCCCGATGCGCTGGCCGCGTACGGCGCCGACAAGGGGCACTTCGACGTGCTGTTCGAGGCCAGCGGCAACGAGCGCGCGCTGCGCGGCGCCTTCGACGCGCTGCGCCCGCGCGGCATCGTCGTGCAGGTGGGGCTGGGCGGCGAGATGACGCTGCCGGTCAACGCCATCGTCGCCAAGGAGTTCGACCTGCGCGGCGCCTTCCGCTTCCACGAGGAGTTCGCGGTCGCGGTGGAGCTGCTGAACAAGGGGCTGGTCGACGTGAAGCCGCTGGTCTCGGCCACGCTGCCCTACCGCGACGCGGGCCGCGCCTTCGCGCTGGCGGCCGACCGCTCGCAGGCGATGAAGGTGCTGCTGGACTTCGAGTGAGGCTCCCCGTGCGGGGATGGCACGCCCCGGTGCCGTCTTGCGATATATTCGCACGAACACATCGAGGGCGTTCATGGAGCACCCGCCGTTTCGTCCCGCCTTGCTGCCCGCTGCCGCCACCTGGGTGGGCGAGGCCGTCATTCCGTTCGACGACCAGCCTGCGCCAGCCGAGCCCGCGCCAGCCGAGGCGCCCGCGGCGCGGCTGCGCCTGCGCGAGATGGACGCGCACCTGCACTGCTCGATCATCGGTACCTGCCTGTCCACCGCGGAGTTGCGCAAGCTGATGGCCCGCTTCATCGCCGTCGACGGGCTGTCGGACCTGGAAGTGCACCACGAGGCCGTGCGCCTGGCTTCGCAGGACCATGAAGTCTCGCGCACGCTGCACAAGGCGCTGGATCGCCGGCACGACGGCGCCGTGGCGCGCCTGGCCGCCGCGCGTGATGCCGCGGCGCTGGGCCGGCTCTGGCAGCAGGCGCTGGAATCCGGCGAAGTGCCGGGCGCCTACTGGGCCGTGCTGACGCACCGCCGCGCGACGCCCGAGCTGCGCCAGCGCGCGTTCGGCGACGTGCACATGCTGTCGCACCTGGTGGGCGCCGCCAACCGCGCCGACATCCGGCGCCTGGCCGCGCTGTCGAAAGAGAACGCCGAGCTCAGGGAGCGCGCCGATCTGCAGCAGGACAAGATCACCCGCCTGCTGGACGAACGCAAGCAAGACCGTGCTGCGCGCAGCGCGGCCGAACAGCGCTGCGGTCGTTTGGAATCGCAGTTGAAGGCCGCCGCCCTGCCCCGGCCCGACGACGCCGCGCACGACGGCCTGGCCAGAATGGTTGCCGTGCAGACCCAACGCCGCGAAGAGGCGGAGAGCCGCGTGCGCGCGCTGTCGTCGGAAGTCGACCGGCTCGAAGCCGAGCTGGCCGCGGTGCTGAACCATGCCGGCGAGCAGGCGCGCGAGCTGGCGGCATCGGAAGCGGAGCTGCAGGCGCGCTGCGCCGAAGGCGAGCAGCAAGCCACGTCGGCGCTGGCCGACGCGCTGCGCGGCCGCGCGCTGCTCTACGTCGGCGGCCGACCCAGCTCCAGCGCCGCGATCCGCGACCTCGTGCAGCGCCACGGCGGCGAGTTCCAGCGCCACGACGGCGGTATCGAGGACCGCAAGGGCCTGCTGGCCGCGGCGCTGGCCCGCGCCTCGCTGGTGGTCTTCCCGGTCGACTGCATCGACCACGACTCGGCCCTGGCCCTCAAGCGCGCCTGCCTGCGGCAGTCGGTCCCCTTCCTGCCCTTGCGCAGCGCCAGCGTCGCCAGCTTTGCCGCCGCGGTCGCCGCCTGGGCGCGGCCCCCGGCGTCGCTGCAGCCGGACTGCGGCTGCGGCGGGCCTTGCCTGCGGCACGGGTAGGGGCGGGGCGGCGCGCGCTCTTTCAGGCCCCGATGCGGAATTCGCCCGCCGGCACGAGCGTGACCCTAGGCCCGAAGCTCGTGATGTTGGCCAGCGTCTCGTTGTGGTGCGCCGTGATCTGCGCGGCGGACAGGACCCCGTTGTCCATCGTCGAATGCGCATCCGAGATCAGCGCGACCGGATAGCCGAGCGCCAGGGCTCTGCGGGTGGTGGTGTCGACGCAGAAGTCGCTCTGCAGCCCGCAGATCGCCAGCGCGGTGACGCCTTTGGCCTGCAGGATGGTGTGCAGGTCGGTGTGATGGAACGAGTCGGTCGCCCGCTTGCGCAGGCGGGTGTCGGTGGACTGCACGTCGAGGCCGGCGGCGAGTTGCCAGCCGTCGGTTCCGTACTCCAGCGGCCCGCCCGGCGATTCATGCTGGATGACGACGACAGGCGCCCCGACCTCGCGGGCCTTGCGGGACACGGTGTTGATCCGCTCGATGACGCGCCCGGATTCGAAAGCCTCGTACGGTCCTGAGCAGAGCGCGTGCTGGACGTCGATGATCAGAAGGGCGGTGGTCACGAGATCCTTGCGGAAGGCAGCTGAGCCTGCATGTTGCAGCGCGTAGGCAGCGAAGCCTTGAGACTCTTCAATTCGTTGCTGCAGTCTCCTGATCCTGGCCAGCGCGAGCCCAAGCCGAACCTACGCGCTTCCAAAGCCTTGCAGATCATGGTCACCAAAGAGGCGGTTGCTCCTCTGGCACTGGCAGGATGGACTGGTGGCCTGCTGGACTCTCTCGGGACCATGCCGGCTCGTACCCGAGTGAAGCCGCAATTGTGATTTGCGATTTACGTGTCGGACCTCTGGGGCGGCCGCTGGACCGGGAATTCCTGCTGCACATACTCCGCGACCATGTCGCTGAAGAGCCGCGCGTATTGCGGCAGGGGTCGGCGCTTGTCCCATGCCATGGCGAGCGGCACGTCGACCGGCCGGCCCGTATGCACGACCCGCCTGCGACGGACATTGAACTGGTGGACGCGCAGCGTCGACGGGATGATGGCCACGCCATGTCCGGCCTCAGCCATAGCCAGCAGCGCGTGTGGCGAGCGCGACTCCAGCACGTAGTTGGGCGTGAAGCCGGCCATCCGGCAGGCTGCATCGAAAGCGCGGCGCATCTGGAAATCCCGTGTTGCATTGAGCAGGCGATGCGGCTCGAGCTGCGCGATTTCCACCTCACTTCGCGTGCCGAGCTTCAGGCCGGGCGGGAAGGCTGCGAGCATTTCCATCGGTGCGATCGGCTGGCTCGCAAACCGGTCTTCGGTGTCCGCCAGCCACATGGCGGTGGTCTGCACCAAATGAACGTCGCCCCGCTCGAGCATCTCGAAGGACTCGGTGCCGACCACGTCGATGAGCCGAACCTCCACGTCGGGGCAGCGCGTTGCGTACAGGTTCAACAGTGCAGGGAACACCCCTTCGATGAGATGAGGCGACGCGCAGACGCGCAGCATGCCAACCCGGCCACCCTGCAGGACTTTCGCCCGTTCGGCGAGGGCGCGGGTGTGGTCGAGCAACCCCCTGCACTCGGCCAGCATCTGCTCGCCGTCGCTGGTCAACAGCAGCCGGCGGCCAACGCGGTCGAAAAGCTGTACCCCTAGATCGCGCTCCAGCATGGCGATCTGCCGTGACAGCGCCGGCTGCGCCACGTGCAGATGTGCCGCGGCTTTCGAGACAGTGCCGAGTTCTGCCACTGTGACAAAGGTGCGGATATGACGGATGTCCATGCGTTGATGCCGCTTCGGCATGAAGTATCAGCCAAAGTATGTATTGGACAGCATGACTACAGGTGCCCATGATGAGTTCTAGGGACAAACGTTTCGACGAGAAGCCGCAGCCGCGCACCGTCGTTGGTTCATCAAGGAGGTACTTATGGTTACCGTACCATTCAAGGCGATTTCGAGCCTTCTGACACTTCTGGGGCTGGCGACGACGACGCTGGCTGGCGCGCAGGAGGTCTACCTCAACGACGCAGGCGGCACCGTCGCGGAAATCCGTCGAGAAGTCTTCTACAACGACTTCACCAAGCAGACCGGCGTGAAGGTGATCGCGAGTTCGCCGACCGACAACGCGAAGCTCAAGGCTATGGTCACGAGCGGCAACACGTTGTGGGACATCGTCAACAACGACGGCGCCGCCTTCCATCGCAACATCCGCGAAGGCCTTCTGCAGAAGCTCGACCTGTCCAAGTTTCCCAAGGACAAGCTCGCGGCACAGTCGGTGAACGAGTACGGCCTGTGGAACGTGCCTTATGCGACCGTGCTGGTGTGGAACACCAAGCTGTGGCCGCTGTCGGGAAAACATCCGACGTCCATCCTCGACCTGTGGAACCAAAAAGACTTTCCCGGCCCCCGCTGCCTCCAAAAGGGGGCGGTCGACAACTTGGAATGGGCGGTCCTAAATGCCGGCGTGGCGCCGGACAAGCGCTATCCGATCGACGAGAAGAAGGCGTACGCGGAGCTCGACAAGCTGAAGCCGAACGTCGCTGTCTGGTGGACCACCGGTGCCCAGTCGATGCAGGTCATCATCAACGGCGATTGCGTGATGGGCACGGCCTGGAACGGCCGTCCGTACCAGCTGATGCAGAAGGAAAGCGCGCCGTTGGGCGTCGCCTGGAAGAACGGCATCCTGCATGAGTCGTGGTGGACGATTCCCAAGGGCGCTAAGAACGTGGACGCGGCCTACAGGCTGCTGAACTTCATGCTGGACGCCCAACGCCAGGGTGCACTCGCCGACAAGTCGCAGTATGCCGGCGGCGTCAAGGACGCGACCAACTTCATGACGCCCGCGACGCGCCAAGGCCTGGCGACCAGCACCGAGCATCTGAAGGAAATCATGATCGCGGACGACGGCGGCTGGTGGGTCGATAACGGGCCCGCTGCGGAAAAGCGCTTCCAGGAGTGGCTGCTGCGCTGATGCATGGAGCCTGCCCAACTTGCGCCGGGCAGGTGCCACAGAGCTCGATTTCCCGTGCCCAGCCTAGAAAATGATCGCCGCCACCGCCGTCGAGAATGACATGCTCCGAGATTCGGTAACGTCCCGACTCCGCATCGACAAGTGGCTGGGCGCCGCCGCCGTGGCGCCCAGCGTTCTGCTGATCGGCGCGCTGTTCGTGCTGCCGATCCTCGGACTGATCGTCCAGAGCTTCACTGATCCCGAGCCCTCGCTCAAGCACTATGCCGCGGTGGTCCAGGACCCCGCTCTGTGGCGAATCATCTGGAAAACGTTGTGGCTTGGCGCCCTGTGCACGCTGGCGTGCCTGGTCCTGGGTTATCCGTTCGCGTTCCTGCTGGCCTCGGTGAAGCGTCGGGCGGCGGTTTTCCTGATGCTCATCGTGCTGATCCCCTTCTGGACCAGCGTGCTCGTTCGGCTGTACGCCTGGATGGTGATCCTGGGCCGCCAGGGCGTGGTGAACAGCGTTCTTCAGCACCTTGGGCTGATCGACAAACCGCTGCCCCTCCTCTACAACGGCTTCGCTGTGGTCATCGGCATGACGCACTGGCTGCTGCCCTACATGATCCTGCCGCTGTACGCGACGATGAAGAGCATCGACAAGTCGTATATCGAGGCCTCGCGGACGATGGGCGCCTCGGACCTGCGCACTTTCTGGAATGTGTACCTTCCGCTGTCCCTCCCGGGTGTGGCTGCCGGCTCGCTGCTGGTGTTCATCCTGGCGCTCGGCTTCTACGTGACGCCCGCGCTGTTGGGCGGCCCAAAAGACACGCTGATTGCTGTCTACATCCAGCAGCAGGTCGGCTTCCTGAACTGGGGCGAGGCGACAGCCATGGCGACGCTGCTCCTGGCGATCGTGTTGGCGCTGTTGCTGGTATACGACCGGGTGCTCGGCATGCGCCGCATGTTCGAGAACGTGGGGAAGTGACGCGATGCAAGCCTTGAGACTCCACCCCGGGCGCATCGCCCTGTGGGTGTTCAGCATCGCGGTGGCGCTGTACCTTGTGCTGCCACTCTTCATCATCCTGCCGGTGTCGTTCACGTCGTCGGCGTACCTGAGCTTTCCGCCGCCAGGCTATTCGCTTCGCTGGTACGAGTCCGTCTTCGCGGACGCCGCCTGGATCGACGCGATGCTGCTGAGCCTGAAGGTCGGAGTGACTGTCGTCTGCATCGCGGTGCCCATCGGCTTCCTGGCTGCACTGGGCTTTTCGCGCTACCGGGTGCCGGTGCCCTCGGTCGCGCGAACCGTCTTGCTGATGCCGATGGTGGTGCCGCTGGTGATAGCGGCCGTTGCGATCTATGGCCTTTTTGCCAAGCTGCAGTTGATCGCGACCTTCTGGGGTGTGGTCCTGGCGCACACCATTCTGGCCATTCCGTTCGCCTTCCTGCTGATTTCGGCTGGTTTCGAGAAGCTCGACCGCTCGCTGGACGAGGCGTCATTCACCATGGGTGCGTCCTATTGGTACACGATGCGGCGGGTCACGATCCCGCTGCTGGCACCGAGCATCTTCTCGGCAGCGGTGTTCGCCTTCATCACGTCCTGGGATGAAGTGGTGATCATGATCTTCATCGGCAGCACGAAGGCCGAGACCTTGCCGCTGAAGATGTATTCGTACATGACGACCGAGATCCACCCGGCGATTGCCGCCGTGTCGATGCTGCTGGTGGTTGTCGTGGCGCTTCCTATCGTGCTGCGAGAGATGCTGCGCTCGAACGCCGACCGCAGCGCGGGCTCGCACTGATTCTTCGATCAACCCCGGGACGGGTTTTTCCATCCCCCCGACCATCCCCATGACCCACGCCATCCCGAAGCAACTGGTGTTTCCCGTCGCCGAGTACGAGGAGCGCCTGCGCCGTGTCCGCCAGCGCATGCAGGAGCGGCAGATCGATGTCCTTCTCGTCCATGGCCCGGAGAACATCTTCTATCTCAGCGGCTATCAGACCCCCGGCTACTACATGTACCACTGCTTGGTAGTACCGATAGACTCGGAACCGGTGCTGGTGATGCGGCGGGGCGAACTCGGCAACTTCGAGTGGCGCTGCTGGTTGTCCCGCCACGTCGACTACGTGGACGTAGACGATCCGGTCCAGTTCACTGCCAACACGGTGCGCGAACTTTCCGGCCCGAGGGCGCGTATCGGCGCGGAACGCAGGTGCTGGTTTTTCGTGCCGGCGAACTACGAGAAGCTGAAATCCGCGCTGCCCACTAACTCGTTCGCGGAAGCCGACGGGCTGGTGGAAGACTGCCGCCTGGTCAAGTCCGCCCTGGAAATCCAAAGCATTCGCGCAGCGGCACGGGCCTCGGAGAAGGGCCTTCAGGCCGGCATGGATGCGGTGCGCACCGGCACCACGGACAACGCCGTATCCGCGGAAGTGCACCGCGCCATGATCGAGGCGGGCAGCGAGTACGTCGCCCTAGGCCCGTTCATCGCCTCCGGCCTCCGCGCCACGATCACGCATGGCAATTGGGGTCGCAATCCGATCAAGGCCGGCCAGTCGGTCATGCTGGAAGTTGGCGCCTGCGTCAACCGCTACCACGCGGCGATCTTCCGCACGGTCGCCGTGGGCGAGCCGTCCGAGCGCCTGAAGTACATGGCCGAGCTAAGCGACGAAGCCAACCTTGCGACCCTGGAGGCGATACGTCCCGGTGCCACGACCGGCGAAATCCATGAGATCTGCCAAGGCGTTTTCCAGAGGTCAAAGCTGCCACAGGACGTGATTGCGCTGCGGCGGTCGCTACGGACCGGCTACTCGATCGGCCTGGCGTTCCCGCCCGGCTGGGGCGAGTGGGACTACCTGGATTTCAGCGAAGGCGGCAACACCGTGCTGGTGCCCGGCATGGTCTTCCACGTCGTGACCGCGATCCGTGATTACGGCGTTCACGGTGCCGCCTACAGCGAGACGGTGCTGGTGACCGAGACCGGGCACGAACTCATCACGCAATTCCCCCGTACTCTCTTTCTGAAATAGATGTCCCATGGCCAAGATCGTCAGCATTGAAGCGACCCCGGTCCGGGTGAAGCGGCCCGAGCGCCTGAGGATGGCGTTCGCCGGTGACCGCAGCCAGGCGTACTTCGGCATCGTCGTCATCAAGGACGACGAGGGACGCCGCGGCGTTGGGGAGATTTCGCTGGGATGGAACGGCGGCGGCGCCTTCCTGTGCAGACTGGTGAACCAGTTGCTGGCGCCACGGCTAATGGGGTTGTCGCCGTTCGACATCGTCAGGGCCCAGCAGATCATGGACGAAGCCATCGTGTTTTCGCTCACGACCAATCCGGCGAAGGCAGCCATCGAGACTGCGTTCCACGACTTGGTCGGACGCATCCTGAACGTGCCTGTCTACAACCTCCTGGGTGGACGCGCCCGCAACAAGATCCTGGTGTCGCGTTCGGTGGCGATCGACACGCTGGACGACATGGTACTGGCCTCCAAACGCTATGTGGCGGACGGCTTCAAGGCGCTGAAGATCAAGGTGGGCCGCGACTTTGCACACGACATCGCCGTAGCGCGAGCTATCCGGGACGCAGTGGGCGAGAAGATCATCCTGCGCGTCGATGCCAACATGGGCTGGGGTTCGTGCAAGGAGGCTTTGTCGGCAGTCTCGCAGATGGCCGACCTGGGCATCCATTCGATCGAGCAGCCACTGCCGCCCAGCCACTTCGACGACCTGGTGCTACTGCGGAAGATGAGCCCGATTCCGATCATGCTGGACGAGTCGGTGTGGGGACCGGAAGAAGCCTACCGCGTGATCCAGCACGGTGCGGCCGACATGATGAACGTGTACGTCAGCGAGGCGGGTGGCCTACGCAACGCGATGCAGGTCTTCTCGCTGGGCCAGGCGGCCGGCATTCCCTGCACCATCGGCAGCATGTTCGAACTCGGCTTCGGGACTGCGACGGCACTTCATCTCGCAGCAGCCGTTCCTGCACTGTGCGAGCCCGCCGACACCTGCGGCGTCGTCTACAACAGCGAGAACCTCATCCTGAGCGAACTGCCTGTGGTGGATGGCTACATTTCGCCGCCGGAAGGTCCGGGCCTTGGCGTCGAACTCGACGACAAGCGCATCGCCGAAGTCTCGCTGACCGAAAAGGACATGATTGCGCGCGGGGCCGCCCTCGCGACGCGCGACTAGGAGGCGACTAATGGAAGCCGCATCCCGGCAGGCCGGTGGCACTCCCGGCTTTAGGGTCCAAAACAAGGTGAAAATCGTCGGCGTCAGCCACCGGTTCAACAATGTCGCCGCAGTCAACAACGTCTCTCTGAACGTCCGCACGGGCGAGTTCCTGACGCTGCTCGGCAGCAGCGGCTCGGGCAAGACGACATTGCTGCGGATCATCGCGGGGTTGCAGATGCCCTCGGAGGGCCAAGTTCTCCTAGATGGCAAGGACATCACCTATGCGTCGCCGCAGGAAAGGGAGATCGGCTTCATCTTCCAACAGTACGCGTTGTTCCCGCACCTGAGCGTCTTCGACAACATCGCCTACCCCCTGCGGGTGCGCGCCGTCGGCAAGGCGGAAACCAAGGACCGCGTTGAGCAAGCTCTGGCACGGGTCAACCTGCCCGGCGTAGGGAGCCGGTTCGGTCGGGAATTGAGCGGCGGGCAGCAGCAGCGCATCGCCATCGCCCGCGCGCTGGTGTACGAGCCAGCGGTGCTCCTGATGGATGAACCGCTGGGTGCGCTGGACCGCCGGCTGCGTGTCCACATGCAGGTGGAACTGCGCCAACTGCAGCGCCGCCTGGGTCTCACCTGCATCTACGTGACGCACGACCAAGACGAAGCGCTGACAATGTCGGACCGAATCGGCGTGATGCGCGACGGCCGCCTCATCCAGATCGCCGAACCGCAGGACCTGTACCGCAATCCTGCCGACCACCATGTTGCCTCCTTCGTGGGCGAGACGAATCTTTTCCCTTGCGACATCCGGCAGGTCGATGCGCAGATGTTCGACGTCACCCTGGCCGAGCGCGAATCTACTGCGCGGACCCGGCACGCGGCCAACACGGCCGTGCCATTGAGCGAGGGGCCGGCGTTGCTTGCCGTACGTCCCGAGGCGCTGACCCTCGACGGAATTGCGACCGATTTCGCCGTCGACGCCACCGTGGTGGAGACGCTTTTCCTCGGCAACGTGGCGGTCGTCCTCGCCGAGAGCCAAGGCGGAACGCGTCTTCGTGTCCAGATTCCGGCTGTGGACCACCACCGGTATGTGCTGGGCGATGCGGTGCGGGTCGGCTGGAGCTTCGCCGACTCCCGGGTGCTGCCGGCGGCGGCCACCGCCGCGTCCGCCAGCGTTCGTGGACGTTGACATGCTGAATCTAGAATTCGAATTGAATCCGCGGGCCTCGGTTCCCGACTTTCAGCGGCACGTCGATGCCGATGCGCGGCTGAGCGCCGCCGCACGCGAAGTGCTCAGAGCCGAGTTGGACGTGCGGTATGGCCCGGGCCCGCTACAGACGCTGGATGTGTTTCCGGCGAAACAGGCGAAGGCGCCGACTCACATCTTCATCCATGGCGGGTACTGGCGGGCACTGGACAAGAACTTCTACAGCTTCATCGCTGCTACGCTGGCGGAGACGACCGGAGCGACGGTCGTTGTACCTAACTACGACCTTTGCCCATCGGTCACGTTGGATGAGATCGTGTCCGAGATCGTGCAATGCGGTGCCTGGCTGCTGGCGAACATCTCGCGATACAACGGCGATGCGCAGTCGATCACCGTCTCAGGACATTCGGCCGGCGCGCATCTGGCCGCAATGCTCATGAAGTCCATGCCGGATGCGGTCAAGGGCGCCTGCCTCATCAGCGGCATCTACGACTTGCGGCAGGTCCGCAAGATCAGTGTGAACGCCGACGTTCGCCTCGACGAATCGGCCGCCATCCGCAACAGTCCGATGCTATCGCCGCCCGTGGTCGATTGCGAAATCGAGGTTCTCGTGGGCGGCAAGGAGACCACTTTGTGGCGCAAGCAGTCCTACGATTTCTGGCGCGTCTGTACTGAAGTGGGAACCCGTGCGCGTTACCTCGAGGTGCCCGATGAAGATCACTTCTCCATCACGGGCTGCCTGGACCGTGCGAGCAATCCGGTCGCGCAAGTGATCAAGGGACAGATTCTTCGCAGCCGTGTTGCAGCAAGCCGGCGCGACCTCGGCGCCCGCACTTTCGATACCCTTTCAGCTTGAGATTGGGGCCATGGCAGATTCCATCGCAGAGCGGCTGAAGGTGCTGGGGATTACTCTCCCGCAAGTTTCCGTGCCCGCCGCGGCCTACGTTCCGTTTGCGCGGACCGGCAATTCGATTTTTCTTTCGGGCCACATCCGCGAAGAAGGGCAGCTCTCCCTGGGTCGGGCAGCTGGTCGCCACAATGCTTCTGGACGAAGGGCGCGGCAGCGCGCGCCGTTGCCATCGATCTGCTCGGATCGTTGCAGGCGGCGGCAGGCGGTCTGATGCACGGAGTGCCTTCGGCATGGCGCAGTTGCCGCTCGGGGTCTGCGTCGAGATCGAGCTGCAGGCGGAGGTCGATTGAGGCGCGCAGCTCGCAACGGCGGTCAAGCGTTGGGCAACGCTTACGCGCCTCATCGACGACGGTGATCTCGCCCTGCAACACCCGCATCGAGAATCTGATATCGCCCGTCGCGCTCTGGCGCTCGAATTGGCCATTCGCCGGATCACCGCGCGCAGGCCAGCGTGCCATACAGACTGCGGCCATCAAAGCCCAACGCGGAATTCGCCCGCCGTCACGAGCGTGGCCCTGGGCCCGAAGCTCGTGATGTTGGCCAGCGTCTCGTTGTGGTGCGCCGTGATCTGCGCGGCGGACAGGACGCCGTTGCTCATCGTCGAGTGCCCATCCGAGATCAGCGCGACCGGATAGCCGAGCGCCAAGGCTCTGCGGGTGGTGGTGTCGACGCAGAATTCGCTCTGCAGGCCGCAGATCGCCAGCGCGGTGACGCCTTTGGCCTGCAGGATGGCCTGCAGGTCGGTGTGGTGGAACGAGTCGGTCGCGCGCTTGCGCAGCCGGATGTCGCCGGGCTGCACGTCGAGGCCGGCGGCGAGCTGCCAGCCGTCCGTTCCGTACTCGAACGGCCCGCCTGGCGATTCGTGCTGGATGACGACGACGGGCGCCCCGGCCTCGCGGGCCTTGCGGGACACGGTGTTGATCCGCTCGATGACGCGCCCGGACTCGAAAGCTTCGTACGGCCCCGAGCAGAGCGCGTGCTGGACGTCGATGATCAGAAGGGCGGTGGTCATGAGGCGCTCCCGGCGTTCACTGCCGCTGGGGCAGGTACTCCGGCGGTCAGGCAGTCTACGGGACGGAGATGTCCGCGCTTCAGCTAACGCCCCCGCTCGATATACCGATACAACGTGCTCCGATGGATCCCCAGCGCGCGCGCCGCCGCGGCGACGTTGCCTTTGGCGTCGTCCAGCGCGCGCCGCACGGCCTGCTGAGTCAGCGTCGACAGCGGCGCGGCGTCGGCCGGCGGCGGCTCGGCCGTGTCGGCGATCGGCAGCTCCGCGGCCTGGATCTCCGCGCCGGGCTCGGCCAGCGCCAGCGCGGCGCGCAGCGTGGCGGCCAGCTCGCGCACGTTGCCGGGCCAGGCGTGGCGGTCCAGGCGGTCGACCGCTTGCGGCGACAGGCGGATGCCTTGCGCCGCAGCGCCCAGCTCGCGCAGCAGCGCGTCGATCAGGCGGCGCCGGTCGTCGCGCCGGCGCAGCGGCGGCAGCTGCACCTCGTAGCCGCGCAGCCGGTACAGCAGGTCGTCGCGGAAGCGCCCTTCGCGGGCCAGCACCGCCAGGTTGCGGTGCGTGGCGCACACCAGCGCGAAGTCGACCTCCACGTCGCGCCCGCTGCCCAGCGGACGCACGCGGCGCGTCTCCAGCACGCGCAGCAGCCGGGCCTGCAGCGGCAGCGGCATGTCGCCGATCTCGTCGAGGAACAGCACGCCGCCGTGCGCCTCGCGGATGCGGCCGGGGCTGCCGCCGCGGCGCGCGCCGGTGAAGGCGCCTTCCTCGTAGCCGAAGAGCTCGGCCTCGATCAGCGTCTCGGGGATCGCGGCGCAGTCGACGGCCACCATCGGCTTGCCGGCGCGGCGGCTGGCCTCGTGCAGGCGGCGCGCGAACACGTCCTTGCCGGTGCCGGTCTCGCCGGTGATCAGCACCGAGAGCCCGGCGTCGAACACGCGCCGCGCGCGGCCGAGCTGCGCGGCCAGCGCGTCTTCGGCGGAGGCCGGCGGCGGCGGCGCGGGCTGCGCCTGCGCTTCGGCGGGCGGACCAGACGGCTCGGCCGGCTGCACCGGCTGCGCCCGCCAGCTCGTGCGCCGCGGCCGGTCCACCGCCACCGCCCAGGTGGGCTGGCCGTGGCGCGTCAGCAGCCCGGGGCGGTCGCGCAGCGTGGCCCAGCGCTGGCCGAACAAGGCTTCGACCGGCCGGTCCAGCCAGGTCGACCACGCGCCTTGCAGCAGCTCGGCGGCGGCGCGGTTGAGGCCGACGATGCGGCCGTCGGCCACCGACAGCAGGCCTTCGCGCGGCGTGCCCAGGAAGCCGGCGCGCCAGTGGAAGTGCACCAGCTCCTCGTCGTGCCCGGCGCGGTGGCGCTGCAGCAGCATGCGGTGCTCGACCTGCGCCGCCGCCATGCGCACCAGGCCCAGCGCGTGCACGTCGATCTGCACCGATTCGCCCGAGATGTCCAGCACGCCGGCCAAGTCGCCGCGCGCCGACAGGATGGGCGCCGCGGCGCAGCCGATCGACGCGTTCTCGGGCAGCAGGTGCTCGGCGCCCAGCACCATCACCGGCGCGCGCTCGACCAGCGCGGTGCCGATCGCGTTGGTGCCGCGCCGGGTTTCCGACCAGTCGACGCCCGGCTCCAGCGCGATGCGCCGCGCCTTGGGCAGGAAGCCGGGGCAGCCGATCTCGTCCAGGATCAGCCCCGCCGCGTCGGACAGGATCACCACGCAGCCGTGGCCCACCACGTGCTCGGCCAGCGCGTCCAGCTCGGGCTGGGCGCAGCGCAGCAGCAGCTCGGCGGCGTCGCGGCGCTCCGACAAGGCGCCGCGCGGCAGCGGCTCGGCCGGCGGCGCGTCGGCCGCCACGTCCACGCAGCGCGACCACGAGCGGCGGATGTGCGGCGCCAGCTCGGCGCCCGGCGGCACCCCCGTTTCCAGGAACTGCTGGCGAGCGCGCGCCAGTTCGCTGACGCTGGTGCCCTGCGTTGGCATGTCGGTCTCCTGCGGTGCCTCGGTGCGCCGGTTTGTCGCGCCTTGCGACAGGTGTCGCGACGCGGCGATGCGACATATTCTGATGGATATGTCGTGCCCGCCCTGATCGACCGCACCGTCACCGGGGCATCCGCCGGCGGCGCAGCCCTGGGCGGCAGCATCGCCGGTCCTACGGGAATCCACTGATCGGCGCTGGCGCGGCGGTTGCGACCCCTGTCGTTGCGGCGGCACAGGTGATGGCGCCCGAACCCTTCACACCCTTCAAGGAGAAGACATGGACATGCTGGAGCCCGGCAAATTCGGCACCCCCGTCGCGTTCAAGAAGCGCTACGCCAACTTCATCGGCGGCGAATGGGCCGCGCCCGCCAAGGGCCAGTACTTCGAGAACGTCACGCCCGTCACCGGCAAGGCCTTCTGCGAGGTGCCGCGCTCCACCGCCGAGGACGTCGAGCACGCGCTGGACGCCGCGCACAAGGCCAAGGCCGCGTGGGGCCGCACCTCGCCGGCCGAGCGCGCCACCGTCCTCAACCGCATCGCCGACCGCATCGAGGCCAACCTGCCGATGCTGGCCGCGGCCGAGACCTGGGACAACGGCAAGCCGATCCGCGAGACCACCGCGGCCGACCTGCCGCTGGCGGTGGACCACCTGCGCTACTTCGCATCGGCCGTGCGCGCGCAGGAAGGCGGCATCAGCGAGATCGACCAGGACACCTACGCCTACCACTACCACGAGCCGATCGGCGTGGTCGGCCAGATCATCCCCTGGAACTTTCCGCTGCTGATGGCGGTGTGGAAACTGGCGCCGGCGCTGGCCGCCGGCAACTGCGTGGTGCTGAAACCCGCCGAGCAGACGCCGGTGTCCATCCTCGTGATGCTGGAACTGGTGGCCGACCTGCTGCCGCCGGGCGTGCTCAACGTCGTCAACGGCTTCGGGCTGGAGGCCGGCAAGCCGCTGGCGTCGAGCAAGCGCATCGGCAAGATCGCCTTCACCGGCGAGACCACCACCGGCCGGCTGATCATGCAGTACGCCAGCCAGAACCTGATTCCCGTAACGCTGGAGCTCGGCGGCAAGTCGCCCAACATCTTCTTCGAGGACGTGCTGGCCAAGGACGACGGCTTCCTCGACAAGGCGCTGGAAGGCTTTGCGATGTTCGCGCTGAACCAGGGCGAGGTGTGCACCTGCCCGTCGCGCGTGCTGATCCAGGAGTCGATCTACGACCGCTTCATCGACAAGGCCTTGAAGCGCGTGGCCGCGATCAAGCAGGGCAACCCGCTGGACGCCTCGACGATGATCGGCGCGCAGGCCTCCAGCGAGCAGTTGGAGAAGATCCTGAGCTACCTGGACATCGGCAAGCAGGAAGGCGCCAAGGTGCTGATCGGCGGCGAGCGCAACATGCTGGACGGCGACCTGAAGGGCGGCTATTACATCAAGCCCACGGTCTTCCAGGGCCACAACAAGATGCGCATCTTCCAGGAGGAGATCTTCGGCCCGGTAGTCTCGGTGACGACCTTCAAGACCGAGGAAGAAGCGCTGGCGATCGCCAACGAGACCCTGTACGGCCTGGGCGCCGGCGTCTGGAGCCGCGACGGCAACCGCGCCTTCCGCATGGGCCGCGGCATCCAGGCCGGGCGCGTGTGGACCAATTGCTACCACCACTACCCGGCGCATGCGGCCTTCGGCGGCTACAAGCAGTCGGGCATCGGGCGCGAGAACCACAAGATGATGCTCGACCACTACCAGCAGACCAAGAACCTGCTGGTCAGCTACGCCGAGAAGCCGCTGGGCTTCTTCTGACCCGGCGGGAGGATCGGGCGATGGCCGGCTCCGTCTTGCGCGTGACGGCCACCGACGCGGCGCTGGCGCTCGTCGCCCGGCTGACGGCGGAGCACGGCCCCGTGCTCTTCCACCAGTCGGGCGGCTGCTGCGACGGCAGCGCGCCGATGTGCTTTCCGCGCAGCGAGTTCATGGTCGGCGATCACGACCGGCTGCTGGGCCGCATCGGCGGCGCGCCGTTCTACATCAGCGGGCCGCAGTTCGAGTACTGGCAGCACACGCAGCTGATCATCGACGTCGTGCCCGGCCGCGGCGGCATGTTCTCGCTGGAAGGGCGCGACGGGGTGCGCTTTCTCACCCGCTCGCGGCTGTTCTCCGACGACGAGTCGGCCCGCCTGGCCTTGCAGGAGCCGGACGGGCCGCCCTGTGGAGCGGCCGCGGACTAGGGCCTGTTAACACATTCTCAGCCCATCAGCGACGAGCACGAAGCTGATGAAGCCGAGGAACATGAGGTCGAGCTTCTCGAAGCGAGAGAAGATGCGGCGGTAGGCCTTCAGGCGCCGGAACAGGCGCTCGACCTCGTTGCGCCGCTTGTACATCTCACGGTCGTATTCCCAAGGCTCGACGCGGGTGCGCAGCGGCGGCACGACCGGGATGTAGCCCAAGTCGAGTGCCAACTGTCGGGTTTCGTTGCCCTCGTAGGCCTTGTCCATGAGCAGATGCAGTGGCCGATTCGGCGGCCCCAGGCGGGTGAGCAGTTCGCGGCCTTGCGGAGCGTCGCCTGCCTGGCCTGGCGACAGCGAGAACGTTATGGCCGTTCGAGCATCCGCGGCAACCATATGAATCTTGGTGTTCCATCCGCCGCGGGACTTGCCGATGGCTTGGGGTCCATTTTTTTTAGAGCCCCCGTGCCGTCGGGGTGAACCTTGATGCTCGTGGAGTCCAGCGACACCGCCTCGATCTTGATGCGCACAACCTGGGCCTTCTGCAACTCCTCGAACATGCGATCGAGCACGCCGGCCTTGGTCCAGCGGTTCATGCGCGTATAGATCGTGTGCCAGTTGCCGAAGCGCTTGGGCAGTCCGCGCCACTTGCAGCCGTGCTCGGCCACGTAGAGGATAGCGTTGACCACCTGCAAGTTGCTGAGGCTGACATTGCCGCGCTGCGTCGGCAAGCAGTGCTCGATCTTCGCGAACTGTTCGGGCGTGATCTCCATGCCCAGCAGTCTGCAACATGTCAGCCGTGAGTGACATTAGTGTGAACACGCCCTAGGCCGCCATCCGCCCGAAGCGCCCGCTGTTGAAGTCGGCGATCGCCTGCCCGATCTCGGCCTCGGTGTTCATCACGAACGGGCCGTAGCCGACCACCGGCTCTTCGATCGGCTCGCCGGCCAGCCACAGCAGCGTGGCGTCGCCGTTGGCCTCGATCGCCACCTCGTCGCCTTCGCGCGCGAAGCGCACGAGCTGCCCTTCGCGCGCGACGTGCTCACCGTTGACCTGCACCGTGCCGTGCAGCACCACCAGCGCCAGCGTGTGGCCCGGCATCGCGGGCAGGCGCACGGTCTTGCCGGCCGCGATGCGCAGGTCCCACACGTCGATGGGCGTGAAGGTGCGCGCCGGGCCGCGGCTGCCGCCGAAGGCGCCGGCGATCACGCGCACGCGGCCGGCGGCGTCGGGCAGCTCGACCACGGGGATCTGCGCGTCCAGCAGCGTCTGGTAGCCGGGCGGGCCCATCTTGTCCTTGGCCGGCAGGTTGACCCACAGCTGCACCATCTCGATCGTGCCGCCGCGCTGCGTGAAGGCCTTGGAATGGAACTCCTCGTGCAGGATGCCGCCGGCGGCCGTCATCCACTGCACGTCGCCGGGGCCGATCAGCCCGCCGGCGCCGGTGGAGTCGCGGTGCTCCACCTCGCCCTGGTAGACGATGGTCACGGTCTCGAAGCCGCGGTGCGGGTGCACGCCCACGCCGCGCGGCCGCGCCGCGGGCTCGAAGGGCGTGGGCGCCGCATGGTCCAGCAGCAGGAAGGGGCTGAGCTGGCGGCCCAGACCGTCGTAGCCGAACAGCGAGCGCACCGGGAAGCCGTCGCCCACCCAGTGCGGGCGCGGCGCGCTGTGGATGCCAAG
Organism: Rubrivivax sp.; assembly: GCA_047602205.1. Taxonomy (GTDB): domain Bacteria; phylum Pseudomonadota; class Gammaproteobacteria; order Burkholderiales; family Burkholderiaceae_C; genus Rubrivivax. Next base: position 6,054,773 of record JASGHX010000001.1, on the reverse strand, counting down.
AACCTTCTTCATGCTCATGCGGGTCTCCTGCTGGCCGCCGGCCGCGGATGCGGCCGGACCGAGCCCACCATGTGGCGACGACGCCGCCGCTGAACAGCCCGCCGGTTTGAACGCGGCGTTGCATGCGATTGAATCGTCCCAGGGGGCCGAGTATCGGCCTTCGTAGAATGCCGCTCGTCGCCGGCTGCAAGGCCGGCGGCATGCGTTCTCAGGGCGGGGTGGAAGTCCCCACCGGCGGTATCCGCGGCCTTCACCGGCCGCGGGAGCCCGCGAGCGCTCCGGCCGCCTTTCGACGGCAGCCGGAGGTCAGCAGACCTGGTGCGAGGCCAGGGCCGACGGTCACAGTCCGGATGAAAGAGAAACGCATCGGCGCGGGCCGCCTTCCATCCGTGGAGGGCGGCCCGTGCCGGCGCGCGCCCTGATTTGTGCGTTCTCCAACCTTCGAGGAAACCATGAATCAGACCACGACCCTTCGCTTGAACAAGCCGCCGCGCATCGCGGTCATCTGCGCCAACTGGCACCGCGAGATCGTCCACCGCGCCCGCGACGCGCTGCTGCAGGAGCTGCAGCGCCACGGCGTCGGCCCCGACCGGGTGGACTGCCACGAAGTGCCCGGCGCCTTCGAGATCCCGCTGCACGCGCAGCGCCTGGCGCGCGCCGGCGCGCACGACGCCATCGTCGCCTGCGGGCTGGTGGTCGACGGCGGCATCTACCGCCACGACTACGTGGCGCACGCGGTGATCGGCGCGCTGATGCGCGTGCAGCTCGAGCACGACGTGCCGGTGTTCTCCGCGGTGCTGACGCCGCAGGCCTTCCACGAGCACGTGGACCACCGCAGCTTCTTCGGCGCGCATTTCGAGAAGAAGGGCATCGAGGCGGCGCATGCCTGCCTGGGCCAGTTGGCAGCCTTGCAGCAGCTCGCGGCCTGACGCGGCGCAGGAGTGGATCGGCGGGGTACCGAGCGTATCGGTTATGGTGCGGCCTCGATGCCGCCCCCACCCCCCGCTGCCCGCCGCCCGCTGCCCCGCACCCTGCTGGCCGGCGGCGCCCTGGCGCTGTTGGCCGGCTGCATCGTCGTGCCGCGCGCGACGCAGGTCTACGACCCGCAGTGCCGCAGCTACGTCAAGCAGATCGTGCTGGAAGCCGAGGTCATCGGCGCCATCGGCCACTGCAGCAACGACGGCTGCGCGGTGATGCTGGCCTCGATGGGCATCGTCTCGGCCGCCAGCGCGGTGGTCTCGGGCAGCGTCGCGGTGATCGGCAACGTCCTCTACTGGGCCGAGCGCCAGGGGCGGTGCCCGGCGGCCGATGCGGCCGCGCCCGGCGATCTGCCGTCGGCGCCACCGCCGCCGCCCGCGGCATCCGCTCCGCTGCCGCGGCCGCCGGTCGTGCCGGGCCTCGTGCCGTCGTCGTCGACCTGAACGCCTGAACGCGCGCGATGGAGATCCTGGCCGAGATCCTGTTCGCCGCCGTCGGCTGGCTGGCCGAGATCCTGCTGCAGGTGTTCCTGGAAGCGCTGGCCGAGGTGGGCTTGCGCGCGCTGCGCGAGCCCTTCAAGCCCAGGCGCGAGGTCTCGCCCTGGCTGGCCGGCTTCGGCTACCTGATCTACGGCGCGGCGGTCGGGGCTTTCAGCCTGTGGCTGTTTCCGGCGCCCTTCCTGCAATCGGCCTGGGCGCGCATCCTGAACCTGGCCGTCACGCCGCTGGCCGCCGGCGCCGCGATGGCGCTGCTGGGCGCCTGGCGCCGCCGCCGCGGGCAGCCGCTGCTGCGGCTGGACCGCTTCTCCTACGGGCTGCTGTTCGCGCTGGCGATGGGCACGGTGCGCTTCTTCTTCGCGCAGGCGCAGTAAGCCTCTCGGCCGCAGCGCTGCGCTACGATCGGCGCCCTTCTCCGGCTGCCCCCGTCCCACCACCATGCAAGTCGTCTGCCTCGACCTCGAAGGCGTGCTCGTCCCCGAGATCTGGATCGCCTTCGCCGAGCGCACCGGCATCGTCGATTTCCGCCGTACCACGCGCGACGAACCCGACTACGACAAGCTGATGCGCTGGCGGCTCGCCCTGTTGAAGCAGCACAAGCTCAAGCTCGCCGACATCCAGGCCGTGATCGCCGGCATGGCGCCGATGGACGGCGCGCGCGCCTTCCTCGACACGCTGCGCAGCCGCTACCAGGTGATCATCCTGTCGGACACCTTCTACGAGTTCGCCGACCCGCTGATGCGCCAGCTCGGCCGGCCCACGCTGTTCTGCCACCGGCTGGTCGCCGATGCCGACGGTTATGTCGCCGAGTACCGGCTGCGCCAGCCCGACCAGAAGCGCCACGCGGTCAACGCGCTGAAGAGCCTGAACTTCCAGGTCATCGCGGCCGGCGATTCGTACAACGACACCGCGATGCTGGGCGCCGCCGACGCCGGTTTCCTGATGCACGCGCCGCCCAACATCGTGGCCGAGTTCCCGCAGTTCCCGCTGAACGACAGCTACCCCGAGCTGCTGGCCTCGATCGACGCGGCGGCCGCGCGCCTGCGCGGCTGAGCCGCTGCCGCCGCCATGGCCTCGCGGTCGCAGATCGAGCTGCTGGCGCCGGCGCGCGACGCGGCGATCGGCATCGAGGCCATCAACCACGGCGCCGACGCCGTCTACATCGGCGGCCCGGCCTTCGGCGCGCGCGAGAAGGCCGGCAATTCCGTCGCCGAGATCGCGCGCCTGGTGCGGCACGCGCACCGCTTTCACGCGCACGTCTTCGTCACCCACAACACCATCCTGCGCGACGACGAGCTGGAAGCCGGCCGGCGCCTGGCCTGGGACTTGTACGAGGCCGGCGTCGACGCGCTGATCGTGCAGGACATGGGGCTGCTGGAGCTGGACCTGCCGCCGATCCAGCTGCACGCCAGCACGCAGACCGACATCCGCACGCCGCAGAAGGCGCGCTTCCTGCAGGACGTGGGCTTCGCGCAGATGGTGCTGGCGCGCGAGCTGACGCTGGCGCAGATCCGCGCGATCGCCGCGGACGTGCAGCGCGCGACGCTGGAGTTCTTCATCCACGGCGCGCTGTGCGTGGCCTACAGCGGCAACTGCTACATCAGCCACGCGCACACCGGCCGCAGCGCCAACCGCGGCAGCTGCAGCCAGGAATGCCGGCTGCCCTACACGGTGGAAGACGCGCAGGGCCGCATCGTCGCGCACGACAAGCACGTGCTGAGCCTGAAGGACAACGACCAGAGCGCCAACCTCGCGGCGCTGGTGGACGCCGGCATCCGCAGCTTCAAGATCGAGGGCCGCTACAAGGACATGGCGACGGTGCAGAACGTCACCGCGCACTACCGGCAGTTGTTCGACGCGCTGCTGGAAAACCGCGGCGACGGATTGCGCCCCGCCAGCAGCGGCCGCACGCGCCACTTCTTCGTGCCCGACCCGGAACAGGGCTTCAACCGCGGCGGCACCGACTACTTCGTCAACGGCCGGCGCGACGACATCGGCGCCTTCGACAGCCCCAAGCATGCCGGGCAGCCGGTCGGCCACGTGACGCGCATCGGCGCCGACCACTTCGAGCTGCAGGCCGACGACGCCGAGACGGTGCTGAACAACAGTGACGCGCTGACCTGGTGGGACCGCCAGGGCGAGCTGCAAGGCGTGCCGATCAACGTCGCGCAGAAGCTCGGCGGCGCCGGCTGGCGGCTGTTCCCCAACGCGCCCATCACCACGCTGAAGGACTTGCGGCGCGACGCCGCGATCAACCGCAACCGCGATCGCGGCTGGGAGCGGCTGCTGGAGAAGAAGTCGGCCGAGCGCCTGATCGGCGTCACGCTGCTGCTCTCCGAGACTGCCGACGGCTTCGCGCTCGCCCTGTGCGACGACGACGGCCACGAAGCCGAGGCCCGCATCGCGCACCCGCACGAGCCGGCGCAGCAGCCGGCGCGCGCCGAGAGCGGCTTGCGTGAACAGTTGGCCAAGTTGGGCGGCACGCTGTTCGAAGCGCGCGCGGTCGAGCTGGCGCTGTCGCAGCCGTGGTTCCTGCCCGCCGCCGTCGTCAACGCGCTGCGCCGCGACGCGGTGGCCGCGCTGGAAGCGGTGCGCGCCGCGGCCTTCCCGCGCCTGCGGCCGCTGCCCGCGGTACAGCCGCCGGTGCCCTACCCCGACGACACGCTGAGCTACCTAGCCAACGTCTACAACCACTGGGCCGCGGCGTTCTACGCGAAACACGGCGTCGAGGTCATCGCCGCCGCCTACGAAAGCCACGAGCAGACGGGCGAGGTGAGCCTGATGATCACCAAGCACTGCGTGCGCTACAGCCTGAGCCTGTGCCCCAAGCAGGCCAAGGGCGTGATCGGCGTGCAAGGCACGGTGCGCGCCGAGCCGCTGACGCTGGTCAACGGCAGCGAGCGGCTGACGCTTCGCTTCGACTGCAAGCCCTGCGAGATGCACGTGGTCGGCAAGATCCGCAAGAGCGTGCTGAAGCAGGCCGCCGCGGTGCCGCTGAACTTCTACCGCACGCGGCCGGCGGCCGCCGCCGTGCCGCAGCGCAAGGGCTGATGGCGGGCTCACTGCCGCTGTTCGGCGCCGACGCCGGCGTGCCAAGCGGCGTGCAGCCGGCCGCGCCGGCGGCCGAGGCGCAGGAGTTGGCCGCGCAACTGCAATCGCGCTGGGGCGGCCGCTGCCGGCTGGGCACGTCGTCGTGGTACTTCCCGGGCTGGCAGGGGCTGGTGTGGCGCGACGCGCATGCCGAAAGCGAGCTGAGCAAGCGCGGCCTGCCGGCCTATGCCCGGCACCCGCTGCTGCGCACCGTGAGCCTGGACCGCGCTTTCTACCGCCTGCAAAGCCGCGACGACTACGCGCGCCTGGCGCTGCAGGTGCCCGGCGATTTCCGCTTCGTCGTCAAGGCGCCGTCGCTGCTGACCGATGCCACGGTGCGCGAGCCTGGCAGCGGCAAGCCGCAGGCCGCCAACCCGCAGTTCCTGGACCCCGCGCTGGCGGTGGCCGGCTGCATCGAGCCCGCGCTGCAAGGCCTGGGCGACCAGCTGGGCGTGATGGTCTTCCAGCTCTCGCCGCTGCCGCCGCGCTGGCTGGGCCGCGACCAGCCGCTGTTGGCCGCGCTGGACGCGCTGTGGCCGCCGGTGATGGCCGCGCTGCAGGGCCGCGCGCTGGCGGCGCTGGAAGTGCGCGACGCCGCGCTGCTGACGCCCGCCTTGGCCGACCAGTTGAAGGCGCATGGCGTGCGTTATGCCTTGGGCCTGCACGCCCGGCTGCCCGCGGCCGAGGGCCAGTTGCCGATGCTGCGCCGCGGCTGGCCCGGCGACCTGGTGTGCCGCTGGAACCTGCAGCGCGGGCTGCGCTACGACCAGGCCCGGGAGGCCTGGGCGCCCTTCGACCGCCTGCAGGCCCCCGACCCCGCCACCCGCGCCGTGCTGGCCCGCGTCGCGCGCGCGACGCTGGACGCGGGGCACAGCGCCTTCATCACGATCAACAACAAGGCCGAGGGCTCGGCACCGCTGTCGGTGCTGGCGCTGGCGCGCGAACTGGTGGAGCCTGCCGAGGCCTGACCGGGCACATCACTTGACTTGGGCATCTTCCTTGGCAACAGGTTCGACCTCCAAGGCCTTGCTCATCCGGGATACCAGGTGCTTGGCGCCTTCCTGCTTCAGCACGTAGAGCAGTTCCGCCACGGTGTAGGGCGGCTTCTTCAAGTCCTTGGCAGCCTGCAAGACAGCTCGCGTGATGGCGTCAGGGTCAGCGTCGTAGGCCTCGGGACACCGGGCCTTCATCGCGCGCAGACGACCCTCCGCTCCGGCTTGGTCGATGCCGTAGATCTTCACCATGTTTCGCAGGAACTCGTCGTCGATGTTCTCCGTCCAGTGCGCAGAGAACAGCTCCTCCGCTCGCATGTCCATGAGAACGTCGGACAGGCGCAGCCTGAACTGCACGCAGGTGCCCAGGACGACGAGTGTGTTGTCGAGATTCACGAACGAGGTTTGCGAGCAGCTTTGGCGGCAAGCTTCGCCGGCTTGCCAGCGCCAGGGTTCTCGCGAACGATGTTCTTGAAGTGCCCTTCCGGGAAATCGTAGAGGCCTGCGTCGACGGCTGCCTCACGAGGCGACCTGGCACCCTCAAGTTTCCTGGTCCGCGCGGTCAGATAGGCCTCGACCGCAGACGCACGAATACGCCGATGGCCACCTTCGGTCATGACGACCTCGCCGAGCTTGCCTTGGTCGCACAGCATGGAAACGTGGGGCCGGCTGACCTCGAGCTTCGCGGCCGCTTCCGCAGTGGTGAGCAAGAGGTCGGCTGCAGCGGCATGTGCGCTGGCAGGCTTCGCTTCGGCGGCTGCCGCTTCGCCAATCTCTGCGGTGGCCAGCTTGGCGATGAGGGCCATGCGAAGGGCCTTGCCCTCGGCCGTCGGAGCGTTCAGCGATCGGTCGAGCGCCTTCGCGACGAGAACGGTGATGTGAGCCTCCAGCGCAACCGACTCCAGATCCCCGAGAACGGCTGCATGCGCCTTCTTGCCACCCTTTGGCGCGGGTCGAGCGATGTTCTTCACCTCCGCGGCAACCTCCTTCCCGACTTGCTCGGCAAGAGGATTCAAGGGGTCTGCGAGCAAAGGCAAGGATCGGGAAGCTGCGGCAGCCTCGGCGGTGGGATGATGTTCGCGAGGCATCGGGTCTCTCCGTGGTGCGCCCAGTTTAGCACCTCGAAGAGAAAAACTCGGAAAAATCGAAACGACATCGGTTGGGGCGGGGTCACTGCCTTTGACTGCCCCTCCATTGAAGCGGCGCTACTGTGACTCGTCCTCGGCGAGCAGGGCCTCGTAGTCCTGCCCGCCGTAGAACACGCCGATGACGGTCACTTGCCGCGCACGGTCGTCCACGGCATAGGCGATCACGGTGCGCCCCTGGTGGTGCGTGACCCGAAGGCCCGGCCGCACGTCGTCGCGTGCCACGCCGCGGTGGGAAACAAGGCCAGGCGTTCGCAGGTCGACACGATCGCAGCCGTGTAGCGCTCGGCGGTCGCCGGCGATGCGCGCTCGGCAATGTATTGGTACAGCGACTCCAACTGGTCGCCGGCCTCGGGCGCGAAGGCAACGCCGTAGGGCATCAGGCCTTTGCCTTGACCTTGGCAGCGGCCTTCCCGTGCGCCGCGGCCAGCCGGGCCTTGACGGCGCCGACGCTCACCGCGCGCGATGGATCGGCCTTCAATGCATCGTAGGCAGCGGCCACGTCGCGGCGCAGCCAATCCTCGACGGCCCGGTCGCGCGCGAGCAGTACCCGGAGCCCGTCGCGGATGACTTCGCTTTCGGTGGCGTACTCGCCGGCCGCCACCTTCGCCCGCACGGCCTCGGCCATGTCGTTCGGCAGCGTGATGCTGAACTGTTGGGTGGTGCGCATGTCGGCCTCGAAGCGTGAATAGGATTGAATCCTACACGCTACTGCGGCTTGAGCCCCCGCGCGTCCATCACCCGGCGCGCGAGGTCGGGACGGTCGGTCACCAGGCCGTCGACGCCCAGGTCGATCATGCGCGCCATCACTGCGGGGTCGTTGACGGTCCAGGCCAGCACCTTCAGGCCCAGCGCCTGCGCCTCCTTCACCTTGTCGGCCGTCAGGTCGCCGAAGTAGGCCGACCAGACGCTGCCGCCGGCGGCCTTGATCATCTTCGGCACCGAGCCGTATTGCTGGTAGGCGAAGCCCGCAGCCCACGGCGAGGCCTGCGCCGCATCGGCCTGGATGTTGTCCAGCCAGCGCTGCTGCGCGCTCAAGTACACCGTGGGCACCTGCGGCGCGAGCTTCTGCACCGCCTGCAGCCCGCGCCAGTCGAACGACAGGATCTGCACGCGCGGCAGCATCCCGGCACGGCTGATCTCGTCGATCAGCAGGCGCGCGAACTCTTCCGGCGGCCGCGTGTCGCCGGGGCGGTTGGGGTCGGTCTTGATCTCGATCGCGAAGCGCAGACCGTCGTTGCCGCTCTTCTTGACCAGATCGAACAGGTCGGCCAGCCGCGGCACCCGCGTGCCGTCCACCGGCACCTGGTCCGGGTAGGGCCTGGCGTAGTTGGAGCCGGGCTTCAGGCGGCCGACGTCATAACGCTGCAATTGAGACCATGTCAGCGTGCTGATCGGCGCGCTCGGCTGGTCCAGCCACTGGCCACGCTCGTCGCGCGCGACTGCGGGGTTCAGCGCCAGGTCGTGGTGGATCACCAGCACGCCGTCGCTGGTGATCGCGATGTCCAGCTCCAGCGTGCTGACGCCGTGGCGCATGCCGGCCTCGAAGGCCGGCAAGGTGTTCTCCGGCGCCAGCCCGCGCGCGCCGCGGTGGCCTTGCAGGTCCAGCGCCAGGGCCGGCAGGCCCAGGCCGCACAGCGCCAGCATCGCGACGGCGCGTTTCCAGTTCAGTGGGTTCATGGCCTGCAGCCTACCGCGTCCGGCGCCCTGCGTACACTGCGCAGCCCCGCATCCGGACCTCTCGTCGTCTTCATGTTCAAGAACGCCCTCGTCTACCGCATCGAACACTGGCAGCCGCCGCCGCTGGCCGAGCTGGAGGAGCGCCTCGCGCGCGGCCGCTTCGTCGCCTGCGGCGCCACGCAACCCGAATCGGCCGGCTGGGTGGCGCCGCGCGGCGGCAAGCACGCGGCGCTGGCCGAGAGCGTGGGCGGGCAATGGGTCTTCAAGCTGTGCGTCGAGACCAAGGCCGTGCCCTCCGGCGTGGTCAAGCAGGAGCTGCAGGCCAAGTCCGACGCGCTGGAGCAGGAGCTGGGCCGCCGGCCGCGCGGCAAGCAGTTGCGCGAGATGAAGGAGGCCGTGGTGCACGCGCTGCTGCCGCGCGCCTTCCCCAAGCGCGCCGAGCTGCCGATCTGGCTGGACGCCGCGGCCGGCTTCGTCTGGGTGGGCACCGGCAATGCCAAGCGCGCCGACGGCGCGGTCACGCGGCTGATCGAGCTGCTGGGCGGCGGCCTGAAGCTGGGCCTGCTGCAGACGCAGGCCTCGCCGGCCGCGGCGATGGCCGCGTGGCTGGCCGAGAAGGAGGCGCCCGGCGGCTTCACGATCGACCGCGACTGCGAGCTGAAGCAGCCCGACAGCGAGAAGGCCACCGTGCGCTACGCACGCCACACGCTGGACATCGACGAGGTGGCGCAGCACATCCGCCAGGGCAAGCGCCCCACGCAGCTGGCGCTGACCTGGGCCGGCCGCGTGTCCTTCGTGCTGACCGATGCGCTGGTGCTGAAGAAGATCGAGCTGCTCGACGTCGTGCTGGAAGACGCCGGCCGCGATGCCGGCGCGTCGTCCGCGGCGGACGGCGACGACAACTTCGACGCCGACGTCGCGCTGGCCACCGGCGAACTGCGGCAGATGCTGCCGGCGCTGATCGAGGCGCTGGGCGGGGTGCAGGCGGCCGCATGACGGCCGCGGCCGCCGCCCCTCCGGCCGCAGCGCTGCAGGTGCGCCGCTACCTGCCGTGGATCGTCGCGATCGCGCTCTTCATGGAGCAGCTCGACTCGACCATCGTCAACACCAGCATCCCGGCGATGGCCGCCAGCCTGGGCGTGACGCCGCTCAGCCTGAAGGCGGTGTCGGCCAGCTACATCCTGAGCCTGGCGGTGTCGATCCCGGTCAGCGGCTGGCTGGCCGAGCGCTTCGGCAGCCGGCGCGTGTTCCTCAGCGCAGTGGCGCTGTTCACCGTCTCGTCGGTGCTGTGCGGGCTGGCGGTCAACGCGCCGATGCTGATCGCCGCGCGCGTGCCGCAGGGCATCGCCGCGGCGATGATGATGCCGGTGGGCCGCATGGCCATCGTGCGCACCTTCCCGAAGTCGGAGCTGCTGCGCGCGATGAACTTCGTGATCATCCCGGCGCTGCTGGGCCCGCTGCTGGGGCCCACGGTGGGCGGGCTGATCGTGCACTGGCTGTCGTGGCGCGAGATCTTCTTCGTCAACGTGCCGGTGGGGCTGCTGGCGCTGTGGTTCGGACTGCGCCACATGCCCGACTACCGCGGCGACCGGCCGCGGCCGCTGGATGTGCGCGGCTTCGTGCTCTTCGGCAGCGGCGCGGCGCTGCTGTCGTGGCTGCTGGAGGTCTTCGGCGAGCACGGCCTCAACGCGCAGCAGGCGCTGCTGCCGCTGGCCGTCTCGCTGCTGCTGCTGGCCGGCTACGGCTGGCATGCGCGGCGCACGCCGCAGCCGCTGCTGTCGCTGGGGCTGTTCAGGCTGCGCACCTTCCGCGTCTCGGTGCTGGGCGGCTTCGTCACGCGGCTGGGCGTGGGCGGCATGCCGCTGCTGCTGCCGCTGCTGTACCAGCTGGGCATGGGACTGCCGGCCTGGCAGTCGGGCTTGCTGATGATGCCGGCGGCGCTGGCCGCGATGGGGATGAAGCTGCTGTCCACGCCGCTGCTGCGGCGCTTCGGCTTCCGCGGCGTGCTGGTGGCCAACACGGTGCTGGTGGCGTGCACGATCGCGCTGTTCTCGCAGGTGGGGCCGCAGACGCCGCTGGCCGCGATCGTCGCGCTGGGGCTGGCGATGGGCCTGTTCAACTCGCTGCAGTTCTCGGCGATGAACGCGATGGCCTACGCCGACATCGCCGAGGCCGACGCCTCGATGGCGTCGACCATCGCCAGCACGATGCAGCAGATGTCGCTGAGCTTCGGGCTGGCCGGCGGCACGCTGGTGGCGGCGTTCTTCCTCGACCGGCTGCCGCAGAGCTCGCCGGTGGCGGTGATCGGCGCGCTGCACCACGCCTTCCTGACGCTGGCGGCGCTGACGCTGCTGTCGTCGGCCTCGTTCTGGACGCTGCGGCCCGAGGACGGCGCGGCGGTGACCGGCGCCGTCGCTGAACCAGGGGATTGAGTTGCCGACTTCCGATCCGACGCCGATGCCGCAGCACGCCGCCACGCTGGCCGAGCTGTGGCGCGAGCGCGCGGCGCTGACGCCGCAAGCGCCGGCCTACCGCGCCTTCGACGAAGCCGCCGCGCAATGGCAGACGCTGAACTGGCAGCAGGCCGCTGCGCGCGTGGCGCGCTGGCGCGACGCGCTGGCCGCGCTCGATCTGCCGCGCGGCTCGCGCGTCGCGATCCTGCTGCCCAACGGGCTGGACGCGATGTGCATCGACCAGGCCTGCCTGGCGCTGGCCCACGTGCCGGTGCCGCTGCACGCGATCGACAACCCAGCCAGCATCGGCTACATCCTGCAGGACAGCGGCGCCGCGCTGCTGGTGGCGGCCGAGCGCGCGCAGTGGAGCGCGATCGCCGCCGCCGGCGTGCCGGCGCCGGCGCTGCGCCGCGTGGTCGTGCGGGCCGGCGCGGCCGCCGCCGATGCATCCGCCGCGGTGCTGGTGACCGCCGTCGACGACTGGCTGGCCTCCGGCGTGCCCTCGGCCGACGCCCCCGGCCCGCGGCCCGATGACCTGGCGGCGCTGGTCTACACCTCCGGCACCACCGGCCGGCCCAAGGGCGTGAAGCTCAGCCACCGCAACGTGATGGCCAACCTGCGCGCGGTACTGCAGCGCGTGCAGCCCGGCGCCGACGACGTGTTCCTGTCGTTCCTGCCGCTGTCGCACACCTTCGAGCGCACCGCCGGCTACTACCTCGCGGTGGCCCGCGGCAGCTGCGTCTGCTACGCGCGCTCAGTCGCGCTGCTGGCCGAGGACCTGATGCAGCAGCGGCCCACGCTGCTGATCTCGGTGCCGCGCATCTACGAGCGCGTGCACGCCAAGCTGGCCGAGGCCGTGAAGGACAGCCCGCTCAAGGCGCGGCTGATGGAGCTGGCCATCGCGGTCGGCTGGCGGCGCTTTCGCGCCGCGCAAGGCCTGCCGCCCGACGCCGACGGCAAGCCGCGCGCGCTGGACGCACTGCTGTGGCCGCTGCTCGACCGCCTGGTCGCCGGCCCCGTGCGCGCGCGCTTCGGCGGCCGCGTGCGCATCGCCGTCAGCGGCGGCGCGGCGCTGCCGCCGGCGGTGGCGCGCACCTTCCTCGGGCTGGGGCTGACCATCCTGCAGGGCTATGGGATGACCGAGACCTCGCCGGTGGTCTCTGCCAACGCGCCCGACGACAACGACCCCGCCAGCGTCGGCCGGCCGCTGGACGGCTGGCAGCTGCGCATCGGCGACAACCGCGAGCTGCAGGTGCGCGGCCCCTCGGTGATGCTGGGCTACTGGAACCGCGACGAGGACACCGCGCGCGTGCTCGACGCGCACGGCTGGCTGGCCACCGGCGACCAGGCCGAGATCGTCGGCGGGCGGCTGTACATCCGCGGCCGCATCAAGGAGATCATCGTCACCTCCACCGGCGAGAAGGTGCCGCCGGTGGACCTGGAGCAGGCGCTGTGCGAGGACCCGCTGGTCGAGCAGGCCTTCGTCGTCGGCGAGCACAAGCCCTTCATCGGCGCGGTGGTCGTGCTCGCCGCCGCGCCCTGGCGCGAACTGGCCGCCGGGCTGGGGCTGGACCCGCAGGACCCGGCGAGCCTGACGAACCCGCGGGCGCGCGACGCGGTGCTGCAGCGCCTGGGCTCCCGTGCCGCGCATTTCCCGCGCTATGCCGTGCCGCGCGCGGTGGTGCTGAGCCTGGAGCCCTGGACCGTCGAGAACACCATGCTGACGCCCACGCTCAAGCTCAAGCGGCTGAACCTGCAGGCGCGCTTCGAGCAGGAGCTGGCAGCGATGTACGCGCCGCGCGAGGCCGCAGGCGGCGCCGCCCGCTGAGCGGCTCAGCGGGCGATGCCTGCGGGGGATGGCTCTCCGCATGGCTCCGATGGGCGATCCGCCGATGCTCGAGCGCCAGCAGGCCGGCGGCTGGACCGCGCTGCCGCTGCAGCCGATGCAGGCGCAAGAGCCCAGGCGGTGCAGCAGCGAGGACAACGACTAGCTTGACGTGAAGCTCGATGCTGCACGACGAACCAGCGCGAGGAAGTTCGACACGACGAGAGCGTGGCAACGAGCACGGGTGCGTCCGCGACGCCTGATGTAGAGGTCACCGGCGCGCGAGGGCAAGGTCGTCTTGCGCGCGATGGCACCGAAAGCAGAAGCTGGCCTGCGGCGTGCGAAGCGCCACCCCGCAGTGCCTGCACCGCGGGCCGTAGAGACTCGCTCGGTGGTGCCACACGACGTTGACGTTCGTCTCATGAACGCCGGTCAGGCGCTTGTACTCGGCGAGGACCGAGGGCAGCCAGCCGCTGGCAAAGACCTCGGTGACGGATAGGCCGGTGGCCTGCTTCCTGGCCTGCAACTCTGCTGCGTAGGTCGAACCGTGCCTCGCGACTTCAGCGAACTCCTCTTCCGAGAGCATCGGTGCGTCCCGGTTGCAGCGCCAGCAGAAGAAGGTTTGCGGCATATCGTCTGCGCGGCCCGACGTTGACAGCAGGGGGATCGAAGCGGCGTGCCGGCCCGGACGATAAACCAGGGCCATCGCGCGTCCGGGCCGCCAAGGCCTTCAATGCACCGCCCCCACGATAGGCCCCAGCGCCGCCTGGATGCGCGCGCCCTGCGCGGCGTCGATCATCGAGCCCAGCAGCTCGCCGAAGCGCGCGTCCTGCACGCCGCTGACGATGTACTGCCAGCGGTAGGCGGCCAGCGTCGTCGCGTGGATGGCCTCGCGCTGCGCGGCGTCGAAGGGGCGGCCCGCAACGTCCGCGAAGTAGCCGGCGTCGGCCTCGGCCTGCAGCTGGCAGATGCCGTCCACCGCGCCCACCAGGCCGATCAGCTCGTTCACGGCCTGGTCGCGCTGCGCGGCGTCGATGCGCTCGTTCTCGCGCAGCCACTCCATCTCGTCGAGGATCGCGTGCTGCGACTCCTCCTTCCAGTGGAACAGGAAGACGTCCTTCCACAGCGGGTCGATCTGCGTCTCGGGCTCGATGCTGCTGCGGTAGTGCGCCTGCGAGAACAGCTCGATGTCGCACACCAGCGCCAGCACGGCCCAGGTGGAGGCGGCCAGCACCGCCTGCGCCACGTCGTTGGGCTGCGGCAGGAAGCGGTAGCCGGCGCGCATGCCGGCGGCCATCATCGCCTCCAGCCGGCGGAACATCTCCTGGTGCTTGAGCTCCTCGTCGGTCAGGCGCACCAGCGCCTCCAGTGCCACCTGGTCGCCCAGCCAGTGGCCGCGGCTCAGCTCCAGCACCTTGGCGCCGATGAAGCGCTCCACCAGGGCGAACATGTTGGCGTAGGTGCGGCCCTGCACCTGCGAGAACAGGCGCTTCTCGTCGGCACTCAGGAACGTCAGCCGCGCCGCCTTCGACAAGCCGTCGGGCAGGAAGGCCTGGCCGAAATCGAAGGCGCGGCCGCGGATGACGTCGCGGTCGGTGTCCCAGCGGATGCGCTTGGACACCTCCACGCACTTGGCGTAGCGGGCGGAATCGGTCGAATGCTGCATGACGTGCGACATGGTGCTTGGCTCCTTGGCTGCGGTGGCAACGGACTCTGGCGCGAGCTTGGGCCGCCGTCCTCAAGCCGGCATCAAAGGTTTTCAAACGCAGCCGGCGATGCCTTCAATCGCTGCCGGGGCCGCGTGAGAATGACGCGTGGCAGCCGCTCCCGCTCCTCCCCTGCCGGCCTCCGCCGCCGAGGCGCCGCTGCGCTTCGGCCACTTCGAGCTGCACCCGGGCGAACGGGTGCTGCGCGTGCGCGGCGCGCCGGTGGCCGTGGGCAGCCGCGCCTTCGACGTGCTGGTGGCCCTGGCCCAGCGCCACGAGCGGCTGGTGACCAAGCAGGAACTGCTGGACCTCGTCTGGCCCGGCCTGGTGGTCGAGGAGCACAACGTCGCCACGCAGATCAGCACGCTGCGCAAGCTGCTGGGCGCCGGCGCGATCGCCACGCTGCCCGGCTACGGCTACCGGCTGACGGCGCTGCGCGACGCGGCGCCGAACGCCGCAGCCCCGGCCCCGGCGCCGCGGCATAACCTGCCGGTTGAACGCACCCGCTTCATCGGCCGCGCGGCGGCGCTGGCCGACCTGGCGCGGCGGCTGCCCGCGACGCGGCTGCTGACGCTGACCGGCATCGGCGGCTGCGGCAAGACGCGCCTGGCGCTGCAGCTGGCGCGGCGGCAGCAGGCGGCGTTCGCCGGCGGCGCCTGGTTCGTCGACCTCGCGCCGCTGACCGACGGCGGCCGCGTCGCCGCCGCCTGCGCGACCGCGCTCGGCCTGCACGAAGAAGGCGCCGCGCCGCTCGCCGAGCGCCTGCGCGACCACCTGGCCGCACGCCCCGCGCTGCTGGTGCTGGACAACTGCGAGCACGTGATCGACGGCGCCGCGGCGCTGGTGGAAGCCTTGCTGGCCGGCGTTGCGCCGGCGGCCGATGCGCAACCCCAAACGACCATCGTCGCCACCAGCCGCGAGGGCCTGGGCGTGGCCGGCGAGCAGATCTATCCGGTGCGCTCGCTGTCGCTGCCCGAGGCGGCGGACCTGCCCGCGGTGCAGGCCGCCGAGTCGGTGCGCGTCTTCGTCGACCGCGCGCAGCTCGCGCAGCCCGACTTCGAGCTGGATGCCGCCAATGCGCCGGCCGTCGCCGAGATCTGCCGCCGGCTCGACGGCATCGCGCTGGCGATCGAGCTGGCCGCGGCGCGGGTGACGATGCTGCCGCCGGCCGAGATCGCCGCGCGGCTGGACCAGCGCTTTCGCCTGCTGACCGGCGGCAGCAAGGCCTTGCCGCGGCACCAGACGCTGCACGCGGCGATGCAGTGGAGCGACGAGCTGCTGGCGCCGGCCGAGCAGCGCCTGCTGCGCCAGATGTCGGTGTTTGCCGACGGCTGGACGCTGGCCGCCGCGGCCGAGGTGGCGCAGACCGCCGACGAGTACGAAGCGCTGGCGCGTTTGACGGCGCTGCACGACAAGTCTTTGATCGTTGTCGACCGCGAGCGGTCGAGCGCGGTCGACCGCGCGCAGCCGGGCGGCCGCCCGCGCTACCGCATGCTGGAGACCGTGCGCCAGTACGCGCTGGAGCGCCTGCACGCCTGCGGCGAAGGCGCGGCCGCGCGCGACCGGCACGCGGCCCACTTCATCGCGCTGGCCGAGGAGGCCGACGCGCACGTGCGCGGGCCCGAGCAGGACCTGTGGATGGGCCGCTTCAAGCAGGAGCAGGAGAACCTCGTCGCCGCGCTCACGTGGTGCTGCGACGGCCAACTCGATCCTCAGATGGGCCTGCGGCTGGCGGCGGCCACCGGCTACTACTGGGGCTGGAACAGCGTGGAGCTGGGCGACCGCCTGACGCGCGCCGTGCTCGCGCACGACCGCACCGCGGCCGCCACGCCGGCGCGCGAAGGCGCGCTGCGGGCGCTGGCGCGGATCAGCGAGTTCCGCGGCCGCTACGACGAGGCGCTGGGCTTCGCGCAGCAGGCGCTGGCGGTGGCGCGGCAGCTCGGCGCGCCAAGCCATCTGGCCTGGGCGCTCAACGCCGTGGGTTCGGCGCTGGGCAGCGTGGGCCGCTTCGAGCCGGCCTTGCAGGCCAAGCGCGAAGCGCTGGACTTGGCGCGCCGGCTGGACGACGGCATGCTGTGCTTCACGCTGCTGAACAACATCGCCACGCACCAGCACCGCGCCGGGCAGCTGGACGAGGCCGAGCGCGGCTACCGCGAGGCGCTGGGCCTGGCGCGCGCGCACGCCGGCCGCGTCGGCAACGTGGTCGTGCTGGACAACCTGATCCGCCTGCTGGTGGCGCGCGGCGCGCTGGACGAGGCGTGGCAGCTCGCGCTCGAATGCCTGCCGCTGGCCGGCGCCGAGAAGGTCAGCGTGGACCTGCTGGAAGCGACCGTGGGCCTCGCGTCGCGCGGGGGCGAGCACGCCGTGGCCGCGCGCTTCTGGGGCGCCGCGCACCGGCAGCTGCTGGCCTGGGGCTACCGGCACGAGCCGGGGGAGACCGAGCACCTGGCGCCGCTGCTGGCCGGCTCGCGCCGCGCGCTGGGCGACGAGGCCTTCGCCGCCGCCGAGGCGGCGGGCCGCGCGCTGCCGTTCGATCAGGCCATGGCCGAACTGGCGCAGTGGCTGCACCGTGTCGATTCGGCCGGCCCTGGTTCGTCGTGCGGGTGACACGTCCACGAGGAACCTTCATGACCAAGATGATCTTCGTCAGCCTGCCGGTCGCCGACCTGCAGGCCTCGATCGCCTTCTACCAGGCGCTGGGATTCCGCCGGAACCCGCAGCTCAGCGACGACACGTCCGCCTGCATGGTGTGGAGCGAGGCGATCCAGGCGATGCTGCTGACGCACGCCAAGTGGCGCAGCTTCACCGACCGGCCGCTGCCGCCGCCCGGCACCGCGTCCGTGATGCTGTCGCTGGCGGTGGACAGCCGCGATGCCGTCGACGAGATGAACCGCACCGCCGCGGCCCACGGCGGCCAGGCCGACGTGAACCCGGTGCAGGACCTGGGCTTCATGTACGGCCGCGACCTCGCCGATCCCGACGGGCACTTGTGGGGCCCGTTCTGGATGGAAGCGGCGGCCATGCCGTCGGCTGACCAGCGGCCGGATTGACGCGCGATGAAGCTCCTGCTGACGTCCGCGGGCATCAAGAACCCCAGCATCCACGCCGCGCTGGTCGGCCTGCTGGGCAAGCCCATCGCCGACTGCCACGCGCTGTGCATCCCCACCGCGCTGTACGGGCACCCGCAGGGCAGCCCTGCCGGCGCGTGGCGGTTCATCACCGGCCAGTCGGGCTGCCCGATGTGCGAGCTGGGCTGGAAGTCGCTGGGCGTGCTGGAACTCACCGCGCTGCCCAGCATCGGCCAGGCGCGCTGGGAGCCCTGGGTGCGGGCGGCCGACGTGCTGCTGGTGGAGGGCGGCGATGCGCTGTACCTGTGCCACTGGATGCGGCAGTCCGGCCTCGCGGCGCTGCTGCCGTCGCTGGACCGCACCGTCTGGGTGGGCCTGAGCGCCGGCAGCATGGTGATGACGCCGCGCGTGGGCGAGGCGTTCGTCGAAACCAAGCCGCCCATCACCGGCGACGACCTGACGCTGGGCGTCGTCGACTTCTCGATCTTTCCGCACCTGGACTACCCGGGCTTCGCCGAGAACACGATGGCCCACGCGGAGCGATGGGCCGCGCGCATCGGCGGCCCGGCTTACGCGATCGACGACCAGACGGCGATACAGGTGGTGGACGGCGAGGTCGAGGTCGTTTCCGAGGGGCGGTGGCGGTACTTCGGCCCCTGATCAGTCGAGCATGGCCTCGGCGTTGGAGCCGATCTCGGCGAAGACGTCTTCAGCGGAAGCCACCTTGATGAAGGCGTCGTGCGTCCAGGGCTCGTCGATCTCCTCGTGCTCGGCGTTCCGGTATTGGACGGTGAGGATCAGGTCCTTTTCGTTCCACAGAAAGCGCACTTTCGTGCGGCCCTTTGCCAGCACCAACGCGAAGTTGCCGAACGCGAGGGTGTCGTACTCATGCCGCTCCATCTCGATGCCGCTGGCGCTCAGCGCCTCCAGAAGCACTTGAAGGTGGCGCAGATGCCGGATCGCAGAGGTCGTCACTGGTCAAGCCTCGGCTCTCTCTGTCGTGCATGCAGCGCCGCAAGCGCCCCGACGGCATGCTGACCCCAGTGGACCCGATGCATGAAGGACCAGTGCCACAACGCTTCGCGGCGGCGCCCCTGCTAGTGCAACAGAACTCGACGGCAACTTGCTCAAAGCCTCGCGTTGACTCAACTGTTTTAACGCTGTCGCGCATTCCAAACCTGTTCCGTCACCTCTGTCAACTCGTGGTGGTATCGGCCAGCGCCAATTGTGCCGATGAAGGTCATTCCAAGACCTATGGTGGTTGATTTAATGTAGTAGACCCGACCCGCCGAGATTGAAAGTTGGAGCGACGGTGTCGGCCCGGGAACGTTGCCGCCGAGCTTGTACTCGGCTTTTGTTTGAAACGTGTACGTGCCGGGCTTCAGCTTGAATTCCAAATCGGTGCCACTGTTCAGGCGCCCAATTGGCGTATCGCTCAGAAAGAGACTGTTGCTCATGCCAAGGTCTTTCACTCCTACCAGTTCCCTGTAGAAATGAACTGTGGCTGCAGAGCCTGCATCGTCAGGCACTACCGATGGCGGCAGTACTTCCGGAGTGGTCCCGCAAGCCGCAAGAGCGGTGATTGCTGCAAGCGCACACCCAAGCCGGGCCGCTTGTAGCTGAGTTCGATTGAGATTCATTGGTGAATGGAGTGAGCGAGCGATTCGCGCACTCAAAAGTCTAACGTCACTCATGAAGCGTCAGCAGCCGCCATCGATCCCTTTCCCATCCACCCCCCCTACCCCACCTGCCGCTGCAACGCATGCATCCGCAACGCCACGTGCAGTTCCAGCGTGCGCCCGCCTTCGCGCCAATTGCCGATCAGCGCGTCCACGGCCTCCAGCCGCTGGCGCAGCGTGTTGACGTGGATGCTCAGCGCGTCGGCCGTGGCGCGGGCGTTCTGCGCCTGCTCCAGGTAGCACAGCAGCGTACCGCAGAGGTCTGAGCTGCGGCGGCGGTCCTGCGCGGCCAGCACGCCGACGGTGGCCTCGATGAAGGCGCTCAGCTCGCCGCCCTGGCGCTGTTCGAACAGCATGGCATACAGGCTGACCGTCGCCTGCGGCACCAGCTCGCGGCGGCGGCCCAGCGCGCGCAGCACGGCCAGGCCGCGCTTGAGCTGCGCAAAGCCCTGCGGCAGCGCGTCCACGCGGCCGATCGCGTCGGACGCGACGCCGACGATGTCCAGCCGCGGGTCGGGCAGCAGCGTCTGCTCAACCGCCTGGCGCAGCGCGGAAAAGCCTTCGTCGGGGACGATCGCGACGATCAGGCCCTCGCAGTCTTCCATCAGCAGCGCGCGCGGCAGCGCGGGGCGCACGCGGCGCAGCGCGTATTCGATGTGGCGCCCTTCCACGCTCAGCGCCACGATGCGCAGCGGCGCGCCGAGGTCGATGCCCAGCGGCTCCACGCGCGCCTGCAGCGCCGACGGGCTTTCCTGCTGCCAGCTCAGCAGCGCGCGGATGGTCGCCGCCGCGGCGCTGCTCACGGCCAGCTCGCTGCGCTCGTGCGACAGCAGCGCCACGCCGGCCACCAGCGCGCCGCGCTCGAAGATGCGCACCTCGGTGGGCGAGAGCTCGGCGGCCGTCACGATGACCAGCGCGCCCAGCAGCCGCTCGGAGCCCATCAGCGCCGACACGCGCAGCGTGTGGCCGTCGAAGCGCCCGGCCGGCTGCGAGCCGCCGGACATGCGGCTTTCGCTCAGCGCGCGGTGCAAGGCGTCCTGCACCGGCACGCGCGCCAGCAGCGCGGCGGGGTCGTCGGCCGCCGCCGCGGTCCCGGCGGCCGGCCCCGGCGCGCGGTGCACCGGCTGCTCGGCCTCGTCCAGCAGCCACACCGGGCCGCCCAGCATCGCGGCCACCATCGCCAGGATGTCGGTGATGGCCGAGCCGCGCGCCACCAGCTTGGTCATGCGCTCGTGCGCCTCGGCGGCGGCCTCGATCTCCTCGGCTTGGCGGTGCAGCCGCGCGTTGGCCTCGCTGGCGTGCTGCAGCGCCACCTGCGCCTCCTGGAACAGGCGCGCGTTCTCGATCGCGATGGCCGCCTGCGCCGCCAGCGTGGCCAGCATCGAGACCTCCCAGGGCTGGTGGCTGCGCGGCCGGCGGTCGCAGATGCACAGCACGCCGATGCAATGGTTGCCCACCATCAGCGGCGCGCCCAGCAGCGAACGCACGCCCTCGTCCATGATCGCCAGGTCGATGCCCTGGTCGTGCGTGAAGCCCGCGTCGTCGAGGTAGCTGCTGGAGTGGTACGGCGTCTTGTGCTTGAGCACGTAGCCGCAGATGCCGTGGTCGGGCGGCACGCGCACGTTCTTGAAGCGCTCGGAGATCGCGCCGTCGGTGGCGCGGATGTAGAAGTCGTTGCGCAGGCGGTCGAAGTTGGTCAGGTAGCCGATGTCGGCCGAGAAGATCTGCCGCGCGCGCCGCACGATGGCCTGCAGCACCAGCTCCAGGTCGCGGATCGCGGTCAGGTCGTGCGCGGTCTCCAGCACCACCACCAGGCCGCGCTCGCGGCGCTGCTGCAGGTCCTGCTGCTCGCGCACCGCCAGCGCGGCGCGGATGTTGCCCAGCAGCAGCGAGCGCTGCGCCGCGTCGGCCACGTGCGCCTGCACGCGCTCGCGCATGCGCTCGAAGTCGGCCGCCTCGGCGTTCAGCTCCAGCATGGTCAGCAGCTCGGACTGCAGCGCGCTGGCATCCAGGGTCATGCGAATCGCTCCTCAGGATCGGCAACGATGCCGGCCCGATGGCGAAAACCCTTCGGTACAAACCCTGGATCCGGTGCGACGGCCGCGATGAGCTGTGCCAAGCGGACATCGGCCGCTTTTCGCGGTGGGCGGTTTGCACATAAGCGTTGAAGCGCTCGCGGGTCACCATTCACCGACCCGCACACCGCACGACAAGCGGGCATCCACCGAGAGGAGACACCGCGTGAACGCATGGACCCGACTCCTGGCCGCCGGCGCCGGCCTGCTGGCCCTGGCCGCGGCGGCCGTGGCGCAGCCCAGCAGCCGTCCGGCCGAGATCAAGCTGGGCATGAGCACTTTCATGACCGGCCCGGCCGCGGTGCTGGGCGCGCCCGCCAAGGCCGCGGCCGACCTCTGGATCGACGAGTTCAACGCCGCCGGCGGCATCGACG
The DNA here is from genome assembly GCA_047602205.1 of Rubrivivax sp. GTDB lineage: Bacteria > Pseudomonadota > Gammaproteobacteria > Burkholderiales > Burkholderiaceae_C > Rubrivivax. The sequence goes on along the minus strand of JASGHX010000001.1, from coordinate 6,033,211 downwards.
GCGTCAAGCTGAAAGCCACCTGGATCGACGAAGGCCAGGGCGCCGACAAGTTCCTGTCCGAGTACCGCCGCCTGGCGCAGGAGCCGGGCGAGAAGCTGATGCTCTCGGCCATCTCCAGCGGCTACTGCAATGCGCTGGCGCCGGTGGCCGAGGACCTGAAGCTGATCAACATCCTCTGGGAATGCTCCACCGAGAAGGTGCTGGAAGAGCGGCGCTACCGCTACGTGTTCCGCACCGGCCCCAACGCGACGATGGAGATGGTGGCCGCGGTGCTGCACCTGCTGAAGCTCAACCCCGACTTCAAGACGCTGGCGGTGGTGAACCAGGACTACGCCTGGGGCCGCGATTCGTGGGAGATCTTCCGCAACACGCTGCTGGCGCTGCGGCCCGACGTCAAGGTCGTGGCCGAGATGTTCCCCAAGTTCGGCGCGCCGGACTTCTCCACCGAGGTGACGCGGCTGCAGGCGCTGAAGCCCGACGTGGTGCTGTCCACCGCCTGGGGCGGCGACCTCGACACCTTCCTGCGCCAGGCCTCGCAGCGCGGGCTGCTGAAGGCCTCGCAGTTCGTGCTGCCGCTGGCCGATTCGTCGCTGGAGCGGCTGGGCAACGCGATCCCGCCCGGCGTGATCGTCGGCTTCGTCGGCGACGGCTACTTCGCCGACCCCGAGTTCGCGGCCGACGCCGAAACGCGCGCCTTCGTGCAGAAGTTCAAGACGCGCACCGGCGCCTATCCGAACTTTGCCGTCTACCACATGGTGCAGGCGCTGAAGGCCGCGACCTCGGCCTACCGCCAGGCGCTGGCCGACAACAAGGGCCAGTGGCCCAGCACCGAGCAACTCGTGGCCACGCTGCGCAAGCTGGAGTACCGCGGCCTGTCGCGCCCGATCCGCATGCGCGAGGACGGGCAGGCGCTGCAAGGCCAGCTGCTGGGCGTCACGCGCAACGACCCGGCGCACCCCTTCCCGGTCGTCGGCCAGCTGACGTTCTACCCGGCCGACATCGTCGCCGCGCCGGTGGGCGAGAAGTCGGCCGAATGGGTCAAGACGCTGAAGCCGGCGCTGATCAACCACCCGGCCATCAAGCGCGTCGGCAACTGAAAGGGCGCAAGCCGCGACGACCGGGCCGCCGCGATGGACCTGAACCTGATGCTGCTGGCCACTGCGGACGGCCTGTCCTACGCCGGGCTGCTGTTCCTGATCTCGCTGGGGCTGACGCTGATCTGCGGCGTGTTCGGCGTCATCAACGTCGCGCACGGCAGCCTGTACGCGGTGGGCGGCTACAGCGCGGCCAGCCTGGTGGCCTGGCTGCTGCCGCGCGGCGTGCCGGCGCCGCTGCTGGTGGCGGCGCTGTTCGCGGCCGCGCTGGTGGTGGGCGGCGCCCTGGGCGCGCTGCTGGAGCGCGCGCTGCTGCGCCACTTCGAGCAGCGCGACCCGGTGCTGCAGCTGCTGGTGACCTTCGCCGCCTTCATGGTGCTGGAGGACGTCACGCGCATGGTCTGGGGCGCCACGCCGGTCAACGCCGGCGAGGTGGCGTCGCGGCTGGGCACCACCGAGCTGCTGGGCGTCACCTTCATGAACTACCAGCTGCTGCTGGTGCCGGGCGTGGCGCTGCTGGCCTTCGCGGCGCTGCAGATGCTGCTGCGGCATTCGGTGGCCGGGCGGCAGATCATGGCCGTGATCCACCACCGCGAGATGGCCACCGCTCTGGGCATCCACGCCGCGCGCATCGGCACGCTCACCTTCGCGCTGGCCGGCGTGCTGGGCGCCCTGGGCGGCGCGCTGTCGGTGCCGATGACCTCCTTCGTGCCGGGGCTGGGCGCCGAGATGATCGTCACCTCGTTCGCGGTGATCGCCACCGCGGGCCTGGGCCAGATCGGCGGCACGCTGGTGGCGTCCGTGCTGATCGGCCTGGCGCGCTCGTTCGCGATCTACCTGCTGCCCGAACTGGAAGTGGTGATGCCCTACCTGATGATGGTGGCGGTGCTGCTGGTGCGCCCGCACGGGCTGTTCACCGTGGCGGCGGCGCGGAGGATCTGAATGAGCCGCCGCCTCGTCGCCGGGGTCGTCGCGCTGGCCGCCGCGCTGATCGTCGCCTGCGCGCTGCTGCTGCCCTGGACGCGCGTGCCGGCGATCACGCTGCTCAGCTACGGCCTGGCGGCGCTGGGCCTCACGGTGCTGATGCGCGCCGGCCAAGTGTCGTTCGGCCATGCGATGTACGCCGCGATCGGCGGTTATGCCGCCGCCTTCGCGGCGCGCGCCTGGCCGGCGGCCGACGCCGCGCTGCTGCTGCTGGCGGGCGTGGCCGCCAGCGTGCTGGCCGGCGCGCTGGCGGCGGCCTTCCTGTCGCGCTACCGCGGCATCTTCTTCGGCATGCTGAACCTGGGGCTGTCGATGGTGCTGTTCTCGATGCTGGGCAAGCTCTACACGGTGACCGGCGGCACCGACGGCCTGCGCTTCGAGCGCCCGCGCGTGCTGGGCCTGGCGCTGGACCGCGCCGGCTTCGAGCTGGCGCTGCTGCTGGCCGCGCTGGCGCTGGCGCTGGCGGTGGGCTGGCTGGTGCAGCGCTATTTCGAGTCGGCCGCCGGCCAGGTGATGGTGGCGATGCGCAGCAACGAGACGCGGCTGGAATCGGTGGGCCTCTCGGCGCGCGCCGCGCTGGCTGAAGGTTATGTGCTGTCGTCGGCGCTGGTGGGCCTGTCGGGCGCGCTGATGGCGCTGGTGCAGGGGCTGGTGACGCCGGAAAGCGGCTACTGGCTGCGCTCGGGCGAATACGTGTTCATCGCCATCCTCGGCGGCGCCGGCCACGCGGTGGGCGCCTTCCTGGGCGCCGCGGTGTTCGAGCTGATCAAGCTGGGCGCGGCCGCGTGGCTGACCAACGCCTGGCAGAGCCTGCTGGGCGCGACGCTGATCGCGGTGATCTTCTTCGCACCGCAGGGGCTGGTGGGCTGGCTGCAGCAGCGGCGCGCCGCGCCGGCGCAGAGGGCAGCGCCGTGACCGGCACGGAACCGCTGCTGCGCACCGAGGCGCTGACGCTGCGCTTCGGCGGCATCACGGCCGCCGACGGCATCGACTTCGCGCTGGCGCGCGGCGAGCACCTCGCGGTGATCGGCGCCAACGGCGCCGGCAAGACCACCTTCATCAACCTGTGCACCGGCTACGTGCGCCCCTCGTCGGGCCGCGTGTTCCTGCAGGGGCGGGACATCACGCGGCTGGGGCCGCGCCGCATCGCGCGGCTGGGCGTGGGGCGCTCGTTCCAGCTGCCGCAGCTCTTCATGGAGCACCGCGTGCGCCAGTGCCTGGAGCTGGCCGCCATCGGGCGCAGCGGCCGGCGGCCGCGGCTGCGGCCGCTGTCGCGCACCGTCGAGCGCCGCGCGGTGGACGAGATGCTGGAGCTGGTGGACCTCGCGGCCCACGCCGACGCGCCCGTCACCGCGCTGCCCGAGGGCCACCGCAAGCTGCTGGACGTGGCCATCGCGCTGATGCTGCAGCCGCAGCTCGTGATCATGGACGAGCCCACCAGCGGCGTCGCATCGGAAGACAAGCACGCGGTGATGCAGACGCTGATGCGCGCGCTGCGCCAGCGCGAGGTGACGAGCTGGTTCGTCGAGCACGACGTCGACATCGTGCTGCGCTACGCGACGCGCGTGGCGGCCTGGATCGACGGCCGCATCGCCGCCGACGGCTCGCCGCGCGCGGTGTTCGACGACCCGCTGGTGCGGCGCGACGTGCTGGGGGAGCGATGAGCCTGCAGGTCGAATCGCTCCACGTCGACCTCGCCGGCCAGGCCGTGCTGCGCGAGGTGGGCTTCAGCCTGGCGCCCGGCCAGACGGTGGCCGTGGTCGGCCGCAACGGCGCCGGCAAGACGACGCTGCTGCGCGCCCTGATGGGCCTGGTGCGCGCGCGCTCGGGCCGCGTGCTGCTGGACGGGCAGGACCTGTTGACCCAAGCCCCGCACCGGCGCGCGGCGGCCGGCTTCGGCTATGCGCCCGAGGACCGCATCATCCTGCCCACGCTGACGGTGCAGGCCAACGTCACGCTGGCCTGCGAGGTGCTGGGCCTGCCGCGCGCGCAGATCGCGCAGCGGCTGGACGGCGTGCTGCACGCGGTGCCGCAATTGGCGCCGCTGCTGCCGCGCTCGGGCGCGGCGCTGTCGGGCGGCCAGGGCAAGATCGTCGCGCTGGCGCGCGCGCTGATGGTCGGCACGCGCTTCGTGCTGCTGGACGAGCCCTTCCAGGGCCTGGCGCCGGCGCTGGCGCGCCAGTACGGCGACGCGCTGAAGGCGCTGCGCGCCTCGCAGCCGCAGCTGTGCGTGCTGGTCACCGAATCCAACGCCGCGCTGCTGGACGGCATCCACAGCTCCACGCTGCACATCGAGCGCGGCCGCGTCTCGCCGCGCGACATGCGCAGCGCGCCGGCGGCCAACGAGCCGCTGCCCCCCACCGACCATGCGCGGCCCGCGCCGCGCGGGAGACATGGATGACGACGAGCCCCGAGACCCGCGAGTTGCCTCAAGCGTTGCCCTTGGGCGACGGCCCCTTGCGCGGCCTCGTGGTGATCGACATCACGCGCGTCGTCGCCGGTCCCTATTGCACGATGATGCTGGCCGACCTGGGCGCCACGGTCATCAAGGTGGAGAACCCGTCGGAGCCCGACTACGTGCGTGGCTTCCCGCCCTTCGTCGACGGCGCGCACGGCCGCGCCAGCGCCTTCTTCGCGCAGTACAACCGCCACAAGCTGGGCGTCAGCCTGGACCTCAAGACCGACGGCGGCCGCGCGCTGCTGCGCGAGTTGGCGCGCCGCGCCGACGTGCTGGTCGAGAACTTCCGCCCCGGCACGATGGACCGTATGGGGCTGGGCCATGCGGCGCTGCTGGCGATCAACCCGCGCCTGGTCTACGTCTCGATCAGCGGCTTCGGGCAGACGGGGCCCAACTCGCGCCGCCCGGCCTACGACAACAGCGCGCAGTCCACCGGCGGGCTGTGGTCGCTCAACGGCCAGAAGGGCGGCCCGCCGCTGCGCGTGGGCACCATCATCGGCGACCTTTCGGCCTCGTTCTACGCGACGATCGCCGCGCTGGCTGCGGTGCTGCACGCGCGCCGCACCGGCGAAGGCCAGCTCGTCGACGTCGCGCAGCAGGACTCGGTGGTCACGCTGACCGAGCACGCCATCGTCAACTACACGGTGGCCGGCCGCGTCGGCGAGCCGCTGGGCAACGACCACCCCTTCGTGCGCCCCTACGGCCAGTACCCGTGCAAGGACGGCTTCGTCTTCTTCGGCGCCTACACCGACAAGTTCTGGCGCGAGGCCTGCCGGCTGTTCGGCGAGCCCGAGCTGATCGACGACCCCGAGATCGACACCATGGACAAGCGCTTCGACGAGGCGGTCTACCAGCGCCGCGTGGCGCCCATCGTGCGCCGCTGGTGCGCCGCCCGCACCAAGGCCGAGCTGGAGGCGCTGGCCGGCGACCTGATCCCGATGACGCCGATCAAGACCATCGCCGAGGTGGTGACCGACCCGCACCTGCAGGCGCGCGAGATGTTCGTGCCGGTGCAGGTGGACGGCGCCGAGGTGCAGGCCTTCGGCACGCCGATGAAGCTGTCGCGCACGCCGGCCCGCGCCAGCGGCAGCGCGCCGGGCTTCGGCGAGCACAACGAGGTGGTGCTGCGGCGGTGGCTGGGCGTGGCTGCCGCCGACTACGAGCGTTATCGCGCCGAGGGGGCGATCTGATGGCCATCGCCTACGCCGTCGACGCCGGCATCGCGACGATCCGCATCGACCGGCCGGACAAGCTCAACGCGCTGACGCTGGCGATGTACGACGAGCTGGGCGCCGCCTTCGACCGCGCCAACGCCGACGCCGCGGTGCGCGCGATCCTGCTCACCGGCAGCGGCGAGCGCGCCTTCTGCGTCGGCGCCGACCTGACCGAATCGATCCCCGCGCTGGCCGAGGGCCGCTTCGAGATCTCGGCCTGGGACCACGCGCACGTCAAGCAGAGCGGCTTCTACAAACCCATCGTCGCCGCGATCAACGGGCTGTGCATGGGCGGCGGCTTCGAGATCATGCTGGCCGCCGACATCCGCGTCGCGGCCGACGACGCGCTGTTCGCGCTGCCCGAGGCCTCGCTCGGCTTCGTGCCCGCCGGCGGCACGCTGGTGCGGCTGGCGCGGCAGATCCCCTACGCCTACGCGATGGAGCTGATGCTGACCGCCGGCCGCTTCCCGGCCGCGCGGCTGGCCGAGATGGGCCTGCTCAACCGCGTGCTGCCGCGCGCCGAGCTGCACGCGGCGGCGCTGGCCTATGCGCAGGCGATCGCGCGCAACGGCGCGGTGGCCGTCGGCGTCATCAAGGAGGCCGTGCTGACGCTGGGCCACCTGCCCTACGACGAAGCCTTCCGGCGCGAATCGCGCCTGGGCCAGCGCGCCTTCACCTGCGACGAGGCCCGCGAAGGGCTGCGCCGCTTCGCCGCACGCTCGCGCTGACGTCCTTCCCAACGATCGAGACGAGACACCATGACCCAGGACTCCCGCCTTCCGAACTTCCGCGCGTTGACGCCCGCGCAGCGCCTGCAGCACCTGGCCCGGGCCTGCGGCTTGACGGCCGACGAGGTCGAACTTGCCGCGCGCCCCGGCGCGCTGGGCATCGAGCGCGCCGACGGCATGATCGAGAACGTCTTCGGCACCTTCGAGTTGCCGTTCGCGGTGGCCGGCAACTTCCGCGTCAACGGCCGCGACGTGCTGGTGCCGATGGCGGTGGAAGAGCCGTCGGTGGTGGCCGCCGCGTCGTTCATGGCCAAGCTGGCGCGCGACAACGGCGGCTTCGAGACCTCCAGCAGCGGCCCCCTCATGCGCGCGCAGGTGCAGGTGCTGGGCGTGACCGACCCCTACGGCGCGCGCCAGGCGCTGCTGGCCCGGCGCGACGAGATCGTGTCGCTCGCCAACGGCCGCGACCAGGTGCTGATCGGCCTGGGCGGCGGCTGCCGCGACATCGAGGTGCACGTGTTCCCCGACACGCCGCGCGGCGCGATGGTGGTGATGCACCTGATCGTCGACGTGCGCGACGCGATGGGCGCCAACACCGTCAACACCATGGCCGAATCGGTCGCCGGCCTCGCCGAGCGCATCACCGGCGGCCAGGTGCGCCTGCGCATCCTGTCCAACCTGGCCGACCTGCGGCTGGCGCGCGCGCGCGTGCGCATCGACGCGAAGCACCTGGACACGCCCGAGCGCCCCGGCGCACAGATCGTCGAAGGCGTGCTCGATGCCTATACCTTCGCGGCCGTCGACCCCTACCGCGCGGCGACGCACAACAAGGGCATCATGAACGGCATCGACCCGGTGGTCGTGGCCACCGGCAACGACTGGCGCGCGGTGGAGGCCGGCGCGCACGCCTGGGCCTGCCGCAGCGGCCGCTACAGCTCGCTGACGCACTGGGAGAAGGACCGCATGGGCGCGCTGGTCGGTACGATCGAGATGCCGATGCCGCTGGGCCTGGTCGGCGGCGCGACCAGGACGCATCCGCTGGCACGGCTGTCGCTGAAGATCCTGGCCGTGCGCTCGGCGCAGGAGCTGGCCGAGATCGCGGTCGCCGTCGGCCTGGCGCAGAACCTCGGCGCGCTGCGCGCGCTGGCCACCGAAGGCATCCAGCGCGGCCACATGGCGCTGCACGCGCGCAACATCGCGCTGGCCGCCGGCGCCGCCGGCGACGAGGTCGACGCCGTGGTGCAGGCGATGGTGGCGCGCAAGGACGTGCGCACCGACCTCGCGCTGGAGCTGCTGGCGCAGCGCCGGCAGCAAGGCTGAACCTCGTGCTGGGCCTGCCGCGCAAGGGCTGGCTGAGCCAGGAGCGCATCGTGCTGCTGCTGGCGCTGCTGCTGTTCGCCGGCTTCAGCCTCGGGCTGCCGGGCTTCGCGGCGCACGACAACCTGCTGTCGCTGGTGCGCAGCGTCGCGGTGCTGGGCATCCTGGGGCTGGCGATGGCCTTCGTCGTGATCGGCCGCGGCATCGACCTCTCGCTGGTCGCGGTGATGGCGATCTCGGTGGCCTGGACGCTGGCCCTGGCCGACCCGGCGTCCGGCAGCGGCCTGCCGCTGGGCCGCGCGCTGGCCGCCGGGCTGGCGTTCGCGCTCGCGCTGGGGCTGGCCAACGGCGTGCTGGTGGCCTACGCCGAGATCCCGGCGCTGTTCTCCACGTTGGCGATGGGCACCTTCGTCTACGGCCTGGGGCGGCTGAAGCTGATCCCGCTGGACGTGGTCTACGCGCCCGAGGACGCGGCCTGGTTCACGCGCGTGGGCCAGGGCGAGCTGGCCGGCGTCCCGCTGCCGGTGTGGCTGCTGGCGCTGGCCGCCGCGGCGGTGGCGCTGTTCCTCCGCTACACGCGCACCGGCCGTTATGTCTACGCGCTGGGCGACAACCTGCCGGCCGCGCGCATCAGCGGCGTGCCGGTGCGGCCGGTGATGGTGCTGCAGTACGCCATCGCGTCGTGCATCGGCTTCGGCGCCGGCGCGATCACCGCCGCCTCGGTCGGCAGCATGAACACGCGCATCGTCAACTCGACGCTGATCTACGACGTGATCCTGGTCGTCGTGCTCGGCGGCATCGGCCTCGCGGGCGGCAAGGGCGGCGTGCGCAACGTGCTGGTGGGCACGCTGCTGATCGGCATCCTGCTCAACGGCATGACCATCCTCGACATCCAGTACACGGTGCAGAACGTGATCAAGAGCGCCATCCTGCTGGCGGCGCTGGTCATCGACAGCCTGGTCAACCCGCGCGACGAGCAGACCGCGCAGCAGGGCGACATCTAGCGCGCGGCAGGCGCGCATTCACCAAGGAGACGAGACGATGGGACACCCCGCTTTCCGATTCGCCGCGGCCGCGCTGGCCGCCGCGCTGTCCGCTGCCGCGCCGGCGCAGGCCGACGACGCCGCGCTCAAGGGCAAGACCGTGGCCTTCGTGCCCACCTCGCTGGGCTACGACCTGACCGACGGCTGGAACGCGATGGTGCGCCGCCAGCTCGAGCCGCTGGGCGTGAAGTTCATCGTGCGCGACCCCAACTGGAGCACCGACGCCGGCGCGCAGGCCATCACCTCGCTGATCAGCGAGAAGCCCGACGTGCTGATGGTGCAGAACCCCGACATCCAGTCCTACGCGCGGCTGCTGCGCCGCGCCGAGGAGGCCGGCATCCGCGTCGTGCAGGTCAACATGCGCTCGTCGGCCGACACCAGCGCCTTCGTCGGCGCCGACTGGATCGGCATCGGCGAGGCGATGGCCAAGGCCGTGGCCGACCGCTGCGGCAAGGGCAGCGGCAAGTCGGGCAAGGTCAGCATCGTGCAGGGCGTGCTGACGGCCGCGGCCAGCACCTTCCAGATGAAGGGCGTGCAGAACGTCTTGTCCAAGCGCGTCGACATCAAGGTGGTGTCCAACCAGGCGGCCGACTGGGATGCCTCGAAGGCGCGCGCGATCACCGACACCACGCTGAAGCAGCACCCCGACCTGTGCGGCGTGATCGGCTTCTGGGACGGCCAGGACACCGGCACCGCGGCCGCGATCCGCGAGGCGAAGAAGCAGGACCAGGTGTTCCTGGCCACCAACGGCGGCGCCGCGAAGACCGGCTGCACCAACGTGGCCAACGGCAACTTCAGCGTCTACATGACCTACGACGTCAAGCGCCAGTCCGACGACCTGGTGCGCGCGATCAAGACGCTGCTGGCCACCACCGGCAAGCCGAAGGCGCCGATCAGCACCGTGACGCCGGTGGGCACGATCACCAAGGCCAACCTGCAGCCCGAGTCGTGCTGGAGCCTGGACGACGCGAAGAAGAAGTGAGCATGCCGCTGTCGCAGGCCATCGCGCGCTGGCGGCACCGCCATGTGCCCGACCACGTGGTCGGCGAGATCCTGGCCAAGAACTGGATCGACAACGCGGTGCCCTTCCTCGCGCTGGCGCTGGTGCTGGCCGCGTCGGGCAGCCTGATCCCGAACTTCTTCGGCGCCGCCAACCTCGGCGACACCGCGCGCCAGCTGGGCGAGTTCGCGTTCGTGGTGTTCGCGATGATGCTGGTGATGGTGGCTGGCGGCATCGACCTGAGCGTGGGCTCGAACTTCGCGCTCGGCAACTTCACCGCGCTGCTGCTGATGAACGTCGCCGGCTGGCCGGCGCCGGCGGTGATCCCCTGCGTGCTGCTGGTGTGCGCCGGCGTCGGCCTGCTCAACGGCGTGCTCGTCGGCTACCTGCGGCTGCGCGCTTTCCTGACCACGCTGGTGACGCTGATCATCGTGCGTGCGGTGGTCGACATGCTGCTGCTGCAGTACGCGGTGGACATCTCCACGAACATCCCCGAATCGGCCGCGTGGGACTTCATCGGCGCCGGCTCGGTGCTGGGCGTGCCGCTGAGCTTTTGCGCGGCGGCCGTGTTCGCGCTGGCGGCCCACGTCTTCCTCAGCCGCACGCGGCCGGGCTGGCACGTGATGGCGATCGGCGGCTCGCGCCGCTCGGCCTACAACGTGGGCATCCCGGTGCGGCGCACGGTGTGCCTGACCTACGTCGGCTCGGGCGCGCTGTGCGGTGCCGCCAGCCTGCTGTACGCGGCGCGGCTGGGCAGCGCCGGCGCCGACACCGGCGTCGGGCTGGAGATCATGGCGCTGACCGCCGCGGTGGTGGGCGGCAACAGCCTGGGCGGGGGGCGCGGCTCGGTGGCCAAGGCGCTGATGGGCGCGGTGGTGGTGCTGCTGGTCACCAACGGCCTGGTGCGCATCGGCTTGCAGAGCGGCGCCGGCTCGCTGGCCCTCGGGCTGATCCTGCTGGCGGCGATCGCGATCGACGTGCGCTGGCTGAAGAACAAGCACAAGCTGCTGGCCAAGGTCTACGTCTCGCCGGCCTGGCTGGAGCTGCCGCCCTGCCCGCCCACCGAGGCCGGCTCGGCCTCGCCCTATGCCGTCAACGACCGGCTGCGCGACGTGGCGCTGATCGGCCTCGGCCAGGTGGAAGGCCCCGAGGACGTGATCTTCGACGCCGAGGGCCACCTCTACACCGGCACGCGGCACGGCGACATCGTGCGCTTCCTCGGCCCCGACCACCGCCGGATGGAGGTCTTCGCGCACGTCGGCGGCCATCCGCTGGGCCTGGCCTTCGACCGCGCGGGCCGGCTGCTGGTGTGCATCGCCGGCATGGGGCTGTACGCGATTGCGCCCGATCGCACCGTAGCCAAACTGACCGACGAGACGAACCGCACGCCGTGGTCGGTGATCGACGACTCGCGGCTGAAGCTGGCCGACGACCTGGACGTGGCGCCCGACGGCCGCATCTTCTTCAGCGAGGCGACGATCCGCTACGAGATGCACAACTGGGCCTACGACGCGCTGGAAAGCCGCGGCAACGGCCGCATCATCTGCTTCGACCCCGCCAGCGGCCGCACGCGCACCGTCATCCGCAACCTGGTGTTCCCCAACGGCGTGTGCATGGCGCACGACGGGCAGTCGTTCTTCTTCGCCGAGACCTGGGCCTGCCGCATCAGCCGCTACTGGTTCGCCGGGCCGAAGGCCGGCCGCGTCGAGCGCGTGATCGACGACCTGCCGGGCTACCCCGACAACATCAACCGCGCCAGCGACGGCCACTTCTGGCTGGCGCTGGTGGGCATGCGCACGCCCAGCATGGACCTCGCGCTGCGCATGCCGGGCTTTCGCCGGCGCATGGCGCGCCGCGTGTCGCCGCAGGAGCTGATCTTCCCCAACATCAACACCGGCTGCGTGCTGAAGTTCGACGAGCGCGGCCGCGTGCTCGAATCGCTGTGGGACCCGGGCGGCGAGAACCACCCGATGATCACCTCGATGCGCGAGCACCGCGGCCACCTGTACCTGGGCGGCCTGCTGAACAACCGCATCGGCCGCCTGCCGCTGCCCGGCGCCGACCCGCACTGGACCGGCCACGCCAGCTACTGGGGACGCACGGCATGAAGCCCGCGCCGTGGACGCCGCTGCTGGACCGGCTGCTGGGCCGCGGCCGCCATGCCGTCACCGTGCCGACGATGGACGGCGCGCTGCAGCCCAACCGCCGGCTGGACGAGGCGCCGGCGCTGGCGCGCATCGCCGAGGTCGACAACCTCGTCGCCACGGCCGGCGGCCTGCTGGCGAGCAGCGGCGCCGAGGTGCTGCGCGTGGACCTGGACAGCGGCGCGCTGCAGCCGGCCGCGCGCTTCGAGGCCGAGGTCTGCGCGCTGGCCGCGCTGCCCGATGGTTCCGACTCGCAGGTGATTGCCGCGCTGGCCGGCGGCGCGCTGCACGCCGTCGGCGAGCCCGGCAGCCGCGGCCTGCTGGCCACCGCCGAACGCCGCGTGATCCGCACGCCGACCGCGCTGGCAGCGGTGGACGGCGAGACGCTGCTGGTCGCCGAAGGCGCGCAGGACGAATTGCCGTCGCAATGGCGCGCCGACTTGCTGCGCGGCGGCCGCAGCGGCGGCGTCTGGCGCGTGGCGCTGCGCGACGGCACGGTCGGCGCGGCGCAGCCGCTGGCCACCGGCCTGGCATGGCCCTGTGGGCTGGCGCTGCCGGGCGACGGCTCGGTGGTGGTCAGCGAGGCCTGGGCGCACCGGCTGCTGCGCATCGACGCGCAAGGCCGCCGCAGCGTGCTGCTGGCTGACCTGCCGGGCTACCCGTCGCGGCTGGTGCCGGCGGCCGGCGGCGGCTGGTGGCTGAGCCTGTTCGCGCCGCGCAGCCAGCTCGTCGAGTTCGTGCTGCGCGAGCGCGAATTCCGCGCGCAGATGATGGCCACCATCGACCCGCGCCACTGGGTCGCGCCGGCGCTGGCCTCGGGCGCCGACTTCCGCGAGCCGATGCAAGGCGGCGCGATCAAGACCATGGGCCAGCTCAAGCCCTGGGCGCCGACGCGCTCCTACGGCCTGGTGTGCCGGCTCGACGCGCAGTTCCAGCCCGCGTTCAGCCTGCACAGCCGCGCCGACGGCCGCCGCCACGGCGTGACCAGCATGGCCGAGGCCGGCGGGCGGCTGCACGTCGCCTGCCGCGGCGGCGGCGAGATCGTCTCGGTGGAGATCACTGCATGACCCCGCCGCCCGACCTGATCGAGCTGCGCGGCATCGGCAAGGAGTACCGCGGCGCGCACGCGGTGCGCGGCGTGACGATGAGCGTGCGCCGCGGCGAGATCCACGCGCTGCTGGGCGAGAACGGCGCCGGCAAGTCCACGCTGACCAAGATCCTGGCCGGCGCGGTGCCGCCCAGCAGCGGGCAGATCCTGCTCGAAGGCCGGCCGGTCAGCTTCGGCACGCCGCACGAGGCCTTGCGCCACGGCATCGCGATGGTCTACCAGGAGACCAGCCTCGTGCCCTCGCTCACCGTCGCGCAGAACCTCTACCTCGGCGACGAGCCTTTCTTCAACCGCCTGCGCGGCCTGTACATCGCGGCGCAGCAGTTCCTGCAGAAGCTCAATTTCAACGTCGACCCGACGCGGCTGGTGTCGCAGCTCGGCGCCGCGCAGCGGCAGATGGTGGAGATCGCGCGCGCGGTGCAGCACCGGGCGCGGCTGATCGTCTTCGACGAGCCCACCGCGACGCTGACGCCCGAGGAGAAGCACCACTTCTTCAGCCTCGTGCGCCGGCTCAAGGCCGACGGCGTGGCCATCGTCTTCATCTCGCACGCGCTGGAGGAGGCGCTGCTGCTCGCCGACCGCATCACCGTGCTGCGCGACGGCGAGCGGGTGCTGACCGAGGACGCCGCGCGCATGGACCGCGAGCGCATCGTGCAGGCGATGGTGGGCCGCACGCTCTCGGGCGAACTCTACGGCCGCGACCACCGCACGCGGCCGCGCCGCCCGCGCGGCGCCAAGGTGCTGAGCGTGCAGAACCTGTCGATGGGGTCCATCGTCAAGAACAATGCGTTCTCGCTCTATGCCGGGCAGATCACCGGCATGTTCGGGCTCATCGGCTCGGGCCGCACCGAGACCGCCAAGATCATCGCCGGCGTCGCCAAGCGCGATTTCCTGCACGGCGGCGAGATCCTGCTCGACGGCCGCCCGGTGCGCTACCGCACGCCGCGGCCCGCGGTGCGCGACGGCATCGTCTACGTCACCGAGGACCGCAAGCTCGAAGGCTTCTTCGAGACGCTGTCGATCGCCGGCAACATCCAGCTCGGCCGCCTGGCCGCGGACCGCCGGCCGGCGGTGCTGGCGCGCCGCACCGAGGGCGCCGCGCTGGCCGAGGCCTGGCGCCGCCGGCTGGCGATCCGCGCGATCGGCGGCGACGTCAAGGTGATCGAGCTCTCGGGCGGCAACCAGCAGAAGGTGGTGATCGCCAAGTCGCTGGTGCAGAAGCCCAGGCTCGTGATCTTCGACGAGCCCACGCGCGGCGTCGACGTCGGCGCCATCGCCGAGATCCACCAGCTCATCCACGCGCTGGCCGACGAGGGGCTGGCGGTGCTGGTGATCTCGTCGTACCTGCCCGAGATCCTGAGCCTGTCGGACCGCATCCTGGTGATGCGCCAGGGCCGCGTGGTGGAGGAGTTCGCGCCCGAGACGGCGGCCGAGGAGACGATCATGTATGCCGCGGTGCATTGACCGCATACAGCAGGAGAACCTCCCGATGCCCTCCTCTCCGACCCGAGAAGAAATCGTCGCCGCCGCGCAAGCCCTGCGCGGCGACGCCGTCGACATGCTGTGCGAGCTGGTGCGCCACGGCTCGCTGCTGGGCGACGAAGGCCCGGCACAGGCCTGCATGGCCGCGCGCTTCGAAGGCCTGGGCCTGCAGGTCGACGCGTTCGCGATCGACGAGGAGCGGCTGCGCCGGCATCCGGCCTACTCGCCGTCCATCGTGTCCTACGAAGGCCGGCCCAACGTGGTGGGCGTGCACCGCCCCAAGGGCCCGGTGCGCGGGAAGTCGCTGATCCTCAACGGCCACATCGACGTCGTGCCGGTGGGCGCCGGCGTGCTGTGGACGCACCCGCCGTTCGAGCCGCACGTCGACGGCGACCGCGTCTACGGCCGCGGCGCGGCCGACATGAAGGCCGGCATCGTCGCCTACACGATGGCGTTCCAGGCGCTGCGCGCGCTGGGCTGGGAGCCGGCGGCGCCGGTCATCCTGCAGTCGGTGGTGGAGGAGGAATGCACCGGCAACGGCGCGCTGGCCTGCCTGGTGCAGGGCTACAAGGCCGATGCCGCGCTGATCACCGAGCCGACGCCGGGCGTGATGGAAGCGCAGATGGGCGTGATGTGGCTGGCGATCGAGGTGCTGGGCCTGCCGGTGCACGCCTCGGTGGCGCACACCGGCGTCGGCGCCATCGAGTTTGCGCGTTACCTGGTCGATAAGCTGCGCGAGCTGGAAGCGAAGTGGAACCGCCCCGAGCACCGCCACGCGGCCTATTGCAAGCACGAGCACCCGGTGAACTTCAACCTCGGGCGCCTGGCCGGCGGCGAATGGCCGTCATCGGTGTCGACGCATTGCCGCGCCGACCTGCGGCTGGGGTTCTACCCCGGCGTCAAGCCGGCGGACGTGCGCGCCGAGGTCGAGGCGCTGCTGGCCGCGGCGCACCGCGCGCATCCGGCGCGCGACAGCGTCAGCTACCGGCTCGTCTACCAGGGCTTCCAGGCCGAGGGGCTGGTGGTGGACCTGCGCGCACCGGCGATCACGACGCTGATGGACTGCCACCGCGCGATCACCGGCAGCGAGCCCGCGACGATGGCCTTCACCGGCACCACCGACGTCAAGTTCTTCCACCTCTACGGCGACATGCCGTGCACCTGCTACGGCCCGACGGGCGGCAACATCCACGGCATCGACGAATGGGTGTCGATCGCCTCGATGCAGGAAGTGACCGCGGTGCTGGCGCTGTTCATCGCGCGCTGGTGCGGGCTCAACCGGATCTGAGGGCGCCGTGGCCGCGTCAGCGCAGCATCTTCTCGATCAGCAGCGCCAGCTTGTCGAAGGCCGGCCGGATCTGCCGCTCGGCCACGCCGGCGTAGCCCAGCAGCAGGCCTTGGCGCGCGCCCTGGCGCTGCAGGAAGTGGCGCGACAGCGGGCGCACCACCACGCCCTGCGCGGCGGCCTGCTCGCACAGCAGCGCGTCGTCGCAGGCATCGGGCAGGTGCAGCACGAGGTGCAGGCCGGCCTCGTGCGTGGAGATCGGCAGCGCGTCGCCGAAGCGGCGCACGATGGCCTCGCGCAGCACCGACTGCTTGGCCGCGTAGAGCCGACGCGTGCGGCGGATGTGCGTCGCGTAGTGGCCGCCGGCCATGAAGTCGGCCAGCGCCGCCTGCTGCACGAGCTGGCCGTCGCGGTACAGCTCGGCGTAGCCGGCGGCGCAGCGCTCGGCCAGCGCGCCGGGCAGCACGAGGTAGCCGACGCGGATGCCCGGGAACAGGGTCTTGGAGAACGAGCCCATGTAGAGCACGCGGTCGTGCTCGTCCAGCCCCTGCAGCGACGCGAGCGAGCGGCCCTCGAAGCGGAACTCGCTGTCGTAGTCGTCCTCCAGGATCCACATGCCCTGGCGGTGCGCGCAGTCCAGCAGCAGGCGGCGGCGCGCCAGGCTCATCACCATGCCCAGCGGGAACTGGTGCGACGGCGTCACGTAGGCCAGCCGCGGCGGCTGCGCGAGGTCGCGCTCGCGCGGCGCCAGGCCTTCGTCGTCCACCGGGATCGGCACCGTCTCCAGGCCGCAGGCGCGCAGCAGGTTGCGCGCGCCGCGGTAGCCGGGCTCCTCGGTCCACACGCGGTCGCCGACGTCGGTGAACAGCGTGGCCACCAGCGCGATCGACTGCTGGATGCCGGTGGTCAGCACGATCTGCTCGGCCGTGCCGTTGACCGAGCGCGCCAGCCGCAGGTGATCGGCCAGCGCCTCGCGCAGCGGGCCGTAGCCGCCGCCGTGCGCGTAGTTCAGCAGCTCCTGCGACGGATAGCGCCAGCGCCGGCCGATCAGCCGCGCCCAGGTGGCGTGCGGAAACGCCGAGGTGTCGGACACGCCCAGCGCGAAGGCGCCCGAGGGGCTGCCGCTGAGCGCCGCGTCGCGCAGCAGCAGCCGCGCGCGCTGGGACAGCAGCGCCGCGGGGTTGCCGGCGGCGCGCCGCGCTGCATCGGCGGCGCGCGGCGCCGCCGCCTTGCGCGTGCTGGCACCGGCAGGGCTGGCCGGCAGCGTGTCGGAGACGAAGCTGCCGCTACCCGCGCGGGCGACGATGTAGCCCTCGGCCAGCAGCTGCTGGTAAGCGTGCAGCACCGTGTTGCGCGAGAGCTGCGTGTCGGCCGCCAGCTCGCGCGACGACGGCAGCCGCGTGTCGGCGGCCCACACGCCGCGCAGGATGGCCTCGCGCATCACGCCGTAGATCTGCCGGTTCAGCGGCACCGCGCCGGTGCCTTCCGCACGGTCCAGGTGCTGCAGCAGGTAGTCGGACAGCAGCATGGCCGGGCTCCAAAAGTGGTTCCTTCAAGAAACACGAAACTGGCTCTTTCAATGATACCAGCCGACTCTTAAGGTCCGGCCTGCCGCCGCCCCTCCTTCAACGCAAAGGACTCGTCCCATGAAGCTCACCTCTTCTACTTTTCGCTACCTGGCGGCGGCCGCCGCGCTCGCGCTGCTGAGCGGCCACCCGGCCCTGGCGCAGACGCGCGGCGGCACGCTGGGGCTGATCGCCAGCCCCGAGCCGCCGTCGATGGTGCTGGCGATGAACTCGCTGGTGGCCGCGCAGTACATGGGCAGCAAGGTGTTCCAGGGCCTGCTCACTTACGACGGCAGCATGAAGCCGCGCGCCGAGCTGGCCAAGTCGTGGAAGGTCTCGTCCGACGGGCTGACCTACAGCTTCGAGCTGCAGGAGGGCGTCAAGTGGCACGACGGCAAGCCCTTCACCGCGGCCGACGCCGAGTTCAGCATCGGCAAGCTGCTGCCCGCGGTGCACGTGCGCACGCGCGTGGTGCTGAACAACTACATGGCCTCGGTCAAGGCCACCGGGCCGCTGTCGCTGGAGATCAGGCTGAAATCGCCGTTCCCGCCCTTCATCTCGATGTTCGAGGCCGGCACGATGCCGATGATGCCCAAGCACCTGTACGACGGCAGCGACTACGCGACCAACCCGGTGAACCAGAAGCCGGTGGGCACCGGGCCCTTCGTCTTCAAGGAGTGGAAGCGCGGCGCCTACGTCAAGCTCGAGCGCAACCCCGACTACTGGAAGAAGGGCCTGCCCTACCTCGACGGCATCGTGTTCTACGTGATCCCCGACACCGCGTCGCGCGCGGTGGCCTTCGAGAAAGGCGAGGTGCAGATGCTCAAGGGCGGCGACCTCGAAGTGTCCGACCTCAAGCGCCTGCAGAAGACCGCCGGCGTCGAGACCACGATCAAGGGCTGGGAGCTGTTCTCGCCGCAGTACCACCTGCAGCTCAATCACCGCAAGCCGCCGTTCGATCACGTCAAGGTCCGCCAGGCGATCCAGCATGCGCTGGACCGCGACTTCATCGTGAACACCATCTTCGAAGGCCTGAACCGCCCCGCCACCGGCCCGTTCACCGCGACCACGCTGTTCCACGACAAGAACATCCCGCAGTACGCGTTCGACCTGAACAAGGCGCGCGCGCTGATCAAGGAGGCCGGCGTCGACGTCGGCAAGACGCCGGTGCGGCTGATGACGGTCACGCTGGGCGGCAACTACGACCGGCTGTTCGAGTACATCAAGCAGATGCTGGAGCAGATCGGCTTCAAGGTCACGCTGGAGTCGGCCGACGCCGGCACCTGGGCCAGCAAGGTCGCCAACTGGGACTTCGACATGACGACCAACCTGCCCTACCAGTACGGCGACCCCGCGCTGGGCGTGCAGCGCCTGTACGTCACCAAGAACATCACCAAGGGCAGCCCCTTCGCCAACAACCAGGGCTACAGCAACGCGAAGGCCGACGAGCTGTGGGACAAGGCCGGCGTCGAGCTGGACCCCGCCCGGCGCGCGCGGCTGTACAGCGAGCTGCAGGTGATCCTGGCGCAGGACGTGGCCAACAACTGGCTGTTCGACTCCGACATGCCCACGCTGTGGAAATCGACGGTGAAGAACGCGGTCACGTCAGCGCACAGCCTCACCGAGAGCCTGGACTCGGTGTACTTGCAGAAGTAGGACGCAGCGCTTGAAGCTCGCCGCCTTCATCGCCGCGCGGCTCGGCAAGGCCTTGCTGGTATTGCTGGGCGTGGTGGTCATCAACTTCTTCCTGATCCGCCTGGCGCCGGGTGACGCCGCGCAGGTGCTGGCCGGCGAATCGGGCGCCGGCGACCCGCAGTTCGTCGAGATCCTGCGCCGCCGCTTCGGGCTGGACCAGCCGCTGCCCGTGCAGCTGGGCCTGTACGTCAAGGGCGCGCTGCAGCTCGACCTGGGCTACTCGTACCGCAACCAGGTGCCGGTGATCGACCTCATCCTCGAGCGGCTGCCGGCCACGCTGCTGCTGATGGCGGCGGCCTTCGTGCTGTCGATCACGCTGGGCGTCGGCTTGGGCGCGCTGGCCGCGCGCACGCGCTACCGCAACCGCCAGCGCTGGCTGGACAGCGTGGTGATGTCGTCGGCGATGCTGCTGTACGCGACGCCGCTGTTCTGGCTGTCGCTGCTGGCGATCATCGTGTTCTCGGTGCTGCTGGGCTGGTTCCCGGCCTTCGGGATGGAGACGGTCAGCGCGGGCCTCGCCGGCTGGGCGCGCGTGGCCGACATCGGCATGCACCTGGTGCTGCCCGCGGGCTCGCTGGCGGCCTTCTTCATGGCGGTGTATGCCCGGCTCACGCGCGCCTCGATGCTGGACGTGATGGGCATGGACTTCGTGAAGACCGCGCGCGCCAAGGGCGTGGCGCCGGGCCGCGTGCTGCACGTGCACGTGCTGCGCAACGCGCTGATGCCGGTGGTCGGCTTCGCGGGCGTGCAGCTCGGCCAGCTGGCCGGCGGCGCCATCCTCACCGAGACCGTGTTCGGCTGGCCCGGCATCGGCCGCCTGATGTTCGACGCGCTGATGCAGCGCGACTACCAGCTGCTGCTGAGCGTGTTCCTCGTCACCTCGGCGATGGTGGTCGGCTTCAACCTGCTGGCCGACCTGGTCTACCGGCTGGTGGACCCGCGCATCGGCGCCGGCGCCGCGGCAGGGGCGCGGGGATGAACGCCTTCGTGCGCCAGTTCGTGCGCAACGGCGGCGCGGTGGCCGGGCTGCTGCTGTTCACCGCCGTCGCCGCGCTGGCGCTGGCCGCGCCGCTGCTGTACGGCCAGTCGCCCTGGATGATGGTGGGCAAGCCGATGCTGCTGCCCTTCGCCGACGCGAAGTTCATCATGGGCACCGACATGCTGGGCCGCGACGTGATGGCTGGCCTGGTGCACGGCGCGCGCGTCTCGCTGCTGGTGGGTCTGGTGTCGACCTCGGCGGCGCTCGCCGTCGGCGTCGTGGTCGGTGCGGTGGCGGGTTATGCCGGCGGCTGGGTGGACGACGCGCTGATGGCCTTCACCGAGTTCTTCCAGACCATTCCGCAGCTCGTGATGGCGGTGCTGGTGGTGGCGATCCTCAGCCCCACGCTGTACTCGATCATCGGCGCGATCGCGCTGGTCTCGTGGCCGCCGGTGGCGCGCCTGGTGCGCGGCGAGTTCCTCTCGCTGCGCGAGCGCGAGTTCGTGCAGGCGGCGGTGGTCATCGGCCAGAAGCCGCTGCGCATCATCGCGTCGCAGATCCTGCCCAACGCGCTGTCGCCCATCATCGTGATGGGCAGCTTCATGGTGGCCACCGCGATCCTGACCGAGGCCGCGCTGTCGTTCCTGGGCCTGGGCGACCGCAACTTCATGAGCTGGGGCTTCATGATCGGCGCCGCGCGCGGCGTGATCCGCCAGTCGTGGTGGCTCAGCATCGGCCCGGGCGTCGCGATCCTGCTGACGGTGCTGGCGATCAACCTGATCGGCGAGGGGCTCAACGACGCGCTGAACCCCCACCTGCGCGGGCGCGGCGAATGAGGGCGGCCACGATGGAGATGAGCACGCCCGGGCCCGCCGCCGCCGGCGCAGCGCCGACGCTGCTGTCGGTGCAAGGCCTCTCGGTGCCGCTGCCGGGCCGCGGCAGCGACCGCGCGTTCGCGGTGGAAGGCGTCTCGTTCGAGCTGCGCGAGCGCGAGATCCTGTGCATCGTCGGCGAGTCGGGCTCGGGCAAGTCGATGAGCGCCAACGCGATCATGGGCCTGCTGCCCGATCACCTGAAGCCCAGCGGCGGCCGCATCCTGTTCGGCGGCCGCGACCTGCTGCAGATGCCCGAGAGCGAACTGCTCGCGATGCGCGGCCGCGAGATGGCGATGGTGTTCCAGGAGCCGCTGTCGGCGCTGAACCCGGTGATGACGGTGGGCGACCAGGTGCTGGAGGCGATGCGCGCGCACGGCGCCTACCCCGGCGCCGCCGGCCCGGCGCGCGTGGTGGAACTGCTGGCCTTCGTCGGCCTGCCCGACCCGGCAGCGCTGGCCAAGGCTTATCCGTTCCGCCTGTCGGGCGGGCAGCGCCAGCGCGTGGGGATCGCGATGGCGCTGGCGCTGGAGCCCAGGCTGCTGATCGCCGACGAGCCGACCACCGCGCTGGACGTCACGACGCAGGCGCAGATCCTCGCGCTGATCAAGCGCATCCAGCGCGCCAAGGGCATGGGCGTGCTGTTCGTGACGCACGACTTCGGCGTCGTCGCCGAGATCGCCGACCGCGTCGCGGTGATGGAGCGCGGCCGCGTGGTCGAGCAGGGGCCGGCGGCGCAGGTGCTGCACGCGCCGGCGCATCCGTACACGCGGCGGCTGATCGCCGCGGTGCCGCACCAGCGCGCCGACGAGTCGCGGCCGCCGCAGGGGCCGCCGCTGCTGCGCGTGGACGGCCTGCGCAAGACCTACGCCAGCGGCAGCCGCTGGACCGGATCGCGCCGCGTGGTGCACGCGGTGGACGGCGTGAGCTTCGAGCTGCGGCGCGGCGAGACGCTGGGCATCGTCGGCGAATCGGGCTCGGGCAAGTCCACCGTCGGCCGCTGCCTGCTGCGCCTGACCGGCGTGGACGGCGGCACGATCAGCTTCGACGGCCGCGAGCTGACGGCGCTGTCGGAGCGCGAGTTCCGCCCGCTGCGGCGGCACCTCCAGATGATCTTCCAGGACCCGTTCGCGTCGCTGAACCCGCGCCACACGGTGGGCCGCATCGTCGGCGACGGCCCGCGCGCCAGCGGCATGGGCGCCGCGCAGGCCGCGGCGCGCGCGCGCGAGCTGCTGGCGCTGGTGGGCCTGGAGGCCGCCGCGTTCGATCGTTATCCCGGCCAGTTCTCCGGCGGCCAGCGCCAGCGCATCGGCATCGCGCGCGCGCTGGCGCTGGAGCCGCGGCTGCTGGTGGCCGACGAATCGGTGTCGGCGCTGGACGTCTCGGTGCAGGCGCAGGTGCTGGAACTGCTGGCCGCGCTGCAGCGGCGGCTGTCGCTGGCGATGATCTTCATCACGCACGACCTGCGCGTGGCCGCGCAGATCTGCCAGCGCATCGCGGTGATGCACCGCGGCCGCATCGTCGAGATCGGCGCGCCATCGCAGATCTTCGACCGGCCCGAGCACGAGTACACGCGCCGGCTGATCGCCGCGGTGCCCGGGCAGCACTGGGATCCCACGCGCGTGGCGGCCGATGCAGCGCCCTAGGATGCTTGCCATGCAGAAGACCACCCTCGCCCTCTTCAGCCGCCGGCACGACCTGTCGTTCCTGAAGCCGATGCTGCAAGCCGCCGACCCGCTGCTGGACATCGTGCAGTGGCCCGACCCGCGTTTCCGCGAAGCCGAAGTGGCGGTCGGCTGGGAGGTGCCGCCGGGCCTCTACGGCCAGATGCCGCGGCTGCGGCTGGTGCACAGCATCGCGGCCGGCGTCGACAACATCACCGCGGGGCAGGACCTGCACGGCGCCGCGGTCTGCCGCGTGGTCGATCCGATGCTGGCCGAGGGCATGCTGCAGTTCGTGCTGTGGGCCGTGCTGCACTTCCACCGCAAGCTGGACGTCGCGCTGGCCAACCAGGCGCGCCGCCATTGGGCGCGGCCGCTGCAGACGCCGGCGGCGAGTTGCCGTGTCGGCCTGATGGGCCTGGGCGAGCTGGGCGGGCGCATCGCCGCGGCGCTGCCGGCGCTGGGCTACACGGTCAACGGCTGGTCGCGCACGCCGCGGCGCATCGAGCGCGTCAACGCCTTCAGCGGCGACGACGGCCTGGCGCCTTTTCTCGCCGAGACCGACGTGCTGGTGTGCCTGCTGCCGCTGACCGCGGCGACGCGCGGCATCCTCGACAAGCGCCTGTTCGAGCAACTGCCGCCGGGCGCTGCGCTGGTGCACGTCGGGCGCGGCGAGCACCTCGTCGAGCAGGACCTGGCCGACGCCGTGATCGGCGGCCATCTGCGCGGCGCGGTGGTCGACGTCTTCGCCGCCGAGCCGCTGTCGCCCGAGCACCCGTTCTGGACCACGCCGGGCATCGTCGTCACGCCGCACATGGCCACGATGGCGAGCTACGACACCGTGGTCGCGCAGATCGCGCACAACGTCGCGCAACTGCGCGACGGCGCGCCGCTCGTCAACACCGTCGACCTCACGCGCGGCTATTGACACCTCCACGCATCGTCCCACCCTGGAGTTCACATGCATCCTGCCCATTACGGCGCCGACACCCGGCCCGAACCGCCGGCACCGCTGAACCCGCAGATCGCCGAGTTCCTGCGCCGCATGGCCGCCGAAGGCGCCAAGTACCCGCGGCGCGACCTGGTCTCGGTGGCCGAGGGGCGCGAGATCACCGAGAAGGTGCGCGCCCAGTGGACCGCGGGCGGCCCGGCGATGGCGCGCACCGACGACCTGATGGTGGCCACGCGCCACGGCGACGTGGCGCTGCGCATCTACACGCCCAAGACGCGCAGGCTGCCCGGCGCGCTGTTCTACATCCACGGCGGCGGCTTCGTGCTGTTCAGCATCAACACGCACGACCGCGTGATGCGCGAGTACGCCGAGCGCGCAGGCCTGGTCGTCGTCGGCATCGACTACACGCGCGCGCCCGAAGGCAAGTTCCCGCGCTCGCTGGACGAGTGCGTCGATGCGGTGAACTGGCTGCTGACGCAGGGCTCGCGCTTCGACTTCGACCCGCAGCAGTTCTTCGTGGGGGGCGACTCGGCGGGCGCGCTGCTGGCGGTGGGCATCAGCCTGACCCGGCGCGACATGGGCCTGCCGCCGCTGGCGGGCATGCTGCTGAACTACGGCGGCTTCGGCTTCGGCGCCGACGAGTACCTGTTCACGGCCTCGACGCACAAGTACGGCGCCGGCGACTACGGGCTTTCGCTGCACATGGCGCTGTGGTTCCGGTCGCTGTACATCGACCCGGCTCGCGCCGATCCGAGGCTGACGCCGCTGAAGGCGCGGCTCGAAGGGCTGCCGCCGTCGTACCTGGTGATCACGGAGTGCGACATGCTGTACGACGACAACATCGAGATGGAAAAGCGCCTGCAGGCTGCCGGCAACGAGGTGGCGTCCAAGGTCTACCGCGGCACGGCCCACAGCTTCCTGGAAGCGGTAGCGATCGCCGACATCGCCGTCGAGGCCTTCGAGGACAGCGCGCGCTGGCTCGAGCGGCACTCGCGCTCGCGGGGCTGAAGCGGCATGTACACGCCCCCGGCCTATGCCGAAGCCGACCTTGCGCGGTTGCACCGGCGCCTGCGCGAGTGGAGCTTCGCGACGCTGGTGACGCACGGCGCCGGCGGGCTCAACGCCACGCACCTGCCCTTTCTGCTGGACGAGGCCCGCGGCCCCCGGGGCACGTTGACCACGCACCTCGCGCGCGCCAACGCGCAGTTGCAGGATCTGCAGGCAGGCGCCGACGCGCTGGTGATCTTCCAGGGCCCGCATGCCTTCGTCTCGCCGAGCTGGTACGAGAACCGGCTGACCTTTCCGACCTGGAACTACACCGCGATCCACGTGCGCGGCAGGCCGCGGCTGATCGAGGAGCCGGCCGAGATCCACGCGGTGCTGCGCCGCACCGTCGCCTGCTACGACACGCCGCTGGGCGGCGAGTGGCGCTTCGACGCGATGCCCGAAGCGATGATCGCCCCGCGCCTGCGCGCGATCGCCGCGGTCGAGATCCCGATCGACGCCATCGAAGGCAAGATGAAGCTCAACCAGGACAAGTCGGTGCCCGACCGGCTGGGCGTGATCGCCGCGCTGGAGCGCCTGGGCGAGCCCCAGGGCCTGGCCGTCGCGCGGCTGATGCGCGAGCAGCCCGACCTCGCCGGCACGCGCTGAGGACCGACCACGATGGCACCGACCGCCCCTTCCGAAGCGCAGACGCGTGCTGTTCCACGAGATGCGCGCCGAAGACCTGGTGACGATCGACGCCGAAGGGCACGCGATCGAAGGCGGCGAAGGCCCGCCGCCCAGGGTGAACGCGGCTGGCTTCACGATCCACTCCGCGGTGCACATGGCGCGGCCCGACCTGGACGAGCGCGAGCGCCTGGTGCGCGATCTGGGCGGACACCAGTGCATGGTCCTGTGCAACCACGGCCTGCTGGCCGCCGGCCGCACGATCGCCGAGGCCTTCGTCAACATCTACTTCCTCGAACGCGCCTGCCAGGCGCAGATCAAGGCGCAGGCCGGCGGCGCTGCATTGACCTATCCGCCCGAGGAGGTCTGCCGCCGTACCGCCGCGCAGTTCCAGCGCGAGGGCGTGCTGGAGCATTGCGAGATGGCCTGGCGGTCGGCGCTGCGGCTGCTGGACTGAGTGCGCCTGCTACACGAGCAGATGCCGCTCGATCGCCGCGCGGCCGAGCGCCGCCAGGGACCCGGCCAGGACGCACTCGCCGTGGTCCAGCACGAGGACGTCGTCGGCGACCTGCTCGATGAAGCTCAGGTTCTGCTCGACGATCGCGAAGCCGCGGCCCCCGGCCTTCAGGCCACGGACCAGCCGTGCCATGCGGTCGATGTTCTCGGGCTGGACGCCTTCCGTGGGTTCGTCGAGCAGCGCCAGCGGCGCCTGCAGCCCCAGCGTGCGGGTGAACGACAGCAGCTTGCGCTCGCCGCCGCTGAGCAGCCCGGCGCGCTGCTTCAGGCGCTCGGCCAGCCGGGGGAAGACGGCCAGCGGCGCCTCGTAGCGCGCGGGATTCCGGTCGGGCAGGTGCAGCCACAGGTTCTCGGCGACGCTCAGTTCGCCGAACACCACGTTCTCCTGCGGCGCATAGGCGATGCCGGCCGCCAGGCGGGCATGCGCGGGAACGCCGCGAAGGTCCTGGTCGCGCCAGCGGACGCGGCCACGGGCGACGGGCAGGAAGCCGGCCAGGGCCTTCAGCAAGGTCGACTTGCCGACCCCGTTGCGGCCGACGATGCCGAGCACCCGGCCGGGCTCCACGCGCCCGGCCACGCCCCGCACCACCATCGTGTCGCCGTAGCCGCAGACCAGGTCCTCGAAGACCAGCGCGGCGCCGCTCACTTGCGCGCTCCCGCGTAGACGGCGCGCACCGCCGGATCGGCCTGCAGCGCCTGCAGCGAGCCCTGCGCGAGCAGGCGCCCCTGGTGCAGCACGTACACCTCGCCCCGCAGCGCGGCGACGGCGGCGAGGTCGTGCTCGATCAGCAGCGCCGCCGCGCCCAGGCGCTGCACGGCGCGCTGGATGACCTCGATCATCCGGTGCGTCTCGGCGGGCGACAGGCCGGCGCAGGGCTCGTCCAGCAGCAGCAGGTGCGGCTCCGGCAGCACGGTCATCACGAACTCCAGCGCCTGCCGATGGCCTTGCGACAGGCGGCCGGCCGGCACGGCCAGCGATCCGGCCAGTTCCGGAAAGCACGCCAGCATCTCGTCGAGCAGCGGCGTGCGCCACGCATGCGGCGCGCTGCGCAGCGCCGCCGCGCCGCGCAGCCGCCCCGCCCACAGCGCGACGGCGAGGTTCTCGCGCACCGTGAGTTCCGGCAGCACCGACGGCACCTGCAGCTTGCGGCCGACGCCCAGCCGCGCGACGCGCCAGGCCGCCCGGCCGGTGACGTCGCGGCCGCCCACCTCGATCCGACCGCCGGTGACGGGCAGGCGGCCTGTCAGCACGTTGAAGGCGGAGGTCTTGCCGGCCCCGTTGGGGCCGATCACGGCGCGGATGCTCGGGCCTTCGAGCCTGAAGCTCAAGCCGTCGAGGATGCGCACGCCGCCCTGCGACGAGCGCACCTCGTCGAAGACCAGCGTCGGCACCTGCTTCGGCGCCGCGCTGGGCGGCGCGGGTTTCGGCGCCGGCGCGGCCGGGGCGCCGCGCAGCGCCCGGAGGCCGGCCAGTCCTGCCAGCCCCTCGGGCAGGAAGCGCACGACGGCGATGAACAGCAGGCCGACGAAGACCTCCCACATCGCGAAGCGGTCGCGCAGTTCGGCGGACGCGTAGCCCACCAGCACCGCGCCCAGCAGCGCCCCCAGCGGGCTGGCCTTGCCGCCCACGGCGGCCCAGATCACGAACTCGGTCGACAGCACGAAGCTCATCGCCTGCGGCGTGACGATGCCCTGGTGCGCCGCGAAGAGCGCGCCGGCCCCCGCCGCGAGCAACGCGGAGAGCGCATACGCCTGGGCCTTCACGCGGTCCGTGGCGTAGCCGAAGAGCTGCATGCGCTCCTCGTTCTGGGCGATCGCGCGCCACAGCACGCCCAGCGGCCGGCCGACCAGCACGCCGAGAGCGGCGGTGCTGGCGACGGCCGCCGCCGCGATCAGCCAGTACAGGGTCGTGAAGCGGTCCAGGCCGGGCGGCTCGGGAATGTCGCCCATGCCGTTGAAGCCGCCGGTGACCGCGCTCCACTGCTGGGCGGCGAGGAAGCCCAGCATCGTCATCGCCAGCGTGATCAGCGAGAAGTAGGGGCCGCTGCGCAGGCTGCGCGCGAAGACCAGGCGCGCGACGATCCACGCCAGCAGCGCCGGCAGCGCCAGGGCCAGCGGGAGCGCCAGCCACCACAGCGGCTGCGCGGCGCCGGCCTTCGCGGCGCCGCCGGCGAGGTAGGCCCCGAGCCCGAAGAACAGCGCATGGCCGAGCGGCAGGAATCCCAGCCGTCCCCAGCACAGGGCGACGCCCTGGGTCGCGATGCCGTAGATCAGGAACAGCGCGACCTGGTAGGCGAGGAAGTCGTTGCCGGCGATCGGCAGCGCGGCCAGCGCTGCCGCAAGGACCGCCGCGGGCCACAGCGAACGGCCGCGCCGGCGGCGGCCCGGCGCCGCGGCGCCGGGCTCAGCGGCGAGCGAAGAGGCCATCGGGCTTCAGCCACAGGAAGAGGATCGAGAGGATCAGCACGACGGCATAGCCGCTCGTCTGCCCGACGAGGCTGCTGACGACGGCCTGCGACCCGCCGATGATGCCCACGCCGCCGGCAAAGCCGCCGAGCGTGCCGAGCCCGCCGACGACGAGGACGAAGAAGGCGTCGAGCAGGTAGTCGACGCCGATGCCGGGCTCGATCCGGATCAGCGGCGCCAGCATCACGCCGGCGGCGCCGGCGAGCACCACGCCGACGATGAAGGTGCGCGAGGCCAGGCGCTGCGTGTCGATGCCCAGCGCCTGGGCCAGCACGGGGTTGCCCGTCATCGCGCGCACGCGCAGGCCGGCGCTGCTGCGCCGGTACCAGAAGAACAGCGCCGCGAGCAGCAGCGCGGCCAGCGCGATCAGGCCGAGGCGGTAGGCCGGGTACGAGGTGCCGCCGATCGGCACCGCGACGGTCAGCGCGTCCTCCACGTTGCGGAAGCCCCTGCCCCAGATGGCTTCGACGACCTTGCGCATCAGCATCGCCAGCGCCCAGGTGGCGAGCAGGGTGTCGAACGGCCGCGCGTAGAGGGGCCGGATCAGCCAGCGCTCGACGGCCCAGCCCAGCGCCGCGCAGACCGCGATCGCCAGCGGGAAGGCCGCCAGCGTCGGCAGCCCCCACTGCTGGACGGCGACCACCGAGTACGCGCCGAGCATCACGAACTCGCCGTGCGCCATGTTCATGACGCCCAGCAGGCCGAACACCACCGCCAGCCCCAGCGTCGTCAGCGCCAGCGTGGCCAGCTCGTAGACGAGATTCAGCGCGTGCAGCAGCGTGCCGCCGTCCACCGCGTCACACCTTGCAGGCCTGGCCCGAGCCGACGCGCGAGAAGGTCTTGACGATGCGGAAGCCCTTGTCCGCCACGTCGGCCACGTAGACGTCCTGCTCGACGTGGCGCGCCTTCATCGTCACCGTGCCGCGCGGGCCGTTGTAGGTGGCGCCCTCGCAGGCGGCGTCCATCTTCGCGGTGCTCAGCGCGCCGGCCTTCTTCGCCACCGCTTCGAGCATCAGGAAGCCTTCGTAGGTGGACTCCGCCAGGCCGTTGAGCGCCGGGGCCTGCGGTCCGAAGCGCTTCGCGTAGGCCTCGGCAAAGGCCGTGGCGGCCGGCGTCGTGATGTTGGCGAAGTAGCCGGCGCTCGAGTACAGGTTCTTCGCATTGGCCAGGCCGATGCCGGCCAGCGTGTTCTCCTCGATCAGCGTGCCCAGGCGCAGCGCCTTGTCGGCCAGGCCGAAGCTGGCGAAGGCCTTGTTGAAGCCGACCGAGGCGCCGCCGACCAGCGACACCAGCACCGCGTCGGCGCCGCTGTCGCGGATGCGCGCCAGGCTGGCGTCGAAGTTGTCGACCGTGAACGGCAGGTACTCGTCGCCGACGACCCTTGCGCCGGCCTTCTCGATGTAGCCCTTGGCGGCCGCGTTGGTGTTGCGGCCCCAGACGTAGTCGTTGCCGATCAGGTACCACTGCTTCGGCTTGCGCTCCGCGGCGATCCACGGGATCACCGGCTGCAGCTGCTGCTGCGGCGTCTCGCCGTTGACGTAGGTGCCCTTGGCGCACTCGCCGCCTTCGTAGACCGGCGTGTAGAAATACGGCACCTGGCCCTTGAACAGGCCGACCAGCGCGCCGCGGACGGCGCTGTCGTGCATGCCGATCACCGCGGTCGCGCCCGCGCCCTTCCACAGCTTCAGCGCGGCCTGCGAGGCCTCGGCCGGCGCGAGGCCGGCGTCGCCGAACAGCAGCTCGATCTTCTGGCCGAGCAGGCCGCCGCGGGCATTGATCGTCTCCGCGGCCAGCTCGGCGCAGGCCTTGGCCGACGGGCCGAACAGGCCCGCCGGGCCGCTCTGCGGAATCATCACGGCCACCTTGACGGTGCCGGCGGCGAAGGCGGGGTGCAGGGCGCCGAGCGCGGACGCCGCGGCGGCCGAGCCGGCGAATTGCATCGATTGCAGGAACTGGCGACGGTCCATCGATTTCTCCTGGGGGGGGGTTCCCGGTTGTCGTGCGGAAAAAGGATTCATCAGCGCCCGCCCGGCGCCGGCGGCATCGGGGGCAGCGCGGCTTCGACCGCCGCGCCGATGGCCAGCAGCCGGCGGTCGCTGCCGGCGGGCCCGTCGAGCGCCAGGCCGACGGGCAGCCCGCCGCTCAGGCCGATCGGCAGCGACAGGCCGGGCAAGGCCGCGTTGCTGCCGGGATCGGTGTTGCGGATGAAGGTGGCGAACGTCGGGCAGGCGCGGCCGTTCAGCTCGAAGCTCTCGTCCTCGCCGATCCTGGCGGCCGTGGCCGGCGTGGTCGGAAAGACCAGCGCCGCCACGCCGGTCTGCGCGAAGGTGTCGGCATAGAGCGCCTGCAGCCGCCGGCGCGCCTCCAGCGCCTGCCGGTACGCCGGCTCCGGCACGGCGCCGCCGCCGAGCAGCGGGCCGGCGATGGCTTTCACGTCGGGGCTGCCGATGCCGGCGATCAGTTGCTCGAACGTGATGCCGCGCGCGCGGTCGCGCAGGTAGGCCGTCATGTCGCGCACGAATTCGTACAGCGCGACGACGAAGCTGACCTCGCCGTCCAACTGCGCGATGCCGGGCAGGTCGACCGGCACGAACTCGGCGCCGGCCGACCGCAGGGCCGCGACCGCGGCGTCGGCCCGGGCGCGCACGCCCTCGTCGAGGTCGTCCCAGAAGTAGGCCTGCGGCAGGCCCAGGCGCAGACCGCGCAGCGAGACCGCGGGCAGCGGCGCCGCATCGCCGCTGAGCACGCCGTCCAGCAGCGCCAGGTCCGCGACGCTGCGGGCCAGCGGCCCGGCCGTGTCGCGCGTCGCCGAGATCGGCGCGATGCCCTCGGCGCTCACCCGCCCGACGGTCGGCCGCAGCCCCGCCACGCCGCACAGCGCCGCCGGCACGCGCACCGAGCCGCCGGTGTCGGTGCCGATGGCCGCCGGCACCAGCCGGGCCGCCACCGCCGCGCCCGATCCGCCGCTGCTGCCGCCCGGGATCCGCGACGGGTCCCACGGGTTGCGCACGGCGCCGGTCACGGCGTTGTGGGTCGTGATGCCGAAGGCCAGCTCGTGCAGGCCCAGCTTGCCCGGGATCAGCGCGCCGGCGGCCCGCAGCCGGCGCACGAGCTCGGCGTCCCCCGATGGATGCCGGCCGTGCAGCGCGCCTGTCCCGGCGCCGCAGGGCAGGCCCATGGCGTCGATGTTGTCCTTGAGCGCGACCGGGATGCCCAGCAGCGGCAGCCGCTCGCCGGCCGCGCGCCGCGCGTCGGCCTGCGCGGCCTGCTCCAGCAGGCCGGCGGCGTCGAACGCGACGTAGCAGTTCAGCGCCGACGCCGCTTCGGTGCGCGCAATCCATTGCCGGGCCAGGTCGGTGCTGCGCGCCGATCCCTGGTCCAGCGCCTGGCCGATCTCCGTGGCCGTGCGGTCGATGAGTTCCATGCTGCCGTCTCCATCGGGTCAGCCGGCAGCGTAGGAGCCGGGCGCCGAAGCGGCACCTATCAGGATCGCTAGGGTGAGCGTCTGCACCAAGCCTGCACCGGGTCTGCACGAATAGGGCCGGCGGCCGGCGCTGCCTACGATCGGCCGCTGGCGCTGGCACGGCGCCTGCTTGAGACCCCTGATGCACCTGACCACGACCCAGACGCGGGCGCTCGGCGACGTGATGCGGCTGCTTGCCGAGGCGAGCGACGGCGACGCGTTGCGCGAGGCGCTGGCCTTGCCGATGCTGGAACTGCTGGGCGCCGACCAGTACGTGTCGATGGTCTGGAACGCCGATGCGGGGCGCTTCGAGCGGTTCACGGCGGTCAACGTGTCGGCCGACAGCCTGCGCCACTGGGACGGCTACTACCGCTTCGTCGACCCGCTGACCTTCCCGATGATGGAGCGGCGCCGCCCGACCGTCGCCACGCAGATCCTGCGGCAGCCGGAGCTGGCGAGGACCGAGTTCTTCAACGACTTCCTGCGCCCCGAGCGGATGCACTGGGGCATCAACGTCTACTTCTTCGAGCGGCAGGCCGCCGTGGGCGATTTCCGCATCTGGCGCAAGCGCGAGCGCGGCAACTTCGAGGCCAACGAGGTCGAGGTGCTGCGCATGGTCGAGCCGGCGATCGCCGCGGCGCTCGGCCGCCTGTGCTGGGAGCGCGATGCCGCGCCGCCGTGCGAGGCGACCGAGCGGGCCGAGGAGCTGCTGCAGCGGATGGCCCGCCTGAGCCAGCGCGAGGCCGAGGTCGCCTGGCTGGTGGCCTGCGGCTGCCCGGACAAGCAGATCGCGCGGCGCCTCGAGGTGGGCTACCCGACGGTGCGCTTCCACCTCGCCAACGCCTTCCGCAAGCTGCAGGCCGACAACCGGGCCGCCCTCGCCTCGCGGGTGCAGGCGCTGGTGGGGCAGCGCCGGCAGACCCTCGGCGGCGCGGCCGCCAGCTGACCCGCCGCACCCTGCGGTTCACGATGGCGCCGGAGGCGATCCCCCGCGACCGCATCACGGGCCTGGTGCTCGCCGGCGGGCGCGCCAGCCGCATGGGCGGCGTCGACAAGGGCCTGCAAAGCCACCGCGGCCTGCCGCTGGCGCTGCATGCGCTGCGCAGGCTGCAGCCGCAGGTGGGCCCGGCGATGATCAACGCCAACCGCAACCTCGCCGCCTACGAGTCCATGGGCGTGCCGGTGTGGCCCGACCCGGTCGCCGGCTATCCGGGGCCGCTGGCCGGCCTGCTGGCCGGGCTGGAGCACTGCAAGACGCCCTGGCTCGTGACCGTGCCCTGCGACACGCCGAATTTTCCCGCCGACCTGGTCGACCGCCTGGCCGCGGCCGCCGCCGCGGGCGATGCCGAGATCGCCATCGCCGCGACCCGCGAAGACGGCCGCCTGCAGACCCATCCGGTGTTCTGCCTGCTGAAGGCCGAACTGGCGGCAAGCCTGGTCCGCTCCCTCGACGCCGGCGAGCGCAAGGTCGAGCGCTGGACGGCCGGGCACCGCTGCGTCACGGTCGAGTTCGACGACGCGGCGGCCTTCTTCAACGCCAACACCGCGGACGAGCTGCGCAGCCTGCAGCGCTGACCGCCGCGCCGGGGCCCGGACCGGCTAGAACTTGAAGGCGAGCCGCAAGCCGCCCCAGTGGCGGCCGCCCACGCTGATCGGCGCGGCCGCTTCCTTCATCACGACGAACTGGCCGCCGCCCATGTCGCGGCGGTAGGTCTGCAGCAGGAAGGGCCGGGTGTTGCGGCCCGAGGCGAGGCCGGTGCGGTCGTTGAAGATGCGGCGGTTGCGGCAATGGGCGGTGTTCCACAGCACGTCGCCCTCGCGCTGCGGCTGGTTGTAGCGCTGGTTGTGGCAGGGCACGTAGCCGTTGCGGTCGGCGGCGATGCAGAACACCACCTTGTCCGACAGCGCCAGCAGCTTCTCCTGCACCTGGGGGAACAGGCGGTCGGCCAGCGCGACGAAGCGCGTCAGGTGCTGCGGCGGGTTGCTGCCGGGCACCGGACCGTACTGCTCGTCGAACAGCTCGGCCTCGGCGATGGCGCCGGTGCGCAGCGCGTCCTCC
Source organism: Rubrivivax sp. (assembly GCA_047602205.1). Classification (GTDB taxonomy): domain Bacteria; phylum Pseudomonadota; class Gammaproteobacteria; order Burkholderiales; family Burkholderiaceae_C; genus Rubrivivax. The sequence goes on along the minus strand of JASGHX010000001.1, from coordinate 5,999,455 downwards.
AGCAGCCGCGCGATCTGGCCGGCGGCCTGCTGCGCGGCCTGGATGTAGGGCGTGTCCTCGGTCTCGATGCCGCAGTCGGCCACGCTCTCGATCATCTGCTCCGACACCTGCAGGAAGGTCTCGGTGCGCTGCAGCGCCGATTCCAGCTCGCGCGCGGTGCGCTGCATCGCGCCTTCGATCTGCTGCATGCCGGCGTCGAGCCGCGCGCACTGCTCGCGGCCGCGGGTGCTGGCCTCCGAAATGCGCGTCACCGCGTCCTCGGCGCGCTGCAGCGCGGCGTGCACGCGGCCGGGCTCGCCGCGGCTGGCAGGGGCGGCGGCGTCGTCCAGCGCGGTCTCGCGCTGCAGCACGGCGATGCGCTCTTCCAGCGCAGCCACGGTGCCCATGATGTGCTTGGACGAGGTCTCCACGCGCGCGGCCAGCTCCTTGACGGCATCGGCCACGACGCCGAAGCCGCGCCCGGCCTCGCCGGCGCGCTTGGCCTCGACCGAGGCGTTGAAGGCCACCAGCCGCGTCTGCAGCGCGATCTGGGTGATCTGCCCGGCGGCCTCGGCCACCTGGTGCAGCGAGCCGACGAGGCTGGCGACCTCGGCGCCCAGCTCCTGCACCGCCTGGCGCGCGCCCTGCGCGGCCTGCAGGCCGGTGGCGGCCTCGGCGTCGATGCTGCGCTGGCCTTGCAGGAGCTGCCGCAGCTCGCCGGCCACGGCCTGCAGCGAGGCGGCCTCGGCCTTGGCGAGCCGCGTGCTGTCGTCGAGCACGCCGCGCACCTCGGCCGCGTCGCGGCCCAGCGCGCCGGCGTGGCGGCTGAAGCGGCCGATCACCGTGCGGGCGTCGGGGCCCGGCTCGGGCGCCGGCGCGGGGTTCAGGGTCGGATCGGCGTCAGGGTCCTGGCGGCGGCGGAGCAGAGCGAACATGCGGTACTGCCTTGCATGTTGAGGGAGGAATGAAGTAACGGAGCAGCGATGCGGCTCACCACTCGCGCAAGCGGGTGCGCAAGCGCGCGATCGACTGGCTGTGCAGCTGGCAGACGCGGCTCTCGGTCACGCCGAGCACGGCCGCGATCTCCTTCAGGTTCATGTCCTGCTCGTAGTACATGCTCATCACGAACTGCTCGCGCTCGGGCAGGTTCTTGATCGCCTCGACCAGGGCCTCGCGCATGCGCTGGTCCTGCAGCCGGCCCAGCGGGTTGGCGTCCTCGTCGGCGACGTGGCGGTCCAGGTAGTCCTCGTCGCCGTCGTCGCCGCTCATGTCCTCCAGGTAGATCAGCTGGGTGCCGCGCACCTTGCCCAGCAGTTCCTGGTACTCCTTCAGCGAGAGCTCCATCTCCTTGGCGATCTCGCTCTCGTTGGGCGCGCGGCCCAGGCGCTGCTCGAGCTTGTGCACCGCGGTCTCGATCGCGCGCTGCTGGCGGCGGTCGCCGCGGCTCATCCAGTCGCTGCCGCGCAGCTCGTCGAGCATCGCGCCGCGGATGCGCTGGGTCGCGAAGGTCTCGAACTGCACGCCCTGGTTGGCGTCGAAGCGCGTCAGCGCGTCGGACAGGCCGATCATGCCGACCTGGATCAGGTCGTCGAGTTCGACGTTGGCCGGCAGCTTGGCGATCATCTGGTGGGCCAGGCGGCGGACCAGCGGGCTGTACTGCTTGAGCAGCGCTCCGGTGTCGAGTTGTCCCTTGGCGGTGTACATGGCGAGGAAGCTCCCGTGGGCGGGGTCTAGAACGGGGAAGACGCGGCGGCGGCGCGCGGGGACGGCACCGGGCGGGACCCGGTGGCGGGGACGCTGGCGTGCGAAGGCTCGTCCAGCGCCAGCTGCGCGGCCAGCAGCCGCTGCAGCGCGCGGTCCTGCGCAGCGGCGGGATCGAACAGCGGGTCCACCGCCGCCCAGTCGTGCAGCACGGCGCCCAGGAAGCTGTCGGCGCAGCTGGCCAGCCGCTCGGCGATGGCCGGCACACGGCGGCGCTCGGGGTCGGCGGCCAGCAGCAGGTCGAAGGTCATCAGCCCGCAGCGCTGCACCAGCAGCTTGGCGGCGGCGTAGGCCTGCTTGATGGATTCGGGCCGGTCGGCGCCCACCAGCAGCGGGCGCAGCGCGCGGCGGCCGATCATGCGCGCCAGGTCGCTGGGGTCGGCGTGCAGCAGCATCAGGTCGTGGCCGGGCGCGGCGTCGAACGCGGCGTCGACGAAGGCGGCGGCCGAGCCGTGCGTGTCCACGTGCGCCAGCGGCACGCCGCGCGCGGCGAGGTAGCTGATCTGCTCGTCCAGCCGCTCGACGCCGGCGGCCAGGTCGAACAGCGCGGTCTCGTGCGGCGGCGGCGCGGTGCTGGCGGCGTCCACCACCAGCACCTGGCGGCCTTGCGCGGCCAGCGCGGCGCACAGCGTCTCCAGCAGCGCCTGGGCGGCGGGCACGAAGGGGTTGGCCGCCACCGCCAGCAGGCGGCGGCGCGACGCGAACAGGCGGCGCAGGCCGCTGGCCTGGTCGGCCGGCTGGCGTGCGGCCAGGCTTGGATTGAAGGAGGTGCGTCGCACGGCGGCCGTCCTGCGTCAGACCGGATGAGCCGCCGCCGCGCCCGCGCCGGCCGGGTGGCCGGTGAACACCAGCTTGACGTCGTTGTCGTCGAGCTTCCAGGCGCTGGAGCCGCCGGCGCGCAGCGCGCGCTGCATCAGCGCCTGCGCCGACAGGCGGTGCCAGTCCTCGGGCACGCGCTGGCCGTTGGCCACCGCCAGCACCTTGACCTTGTGGCGGATCAGCGCATCGAGCGCCGGCGCCAGCTTCATCGCCTCGTCGATCTTGGACAGGATCACGCCGCGGCAGGTGTTGGCGCGGTAGGCGCTGAGCACGTCCTCGACGGTCTCGCCCTGGCTGGCGGCGTTGACCACCAGCAGCCGGTTCACCGAGCGGTGGCTCAGCATGTCCAGCAGTTCCTTGGTGCGGGTGTCGCGCTGGGCCATGCCGGCGGTGTCGATCAGCACCATCTTCTTGCCCGACAGCAGCTCCAGCAGGTCGTCCAGCGACGCGCGGTCGTGCGCGGTGTGCACCGGCACGCCCAGGATGCGGCCGTAGGCGCGCAGCTGCTCGTGCGCGGCCACGCGGTAGGCGTCCAGCGTGATCAGCCCCAGGTTGCCGGCGCCGTGGCGCGCCGCGAAGGCGGCGGCCAGCTTGGCGGTGCTGGTGGTCTTGCCGACGCCGGTGGGGCCGATCAGCGCGAACACGCCGCCCACGTCCTCCAGCGGGCTCTCGGCCTCGCCGGTCAGCAGGTTGCGCTGCAGCACGCCGCTGGCCCATTCGGTCTCGTCGCCGTCGGCGGGCAGGCCGTCGACCAGCTTGCGCACCAGCGCCGGCGAGAAGCCGCATTCCAGCAGCCGGTGCGACAGCAGCGCCTGGCGCGGCTGTCGCTGCAGCTTCTCGATGAAAGCCAGTTCGCCGAAACGTTGCTCGATCAGGCCGCGCACCGAGCGCAGCTCGCGCAGCATGGCTTCCGATTCGCGCGGCACGACGATCGCGTCGGCCGCCGCGCCCTCGGTGGTGAACGAGGCCGCCGGCAGCGGGCGCTGCGGCGCGCGCAGGCGCTGCGGCGGTTGATGCGGCGGCGGCTCGTCGGCCAGCTCGGCGGCGAAGTCGGGCTCGGGCATCGCGCGGCGCGGCGCGGGCCGCGGCGCGGCGGCAGCGGCCACCGGCGCCGCAGCCGGCGCGGTGAACGCGGTGGACGCCGATGGCGCCGATGGCGCGGCCGCCTTGCCCTCGCCCTGCCCCGCCATCTCGGTGCGGCGGCGCTTGAGCATGCGTTCGCGCACGTAGTCCTGGAACGACAGCGTGCTCATCGCCAGGCGCTCCACGTCCTGCTCCACCGGGCCGTCGGCGCGCGGCGCGGGCTCCGCCGCCGCAGCGCTCGCGGCGCTGACGGTCGGCGCCTTGCACTGCTCCAGGTGCTGCAGGCTTTCGGGGGCCATCGCCAGCACCTCCACGCCTTCGGGGCAGGGCCGGGTGGACATCACCACGGCGTCCTCGCCGAAGGTCTGGCGCACCAGGGCCAGCGCCTCGCGCGAGCTGCGGGCGGTGAAGCGCTTGAGGTTCATGCCAGGCCTCCGATGACGGATCCGATGCGGATGGAATGGGTCTCAGGAATCTCGCTGTGCGACAGCACCTTCAGCCGCGGCGCGGCGCGGCGCAGCAGCCGGGCGATCGGCGCGCGCAGCACGTCGGGCACCAGCAGGCAGGCCGGCAGGCCCAGGTTCTCCTGCTGCTGCGCGGTCTCGGCGGCGCTCTTGGTCAGCGTGTCGGCGACGCCCGGGTCCAGCGCCGCGCCGTGCGGCGAGGTCAGCGCCTGCGCCACCAGGCGCTCCAGCTCGGGCTCGAGCGCGATCACGTCCAGCTCCTTCACGGGCCCGTAGATCTGCTGCACGATCACCGGCGCCAGGCGCACGCGGATGCGGCTGGCCAGCTCGGCGGGGTCGGTCACGGTGGCGGCGTGCTCGGCCAGGCATTCGACGATCGAGCGCATGTCGCGGATGTGCACACCCTCTTCCAGCAGCAGCTGCAGCACCTTCTGCAGCGTCGAGATTCCGACCATCTTGGGGACCACGTCTTCGATCAGTTTTGGGGCCAGCTTGGTGACGTGCTCGACGAGCGCCTGGGTCTCGGTGCGACCCAGCAGCTTGGCAGCGTTCACCTGCATCAAGTGTGAAAGATGGGTCGCCACGACGGTGCCGCAATCAACCACCGTAAACCCATGCATTTGGGCCTGCTCCTTGTGGCGCTCGTCGATCCAGACGGCCGGCAGCCCGAAGGCCGGATCGACCGTCTTGGTGCCCGGCAACTGGATCGTCGCGCCGCCCGGGTTGATGGCCAGGAACTGCCCCGGGAAGGCCTCGCCCTCGCCCACCACGGCGCCGCGCAGCGTGACGCGGTAGACGCTGGGCTTGAGGTCCAGGTTGTCGCGGATGTGCACCGGCGGCGGCAGGAAGCCGACCTCCTGCGCGAACTTCTTGCGCACGCCCTTGATGCGGCCCAGCAGGTCGCCGTTGGCGCCGACGCGCGCCTTGTCGACCAGCGCGATCAGCCGGTAGCCCACCTCCAGCCCCAGCACGTCCACCGGCGTCAGGTCGTCCCAGCTCGCCTCGGCGTTGGCCACCGGGGCCTCGCCGGGCACCGGCGGCTCGGCGGCCGCGGCCGCGGCCTGCTTCGCGCGGCGCATCATCAGCCAGGCCAGCCAGCCGAGTGCGCCGCCGATGATCCAGAACACGAGATGCGGCATGCCCGGCACCAGGCCCAGGCCGAAGACGATGCCGGCCGCGATGGCCAACGATCGAGGCGAGGCGAACACCTGGCCGCGGATCTGGCTGCCGATGTCCTCGTCCTTGCCGACGCGCGAGACCACCATCGCGCTGGCCACGGAAATGAGCAGCGCCGGGATCTGCGCCACCAGCGCGTCGCCGATGGCCAGCGTGACGTAGCTGCGCGCGGCCTCGGCGGCGCTCAGGCCGTGGCCGGCCATGCCGATCACGAAGCCGCCGACCATCGAGATGAAGAGGATCAGCAGCCCCGCCATCGCGTCGCCGCGCACGAACTTGCTGGCGCCGTCCATGCTGCCGAAGAAGTCGGCTTCCATGCCCACCTCGGCGCGGCGCTTCTTGGCCTCGGCCTCGTCGATCAGGCCGGCGTTCAGGTCGGCGTCGATCGCCATCTGCTTGCCGGGCATCGCGTCCAAGGTGAAGCGCGCGCCGACCTCGGCGATGCGCTCGGCGCCCTTGGTGACGACGACGAAGTTGATGACCACGAGGATCGCGAACACGATCAGGCCGACCGCGAAGTTGTCGCCGATCAGCACGTGGCCGAAGCTCTCGATCACCTTGCCGGCGGCGCCGGGGCCGTTGTGGCCGTCCATCAGCACCACCCGCGTGGACGCGACGTTGAGCGACAGCCGCATCAGCGTGGTGACCAGCAGCACCGTGGGCAGCGCCGCGAAGTCCAGCGGCCGCACCATCTGCGACGAGACCATCATCACCATCAGCGCGATGGCGATGTTCAGCGTGAACAGCAGGTCCAGCGCGAAGGCCGGCAGCGGCAGCACCATCATCGCCAGCATCAGCACGACGAAGGCGGGCATGGTCAGCGCCTTGGCGCCGGCGGCGTGCGGCCCCAGCAGGGCCTGCAGGCGGATCAACTGGTCCTTCATTCAACGGTCCTCTTGCGGCGGCGCGCGGCCGCGGGGCCGCCGTGGTGCGGGTCCAGGGGATCCAATTCAGGCGGCACGGCGGGCACCGGCGCGGCCAGCGCGGCAGCCGCGGCCGGCGTGGCGCGGCGCAGCTGGTAGACCCAGGCCAGCACCTGGGCCACGGCGCCGAACAGCACGGCCGGGATCTCCTCGTCGATCTCGGCGTGCGCGTACAGCGCGCGCGCCAGCGGCGGCGCCTGCAGCACCGGCACCTTGTGCTCGGCGGCGAGGTCGCGGATGCGCAGCGCCAGCAGGTCCGCGCCCTTGGCGACGACGCGCGGCGCGGTCATCGTCGCCTCGTCGTACTTCAGCGCCACCGCGTAGTGGGTGGGGTTCATCACCACCAGGTCGGCCTCGGGCACTGCGGCCAGCATGCGGCGGCGCGCCAGCTGGCGCATGCGCGCCTTCATCCTGCCCTTGACCTCGGCGTTGCCCTCGACTTCCTTGTATTCCTGCTTGACCTCGTCGTGGCTCATCTTCAACTGGTTGGCCAGCCGCCAGCGCTGCAGCGGCACGTCGACCAGCGCGAACGCGGCCAGCGCCACCACCAGCAGCATCACGCCGCCGCGCAGCAGCTCGGCCGAGCCCGTCAGCGCGATGGCCAGTGGCTGGCCGCTGAGCGCGATGAACTCGCCCAGGTGCTGCTGCAGGTACAGCCCGCCCACCGCCAGCAACACGGCCGCCAGCAGGCAGGCCTTGAGGGTCTCGATCAACTGGTGGCCCGACAGCAGCCGCGGCAGGCCCGCCAGCGGGTTGAGCTTCTCGAATTTGGGCCGCAGCGGCTTGAGCGTGAAGTTCCAGCCGCCCGACAGCACGCTGGCGGCCACCGCGGCCAGCGCCATCGCCACGCCCAGCGGCAGCACCAGCAGCAGCATCTGCAGGCCCTGGTCCAGCGCCTGGCGCGTCATCGCGTCGGATGCGGCCAGCGTCTGCGCGTCGAAGCGCAAGCCGCGCGCGAGCATGCCGCGCAGGCGGTCCACGGCGCCGGGCGCCAGCGCCGCCAGCAGCAGCGTGCCGGCGCCGATCAGCGCCAGATGGCCGAGGTCGCGCGAGCGCGGCACCTGGCCGTCGCGGCGGGCCTTGGAGATCTTCCGCGCGGAGGCGGGCAGGTTGCGGTTCTGGGCGTCGGCCATGGCAGCTCATGGCTCCGGTTCGGAGCCCTGCCATGGTGCCGGGGCGGCGGCGGCACTTGAGGCCGATAAAACGGGGTTTCCGGGCGGTAATCAGGCCGTGGCGCGCAGGGTCGGCGCGCGCGCGGCGCTGCCGCCGTCGGCACCGGCGCGAACGCTCTTGCGGATGCTGTCGGTGTAGTCCACCGCCGCGGCTGCGGCCGCGGTGCGGGCGCCGGACGGCGCGCTGCCGGCGCCGCCGGCGGCCGCCACGCGGGCGCCCTCGGTCCAGGCCCGCGGCCTGGCACTGCAGGCAGTTGCAGACCACGCGCGTGGTCGGCGCGCCCAGCGTGTAGCTCGTCACCGTGGCCAGCGGCGCCCCATGCTTGCGCGAGGCGCCGACCTTCGTCGCGGTGTCCAGTTCGACAGGACCTTGTGCTCCCAATGTGACTTGCATGACCTGCCTCCGATGCCGGCGTGTCGATCGCCGGAACAACGGCCGTTTCCGTGCGCAATTGAGGGCATCAACGGCGGACGGACCACGGCCTTGTGAAATCGGTCACGGAATTCGAGGGCCGGGGCAGCGCCCCGGCGCCGATGGCGGCTAGAAGCCCAGGCTCGCCAGCAGGTCGTCGACCTCGCCCTGGTCGGCCACCACGTCGGTCCGGCCTTCGGGGTTGACCACGGGGCCGTTGAGCACGTGGGAGTCGACCTTGTCGCGCTGCTCGGGCGGCACCACCTGCACCAGCAGCTTGACCAGGCTGTCCTCCAGCTCGTTGGCCAGCTTGACCACCTTGGCCACCACCTGGCCGGTGAGGTCGTGGAAGTCCTGCGCCAGCATGATGTCGGTCAGGTGCCGGTCGACGCTCGCGGTGCGGGCCTCGACCTCGGCGACGAAGTTGAACACCGCGCCCGAGGCGACGGCGCGCACCGGGTCGGCGCCCAGCGCGGCCGCCAGGTCGCGCGTGTGGTCCGAGATCAGCCGCTGCTCGGCCTTGGCGCGGTCCACCGAGGTCAGCACCTTGTCGGCCGCGGCCGCGGTCTTCTCGGCGATGTAGGCCAGGCGGCTGCGCGCGTCGGGCAGGCCGCCGGCGGCGGTCTGCAGCTGCGGCATCACGCCGAGCTGCTGCAGCGTGTCGTGCAGCAGCCGGGTCAGCGCGCCGAGCTGCAGGTACACGTCTTCCGAGGTGGCCGGCAGCGGCGCCGGCTCGGCGCGCTGCGACAGGGTCTGTGCGGTTTCCATCTTCATGCGGATCTCCGGTTGGCCCCGGTGGCCGTCAGGCGGTGGCGGCCAGCTTCTGCAGGATCTTCTGCACCTTCTCTTCCAGCGTCGCCTTGGTGAAGGGCTTGACGATGTAGCCGGCGGCGCCGCTCTGCGCGGCCAGCACGATGTCTTCCTTGCGCGCCTCGGCCGTCACCATCAGCACCGGGATGTGCTTGAGGCCGTCGTCGGCCTTGATGTTCTTCAGCAGCTCGAAGCCGTTCATGTTGGGCATGTTGATGTCGGAGACGACGAAGTCGAACTTGGCCCCGCGCAGCAGGTTGAGCGCGACCACGCCGTCCTCGGCCTCCTCGGCGTTGTTGCAGCCCATCTCCTTGAGCAGGCCGCGCACGATGCGGCGCATGGTGGAGAAATCGTCGACGATCAGGAACTTCAGGTCGGTGGCGTTGCTCATGGCGGGTGGCCTCGTGCGAAAGACGGCGGGTTCGGGTGAGGAATGGATGCGTTATCGGCCGGCGCGGCGCCGGACTTGATCCCGGGAGGCTGCGGTCAACGCCGCGGCGGCACGAGCTGCGGCGCGATCGAGGCGGGCGGCTCGGCGGCGCCCTCCTCCACCGGCTCGACGACGGCGGGCGCGGTGCGGAAGAAGCGGTCCTCGGCCTCGCGGTTCATCACGATGATGCTGATGCGGCGGTTGCTCGGCGCCAGCGGGTCCTTGGGCTCGAACAGCGAGCTGGCCGCCAGCCCCTGCACGCGCAGCGGCCGGTCCTCGGGCAGGCCGCCGGCCATCAGCTCGCGCCGCGAGGCGTTGGCGCGGTCGGCCGAGAGCTCCCAGTTGCTGTAGCCGCGGTCGCCGCCGCCGAAGGGCGCGGCATCGGTGTGGCCCTCCAGCGTCAGCCGGTTGGGCACCTCGCCCAGCACCGAGCCGATGGCGCGCAGCAGCTCGCGCATGTAGGGTTTGACGGCCGCCGAGCCGCTGTCGAACATCGGCCGGTTGCCTTCGTCGACGATCTGGATGCGCAGCCCGTCGCGCGTCATGTCCAGCCGGATCTGGCTGCGCAGCGCCGACAGCATCGCGTTGGCGGCGATCTTCTCCTCGATGCGCTCCTTCAGGTCGTCCAGCGCCTTGCGCTCGGCGCGCAGCTGCTCGGCCTTCAGCGCCTGCAGGTTGACGGTCTTGCGCACGGCCTCGACCTCGCCGTTCTTCACCTGGCCGGTGCTGCGCGACAGGTCCTGCCCGCCGCCCTTGATCACGTGCGAGGCGTCGCCCGAGCCCTGGCCGCCGCCCAGCAGCGAGACCTTGAGCGGGCTGCTGAAGTAGTCGGCGATGCCCTTCTTGTCGCCCTCGGTGGTGCTGCCCAGCAGCCACATCAGCAGGAAGAAGGCCATCATCGCGGTCACGAAGTCGGCATAGGCGATCTTCCACGCGCCGCCGTGGGCGGCATGGCCGCCCTTCTTGACGCGCTTGATGATGATGGGCTGCAGCTTCTTGGCGTCACCGGCCATGGCTACTTCTTCCCTTTGACATGGCCTTCCAGCTCGACGAAGGTCGGCCGGTCACCGGAGTAGAGGACCTTGCGGCCGAACTCGATCGCGACCTGCGGCGCATAACCCTGCATCGACGCGAGCAGCGTGGTCTTGATGCACTGCAGCTCCTTGCCGGCGTCCTCCACCTTCTGCTCCAGCAGGCCGCCCAGCGGCTCGACGAAGCCGTAGGCCAGCAGGATGCCGAGGAAGGTGCCGACCAGCGCCGAGCCGATCATGCCGCCCAGCACCGCCGGCGGCTGGCCGACCGAGCCCATGGTGTTGACCACCCCCAGCACCGCGGCCACGATGCCGAAGGCCGGCAGGCCGCCGGCCAGCCGCGCGATGGCGGCCACCGCGGCGTGCTCTTCCTGGTGGTGGGTCTCGATCTCGCTGTCCATCAGCGACTCGATCTCGTGCGCGTTCAGGTTGCCCGAGACCATCATGCGCAGGTAGTCGGTGATGAACTCGGTCACGTGGTGGTCGTTGCCGACCGTCGGGTACTTCTGGAACAGCGGGCTGCTGTGCGGGTCCTCGACGTCCTTCTCGATCGACATCAGGCCTTCCTTGCGTGCCTTCTGCAGGATGTCGTACAGCAGCGCCAGCAGCTCCATGTAGCGCGCCTTGCTGAACTTGCTGCCCTTGAAGCAGCGGCCCAGCCCCGCGGCGGTGGCCTTGACCACCTTCATCTGGTTGTTGGCCAGGAAGGCGCCGCCCGCGGCGCCGAAGATGGTGATGAACTCGAACGGCAGCGCGTGCAGGATCACGCCGATGTTCCCGCCGTGCACGATGTACACGCCGAAGATGCAGCCCAGCGCGACGACCCAGCCGATGATGACGAACATGATGAGTTTTCAGTCAGGCCCGCCCCGAAAGGCTTCGGGACGACAGCGGTTGGCGTGGTTATCGGCCGCCGCGCCATTTCTTTGAGTCTTGGCCCGGGCACCCGGGCGGTACACCCACAGCGGCCGGCCGCCGCCGGCGTCCAGCCGCCGCCAGGGCTGCACGCCGGGCACCGCGAACTCCAGGCTGACCAGCCAGGCGCCTTTGTCCAGTTCAGCCTGCGCCTTGGCCCAGGCGCGCGCCATGCTCTCGGGGCGCTGGAACAGGTAGACCACGTCCAGGCCGCGCCAGTCGTCGGCCCAGAGGTCGCCGCGCCGCACCGCGGCGAAGCGGCAGCGCCGCGCGCAGGCCCAGGCCAGCAGCGCGCTCCATTCCACGCCTTCGATCCGCGCCGCCGGCCACGCGGCATGCAAGGCCCGCAGGCCGTGGCCCAGGCCGCAGCCGGCGTCGAGCACGCGCGCGCCGGGCGGCAGCGCGATCGCGCCGGCCAGCGGGCTCAAGGCCCGGCTCGGCGTGGGGAACAGCGGCGCGTCGGCCCAGGCGCGCAGCGGATAGGCCAGCAGCAGCGGCAGCACGGCCAGCGGCCAGGCCCAGGCCGGCACGGCCGCGCCCAGCGCCACGGCCGACAGCGGAAAGCCCCCCGCGACCAGCAGCTTGCGCCAGCCGCCCTGCACGCCCAGCGCCGGCGCGGCGCCCAGCGCGGCGGCCAGCAGCGCGCTCGGCGCCGCCGGCCAGCCGCCGGCGCGCGCCGCGGCAAAGCCCAGCCAGGCCAGGCCCCAGGCCAGCAGCGCGGGCAGCGGCCAGCGCAGCGGCGGCGGCCAGCGCAGGGCAAGCGTCGTCTTCACGGGCTGCAGTGTCGGGCGCGCGGCCGCTCGTCCAAAGGCCGATCAAACGGGGCAAGGCCTGCCAGATCGGACGGGCAAGGCGCGTCCGCGCCCCCGTCCTACAACGAGACGCAGCGGCGGACGACGGGCAACGGGCCGCCCGCCGGCAAGCATGCGAGCCATGCCGCCGCTGCTGCCCGCGCTCACCCTGCTGATGCTGACCCTGGCGGCCGGCGGCTGCGCGGCGGTGCTGCCGGCGCGCGACGCGGTGCGCACCGCCGTCGCGGCGCCCGAGCGCGTGTCGGTGCACGGCGCCGCGGGCCGGCTGACCGAAGCCCAAGAGGCGCGGACGATCGCCGCGGTGGCCGCCGAGGGCGCGGCCGCGCTGCTGCGCCGGCAGCTCGACGTGCTGACGGCCGGCGGCGAGGTCGACCTCTACCGCGGCAACCGGGCACGGCTGATCGTCGACGGCCCGGCCACCTTCGCGGCGATGAAGGCCGCGATCGCGCAGGCGCAGCGCCGCATGCTGCTGGAGAGCTACATCGTCGAGGACCAGGGCGTGGCCGCCGAGATCGCCGCGCTGCTGCTGCGCAAGGCGGCGCAGGGCGTGCGCGTGAGCCTGGTCTACGACGCGGTCGGCTCGATCGGCACGCCGGCGGACTTCTTCAAGCGGCTGCAGGACGGCGGCGTCGCGAGCTGCGCCTTCAACCCCGTCAACCCGGCCAAGCGCCCCGGCTACTGGGGCATCAACCACCGCGACCACCGCAAGCTGCTGCTGGTGGACGACGAGGTGGCCTTCACCGGCGGCATCAACATCAGCCGCGTCTACGGCTCGGGCTCGTTCTCGCGCCGCAAGGCGCCGGCGCCGGCCGACCCGCTGGAGGACGGCTGGCGCGACACGCAGATCGAGGTGCGCGGCCCGGCGGTGGTGGCGATGGCGGAGCTGTTCGCCGCCACCTGGCGCGACCAGGGCTGCAAGGGCGAGCTGGGCCCGCCGGCGCCGCCCGCGGCCGCGCGCGAGCCCGGCGAGCGCATCGTCAAGCTGCTGCCCAGCGACCCGCGCGACCCGGTCAACCGCATCTACACCGCGCTGCTGGGCGCGGTGGAGGCCTCGCGGCGCAGCGTGCAGCTGACGATGGCCTACTTCGCGCCCGGCGAGGACTTCGTCGCCGCGCTGTGCGACGCCGCGGGCCGCGGCGTGGACGTGGAGCTGGTGCTGCCCGGGCGCAGCGACTTCGCGCTGATCCTGCACGCCGGGCGCTCGTACTACGCGCGCATGCTGGACTGCGGCATCAGGCTCCACGAGATGGACCGCGCGGTGATGCACGCCAAGACCGCGGTGATCGACGGCGTGTTCTCCACCGTGGGCTCCAGCAACCTGGACTGGCGCAGCCTGGTGGACAACAGCGAGCTCAACGTGATCGTGCTGGGCGAGGACTTCGGCGCGCAGATGCAGGCGCTGTTCGCCCGCGACCGCGCGGCCTCGGTGCCGGTGGACGCGGCGCGCTGGCGCGAGCGCGGCCTCAGGCAGCGCGCGCTGGAGCTGATCGGCCGCGTGGCCGAACGCTGGCTCTGATGTCCTTCGCAAGCGCCCAAGAAAAAGGGCGGATCCGCGAGGATCCGCCCGAAAGCACAGGGGACTGTGCCAGGAGGAGACAAACCTTCAAATCAAGCGCATGGCTGCAGTTTCGGCCGATCGGCGGCCGCGCTGCAACGGCGCGGCAGGCAGCATTTCACGCGGCGGCGACGGCCTTGCGCGCCGCTGCGGCTGAACCGGCATCAATTCGCGGTTCGGCGTGCAGCTGCAGCGAGCCGGCGGCCTTGCCCTTGCCGGCGCGCGCCGGCGGCTCGCACAGGCCGCAGACGTAGTGGCGGGCGATCTCGTGCGGATGGGTCACGAAGTGGCCGCCGCACTTGCTGCAAGGCGTCATCGTCAGCATGCCGTTGTCGACGAACTTCACCAGCCGCCAGGCGCGGGTGACGCTGAGCATGGGCTCCAGACCCTGGGCCGTGATCTGCTCCAGGTAGAGCTGATAGGCCTTGATCACGGTGTCGATCTCGTCGAGCTCGGCCACCTTGTTGAGGTATTCGTGGGTGTTGAGGAACAGGCTGGCGTGGATGTTGGGCTGCCAGGTCATGAACCAGTCGGTGGAGAACGGCAGCTGGCCCTTGCTGGGGCTGCGGCCCGACACTTCCTTGTACAGGCGCAGCAGCCGCTCGTAGCTCAAGTCGGTCTCGCTTTCCAGCACCTGCAGCCGCGCACCCAGGTGGATCAGCGTGACGGCGCGCTCGATCTGCCGCGCCTCGCTGAGGATGCTCTTGTTGCGGGCCATGGTCAGGCCGCCTCTTGGTGGCGGCCGGCCATCAGGATGGAGGCGTGCAGGCGCGAGACGCCGTCGTTGGCCGCGCCCTTGCCGTGGCTGGTGAGCAGGTTCCACACCAGGTCGTCGTCCATGCGGAAGCGGCACAGCAGCGTGTTGCCGGTGGCGATCTTCATCATCTGCGCCGGGGTCAGCGCGCCGATCAGGCCTGCGGTCTCCTCGCTGATGCCCAGGCGGAACAGGGCCTGGTCGCGGTCGCCGCGGATCAGGCTCTGGGCCAGCATCAGGTACGACAGGTTGGCTTCGCGGATCTCGGCAAGGATTTGTTCGGAGGTCATGGCGGCTGTTCTCTCTCTGCAGGTGGGTTTGCGTTTCAGCGTGAAACGAACTGTAGAGATCCGAACTGGACTGCAACATCAGGCCATTTCCGTCGCTGCAGTCCCGCTTCTTCCATCCGCCTTGTCGGATGAATTCCTACAAGGGGTCAGCGCCGCCCGCCCAGCCGCCGCGTCAGCGCGACGATCACCGGCGCGATCGCCTCCTGCAGCCGCGCGCGGGCCTCGGCCGCGGCCGGCGCCTGCTGCAGCGCGGCCGCGGCGCGCACCAGCGCATCGGCGCCCAGCGAGCCGGCGATGCTGCCCAGATCCTGCAGCAGGCGCTGCGCGCGCTCGGCCTTGCCGGCGGCCAGCGCCTCGTCGAAGCTCTGCGGCCAGGCTTCCATGAAGACCGTGGCGTGCTCGATCAGGCGCTCGAACAAGGCGGCGTCGCCGCCCACGCGGCGCAGGCCCGCGGCCTCGTCCAGCACCGGCGGCGCTGGCGCGGCCGGCGGCTGCGGCACCGCGGGCAGCGCCAGCTGCTGCAGCGCGTCCAGCAGCTGCGCCTTGAAGAAGGGCTTGGACAGGTGGCGGTCGCAGCCGGCGTCCAGGCTGGCCTGCACGTCGCTGGCGAAGGCGTTGGCCGTCAGCGCCACCACGGGCGTGCGGCGGCGGCCGGCGGGGGCGTCGCCGGCCTCCCAGCGGCGCAGCTCGCGCGTCACGCTCAGGCCGTCCAGGTCCGGCATCTGCACGTCGAGGAAGGCGATGTCGAAGGCCTGGCGCTGCAGCAGGTCCAGCGCCGTGGGGCCGTTGCTGGCCACCTCCAGCGCCAGCGGCTGGTCGGCCAGCATGGCGCGGAAGATGTAGACGTTGACCTCGTTGTCCTCGGCCAGCAGCACGCGCAGCGGCACGGCCGGCGCGGCCGCGGCGTCGGGAGCTGGCGCTGCGGCCGGCACGGCCGGCGCGGCGGCCGGCGGCAGCGGCAGGCGCAGCGCGAACACGCTGCCGACGCCGGGCGTGCTGCTGACCTGCACCGAGCCGCCCATGCGCTGGACCACGCTGCGCGTCAGCGCCAGGCCCAGGCCCGTGCCGCCGTACAGCCGCGTGATGCTGCCGTCGGCCTGCGCGAAGGGCTCGAAGATGGTCTCCAGCTTGCTGGGCGCGATGCCGATGCCGGTGTCGGCCACCTCGAACAGGATCTGCCCGGCGTGCGCCGGGTCGCGGCGCGCGCTCAGGCGCACCTCGCCCTGGTGCGTGAACTTGACGGCGTTGCCGACCAGGTTCATCAGCCCCTGCTCCAGGCGCTGGCGGTCGCCCAGCACGCCGTCTGGCAGGTCGCCCGCCAGGTCCAGGCGCAGCCGCAGGCCCTTGCCTTCGGCGCGCGGGCGCATCAGTGCGCCCAGGTGGCTCAGGCTGCGCTGCAGCGAGAAGGGCTGCAGGTCGAGCTGCAGGCGGTCGGCCTCGATCTTGGACAGGTCCAGCAGGTCGTTGATCAGCTCGTGCAGCGCGCGGCCCGACTCGCGGAACACCTGCACGTGCTGGCGCTGCTCGGCCGTCAGCGGGCTGTCGGCCAGCAGGTCGGCCACGCCCAGCAAGGCGTTGAGCGGCGTGCGCATCTCGTGGCTGATGTTGGCCAGGAAGGCGCTCTTGGCGCGCGCCGCGTCGGCGGCGACGGCGGCCTGCTGCGCCAGCTGGCGCTGGTGTGCGGCCTGCTGCCGCTGGTAGGCCAGCAGCGACAGCGCCAGGCCCAGCAGCAGCGCCAGCAGCGGCGCCGCCCACAGGCTGGGCTGGCGCGCGATCAGCAGGGCCGCCAGCGCCAGCGCGCCGCCCAGCAGCAGCGCCAGGCCGGCGGCCGCGGCGTCGCGGCCGGGCGACGGGCGGCCACGGCGCACGGTCCAGGCCGCCGGCAGCAGCGCCACCAGCAGCAGCGCCGCGTTCAGCGCCGACGACGGCGGCCGTACCCAGCCCGCCTGCCCCAGCGCCGCGTAGGCCTGGGCCAGCGCCACGGTGCCCGACATCTGGCCCTGCACCGTCATCACCGCGTCGGCCAGCAGGGCGCTGCTGCCGATGAAGACCACGCGCCCTTGCACCTGCCGGCGCAAGGCAGCGGCGTCGCGCCGGCCCAGCGCGGCTTCGGCCAGCTCGGCGAAGGGCCGCACCGCCGGCCAGGCGGAGCGCGCCGGAAAGGCCAGGTGCACCGCGCCCGCGGCGTCGACCGGCGGCAACGCCGCTGCACTATCGGCCCGCGGCAATGCCGACGCACCCTCGGCCCGCGGCAGCGGCGCCGCGCCGTCCACGGCCTGCTGCACCGCCAGCGACATCAGCGGCAGTTGCAGCGCGCCGGCGCCGTGCCACAGCGGCAGCCGGCGCAGCACGCCGTCGTCGTCCAGCGGCGTGGTGATCACGCCCAGCGGCGGCGGCCGGTCCTCGGCCGGCCACACGGTGGACGTGGGCAGCGCCAGCGTCGGCCAGCCTTGCGCCGGCAGCGGCGCCGGCGCCGCCGAGGCCAGCGCCGCGGCCGGCGTGGGTTTGTCGCTGGCGTGCCGCAGCCCGGCGGCCGCCAGCACCACCGGCGCGCCGGGGCGCGCCAGCGCGCGGGCCAGCGCCGCGTCGCCGGGCTGGGCGTCGGCCAGCAGCAGGTCGATCGCGACGCCGCGCGCCCCCCATTCACGGAGCTGCTCGATCGCCAGCGCGTAGACGTCGCGCTTGAAGGGCCAGGGGCCGAAGGCGTCCTTCAGCGCGGCCAGCGAGGCATCGTCGATGTCCAGCACCAGCACGCCGGCATCGGAGCGCGGCGGCGCGACGCGGCGAAGCTGCCAGTCGACCCCGGCGCGCGACAGCCACCCGTTCAGCGGCGACAGCAGCACCAGCAGGCCGACGACCGCGGCGCTGCACCAGATCCACCAGGAGCGAGCGGCCGCGGGCGCCGTCGTCATGGCAACAGCAGCAGGGGCAAGGGCAGCAGCCACAGCCACCAGCGCGACGGCGGCGGCTCGGGCACCTCGACGATCTGCGCGGTGCCGAATTCGCTGTGGCGCTGGTCGGGCGCCAGCGTGCGCACGCGCACGAAGTGGCGGCCCGGCGCCAGGCCGGGCAGCTGCCGGCGGGTCTCGTCGGTCACCAGGTCGACGCTGGGCGCGCTGAAGGCCTCATCGGCGGCCACCTGCAGCTGGTAGCGCGCGCCGGCCAGGTCGGCGGCCGACCAGCTGACGGTGACGCCGGCTTCGTCCAGCCGCGGCGGCTGGTTGACGGGCGGCTGCAGCGGCGGCTCCAGCCGGCGCAGCGCCTGCGCATCGCTCCAGGGGCCGCGGTGGCCGTCGGCGCGCACGCTGGCCACGCGCCAGTGGTAGCGGCCTGGCGGCAGGCTCAGCTCGGCCTCGGTGGCCTGCACGTCGTCGCGCGCCAGCACGGGCTGCGCGAAGTCGTCGGTGGCCGCCACCTGCAGCCGGTAGCGCACTGCCTCGGGGTTGCGCGCCCAGGCCAGCACGATGGGGTCGCGGTCCAGGCTTTCATCGGCGCGCGGGCGCAGCAGGAACGGCGGTTCGGGCCGCGCGGCCAGCTCGAAATCGGCCTGCGCGTCCTGGCCTTCGATGCCCTGGCCGTCGGCGGCCCGCGCCAGCAGCCGGTAGTCGCCGTCGGGCAGCGGCAGCAGCCAGCTCGCCAGCGGCGGCGCGAACACGCCTTCGGCCAGCAGCCGCGGCGGCGTCGATCGGTCCTGCACCTGCAGCCGGTAGTGCTGCGCGCCACCGTCCGCCGCCAGCGGCAGCCGCAGCAGCGTCCGCTCCAGCCGCGGCGGCAGGCCTTGCAGCGCCGGCGCCGGCAGCAGCGGCTGCGGCGCCAGCACGGCGCCGGCCTCGGCGCGGGTGCCGAAGCCGGCATCGACGAGCTGCGCGCCCACCGCCACGCGGCCGCGCACCACCTCGGCCAGCGTGCGCCCTTCGCCGTCGACGCGGGCGCGGAACTCGGTGCCGCGCACGCCCAGGTTGACCACCGGCGTGCCCAGCTCCAGCCGCGAGGGCGGCTGCAGCACCGGCACCTCGGCCTGCACGCTGCCGCGCTCGAGCTGCAGCAGCATCTGCACCGGCGTGCCGCTGCCCAGGCGCGCGTGGTCCTGCACGCGCAGCCGGCTCTCGGGGCCGACGGCCGTGCGCGTGCCGTCGGCGAAGCGCAGCGAGGCCGACGACTGCGGCCCGGTGACGATCTGCTCGCCCGCGGCCACCGCGGCGGCAGCGGCCAGCGGACGGCGGCCGCCGGGGCCTTCGAGGAAGACCTCGCCGTGCACGTGCAGCACCTCGGCCGCGGCCGGCTGGTGGCGCAGCATCGACAGCGGGATCTTCAGCAGGCTGCCGGGCTGCAGCCGGCGCGGGTTGGCGATGCGGTTGAGGCGTTGCAGATCCTGCCAGCGGGCCTGCGGCTGCAGCAGCCGGGCCCGCAGGCCGATCAGCGTGTCGCCGCGCTCGATGCGGTGCAGCCACGGCTCGCCGGCGGGTTCGCCGGCGGTCGCTGCCGCGGCGGAGACGGCAGGAACGGCTGCGGCCACGGCCATCCGCAAACTCCAGCGCAGCCCCCGCATCGACGCGTCTCCCCCGGTCGCGAGGCGTGAGACGCCTCGTCGGCCCGCAATATACCCGCCGTAACGAGATCTGACGGGCCTTGACCCGGCTATTCGACCCGTAGTCGCGGGGCCGCGCGCCTAGCATGCCGAGCACCTGGATGAAAGGCTCGTTTTCGCATGACCGCCACCACCCTCGAAGCCCCGCCCGTCCAGGACGGCCTGCTGCAGCGCCTGGATCAACTGGAGGCCTTCGCCTCGCAGGCCAGCGCGGCGATCGACCAGCTCGTCAGCGCGGTGGTGAACGTGCAGCAGGCGCAGGCCACCGATGCGCAGGCGCAGGAACTGCAGGCCGCCAAGGCCCGCTTACGCGACCTGGAGCAGCAGCTGGCGCTGGAACGCGCGACGCGCGACCTGGCGCAGGTCTCGCGCATGCACCCCAAGGCGCGGCGGGCGGTCTTCGTCGGCACCACCTATTTCGGCTGCAACGTCAAATACGCTTGGGCTGCAGCGCGCGAGCAGGCCGCGGCGCGCGACCTGGACGTCTGGTTCCTGCCCTTCAACGCCGAGCAGGAGCGCCTGGTCGTCGCGCTGGGCGGCCAGTGCCTGCCGCCGTCGTACGCGAACTGGACGCCCGAGCACCTGCACGTGGCGCTGTCGGCCGCGGTGCTGGTGACCAGCGACCACTTCCTCAACCCCAACCCCTACGCCGCGGCGCTGCTGGCCGGCGCGCGCCATGTGCAGCTATGGCATGGCGTCTCGATCAAGGAGATCGGCCTGCGCAACCTGGCGCCGGGCCGCGCGCTGGGCCCGCACTTCGCGCGCGTGCTGGCCACCTGCGGTCCTTACGCGACGATGCTGGGCACCGCCGCCGCCGGCGAGGCCGAATGGCGCCGCTGGTTCGCCTTCGAGCGCTACGCGCCGCTGGGCTATCCGCGCAACGACGTGCTGCACCGCCAGCCCACCGAGGCCGACCTGGCCGGCTGCGACCGCGAGACCTGGGAGCACGCCCGCGCCACGCTGGCGCGCGGCAAGCGCGTGATCCTCTACGCCCCCACCTTCCGCGACGGCCGCCCCGACTGGGTGCTGCACGCGGGGCTGGACAAGCTGGCCCAGGCCGCGGCCCAGGGCGGCGACCTGCTGATCGTCAACCTGCACCCGGTCGAAAGCCCGCAGATTCCGAAGCTGCAGCCGCTGCTGCCCGGCGTGGCCTTCGTCGCGCCGCGCACCGACCTCTACCCGCTGCTGGGCCAGGCCTCGGCACTGGTGACCGACTACTCGTCGGTGATGTTCGACTACCTGCACGTGGACCGGCCGGTGCTGCTGTTCAGGCCCGACCACGAGGCCTACACGAGCCGGTCGCGCAAGCTGTTCGACGACAAGCTCGGCGTGCTGCCCGGCCCGCTGTTCGACGACGCCGCCGCGCTGGCCAAGGCCTTGCGCCGCGCCGACTTCGGGCAGGCACCGGCCCACGCCGAGGCACGCCGCCGCCTGCGCGAGCAATGGTTCGACTACCATGACGGCGACAGCGCCCGCCGGCTGCTGGCCGTGCTGGACGAGGAGCTCGAGATCGCCGGCGCCCCCAGGACCGAGGAACCGAGATGAGCCCGGCAAGACCCGTCACCGCCGCCGCCGCCGCTGCTGCTGCCGCCCCGGCGCCGAGCACCCACCATCGCCTGGAGGCGCTGCAGATGCAGCGCGACTTCGACGCCTTGTCGCGGCGCATGCGCAAGCGGCCGCTGGTGCTGTTCTTCGGCCGCGAGGCCTTCTCCGACAACACCAAGTATCTCTACCTGCGCGCGCTGGCCGAGCCGCGCGGCTACGAGGTGGCCTGGTGCACGCCGCACGCGGCGATGGCGCGGCAGCTCCAGGCCCAGGGCCTGCCCTGTCTGCTGCTGACGCAGGCCGACCAGAACGCCGTCATCGCCACGCTGCTGGACGCCGCGGTGGCCGTGTTCACGATGAACCCGCTGGAAAGCGTGGGCCAGGTGATGCCGCTGCTGGGCTGCCTGGCCGGCGCACAGCAGGTGCAGCTCTGGCACGGCATCTCGGTCAAGCGGCTGAACCTGCAACTGCTGCGCCACCTGCCGGCGGGCAACGGCGACCTGCGCCAGTACTGGCTGGCCAACGCGCGCGCCGACCACGTGCTGAGCACGGCGAGCGCCTTCGACGCCTACTGGCGCGAGGTGTTCGGCTGCCGCAGCCTGCTGCGCGCCGGCCAGCCGCGCAACGAAGTGCTGGTGCGGCCGGCCGAGGGCCTGGAATGGCTGGGCAGCGAACTGCCGCCGCGCAGCGAGGCAGTGCTGGCCGCCGGCGCGCCGGCGGTGCTGGTGGTGCCGACCTGGCAGCGCGGCAAGGCCACCGAGCTGAGCGACGGCGACTTCCTGGTGCGCGCGCTGCACTTCGCGCGCGAGACCGGCGTGCAGGTCTTCTACAAGGCGCACCCGGCCTATGCGAGCCAATGGAACATGAACAAGGACGAGGTCGACGGGCTGCACTTCATCGGCCCCGGGGTCGACCTCTACCCGCTGCTGCCGCGCTTCTCGGCGCTGGTCACCGACTACTCGTCGATCCTGTTCGACTTCCTGCTCACCGGCGCGCCGGTGCTGACGCTGGACCTGCAGCCCGGCGAGCACCACAGCTTCGAGCCCGACTGGTCGCTGGTGCCGCCGGGCCTGGCCCGGCGCGGCTTCCGCGGCGACGGCTTCGGCCCCGCGCTGGCCGATGTGCTGTGCGACGACGCCGACCGCGCCGCGCGCGCGGCCTATGCGCGGCAGATCTTCGAGACCGACCCGGCCGCGGCCTGCGCGCAGTTGCTGCAGGTCATCGACCGTTTGGTGGAGCGCTCGCAGCAGCCCGACCACGCGGTGTGGCTGCCGGCGGCTTGAACGGCCGTCGGGCCGGCGGGGCCGGCCGGCCGCCTCAGGCGCGGGCGCGCACCGCGGCCACGACCTCGGCCTTCAGCTCGGTGCTGGACACGCCTTCGGTGCGCGGCAGGTAGACCACGTCGCACAGCGGCTTCAGCTCGTCGAAGCGCCCTTCCCAGTCGCTGCCCATCACCACCGCGTCGGCGCCGTGGGCCGCGATGTCGTGCGCCTTCTGCGCCCAGTCGGTCTCGGGGATCACCGCGTCGACCCAGCGACAGGCGGCCACCATCGCGGCGCGGTCGGCATAGGGCACGACCGACTTCTTGCCCTTGACGGCGTTGAACTCGTCGGTCGAGACGGCGACCACGAGGCGGTCGTAGCGCTGGCGGATGCGCTCGAACAGCCGCACGTGGCCGATGTGGAACAGGTCGTAGGTGCCGTAGGTCAGCGCGACGGTGGGCGCCGCCGCGCGCGGCGCGCGTGGCTGCACGGGGCCGGCGCCGGCAGGGGAATGATGGGCGGCAGGGGCGGCGGGCAGGCTCATCGCGAGGCTCTCGGTGGCGGCGGCCGCCGCACGCGGCCGCTCGACGCCGAATCTAGGCCGCCGCCGCCGCCCGCGAAGCCCCGAACAAGCGCCCACCGGCGGCGCTGTTCGTGGCGTTGCCGAGCGCGGCTCAGGTCTTCCCGTGCTTGGCGATCAGCGCCTTGGCCGCGGCCAGCAGTTCCTTGCCCTTGAAGCCGCGCTTGTCCATGTCGGCCACCCATTCCTCGTCGACGTGGCTGGCGCGCTGGATGAACTCGTCGCGCTGCGCGGCGGTGAACTGGTAGATCTGGTTGCCGCGGTCGACCGCGGCCTTGCGGCCCAGCGCGTCGTTGCCCTGCTGCGTCTTGCCCAGCCACGCCGAGGTGGCCAGGCCCGAGTTGGCGTCGATCACCTTCTTCAGGTCGGGCGCCAGGCTGTTGTACTTGGCCTTGTTCATCGCCATCACGAAGGTGGTGGTGTAGAGCGCGCCGCCGGTGTTGTCGAACTCGCTGTGGAACTTGGTCAGCTCGTGCACCTTGACCGAGGGCACCACCTCCCAGGGGATCACGCAGGCCTCGATCGTGCCCTTGCTCAGCGCGTCGGGGATCTGCGGCAGCGGCATGCCCACCGGCGTGGCACCCACCGAGCCGAGCATCTTGGTCACCAGCCGCGTGGGGCCGCGCACCTTCATGCCCTTCAGGTCGGCCACGCTCTTGATCGGCTTGGCGGCCGAATGGAACATGCCCGGCCCGTGCACCTGCAGCGCCAGCACCTGGGTCTCCTTGAACTCGTCGGGACACTGGGTCTGGAAGTACTCCCAGTAGGCCTTGGACGTGGCCTCGGCGTTGTTCATCATGAACGGCAGCTCGAAGACCTCGATGCGCGGGAAGCGCCCGGCCGTATTGCCCGGCAGCGTCCACACCACGTCGACGACGCCGTCGCGCGCCTGGTCGTAGAGCTGCACCGGCGTGCCGCCGAGTTGCATCGCGGGATAGCCCTCGAACTTGATGCGGCCGCCGCTGTCCTTCTCGACCTTCTCCATCCAGGGCTTGTGCATCGTCAGCCAGACGTTGCTCATCGGCGCCATGAAGGTGTGGAACTTGAGCGTGACCGTCTGCTGGGCCAGCGCGGCCAGCGGCGTGCCCAGCGTCGTGGCGGCAGCGGCGCCGGTGATCAGGGTGCGACGTTTCATCGGATGTCTCCAGTGATCGGTGATGCGAAAGCGGGTGGGTGGCAAGTTAACGAGTGCGGGGCCGATCGGCCGTCCCGGTTTTCCCTAGCTGATGAAGCGCACCAGCCACAGCGGCACGATCGGGAAGAACAGGAACAGCATCGTGCGCAGCACGTCGCTGATCAGGAACGGGAACACGCCGCGGTAGGTCTCGCCCATCGGCACGTTCTGCGCCATGCCGTTGACGATGTAGACGTTCAGCCCCACCGGCGGCGCGATCAGCCCGAAGCCCACCGTCATCAGCACCATGATGCCGAACCAGATGGCCGCCATGTCCTTGGGCATGCCGAAGTCCAGCGCCATCACCATCGGGAAGAAGATCGGGATCGTCAGCAGCAGCATCGACAGCTCGTCCATCACCGCGCCCAGCAGCACGTAGAACAGCAGGATCGCGACCACGATCCACAGCGGCGACAGCCCCCAGCTCCCCACCACGGCGGCCAGCTGGTTGGGCACCTGGGTCAGCGCCAGGGCCGAGTTCATCAGGTCGGCGCCGATGAAGATGAAGAAGATCATCGCCGCGCTGGCCGCGGTGCCGTAGAAGCACTGGGTGAACTTCTGCCAGGTCATGCCGCCGCGGAACAAGGCGGTCAGGAAGGTCGTCGTGGCGCCGACCGCGGCGCCTTCGGTCGGCGTGAACAGGCCGCCGTAGATGCCGCCGAACACCAGCGCGAAGATCAGCAGGATGGGCGCGATGCCCATCACCGCGCGCAGGCTCATCTTGGGCGGCGCGTCCTCGACCTCGGGCGCGTGGCCCGGGTACAGGCGCACGTAGATGGCCACCGCGATCATGTAGCCGACCATCGCGATCAGCCCCGGCACCACGGCCGCGGCGAACAGCTTGCTGATGTTCTGCTCGGTGAGGATGGCGTAGATCACCAGCACGATCGATGGCGGCAGCTGGATGCCCAGCGTGCCGCCGGCGGCCAGCGTGCCAGTGGCGATGCGGCCCGAGTAGCCGTGGCGCGCCATCTCCGGCAGCGCCACGCTGGTGATGGTGGCCGCGGTGGCCACCGACGAGCCGCTGATCGCGCCGAAGGCCGCGCAGGCCAGCAGCGAGGCCATCGCCAGCCCCCCCTTGAAGCGCCCCATCACCGAGGCCGCGAACTCGAACAGCGCCTTGCTGATGCCGCCGTGCGTCGCGAACTGCCCCATCAGGATGAACAGCGGGATCACCGACAGGTCATAACTTGCGAAACGAGCGAATGCCTGGGTGTTGAGGAAGTTGGCGTAGGGCAGCCAGCCGGCCTGCAGCAGGTAGCCGATGGAGCCGGCGGCGAACATGCTCACCGCGATCGGCACGCGCAGCGCCATCAGCAGCAGCATCGAGCCGAAGATCAGCCCGGTCAGCATCAGCGGGGTCATGCCGCGGCTCCCTCGCTGCGGCCGTCACCGAAGCCGCGCAGCGCCTGCGCCAGGCCGATCACCGCGGTCAGCGCCAGCGGCGGCACCATGCCGACGTAGACGATCCACTCGGGCAGGCCCATCATCATCGAGCCGGCGCCCGAGTTCCAGGCGTTGATGCCGCCGATGGTGGTGCGCCAGGCCAGCAGCCCCATCGCCAGCGCCACGGTGAGGGCGCCCACGCGGTCCAGGGCGTCCTGCACCGACTGCGGCGCGCGGTTGGTGAAGAAGTCGACGATGATGTTGTTGCGCCGGATCTGGCACCAGGGCATGAACAGCGCGATCGCCGCGCCGGCCGCGAAGCCCGACAGCTCGAACGCGCCGACGATGCTCCAGCCCGTGGTGTTGCGGCCGATCAGGCTGACGCAGGTCATCACGGTGATGACGATGATCAGCACGCCGGCCAGGATCGCGCACAGCTTGGCTAGCTGCTCCAGCAGTCTCATGCAAGTCCTCTCGCCCCCGCCCCGGGGGGGCCACCGGGGCCGCATTCTTGATGCGGCTGGACATCCGTCAATGCTGATGAATACCGATCAGCGGTTCTCCATCAGTAGCGGCTGAAGTACTCGCGGCGCTGCCAGTCGTCCTTGTCCTCGGCCTGCGCGTGGCGCAGCGCCTCCGAGCGCTTGATGCGGGTGAGCAGGCGCACGAAGTCGGCGCCGAAGCCCTGCGTCATCACCGGGCTCGCCTCCAGCGCGTCCAGCGCCGCGTCCAGCGTGGTGGGCAGCGCCGGGCCGCCCTCGGCATAGGGCGCGTCGGTGGCCGGCGGCGGCTGCAGGCCGCGCTGCAGGCCGTCCAGCCCGGCGTGGACCTGCGACGCCATGTAGAGGTACGGGTTGGCCATCGGCTCGCCGATGCGGTTCTCGATGCGCGTGCCGGCGTCGCCCGGCGCGCCCAGCACGCGCAGCATCGCACCGCGGTTGTCGCGCCCCCACAGCGCCGCCAGCGGCGCCAGCGCATTGGGGCGGAAGCGCGCGAAGGCGTTGACCGTGCTGCAGCCGAAGACGGCGGCCGCACCGGCGTGCTGCAGCAGCCCGGCCAGCCAAGCGGTCCCTGCATCCGACAGCGTGGCGCGCGCCTCGTGCGCCGCCGCGCCGGCGGCGCTCGCGTCGCGCATGAAGGCGTTGCGGCCGTCGGCCCGGCTGACCAGCGACTGGTGCAGGTGCCAGCCGCTGGACATGATGTTGGCAAACGGCGGCCGGCACATGAAGGTGGCGTGGTAGCCCGCGCGCTGCAGCGCCTGGCGCACGCCGTTGCGGAACAGCACCATGCGGTCGGCCGCGGTCAGCGCGTCGGCGACGTCGAACACGGCCTCGAACTGGCTGGGCCCGAGCTCGATCTCCAGCGAGCGCAGCGGCAATCCCAGGCCCAGCGCGGTGCGGCGCACGACGTCCAGCATCGCGTGCGCGCGGTCGGCCCAGGCCTCGGACAGCAGGTTGTAGCCCGGGTGCAGCAGCGCCACCTGCGGCGGCTCGCCCGGCCAGGCGGCGGCGGCCGGGTCGTCGCGCTCGGCCACGATGCGGTAGGCGTGGAACTCCACCTCCAGCCCGCAGTGCAACTCGTAGCCTTGCGCGGCCAGCTTGTGCAGCGCGGATTGCAATTGGCGCCGCGGGTCCAGCGCCACCGGCGTGCCGTCGGCGAACCAGGGCTCGGCGCGCAGCCAGGCCGTGCCCGGCGCCCAGGGCAGCATCACCAGGCTGGCGGGGTCGGGCAGCAGCAGCAGGTTGCCGGCGCCGAACAGGTCGGCGAAGCCCGGCAGCTCGGCCTGCGTCGCGCGCTCGAACACCTTGAACGCGGTGCGGTCCGAGGTGTCCTTCAGCAGCAGCGTGTTGACCAGGCCCAGGCCGTCGCGCAGCGCCGCGGGCAGTGCCGCGGGCAGCAGCGTCTTGCCGCGCAGCATGCCGTGCAGGTCGCACCAGGCGACGCGCACCTGCTGCACGCCCTGCTCCTGCAGCGTCTGCAGCAGCGCCTGGCAGGCAGCCTCGCGCCCGGCGTCGTGCGCGCCGCAGCGCTGGGCGAAAGCGCTCAAGACGCCGCCTCGGCGGCAGCTGGCGCGAGCCAGGGCGCGCCCTGGCGCCTGGCCTCGACTTGCCCGGTCCAGAAGCGTTCCCAGTCCTGCGCCGGCGCGATGCAGTCGATGGTGTCGGGCGCCGTCGGCCGGACCGCCGGCCGCGGCGGCGGCTTGCCGGCGGCCACCGCGTCGATGGCCGCCATCAGCGCGCGGCGGTTGGTCATGATGACCTTGTCGCTGGTGCCCAGGTGCTCGCGCGTGCGGTCCTGCACCGCGCCCATGCTCTCCACCGCCCACTGGTCGTGCACGTTGATGTCGCTCTCGCCCATGCCCAGGTAGGTGCGCGTGCGCTGCTCGGCGGGGTCGTAGCCCCAGTCGTTGTGGCGGCCCTTCTTCGGCACGTAGTCGGGCAGCTCCACCGCATCCAGGCGCTGGCGGCGCATCTCCTCCTTGTCCAGCGGGTCGGCATAACTGGTGAAGAAGGAGTACCAGTAGGTGTGGACGTCGTCCACCGGCACGTGGAGCTGGGTGATGGTGATGGTCTCGGACAGCGGAATCACGAAGGTGTAGGGGAACAGCGCGTTGGTCACGCGCACGTGGGTCAGCCGGTCGTCGATCACGCGCAGCGTGGTCAGCCGCAGGTGGCCGTCGGACAAGGCCTCGTGGCGGATCTCGGGGCGGTGGAACTCGCGCATCACGCGCGTCATCGGCCAGCGCTGGCCGTCCACCGCGCCGACGCTGGCGCCGCGGAACTGGCGGCCGTAGGTGTGCGACAAGTCCTCGTCCTGCAGAAAGCGGTGCAGGAACGAGGCATGCGCCGGGTCGATGCCGACCTCGAAGGCCTGCAGCCAGTTGCACTTCCACAGCCCCTTGAACGCGAAGCTGTGGCTGGCCGGCGCGCGGAAGGCGTCGATCGCGGGCAGCTCGGCCGGTTCAACCCCTTCAGGGCCTAGCCACGCGAACAGCACGCCGGCCACTTCGCGCACCGGGTAGGCGCGCTGGCGCACGCGCTGGCACAGCGTGGAGCCGTAGGGCTCGGCCGGCGTGTCCAGGCAGCGGCCCTCGGCATCGAACTTCCAGCCGTGGAACGGACAGCGCACGCCGTCGCCTTCGTGCCGCGCGAACGCGAGGTCGGCGCCGCGGTGCGGGCAGTCGCGGTCGATCAGCCCCCAGCGGCCCTGCTCGTCCTTGAACAGCACGAAATCCTGGCCCAGCAGCCGCACCGCCTTCAGCGGCCGCTGCTCCATGCGCGGGTCGAAGCGCGGGTCGAACTCGTCGACCAGCGCGGCCGGGTGCCAGTAGTGGCGCATCAGCGCGCCGCAGGCGGTGCCCGGGCCGATGCGGGTGATGCGCTCGTTGTGTTCGGCTTGCATGTCGGGCCTCGCAGCTTGGGACGTGACGGGCCGAGTCTAGCCGCGCCTACAAGGCCCGCACCATCTCCACGTGCGCGATGCCAGCCTCGTCGAACTGCGGGCCGCGCGGCTGGAAGCCGGCGCGCAGGTAGAACGGCGCTGCGCCGAGCTGCGCGTGCAGCAGCGCCTCGCGGTCGCCGCGCTCGCGGGCGCGGGCCATCAGCGCGTCCAGCACCGCGCGGCCGATGTGGCCGCCGCGCATCGCCGGCAGCACGGCCATGCGGCCGATCTTGGCGGTGCCGGGCACGTGCTCCAGCAGCCGCCCGGTGGCCAGCGGCATGCCGAAGCGGTTGCAGGCCACCGCGTGCAGGCATTCGGCGTCGGCGGCGTCCCATTCCATCTCGGCGGGGATCTTCTGCTCGTCGATGAAGACGGTGGCGCGGATCTTCTGCGCCTCGCGGCCCAGCTCGTCCCAGGTGCCCACGCGCACGTCGACCATCGCCTTGCCGGCCTCGAAGCCCAGCAGCACCTCGCGCAGGTCGGGCGGCACGGCCTTGCTGCGCATCGTCGCCGGGTCGGCGAAGACGTAGACCAGTTCGCCGCGCACCAGGCGGTCGTCGCCGCGCAGCACCGCGCCTTCGAACACCAGCGACGAGTTGCCGATGCGCGCGCAGCGGATGCCCACCTGCAGCTGGTCGTCATAACGCGCCGATCCCTCGTACTCCACGGTGGCCTTGCGCACGTAGAGGTCGCCCTGCAGCAGCTCCATCGTCTCGTGGTACGGCAGCGCCAGCGCGCGCCAGTAGCCGGCGATCGCGGTGTCGAAGTACATCAGGTAGTGGCCGTTGAAGACGATCTTCTGCATGTCGACCTCGGCCCAGCGCACGCGCAGGCGGTCGAAGAAGCGGTATTCGGCGCGATGGTTCATGGCTGCAGATTCTTGCGCAGCGCCGCGGCCGCGGCGTCCAGCGCGTGGTTGGCTTCCTTCTTCAGCACGCGGCCCATCTTGATGAAGTCGTGCGTGACGCCGCGGTACAGCTCCAGGTCGACCGCCACACCGGCGGCGCGCAGGCGGTCGGCGTAGGCCAGGCCTTCGTCGACCAGCGGGTCGCACTCGGCCAGGATCACGCAGGCCGGCGCCACGCCGTCCAGATCGTCGGCCAGCAGCGGCGCGAAGCGCCAGTCGGGGCGGTGGTGGTAGGGGATGTACTGCTCGAAGAACCACTCGATCGCGTCGGCGTCGAGCAGAAAGCCGTTGGCGAACAGGCGGTGCGACGGCGTGTCGGCATGCGCGCCGGTGCCGGGCGTGATCAGGATCTGCAGCTTCAGCGGCAGCCCGCGGTCGCGCGCATGGATCGCCGCCACCGCGGCCAGCGTGCCGCCGGCGCTGTCGCCGGCCACGGCCAGCCGCTGACCGTCCAGGCCCAGCGCGTCGGCGCCCGGCCCGGCCAGGTGGTCCAGCGCGGCCCAGGCGTCGTCCACCGCGGCCGGGAACGGGTGCTCCGGCGCCAGCCGGTAGTCCAGCGCCAGCACCGCGCAACCGCTGCGCAGCGCGAGCTGGCGGCACAGGCTGTCGTGCGTCTCCAGCCCGCCGATCACGAAGCCGCCGCCGTGCAAGTACAGCAGCAGCGGCAGCCGCTGGTGCGACGGCGCATACAGCCGCGCCGGGCGCGGCGCGCCGTCGCCGCCGGGGAGTTGCAGTTCCTGCACGCGCGGCAGCGGCGCGCGCGGCGGCTCCAGCACCTCGGCCGCCAACTGGTAGGCTTGTCGGGCCTGCTGCGGCGTCAACTGGTGGAAGGGCGTGCGCCGGGCGCGGCGGATGCGGTCCAGCAGGCCGGCCATCGCCGGGGTCAGCAAGCGGGTGCTCAAGTTCGAGGATGCGGCAGGCCGAGGAAGGGGCTGCAGCATACTGGCAGCCCAACCTGCCCTCGCCTACCGCCATGGCCCGCATCCTGTACTTGACCCAGATCGACATCGACTTCGGCGTGATCGGCCTGCTGCCCCAAGAATGCCGGCGCATCGGCATCGGCAAGCCGCTGGTCGTCACCGACCCCGGCGTGCGCGCCGCCGGCGTGCTGCAGCCGGCGCTGGACGCCCTGGGCGCGCTGCCGCACGCGGTGTTCGACCAGACGCCCAGCAACCCCACCGAGGCCGGCGTGCGCGCCGCCTGCGCGGTCTACCACGCCGAAGGCTGCGACGGCCTGATCGCCGTGGGCGGCGGCAGCAGCATCGACTTGGCCAAGGGCGTGGCGATCGCCGCCACGCACGAAGGGCCGCTGAAGACCTACGCGACGATCGAAGGCGGCAGCGACAAGATCAGCAGCCGCGTGGCGCCGCTGATCGCCGTGCCCACCACCGCCGGCACCGGCAGCGAGGTGGCGCGCGGCGCGATCGTGATCGTCGACGACGGCCGCAAGCTGGGCTTCCACAGCTGGCACCTGATGCCCAAGGCCGCGCTGCTGGACCCGGCGCTGACGCTGGGATTGCCGCCGCTGCTGACCGCCGCCACCGGGATGGACGCGATCGCGCATTGCATGGAGACCTTCATGGCGCCGGCGGTCAACCCGCCGGCCGACGGCATCGCGCTGGACGGGCTGCAGCGCGGCTGGGCGCACATCGAGCGCGCCACCCGCGACGGCCAGGACCGCGAGGCGCGCTGGGCCATGATGAGCGCCAGCATGCAAGGCGCGATGGCCTTCCAGAAAGGCCTGGGCTGCGTGCATTCGCTGTCGCACAGCCTGGGCGGCGTGAACCCGCGGCTGCACCACGGCACGCTCAACGCGATGTTCCTGCCGGCGGTGATCGCGTTCAACGCCAACGCGCCCGGCATCCAGCGCGAACGCCGCCTGCAGCGCATGGCGCAGGCGATGGGCCTGCCCGGCTGCGACGAGCGCGGCACCGAGCTGGCCGCGGCGATCCGCACGATGAACGCCAGCCTGGGCCTGCCGAGCGGCTTGCGCGCGATGGGCGTCGGCGAAGATCAGTTCGAGCGCGTGATCGACGGCGCGATGGCCGACCACTGCCACAAGACCAACCCGCGCCTGGCGACGCGGGAGGACTACCGGGTGATGCTGGAGCAGTCGATGTAGCGCCGTGGAGGCGGCAGTAAGATGCCCGCTCCCCTGGAGGCCGCAGTCATGCCTGACACCGTCGCCGAACTCGCGCAGCGCGCGCGCGCGCTCGATCCCAAGGACCGCGAGCGGCTCGTGGACTTGCTGCTGGACTCGCTGGCCGAGTCGCCGGACCCCGGCGTCGAGGAAGCCTGGCGCCAGGAGATCAGGCGCCGCGTTGCCGCGTACCAGCGCGGCGAGGCCGTGCTGTACGACGCCGATGACGTGATGGCCGAGGCGAAACGCATCGCGCCGTGAAGCGATTGCGCGTCGATGCGGCGGCCCGGGTCCGAGTTGCTGCACGAGACGGCGTACTACCAGCAGACGCGCCCTGGAACTGGGAGCCGCTTCCGCGAAGCCGTCGACGACGTCTTCAAGCGCATCCGGCGCAACCCGCGGGCCGGCAAGCCCGACGAAGAGGCTTGCCGCCGGCTGCGGGTCGACGGCTTCCCGTTCTCCGTCGTGTTTCGAGAGGAGACGACGGAGATCGTCGTCTATGCCATCCGGCCCGACGCCCGCGAGCCGGGTTATTGGCTCGCGAGGACGAGATGAAGCAGCGGCCACCAAGCCGCCGCCTCATTCATCAGTGGTGCGTGCCGTCGAAGAACTGCTCGTCTTCGGTCGAGCCCTTCAGCGCCGCGGTCGAGGCCTGCTTTTCGATCGTCGTCGTCACCGCGTCGAAGTAGCCGGTGCCGACCTCGCGCTGGTGCTTCACCGCGGTGAAGCCCTTGTCGGCGGCGGCGAACTCCTTCTGCTGCAGTTCGACGAAAGCCGTCATGTTGTTGCGCGCGTAGCCGTGGGCCAACTCGAACATGCTGTAGTTCAGGCTGTGGAAGCCGGCCAGCGTGATGAACTGGAACTTGTAGCCCATCGCACCCAGCTCGCGCTGGAACTTGGCGATCGTCGCGTCGTCGAGGTTCTTCTTCCAGTTGAACGACGGGCTGCAGTTGTAGGCCAGCAGCTTGCCCGGGAACTTGGCGTGGATCGCGTCGGCGAAGGCCTTCGCGAACGCGAGGTCGGGCTTGCCGGTCTCGCACCAGATCAGGTCGGCGTACGGCGCGTAGGCCAGGCCGCGGCTGATCGACTGCTCCAGGCCGTTCTTCGTGCGGAAGAAGCCTTCGACGGTGCGCTCGCCGGTGCAGAAAGGCTTGTCGTTGTCGTCGACGTCGCTGGTGACGAGGTCGGCGGCTTCAGCATCGGTGCGCGCCAGCAGGATGGTGGGCGTGCCCATCACGTCGGCCGCCAGCCGCGCGGCGACGAGCTTGGCCACCGCCTCGCGCGTCGGCACCAGCACCTTGCCGCCCATGTGGCCGCACTTCTTGACCGAGGCGAGTTGGTCCTCGAAGTGCACGCCGGAGGCGCCGGCGTCGATCATCGCCTTCATCAGCTCGAAGGCGTTGAGCACGCCGCCGAAGCCGGCCTCGGCATCGGCGACGATGGGCGCGAAGTAGTCGATGTCGTTCTTGCCCTCGGACCACTGGATCTGGTCGGCACGCGCGAAGGTGTTGTTGATGCGGCGCACGACCTTGGGCACCGAGTCCACCGCGTACAGGCTCTGGTCGGGGTACATCTCGCCGGTGCTGTTGGCATCACCGGCCACCTGCCAGCCCGAGAGGTAGATGGCCTTCAGGCCGGCCTTCACCTGCTGCATGGCCTGGTTGCCGGTCAGCGCGCCCAGGCTGTTGACGAAGGGCTCGGTGTTGATCAGCGTCCACAGCTTCTCGGCGCCGCGCTTGGCCAGCGTGTGCTCGATCTGGACCGAGCCGCGCAGGCGCACCACGTCGGCGGCGGTGTAGCCGCGCTGGATGCCTTTCCAGCGCGGGTTCTCGGCCCAGTCCTTTTCCAGGGCGGCGGCTTGCTGTTCACGGGTGGCTTGGCTCATCGAAAGGGCTCCTGTTGCGAGAGGGGTTCAAACGAAGGATTCGTCGCCTCCAGCGTAACCGCAGGGCCGCGAGCTGCCAACACTTATGTCTTATAGAAGACATCAAATCGAAATCAAATAAATCAATAACTTAGACAGAGAATTTCGGATTGCGGCATTGCGTTCTTCCAGATGATGAATTTTGCTGCGATGCATCACGCCATCTTCCCGCATTGCGAAAAGCCGATTTCGCGATGCAGAAACCGCAGCCGAACCGGGGGCTTCAGCGCACGCCGGCCAGCCAGCGCGCGTACAGCCGGTCAGCCAGCGCCTGGTGCGCCGGCAGCGCCGCCGGCAAGGCGGCACGCATCGTGGCGCCGTCCTGCACCGTGGCCGCATGGGCCCGCCGCGCCTGGCGCCAACGTTCGCCGGCTTCGGTCGACCAGCGGTTCACCTTCTCGGCGTCCACCTCGATGTGGAACTGCATCCCCAGGTGCGGCCCGATCGCGTAGGCCTGCTGCGGGCAGGCGGCGCTGCAGGCCAGCGGCTCGGCCCCGGGCGGCAGCTCGAAAGCCTCGAAGTGCCACTGGAAGACCGTGGCCGGCCCGCTGCGGCCGAACCAGTCGCGCGCGGCGGCGCTGTCCAGCACCTGCAGCGGCTGCCAGCCGATCTCCGGCGCCGGCGACGCTTGCACGCGCGCGCCCAGCGCGCGGGCCATCAACTGTCCGCCCAGGCAGTGGCCGATCACCGGCTGGCCGGCAGCCATGGCCTCGCGGATCAGGCTCTCGGCGCGGCGCAGCGAAGGCAGCGGATCGTTGGCGCTCATCTCGCCGCCCAGCAGCGCCAGCGCCGCATGCTCGCGCAGGTGCTCGGGCCAGGGCTCGCCGGCCTCGGCGTTGCGCAGATCGAAAGGCACGCCGCGCGCGCGCAGCCAGTGCGCGAAGTAGCCCGGGCCGTCGCCGCCGAGGTTCTGCAGGATCAGGATGGGTTTCATCCCCGCAGTGTGCCCGCCGCGCGCCGGCTTGACGCCGCGCAAGGTCTGCCGCGCCGCGACTTCAAGAATCAGGCAAAACCCCAAGGAGTGCCGCATGAGCCCAGCCGTCTCCCGCCCGCCACGCCCGGCCCGCATCCCGGCGCCGGCCTTGCCCTCGTTCGAGGCCCTGGACCGCACCCATGCCGAGGTGCTGCAGGTGCTCCAGCAGTTCGACCGGCTCCTGCAGCACGTGGACGACAACGGCCCCGATGCCGTGGCCCAGGCGAGCGCACGCGAGATCCACGCCTTCTTCGCCGGCCATGCGCGCCAGCACCATGCCGACGAGGAGCGTCTCGTCTTCCCGCCGCTGCTGGCCAGCGGCGATGCCGAGCTGGTGCAGCACGTGCGCCGCCTGCAGCAGGACCACGGCTGGCTGGAGGAAGACTGGCTGGAACTGGCGCCGCAGATCGAGGCCATCGCGCAGGGCTACAGCTGGTACGACCTGGCGGTGCTGCGCCACGCGCTGCCGGTGTTCACCGCGCTGTACGCCGAGCACATCGCGCTGGAGGAATCGCTGATCTACCCCGAGGCCAAGCGCCGCCGGCAGCAGGCCTAGCAAGACCGCGCTGCGGCCGGCGTCGGGACCGAGCGTCTAGACTGCGGTGATTCGACAGCGGAGCCACCCGATGAGTACCGACCTCGACGCCTTCTGGATGCCCTTCACCGCCAACCGGCAGTTCAAGAAGGAACCCCGCCTGCTGACCCGCTCCGAGGGCATGCACTACTGGGACGACGGCGGCCGCCAGGTGCTGGATGCCGTGTCCGGGCTGTGGTGCGTCAACGCCGGCCACAACCGCGCGCCCATCGTCAAGGCGATCCAGGAACAGGCGGCCGAGCTGGACTTCGCGCCCACCTTCCAGATGGGCCACCCCAAGGCCTTCGAGCTGGCTGCGGCGCTGGTCAAGATCACGCCGCCGGGCATGAACAAGGTGTTCTTCACCAACTCGGGATCCGAGTCGGTGGAGACGGCGCTGAAGATGGCCATCGCCTACCACCGCGCGCGCGGCGAAGGCACGCGCACGCGGCTGATCGGGCGCGAGCGCGGCTACCACGGCGTCAACTTCGGCGGCATCTCGGTCGGCGGCATCGTCGGCAATCGCAAGACCTTCGGCACGCTGCTGACCGGCGTCGACCACATCCGCCACACCCACGACCCGGCGCGCAACGCCTTCAGCGTGGGCCAGCCGGCCTTCGGCGCCGAGCTGGCCGACGACCTGGAGCGCCTGGTCGCGCTGCACGACGCCTCGACGATCGCCGCGGTGATCGTCGAGCCGATGGCCGGCTCCACCGGCGTGCTGGTGCCGCCGGTGGGCTACCTGCAGCGCCTGCGCGAGATCTGCGACCGCCACGGCATCCTGCTGATCTTCGACGAGGTCATCACTGGCTTCGGCCGCACCGGCCAGCCCTTCGGTGCGCTGACCTTCGGCGTCACGCCCGACCTGATGACGCTGGCCAAGGGCATCACCAACGGCTGCGTGCCGATGGGCGCGGTGGTCTGCCAGCAGAAGATCCACGACGCCTTCATGAGCGGGCCCGAGCATTTGATCGAGTTCGCGCACGGCTACACCTACTCGGCCCACCCGCTGGCCTGCGCCGCCGGGCTGGCGACGCTGCAGCTCTACCAGGACGAGGGCCTGCTCACGCGCGCCGGCGAGTTGCAGGCCTACTTCGGCGAATGCGTGCACGCGCTGAAGAACGAGCCCAACGTGATCGACGTCCGCAACATCGGCCTGGTGGCCGGCATCGAGCTGCAGCCGCGTCCCGGCGACCCCGCCAAGCGCGCCTACGAGGTCTTCACCGACTGCTTCCGCCAGGGCGTGCTGGTGCGCGTGACCGGCGACATCGTCGCGCTGTCGCCGCCGCTGATCGTGCAGCGCACGCAGATCGACCACATCGTCGACACGCTGCGCGCCGCCTTGCGCCGGGTGGACTGACGCCGCTGATGAAGCCGGAGGCGGGCCTCTCCACGCTGCCGCTGCCCGACATCGACACCGACCCGCCGCCCGGCTTCGGCTGGCGCCAGGTGCTGCTGCGCATGGGCCACTGGCCCGCGGTGCTGGCGATCACCGGGGTGTCGCTGGTGGCGTCGGTGCTGGTGTCCTGGGCGGTGTGGTGGCTGCTGAACGGCGCGCCGATGCAGCGCGGCAACCTGATCATCGCGGTCATCGT
The DNA here is from genome assembly GCA_047602205.1 of Rubrivivax sp. Taxonomy (GTDB): domain Bacteria; phylum Pseudomonadota; class Gammaproteobacteria; order Burkholderiales; family Burkholderiaceae_C; genus Rubrivivax. The sequence continues at coordinate 5,962,980 of JASGHX010000001.1, read as the reverse complement.
GCCGCTGCTGGTGGCGCCGCCCGTCAGCCACGTGGCGCTGAAGCTGCTGTACGAGCTAGCCGATTCGCGGGCGCGGCTGCATCAGGCCGCCATTCGCGACGGCCTCACCGGCGTCTACAACCGCCGCTTCTTCATGGCGCGGCTGGATGCCGAAGTGGCCCGCGCGCAGCGCAGCGGCAGCCCCTTGTCGATGCTGATGATCGACGTCGACCACTTCAAGGCCATCAACGACACGCACGGCCACGCCGCCGGCGACCAGGTGCTGGAGACCGTGACCCGCGCGATGATCGTCACCCTGCGCCCCGATCACCAGGTGGCGCGTTATGGCGGCGAGGAGTTCGCGGTGCTGATGCCCGGCGCCGCGCTGGACCAGGCCTGCATCGCCGCCGCCCAGGTGCGCGCGGCCGTGCAGGCCCTGGCGGTGGGCGGCGACGGCCTGCCCGGCAGCGGCATCGCCGTCACCGCCAGCCTGGGCGTGAGCTGCCTGGGCGGGCCCGAGGACACCGCCGCCGCGCTGCTCAAGCGGGCCGACGAAGCGCTGTACGCCGCCAAGGACGGCGGCCGCAACCGCTGGGTCTACCTCAAGCCGCCTGCCGCCTGACCGGCCTGAAGGGCCATCGGGCCGTCATCCCGACCGACGTCCGCCCACGCTATGCTCGGCCGATGGCGATGCCTCCTCACCCTGCCCAGCCACGCCCGCGGGTGCTGGTCTCGGCCTGCAACAAGCAGCTGGGCGACCACCCGTTCCACGCGGTGGGCCGCAAGTACGTCGACGCGGTGCGCCTGGCCGGCGGCCTGCCGCTGATCGTCGCGCGCGCCGAGCCCTGGGAACTGGACGAATGGCTGGACCTGGCCGACGGCGTGCTGCTGACCGGCTCGGTCTCCAACGTCCACCCCTCGCACTTCGGCGAGGCGGTGCACGACGAGGCACTGCCGCTCGATCCGCTGCGCGACGCCTGGACGCTGCCGCTGATCCCCAAGGCGCTGGAACGCGGCCTGCCGCTCCTGGCCATCTGCCGCGGCACGCAGGAGGCCAACGTTGCGCTCGGCGGCAGCCTGCACCAGGCAGTGCACGAGGCGGGGCCTTACGGCGATCACCGTGCCTCCGGCGACGACCCGGTGGAAGTGCAGTACGGCCCCGCGCACGCGGTGCAGGTGCAGCCCGGCGGCTGGCTGCAGCGCAGCGGCGTGCCGATGCAGTTCCAGGTGAACTCGGTGCACGGCCAGGGCCTCAAGCGCCTGGCGCCGGGCCTGCGCGTGGAGGCGCTGGCGCCCGACGGCCTGGTCGAGGCCTTCTCGGTGGCCGCCGCGCCCGCCTTCAACCTGTGCGTGCAGTGGCACCCCGAATGGCAGGCCGCCGACAACCCGCAGTCGATGCAGATCCTGCGCGCCTTCGGCGAAGCCTTGCGCCGCTACCGCGACCGCGAAAACAGGCTGGCTGCATGACCACCCGCACGCCCGCCACCTTCGCCGAGCTGGAGCACTGGCTCGACCAGCAGCGCGTGACCGAGATCGAATGCCTGGTGCCCGACCTCACCGGCGTGGCGCGCGGCAAGATCCTGCCGCGCGAGAAGTTCACCGAAGACCGCGGCATGCGGCTGCCCGAGGCCGTGGTCGCGATGGGCGTGACCGGCGAGTTCCCGTCCGAAGGCCCGTACTACGACGTCATCACGCCGACCGACCGCGACATGCAGCTGCGCCCCGACCCCGGCACCGTGCGCATCGTGCCCTGGGCCGCGGACCCGACGGCGCAGGTGATCCACGACTGCTACGACCGCGAGGGCCGGCTCGTGCCGTTCGCGCCGCGCTCGGTCCTGCGCCGCGTCTGTGAGCTGTACGCCGCCGAGGGCTGGCAGCCGGTGGTGGCGCCGGAGCTGGAGTTCTACCTCGTCGCGCGCAACACCGACCCCGACGTGCCGCTCAAGCCCCCGGTCGGCCGCAGCGGGCGCAGCGAGACCAGCCGCCAGGCCTATTCGATCGACGCCGTCAACGAGTTCGACCCGCTGTTCGAGGACGTCTACGCCTACTGCGAGAAGATGGAGCTCAACGTCGACACGCTGATCCACGAGGTGGGCGCCGGGCAGATGGAGATCAACTTCTTCCACGCCCACCCGCTGGGGCTGGCCGACGAGGTGTTCCTGTTCAAGCGCACGGTGCGCGAGGCGGCGCTGCGCCACGACATGTTCGCCACCTTCATGGCCAAGCCCATCGCCGGCGAGCCCGGCAGCGCGATGCACGTGCACCAGAGCGTGGTGCGCGCGGCCGACGGCGGCAACCTGTTCAGCGAGCCCGACGGCAGCGCCAGCCGCGAGTTCCACTGGTTCATCGGCGGCCTGCAGCGCTACGTGCCGGCGGCGATGGCGCTGTTCGCGCCTTACGTCAACAGTTACCGGCGGCTGGCCCGCTTCACCGCGGCGCCGATCAACATCCAGTGGGGCACCGACAACCGCACCGTGGGCATCCGCGCGCCGCTGGCCGCGCCGGCGGCGCGGCGCATCGAGAACCGCGTGATCGGCGCCGACGCCAACCCCTACGTCGCGCTGGCCGCGTCGCTGGCCTGCGGCTACCTGGGCATCAAGAACCGCATCGAGCCCACGCCCGAATGCAAGGGCGACGCCTACCTCGGCGAATACCAGCTCCCGCGCAGCCTGGGCGAGGCGCTGGCGCTGCTGCGCGCCGAGGGCGACCTGGCGCAGGTGCTGGGCGAAGGCTTCGTCACCGTCTACAGCGAGGTCAAGGAGACCGAGTACGCCGAGTTCATGAAGGTGATCTCGCCGTGGGAGCGCGAGCACCTGCTGCTGCACGTCTGAGGCACCGACCATGACCACCTCCCGCACTACCGCCCGCACCACGCAGGACTGGCAGGCCGCCGACGCGGCACACTTCCTGCACCCTTTCACCGACCACCAGGGCCTGGCGAAAAAAGGCGCGCGCATCATCACGCGCGCCGACGGCATCTACCTGTGGGACAGCGACGGCCACAGGATCCTGGACGCGATGAGCGGCCTGTGGTGCGTCAACGTCGGCTACGGCCAGCAGGCCCTGGTGGACGCGGCAACGCGGCAGCTGCAGGAGCTGCCGTTCTACAACGCCTTCTTCCAGACCGCCACGCCGCCGGCCATCGAGCTGGCCGAGCAGTTGGCGCAGGTCGCGCCGCCGCAATTCCAGCGCGTGTTCTTCGCCGGCTCGGGCAGCGAAGGCAACGACACCGTGGTGCGCATGGTGCGCCGCTACTGGGACCTGCTGGGCCAGCCCCAGCGCCAGGTGATCATCAGCCGGCACAACGCCTATCACGGCAGCACGATGGCCGGCGCCTCGCTGGGCGGCATGAGCAGCATGCACGCGCAAGGCGGGCTGCCGATCCCCGGCATCGTGCACATCGGGCAGCCCTACTGGTGGCAGCACGGCCGGCCGCTGGGCTTGTCGAGGGACGACTTCGGCCGCCTGGCCGCGTCGTGGCTGGAGGACAAGATCCGCGAGGTCGGGCCCGAGCGCGTGGCCGCCTTCATCGGCGAGCCGGTGCAAGGCGCCGGCGGCGTGATCATCCCGCCGGCCACCTACTGGCCCGAGATCCAGCGCATCTGCGACGCGCACGGCATCCTGCTCGTCAGCGACGAGGTGATCTGCGGCTTCGGCCGCACCGGCCGCTGGTTCGGCTGCGAGACCTTCGGCTTCCGGCCCGACCTGATGACCTTCGCCAAGGGCGTGACCAGCGGCTACCTGCCGCTGGGCGGCGTGATGGTGGGCGATCGCGTGGCCCGCGTGCTGGTCGAGCGCGGCGGCGAGTTCGCGCACGGCTACACCTACTCCGGCCACCCGGCGGCCTGCGCGGTGGGCCTGGCCAACCTGAAGCTGATCCGCGAGCTGGGCCTGGTGGAGCGCGTGCGCGACGACACCGGCCCCTATCTGGCGGCCGGCTTCGCGCGCTTGAGCGAGCACCCGCTGGTGGGCGACGCCGAGACCTGCGGCCTGATGGGCGCGCTGCTGCTGGTGAAGGACAAGGCCGGCGGCGCCGCCTTCCCCGAGGAGCTGGAGGTGGGCATGCGGTGCCGCGCGCACTGCTTCCGCGAAGGGCTGGTCATGCGCGCGGTGGGCGACCGCATGATCGTCGCGCCGCCGCTGGTGATGACGCGCGCGCAGATCGACGAGATGCTGGCGCTGATCCGCCGCTGCCTGGACCTGACGCTGGCCGAGCTGCGGCAGCACGGCTGGCTTTGAGCGCCGCCGCCGGCAGCCGCGCGCACACGCCCTGGCTGGCCTACGCCAGCCTGGCCGCCAGCATGGCGCTGGTCGGCAGTTATGTCGGCCTGTCCAAGCTGCTGGTGGCGGTGTTCCCGGTCTTCCTGCTGGCCTGGCTGCGCTTCGGGCTTGCGGCGCTGACGATGCTGCACTGGGTGAAGCGCGGCCCGGCCGAAGCGCCGCTGTCGCGCCGCGACCGCCGGCTGCTGTTCTGGGAGAGCTTTCTCGGCAACTTCCTGTTCTCGATCTGCATGCTCTACGGCGTCAAGCTCAGCTCGGCGGTGGCCGCCGGCGTCGCGATGGCCGGCATCCCCGGCGCGGTGGCGCTGCTGTCGTGGCTGTTCCTGCGCGAGCGCATCGCCGGCCGCGTGTGGCTGGCCATCGCCTGCGCGGCCTCGGGCATCGCGTTGCTGGCGCTGGCGCGGCCGGGCGGCCAGGGCAGCGACAGCGGCGCCGTTTCGCCGCTGGGCTTCGCGCTGCTGATGGGCGCGGTGTTCTGTGAAGCGAGTTATGTCGTGATCGGCAAGCGGCTGGCCGGCAACGTCTCGCCGCGGCGCATCAGCGCGCTGATCAACCTGTGGGGCCTGGCGCTGGTCACGCCGCTGGGGCTGTGGCAGGCGCTGGCCTTCGACTTCCGCGCCGTGGCGCCGGCCACCTGGGCGCTGCTGCTGTTCTACGCGCTGGCCGCCAGCGTGGTCACCGTGTGGCTGTGGATGCAGGGCCTGCGCCAGGTGCCGGCGCCGCGGGCCGGCGTGTTCTCGGTGATGCTGCCGGTCGGCGCCGCGCTAGTGGGCGTGGCGCTGCTGGGCGAGGCCTTCAGCGGCCTGCACGCGCTGGCCTTCGCGGCCGCGCTGGCCGGCGTGCTGCTGGCCACCTGGCCCGACAAAGGCGTGCGCGCCGCGGGCTCTTGAAGCCGACGGCGCGCCATCGGTGTTAGGCTCGTCCGCGCCGGCGGCGGCTGCCCATGCCGTGCCGGCGCCTGCGATCTCCATCGTCTCCTCTCGATACAGCCGACTGCACCCCATGGCCCTCGCCCCCATCCGCCGTCAGCCGCCTGGCCGCGCCAGCGTGGTCGGCAGGGCCTTGGCCGCGCTGCGGTCCTACGGGTCCGCGGCCGTGCCCTCGCGGGCCGTGCGCGGCGCCCGAACCTCCCACGCCAGGTTCTGAGGCTCGCGCACGGCAGGGTCCGCACCCGCCGCCGCTGCCTGGGCCTCGCGCATCACGGGGCCGGCCGCGCGCCGCCGCAAGCGCTTTGCGGCGCCGACTTGCAAGGCCTCATCGACATGGAGATCTCCACCCGGGCCCTGAGGGCCAAACGTTCCTGCGCCAGCGGCTACCGCTGGTTCACGCGCCGCTTCAAGACGCCGGCCGGCTACCAGCAGATCATCGACGCGCTGGTCGACGACGGCCGCATCGACGACGCCTGCTGGCTGCTGGACCGGTTCGGCGCGATCGACGCCGTGCGCATCGTCGACGCGATCGACGCCGAGGCCTGCGTGTTCGCCGGCTCGCTGCAGGTGCAGCACGGCGTGGAGATGCAAGGCCTGCTGCGCGTGGGCGGCGCGCTGCGCGTGCACGGCGGCCTGCGCACCGGCGGCGCGCTGGTGGTGGACGGCGACCTGCACGCCGCCGCCGGCCTGCGCAGCGGCGGGCCCCTGCGCTGCGGCGGCCAGCTCGCCGCGGGCTGGAGCGTCGTCACCGCCGGCGCGCTGCGCTGCGACGGCGAGCTGCGCGTGCGCGGCGACCTCGACTGCGCCGGCCCGCTGCGCGTGGGCGGCAGCGCGGTGGTCGACGGCATGCTGACGGTCGACGGCGCGATCCACTGCGACAAGAGCCTGCGCGCCGGCGCCGGCATCGATTGCAGCGACGGCCTGCGCGCCGGCCACGGCGTGCAGGCGGCGCTGTCGATTCGCAGCGGCATGCACATCGACGCCGGCTGGGGCATCGTGGCCGGCGCCGACATCGCGGCCGAAGGCGCGATCCGCGCCGGCGAATGCATCGTCAGCGGCGGCCGCATCGAGGCCGGCGCCGGCTACGGCCTGTACGCCGGCCTGAACGCGCGCCGCGACGCCTGGCCGTCCTGCGGCCGCGTGGTCTCGCGCACGCGGCCGCAAGGCCTGCAGAGCGGGCTGTGGGCGCCGGCGCCGGAGCTGGCGCCGCCGGCCTGCGAGCCGGCGCCCGAGGCGCTGTCGTGAGCGCCGCGCTATCGCTGTCGCTGCCGCTGCCGCCGCGCACGCCACGGTGGCCCTGGTGGCGCCGGCCGCTGGAGCTGCGCATCGACGTCGGCCACGACGCCGACAAGATCGAGCTGGAGCTGGACGCGCTGCACCGCCGCTTGAACCGCCCGGGCGACGCGCTGCACGGCATCGCCGCGGTGCCCACCAGCCGGCCCGGGCTGGTGCTGCGCTGGCGCGCCGCCGACGGCGACTTCTACGTCTACGTGGAAGACCGCGTGCGCGGCTGCCTGGCCGGCTATACCGTGTTCAACCGCCTGATCGAACTGGACGTGCGCGCCGACCGCTGGCTGCGCGCGCCGCATTCCAAGTACCGGCCGGCCTACCAGCGCCAGGGCCTGGCGTCCGCGGTCTACCGCTGGGGGCTGGACGCGGGGCTGTGCCTGATCACCGGCGCGCGCCAGTCGCCGGCGGCCAACGCCTTGTGGCACGGGCTGGCGCGGTGCTACCCGCGGATCCACGTCGACTTGCGCGACCGCGTGCTGACGCAGCTGGCCGAGCCGGTGGACGCCGCGCGGCGCGGCGAGCTGCACACGCGGATGCTGCTGCTAGGCCGGGATTGGAGCGTGGCGCGGCTGGCGGCCGACGCAGGCTTACGGCTCGTCGCCTGAGCTTGCGCCCTGCCCATAACTTTTGAAACGAGCGATCACCGCAGCCATCTCGGCCTCGCTCAGCAGCACGGGCTCGCCGACCGCCTGCGCGCGCAGGTAGCTGTCGCACAGCGACTCGATCTCGACCGTGACCTTCATCGCGTCGCGCAGCGTGGCGCCGGCGCCCACCAGCCCGTGCGTGGCCAGCAGGCAGGCTTTGCGCTGGTCCATCGCCTGCACGACGGCCTGCGACAGCGCCGGCGTGCCGAACAGGTGGTACGGCGCGCAGCGCACGTCGGCGCCGCCGGCCACCGCCACCATGTAGTGGAAAGGTGGCAGCGGCCGCCGCAGGCAGGCCAGTGCGGTGGCATGCGGCGGGTGCGTGTGCACGACGGCGTTCAGCTCGGGCCGCGCGAGGTACAGCGCCTGGTGGAAATGCCATTCCGACGACGGCTGCCAGGCGCCGCGCCGGCTGCCGTCGAAGCCCAGCCACACCAGGTCTTCGGCGCCCAGCTCGGCCGCGCCCATGCCGGTCGGCGTGATCAGCATGCCGTCGCCGACGCGGTGGCTGAGGTTGCCGGTGCTGCCGCGGTTGAGCCCCAGCGCGTCCAGCCGCTGCAGCGCGGCGATGAGCTGCCGCCGCAGGTCGGCTTCGTCGAACGTTGGGGTATTCATCGCATGCGCCCGATCAGCGCCGACAGCGCCGCATCGTCGGCCGCGACCACGCCGTGCTCGGTGATCAATCCGGTCACCAGCCGCGCCGGCGTGACGTCGAAAGCGGGGTTCGCGGCCGCGCTGCCGTCGGGCGTGAGCTGCACCTCCAGCACGCTGCCGTCGGCGGCGCGCCCGGCGACGTGCGTGACCTCGCGCGGGCTGCGCGCCTCGATCGGGATCTCGGCCACGCCGTCGTGCAGCGCCGGGTCCAGCGTGCTGGTCGGCATCGCCACGTAGAACGGCACGCCGTTGTCGCGCGCGGCCAGCGCTTTCAAATAGGTGCCGATCTTGTTGCAGACGTCGCCGCGGCGCGTCACGCGGTCGCAGCCGACGATCACGAGATCCACCTGCCCGTGCTGCATCAAGTGGCCGCCGGCGTTGTCGGCGATCACCGTGTGCGGCACGCCGGCGTGGCCCAGCTCCCAGGCCGTCAGGCTGGCGCCCTGGTTGCGCGGCCGCGTCTCGTCGACCCACACGTGCAGCGGCATGCCGGCAGCGTGCGCGTGGTAGATCGGCGAGGTGGCCGTGCCCCAGTCCACCGTGGCCAGCCAGCCGGCGTTGCAATGCGTCAGCACGTGCAGCGGCTGCCCCGCGGGCTTGCGCGCCGCAGCCGACTGCAGCAGCGCCAGGCCATGGCGGCCGATCGCGGCGTTGACCTGCACGTCGTGTTCGGCGATCGCGTCGGCCTCGGCCCAGGCGGCGTCGCGCCGCGCTTCGGCCGGCAGCGGGCGCAGCCGCGCCAGCATCCGGTCCAGCGCCCAGGCCAGGTTCACCGCGGTGGGCCGCGCGGTGCGCAGCGCCCCGGCATGGCGCTCCAGTTGCGCGTCATCGGCGCCGGCGCCGAGGTGCAGCGCCAGCCCGTAGGCCGCACAAGCGCCGATCAGCGGCGCGCCGCGCACCCACATCTCGGCGATCGCGCGCTGTACCGCATCGCCGTCGGCCAGGCGCGCGATCGTCAGCTCGTGTGGCAGCGCGCGCTGGTCGATCACGAACAGCGCGTCGCGCTGCGGCGCGGGCCACAGCGTGCGCATCGGCCGGCCGTCGACCTTCATCGCGCGTTCACAGCACGCGGCCGGCGATCGCGCGCAGCGTCTCGACCATCGCCGGGTCGCGCTGCTCGGGCGCGGTGATCAGCGCGTGCTGCAGCGCGCGGCGGCAGCGGCAGGCGGTGCCGGCCGCGTCCCGCGTCACCGCGTCGGCCAGCGCCGCCACCAGCCCCTTGGCAGTGGCCGCGTTGGCCAGCAGCACGCGGATGATGGCGTCCACCGTCACCGCGTCGTGCGCCGGGTGCCAACAGTCGAAGTCGGTCACCATCGCGACGCTGCAATAGCAAAGCTCGGCCTCGCGCGCCAGCTTGGCCTCGGGCATGTTGGTCATGCCGATCACGCTGCAGTTCCAGCTGCGGTAGAGCTGCGATTCGGCCAGCGTGCTGAACTGCGGGCCTTCCATCGCGAGGTAGCAGCCGCCTTGCACGTGCGGCACGCTGCGCGCGCGCAGCACCGCGGCCACGTGGTCGCCCAGCCGCGCGCACACCGGATGCGCCATCGACACGTGCGCGACGAGGCCGCGGCCGAAGAAGCTCTTCTCGCGTGCGAAGGTGCGGTCGATGAACTGGTCGACGATCACGAAGGTGCCGGGCGGCAGGTCGGCGCGCAGCCCGCCCACGGCCGACAGCGACAGCACGTCGGTCACGCCCTGCATCTTGAGCGCGGCGATGTTGGCGCGGTAGTTCACCTCGCCCGGCGGGATGCGGTGGCCGCGGCCGTGGCGCGGCAAAAAGACCAGCTCGGCATCGCCCAGGCGGCCGCGGAACAGCGCGTCCGACGGCGCGCCCCAGGGCGTGTCGACCTCCACCCAGCGCGTGTCGGCCAGGCCCGGCAGGTCGTACAGGCCGCTGCCGCCGATGATGCCCAGCACTTGCGTCGTCATGTCGTCAGCTCCACGTCGCGGGATGGCACATGCGCGTGCGCCAGCGCGTGCACCGCAGCCGGCGGCTCGTTCTTCAGCCGATGGTCGGACCACACGCGCCGCCAATGCCGCGCGCCGGGCTGGCCGTGCCACAGCCCCAGCAGGTGGCGCGCGACGTGCGGCCAGGGCACGCCGGCGGCCTGCTGGCGCTGCATGTAGACGAGCATCGCGCGCTCCACGGCCAGCCGGTCGCGCGCCGGCGGCGCGTCGCCGAAGAAGCGCGCGTCCCAGTCGGCCATCAGCCAGGGGTTGTGATAGGCCTCGCGGCCGATCATCACGCCGTCGACGTGCCGCAGGTGGCGCCCGATCTCGTCGTTATCCGCGATGCCGCCGTTGATCACGATCGTGAGCGCCGGGAAGTCCGCCTTCAGCCGGTGCACCAGCGCGTGGCGCAACGGCGGGATCTCGCGGTTCTCCTTCGGCGACAGGCCTTGCAGCCAGGCATTGCGGGCGTGGACGATGAAGACGCGGGTGCCGGCGCGATGGCTGAGCGTCCCGACGAAGTCGCGCACGAAGTCATCGCTCTCGACGCGGTCGATGCCGATGCGGTGCTTGACCGTCACGGGAATAGCCACCGCATCCTGCATCGCCTTCAGCCCGTCGGCCACCAACTCTGCCTCGGCCATCAGGCAGGCGCCGAAGGCGCCGCGCTGCACGCGCTCGCTGGGGCAGCCGCAGTTGAGGTTGACCTCGTCATAACCCCATTCCTGCGCCAACCGGGCGCAGCGCGCCAGGTCGCCGGGCTCGCTGCCGCCGAGTTGCAGCGCCACCGGGTGCTCCTCGGCATCGAAGTCCAGGTGCCGCGGCACGTCGCCATGCAGCAGCGCGCCGGTGGTCACCATTTCGGTGTACAGCCGCGTGCGGCGGGTGACCCGGCGGTGGAAGTAGCGGCAATGCCGGTCCGTCCAATCCATCATCGGCGCGACGGACAGGCGCCAGGGGCTGAAGACCGGATCGGCGGGCGGGTTCGGCGGCATGCGCCGATTGTCCCGCAGCGCGGCCCGGCCTCAGCCCCGCCCCGCCGTCTCCGCGATGCCTGCCGCCAGCCGCGGCATCAGCGGCAGCGGCAGGTCGTGGCCCATGCCGGGCACGATGTCCTTCTGCGCGCCGGCGATGTGCTGCGCCAAATGGTGCGCGGCGGCCACCGGCACCAGCCGGTCGGCCTCGCCGTGCATCACCAGCGTGGGCATGCGGATGCGCGCCAGCAGCGGCGTGCGGTCGCCGTCGGCGACGATGGCGTTCAACTGGCGCAGCATGCCCACGGGGTGCCAGGACCGCTGCACGCTGGCCAGCAGTCGGCGGCGCAGGCTCTCGGGGTCGGGCGGATAGGCGGGGCTGCCGATGGCCGCCAGCACGCGCTGCAGGTGGGCCACCAGGTCCTCGGGCCGGTTGCCGGCCGGCCGCGCCAGCAGCGCCTGGCGCACGGCCAGCGGCGGCTGCGGCAGGTGGCGGGCGCCGGCGGTGGTCATCAGCAGCGTCAGGCTGCGCACGCGGTCGCCGTGCGCGACGGCCAGGTGCTGGGCGATCATGCCGCCCATCGACGCGCCGCAGACATGGGCCTGGGCGATGTTCAGCGCATCCAGCACGCCCAGCGCATCGGCGGCCATCGCGGCCAGGGCGTAGGGCGCGCGCACCTTCAGGTGCAGCAGATGGCGCAGGCTGACCCAGGCGAGGTTGGGCCGGCCCAGGTGGTCGAAGTGCTGCGACAGGCCGATGTCGCGGTTGTCGAAGCGGATCACGCGAAAGCCGCGCCGCACCAGGTCTTGCACCAGCTCGTCGGGCCAGGCGATCAGCTGCATGCCCAGGCCCATGATCAGCAGCACCGCCGGCGCGCCGGCCGGCCCCTGGTCGTCGACCTCGATCTGCAGCCCGTTGGCGTTGATTCTCATCGCTGCACCTTGCTGCCGGGCCTGCCGGTCTTCTTCGCCGCGCGCGACGCCCCCAGGCGCCCGGTGACCTGCGAGACGGCCCCTTCCAGCGCGCCGCTGACCATGGCCTGGGTCACCTTGCCCACCGTGCTGCCCACCGCATCGCTCAGGCTGCGCTGCGCGCGGCCCACCAGCGACGCGCGCCGAGGCGTGTCGGCATGGTCCGGGTCGCCGGGGCGCGGCAGCGCCTGCAAGTCGTCGAAGGCGACGCGGATGGCCTGCGCCAGCTCGGCCACGTCGGGCAGCGCCTGGGCGTCGGCCATCAGGCCGAAGTCCAGCGACTGGTCGTAGCTCTGCACCGTGATGTTGAGCCCCATGCCGTGCACGACGATGGACGTGGGGTAGTTGGTCAGCATCCGCGCGCCGGCCATGTACAGCGGCACCGGCGGACCCGGCACGTTGGAGATCACGACGTTGGCCACCTGCGGGATGCGGTCGGCCACCTTGGCCTTGCCGTACAGCGCGGTGGCCGCCTCCAGCAGCCAGGGCACGCCCAGCGACGGAAAATCGGTCGGCAGGATGCTCTTCAGCGGGCCCATCGTCGACTTCATTGCCGCGCTGGCGGCCTTGATGTGGGCCAGGCGCTTGAGCGGGTCGGCGATGTTGGTGCCCAGGCTGATCAGGCTCATCGAGGCCTGGTTGTCGGCGCTGGCGTCGCCCTTGGCGCGCAGCGAGATCGGCACCGCCGCCACCATCGATTTGCGCGGCAGCGCGCGCTTCTTCGCGAACAGGCGGCGCAGCGCGCTGCTGCACAGCATCAGCACCGTCTCGTTGAGCGTGGCGCCGTGCGCCTGGCCCAGCTCGCGCAGCTCGGCCAGCGGCAGGCTCACGCTGGCGAAGGCCCTGCCCTCGGTGACCGAGTTGTTGAAGACCGTGGCCGGCGCCAGCGTGATGTTGCCGCTGCCCTTTTTGCCGGTGAGCAGCCGGCTGTGCGAGACGGCGCCGGCCGCCGCGTCCTTCAGCGTGCCCACGGTCGACGGCAGGCCGCGGATGATGCCGGCCACCTTGCCGGCCTGGCTGGCCAGCACGCCGCGCAGCATCTCGGTCATCTCGAGCTTGAAGACGCGCTGGCGCTTCGACGGCCTGACGTCCAACTTGCGCGGCTGCGGCGTCAGGTCCAGCAGCGCGTTGGCCAGCGCGACGGCCGCCTGCCCATCCACCGCGGCATGGTGCAGCTGTGTGTAGATCGCGGCGCGTCTGCGGCCGCCGGGCCCCGGCGCCAGCTCTTCGAAGACGTGGAACTTCCACAGCGGGCGCCTGCGGTCCAGCAACTGAGGGTGCAGCCGGCCGACGGCGGCCTCCAGATCGGCGACGGTCGCGTGGCGCGGGCACTCGCCGGGCACGATGTGCTGCTTGAGGTCGGGCACCGCGTCCACCCAGGCCGGGTTGGCCATGTTCAGCGGCATCCACCACAGGCGGCGGCGCAGCGCCGGCGTGGCCGGCAGCCGCTCGGCCACGTGCTTGCGCACCGCGGTGATGAACTTGCCCTTGAAGCCCGGCGGCAGCTCGTACAGGTGCAGCGCGCCGACGTGCATGGGCATCTGCGGGGTTTCCAGGTACAGGAAGGTGGCGTCGAGTCCCGAAAGCTGGTTCATCGGCGAAGTCCGCGGCATCAATGGCCGGCGCATCTTAGACTGCCGCGATGAGCAGCCCCAACCCCCGCCGCCGCTTCCGCCGCCGCCCCGACCAGGCCGTGGCCGCCGTCCGCATCGACCTGGACACCGAAGGCCTGCGCTACCGCAAGTGGGGCCACGAGCAGATGGCCAAGCGCGGCGACTGGCTGGTGGACAACGCCGGCGAGGTCTACACCGTCGACGCCGAGAGCTTCGCGCGCAGCTACCGCCAGGTGGGCCGCGGCGCCTACGTGAAGACCGCGCCGGTGTGGGCCGAGCGCGCCACGGTGGCCGGCAGCATCGCCACCAAGGAGGGCCGCACCGCCTACGAGGCGGGCGACTGGCTGGTCAGCAACCAGGAGGACGGCAGCGACGCCTACGCGGTGAGCGCCGCGCGCTTCGATCAGATGTACGAAGCGGACGACTGATTCGCGCGCGGCCGCATCGCCAGCCACTCGTTGCCCACCAGCGCGGCCAGCACCAGGCCGCCGCCGCCCAGCACCGCGGCGCTGGGTTCCTCGCCGGCGCCCAGCCAGGCCCACAGCACGCCGAACACCACCTCCAGCAGCGCCAGCAGCGAGATCTCGGGTGCTTTCAGCACGCGCGTAACGGCCATTGCGATCAGGCAGGGGATCGCCAGCTGCAAACTGCCCAGCAGCGCCAACCAGCCCAGGTCGTGCACGGTGGCGGCAAACGGCAACGCCAGCGGCAACGTCACCGCGGCCGACAGCAGCGAGCCGGCCAGCACCGCGGGCAGCATGTCGCCGGCTTCCTCATCGTCGTCGCCGGAGCCGTGGTGCAGGTGCTGCATCAGCGTCCAGTTGGTGGCCCCGGCGACCGGCACGCCCAAGGCGACCAGCACGCCCAGCCAGTGCGTGCCGCCGGCGAAGCCCACCTCGTGCCCGTACATCCACGCGATGCCGATGCCGGCGACGACGATCGCGCCCCAGGTGCGCGGCGGCAGCCGGTGGCCGAGAAAGAGGCGCGCGCCCAGGGCGGTGAGCAGCGGGCCGATGGCCATCGTGATCAGCACGTTGGCGACGGTGGTCAGCGACAGCGCCAGCATGAAGGCGGTGAACATCGTCGCCCAGCACACGGCCGAGATCCAGAACGCGCGGTCGCCCTCACGCAGCGTGCGCCACAGCGCTGCCGGGCCGCGCAGCCAACCCAGCACCAGCACCAGCGTCAGCGCGCTGAACGCGGCGCGCCAGAACGTGACCTCGAAGCCGCGCGCCGAATCCAGCCAGCGCGAGACGACGCCGGCCACGCTCCACATCAGCGTGCAGACCACCATCAGCCACACGCCGCGGCGGTGGGTCATGGCCATGGCCGGCTCAGGCCGCCTCGCGCGAGGCCCGCTTGCGGTCATGCTCCTTCAGGAAGCGCTTGCGCACGCGGATGCTCTTGGGCGTGATCTCCACCAGCTCGTCGTCGTCGATGAACTCGACCGCGTATTCCAGCGTCAGATCGATCGGCGGCGTGATCTTGATCGCGTCCTCCTTGCCGCTGACGCGGAAGTTGGTGAGCTGCTTGGTGCGCACCGCGTTGACGACGAGGTCGTTGTCGCGGCTGTGGATGCCGACGATCATGCCTTCGTACACCGGGTCGCCGGGGCGCACGAACATGCGGCCGCGGTCGTCCAGCTTGCCCAGGGCGTAGGTGACGATCTCGCCGTCGTCCATGCTGATCAGCACGCCGTTCTTGCGCCCGGCGATCTCGCCCTTGTAGGGCTCCCAGCCCTCGAAGATGTTGCTGATCAGCCCGGTGCCGCGCGTCAGGTTCATGAACTCGTTGGAAAAGCCGATCAGCCCGCGCGCCGGGATGCGGTATTCCAGCCGCACGCGGCCGCGGCCGTCGGTCTCCATGTTGACCAGCTCGCCCTTGCGCTCGCCCAGGGCCTGCATCACGCCGCCCTGGTGCTGGTCTTCGATGTCGGCGGTGACCAGCTCGATCGGCTCGCAGCGCTCGCCGTCGACGTCCTTGAACACCACGCGCGGCTTGCCCACCGCGAGCTCGTAGCCTTCGCGGCGCATGTTCTCCAGCAGGATGGTCAGGTGCAGCTCGCCGCGGCCCGAGACCTCGAACACGCCGTCCTCGCCCGACTCCTTGACGCGCAGCGCGACGTTGCTCTGCAGCTCCTTCTGCAGCCGGTCCCAGATCTGGCGGCTGGTGACGAACTTGCCTTCGCGGCCGGCCAAGGGGCTGGTGTTGACGCAGAAGTTCATCGTCAGCGTCGGCTCGTCGACCTTCAGCATCGGCAGCGGCTGCGGGTCATCGAGGCTGGTCACGGTGACGCCGATGCCGATGTCCTCGATGCCGTTGATCAGCACGATGTCGCCGGGGCCGGCGTCGGTCGCCTGCTGGCGCTCCAGGCCTTCGAAGGTCAGCACCTGGTTGATGCGGCCCTTGTAGCTCTTGCCGTCGGGGCCTTCCATCACCAGCACGTCCATGCCGGGCTTGAGGGTGCCGGCGTTGACGCGGTCCACGCCGATGCGGCCGACGTAGGTGCTGTAGTCCAGCGACGAGATCTGCAGCTGCAGCGGCGCGGCCGGGTCGCCCTTGTGCTCGGGCACGTGCTTCAGAATGGTCTCGAACAGCGGCTGCAGGTCCGCGCCCCAGGCCTCGCCGGCCGGACCTTCGGCGAGCGAGGCCCAGCCGTTCAGGCCCGAGGCGTAGACGACGGGAAAGTCGAGCTGCTCCTCGGTGGCGCCGAGCTTGTCGAACAGCTCGAACGCGGCGTTGATCACGTAATCGGGCCGCGAGCCGGGCTTGTCGACCTTGTTGACAACGACGATGGGCTTCAGCCCCAGCGCCAGCGCCTTCTTGGTGACGAAGCGGGTCTGCGGCATCGGGCCTTCCTGCGCGTCGATCAGCAGCACCACGCCGTCGACCATCGACAGCGCGCGCTCGACCTCGCCGCCGAAGTCGGCATGGCCCGGCGTGTCGACGATGTTGATGTGCGTGCCCTGCCAGGTGACGGCGCAGTTCTTGGCCAGGATGGTGATGCCGCGCTCGCGCTCGATGTCGTTGCTGTCCATCACGCGCTCGGCCACCTGCTGGTTGTCGCGGAAGGTGCCGCTCTGGCGCAGCAGCTGGTCGACCAGCGTGGTCTTGCCGTGGTCGACGTGGGCGATGATCGCGATGTTGCGGATGGGGTGGGTCATGATGCTGCTCGTTCAGGCCGGTGCGGCCTGCACTTCGAGGGGACTTAAGAGACGATCGGGGATCAGCTCGCCGCCGGCGATGTGGGCGGCGCCGAGAAAGGCGCGCGGCGATTGCGCATAGACGCGCACCGCCGGCGCGTCGGCCAGCGCGACGCGGCGGCGCAGCCCGGTCAGGAAGCGCGCGGCCTCGTCGCCGGCCAGGCTGATGGCCGGCCACTGCTGCAGCAGCACGTCGGCGGGTTTCAGCAGCGCGGCGCGGCCGGCTTCGTCGAGCGCGGCCAGCTGCTCCATCGTCACCGCATCGGCCACGTCCAGCGCACCGGCGCCGGTGCGGCGCAGCGCCGCCAGGTGCGCGCCGCAGCCCAGCGCAGCGCCGATGTCTTCGGCCAGCGTGCGGATATAGGTGCCCTTGCTGCAATGCACGTCGATGACCAGCAGCGGCGGCTGCCAGTCGGCGATCGTGATGCGGTGGATCTCGACCGGCCGCGCCGCGCGCTCGACCTCGACGCCGGCGCGCGCGTATTCGTACAGCGCCTTGCCCTGGTGCTTGAGCGCCGAGTGCATCGGCGGCTTCTGCTCGATGCGGCCGGTGAAGCGCGCGCAAGCGGCTTCGATGTCGGCACGGCTGCAATGCACCGGCCGTTCCTCGATCACCTCGCCTTCGCCATCGCCTGAGCTCGTGCGTTGGCCCAAGCGCAGCGTCGCGCGGTAGCGCTTGTCGGCGTCCAGGCTCACTTGGGCGAACTTGGTCGCGGCGCCGAAGCACAGCGGCAGCAGCCCGGTAGCTAGCGGGTCCAGCGTGCCGGTGTGGCCGCCTTTCTCGGCGCGCAGCAGCCCCTTGGCCTTCTGCAAGGCGTCGTTGCTCGACCAGCCCAGCGGCTTGTCGAGCAGCAGCACGCCGTGCAGGGCGCGCCTGGGGGTGCGCGGAAGGTTCATCAGTCGTCTTTCGCGCGCGTCGCGTTGGCGCGCGCGATCAGCGCGTTCAAATCCGCCGCGCGCTCGGTCGTGCGGTCGAAGTGGAAGTGCAGCGTCGGCACCGTGTGGATCTGCAGCCGCTTGAACAGGCCGTTGCGCAGGAAGCCGGCGGCCTCGTTCAGCGCATCGGCGCTGGCCTGCGGGTCGCCGACCAGCACCGAGAAGAAGACCTGGGCATGCGCGTAGTCGGGCGAGACGTCGACGTGGCTGATCGTCACCATGCCGATGCGCGGGTCCTTCAGGTCGCGGATCAGCTCCGACACGTCGCGCTGGATCTGGTCGGCGATGCGGAAGCTGCGGTTGGGGGTGGCTCGTTTGTGTCGCATGGTGATGCTCCCGAAAACGCAGAGCCCCGCCGTGGTGCGGCGGGGCTCTTCGCAAGGGGCCGTCCGCCGGTTACAGCGTACGGGCCACTTCCTTGACCTCGAAGAACTCCAGTTGATCGCCTTCCTTGATGTCGCTGTAGTTCTTGAGCTTGATGCCGCACTCGAAGCCTTCCTTGACCTCGCGCACGTCGTCCTTCATGCGCTTGAGCGACTCCAGTTCGCCGGTGTAGACCACCACGTTGTCGCGCAGCAGGCGGAAGCGCGCGTTGCGCGTCACCTGGCCGGCGGTGATCATGCAGCCCGCCACGGTGCCGATCTTGCTGGCCACGAACACGGTGCGGATCTCGGCGGTGCCGATGACCTCTTCCTTCTGCTCCGGCGCCAGCATGCCCGACATCGCCGCCTTCACCTCGTCCACCGCGTCGTAGATGATGTTGTAGTAGCGGATGTCGACGCCGTTGCCCTCGGCCAGCTTGCGCGCACCGGCGTCGGCGCGGGTGTTGAAGCCGATGATCACGGCCTTGGACGCGATGGCCAGGTTGACGTCGCTCTCGGTGATGCCGCCCACCGCCGCGTGCACGATCTGCACCCGCACCTCGGCGGTCGACAGCTTCTGCAGCGACTGCGCCAGCGCCTCCTGCGAACCCTGCACGTCGGCCTTGATGATCAGCGACAGCGTCTGCGCCTGGCCTTCGCCCATGTTCTCGAACATGTTCTCCAGCTTGGCCGCCTGGCGCTTGTTGAGCGTGACCTCGCGGTACTTGCCCTGGCGGAAGGTGGCGATCTCGCGCGCACGGCGCTCGTCGGCCAGCACCATGAAATCGTCGCCGGCCTGCGGCACCTCGGTCAGACCCTGGATCTCCACGGGAATGGACGGCCCCGCGGCATCGGTGTTGTGCCCGTCCTCGTCGATCATCGCGCGCACGCGGCCGTAGCTGCTGCCGGCCAGCACCACGTCGCCCTTCTTCAGGGTGCCGCTTTGCACCAGCACGGTGGCCACCGGGCCGCGGCCCTTGTCGAGCTTGGCTTCGATCACCAGGCCTTTGGCCATCGCGTCCTGCGGCGCCTTCAGCTCCAGCACCTCGGCCTGCAGCAGCACCTGCTCCAGCAGGTCGTCCACGCCCTGGCCGGTCTTGGCCGAGACGGGGACGAAGGGCGACTCGCCGCCGAACTCTTCCGGCACCACGCCCTCGGCCACCAGCTCGCTGCGCACGCGCTCGACGTTGGCGTCGGGCTTGTCGATCTTGTTCATCGCCACGACGATGGGCACCTCGGCCGCCTTGGCGTGGTGGATCGCTTCCTTGGTCTGCGGCATCACGCCGTCGTCGGCGGCCACCACCAGGATCACGATGTCGGTGGCCTTGGCGCCGCGGGCGCGCATCGCGGTGAACGCGGCGTGGCCCGGGGTGTCCAGGAAGGTGATCATCCCGCGCGGCGTCTCGACGTGGTAGGCGCCGATGTGCTGCGTGATGCCGCCGGCCTCGCCCGCGGCCACGCGGGCGCGGCGGATGTAGTCCAGCAGCGAGGTCTTGCCGTGGTCGACGTGGCCCATCACGGTGACCACCGGGGCGCGCGGCAGCTCGTCGCCGGTGGCGGCGGCCTGCTCTTCCTCGGTGAACGCGTCGGGATCGTCCAGCTTGGCGGCGAAGGCCTTGTGGCCCATCTCCTCGACGACGATCATCGCCGTCTCCTGGTCGAGCTGCTGGTTGATCGTGACCATCTGGCCCAGCTTCATCAGCTGCTTGATGACTTCGCTGGCCTTGACCGACATCTTGTGCGCGAGGTCGGCCACCGAGATGGTCTCGGGCACGTGCACCTCCTGCACCACGGCCTCGGCCGGCGGCGTGAAGCTCGGGCCGTCGTCGTCGCGGCCGCCACGGCGGCCGCCGCGCGGCGCGCGCCAGCCGGCGCGCGCGCCGCCGGTGTCGCCGCGCGTCTTCAGCGCGGCGCGCTTCTTGGCGGCGTCGTCGGCCCAGCTCGACGACAGCTTCTCGCTCTTGACCTGCTTCTTGTCGCCGGGCTTGGCGGCGCCGGCGGCCGCGCCGGGCGCTGCTGCGCCGGGCTTGGCCGTGGGCTTGTGGATGGTGCCCTTGATGGCTTCCTTGGCCGCGTCGGGCTTGGCCTCTTCGGGCTTCTTGGCCACCAGCGTCTTGCGCGGCGCCGACATCATCGCGCGGATCGCCGCGGCCTCGGCCTCGGCGGCCTTGCGGCGGCGTTCGAGGTCGGCCTGGCGCGCGCTGTCTTCGGCGGCCTTGTCAGCAGCCTTGACGACGCGCAGCACGGGCTTCGGTGCTTCCGCGGGGGCGGGCGCGGCGGCCGGCGCAGCGGCGGCAGGTGCCGCAGGCGCGGCGGCAGCGGGAGCCGGCGCTGGCGCAGCAGCAGCCGCCGGCGCGCCCTTGCCGCCGGCGGCCTTGGCGGCAGCGACTTCGGCGGCGGCCTTGGCCTGGGCTTCAGCCCTGGCGGCGGCTTCCTCGGCGGCCTTGGCGGCGGCGGCCTCCGCGGCCGCCTTGGCGGCGGCTTCGGCGGCGGCCTCGCGGGCTTGGCGCTCCTGCTCCTCGCGCTGGCGGCGCTGCTCGGCCAGCTCCTCCTCCTGGCGGCGGATGGCCTCGGCCTGGGCCTGCGCCTCTTCTTCGCGGCGCTTGAGCTCCAGTTCCTCGGCGCTGGGGCCCGCGGGCTCCTCGACGGCGGGCGAAGCGTCGTCGCGCTTGACGAAGACGCGCTTCTTGCGCACCTCCACCTGAATGGTGCGCGCCTTGCCGCTGGCATCGGCCTGCTTGATCTCGCTGGTGCTCTTGCGCGTCAGCGTGATCTTCTTGCGCTCGCCGGCGGCGGCGGTGCCGTGCGCGGTGCGCAGGAATTCGAGCAGGCGCTCCTTGTCGGCCTCGGTCAAGGCGTCTTCGGGCGACTTCTTGCTCACGCCGGCCGACTGCAGCTGCTCGAGCAGCGCCGCCGCGGGGCGATTAAGCTGCGCGGCGAACTGGGCGACGGTGGTCACGGCCATGTTGCGGACTTCCTATCCTGGGGTGTGCGGTGTCGATGTCGAGTCGGTGGCAAGCTGCCGGGGCGGGCTTCAGGCGGTGAACCAGTGTTCGCGCGCCTTCATGATCAACGCGCGAGCCTGCGCTTCGTCGACGCCGGTCATCTCGGTCAGCTCGTCGACGGCCAGGTCGGCCAGGTCGTCGCGCGAATGGATGCCGCCGCCGGCCAGCTTGGCGATCAGCTCGGCCGACAGGCCCTGGCCCTCGAACTCCAGGTCGCGCAGGTCCTGCGAGACCTCCTCGACCTGCTCTTCCTTCTCGATCTCCATCGTCAGCAGCGCGTCCTTGGCGCGGGTGCGCAGCTCCTGCACGGTGTCCTCGTCGAAGGACTCGATCTCCAGCATCTCCTGCAGCGGCACGTAGGCCACCTCTTCCAGGCTGGTGAAGCCTTCGGCGATCAGGATGTCGGCCACCTCCTGGTCGACGTCGAGCTTCTCGACGAAGAGCTTGCGCACCGATTCGCTCTCGCTGGCCTGCTTGGCCTGGGATTCCTCGGCGGTCATGATGTTGATGCGCCAGCCGGTCAGCTCGGAGGCCAGGCGCACGTTCTGGCCGCCGCGGCCGATCGCGATCGCGAGGTTCTCCTCGTCGACCACGACGTCCATCGCGTGGCGCTCCTCGTCGACGACAATCGAGGCCACGTTGGCCGGCGCCAGCGCGCCGATCACGAACTGCGCCGGGTCCTCCGACCACAGCACGATGTCCACGCGCTCGCCGGCCAGTTCGGTGGTCACGCCGTTGACGCGCGAGCCGCGCACGCCCACGCAGGTGCCGATGGGGTCGACGCGGCGATCGTGGCTGACGACGGCGATCTTGGCGCGGCTGCCGGGGTCGCGCGCGCAGCTCTTGATCTCCAGCAGGCCCTGCTCGATCTCGGGCACCTCCTGCGCGAACAGCTCCATCATGAAGCCCGGCGCGCTGCGCGACAGCATGATCTGCGGGCCGCGCTGCGTGGGGTCCACGCCCAGGATGAAGGCGCGCACGCGGTCGCCGCTGCGCAGGTTCTCCTTCGGGATCATCTCGTTGCGCTTGAGCCGGCCTTCGACGCGGCCGCTCTCGACGATGATGTCGCCCTTGTCCAGCCGCTTGACGGTGCCGACGAAGATCTTGTCGCCGCGCGACAGGAAGTCGTTGAGCAGCTGCTCGCGCTCGGCATCGCGGATCTTCTGCAGGATCACCTGCTTGGCCGCCTGCGCGCCGATGCGGCCGATCGGCACCGACTCGATCGCTTCCTCGATGTAGTCGCCGACCTCGATGTCGGGGATGCGGTCGATCGCATCCGACAGCATCTCTTCCGCGTCGGGGTTCTGCAGCCCGGCCTCGTCGGGCACCACCAGCCAGCGGCGGAAGGTCTCGTACTCGCCGGTGTCGCGGTCGACGGCGACGCGGATGTCCACCTCGCCGCCCTGCAGCTTCTTGGTGGCCGATGCCAGCGCCGCCTCGACGGCGCCGAACACCACCTCACGCTCGACCGTCTTCTCGCGCGAGATGGCGTCCACCAGCATGAGCATTTCGCGATTCATCGATCCTGACCTCCGTCTTGCGGCGCCGCCGGCGCGGCCTCATCGGCCGCCGCTTCTTGCGCCTTGCGTCCCCTGCGCCCCTTGAAGTCCAGCACCGGCACCAGCCGGGCCTCGCGGACTTCATCGAGGCCGAACCCCAACACCTGCTGCGTCTTCTGCTGCGTCTTGCCGTCCTCGAAGACCAGCGTCCAGCCGCCCTGCTCGTCGCGGCCGAGCAGGCCCTTGAACACCTTGCGCCCCTCGAAGGGCTGCTTGAGCGTCAGGCTCACCTGCGCGCCGGCGAAGCGCTGGAACTGCGCCTCGGTCTTCAGCGGCCGGTCCAGCCCCGGCGACGAGACTTCCAGCCGCTCGTACGGCACGCCGTCGACCTCCAGCGCATATTGCAGCTGGCGCGTGACCAATTCGCAGTCGTCGACGGTGACGGACTCGCTGTCTTCGCTCGACGGGTAGCGCCGGCCGGGCACGCGGTCGATCGTCACGCGCAGCAGCCCGCGCGGCGCGCGCTCCACGTCCACCAGCTCGTAGCCCAGGCCGGTGACGGTGGCGTCGATCGCGCCGCGTGCGTCGGGCCGGGGCCCGCGCTCACGCGCTGCCGCTGACGGTGTCCGTGCTGCCAAGATCTGCGCTCGCTCCTGTGGTCGCATCCAAGCCCGGGGTCCGCCGCCACGGTCTTGGACGCCGCCTCGTCCGGCACCCGCCGAAAAAACCGGCAAGCGCCTTCAAGAAGCCAAGCGAGCAAAAAAAATGGGCTGGAAGATTTCCGCCCACGCAGCTTTACCCGGGAAAGCTGTGGAGTATAGCCTGTGGCGCAAGACCGGGCAAGGGCCGCGCATCCCCCGTGCCGAAGCGAAGGGCGCTGATGCCAGAATCGCGGCCTCTCGAACTGATCCGGAAGACACCATGGGATTCCTCGCCGGCAAGCGGCTGCTGATCACGGGCGTGCTGTCCAACCGCTCCATCGCCTACGGCATCGCCCGCGCCTGCCGGCGCGAAGGCGCCGAGATCGCGCTCAGCTACGTCGGCGAGCGCTTCCGCGAGCGCAGCCTCGAGTTCGGCAAGGAGTTCGGCACCGACCTCGTGTTCGACTGCGACGTCGGCAGCGACGAGCAGATCGAGCGCCTCTTCCAGCAGCTCGGCGACGCCTGGCCGCAGTTCGACGGCTTCGTGCACGCCATCGCCTTCGCGCCGCGCGAGGCGATCGCCGGCCGCTTCCTGGACGGGCTGTCGCGCGAGAACTACCGCATCGCGCAGGACATCTCGGCCTACAGCTTCCCGGCGATGGCCAAGGCCGCGCTGCCGCGCCTGCGCCCCGGCGCCGCGCTGCTGACGCTGACCTACCTGGGCGCGCTGCGCGTGGTGCCGCACTACAACACCATGGGCCTGGCCAAGGCCGCGCTGGAGGCCAGCGTGCGCTTCCTGGCCGCCGACCTGGGCGCCCAGGGCGTGCGCGTCAACGGCATCTCGGCCGGCCCGATCAAGACGCTGGCGGCCAGCGGCATCAAGGACTTCGGCAAGCTGCTGAGCGCCTTCGCGGCGATGACGCCGATCCGCCGCCCGATCACGATCGACGACGTCGGCAACACCGCGGCCTTCCTGCTGTCCGACCTGGCCGCCGGCATCAGCGCCGAGATCGTCTACGTCGACGGCGGTTTCAGCCACGTGGCGCTGGCCGACCCGGACAGCGCCGCTTGACGGCCTCTGCGCTGACCGACCCCGACGCCGGGCCTGCCTGATTCAGTCGCGCACGCAATCCACGTAGTAGCCGGCCTGCTCGTCCTCCACCAGCCCGTGCACGTCGGTGTCGAAGCCGGGGAAGGCTTCGTTGAAGCGGCGCGTGAACTTCAGGTAGTCGACGATCCTGCGGTTGAAGCGCTCGCCCGGGATCAGCAGCGGGATGCCCGGCGGATACGGCGTCAGCAGGCTGGTGGTGATGCGGCCTTCCAGCGCGTCGATGCCCACGCGCTCGGTCTTGCGGCGCGCGATGTGGGCATAGGCCTCGCTGGGATTCATCGCCGGCTGCAGGTCCGACAGGTACATCTCGGTGGTCAGCCGCGCGATGTCGCCCTTGGCGTAGGTCTCGTGGATGACCTGGCTGAGGTCGCGCAGGCCCATGCGCTCGTAGCGCGGGTGCGCAGCGCAGAACTCCGGCAGCACCCGCCACATCGGCGCGTTCTTGTCGTAGTCGTCCTTGAACTGCTGCAAGGCGGTCAGCAGCGTGTTCCAGCGGCCCTTGGTGATGCCGATCGTGAACATGATGAAGAACGAGTAGAGCCCGGTCTTCTCCACCACCACGCCGTGCTCGGCCAGGAATTTGGTGACGATGGACGCCGGGATGCCCGTCTTGGCGAAGCGGCCCGACAGGTCCAGCCCCGGCGTCACGATGGTGCACTTGATCGGGTCCAGCAGGTTGAAGCCGTCGGCCAGCGCGCCGAAGCCATGCCACTTGGCGCCGGCCTTCAGCATCCAGTCGCTGCTCCTGCCGATGCCCTCCTCGGCCAGCTTGTCGGGGCCCCAGACCTTGAACCACCAGTCGCGGCCGAAGTCCTTCTCCACCTTGCGCATCGCGCGGCGGAAGTCCAACGATTCGAGCAGGCTCTCCTCCACCAGCGCGCGGCCGCCGGGCGCCTCCATCATCGCCGCGGACACGTCGCAGCTCGCGATGATCGCGTACTGCGGGCTGGTGCTGGTGTGCATCAGGTAGGCCTCGTTGAAGAGGTGGCGGTCGAGCTTGACGTTGACCGCGTCCTGCACCAGCACCTGGCTGGCCTGGCTCAGGCCCGCCAGCAGCTTGTGCGTGCTCTGCGTGGACCACACCACCTGGTCCTTGGGCCGCGGGCGCTTCTTGCCCATCGCGTGGAACTGGCCGTAGAAGTCGTGGAAGGCCGCGTGCGGCAGCCAGGCCTCGTCGAAATGCAGGTTGTCGACGTAGCCGTCGAGCCCGTGCTTGATGGTCTCGGTGTTGTAGAGCACGCCGTCGTAGGTGCTCTGCGTCAGCGTCAGGATGCGCGGGCGCACCTGCTTCGGGTCGACGCCGGCCAGCAGCGGGTTGGCCTTGATCTTGCGCTCGATGGCCTCGCGGCTGAACTCGGCCTGCGGGATCGGGCCGATGATGCCGTGGTGGTTACGCGTGGGCGTCAGGAACACCGGCACCGCGCCGGTCATGATGATGCTGTGCAGGATGGACTTGTGGCAGTTGCGGTCCACCACCACCACGTCGCCCGGCGCCACCGTGTGGTGCCACACCATCTTGTTGCTGGTGCTGGTGCCGTTGGTGACGAAGAAGCAGTGGTCGGCGTTGAAGATGCGCGCCGCGTTGCGCTCGCTGGCCGCCACCGGGCCGGTGTGGTCCAGCAGCTGGCCCAGCTCCTCCACCGCGTTGCAGACGTCGGCGCGCAGCATGTTCTCGCCGAAGAACTGGTGGAACATCTGGCCCACCGGGCTTTTCAGGAAGGCCACGCCGCCGCTGTGGCCGGGGCAGTGCCATGAATAACTGCCGTCCTGCGCGTAGTCCATCAGCGCCTTGAAGAACGGCGGCGCCAGGCCGTCGAGGTAGCTGCGCGCCTCGCGGATGATGTGGCGGGCCACGAACTCCGGCGTGTCCTCGAACATGTGGATGAAGCCGTGCAGCTCGCGCAGCACGTCGTTGGGGATGTGCTGGCTGGTGCGCGTCTCGCCGTAGATGTAGATTGGGATCTCCGCGTTCTTGAAGCGGATCTCCTGGATGAACTTGCGCAGGTTCAGCACCGCGGGGTCCAGCTCGGGGCCGGGCGTGAACTCGTTGTCGTCGATCGACAGGATGAAGGCGCTGGCGCGGCTTTGCTGCTGCGCGAACTGCGCCAGGTCGCCGTAGCTGGTGGCGCCCACGACCTCGAAGCCCTCCTTCTCGATCGCCGCGGCCAGCGCGCGGATGCCGAAGCCCGAGGTGTTCTCGGAGCGGAAGTCCTCGTCGATGATGACGATCGGAAAATGGAAGCGCAGCATGTTGGGCGGGGCGGTCGGCGGACGAAGGCGCGCAGTGTAGGCGCTGCACCGGGCTCTACAACCGGGCTCTACACTGCGGCCGGCGCGCACCGTGTGCGGGAGACGACGATGGACTGGAGCGCATCCACCTGGTGGTGGCTGGCCGCAGGGCTGCTGGTGGCGGCCGAGCTGCTGAGCGGCACCTTCTACCTGCTGATGGTGGCGCTGGGCTGCGTGGCCGGCGCGCTGCTGGCCCACGGCGGCGCCAGCGCCAGCGCGCAGCTGGCGCTGGCGGCGCTGGTCGGCGCCGGCGCCACGGCCGCCTGGCACTGGCGGCGCGCGCACGCGCCGCGCTCGGCCCCGGTGGAAAGCAATCGCGACGCCAACCTCGACATCGGCCAGACCGTCTTCGTCGACGCCTGGGCCAGCGACGGCACCGCGCGCGTGCAGTACCGCGGCAGCTGGTGGTCGGCGCAGCTCGCGCGCGGCGCCGCGGCGGCCGCCGGGCCGCACGTCATCGTGGCCGTGCGCGGCAACCAACTCGAACTGTCGCCCGCCGCCGCGGGCTGAAGGGGACCAGCGCCATGGAAGTCGTCATCATCATCGTCGTCATCGCGCTGATCTTCATCGCGCGCACCTTCAAGATCGTGCCGCAGCAGCACGCCTGGGTGGTGGAGCGCCTGGGCAAGTACGACCGCACGCTGACGCCGGGGCTGAAGTTCCTGGTGCCCTTCATCGAGCGCGTGGCCTACAAGCATTCGCTGAAGGAGGTGCCGCTGGACGTGCCCAGCCAGGTCTGCATCACCAAGGACAACACCCAGCTGCAGGTGGACGGCATCCTGTACTTCCAGGTCACCGACCCGATGCGTGCCAGCTACGGCAGCAGCGACTACCTGGCCGCGATCACCCAGCTGGCGCAGACCACGCTGCGCAGCGTGGTCGGCAAGATGGAGCTGGACCGCACCTTCGAGGAGCGCGAGCTGATCAACACCAGCGTCGTCAACGCGCTGGACGAGGCGGCGCTGAACTGGGGCGTGAAGGTGCTGCGCTACGAGATCAAGGACCTGACGCCGCCGGCCGACATCCTGCGCAGCATGCAGGCGCAGATCACCGCCGAGCGCGAGAAGCGCGCGCTGATCGCCGCCAGCGAAGGCCGCCGCCAGGAGCAGATCAACATCGCCACCGGCGAGCGCGAGGCCTTCATCGCGCGCAGCGAAGGCGAGAAGCAGGCCGCCATCAACACCGCCCAGGGCGAGGCCGAGGCGATCAAGGCCGTGGCCGACGCCACCGCCGAAGCCATCCGCAAGGTGGCCGACGCGATCCGCCAGCCCGGCGGCGAACAGGCCGTGCAGCTCAAGGTGGCCGAGAAGGCGGTGGAGGCCTACGCGCAACTGGCGCAGAAGAACAACACGATGATCGTGCCGGGCCACATGGGCGAGGTCTCGGCGCTGGTCGGCACCGCGATGGCGCTGATGAAGAAGGCCCCGGGCCCGACCGCCGGCTAGAATCCGCCGCTTGCCCTGGCTGCGTGCCCCGTCACGCAGGCAAGGAGGGATGGATGAGTGGTTTAAGTCGCACGCCTGGAAAGCGTGTGTGGGTTAACAGCCCACCGCGGGTTCGAATCCCGCTCCCTCCGCCAGCGATGCGTTCAGCGAAGTCTCACAAAGACCGCAAATCCCTCTGCAAAGCCCCGTCCCACGGGGCTTTTTTGTTCGCCAAGGTTCTTTGACAGCCCGGCCAGACTTGGGGGCATCCTCGGGGGCATCGGAGGGCAGTTTTCGGTGCCCCCCGCCAGGATGCCCCCAAAATGCCCCTGACCGATACCGCTTGCAAGAACGCCCACCCCCTACCCGGCAGGCCCCGAATCCGGCTCGCCGACAGCGGCGGCCTGTACCTGGAGATCAGCCCAACCGGGGCCAAGCTCTGGCGCTGGCAGTACCGCTTCGCGGGCAAGGAGAAGCGCCTTGCGCTGGGCGCCTATCCCGACATCGCCCCGAAGCAGGCTCGCGCCGACCGCGACGCGGCGCGCGCCCTGCTGGACGCCGGCACCGACCCCGGGCAGGCGCGCAAGGATGATCGTGCCGCCCAGCGCCTCCGGGTGGGCAACACCTTCGAGGCCGTCGCGCGGGCATGGTGGGCGGGCTGGGCGCCTGCCAAGTCTGCCCGACACGCCGACTACGTGCTGCGCCGGCTGGAAGCCGACGTGTTTCCCGGGCCGTGCGCGCGCTGATGCCGCGCCTGATGGCCGACGACCAGGCCGGCGAACAGGTCATCGTCGCGAGCGAGAACTCGCGCCGGCGGTGGACGGTCAAGGCCCGGCCGGTGGAGGAACTGGAAGCGGCGTAGGCCCCAGGCGCAGCGTCTCGGGCAGGACCTGGAGAACCTGTCGAAACCTGAGATCGCGGCCGCTGGCTGCCGGACCTGCGCCATCGAAGCCCCGCGACTAATGCGCGGAGAACAATTCGACCACGCTCTGCGGCGCGTCGTTGCCAAAGAAACGCCGATGGTTCTGAGCCGTCTGGCCGGCCACAGCGGCGCTGCGCGGAAAGAGTGCCTGTTCATACGCCGCGAGTGCCGCCTCGATGTCTCCGGGATGGTCACGCAGCGCCAAGCCCAGTTCAGCACCATCCAGGATGGCCAGGTTGGCGCCCTCACCCGCGAACGGCGACATCAGGTGGGCCGCATCGCCCACAAGGGTGATGCCGGGAATGCGTTTCCAGCGGTGGTCGATCGGCAAGGCATGGATGGGCCGCACGATGGGCGAGGTGTCGCTATCCGTGACCAAGGCCAGAAGCGGCGTTGCCCACCCCTCAAATTCGCCGGCGAGTCGGCGCAGTGCGGCTGCCGGCTGGCTGAAGTCGATGGCGTCGATCCACATTTCCGGCCTGTTCAGGGCGACATAGGTGCGCAGTGCACCGCTCGCATAACGGTGGGCCAGGATGCCTTGACCCGGCTCGACTGCCATCAGGGTGCCGCTGCCGATCGTATCGGCGCTGGCCTTGTGCCGCATGTCGCCATCGAAGAGATTGGTTTCGATGAAGGTCGTGCCGACGTATGCCGGCTTCGCGGCCGAAAGTAGCGGACGAACCTTCGACCAAGCGCCATCGGCGCCGACCAGCAGATCCGCCGTGACCGTCGAACCGTCGGCGAAGACCAGTCGGTGCTGCCCGTCGGCAAGGCGGCACGCCTGCACGAGCTTGCGGCCCCACCGGATGGTATCGGCGGGCAGAGATTCGATCAGCAGCCGGCGCAACGCGCCCCGGTCCACTTCAGGCTTGGCCGTGCTGCGCGAGCCGGGCTTGTCGAGCAGGACGTTGCCATGCCTGTCGACCACGCGCTTGGCATCTTCGCCCGGCAACGCGAGGGCAAGAAACTCGTCGTAGAGGCCCGCGGCCTTCAGTCCGAGTTGGCCGTTGTATTCGTGGATGTCCAGCAAGCCGCCCTGTGCCCGCACATCGGGCGAAGCTTCGGCTTCGTAGACGGTCGCGGGAATGCCGTTGACGTGAAGGACACGTGCGAGCGTCAAGCCGCCAAGGCCGGCGCCGGCGATGGCGATGCGCAGAGGCGTGGAAGGAAATCGGGAGCCGAGGTACAGGTTCATGGCAAGCGTTCCGATGGCTGCAGGCGTGCGCGTCAGTGCGCAACCGTCCGCAGCAACGGCCGACAGATGTCGGGGGGAACGCTGGCCGACCTCGCTAGGGCTGCTTGGTGGCGTGTATTCGGTTGTCTGGTGCCAGTGGCACAGGCAGCCGTTTTTCGCGGTCTTCGAGAGCGAAGTATCGCACCGGCATCTTTCGTACCGGACCCGATCAATCAGGCGCCGGACCGCAGCAGTTCAGGAGCTCGATCGCCTCCGGCGACCCGTCGCCGGCGGTGGGGCTGCGGTACTCCTGGTGCCAGATCTCCTTGCGCGTGTCGTAGGAGTCGAAGCCGAACATCATCGAATACTGGTTGAGCCACATGCCGGCCGCGCTGCGCAGCGCCAGCCCGTTCAAGGCCGTATTGGCGCCGAGACTGAGTTCGCGCTTGTGGCCGTCGAAGATCGTGAAGTCGAGGTCGAACACCAGCCCGGTCGCATGCGGGTTGGTGCCGCGCGGCGTGTAGACGCCGTCCACTAGCTTGAACAGCTTCGCGGTCAGATCCTTGTCCCATCCCGGGGCAGCTGCGACGTTCTGGTGAAAAGCGATGCGGCGCGGGTCGCCGGGCCGTCCGAGCACCGACTGGGCGTCCTTCTCCAGGCTGCTCGGAAACTCGAGTTCGCCGAAGATGCCGGGGTTCGCCTTGATGGTCTTCTTGATGATGCGCAAGTAGTTGGCGCCCTGCCTGGCGTCGTCGGGCCGGTATCCGCTCGCGATCACGGCGCTCTTCATGCTCCAGTCGTCGATCGCATCGCCGTAGCAGCGCAGCGCCGTCATCATCGCGTTCGCGGCCTTGTGAACCTCGCCCGGAAGCAGCTTCGCGCGGCCGTTCGATCCCGCGCCCGTGTAGGTCACGAGGAGTGCGGGATCCGCGTAGGTGGGCGGCCGGTTCGCCTGGTTGGTATGGGTCGCCGGCTGCGGGAAGACGTAGTACTGGTGGCTGCCGACCGTCTTGACCTTCGCCTTGTCCAGCGCAAGTTCGAGCATGGCGGTGTCTCCTTGCCGGCGATGACGGGCGGCGCGCAGGATACCTCGGCGAGGCCGTCCGCGCCCTCCCTATCTCACCGCACCGCCGTCGTCGCCCCCGTTCCGTCGCCCGTCAGTTCCCCCGCCGCCTGCCGCTGGTCGGCCCGGCGGCGCAGCCACAGGTACAGGCCGCTGCCCAGCACCACCACGGTGGCGACGTCCAGCAGCGCCCACAGGATCTTCATCGGCAGGCCGCCGTAGTCGCCGAAATGCAGCGGCTGCGACAGCAGCAGCGCGGTCAGGTACCAGGGCAGTTCCGGCGACGCGGTGACGGCCGCGGTGCGCGCGTCCACCAGCACCGGGCGCAGCAGCTTGGCGGTCAGCGGGCTGTCGCCGCGCATGAAGTAGGTGACGTGGTGCGGGCTGGAGAAGGCCGTGCCCGGAAACGC
This sequence comes from Rubrivivax sp., assembly GCA_047602205.1. Lineage (GTDB taxonomy): Bacteria > Pseudomonadota > Gammaproteobacteria > Burkholderiales > Burkholderiaceae_C > Rubrivivax. The sequence goes on along the minus strand of JASGHX010000001.1, from coordinate 5,931,655 downwards.
CGCGAACGACAGCCGCATGCCCGGCGTGTGCGCCTGCGCCGCGGCCAGCGTGGCCTGCATCGGCGCGCGCTCGGCGTCGGGCACCAGCGGCTGGCCCTGGTACGGCGCCAGCAGCTCGCTGATGTGCGTGTACTGCCAGTACTTCACCAGCAGGTCGGTCCACGTGTTGATCACGCCGGTGAAGCCCACCACCAGCGCCCACACCAGCGTGGTGATGCCCAGCAGGTTGTGCAGGTCCAGCCATTGGAGCCGCGGCGAGCGGCCACGGCGCACGGTGCCGAAGGTCAGCCGGCGCATGAAGGGCGCATACAGCACGACGCCGGAGACGATGGCGATGACCAGCAGCAGCCCCATCAGGCCGAGGAAGAGCTTGCCCGGCAGATCGGCGAAGAGGTCGACGTGCAGGCGCAGCATCCAGTACATGAAGCCCTGGTTGGTGGGCGCGTCGCGCAGCACCCGGGCCGTGCGGCCGTCCACCGCCAGCGACTTGTAGTCGTCGGTGGGCGCCGGCGTGGGCGTCAGCGTGACGTACCACAGCAGCGGGTTCTCTTCGTCGGCCGAGGCGTACTGCACCACGCGCTGCGGATAACGCTCGCGCGCGGCGCGCAGCACGGCGTCGAACGACGCCGGCGCGGCGGCGGCGCCCTGCGGCAGCACCGGCAGTTCCACCGCGTCGCCCGTCAGGTGCTCGATCTCGTGGTGGAAGATCAGCGGCAGCCCGGTCAGACACAGCAGCAGCATGAACAGCGTGCATACCAGGCTGCTCCAGGTGTGCAGCCAGCTCCAGACGCGCAGCGATCGGGCACTGGCCATCTCGTCAGCCCCGCCGCCAGGAGAAGTACGCCATCACGGCCACCGGCACGCCCAGGGCCAGCCAGGACCAGACGTCGCCCCAGTGGTCGGACACCAGCGCGCTGAGCAGCCCTGAGGCCGTGAGCGCGCCCAGCGCGATGGGCCACGCCCAGAGTTGGCGGAAGGAACCGGACATGGGATTCGATGGGGATTCAGCAGCGATGCGACAGGCCGTCCGCTTTTCGTGACTCTACACAAGAATCATTCTTATTATCATTTAAAGTCACGATCGGGAAAGCAGTCGCTCCATTTTCAGCAGGAATTCCGATGAACCGTCACGTTGCCAGGACCGCATGCGCCATCGCCGCATGCACGGCGCTGGCCCAGGCCCAGGCCCAGCAAGCCGCCGCCCCCGCCGGCGCCGACAAGACCGCCACCGCCGCGCCCACCGAGGCGATCGTCGTCACCGCCAAGCGCGCACAACGGGTCTCCAAGGGCGCGACCGGGCTGCCGCTGGAGTTGAAGGACACGCCGCAGACCATCAGCACCATCGACGCCGAGGACATGGCCGACTTCGGCGTCAGCGGCTCCAACGAGGCGCTGGCGCTGGGCACCGGGCTCAACGTCGAGCAGTACGAGACCAACCGCGCGGTGTTCAACGCCCGCGGCTTCGAGGTGCAGCTCACGCAGGTGGACGGCCTGGGCGTCGCCAACAGCTGGGGCACGGTGACGGGCCAGCAGGACACCTACCTGTTCGAGCGCATCGAGCTGATTCGCGGCGCCAACGGGCTGCTGACCGGCGTCGGCAACGCCTCGGGCACGATCAACTACGTGCGCAAGCGTCCGAAGAACAAGGACGGCGGCGAGGCCGGCCTGACGCTGGGCTCGTGGGACGGCAAGCGCGTGACGCTCGACGTCAACAAGGTGCTGACGGCCGACGGCAGCTGGGCCGGCCGCCTGGTGGTGGCGCACGAGGACAAGGATTCCTACCTGCGCGCGCTGCACGACAAGCGCACCACGATCTACGGCGTGGTGGACGGCCAGATCGGCCGCGACGGCGTGCTGACCGCCGGCCTCACCTACCAGGAGGGCAAGCAGCGCTCGCCGATGTGGGGCTCGCTGACGCTCAACTACGCCGACGGCAGCATGGCCGAGTTCGACGCTTCGTCGTCGACCTCGGTGGACTGGACCTTCTGGAACACGCGCACGCTGACCGGCTTCGTCGAATACGCCCACACGCTCAGCCCCGACTGGGAGCTGAAGCTGACGTACAGCCGGCAGCACAGCAAGGAAGACACGCAGCTGCTGTACGCCTACCCGGGCAACGGCTCGCTGAACCCGGACAACACCGGCCTCGTCGGCTGGCCCTACGGCAGCCACGGCAGCACCGACAGCGACGTGCTCGACGTCAACCTCAGCGGGCAGTTCAAGGCCTTCGACCGCCGGCACAGCCTGATCGCGGGGCTCAGTTACTCGAGGCAGAAGAACTCCACCGACGCACTGGGCTACGACTCGGCCACCTACCAATTCCTGCCGCTGCCGGCCTTCCCGTATGCCGGCAACGCCTACCCGGAACCCGTGTGGGGCGCGGTGGAAGGCTCCAACACCGGCGGCGAGCAGACGCTCGCGCGCCTGTACGCCGCGTCGCGCTGGGACCTGGGTGCCGGCTTCAAGGGCATCCTCGGCGTCAACGCCGTCAAGCTGCACCGCGAAGGCAACTCGCGCTACGGCGCGACCTCCACCGTCACCAGCTACCCCGACACCAAGGAGGTCAGCCCCTACGTCGGCGTGACCTACGACCTGACGCCCGATGCGCTGGTCTACGCCTCGTACTCCGACATCTTCATGTACCAGGAGCAGGTGGACATCAACCGCGTCTACCTGGACCCGGTGCGCGGCGTCAACCAGGAGGTCGGCCTCAAGGCCGAGTGGCTGGACAAGAAGCTGCTGACCACCTTTGCGCTGTTCAGCGCCACGCAAAAAGGACTGGCCACCTACGCCGGCACCGCCAACGCCAGCACCACGGACCAGTACTACTACTACGTGCCCAAGGACGTGAAGTCGCGCGGCGTCGAGCTCGAAGCCACCGGCCGCATCGCCAAGGACACCAAGATCGTCGTCGGCTACACGAAGCTGAAGCTGACCGGCCCCGACGGCAACGACATCTACGAATGGGTGCCGCGCACCACGGTGAACCTGCTCGTCGACACCCGGCTGCCGATGCTGCCGCAGTTGAAGCTGGGCGCCGGCGCGCGCTGGCGCAGCAAAGCCGCCAACAACACCAACGGCATCTGGCAGGACAGCTACCTGGTCGCCAGCGCCTTCGCGTCCTACGACCTCAACGACAAGGCCACGCTGCGGCTGAACGTGAACAACCTGTTCGACAAGAAATACGTCGGCGGGCTGGCGCTACGGCGCGATCTACGGCGCGCCGCGCAACTACGGGCTGACGCTGAACTACAAGCTCTGAGCCCGGACGCACGAGCCCGGAAGGGCTTGTGCGCCTGGCGAAGGCCCGAGCGCGATTTCACGCGCGAGGGCTGAGCGTCAACCGTCGATCTGCACGCGCTGCGCGTGCAGCGCCTCGAAGATCGGCGCGTCGCCGAAGCGGAACAGGTCCAGGCTCGCGTCGCCGGCAGCCTGCGCCGAGAACGGCTGCCACGAGGGCACGACGAACAGGTCGCCGCGGCTGACGCTCCAATTGCGCTCACCCACGGTCACCTGGCCGCTGCCGTCGAACACCTGGTAGACCGAGGAGCCGACCTCGCGCCGCGCCGGCGTCCGGGCGCCGGCGCGGATGCGATGCATCTCGGCGCGGATCGTCGGCAGCACGTCGCGGCCGCTGGTCGGGTTGCAGAAGCGCACCGCGGCGTGGCCCAGGCTCAGCGTCGCGGCGTGGCCCTCGTCTTCCAGCGCCAACTGGTCGTTCAGCGCGCGGTCGGTGTCGGCCCAGCGGTATGCCAGCAGCGGCGTGGCCGGCAGCGCGTCGGGCTGCGAGACCGGGCGCAGCCCCGGGTGGCCCCACAGCCGCTCGGCGCGCGAGCGCTCTGGCGTGGTCTTGTCGGCCGCGCTCAAGTGCTCGCGGCCCTTCTCGAAGAACTGGCTCTCGGTGTAATAGGCGAACGGGATGTCCAGCCCGTCGATCCAGGCCATGGGCTCGCGGGCGGCGTTGTGGTGGGCGTGCCAGTTCCAGGCCGCCTGCGGCAGGAAGTCGCCGCGCGACATGCGCACCGGGTCGCCGTTGACCACGGTCCACACGCCCTCGCCTTCCACCACGAAGCGGAAGGCATGCTGCGTGTGGCGGTGCTCGGGCGCGTGCTCGCCGGGCATCAGGTACTGGATCGCGGCCCACAGCGTGGGCGTGGCATAGGGCCGGCCGCCCAGCGAGGGGTTGGCCAGCGCGATGGCGCGGCGCTCGCCGCCGCGGCCCACGGGCACGATGCGGCCGGCCTCGGCGGCCAGTTCCTTCAGGCGGTCCCAGCGCCACAGATGGGGCGCGGCCCTGGAGCGCGGGTTCAAGGGCATCAGGCCGCCGATCTCGGTCCACAGCGGCACCAGCAGCTCGCGCTCGAAGCCGCGGTAGAGCTGCTCCAGCGCGGCCGACGGCTCCGGCTGGCCGGGCCCGGCCACGGCCTGCAGGCGCACGGGGGACGGCGTGGCATCGATCGTCATGGCGGTGCCGATGATGGATGAACGACAAGGGCTGAAACGCCCCGAAAAACCCTGCAGCAAAGACCCGAAAGGGCTTGCTGGCAAAGGCCGGTCTTCCGGGCGATCATCCGCCGGATGCACGCCCACATGCCCCTGATCGTGACGCTGGCGGCCGCGCTGGGGCTGGCGCTGGTGCTGGGCTTCACCGCGGCGCGCGTGGGCCTGCCGGCGCTGGTGGGCTACCTGCTGGCCGGCGTGCTGCTGGGGCCCTATACGCCGGGCTTCGTGGCCGACCTGGACCTGGCCGCGCAGCTGGCCGAGATCGGCGTGATGCTGCTGATGTTCGGCGTCGGGCTGCACTTCTCGATCGAAGACCTGTTCGCGGTGCGCCGCATCGCGGTGCCCGGCGCCATCGTGCAGATGGCGGTGGCCACCGCGATGGGCGCCGGCCTGGCGCTGTGGTGGGGCTGGACGCCGGCGGCGGCGCTGGTGTTCGGCGTCTCGCTGTCGTGCGCCAGCACCGTGGTGCTGCTGCGCGCGCTGGAGTCGCGCGGGCTGCTCGATTCGCAGAACGGCCGCATCGCGGTGGGCTGGCTGGTCGTCGAAGACCTGGCGACGGTGCTGGTGCTGGTGCTGCTGCCGGCGCTGGTGGGGCTGACCGGCGCCGATGCGGCCGCCGGCCGCGGCGCGACCGGCGGCGCGCTGTGGTTCACGCTGCTGCAGACGCTGCTGGCGGTGTCGGCCTTCGTCGGGCTGATGCTGCTGGGCGGCCGGCGGCTGCTGCCCTGGCTGCTGTGGCAGATCTCCAAGACCGGCTCGCGCGAGCTGTTCACGCTGTGCGTGATCGCGGTGGCGCTGGGCATCGCCTACGGCGCCTCGGCGCTGTTCGGCGTCTCGGTCGCGCTGGGCGCGTTCTTCGCCGGGCTGGTGCTGCGCGGCTCGGAGTTCAGCCACCGCGCGGCCGAAGAGTCGCTGCCCTTCCGCGACGCCTTCGCGGTGCTGTTCTTTGTCTCGGTGGGCATGCTGTTCGACCCCCGCGTGCTGATCGACCGCCCGCTGCAGGTGCTGGCCGTCACCGGCGTGATCATGGTGGGCAAGTCGCTGGCCGCGGCGGCGCTGGTGCTGGCCTTCCGCTACCCCTTCAGCACCGCGCTGACGGTCTCGGTCAGCCTGGCGCAGATCGGCGAGTTCTCGTTCATCCTGATCGCGCTGGGCGGCTCGCTGGGCGTGCTGCCGGCGCCGGCCAAGAGCCTGGTGGTGGCCGGCGCGCTGCTGTCGATCGCCTTCAACCCGTTGCTGTTCAGCCTGGTGGAGCCGGCGCGGCGGTGGATCCTGGCGCGCTCGGCGCGCGCACGGCGGCTGGATGCGCGCGACGACCCGCTGGCCGAGCTGCCGATGAGCACCGACCGCCGCTACCTCGCGCGCCAGGTGGTGCTGGTGGGCTACGGCTTCGTCGGCCAGCGCATCGCCGCGGCGCTGGCGGCGCGCGACGTGCCCTTCATCGTGGTGGAGCAGAACCGCGAGCGCGTGGAAGCGCTGCGCGCCGCCGGCGTGCACGCGGTGGCCGGCGACGCCACCGAGCCGATGACGCTGGTGCAGGCCCACATCGCCGACGCCGGGCTGCTGGTGATCTGCGTCTCGCAGAGCACCGAGCTGCGGCCGATGATCGAGACCGCGCGCCAGCTCAACCCCGGCGTGCCGGTGATCGTGCGCGCGCCCAACGCCGAGGAGGCCGAGCTGCTGCGCCGCGATGAAGGCGTGCGCAGCGCCGTGCACGCCAAGGGCGCGCTGGCCGAGCTGATGCTGCGCGATGTGGCCGATGCGCTGACCACCCCGCCGGCCGCCGCGCCGACGCCGGCCGGGCGCATCGCCGGCGCGCTGCATTGACCGCCGGCCGGGCGCGGGCGATCAGCGCGGCGTGCGCAGCCGCAGCGTGTTGCCGCTGCCGCGCGTGCTGCGGCTGATCGCCGGCAGGCCCTGCCCGTCGCGCGCCTCGGCCTCGGTCAGGTCGCCCACCTCGCGCGCGTTGCGGAAGATCGCCGACTCTTCCACCGACTTCGGCCCGCCCGCCGCGCTGCTGGCCGAGAGCCGGTTGTCGATCTCGCCGCAGTTGGCGGAATCGGTCGCCATCACCAGGTGGTGCCCGGGGTAGCGCGAGGCCAGCGTCTGCGAGAACGGCCGCGAGAGGTCGAACGGCGCGTTGATCGACTGGTACAGCGTGCGGTTGTCGGGGCCGATCAGCGTGAAGCAGTAGGCGCCGGCCTGGGTGTGCAGCACGACGGCGGACAGGGCCAGCAAGGGCTTGATCAGCGGTTTGAACGTCATGGGCAGTCCTCCATCGGTCAGCGTGCGCCATTGTGTCAGGGCGCGGGCGCGCCGGAGCGCCGGGCCAGCGCGTCGGCGTACAGGTCCAGGTACCGGCGCGCCGGCCCTTGCCAGTTCAGCGCCTCGGCCATGCCCTGGCGCATGCGGGCCAGCCAGTCGGCCGGCTCGCCGCGCTTGAGCTGCAGCGCGCGCTGCACCGCCTGCGCCAGCGCCGCCGGCGTCGCGGCGTCGAACACGAAGCCGTTGCCGCCTTGCGCCGGCGGCGCCTCGGCCACCGTGTCGGCCAGGCCGCCGACGCGGCGCACGATGGGCAGCGTGCCGTAGCGCAGGCCGTACATCTGCGTCAGCCCGCAGGGCTCGAAGCGCGAGGGCACGGCGATCACGTCGGCGCCGGCGATCAGCCGGTGCGCGCGCGCCTCGTCGTAGCCGATGTGCACGTGCAGCCGCCCCGGGTGCGACTGGTGGGCGATGCGCAACGCGGCCTCCAGCGCCGGCTCGCCGGTGCCCTGCACCGCCACCTGCACGCCTTGCGCCAGCAGCTCGGGCAAGGCAGCCACCAGCAGGTCCAGCCCCTTCTGGCCGGTGAGGCGGCTGACCACGGTGAGCAGCAGCGCCTGCTCGTCGTTCTGCAGGCCCAGTTCGGCCTGCAGCGCGCGGCGGCAGGCGAGCTTGCCCTGCAGCTGCTCGGCGTCGTAGGCGGCGGCGATCGCGCCGTCGCGCGCCGGGTTCCACACCTCGTCGTCGATGCCGTTCAGGATGCCGCTCACGTCGGCCTCGCGCGCGCGGATCACGCCGTCCAGGCCGAAGCCGAACTCGTGCGTCGCGATCTCGCGCGCATAGGTCGGGCTGACGGTGGTCACGCGGTCGGCGAACTTCAGCCCCGCCTTCATGAAGCTGAGCTGGCCGTGGAACTCCAGCCCCGCCGGCGACATCAGCCGCGAGGCCAGGCCCAGCAGCGGCCAGTCGTGCAGCGGGAACAGCCCCTGGAACGCGAGGTTGTGCACCGTGAAGACCGAGGTCGCGTGCGTGCCCGCATGGTCGGCGATGAAGGCGCAGGCCATCGCCGCGTGCCAGTCGTGCGCGTGCACCACCTGCGGCTGCCACTGCAGGTCGGCGTCGCCGCCGGCGAGGTGCGCCGCCACCCAGCCCAGCAGCGCAAAGCGCTGCAGGTTGTCGGGCCACTCCTCGCCCTGCCCGTCCTGATAGGGGCCGCCGCCGCGACGGTAGAGGTAGGGCGCGTCCACCACGTACACCGGCAACTGGCTGCCCGGCATGCGCGCCAGCAGCAGCCGCACGCGCAAGGCGCCGAAGCAGCAGCCGATGTCGATCACGCTGCGCTGGTGCTGCACCGCGTCCAGCACCGCCGGCAGGCCCGGCAGCAGCAGCCGCACGTCGGCGCCCTGGCGCGCCAGCGCCACCGGCAGCGCGGCCACCACGTCGGCCAGGCCACCGGTCTTGACGAGCGGGTAGACCTCGGCCGCGACGTGCAGCACCCTCACTGCAAGGCCCGCAGCATGTTGCTGGTGACCAGCGTGACGCCGTTGTCGCTGCGCCAGAAGCGCGCGACGTCGGCCACGGGGTCCTCGCCGATCACCATCCCGGCCGGGATGCGGCAGCCGCGGTCAGCCACCACGCGCGTCAGGCGCGCGCCGCGGTCCACCTCCACGCCGGGCAGCAGCACCGATTCGTTGACCCTGGCGTAAGAGTGCACCCGCACTTGCGAGAACAGCACCGAGCGCCACGCGGCCCCGGAGACGATGCAGCCGCCGGAGACCAGCGACTCGATCGCCATGCCGCGCCGGTCGTCGGCGTTGTGCACGAACTTGGCCGGCGGCAGCTGCGGCTGGTAGGTCCAGATCGGCCAGTGCGTGTCGTACAGGTTGAGCTTGGGGTCGGTGGCGGTGAGGTCGATGTTGGCGTCCCAGTAGGCGTCGATCGTGCCCACGTCGCGCCAGTACGCCTCTTCGCCGCGGCGCGTGCCCACGCAGCTCAGGTCGAAGGGGTGGGCCACGGCGACGCCGGCCTTCACCATCGCGGGGATGATGTCGCGGCCGAAGTCGTGGCTGGAGTTGGGGTCGGCCATGTCGCGCTCCAGCTCGCGGTAGAGGTAGCGCGCGTTGAAGATGTAGATGCCCATGCTGGCCAGCGCGCGCTCGGGCTTGCCCGGCATCGGCGGCGGGTCGGCCGGCTTCTCGACGAAGTCGATGATGCGGCGCTTGTCGTCGACGTGCATCACGCCGAAGGCGGTGGCCTCCATGCGCGGCACCTCGATGCAGCCCACCGTCACCTCGGCGCCCTGCGCCGCGTGGTCGGCCAGCATCAGCGCGTAGTTCATCTTGTAGATGTGGTCGCCGGCCAGCACCACCACGTAGTCGGCACGGTAGGAGGCCAGGATGTCCTGGTTCTGGTAGACCGCGTCGGCCGTGCCGCGGTACCAGCTTTCCTCGTCCACGCGCTGCTGCGCCGGCAGCAGGTCGACGAACTCGTTCATCTCCGGCTTCAGGAAGGCCCAGCCGCGCTGCAGGTGGCGCAGCAGGCTGTGGCTCTTGTACTGGGTGATCACGCCCATGCGGCGGATGCCCGAGTTGATGCAGTTGGACAGCGCGAAGTCGACGATACGGAACTTGCCGCCGAAGTACACCGCCGGCTTGGCGCGGTTGTCGGTCAGGTTCTTCAGCCGGCTGCCGCGGCCGCCGGCCAGCACCAGCGCCACCGTGCGCTTGGGCAGGTCCAGACTCTGGGCCAGGTCCTGGGGTTTCATGGCGTCTCCTCTCGAAAGCCGGCCTCGATTGTCGGCCCGTTGGAACGCGCCTTGCATGGCCACCGGCACTGGCACACTCTGCATCCTCATGATGAGCCCCAACGCCGATTCGACCTCCACGCCCACGTCCGCCGCGCTGTCCGACGCCGTCGACCGCCACCTGCTGGCCACCGTGGCCACCGCCGCCGACGAGGCCACGCCCACGCAGGTGATGCACGCGGTGGCCCAGGTGGCGCGCGAAGCGCTGGCCCGCCGCTGGGTGGCGCAGGATCACGCCGACCGCGCGGCCAAGGCGCGCCGCGTCTACTACCTGTCGATGGAGTTCCTGATCGGCCGCAGCCTGGGCAACGCGCTGGCCGCGCTGGACCTGCAAGGCGCCGCCGCGCAAGCCGCGCAACGCCACGCGCAGACGCTGGAAGACCTGGCGGCGCAGGAGCCAGACGCCGCTTTAGGCAACGGCGGCCTGGGCCGGCTGGCGGCTTGCTTCCTGGATTCGATGGCCACGCTGGGGCTGCCCAGCGTTGGCTACGGCATCCGCTACGAGTTCGGCATGTTCGCGCAGACCATCCAGGGCGGCCGCCAGGTCGAGCACCCCGATGGCTGGCTGGAAGACGGCACGCCCTGGGAGTTTCCGCGCTGGGGGCTGGCGTACCCGGTGCGCTTCGGCGGCTGGGTGGAGCCGGCCGCCGAGCCCGGCCGGCCCCCGGTGTGGCGCCACGCCGGCGAGGTCAACGCCAAGGCCTACGACCTCGTGATCCCCGGCCACGGCACGCCGCGCGTCAGCACGCTGCGGCTGTGGAAGGCCGCGGCGCCGGCGCAGATCGACCTGCAGGCCTTCAACAGCGGCGACTACGCGCGCGCCGCCGAGTTCAAGAACCAGTTCGAGAACATCTCCTGGGTGCTGTACCCCAACGACAGCACGCCCGCCGGCCGCGAGCTGCGGCTGCGGCAGGAGTACTTCTTCACCAGCGCGTCGATCCAGGACATCCTGGCGCGCCACCTCGGCGAGCACGGCACGCTGGCCGACCTGGCCGACTTCGTCGCGATCCACCTCAACGACACGCACCCGGCGATCGGCGTGGCCGAGCTGATGCGGCTGCTGGTCGACGAGCACGGCTTCGAGTGGGCGGCGGCCTGGGCCATCACGCAGCGCGTCTTCAGCTACACCAACCACACGCTGATGCCCGAGGCGCTGGAGACCTGGAGCGTGGGCCTGATGCAGCACGTGCTGCCGCGCCACCTGGAGATCATCTTCCGCATCAACCACGACTTCCTGCTCGAAGCGGGCCGGCAGCGGCCCGGCGATGCCGACTTCCTGCGCCGGCTGTCGCTGATCGACGAGAACGGCGAGCGCCGCGTGCGCATGGCGCACCTCGCGGTGGTCGGCAGCCACAAGGTCAACGGCGTCTCGGCCCTGCATTCCCAGTTACTTCGACAGACCATCTTCGCCGACTTCGCGGCGATCTGGCCCGAGCGCTTCGTCAACGTGACCAACGGCGTGACTCCGCGGCGCTGGCTGGCGCAGGCCAACGCGCCGCTGGCCGCGCTGCTGGACCAGCGCATCGGCCGCGGCTGGCGGCTGGACCTGGACCTGCTCCGGCGCCTGCGCGAGCTGGCCGGCGACGACGGCTTCGTCGACGCCTTCATCGCCGCCAAGCGCAAGAACAAGGAGCGGCTGGCGGCGCTGATCGCCGCGCAGACCGGCGTCGCGGTCGACCCGGCCAGCCTGTTCGACGTGCAGGTCAAGCGCATCCACGAGTACAAGCGCCAGCTGCTCAACGTGCTGCACGTGGTCACGCGCTACCAGGCGATGCTGAAGGATCCGCAGGCGGACTGGGTGCCGCGCACCGTCATCTTCGCCGGCAAGGCGGCCAGCAGCTACCACATGGCCAAGCAGATCATCCGGCTGATCCACGACGTGGGCCAGGTCGTCAACCACGACCCGCGCCTGGGCGGCCGGCTGAAGCTGGTGTTCATCCCGAACTACGGCGTCTCGGTGGCCGAGGTCATCATGCCCGGCGCCGACCTGTCGGAGCAGATCAGCACCGCCGGCACCGAGGCCTCGGGCACCGGCAACATGAAGCTGGCGCTCAACGGCGCCTTGACCATCGGCACCGACGACGGCGCCAACATCGAGATCCGCCAGCAGGTGGGCGACGACAACATCTTCATCTTCGGCCTGCTGGCGCACGAGGTCGCCGCGCAGCGCGCCGCCGGCTACCAGCCGCTGCGGCTGTACGAGAGCAACCCGCGGCTGCGCCAGGTGCTGGACGCGATCGGCGGCGGCAGCTTCAGCGCCGACGAGCCCGGCCGCTACCGCGGCCTGGTCGACGCGCTGCTGTGGGGCGGCGACCACTACCTGCTGCTGGCCGACTACGAGGCCTACCTGGCGGCGCAGGCGCGCGTCGACGCGCTGTACCGCGACCCGCGCGCCTGGGCGCGCAAGGCGCTGGCCAACGTCGCCGGGATGGGCGCGTTCTCATCGGACCGCACGATCCGCGAGTACGCGCGGCAGATCTGGAACGTGGTTCCACAGGCCTGATGCTGCAGCCCGACGAGATCACGCGCCTGGCCGCCGGCCATGACGGCGACGCATTCGCGCGGCTGGGCCCGCACACCGATGCGCAGGGCCGGCACTGGGTGCGCGCGCTGCTGCCGTTGGCCGAGGCGGTGCACGCGATCGATACCGACGGCCAGGAGAGCGAATTGCATTCGCGCGGCCAGGGCCTGTTCGAAGGCGAGCGCGACCGGCCCGGCCCGTACCGGCTGCGCGCGCGCTGGCCGGGCGGCGACGCGATCGAGTTCGACGATCCCTACCGCTTCGGCCCGCTGCTGGGCGAGCTGGACGCCTGGCTGCTCGCCGAAGGCACGCATTTGCGGCCTTTCGAGCTGCTGGGCGCGACGCCGCGCGTGCACGAAGGCGTGGCCGGCACCGGCTTCGCGGTGTGGGCGCCGAACGCGTCGCGCGTCAGCGTGGTCGGCGATTTCAACCACTGGGACGGCCGCCACCACCCGATGCGGCTGCGCCGCGAATGCGGCGTGTGGGAGATCTTCCTGCCCGGCGTGGCGGCCGGCGCGCGCTACAAGTTCGAGCTGCTGGACGCGCAAGGCCGGCCGCTGCCGCTGAAGGCCGACCCCTACGCCCGCGCCGCCGAGCTGCGCCCGGCCACCGCCAGCGTGGTGGCCGCGCTGCCCGATCGCCTGCCGCCGGACCCGCGGCGCCGCGAGGCCAACGCGCGACGAGCGCCGCTGGCGATCTACGAGGTGCACCTGGCCAGCTGGCGCCGCGTGCCCGAGCAAGGTAACCGCTGGCTGGACTGGGACGAGCTGGCCGCGCAACTGGTGCCTTATGCCGCCGGCATGGGCTTCACGCACCTGGAGCTGCTGCCGGTCAGCGAGTACCCCTTCGACGGCTCCTGGGGCTACCAGCCGATCGGGCTGTATGCGCCGACCTCGCGCCACGGCGACCCGCAAGGCCTGCGCCGCTTCGTGCAGGCCGCGCACGCGGCCGGGCTGGGCGTGATCCTCGACTGGGTGCCGGCGCACTTCCCCAGCGACGTGCACGGCCTCGCACGTTTCGACGGCAGCGCGCTCTACGAATACGCCGACCCGCGCGAAGGCTTCCACCCCGACTGGAACACGCTGATCTACAACTTCGGCCGCACCGAGGTGCGCAACTTCCTGGTCGGCAATGCGCTGTACTGGATCGAGCGCTACGGCGTCGACGGCCTGCGCGTCGACGCGGTGGCGTCGATGCTGTACCGTGACTACAGCCGCAAGGCGGGCGAATGGCTGCCCAACGTGCACGGCGGGCGCGAGAACCTGGAGGCCATCGCCTTCCTGAAGCGCGTCAACGAGGTGATTGGTGCTGAGTGCCCCCAGGCCATCACGCTGGCCGAGGAATCGACCGCGTTTCCCGGCGTCTCGCGCCCCACCTGCGATGGCGGCCTGGGCTTCCACTACAAGTGGAACATGGGCTGGATGCACGACACGCTGCAGCACCTGAAGCGCGACCCCGTGCACCGCCGCTGGCACCAGGGCGAGCTGAGCTTCGGGCTGGTGTACGCGTTCAGCGAGAACTTCGTGCTGCCGCTGTCGCACGACGAGGTGGTGCACGGCAAGGGCTCACTGCTGGCGCGCATGCCGGGCGACCGCTGGCAGCGGTTCGCCAATCTGCGCGCGTACTACGGCTTCATGTGGGGCCACCCGGGCAAGAAGCTGCTGTTCATGGGCGGCGAGTTCGCGCAGGTGCGCGAGTGGAACCACGAGTCCAGCCTGGACTGGCACCTGCTGGACGAGCCCGACCACGCCGGCGTGCAGCGCCTGGTGCGCGACCTGAACCACCTGTACGTGCAGCACCCCGCGCTGCACGCGCGCGATTGCGAAAGCAGCGGCTTCGAATGGATCCGCCACGACGATGCCGAGCGCTGCATCGTCGCCTTCGTGCGCCACGGCGATGAAGGCGATCCGCCGATGCTGGTCGTCAGCAACCTCACGCCCACGGTGCACCGCGGCCTGCGCCTCGGCGTGCCGCGCGCGGGCACCTGGGTCGAGCGGCTCAACACCGATTCGGCGCACTACGGCGGCAGCAACGTCGGCACGCCACTGGGCCGCGCGCAGAGCGACAGCACGGGCGCCGATGGCCGCGGGCAGTCCATCGTGATCGACCTGCCGCCGCTGGCCACCGTGTTCCTCGAATGGACGAGCTGAAGCCCGGCCGCGCCTGGCCGCTGGGCGCCAGCGTGCGCGACGGCGGCGTCAACGTCGTCGTCGCGTCGGAGCATGCGAGCGCCGTCGAGCTGTGCCTGTTCGACGACGAGGGCCAGCAGGAGTTGCGCCGCCTGCCGCTGCCCGGCCGCAGCGGCGACCTGTGGCACGGCTTCCTGCCCGGCGCCGGCGCCGGCCTGGTCTACGGCCTGCGCGCGCTCGGCCCCTGGCGGCCCGAGCGCGGCCACCGCTTCAACCCGCACAAGCTGCTGCTGGACCCCTGGGCGCGCGAGATCGTCGGCCGCTTCGACTGGGGGCCCGAACACCAAGGCGCCGACCCGCTGCAGTCGCAGCACCCGCAGACGATGGACCTGCGCGACAACGCCGCCACCGCACTGAAGGCGCGCGTCGTCGACGACCGCTGGGACTGGACCGACGACCGGCGGCCCGATCGCGCGCTGGCCGAGACCGTGCTGTACGAGGTGCACCTGCGCGCCTTCAGCCGCCTGCTGCCCGGCCTGCCCGACGAGTTGCGCGGCACCTACCTCGGCCTGGCCTCGGAGCCCGGCATCGCGCACCTGCAACGCCTGGGCGTCACCGCGGTCAGCCTGCTGCCGGTGCACCAGCACCTGGACGAGCAACGTCTGGTGCAACTGGGCCTGGTCAATCACTGGGGCTACAACACGCTGGGCTTCTTCTGCCCGTCGCCGCGCTACGCCAGCCGGCCCGAGGGCCGCCGCGCGCGCGACGAGTTCCGCACGATGGTGCAGCGGCTGCACGCCGCCGGCATCGAGGTGCTGCTGGACGTCGTCTTCAACCACACCGCCGAGAGCGACGAGCGCGGCCCGCAGATCAGTTGGCGCGGCCTGGACAACGCGACGTGGTACCGCCTGCCCGAGCACCACCGCGCCGCGTACGAGAACTGGAGCGGCTGCGGCAACACGCTGGACCTGCACCAGCCGCGCGTGCTGCAGTTCGTGCTGGACAGCCTGCGCTACTGGGTGGGCGAGATGCACGTCGACGGCTTCCGCTTCGACCTGGCGCCGGTGCTGGCACGCGGCGCGCACGCCTTCGAGCGCCACGGCGCCTTCTTCAAGGCGCTGCAGCAGGACCCGCTGCTGGCCGGCGTCAAGCTCGTCGCCGAGCCCTGGGACCTGGGGCCGCACGGCTACCAGCTCGGGCACTTTCCGCGCGGCTGGCTGGAGTGGAACGACAAGTTCCGCGACGACTTGCGCCGCTTCTGGCTGGGCCACGGCGGCAGCCGCGGCGCGCTGGCGCGGCGGCTGGCCGGCTCTGCCGACGTGTTCCAGGGCCAGGGCCGCTCGCCGCTGGAATCGGTCAACTACGTGGTCTCGCACGACGGCTTCACGCTGCGCGACCTCGTCAGCTACAACGATCGACACAACCTGGCCAATCTCGAAGGCAACCGCGACGGCCACGCCCACGAGCTGAGCTGGAACTGCGGCACCGAAGGCGCGAGCAGCGACCCCGCGGTGCTGCAGCGCCGCGCTCGGCTGCAGCGCGCGCTGCTGGCCTGCGTGCTGCTGGCCCAGGGCACGCCGATGCTGGCCGCCGGCGCCGAGCTGGGCCACGGCCAGCGCGGCAACAACAACCCCTATTGCCAGGACAACGAGATCACCTGGCTGGACTGGGTGGCCGCCGATGCCGACCTGCTGGCCTACACCGCGCACCTGACGGCACTGCGCCGCCGCCTGCTGCCGCTGGGCCCGCGCTGGTACGGCGGACAGCCCGACGCCCGGGGCCGCGTCGATCTCGGCTGGGCCCTGCCGTCGGGCCAGCCGCTGACGGAAGCCGATTGGCAAGGTCCCGGCCGCGCGCTGGCCGCCCACATCGGCGCGCCCGGCAAGGGCGGCGCGCCGCTGCTGCTGCTGATCAACGGCGACGAGGACGACTGTGCGTTCACGCTGCCCGCCGGGCGCTGGACGCTGGAACTGGACAGCAGCCAGCCGCAGGGACAGCGGCCCTGGCAAGGTGATAGTGTGCTGACGGTGGCGGGGCGCAGCGTGGTGCTGCTGCGCCAATGAGGGTCAAGCACCGCCAGCCCACAATATTTCCCGCGCCCATTCGTCTACCTGTCATGGACGCCTCAGCCGGCCTGCCCCGGCCCGCCCTCCTCGCCATGCCCGCCATGCCCGTCGACGCCCCGCGCTTCACCGAAATCGTCGCGCGCGAACGCTCGCGGCTGGCGAACTTCATCCGCGGCCAGGTGCGCAACGCGGCCGAGGTCGAAGACATCCTGCAGGACGTGCTGCTCGAGTTCTACGCCGCCACCGATGCCATCGAGCAAGCCGGCGCGTGGCTGCTGCGGGTGGCCCGCAACCGCATCATCGACCGCGCACGCCGCAAGAAGGAAGAGCCGCTGCCGGCCGCCGATGACGAAGACAGCGGCAGTTGGCTCGAAGAGAACCTGCCCGACCCCGCCGCGGGCCCTGATGCGGCCTATGCCCGCGCGGTGCTGCTCGGCGCCATCCAGGCCGCGCTGCAGACGCTGCCGCCGGAGCAGCGCGACGTGTTCGTGGCGCACGAGATCGAAGGCCTGTCGTTCGCCGAGATGGCCGCGCAATGGCACGTGCCGCAGAACACCTTGCTGGCGCGCAAGCGCTACGCCGTGCTCGCGCTGCGCAAGCGGCTGCAGGCCGACTACGGCGACCTCATCGTCTAGCGGGCCCATGCCTGCACGTTTCCTGGAGCAGACCATGCGCATTTTTCCGCTCGTCCTCATCGCCATCGGCGTGCTGGGGGTGCTCAAGCACTACGGCCTGATCGACCCGGCGTTCATGCATCTGTTCTGGCCCTTGCTGCTGATCGGCATCGGCGTGGCGATGCTGATGCGCGGCCCGCGCTGGCGCGCCGACATGCATGCACGCATGCAAGACCGCTGGGAGCGCCGCATGCACCGCCGCTTCGGCCCCGGCTGGGCCAATCTGAGCGAAGAAGAGCGCGAGCGATTTCGCGCGGGCATGCGGCAGTGGCGGTCTCACGGCCAGGACAGCGGTCGCGGCGATTCGCCCGCGCCACCGCCCGCGCCCGGCGAGCCGCGCTGACGCTCGCCGCCCCATCGACCCCAGCATCTAGACCTTGGAGCCCATCGTGAGAATCTTCCCCATCGCCCTCATCGTCATCGGCGCGCTCGGCGTTGCCAAATACCTGGGCCTCATTCCCATCGGCTCGTTTCATCTCATCGGCCCGCTGCTGCTGGTCGCCCTTGGCGTGGCGCTGCTCTTTCGCCGTCCGCGCCGATGCCGCGGCGATTGGCGCGCCCGCGGCGAGGGCGGCAACACCGGCGCGCCCTGAGCGCCGCGATGAAAAAGGGGCGCCAGCGGCGCCCCTCGTTGCGTCGGCAATGGCGCTGAAGTTCAGCGCACCACTGCAATCTGATCCCGCTTGCCGCCCTTGAAGGTATAGAGCGTCAGCGCGCCGTTCTTGATGTCGCCCTTGCTGTCGAAGGCGATCTTGCCGGTGACGCCGTTGTATTCGATCTTGGCCAGCGCCGGCAGGTACTTGGCGGGTTCGGCCGAGCCGGCCTTGACCATCGCGGCCACCATCACCTGCACCGCGTCGTAGACGTAGGGCGCATAGACCTTCACGTCGTCGTTGTACTTCTTCTTGTAGGCGGCGTAGAAGTCGTCCATCGACTTCTTGGCCGCGCCTTCGACGCCGCCGGCCTCGGCGCAGACCACCTGGCCGTCGCTCATGCCGTCTTGCGCCAGCTTGGGCAGCTCGCCGGTGCAGATGCCGTCGCCGCCCATGAACTTGGCTTCGATGCCGAGCTGCTTCATCTGCCGCATCATCGGGCCAGCCACGGCGTCCATGCCGCCGAAGAACACGATGTCGGGCTTCTTGGCCTTCAGGCTGGTCAGGATCGCGGTGAAGTCGGTCGCCTTGTCGTTGGTGAACACGCGCGCCACGGTCTTGCCGCCGGCGCCCTTGACGCCCTTCTCGAACTCATCGGCCACGCCCTGGCCGTAGGCGGTGCGGTCGTCGACCACGGCGATGCTCTTGCCCTTGAGCTCCTTCACCGCATACTTGCCCAGCGTGCCGCCCAGGTGCACGTCGTCGGCCACCACGCGGAACGCCGTCTTGTAGCCCTGGCGGGTGTACTTGGGGTTGGTGGCGCTGGGGCTGATCTGCGGGATGCCGGCATCGCTATAGATCTTGGACGCGGGGATCGTGGTGCCCGAGTTCAGATGGCCGATCACGCCGTTGACCTTGGCGTCGACCAGCTTCTGCGCAGCGGCCGTGCCCTGCTTCGGGTCGGCGGCGTCGTCTTCGGCCAGCAGCTCGAACTTGGCCTTCTTGCCGCCGATGGTCACGCCCTTGGCGTTCAACTCGTCGATGGCCATGCGGGCGCCGTTCTCGTTGTCCTTGCCCAGGTGCGCGATCTGACCGCTGGTGGGGCCGACGTGGCCGATCTTGACGACCAGCTCCTGGGCGTAGGCCGTGCCCGCCATCAGGATGACCGCGGCGCCGACGATGGCGTTGAACTTGACTTGCATGAACGAACCTCCGGGTAGGTGTTGTCTTGGCGACAAACTCAAAAAGGTTGAAAAGCTGATGACGATACCGCAAAGCACCGCCCCCACAAGAGGGGAAAAGCGCTTGGCCCCGCCTCAACGCCCAGGCCCCGCGCGCCGCTGACACGGCGCTTCAGCGCCCGCGGTGCGCCGGCTCCAGCCCGGCGGCCTTGTAGGCGCGCCAGCGCTCGCGGCCGGCGGCCTGGTCGTCGGGCTCGGGACCGACGATCTCGATGATGCGCTCGAAGGCGCCGGGCTCGGGCACCATCGCGGCGCCCAGGTTGACCAGCACCGCAGGCATGCCGGGCACGCCTTGGGGCACCTCGCCGTCGACCAGCCAGATCGGCGTGCGCGCCGCCTGTGCCGGCCGTGCGCCGGGCGCGGCAAAGCGCAGGTGCGGCAGGAACTCGCGCTCGACGAAGGTCCACAGCGCGCGGTCCAGCGCGCTCAAGCGCTCGCGCGGCGCGCGCACCAGCACGCGCGCGCCCTGGCCATAGGCCTTGCGCAGCAGCCGGCAGGCGAAGCCGATGTCGTCGACGCCACGCCGGTGTGGAACTCGATGCGCGGCGCCGCCACCGAAGGACCGCTCAGCCGCCCGCGCGGCCGATCAGAAAGTGCGTCAGCAGCGCCACCGGCCGGCCGGTGCCGCCCTTGGCCGCGCCCGACTTCCACGCGGTGCCGGCGATGTCCAGGTGCGCCCAGTCGTACTGGGCGGTGTAGCGCTGCAGGAACTTGGCCGCGGTGATCGCGCCGCCGGCGCGGCCGCCCACGTTGCCCATGTCGGCGAAGCTGCTCTTCAGCGCCTCGTCGTAGTCCTCGTCCAGCGGCATGCGCCACGCGGGGTCGCCGCCGCGCTCGCCGGCGGCCAGCAGCTCGGCGGCCAGCGCGTCGCTGGGGCTGAACAGGCCCGAGCGGTGATGGCCCAAGGCGATCACGCAGGCGCCGGTCAGCGTGGCGATGTCCACCACCGCCGCGGGCTTGAAGCGCTCGGCATAGGTCAGCGCGTCGCACAGGATCAGCCGGCCCTCGGCGTCGGTGTTGAGGATCTCGATGGTCTGGCCCGACAGGCTGGTGACCACGTCCCCGGGTTTGACCGCGGCGCCGCCGGGCATGTTCTCGCAACTCGGGATCAGGCCGACGACGTTGAGCTTGAGCTTCAGCTCGGCCGCCGCGCGCAGCGTGCCCAGCACGCTGGCGGCGCCGCCCATGTCGAACTTCATCTCGTCCATCTCGGCCGCGGGCTTGAGCGAGACGCCGCCGGTGTCGAAGGTGATGCCCTTGCCGACCAGCACCACCGGCGCCGCGGCCTTGGGCCCGCCGTTCCAGCGCAGCACGATGAACTTGGGCGGCTGGTGCGAGGCCTGCGCCACGGCCAGGAAGGCGCCCATGCCCAGCTTCTCGGCGTCCTTGCGGTCCAGCACCTCCACCTTCAGGCCGTGCGACTTGGCCAGCGCCTTGGCGGCGGCCGCCAGGTCGCTGGGCGTGCAGTGGTTGCCGGGGCGGTTGGCGTATTCGCGCGCCAGGCCCACGCCGGCGGCGATCGCGCGGCCGCGCGCCAGGCCGGCCTCCAGCGCCGCGGCCTCGGCCTTGGCGCACACCAGGCTGATGCGCGCGAGCTTCGGCGCCGGCGGCGCGCTGGGCTTGGTGTGGCGGTAGACGTAGCTCTGCTCGGCGGCCACCGCCACCAGCGCCTCGGCCTTGACCGCGTCCAGCGCGGCGCCGGCCAGCGCCACCGCCACGTGCTGCGCGCCGCCGCCCTTCAGCAGCTTGAGGCCTTCGGCCAGCGCCTTGCGCCAGGCGGCGGGCGACGCGTCGCCGCAGGTGGCCACCGCGACGCGCGCGGCCTTGACGCCGGCGACGCGGTGCAGATAAAGGCACTGCCCCGGCTTGAGCGCGAGATCACCGTCGGCCACCGCGGCCTTCAGCGCGGCGGCCAGCGGGCCGTCCAGATCGGCCGGCAGTTGATCGCCCGCCAGCAACAGCAGCAGCGCGTCGGCCGCGACGGCGCCTGGCCCTTCCTTCGGGGCGGGCAGGGTCTTGAAGTCCATAATGATCCGTTTCCTTCCAAGCCCTTTGCGCAGCGTGGCGCCGAGGGGAAAAGCGCGGATGCTATTCGATTCAACCGTGCGTCGAGAGCTGGCGCGCAGCTTCGGTGCGACCCTGGTGGTGATCCTCACCATCGTGATCACGATGTTCCTGCTGCGCACCGTGCGGCTGGCGGCGCTGGGCAGCGTGTCGCCGCAGGACGTGGTGCTGGTGCTGGGCTACACCGCGCTGGGCCACCTGCCGACGATGTTGAGCCTGTCGATGTTCGTCGCCATCGTCGTCACGCTGGGCCGCATGTACCGCGACAGCGAGATGGTCATCTGGTTCACCGGCGGCGTGGGGCTCTCGCGCTTCGTGCGGCCGGTGCTGCGCATGGCCTGGCCGGTGCTGGTGGTGGCCGCGGCGCTGCTGCTGGTGGTGTGGCCCTGGGGCAACCGCAACAGCTTCGACCTGCGCGACCGCTACGCGCAGCGCTCGGACCTGTCGCGCGTGGCGCCGGGCGTATTCCAGACCTCCAGCGATGGCCGCCGCGTCTTCTTCATCGACCGCGACAGCCCCGACAGCCTGGACGCGCGCAACGTCTTCGTGCTGACCCAGTTGCCCGCCGGCGAGAGCCTGACCTCGGCGCGCAGCGGCCGCCTCGAAGCCCAGGGCAGCGAGCGCTGGCTGGTGCTGCAGCGCGGCCAGCGCAACGACTTCGACGACCAGAGCGGCGACCGCACGCTGGCGAGCTTCGAGTCCTACCGCGTGCTAGTGCGCGAGCAGAGCGCGCGCGAGGCCGAGTCGCGCCCGCCCAAGGCGCTGCCCACGCTGGAGCTGGTGCGCACGCCCGACGCGCGCAACCAGGGCGAGCTGGCCTGGCGCTTCGGCATGCTGCTGGCCACCGCCAACCTGCTGCTGCTGGGCATCGGGCTGGCGGCCACCAACCCGCGCCGGCCCAGCAACTGGAACCTGCTGTTCGCGCTGCTGGGCTTCTTCGCCTACTTCAACCTGATCAACCTCAGCCAGGCCTGGGTCAGCAACGGCCGCCTGGGGCTGGGCCCGGCGCTAGCGCTGCTGCACGGCGGCGCCTTCGCGCTGGCGCTGGCGCTGCTGTGGTGGCGCGATCATGCCGCGGTGCTGCGCCTGCTGCCGCGGCGGGGGGCGCATCCGTGAGAACGGTGCGGCGCCTCTTCTACCGCGACATCCTGTCGTCGGTAGGGTTCGTCGCGGTGGCGTTCATCGGCCTGTTCTACTTCATCGACTTCGTCGACGACCTCGACGCCATCGGCCGCGGCGGGCGCGCCGCCTGGCACGTGGCGCTGGCCTCGCTGTACCAGGTGCCCAGCCACTTCTACGACCTGTTCCCGATCGCGGTGCTGATCGGCACCATCTACGCGCTGGCGCGCATGGCGCAGGCCTCGGAGTACACCATCCTGCGCACCGGCGGCCTCGGGCCGGGGCGCGCGCTGCGGCTGCTGGCCACGCTGGGCGTGGCCTTCGGCGCGCTGAACTTCGTGGTCGGCGACTACCTCACGCCCTGGGCCGACCGCGCCTCGCTGCTGCTGACGGCGCAGTTCGACGGCGTGCGCCAGATCGGCGGCGCCGGCGCCTGGCTGAAAGAGCGCCACGCCGCCGCCGACGGTGGCGGCGGCGGCGAGCACAGCCTGTCGATCAACGTCGGCGGCGTCGCCGCCAGCGGACGGCTGCAGGGCGTGCGCGCCTACGAGTTCGACGCCGACGGCCGCCTGGTCTCGCGCATCGGCGCGCGCGAGGCCGACGTCGCCGCCGACGGCACCTGGACGCTGCACGAGGTGCGCCGCACCACCTGGCCGCGCGCGCGCAGCGATGCGCCCGTGGTGCGCGACGAGACCCTGCCGCGCCTGGAACTGAAGACCGGGCTCGACGCCCGCGTGGTGGCCGCCGCGGTGCTGCCCTTGAGCTCGATGACCACGCTGGAGCTGTGGCGCTACCGCGTGCACCTGGACGACCAGGCCCAGGCCTCGGCGCCGGTGGAGATCCGCTTCTGGAAAAAGGCGCTGTACCCGCTGTCGTGCCTGGTGATGGTGGCGCTGGCGCTGCCCTTCGCCTACCTGCACGCGCGCGCCGGCAGCGTCAGCCTGAAGGTCTTCGGCGGCATCATGCTGGGCATCGGCTTCGTGCTGCTGAACAACCTGGCCGGCCACATCGGCATGCTGCGCGACTGGACGCCGTGGATCGTGGCCTCGGCGCCCAGCCTGCTGTTCCTGCTGCTGTCGCTGGCCGCGTTCGCGTGGCTCGTCCGCTACCGCTGAGACAATCGCGGCCCGATGACCCAAGGCCTGATCCTCTTCGCCCACGGCGCGCGCGACCCGCGCTGGGCCGCGCCCTTCGAGGACCTGGCCGCGCGCGTGCGCCGGCAACGCCCGGGCCTGGCGCTGCGGCTGGCGTATCTCGAATTCCTGGCGCCCGACCTGGCCACGGCGGTGGCCGAACTGGCCGCGGCCGGCTGCACGCGCATCGAGCTGCTGCCACTGTTCCTGGGCAGCGGCGGCCACGTGCGCAAGGACCTGCCGCGGCTGCTGGACGAGCTGCGCGCGCGGCACCCTCGGTTGACGATCACGTTGCACACCGCGGCCGGCGAGCTGGACACGGTGCTGCAGGCGATGGCCGACGCCGCGGTCGCGCTGGCGGATGCGACGGCACGAGAGGCCGCCGCATGAACCTGCACCAGTTCCGCTTCGTGCAGGAGGCGGTGCGCCGCAACCTCAACCTCACCGAGACGGCCAAGGC
Source organism: Rubrivivax sp. (assembly GCA_047602205.1). Taxonomy (GTDB): domain Bacteria; phylum Pseudomonadota; class Gammaproteobacteria; order Burkholderiales; family Burkholderiaceae_C; genus Rubrivivax. The sequence goes on along the minus strand of JASGHX010000001.1, from coordinate 5,908,087 downwards.
GCTGTTCACCTCGCAGCCCGGCATCAGCAAGGCCATCATCGAGCTGGAGGAAGAGCTGGGCGTCGACATCTTCGTGCGCCACGGCAAGCGGCTGCGCCGCGTCACCGAGCCGGGGCAGCTCGTGCTGAAGGCCATCGAGACCATCATGCGCGAGGTGGCCAACCTCAAGCGCATCGGCGAGGAGTATTCCAAGCAGGACGCCGGCACGCTGTCGATCGCCACCACGCACACGCAGGCGCGCTACTTCCTGCCGCAGCGCGTGGCCGAGCTGCGGCGGCGCTTTCCCAAGGTGCAGGTGGTGCTGCACCAGGGCATGCCCGAGCAGGTGGCGCGCATGCTGCTGGACGACGTGGCCGACGTCGGCATCGCCACCGAAGCGCTGGCCAGCCACGACGAGCTGCTGACCCTGCCCTGCTACGAATGGCAGCACGTGATGGTGCTGCCGGAAAGCCACGCGCTCGCCGCGGTGGAGCGGCCCACGCTGGAGCAGCTGGCCGCCGAGCCGCTGGTGCTGTACCACCCGACGATGACCGGCCGCACGCGCATCGACCAGGCCTTCGCGCGCGCGCGGCTCAAGCCGGTGGTGGCGCTGGAAGGCATCGATTCCGACGTCATTATGACCTACGTGCGCATGGGCATGGGGGTGGGCATCGTCACCGAGCTGGCGGCGCGCGCCGACACGCTGGCCGGCGGCCTGGTGGCACGGCCGCTGGGCCATCTGTTCGGCCTCAACACCACGCGCGTGGCCTTCAAGCGCGGCGCCTACCTGCGGCACTTCGTCTTCGCCTTCGCCGAGCTGCTGTCCGACCGCCTGTCGGCCGCGCTGATCCAGCGCGCGATGAGCAGCGGCGACGGCGGCACCGACTACGAACTTTGATCCCGACTTCAGCCATGACCGACCTGAGCGCCCGCACCCCCGCCCTGCAATCGCGCCTGCCCCAGGTGGGCACGACGATCTTCACCGTGATGTCGGCGCTGGCCGCCGAGGTGGGCGCGGTCAACCTGGGCCAGGGCTTTCCCGATTTCGACTGCGACCCGCGGCTGCTGCAGCACGTGACCGACGCGATGGCCGCCGGCTTCAACCAGTACCCGCCGATGGCCGGCGTGCCGGCGCTGCGGCAGGCGGTGGCGGCCAAGATCGAATCGCTCTACGGCCGCCGCTATCACGCCGACACCGAGATCACCGTGACCGCCGGCGCCACGCAGGCCATCCTGACCGCGGTGCTATGCTGCGTGCACCCGGGCGACGAGGTGATCGTGCTCGAGCCCTGCTACGACAGCTACGGCCCCAACATCGAGCTGGCCGGCGGCACCGTGGTGCGCGTGCCGCTGATGCCGGGCACGTTCAGGCCTGATTTGCCGCGCATCGCCGCCGCGATCACGCCGCGCACGCGCGCGCTGATTCTCAACTCGCCGCACAACCCGACGGCCACCGTGTGGACGCGCGCCGAGATGCAGCAGCTTGCCAAAATCCTCGCACCCACCGAGGTGCTGCTGATCAGCGACGAGGTCTACGAGCACATGGTCTACGACGGCGCGCCGCACGTCAGCGCGTCGTCGATTCCCGCGCTGGCGGCGCGTGCCTTCGTCGTGTCGAGCTTCGGCAAGACATTCCACGTCACCGGCTGGAAGGTGGGCACGGTGGCCGCGCCGGCGCCGCTGACGGCCGAGTTCCGCAAGGTGCACCAGTTCAACGTCTTCACGGTCAACACGCCGATGCAGCACGCGCTGGCGCATTACCTCGAAGATCCGCGGCCTTATCTCGAACTGCCGGCCTTCTACCAGCGCAAGCGCGACCTGTTCCGCACCGGGCTGGCGCGCACGCGCTTGAAGCTGCTGCCCAGCGAGGGCAGCTACTTCCAGAGCGTGGACTACAGCGCCGTCAGCAGCCTGAACGAAGCCGATTTCTGCCAATGGCTGACGCGCGAAGCGGGCGTCGCCGCGATCCCGATCTCGGCCTTCTACGAAGGCGGCTTCGAGCAGGGCTTCGCGCGGCTGTGCTTCGCGAAGAAGGACGAGACGCTGAACGCGGCGCTGGAGCGGCTGGCGCGGATCTGACGCGCCGGCTTCAGCGCCGCCGGCGTCCGCCACCACTGCCCGGGACACCCGGCTCGGTGGCGGTCTCGCCGAACAGGCTTTCGGGCACCTGCGGCTGCGTGACGTCCAGGTCCACCGGCACCGTGGGCGCGTTGTCCAGCGGCACCAGGCCCGAGTCGAAAGCCGGCGGCAGCTCTTCCAGCGACATCGGCTGCGTGAAGTCGGCGCCGTCGCCGATCGGCAGCAGCACGTCGACGCGGCCCGATTCCAGCGGCTCGCGGTCCAGCAGGTCGCGCGCCAGCGAGTACAGGAACAGCACGTCGCGGTAGGCCGGCATGTCGAACAGCTCGCCGCGCGACTTGCGGAACAGCAGCGATTCCAGCGCCGCCATCGCGTCGATCGGCGACGGCCACACCATCTGCAGCCGCGCCACCACCGCGGGGTAGTCCTCCAGCGAACGGCCCTCGGCGGGGTCGGTCTCCCAGTCGGGCGCGTAGGCGTTGAAGCGGTGGTTGAAGCGCGCCCGCGTGCGCTCGTAGGCCTCGCGGTCGCCGCGCCGGCGGTAGATCTCCAGCAGCTTGAGGTAAGGCAGCGGGCTGCCGCCGCCGGTGCTGCGCAGGTGGTCCACCAGCAGGTCGATCGCCGCCTCGTCCTGGCCCAGCACGACGAAGAACTCGGCCTGCTGTTCGAGGTCGATCAGCTCCTCGATCGAGACGTCGCGCGCCGGCTGGTCCTCGCGCCAGCCCACCGGCAGCGCCTGGGTCTGCTCCATCGGCGAGGTGGGCGGTTCGCTCAGCGCACTGACGCTGGGCAGCTCGGCGGCGAACACCGGGCCCAGCGTGCCGGGCCGCGTGCTGTTGTAGCCGCCGCTGCTGGTGGTGGGCGCGGCACCGGGACCGCTGGGCTCGGCACCGCCGGCGGTGTCGCCGCGCGCCTCGCCGGCCGCCGCAGCCGCCGCGGCAGCGCCGGCCCCGGTGGATTTGCCCGCGGCGCCGGCCTGCCACCAGGCCTGCTGGCGCTCGCGCTGCAGGCGGCGCAGCTTGAGCGCCAGCCACAGCGCCAGCGCGGCCAGCGCGGCCGACAGCGCCGCCAGCCACGGCGTCCAAGCCGACACCGCATCCGTTTCGGCGACCTTCTCCCGCAGCAGCCGCAGCGTCTCGCGGTCGGCGGCCGACTCGGCGCGCATCTTCTCGATCACCTGCTCCAGGGCGGCGATGCGCGCCGCCGCGGCCGAGGCGGCCAGCGCGGCCGCCTGCGCGGCGGCGGCCGAGGCCGCGGCTTCCACCGCTTCGGCGGTGATCGGTGCCGGCGCGCTGACGGCCGGCGGCGGCTCCACCGCGTCGAGCTTCAGCCGCGGGCGGGCGGGCCGCTCGGCGGCCGGCGCCGGCGCAGCCGCCGTGGCGGTGCGACGCGGTGCCGGGCGCGGGCGGCGCACCGTGGGCGCGGCGGTGGATCGGGTCCCCGCGGCTTCCGAGCGCGGCCGCGCGGGCGCGGGCCTCGCCTCCGCCGCGGCCGGCGCGGGCGTCTGCGCCAGTGCCGCCGCCGGCACCGGCTCCACCGCCGCGGCCAGCACCGGCGGCGCGGCGTTCAGCGGCGCCGGATCGGCGAACAGCGTGAAGCGGCGCGACAGCCGCACCGGGCAGCCCAGCGAGACCGCCACCGTCAGCACCGGCTCGTCGATGATCGAATGCGTCTGCACCCGCAGCAGCAGCGTGGCGCCGTCGCTTTCCAGCCGGGTGCGCACCGCGGCCGCGGGCAGCCGCTGCTCGCCCACCGTGACCTCGGCGCCGACGCACTCGGGGGCCAGGGTCTCGCCAGGGTCCAGGCGCAGCGCGATCGCGTGGTCCAGGCTCTGCCCCAGCGTGGCGGCACTGCCGGCGGCACCGAACCCCAGGGCGCCTGCCCCGGCCGACCAGAGGGCCAGCGCGAAGGCGATTGCGAGGGGATGGAACCGCTTCTTCTGCATGCGTCGATGGCGGCACGGCAATAGCGGGCGACTCTAGCATGAGGCCCGGCCGCGAAGGCGCGCGCCGGCCCCCATGCCCAGGGGTGCGGCCGCGGCGCATCGACAACAATGCGCCGATGCGGCGCGCCATCGCCTGTCGCTTCAGAGACAAGCCATGAATACCCCCGTTCTTACAATCGAAGAACGTCAAAACATCGAGGCCGGCGCGTGGTTCTCCAAGCTGTCGCAACCGCTGCGTCAAGCCATCCTGTCGCGCGCCACGGTGCGCCGGCTGAGCGACGGCGCGGAACTGGCCGCGCGCGGCACGGCGGCCGAATACTGGTGCGGCGTGGCCCGCGGCGCGGTGCGCGTCGGCACGGTCTCGCTGTCGGGCAAGCAGGTCACGCTGACCTACGCCGAACCCGGCACCTGGTTCGGCGACATCTCGCTGTTCGACGGCCTGCCGCGCACGCACGATGCGCATGCGCACGGCGAGACCACCTTGCTGATGGTGCGCAAGCCCGACTTCAAGGATCTGCTGGCCCGGCACGTGGAGCTGTACGACGCCTTGCTGCGCCTGAACTGCCGCCGCCTGCGCCTGATGTTCAACCAGTTCGAAGACCTCAACACGCGCCCGCTGCAGGCGCGGCTGGCCAAGCAGCTGCTGGTGCTGGCGCGCAGCTACGGCATCGAGCAGGGCGAGGAGATCCGCATCGGGCTGCAACTGGCGCAGGAAGACCTGGCGCAGCTGCTCGGCGCCTCGCGCCAGCGCGTCAACCAGGAGCTCAAGGGCTTCGAGCGCGAGGGCGTGCTGCGCGTCGAGCCCACGCGGCTGGTGCTGCTGTCGCGCGACAAGCTGGCCGCCGCCGCTGAGCGCTACTGATCCTCTTTTTTCTCCGCACGAGGCATTCCGACGATGGACGACTTCACCGGCACCGCGGCCATGGCCGCCAGCCATGCCTTCGACGTGGCGGCGCTCGAACGGTACCTGTCCGCCGCCCTGCCCGGCTTCGCCGGCCCGCTCACGGTGCAGCAGTTCAAGGGCGGCCAGTCCAACCCGACCTACCAGCTCGTCACGCCCGGCGCCCGCTACGTGATGCGCAGCAAGCCCGGCCCGGCGGCGCGGCTGCTGCCGTCGGCGCACGCGATCGAGCGCGAGTTCCGCGTGATGAGCGCGCTGGCGCTCACCGAGGTGCCGGTGCCGCGCATGCACCTGCTGTGCGAGGACGAAGCGGTGATCGGCCGTGCCTTCTACGTGATGGAGTGCGTCAACGGCCGCGTGCTGTGGGACCCGGCGCTGCCGGGCCTGGGCCGCGACGAGCGCGGCGCGATCTACGACGAGATGAACCGCGTGGTCGCCGCGTTGCACTCGGTGGACCTGCGCGCCGTGGGCCTGGCCGACTACGGCAAGCCCGGCAGCTATTTCGAGCGCCAGATCGGCCGCTGGAGCAAGCAGTACCTGGCCTCGGCCACCGAGCGCATCGAGGCGATGGAGCGCCTGATCGAGTGGCTGCCCGCGCACCTGCCGGCCAGCGCGCGCGACGACGGCCAGGCCAGCGTGGTGCACGGCGACTACCGGCTCGACAACCTGATCTTCCACCCCACCGAGCCGCGCATCGTGGCCGTGCTGGACTGGGAGCTGTCGACCATCGGCCATCCGCTGGCCGACTTCAGCTACCACTGCATGGCCTGGCACATCCCGGCCGGCGAGTTCCGCGGCATGGCCGGCGCTGACCTGGGCGTGCTGGGCATCCCGGATGAAGCCGCCTACATTCAACGTTATTGCCAGCGCACCGGCCGCGGCGACCCGGCCGCGTTGATGGCCGACTGGAACTTCTACCTGGCCTACAACCTGTTCCGCATCGCCGCCATCGCCCAGGGCATCGCCCGGCGCGCGCTCGACGGCACGGCGTCCAGCGCCCAGGCCATGGCCACCGGCGCCGCGGCGCGCCCGCTGGCCGAGCGCGGCTGGGCGATGGCGCAGCGCGGCTGACCCCGAAAAGACGATCCGCTGAAGGAGCAACGACGATGGACTTCGACTACACCCCGCGCGTCAAGGACCTGCAGGCCCGGCTCAAGGCCTTCATGGACGAGCACGTCTACCCGGCCGAGCCGGCCTACTGGGCCGAGATCCAGGCCAACACCGCCGCCGGCCGGCGCTGGACACCGCTGGAGGTGATCGAGCGGCTCAAGCCCAAGGCGCGCGAGGCCGGGCTGTGGAACCTGTTCCTGCCGCCCAAGGCCGAGAGCCACGGCCCGGCGCTGGCCTACGGCATGGGCCTGAGCAATCTCGAATACGCGCCGCTGGCCGAGATCATGGGCGCGGTGCCCTGGGCCAGCGAGGTGTTCAACTGCTCGGCGCCCGACACCGGCAACATGGAGACCATCGCCCGCTACGGCACGCCGGAGCACCACCAGCGGTGGCTGGAGCCGCTGCTGGAAGGCAAGATCCGCAGCGCCTTCGCGATGACCGAGCCGGCGGTGACCTCGTCCGACGCCACCAACATCGAGGCCCGCATCGAGCGTCGGGGCGATGAATACGTCATCAACGGCCGCAAGTGGTGGACCAGCGGCGCCGGCGACCCGCGCTGCCAGATCTTCATCTTCATGGGCAAGACCGACCCCGAGGCGCCCAAGCATTCGCAGCAGTCGATGGTGCTGGTGCCGCGCGACACGCCGGGCATCACGGTGCTGCGGCCGCTGCAGGTGTTCGGCTACGACGACGCGCCGCACGGCCACATGGAGGTGGTGTTCGAGAACGTGCGCGTGCCGGTGTCCAACATCCTGCTGGGCGAGGGCCGCGGCTTCGAGATCGCGCAGGGCCGCCTCGGCCCGGGCCGCATCCACCACTGCATGCGCACGATCGGCCTGGCCGAGCGCTCGCTGGAGCTGATGTGCCGCCGCGCCCTGTCGCGCGTGGCCTTCGGCCGCCCGGTCGCGCAGCAGGGCGTGACGCAGGAGCGCATCGCCGAGGCGCGCTGCCTGATCGACCAGGCGCGGCTGCTCACGCTCAAGGCCGCGTGGATGATGGACGTGGCCGGCAACAAGGCCGCCAAGGCCGAGATCGCGATGATCAAGGTGGTGGCGCCGACGATGGCCGGCCGCGTGATCGACTGGGCGATGCAGGTGCACGGCGGCGGCGGCATGTGCGAGGACTTTCCGCTCGCCTACTTCTACACCCTGGTGCGCACGCTGCGCTTCGCCGACGGCCCCGACGAGGTGCACCGCAGCGCGATCGCCAAGCTGGAGCTGGGCAAGTACGCGGCGCCGAAGGCCTGAGCGCGCCTACTTCGTCCGCGGCTCCGGCGGCGGGCCTTCGGCGGTGACGCGCCGCGCCTCGCGCAGCGCGGCCTCGAACACCCGCAGGTGCGGCTCGAAAGCGCGCGGCGAGGCCTCGTCGGCCTCGGTGCGCAGCGTGACCTTGCCGCGGTTGATCATCAGCACGAAGGCCGTCGCCGGGTCGATCGCCAGGCCCGCCAGCAGCGGGCTCAAGGGGCCGGCCAGCCACTGCTGGAGCCAGGGCTTGACGCTGGAGGCCGCGGCGTAGCGCTCGGCCAGCTCGCCCAGCTCCGGCCGGCTGAGCTTGGGGTACATCACCACCCAGCGCATCTCGGCCGGCGTCTCGGTGTCGATGCGGGTCTGCACGCCTTCGACGAACTGGTCGAACATCGCCTTCTCGATGGCTTCCTGCAGCACGCGGTTGAGCACGATGAGCTGCAGCTCGGTGGGCAGCGGCAGCTCGGCGCGGATGCGCAGCTCGCGCCCCAGCACGTAGGGCCGCTGCGACGGGCCCCATTCCAGCCGCCAGGGCACCTCGGCGGACTTGCCGTCGATGATGACGCCCTCGCCTTCGCGCGGCGCGCGGATCTGCACCTGGCCCGCGCGCGACCAGCCGGCGAACGCCTCGGGGCCGACCTTGGCCGTCGTCTTGGCGTCCGAGCCCCCGGACAGCCAGCGCTTGATTCCATCGAGCATGGTTTAGAGTGCCAACGCAAGGCGCCGCCACCGGCAGCGCGCGAAAGGGTTCCCCGATGATCGAAGTGTATTCGTGGGCCACGCCCAATGGACACAAGATCCACATCATGCTGGAGGAATGCGGCCTGCCCTGGCGCGCGGTGCCGGTGGACATCGGCCGCGGCGACCAGTTCCAGCCCGAGTTCCTGAAGATCAGCCCCAACAACAAGATCCCGGCGCTGGTCGACCCCGACGGCCCCGATGGCCGGCCGATCTCGCTGTTCGAGTCGGGCGCCATCCTGCTGTACCTGGCGGGTAAGACCGGCCGCTTCCTGCCCGCCGGCACGCGCGGCAAGTACGAGGTGCTGCAGTGGCTGATGTTCCAGATGGGCGGCGTGGGCCCGATGCTGGGCCAGGCGCATCACTTCCGCATCTACGCGCCCGAGAAGATCCCCTACGCGATCGAGCGCTACAGCAACGAGGCCAGGCGCCTGTACGGCGTGATGAACCGGCAGCTCGCCAAGAGCACCTACATCGCCGGGCCCGAGTACAGCATCGCCGACATCGCGATCTTTCCCTGGCTGCGCTCGTGGAAGAACCAGGGCATCGATTGGAACGACTTCCCGCACCTGAAGGGCTGGTTCGACGAGATCGCCGCCCGCCCGGCCGTGGTGCGCGGCGTGCAGGTGCTGGCCGACCAGCGCAAGCCCGTCACCGACGAGCGCGCGCGCGAGGTGCTGTTCGGCGCCGAGCAGTACAAGGCCCGCTGACTAGAATCGCGCCCCACTGCCCGTAGCTCAACTGGATAGAGCACCAGCCTTCTAAGCTGGGGGTCGCAGGTTCGAGTCCTGCCGGGCAGGCCAGGCGGCGTTACCGCTGCTCACGCCGCAACTCCACGAGACGGTCGCCGGCTTGAAGGCGGGCGACAAGCGCGGCCAGCAGCGGTTCGAGCCATGAGTACAGCGCGACATTGGTGCAGTTGCCGGTGCGAAGCCACACGACGGCGGGAGCGCCGGGCATGGACAGGCAGCGCGCGACGAAGTCTTCGTCCTTGGTCATGACGGTCCAGCCGCCGGCGGTGGCGAAGTTCCAGATGCTGCCGTCGTCCGAATCGCGCAGGCCTACGTCGCGGACTGCGCTGGCCGAATGCCCCTTCTCGCCCAGCCACGAGGCCAGCGCCGGTGGAAGCTGGGCGTCCACCAGGAAGCGCATGGCTTCAGGCGGCGGTCAGCACCGGATGGTCGAAGTAGCGCGCCGCGTAGGACAGGCAGGCGCGGATGTCCTCGGCCTCGAGGTCGGGATAGTCGGCCAGGATGGTCTCCGGCGTCGCGCCACCGGCCAGCATGTCCAGCACGTCCTTCACACGGATGCGCATCCCGCGCACGCAGGGGCGGCCGCCGCACTGGTTGGGGTTGATGGTGATGCGCTCCACGGGGCGAGTGTAGTCGGTGTCGATGCGGCCGGCTGCTGCATGCGGCCGACTGGCAGCTCGACGTGGCCGGCTCCAGCGCTGCAGCAGCAAGGCCAGGCCGCCGTACGGCCGGCGCCTTCTTCAGGCCAGGGCGGCCTGGTCGTCGATCACCGCCTCCGCCTGCGCCTGGCCGGCCTGCGTGTCCAACCAGGCCAGGGCTTCGTCCGCCGGCATCGGCCGCGCGAACCAGTAGCCCTGCACTTCGTCGCAGCCTTGCCGGCGCAGGAAGTCCAGCTGCTCGCGCGTCTCCACGCCTTCGGCGATCACGCGCAGCTGCAGATGGTGGGCCAGGCCCACGATGGCGGTGACGATGGCGGCGTCGTCCGGGTCGTCGGCCACGTCGCGCACGAAGGAGGCATCGACCTTGAGCCGATCGACCGGAAAGCGCTTCAGGTACGACAGCGACGAGTAGCCGGTGCCGAAGTCGTCGATCGCCAGGCTCACGCCAAGCGCCTTGAGCCGCTGCATGGTCTGCAGATTGGTCTGCAGGTCCATCAGGCTGGACTCGGTGATCTCGAGTTCGAGCCGCTCGGCCGGCAGCCCGGCATCGGCCAGCGCACGCTGCACCAGCGCGTCCAGGTGCGGATGACGGAACTGGCGCGCCGACAGGTTGACCGAGACGGTCGGCGGGCGCTGGCCCGCGCGCGCCGGCAGGCCGGCGGCCCAGCGGCAGGCTTCGCCCAGCACCCACTCGCCGACCTCGACGATGAGCCCGCTTTCCTCAAGGATGGGAATGAACATCGCCGGCGACACCGGCCCCAGGCGCGGGTTGCGCCAGCGCAGCAGCGCTTCGAAGCCGATCACCTGGCCTTCGCGCCCGCCGCCGACCGCCACCTTGGGCTGGTAATGCAGCGAGAAGTCGCCGCGCGCCAGCGCGCCGCGCAACTCGTTGCCCAGTTCCAGCCGCTCCTGCGCGCGCGTGCTGATCGCCTGCGTGAAGAACTCGAAGCCGTGGCGGCCGTTCTCCTTCGCGCGGTACATGGCCGCGTCGGCGTTCATCAGCAGCGCATCGGCATTCGCGCCGTCGCGCGGGTAGATCGCGATGCCCACGCTGGCGGTGACGTAGACCTCGCGCGCGCCCAGCAGATAGGGCCGCGCCGACTGCTCCAGGATGTTGGCCGCCACGTGCACCGCGTCCTCCTCGCGCGCCAGGCCTTCGACGATCACGGTGAACTCGTCGCCGCCGAGCCGGCTCACGGTGTCGTTGGCGCGCACCGCGGCGCCCAGCCGGGCCGCCACCTGCTGCAGCAGCTCGTCGCCGGCCGCATGGCCCAGCGAGTCGTTCACGTGCTTGAAGTCGTCGAGATCGACGAACAGCAGCGCCACGCGCTGGCCGTTGCGGTCGGCGCCCAGCATCGCGTGCGCGAGCCGGTCCCGGAACAGCGAGCGGTTGGGCAGCCCGGTCACCGGGTCGTAGTTGGCCAGGTAGGCCAGGCGGTCCTCGGACTGCTTGCGCTCGGTGACGTCGATCGCGACGCCGATCGCACCGTTCACCGCGCCGTCGCGATCGCACAGCGGCGAGTAGCGGGTGTCGAGCACCACCTCGCCGATCTGCCACGAGCAGGCGAAGGCCTGGCCGGCCAGCGCACGCCGCGTGTCGGCCAGGATCTCGGCGTGGTCGCGGTACAGCTCGAACAGGCTCTGGCCGACCACCTCGCCGGGCTTGCGGCCGATCACCTCCAGGCCCTTGCCTTCGGAGAGCACGAAGCGGCCCTCGGCGTCGATCATCCACAGCACCACCGGCAGGCCTTCGATCACGCGGCGCAGCGTCTCCTCGCTCTGGTGCAGCGCACGCAGCGTGCGCTCGCGCTCGGTGACGTCCATCACGGTGCCGATCATGCGCACCGGCCGGCCGGCCGCATCGGCGATCAGCTCGCCGTTCTCGTGCACGAAGCGTTGTTCGCCGTCCGGCCGCACGATGCGGTGCGTGACGTCGTAGTTGCCGCCGCCGGCCAGCGTGCGGCGCACCGCCGCATCGACCGTGCCGCGGTCGTCCTCGTGCACGCAGGCCAGAAAGGCCTCGTAGCTGGCGCCGAAGTGTCCGGCGTCGAGGCCGAAGATGCGATAAGTCTCCTGCGACCAGAAGAGGCGGTCCTCGGCGATCTGCCAGTCCCAGTTGCCCAAAGCGGCGATGCACTGCGCGCGCTCCAGGCTGTCCTGGGCCGCGGCCATGCGCTCCGAATGCGATTGCAGCGCCGCCGCATGGGCGCCGATCTGGCGGTTCTTGCGCAGCACGACGGCCAGCGACACGCCCATCGACAGCAGCAGCGTCGCCGTCAGCGCGTACAGCGCGATCACGATGGCGCGCTGGTGGCGCTCCACCCAGCCCGGCAGCGGGTTGAGGATGGTCGCGCGCGCCGCGATGCCCGGCGGCAGCGCGAGGCCCGAGCGCTGCAGCTCGCGCGCGTCGACCAGGTATTCGTTCGGGCTCTCCAGCACCGGCGCCAGCTCGGCGATCGGCGTGCCGGCCAGGTGGCGCACCACCAGGCGCGCCGCCGCCTGGCCTTGCGCGATGCCGCTCGTGACGTAGCCGCCCAGCACGCCGTCGAACAGGTACACGTCCTCAGTGCTCAGCACCGTGTGGCGGCCCAAAGCGGCGATCGCCGGGATGCTTTCGCCCAGCGTCAGCGGCGTGCCGCGCTCGTCGACCAGCGCGCCCAGCGTGGTCAGGATCACGAAGCGCTCAGGCCCGGCGCGCAGCTCGCCGAGCACGCGCGCGAGCCGGCGGTCGGCCACGAAACGCGCGCGCACGCCGCCGCGCTGGGCCAGCTCGGTGCGGATCTCCTGCTCGATCGCGCGGTAGGTCTCGGACGCGTCGCCCACGACCACCACGTCCGACGCGTCGGGCGCGATCAGCCGCACCAGGTCGAGGTTGGGGCCGATCTCCTTGCGCTCGAAGACGCCGGTGACGCGCGCCGGGTCGATGCGCGCGCGCACCGTGTAGTCGTTCACGCCCGAGAACACGAGCGGGGCCGCAGGAAAGAGGCGCAGCAGGTGGTCGAGCGCGAAGACCAGCGCGTTGTCGTCGGTGACGTAGATCGCGGCCGGCGCATAGCCGCGGTACTTGGCGGCCAGGTGGTCGGCCAACTGCTGCGCGTAGCCGGCGTCGTAGCGCACGCGCTTGGTGTCCATGTACTCGGCGCGCACGTCGTAGCGCGTCGCGCCGCCGGCGCGCGCCAGCTCCTGCATGAAGCCTTCGTGCTGGCGCCGCGTCCAGGGGTACTCCTGGCTGTAGGAGTGCAGCACGAAGACGTCGCTCGGGCGCGCGGCCAGCGCGCCGAACGCCGCCAGCACCAGCAGCAGCAAGGCCGCGGCGCGCGGGCCGATGCAGCGCAAGAGTGGTGCGAGACGGGCTCCCATCGACGCTGTATCGGCAGCACCAGGCCGGTGCTGAAGTGGGGTGGGGCCGGCCGCCGGCGCGGCGCCCTGCTCAGCCGATGCGGCCGAGCATCCTCCACGGGCGCCGCTTGATCCAGGCTACTTCGTCGCCGCCGATGCCCCGCCGCCGACCTTGGCCGCCGCGCCTTCCACCGCCTCGGCCGTGGCCTTGGCGCCGCGGGCCACGCCGCTGGCGGCGGCCTTGGCGCCGCGCTCGACGCCGCTGGCTGCCGCGCGGGCACCGCGCGCCGCGCCGCTGGCCGCGGCCTTCACGCCGCGCGTGGCCGCCTGCGCGCCGCGTTCCACGCCGCTGGCGGCCGCTTTCACGCCGCGCTCGACGCCGCTGGCCGCGGCCTGCGCGCCCTGCACCACGGCCTGCTCGACCTTCTCCACGGTGGACGGCGCGTCTGCCGCCCACGCGGGACCGGCGGCGGCCAGCACCAAGCCCAGCGCCGCGATGCGGCCTGCAACGGCAGCGATGTTCATGTTCGTCCTTTCGTCCCCGACACAGCCGGCGATCATAAGCAGCGGCCGACAGGCCCCTCTCTCGATCACATCGCCCTGGCTCGGCGCGCCAGGTCAACGAGGGTGGCGTCGTCGACGAAGCCCAGCGCGCGCGCAGCGGGAGTCAGCAGGGACGGATAGCGGCCGAAGTGCCGTTCGATGGCCGGATCAGGCGCATAGTGCAGACGTGCCTTGCTGACATGCACGGACTCGATCGCCGCGACGACGTCACGCACCCGTGCCGACAGCACCGGGAGTTGCACGACCCGTCGGGTGGGCAGCGTGGTCGCCGGCAGGGTCGCGGCGTGCAGGAAGTTGTCGATGCAGGTCGCCAATGACATCCACCAGCATGTGGCGTCGGCGCCGACGGGGCAGACAGAGGGCGCTCCCGCGGCAACTGCGTGGAACAGATCGCTCATGAACGCCGATCCGTGGCCGGTGGGGCTGGGTGGTCGCGCGACGATCCCGGGCAACCGCAACGAGATGGCGTCGAGCGCTCCACGCCGGCTCAGGTCAGCCAGCAGGATCTCGGTCATCAGCTTGTGCGCGCCATAACTCAGTTCCGGGCACGGTGCACGGCTCTCGTCGACAGGCTGGTCTCCGAGCGGGCCGTAGACGGCGACCGAACTGGCAAAGACGACCCGCGGAACGACGCCCCTCTGCCCTGCTGCGGCCAGCCGCAGCAGGAACGAGAACGCGCCATGAAGGTTCACACGCAGCCCGAGTTCCGGTTCGTGCTCGGCCAGGCTGCCCGGCACGCTGGCGAGGTGAATCACGATCTGCGGCAGCGGATCGAATGCCCGATCCAGCAGTGCCGGGTCGGCGAAGTCGCCTTCCAGGCCTTGCACGCGAGGGTCGGCCAGCCAAGGATCGCGGGAAGGGTCGAGCCGCTGGTCCATCGCGACCAGTGCCGTGAGCGGCAGCGTAGGCTCGCCCTGGACCAGACGGCGAACGAGTTCGCGCCCGACGAAGCCGGCAGCCCCGGTGACGACGACGCGCATCAGGCCGCCCGAGCCGCGGCAGCAGCGACGACGCGCTGCTCGACGACGCCGAACGGTCCGTCGCGGCCGTCCAGGAAGCGTGCCTGCATGCGCACGGCGTCGCCGAAGCGCATGAACGGCGTGCGAGCCTGGCCTTCGTCGATCATTTCGATGACGCGCCGCTCGGCGATGCACGCCGACCCGGCCGAGCGCTCGACATTGGATACCGTACCCGAACCAACGATGGTGCCGGCGGTCAGCCGACGCGTACGCGCCGCGTGCGCGATGAGATCACCGAATCCGAAGTTCATCTGGCTGCCGTCGGGTTCGCCGAAGCGCCGACCGTTGAACTCGACGTGCAGCCGCATCCGCACGCGTCCGCCCTCCCAGGCATCGCCGAGTTCGTCGGGCGTCACCGCCACGGGCGCGAAGCTCGTGGACGGCTTGGCCTGGAGGAAGCCGAAGCCCGTCTTCATCTCGCGGGGACCCAGTGCGCGCAGGCTCCAGTCGTTGATCTGCACAACCAGCCGAACGCACGCCAGTGCGTCGGCCGCCGACACGGCCATTGGGACCGGCCCGCAAACGACGCCGAACTCGCCCTCGAAGTCGATCCCGTCGGCCTCGCTGGGCAGGGGCACATCGTCGCGCGGGCCCAGGAAGTCGTCACTGGTGCCCTGGTACATGACGGGGATGGTGTCGAAATGAGGAATCGGCGCCGAGTTGAACGCCCGCTCCATCAATCGACCATGGTTGAGGAAGGCCGATCCGTCCAGCCACTGCGGGCTGCGCGGCAACGGCGCCGCGCAGCGCGTGGCATCGAACTCGAACGCGTCCTTGAGTCGGCCGGTCTCCAGCGCGTCGCTCAGGCGCTCGAGTGACGGCCGCACGTCGTCCCATCGCTGCAACGCGGCGATCAGGCTCGTCGTCACGGCTTGGGCTGCAACGGCGCGGCGGAGATCACGGGCGACGACGACGAGGCGGCCATCGGACGTACCGTCCTTCAAAGTGGCAAGTCGCATGGTGGAGGCTCCTGGATGAAGCTCAACTGCCGTCGCTGACGGTGGTACCGCCATCGACGACGATGTTCTGGCCGGTGATGAAGCCGCCGGCCCGGCTGGCAAGAAGCAACGCGACGGCCGCGACCTCGGACGGCTCCCCGACGCGGCGCAGGGGGGTCAGCGCCAGACGCCTCGCCATGAAGGCTTCGTTGGCCAGCAATTCGGTCGCCAGCGGCGTGCGGATCAGGCCGGGCGAGATGGCGTTGGCGCGAACACCCATCGGGCCCCATTCGATCGCCAGGTTGCGTGCGAGTTGCGCCAACGCCGCCTTCGACAGGCCATAGAGGCCGATGGCCTTGTTGCCACGCAGCCCGGCGATGCTGGACATCAGAATGACGCTGCCTTCGCGGCGTGACGCCATCCCGGGCACCAAGGCGCGCGCGAGGCGCAGCGCGCTGCGCAGGTTGATGTCCATCACCTCGTCCCAGTCCTGGTCTGCCGCCTCGCCGATCGGCCCGGCAGGCCCCTGGACGCCCGCATTGCAGACAAGCACGTCGACGCGGCCGCAGTGCCGGACGGCTGCCGAGGCGAGTCTGTCGATGGCCGAGGCATCGCCCAGGTCGGCAGC
The DNA here is from genome assembly GCA_047602205.1 of Rubrivivax sp. Taxonomy (GTDB): domain Bacteria; phylum Pseudomonadota; class Gammaproteobacteria; order Burkholderiales; family Burkholderiaceae_C; genus Rubrivivax. Next base: position 5,892,192 of record JASGHX010000001.1, on the reverse strand, counting down.
GACACCGACGGCGGACGTCCCTGTGGAGCGGAACTGCACCGCCGCGGCTTCGCAGCGCCCGGGATCGAGATCCGACAGCACCAGCGTTGCGCCCGCCGCCGCGAAGGCCTGGGCGATGGCGGCCCCAAGGCCGCCGGTCGCGCCCGTGACGAGCGCGACCCGACCGTGAAGGTCGAACAGATCGTGCATCGGCTCAACGCTTGGCGAGGGCGGCGGCGATCGACGGCTCGAACTGCCCGTCGATGAGGATGAACGCCATCCGGCACGGCTTGCCCGAGCGGTTGGCCCAGGCATGGTTGGTGCCGCGCTGGACGACGACGCTGCCGGGCTTGAGCAGCACCTCCGAATCGTCGAGCACCAGTGTCATCTCGCCCTCGATGACGATGCCGTAGTCGATGGACTCGGTGCGATGCATCAGCGGGTGCGGGGAACCCACCTTGACCGTGGACGCCTTCAGGTCGCCGATCTGCTCGAACGCATCCTTCATCTTCGAGGCGCCGTGAGCGAGGAACTCGGCGGTGTCGGGCGGAATATCGACGAAGCGCAGGCGCGTGCCGTGCCTGGGCGGCGGCAGGGTCAGCGGGCCGGCCGTGGGATCGGCAGCGTTGTCAAGCCATGCCGGCGTCGCGTGCGTCTCCCACACCTCGTGGAAGACGGTGCCCGGGATGGCCGTCAATTCGACGACCGTGGGCAGCGGTCCGTTGCTGGATACGACGGCCTTGCCGTCGGCGTCGTGACCCGTGACGACGCGATGGATGGGTGGAAAACTCATGAGCGCTCCGTCAATCGAGGATGGCGTTGCTGGACCTGATGAGGCGTCGAATCGACGGCAGGCTCACCGGCCGATGCTTTCGCCGTTCGTTGATGCTTCAGCGGTCCGCATGATGTCGAGCGGATCCAGCGCCTGTTTGATCCGCTGGTACTGCGGATAGGCCGCCATCCGATCGGCGTCGGTGAGCACGCCATCGGGCTGCCCGTCCACGGCCGCGAGCAATCGCTCGATGAGCGCGCCACATCCGTCCGCCGAGCCTTGCGCACGCTGCGTCGGCCATTCGTCGCGAGCCGCCGTCGGCCGCTGCTGCCTCGAATCGGCATTCATGACTGCAGCCTCTAGCGCTCTAGTCGCTCAGGCGCAGCTTGGATTCGGACATGATGCGCCGATTCAGGACCATGTCGTCGCGAATCTGCTGATGCATGCGCTCCGGGTCGCCTCCTTCGATCGTCATGCCCATCTCCTGAAGACGGCGCTGTACCGCCGGCTCGGCCAAGGCAGCATTCAGTGCCGCGTTCAGGCGCGCGATGACGGCAGGCGGCGTACCAGCCGGCGCCAGCAGACCCACCCAGGTGTTGAACGAAAAATCCTTCAGGCCGGCTTCCGCCGCTGTCGGAACCTGGGGCATCCGCGGGTCACGCCGCGGGCCGATCACCGCCAGTACCTTGACTTTGCCGGCATCGGCATAGGCCTTGGCGGTCGCATCGAAGGTCATGTCGAGCACGCCGCCCGCGACGTCGGTCAGCGCACTCGAAGTCGAGCGATAGGGAATGTGGACGACGAAGGTTCCGGTCAGCAGCTTGAAGTACTCACCGGCAAAATGCGTTCCGCTGCCGGGCCCGGAACTGCCGTAGCTCAGCTTGCCCGGGTTGCGGCGAGCATAGGCGATGAACTCCTGCAGCGTCGTCACCGGCAAGGCATTGGACACGGCCATTGCCAGCCCGTAGCCGGCGGCCAATCCCACCGGCGCCAGGCTCTTCTCGGCATCGAACTTGACCGTCGGATCGACGATCGGCATCACCGCATAGCTGGCATTGGCGAACAGCAGCGTGTTGCCATCCGCCGGCGCTTTGATGACGGCCTCGGTGCCGATGCGCGAGCCGCCGCCGGGACGATTCTCGACAATGACCGTGCGATTGAGCGCCGGCCCCAGGCGCTCGGCAACGGTTCGCGCGGCCAGGTCCGTCACACCGCCAGCGGGATAGGGAACCACCACCGTCAGCGGCGCGCCGGTGCCTTGGGCGCGCGCGCTCACGCAAAGCAAGCTTGCCAGCACGGCAACGATCATGAATTGGATGCGGTTCACGGGGTCTCCTGCTTGTTTGCCTTCCGTCGGGCCTGTGCGGACTCGGTCGGACTTCGGCTATGCGGCGTCGAGGTCGTCCCGACAGAGGTACTTGTATGCAGCTTCACGCCAGAGTCCGACGTCCTTGAGCAGGCGCTTCATCGCGGGCCGCCGATCAGCAGGGATGGCGGCCGATGATGTAGGCCGAATCGGGGTCGTCGGTCACCGGCAGCCCCGAAGCGGACAGCCCCTGCCGCAGGCTCTTCATGATGCGGTCCGGCACGCGCATGGCCGGCGCCCTCAGCGGGCCGCCATTGAAGCCGGCGAGCCAGTCCTGGTACTTCCACATCGTCCGGTTCAGCACGCCGGTGCCGCCGGCATAGGCTTGCGCCGCGGCACCGTTGGCGTTGCGCGCCGGGTTGACCTTCCAGTACAAGGTCATCGCCTCTTCCCAGCGGCCGGTGCGGGCCAGCTCGAAGGCGCGCGGGTAGTAGTCGCTCATCCACGCCGTGTTGCTGGTGCCTGAGAACTGGAGCTTCATCAGGCTCATCAGAGGGATCGCGTCGCCCTCGATCGGGCAGCTGATGACCACCTCGTCGCGGAAGTGGTGGTACATCTCGCAGAGCCCGGCCGGCAGCGGGAAGCCCTGCTCCGACTTGATGGCGGCGATGTTCGGGCAGTCCTTCAGCAGACGGCGGACCAGTTCGACCGACATGCCGGCCGGATGCACGCGCTCGAAGCCCCACAGCGGGATCGGGAACAGCATCACCGCCAAGTCGGTGGCGTCGCAGAAGGCCTTGGTGTAGTCGTAGATCTCCTGCTCGGTCGTCGGCCAGAACTGCGGCGGATACGACAGCAGCACGATGTCGGCACCAGCCCTCCCGGCCAGCTTCACGGCCTGGATGTTCTCGGCGAGCGTGCCGAAGGCGGCGTGGAAGAACAGGCCCAGCCGGTCACCCGCGGTCTCGCGCGCCCAGGCGGTGTACTGGGCATTCTCCTCGGGCGTGATCGCGACTTCGGCGCACAACAAGGTGTGGCTGAAGCCGAACCTGATCGCGAGTTCGATGTCGTGGCGGATGCCGCGCTCGTTCAGGCGCTTGAGGTCGGCGCTGTAGCTCGGGGTCGTGACCGCCGAGCAGCCGATGAGGTGCTGGCGGGCCCAGACGCGGGCATCGGACTTCTTGTAGGTCGCCATGACGGCTGTCTCCTTGGAGAGGCGGATGGGAGTTACTTGGCGACCGGAACAATGCTCGCCGGCAGGGCAGTGCCGCGGCCCTGCTGCTGCGCTCGCGCGACAAGCATTTCCGCGATCACGATGTCCTGCAGCGCCGAGCCGACGGACTTGTAGAGCACGATGTCATCGGCACTGCGCCTGGGCTCGATGCGACCGGAGACGAGGTCGCTGAGCGGCACCAGGCGTGACGGGAGGTCCACGCCGGCCTTGGCGGCGGCGATGGCGTCGCCGGTCTCGTGGGCGACCTCGTCGGGCATGTCGGCCACGATGCGCACGGCGCGCGACATCGTGTCCTCGTCGACTTCGCGCTGCTCCGGCAAGGTCGAGCCGAGCGAGACGACGGTGACCCCCGCCGGCAGCCAGGCGCCGCGGATCACGGGCGACTCGTCGTGGCTGCGCGCGGCGCAGATCACCACGTCCGCACCCTGGACGATTGCTTCGGCGCTGTCGGATGCGGCAATCTCCAGCACGGGCCGGAACCCCGCCGCGAACTTCTCACGGCTGGCTGGCGTCGGACTGAAGACCCGTGCGAACTGGAGATCGCGCACCGATCGCAGGCAGTCCAGCGCGCTTCGTGCCTCGAAGCCCGAGCCGATCACTGCCACGCGCAAAGGCCGGCGCGGCGCCAGGCGATCGACGGCCAGCGCCGCGGCCGCGGCCGTGCGCAGGCCGGTGACGCGATTGCCGTCGATCAACGCGCTCAAGGCCATCGTCTGCTGATCGAACAACGAGATCAGGTAGCTCGCACAGCGGGCGCGCATCGAAGCGGCGATCAGCTTGCAGCCCATCGTGGCGCCCGACGGCGAGACCGCGGTCAGGCCGCGCAGCCAGATGCCATCGCCCCGCGCCATCGAACGCGGCGGCACCATGGCGCTCGGCAGCGGTTTGGCATAGGCATCCGCCAGGGCCGCGACCGCCGACGGCCAATCGGCCAACGCGGCAACGTCGCTGTCGCTGAGAAAGAGCGTTGGCAGGATCGCCACGCCGGTGCGAGCATCTGACACGGTTCAGGCCCCGGATCACGCTGGATGGCCGCGCACGATAGGGTTCGACAGCCAGCCAGGGAACTGCCACGCGTGGAAAGCAGCTATCCGTCCAGTCGATGGGTGCGGAGCGGCAACTTCGCGAGCGACGATGCGCGGGCTGGCTTGCGGGTGTGGGTCATGCCAGCGGCGCCTGCTCGGCCAGGCCGCCGATGAGGCGCTTGACCTCGCGGACCGCCCGCGTGGTCGGGCGGCGCGGAGAATCGCTGAGCACGACTTGGCGTTCGAGGACGGGATCAACGATCCGAGCCGAAGCGAACCGATCATCGAATGGTCCCGGCAGCGCCGAGGCGATCGCATAACCGCCGCCGCCGGCAACCACCTCGTATTGCAGGCCGACGGAATCGGCCTCCACAGCCACGACCAGAGTCAATCCATGCTCGGCAGCCAGCCTGTCCAACCGGGCGCGAAGCAGGTGCGGGCGGCTGGGTACGACCAGCGGCAGCCCCGCCAGTGCCGCCAGCGGAATGTCGGGCGATGCCAGCAACGCGTCGCCACGACGGCCCACCAGTTGGAGGGCCACGCGCGCCAGCACCGGCTCGTCCCCTGGTCCTTCATCGAACTCGCGCAGCACCATCGCCAAGTCGAGGCGACCTTCACGCAGATGCTCTTCAAGCTGAGCGCTGGCTCCTTCCACCAAGTGCAGCCGCACGCCGGGCATCTGCGCACGAACGGCTGCGAACAACGGGCAGGCAAAGCGGCGCACCGCGGTCGGCAGCAGGCCGACCATGACTTCGCCCATCGGCTGGCCACCCACGCTGCGGATGTCGTCGGCCAGCGTTTCGGCATCGCCTGCGAGACGGGACAGGCGCGGCAGCAGTTGCTGCCCGAATGCCGTCAGCGCCACGCCTCGGCCCGTGCGGTGGAACAGCCGCTCTCCGCATTCGGCTTCCAGCTGGGCAATGTGCCGACTCACCATCGACTGCGGAAGGCCCAAGGCCGTGGCGGCTCTGCTGAGGCTGCCCAATGCCGAAACGCGCAGGAAGACGAGCCACCGCGCTTCGATGATGGCCGGCGTCAAAGCGGGCTCGCGTCGCCCGGCGCCCGCCGCCTTGCGGCGCCGAAGGCTGGCCCCGTCGCCCACACCCTCTCTTCTCTCGTGAGTCATGGTCGCACCCGAGTGTTGCACGATGCAACTTGTGCGGCCCTCTGCGGCTCGACCGCCAGGCTCCGCTTGGTACCGTCGGCACGGTCCAGGCATTCCGGATGCACCGGCAGCCTCGCTTCCGGTGTAGGTCCGCGGTCTACCCTCGAAGCCCTCACTCGTCGTCCAGCCGCGCCCGCTCCGCGCGGCGGATCGCCCGCAGCAGCCAGATCGCGCCGCCCACCGCGCCCAGGAAGCCCATCAATCCGAAGGCCGGCAGGCCCAGCAGTTGCGGGCCGCCGCTGACCGTCATCACGATCGACGAGCCGATGATCAGCGCGGCGATCACCAGCGCGATCGACAGCCGGTTGGCCGCGCGGTCGATCTGGTCGGCCGCGCGCCGCAGGTGCGCGATCTCGATACCCACCTGCACGTGGCCGCGGCCCAGGTTGCGCAGCGCGCGCGACAGGTCCTGCGGCAGCCGGCCGAGCTGCGCGCCCAGGCCGCGCAGGCTGCTCCAGCCGCGCCGCGCCAGCGTCCGCGGCTGGTAGCGCGCGCGCACAAGCTGGCGCAGCAGCGGCTGCGCCTCGGCGGCCATGTGGAAGCCGGGGTCCAGCCCGCGGCCCATGCTCTCCAGCGAGATGAAGGCCTTGATCAGCAGCGCGAGGTCGGCCGGCAGCACCAGGCGGTGCTGGCGCAGGATGTCGGTCACCTCCACCAGCATCTCGCCCAGGTGCAATTGCGCCAGCGGCGTGCCGTGGTACTGGTCGACGAAGGCCTCGATGTCTTCCTCGAGCTGCGCGATGTCGGCCTGGCGGCGGCTGTCGGTCCAGTCCAGCAGCACGTCGGCCACCGCCTGCGGCTGGCGCTCCACCAGGCCCAGCAGCAGGCGCAGCAGCTCGTCGCGACGGCCCTGCGACAGCCGTCCCACCATGCCAAAGTCGATGAAGGCCAGCCGGTTGCCCGGCAGGTAGAACACGTTGCCGGGGTGCGGGTCGGCGTGGAAGAAGCCGTCCTCGACGATCATCTTCAGCACCGCGTGCGCGCCGCGCCGGGCCAGCAGCCGCGGGTCCAGCCCTTCGCGCGCCAGGCGCTCGAAGTCACCGCCGGGGATGCCGTCGACGAAGTCCTGCACGTTGACGCGCTCGCACGTGTATTGCCAGTGCACGCGCGGGATCAGCACCTCGGGCAGCGCCGCCAGGTTGCGCGCCACGCGCTCGGCGCTGCGGCATTCGCTGGCCAGGTCCAGCTCGCGCCGCAGCGACTGCGCGAACTGCCGCAGCAGCAGCCGCGGCCGGTAGGGGCGCAGCGCCGGCCATTCGCGCTCGGCCGCCTGCGCGGCGCGGTCCAGCAGGCGCAGGTCGGCCTCGATCACGTCGACGATGCCCGGGCGGCGGATCTTCACGACGACCTCGCTGCCGTCGTGCAGCGTCGCGCGGTGCACCTGGGCGATCGACGCCGCGGCCAGCGGCTGCGGGTCGAAGCGCGCGAACACGGTCTCGGGGTCGCCGCCCAGGTCCTCGCGCAGCTCGGGCAGCAGCAGCGCCAGCGGCACCGCCGGCACCGCGGCGTGCAGGCGACCCAGCTCGCTGATCCACTCCGGCCCCAGCAGGTCGGCGCGGCCGGCCAGGATCTGGCCCAGCTTGACGAAGGCCGGGCCCAGCTCTTCCAACGCCTGACGCAACTGCACCGGCGGCGGCAGCCGCGCCAGATCGTCGGCATGGTCGATGCGCAGCGCATGGCCGGCCTTGGCCAGCGCATCGGCCAGGCCCAGCCGGCGCACGGTGTCGCCGAGGCCGTGGCGGATCAGCACGCCGGCAATCTGCCGCAGCCGCTGCAGGTCGCGCGCGGCCGCCAGGGTTTCCATCCACATGGGCCGGGAGTATCGCGGCCGGGCCGGGCTGGATGCCTATACAGTCCACCGCCGTGACCGCCGCCGCCGTGGGGCTGGCGGCCGACTTCAGCGTCATCGACCGCGCCGACGCCGAGGAGTTGCTGGCGCAGACCCGCACACGGCTGAACCTGCTGCCGCCTGCACCGAGGCCGAGCAGGCCCAGCGGCTGCTGGACTGCGACGACCTGCTGCTGTACTGGCGGATGGCACTGCAGGAGGACGCGATCGCGCGCGCGATGGACCGGCGCTTCGACCACGTGCTGATCGACGAGATGCAGGACACCAACCGGCTGCAGGCCTACGACGCGCAGATGATCCTCAGGACCGACGCCCAGGGTGAATCGGTGGTCGACAAGGTCGTGTTCCTGCAGCGGCAGAAATGAAGGCCGAGGTCCTGCGCCGCCGCCCGCTGGCGGCGCGGGCTCGCCCTCAGCGGCCGGAGCGCGCCAGCCCCTGGATCATGACGGCATAACGATCCGCTTCAGCGTCGATGAACGAGGCCGTCTCCGCCACGCTCATCGGCCGGGCCGGGGATTCGCCGAGCTGGGTGCGCTGATCGACGAAGGCACGGTCGACGAGGATCTCGCGGACGTCGTCGTTCAGCGACTGCACGACCTCGCCCGGCGTTCCGCGGGGGCCCAGCAGCGCCGCCCAGATCTCGACGTTCACGCCCCGGGCGAGTTTCGACTCGCCGAGGGTCGGCACGTCGGGCAGCAACGGGGTGCGAGCGTCCGCGAGGAGGCCCAGCACCACGACCCGCCCGCTCCTGGCGTGCGGATAGGCGACCGACAAGGGCATGAAGGCCAGGTCGACCTGGTGGGACAGCAGGGCGACCATCGCCGGCGCCGCGCCTTGGTACGGGATCTGCAGGAACTCTGCGCGCGACGCCGCCACGAACTGCGCGACCGCGAAGGCGCTGAGCGCCGTCGAGCCGCTCAGGCCGACGGAATGACGCAACGGGGCCTTGCGCGCGGCTTCGATCACCTGGTCGACGGAGGTCCAGCCCGTCGCGGGACTGGTCGCCAAGGCCAGCGGCGTGCCGCCGAGTTTCGCGATCGCGGCGAAGCTGCGATGGTCGTAGCCGGCGGTCGCGCTCGACAGCGGGGTCGTGATCAGATCGCTGGTCACGCCGACGAGGAGGGTGTGCCCATCCGGCGGTGACCGCAGCACGGCGCGTGCCGCGATCGCGCCCGACCCTCCCGGGACGTTCTCGATGTAGACGGCCTGCCCGCGGCGTTCGCCGAGCCGCTGCGCGAATGCTCGCGCCATCATGTCGGCGCCGCCGCCGGCAGGCGACGAGACGACGAGCTTGACCGGCCGCCGGAGGAACGCTCCCGCCCCGGCGCCTGCCGGGACCGTGCCGCACAGGGCCCAGCCGCACAGCGTCCGCCGTGAGAGCCGTGGCCGAGGACCGCTAGGCACTGTCGCGCTCGACGATCGTGTAGCCGACATCGACGAGGCCGTCCTCGACGGGCCGCCCTTCGCTGCGCGCGATGACGAACTGCCCGGCCAGACGCCCGATCCGGTCCAGGTCCACCTTCACGGTGGTCAAGGCCGGAACCACGGTGGCGGAGAAGTCGAGATCGCCGCTGCCGAGAACGGCCACCGCGTCCGGCACGCCGATGCCGCGCACGCGCGTCTCCGTCAGCACCCCCAGGGCAATCATGTCCGAGCCGCAATAGACGGCATCGAAGCCGGGGCCCCCGAGCAAGCGCGCCATCGCTGACCGCCCGCCGGCGTGGTCCGTGGGCGCCGGCAGCGTCTCCATGCGCGGCGCGGCCAGCCGCAGGTCCGCGGCGGCCGCCAGGAAGCCCTCGGCCCGCCGCCGCGCTCGCGGGTCGTCCCCGGTGATCAGCGCCAGCTTCGTCCGCCCCTTGGCGGCGAGGAAGCGGCAGGCGTCATGACCCATCCGCTCATGGGAGAACCCGACCAACATGTCGATCGGCGTCGGCGTCCAGTCGTTGGTCTCGACGATGGGAATGCCGCATCGCAGCAGCAGCGCCCGGCTGGCGCGCGAGTGCAGGATGCCGGTGACGACGATGCCGTCGGGGCGGCGACCGATGATGGCGCGCAGCAGATCCTCTTCCTTCGATGGCGAGTGGTCGGTCTGCCCGAGCAGCAGCTGATAGCCGTGCATCGACAAGGTCTCGTGCAGGGCCTGGATGGTCGGGTCGTAGACGTGGCTCTTGAGCGTGGGGACGAGCGCGGCGATCAGCCGTGTCCGCGCCGAGCGCAGCCCGCCGGCCAGGGCATTGGGCACGTAGCCCGTCTTCTTCACCGCCGCGAGAACCTTCTCCAAGGTGGCCGCGGAGACCTGGTGCGGCTGCTTCAGGGCGCGCGACACCGTCATCAGCGACACCTCGGCCAGGGCGGCGACGTCGTGGATCGTCGCCGTGGGGAGCGCGGGCTCGGCGGTTGAGCGGTGGCGAGGCATGACGCCGCGATTCTAGGAAGGGCCGTCCTGCCCGGGCCGGCCCGGGAAAGCACCGAGTGCAGACTCGAATTGTTAACGTTAACTTATTGTCAAACCGCCGCCATGTGCGCGCTCTGCGCAGGTGGCCGCCGGTGTCGTGAGCCGCTTCCGCGGCCGCGTCGGATATTGTTAACAAGCGATCGGAGAGAGACCGCCCATGAAACCCGCAGCCATCGTTCGCGTCGATGTCCGAACCCTGTCCGCCATGGGCCTGGCCACGAGCCTGGCCCTGCTGCACGGCTGCGGAGACGGCGGGCCGCCCCCCGTCCCCGACCAGGCCAGCCTCGCCCAGTCGTGCCCTGCCCTGGCGGGCAGGACGATCGCCGCCTCCGAGATCGGCCTGCCCAGCGGCGCGGCGACGATCCAGTCGGCCACGCTGGTGCCTGCCGTCACCACCGCGCCCGGCTTCGCGGAGTACTGCAAGGTCCTGGGCTCGATCGCGGCGACTTCGGCGGGCGCCGATCCGATCCGGTTCCAGATCAACCTGCCGACCACCTGGAACCAGAAGGCCCTGATGGTCGGCGGCGGCGGATTCAACGGCACGCTGGTCGATGCCGTGGCGCCGCTGCGCGACGCCGCGGCCGGGCAGCCGCAGCCGATCACCCAGGGCTATGCGACCTTCGGCACCGATTCAGGCCATGACGCCGCGAGCTACAACGCCACCGATCCGGCCAAGTTCGCGCTCAACGACGAGATGTTCCTGAACTTCGCGCATCAGGCCTACAAGAAGGTCAAGGACGTCGCGCACAGCACCCTCCGCACGTTCTATCTCCGGGGACCGACGAAGCAGTACTTCTACGGCGGCTCCGAGGGCGGCCGGGAAGGCCTGACGATGGCGCAGCGCTACCCGAACGATTTCGACGGCATCGTGTCGGTCGTGCCGGTGATCCACTGGACCGGGCTCTTCAACGGCTTCATCAACTACCAGTTGCCGCAGTTCAACGGCGGCGCCCTCAACGCCGCCAAGATCCGCGTGCTGGCCGATTACGTCAACACGGCGTGCGACTCGCTCGACGACCTGGCCGACGGCGTGGTCAACAACTACCTCGCCTGCCCTTCGAGCGTCGACATCGGCAGCTTGAGGTGTGCCGGCGGCGCCGACCTCGGCGACACCTGCCTGTCCGACCCCCAGCTGGCGACGCTGAACGCCTCGTACGGACCGACGGTCATGCCCTTCGCACTCGCCAACGGCCTCACCACCTACCCCGGGCGGCTCTACGGCGGCGAGGTGCAGATCAATGGCGAGGGCGTCGGGCGCTGGGTCACGAACGGCCAGACGCCCGCCCTGCCCCCGCTGGCCACCGACGGACGCGGCATCATCTACGGCAGCAGCTACGCGCGCTACGTGATCGCGCGCAATGCGAACTTCGACATCCGCACCTACGGCGCGGCGAACTTCCAGCAGCGCATCCAGGAGGTGTCGGCGCTGATGGATTCGACGAACCCCGATCTCACGGCCTTCCGCGCGCGCGGCGGCAGGCTCATCATTCGCGAGAACACGGGCGACTGGGCGCAGAGCCCGCTGGCCGGCATCCAGTACTACCAGAGCGTCGTCGCCCGGATGTCGCAGCCGACGGTCGACGAGTTCATGCGGCTCTACATGTCGCCGGCGTCGAACCACAGCGGCCAGGCCGCGAGCCTGACGACGGGCACCGAAGTCCCGACCAACCACGACCTCCTCTCCACGCTCGACCAGTGGGTGACGACGGGAACGCCGCCCTCCGACGCGCTCATCCAGGTGCGCAACGCGACGACGGCGCCGTACGCGACGCTCGCGACGCGGCCGATGTGCCGCTACCCCCACTACCCGCAGTACGTCTCGGGAGACGCGACCAAGGCCGAGAGCTATCGGTGCGCGGTGTCCGGGTCCTAGGTCGACCCGGCGGAGCGGCGGCCTGCCCATCCGTTGAAAAGCGTGCATAGGCCGCAGCGCGGCGGCCGCGGGCGGCAGGCGTTCCATCGGGCGGCGGATGTCCGCCGCCGCGGCGCTGCCTAGTCTCGGCCGCACGGGCCGTCGTTCAGGCCCGTGCGAAAGGACTCCGCCATGACTCAGGATTCATGCGGCCGGCCGGCCTGCAAGGACGGCGCGATCAGCGGCGACGGCGTCACCGACGCCGACGACCGCTCGCGCCAGGTCTTCAACCGCGATGCCGTGGCCTGGCTGGTGGGCCAGGGCATCCGCCACCTCAACGCGGCCGACGCCGACGGCGAGCATGCGCTGCTGCGCGTGCGCGAGCTGCTGCAGCGCTCGGGCGCCGCCGGCGCCACCATCGCCCAGGCCTTGCACGACTACGAGCAGGACGATCACAGCCTGCGCTGGTCGCTGCTGTACCTGCTGGACGGCCTGGACGACCCGCGCGCGGCCGAGGTCTTCTACCGCGCCGCCGCCGAGCCGGTGCCCGCCGCCGACCGCTACCCGCGCGGCTGCGAGACCCCGCGCGACGGCGAGGTGCTGGTGCGCACGATGGCCATCGCCGCGCTGGCGCGGCGCGCGCGCACCGACGGCGATGCGGTCGGCATGCTGTTCAAGCTGCTGGAGGCCCAGCCCGAGCGCGCGCTGCGCGTCGAGACCGTCAAGGCCCTGCTGGCGGCCGACCCCGGCCATGCCGAGCGCATCCGCGCCATGCTGCCCCAGGAGCTGCATTTCGCGCTCGAGCTCAAGACCGTGCGCGCCGAGACGCTGGCCGTCGAGCACGAGAGCAGCCGCCTGGATAGCGCGGTACGCGCGCCCTTCCTCGACGGCACCCGCGTCGCCCCGAAATCCAGCCGCTGCGGCTGCTGCTGACCAGGAGATCCACGATGGCCACCTGCACCTTCAACGTGCCCGACCTCAACGCCTCGGGCGACAACCTCTACGGCCCGCGCATCTGCTCGCAGCCCTTCATCGACTGGGCCTGGGACGCCTTCGATTTCGACCGCGGCGACTGGGACGACGGCTTCGGCTACGAGAACGTCTGCAACAACCGCCTGCCGCTCAGCCGCACGATGAGCGGCATCTGGTGTCTGACCTACTCGGCCGAGGACTACCGCAACGAGTCCTACGACGCCAACATCCTGCAATGGGGCTGCCGCTTCGCGCGCAACGCGATCGACGAGCTCGACGGCCGCTGCGGCAACGGCGCCATCGCGTGGACGCAGTGGGGCCCCTTCGTCGACGACAAGACCGAGCTGTACCTGGGCTACTTCGCGCAGGCCGTGAGCCTGCGCGCCGGCTCGCTGGTGCACGAGGCGCGCCACGCCGACGGCCGCGGCCACGACCGCGGCAGCAACGATTCGAGCTGGGCCTACAACGGCGCCTGGCGCTGGCAGGTGTGCTGGCTGGCCTGGTTCGCCTTCGCCGGCACGCGCACCTCGCAGGCAATGAAGACCATGGCCACGCAGCGCGCCAACAACATCCTCAACGGCAACTTCGAGACGCCGCCGGGGTTCAACGTGTAACGCTCGAGCCGCCGCGCACAGCGCGCGCCGAGAGCACGTCTTGGTCGGGGTGAGAGGATTCGAACCTCCGACCCATTGCTCCCAAAGCAATTGCGCTACCAGGCTGCGCTACACCCCGAAGGCGCGGATTGTATGCGGCGCCTTCGTCAGGCCGCTGCCGGCGCCGGCAGCGCCAGCTGGCGGCGCACCGACAGGCATTGCTGGATGTGCTGCTCGCAGACGTAGCGCAGCGCCGAATAGGTCAGCGCCGCCGACACCGCCTGCCCGGCGATGGGCACGAACTTGGCCACCTGCTGCGTGGTCAGCCGCACGCCCACCAGCTTGAGCATCCACATCACCAGCTCGCGCGTGACGACGCGGCCGATCAGCATGCCGCCGCCGGCGCTGATGGCCTTGTAGACCACCACGCGGCGGTCGGGCGCCAGGCGCTCGATCTGCTCGTTGCTCAATCCGAAGGCACTGTTGATGCGCGGCAGCAGTTCCACCAGCAGGCCCACGTCGGTCAGCCAGTCCAGCCCCGGCAGCGGCACCATCGCGACCCCGGCGGCCAGCAGCGCGCGGCGCTTGACCATCTGGCGGCAGCGCTGGGCCACGGCCTGCAGGTCGTCATCGCCTTCGGCGGGCAGCACTTCCCACTCGGCTTCGGTCTTGTCGGCGAGGGCCATCGCGATGTCCTTCAGGCAGGCTGCGGCATCACGACGATGCCGTCCTCGTCAGCGTACAGCCATTCGCCGGGGCGCACGATCACCCCCTGGATCACCACGGGCACGTCGGCCAGGCCCTGGTTGCGCTTCTCGGTCGGCAGCGGCATCGCGGCCAGCGCGCGGATGCCCACCTCGCAGGCGGCCAGCTCAGCCACGTCGCGCACCGCGCCGTCGACCACCACGCCGGCCCAGCCGTTCTTCGCCGCCGCCGCGCCGAGGTTGCCGCCGACCAGCGCGCGCCGCAGCGAGCCGCCGCCGTCCACCACCAGCACGCGGCCGCGGCCCGGGCTGTCGACCGCGGCCTTCACGAGACTGTTGTCCTCGTGGCACTTGACGGTCGCGACCGCGCCGCTGAACTTGCGCCGGCCGCCGAAATCGCGGAACACCGGCGGCAGCACGCGAAAGGCGCCGTCGCTGTCGTTCTTGTGGGCATCGCAGAGGTCGCAGGTGGCGAAGTCGTCGGCTGGCATCGGAGGCATCCATCACCGGCGGAAAGGGCCGGCACCTCGCGATGATGGCGCAAGTGGGCACGGGGGCCACGCCGCTTAGCATCGGTCCATGCCCGCCGCCCCTGCCCCTGACCAAGCCCTGCCTGCCTTCCGTTCCCAGCCGCCGCTGGTGCTGGCCAGCCTGCTGGCCGTGTGGCTGATCTGGGGCAGCACCTACCTCGCGATCAAGTGGGCGCTGATCAGCTTTCCGCCGTTCTGGCAGATGGGCACGCGCTTCGTCGCCGCCGGGCTGCTGCTGGCGGCCTGGGTGCGCTGGCGCGGCGCGGCCTGGCCCGACCGCGCGCAGTGGCGCAGCGCCGTCGTGCTGGGCGCGCTGATGCTGGGCCTGGGCTTCGGGCTGACGGCGGTGGCCGAGACCACGGTCAGTTCGGGCCTGGTGGTGGCCTTCATCGCGATCGGCCCGGCGCTGCAGACGGCGCTGGAATGGCCCTACGGCGCACGCCCCACGCGGCGCGAGGCGCTGGGCATCGCGCTCGGCCTGGCCGGCGCGCTGGGGCTGGCCGCGGGCCACGGCTTCTCGGCCTCGCCCGGCGGGCTGCTGGCGGTGCTGGGCGCCACCTTCGCGTGGAAGCTGGGCAGCGTGTGGACCGTGCACGGCCTGCCGCGCGCTTTAGGCGGCCGCCGGCTGGACCTGGCGCCGGGCGCGATGGGTTACGCCAGCCAGATGCTGGCCGGCGGCGCGCTGATGCTGCTGGCCTCGCCGCTGCTGGGCGAAGCGCCCGGCTGGCCGATCGAGCCGCGCGCGCTGGCCGCCTGGGTCTACCTCGTGCTGGCCGGCTCGCTGGTGGCGTTCTCGGCCTTCATGCTGCTGCTGCAGCGCACGCCGACCGCCATTTCCGCCAGTTATGCCTACGTCAACCCGGTGATCGGGCTGGTGCTGGGCGTCACGCTGGGCGGCGAGTCCATCCAGCCCGGCGAATGGCTGGCCGCGGCGCTGGTCACCGGCAGCGTGCTGCTGATGATCGGCGGGCGCGGCGCGCCGGCGTCAACCGGCGCTTGATCCTGCACGGCGCCGTCAGCCGGCGCCTGAGCCACCGCTTGACCGCGCCAGCGCCGCGGCGCGGATCGCCGTCAGCGTGCTGCGCGTGGTGCTGACGTCGGTGTCGAGCTTCAGGTGCAGCAGCGTGGGCTGCTGCGCGGCCAGCGCGCGCGCGAACGCGGGCTCGAAGGCCTCGGTGCGGTCGACGAATTCGGCCTGCCAGCCGTAGGCGCGGGCCAGCGCCGCGAAGTCGGGGTTGGCCAGCTCGCTGCCGCTGACGCGGCCGGGGTACTCGCGCTCCTGATGCATGCGGATGGTGCCGTAGCTACCGTTATCCACCACCACACAGACCAGCCTACGCGCGCCGTGCGCGGTGGCGGTGATCAGTTCCTGACCGGTCATCAGGAAGTCGCCGTCGCCGGCGAGGTTGACCACCGTGCGCTGCGGCTGCAGCAAGGCCGCGGCTACCGCCGCGGGCACGCCGTAGCCCATCGCGCCCGAGGTCGGCGCCAGCTGCGTGCGGCCGTGCAGCTGCAGCCCCGGGTGCTGGATATAACGGTGCATCCAGCCGGCATAGTTGCCGGCGCCGTTGGTGTAGACCGTGTCCTCGGGCGCCAGCCGGGTGATGGTCTTGACGACCTGCGCCAGGTCCAGCGGCTGAACCGGCGGCGCCTGCAGGTTGGCTTCGTAGTCGGCGCGCGCTGCCGCGGTGTGCGCCACCCACGGCAGCGTGGGCGGCGCGGCCAGCGTCTCCAGCGCCTTGGCGGCGCAGGCCATCGAGGCCTGCAGCATCAGGTCGGCGGCGTAGACGCGGCCCAGTTCCTCGGCCCCGGCGTGGATGTGCACCAGCGCCTGCTGCGGCCGCGGCGCCTGCAGCAGGCTGTAGCCGCCGGTGGTCATCTCGCCCAGGCGCGGGCCTACGGCCAGGATCAGGTCGGCGTCGCGGATGCGCTCGGCCAGCCTCGGGTTGATCGCGATGCCCACGTCGCCCGCGTAGTGCGGATGGCGGTTGTCGAACAGGTCCTGGAAGCGGAAGGCGCAGCCCACCGGCAAGGCCCAGTTCTCGGCGAAGCGCTGCAGCGCGGCGCAGGCCTCGGCGTCCCAGCCGCTGCCGCCGGCGATCACGAAAGGCCGCTCGGCGGCCAGCAACTTTTCACGCAACTGGCGCAGGCCGCCGGACGCGGGCCAGGCCTGCACCGGCTCCACGCGCGGCAGCACCGGCGCGGCGGTGGCCTGCGCCAGCATGTCTTCGGGCAGCGCCAGCACCACCGGCCCCGGCCGGCCCTGCAGCGCGACGCGGAAGGCGCGCGCCACGTATTCGGGCAGGCGGTCGGCATGCTGCACCTCGGCCGCCCACTTGGCCATGCCCAGCGTGCCGGGGCCGAAGAACTGGCGGTAGTCCAGTTCCTGGAAGGCCTCGCGGTCGCGCTGTTCGCCGGCCACCTGGCCGACGAACAGGATCATCGGCGTGCTGTCCTGGAAGGCCGTGTGCACGCCGATGCTGGCGTTGGTGGCGCCAGGCCCGCGCGTCACGAAGCAGATGCCCGGCCGGCCGCTGAGCTTGCCCTGCGCCTCGGCCATGAAGGCGGCGCCGCCCTCCTGCCGGCAGGCGATGAAGCGGATGCGGTCGCGGTGCTCGTAAAAGCCGTCCAGCACCGCGAGATAACTTTCTCCGGGCACGCCGAAGGCGGTGTCCACGCCCTGGGCGACCAGGGCTTCGACCAGGGCGTGGCCGGCGGGTCGGGTGCTCATCGATGCGCTCCGGAGAAAGGCGACGGCCCGTGATGCGAAGCCGTGCGCCGGGGTTCGTGCAGCCCACCGGCGTGTACTTCCGCAACGCCGGCCGCTCGCAAAAAGGGACATTCTCGCCGGTGCGGCAGCCGAGTTCGCGGCGTGCGGCCTGGGCAGCGCGCCCGGAGCGCATCGGCCCACGGGATGATCGATTCCAATCCGGAATTGACCCTCCCTAGAATGGATCGGATGAACATCCGGCACCTTCGCTACTTCGTCGCCGTCGCCGAAGCGCTGAGCTTTGCCAAGGCCGCACGCGAACTGCACATGAGCCAGCCGCCGCTGTCCAAGCGCATCGCGGAGATGGAAGAGGTGCTGGGCGTGCGCCTGTTCGACCGCTCCAGCAAGAGCGTGACGCTCACTGCCACGGGCCAGGCGCTGCTGCCGCGGGCCCGCGAGGCGGTCAGGGCCTTCGATGCGGCGGTGCGCGTCGCACGCTCGCTGACGCCTGCGGCCGCGCGGCCGCTGAGGATCGCCACGCCGGTCGAAACCTCGCGCACGGTGCTGCTCGACATCGTCAGCAAGCTGCATCGTGAAGGGCTGGAAGTGGACATGTCCGAGGCCAGCACGCCCGAACAGGAGCGCCTGCTCGCCGAAAGCGAGATCGACATCGGCGTGTTTCGCTACCCCATCGACCTGCACGGGTTGAAGATCTCTGCGCCGCTCGCGCAGCCGCTCGGCGTGCTGATGGGAAGCGGCCATCCGCTCGCCAAGCGCGAGTCGCTGCAGCTCACCGAGCTGCAGCCCTACCCGCTCGCCCTCTTCCATCGGCACATGCACCCCGGCCTGCATGACGAATGGCTGGAGCGTTGCCGCAGCCACGGCTACGTGCCGCCCAAGATCCTCTACGGCGCCAAGCTGATGCTCATGCTGCTCGTCAACGAGAACGCCGTCACCTTCGTGCGCGAAAAGTTGCTGATGCGCCGCGGGCAGTCGGGCACCGGCGAACTGGTCTGGCGGCCGCTGGAGGGCTCGCCGATCCTCTGGTGGACCTCGGCCATGTGCCGCGCGCAGGACTGGAACCCCTCGACCCGACTCGCGATGAACGTGATCTCGCAGTCGCTGCAGGAGCGCGAGCAATGGGTGCCGATGGCACGGCCCGAGGGCAAGCCCTGCACAGGGCGGCGCCGCGCCAAGAGCGAGCCGTCCTTCGACTGAGCCCGGCGTCGGGCACGGCACCGGACACGCCGCCGCCGTGCCGAGCCGTCCCCAAGCCTCACCGCGGTGAAACGGGCCTTCAGCCGCGCAGCATCGCGCAGGCCTCCGTTGCCGGGCAGCTTGGCGTCCAGCCGCGACAAGCCGTGAAGAGCGGCCTCGAGCGCCGCCCGCACGACCGGTGCGCCGCGTGCGGCGCGGTCGCCCCGCCAGCCGAAAGGCGGCGCGTCGTCCATGTAGACCGAGCGGGCGACTTCCAGGTGGATCGCGTGGACGCCGGCCCGCGGCTCGCCATACCGGCGCACGATGAATCCACCCTTGATGCGCCCGTTGAGCACCCACGAGAAATCCGTCGCCCGCACCTGGCCGACCGCCTCGGCGATGACGGCGCCGTGGCAGCTCTGCCCATCGGACGTGCCGAAATTGAAGCGGGGCAGCCGCCCGGCAAGGAACCCCGGCAGTTCACCGGCGATGGAGTGGGCGTCCCACAGGAGCACCTTGCCGTGCATCCCGCGCAGCCGATTCAGCTCTGACCGCAGCGCCAGGTGATAGGGCCACCAGTACGCCGCCTCGCGCCGTTCGATCTCCGCGAGGTCCGGCGCGCCGCCGTCCCGGTACAGCGCTTCTCCGCGACAGGTCTCGACGGGACAGGGAGACGCCGCCATTATCCCCGGCGGCAGCGGCTCGCCGGCGACGGGCCGGTTCAGGTCGATCACGTAGCGCGACACCCGTGCCATCAGCAGGGTCGCATCCAGTGCTTCGGCAAAGCCGTAGAGGCGGTCCAGGTGCCAGCCGGTGTCCGCGAGCGCCCGTGCCGCGGACGTGTAGAACGGACGCAGTTCGAGGGGCAGGTGCGTCCCCAGGTGCGGGATGGAAATCACCAGCGGCTCGCCACCGCGGTGCAGCTCGAAAGACCCAGCCTCGCTCATGAGCCCGTATCCATCCTTTGCGAGCCGGCACCACCACCGTTGCCGGCCCGTCCGCGGCCTGCTCGACCGCACGCGCCTCAAGACCCGGGGACGCCCGCCCGCGCCGCATCCAGTCCCAGTTCGCGCAGCACCTCGTGCGTGTGCGCGCCGCGGGGCGGAACGCGCGCGCCCTTGGCGGCAGGGGTCGCCGAGAACCGCGGTGCGGGCGCGGCCTGCAGGACGCCGTCGACCGTTTCGTAGACCTCGCGCGCCACGTTGTGCGGGTGCTGCGCGGCCTCGGCAGGGGTCAGGATCGGGGAGAAGCACGCGTCCGTGCCTTCGAGCAGCTCGCACCATTGCGCGCGCGTCCTGGTTGCGAAGACGGCGTCGAGTCCCGCGGCGACCGCGGGCCAGTCGGCGCGATTCTTCTGGCCGTTGATGAACCGGGGATCGTGGTCGAGGCCCAGGCGCTGCAGGAACTCCGCGTAGAACTGTGGCTCGTCGGGCTCCACGCGGATCCATCCGCCGTCGGCGCAGCGATACGAGCGGATCCAGGGGCGGCGAAAGCCGTTCGGGCGCACGAAATCGAAATTGCCGTCGCGGCCGGGCAGCATCGCGAGCATCAGGTTCTGGAGGTTGGCCGAACCATCGACCATGGCAGCGTCGACGACCTGGCCGCGCCCGTCCGCCTGCGCGCGAATCGCGGCCGCCAGCACGCCCAGCATGAGGTACAGCGCGCCGCCGGCAACGCCCGCCAGCAGGTTCGGCGAGGCCTGCGGACGCTCGCCTGGCTCCGTGGCCAGCCACAAGGCGCCGGACAGCGCGGCAAAGCTGCTGTCGTACCCCGGCGCCTGGGCGAGAGGCCCCTCCTGCCCCCAGCCAGTGAGGCGGCCGTACACGAGGGACGGCTTGCGCGCCAGGCACACCTCGGGGCCGAGGCCCAGCCGCTCCATCACGCCGGGCCGCATGCCTTCGATCAGCACGTCGGCGGCATCCACGAGCTTGAGCACGGCCTCGATCGCGCCCGGCTGTTTGAGGTCGAGCATGACCGATCGCTTGCCGCGGCTGGCGATCAGCTCGGGCCGCGGACGGCCGGCGTCCGCTGCCGGCCGCTCGACGGCGATGACGTCGGCGCCAAGGTCGGCGAGGAACATGCCGCAGAACCTGCCCGGCCAGCTGGTCGCCATCTCGACGACCTTGATCCCGTCCAGAACACCCACGCTCGACCCCTCAGCAAACGGGCGCCGGCGTCAGGGCGGTGCCCAGCGTGCCTGCATTCGCAAGCCGCTCGATCTCACCGTTCGTGAGCCCGAGCCCGGCCAGCACGCGCCTCGTGTGCTGCCCGCGTGCCGGCACGCGAGCCATCGGCGGCGAGGGGGTGGACAGGAAGCGCGGCGCGGCCGCCGCCTGCACGATGCCGTCGAGCGTGGCATAGACGCCGCGGGCCGCGTTGTGCGGATGCCCGGCGGCCTCCAGGAGGGTCAGCACGGGCGCGAAGCAGGCGTCCGTCCCTTCCAGCAATGCGCTCCACTCGCGGCTCGTCTTGCCGGCAAAGAGCCGTTCGAGGCGCCGCGACAGCGGCGCCCACGACGCCGGATCGTCGAACCCGTTGGCGAACGACTCATCCTTGTCGAGCCCCAGACGCTTCAGCAGTTCGGCATGGAACTTGGGCTCGACCGCGCAGAGGTTGATCCAGCGGTCATCGGCGCATCGGTAGGAGCGCGAGAAATGCCGCGCGTCCGAACCGGGCCTGGCCGCCGCGAAGCCGTCGCCCGCGGACGCGATCGAGAGCAGCAGATTGATCAGGTGCGCGGAGCCGTCGGCCATCGCCGCGTCGACGACCTGCCCGAGGCCGTCGCGGCGCGCGCGCAGCACGCCGGCGAGGAGGCCGATCGCGAAATAGAGCGCCCCCCCCGCCACGTCGCCGAACAGGCCCGGCGGCGGCTCCGGCCGCCGCCGCGGCGGCACCGCCATGGATAGCGCGCCCGAAACGCCGATGTAGTTGCCATCGTGCCCCGCGGCCTGGCTGAGCGGGCCGTGCTGGCCCCAGCCCGTCATGCGGCCATAGACGAGCGACGGCCTGCGCGCGAGGCAGACCTCGGGGCCGAAGCCGAGCCGCTCCGCCACGCCGGGGCGCATGCCTTCGATGAGCGCGTCGGCGCCGTCGAGGAGCCTGAGCACCACCTCGGTCGCGCCAGGCTTCTTCAGGTCGAGCACGATCGAGCGCTTGCCGCGGTGCCAAATCTCCGCCGGACGAGGATGACCCACGTCATCGGCGGGCCGCTCCACCACGATCACCTCCGCACCCAGGTCGGCGAGCATCGATCCGCACAGCGGCGCCGGTCCCAGCGCCGCCACCTCGACCACCGTCACACCCTCCAGCACGCCCATGACGACTCCTCAGCGCGCCGGCGTGAGCGGCGCGTCCTTGGCGCTCTCGCGCCTGAAATTGCCCTGCTTGAGCGCATAGGCCGCCAGGCAGACGAAAACGGAGACGAAGGTCAGGATGGTGGCCACCGCCGCCAGCACCGGCGACACCTCCCACTGGATGCTGGAGTACATCTTGACCGGCAGCGTCATCGTGCTCGGGCCCGTGATGAACCACGCGATGACCACCTCGTCGAACGACATCAGGAACGCGAACAGCCCCGCCGACACCAGCGAGGGCACCAGTTGCGGCAGCACGACCTGCAGGAACACGCGCAACTGCGTCGCGCCCATGATGACGGCCACCTTCTCGAGCCGTTCGTCGAGATTCTCCACGCCGGCCGCGACGGTGAGGACGATGAAGGGCGTCACGTACATCGCGTGGGCGATCACCAGGCCGACGGCCGTGCCGGTGAGCGAGAGCTTCAGGTAGTAGAGGTACAGCCCGAGCGAGATCACCACGGTCGGCACCATCAAGGGGCTGAGGACCAGCATCGCCAGCAGCCGCTTGCCCGGGAAGCTCGTGCGGGCCAGCGCGTAGGCGCCCGGCACCGCCGCCAGCATGGCCAGCGTCGAGGCTGCCATGGCGTAGAGCGCGCTGCGCAGCGTGACGGTCACCCAATCGGCCGAGCCGAAATAGTCGCGATACAGATCCAGCGAGAAGCGTTCGGGCGGAAACACCAGCTCGACCCGGTTGCCGAAGGAGATCGGCACGATGACGAGGCTGGGGAACAGCAGGAACAGGTAGGTGATCGTGGCCAGGCCGACCACGATCCATCCCTTGGTGAACACGCGCCCGGGTGCTTGCGAGTTCATGCCGGCATCTCCTCGTCTTGCGCGCTCACACCAGGGCGCCGTCGCGGCGCACGCGCCCCAGCACCCAAAGCAGCGTGACGCTGAACACGAACAGGATCACCGCGATGGCCGAGGCGGAAGCCCAGTCCAGCGCCTCGCGCGTGTAGAAGTCGATCAGGTTCGCCACCATCATGTCCTTGCGGCCGCCGAGGAGCGCCGGCGTCACGAACGAGCCCATGGCCATGACGAAGCACATGATCCCGCCGGCCAGCATCCCGGGCAGGCTCAGCGGGAAGGTGATTTGCCAGAAGATGCGGAAGTCCGTGGCGCCCATCACGGCGGCCGTGCGGCGCAGGTTGGCGTCCTGCGCCAGCAGGTTGGCCATCAGCGGGAACACCACGAACGGGATCTGGAAGCTGCACATGCCCACCAGCACGCCGACGCGGTTGAACATCATCGGCACCTTGGGCCACCCCAGTGCCTGGAAGGCGTGGTTCACCAGGCCGCTGTCGCCCAGCACGACGATGTACGAGTAGCTCTTCACCAGGATGCTGGTCCAGAACGGCAGCAGCACGAAGATCAGGAAGATCGGGCGCCACTTGTCCGACAGCCGCGACAAGTGCAGCGCGATCGGGTAGCCCAGGACCATGCTCACCAGCGTGGACGACAGCGAGATCTCCAGCGTCGTGAGCGCGGCCTTGTTGAACAGCCGGCTCTTGAACAGGCCGACGTACGCGTCGAGCGACAGCTTCGACTCGCCCAGGCTGTGCCAGAGGGTGAACAACAGCGGCACCATCAGCGCGAAAGCCATGATGGCGATCACCGGGGCGAGGTAGCCGGCAAGTTCTCGCCGGCTCATCTGGACGGCCATGGATACTCCGCGGGTTTCTGCGAGTCGAACGGGAACATACAGGGCTTCCCGATGCACCCGCCCGATGCATGAGCGGGCTGATCTTTAGCATCAGCGTTGCTTGATCATCGCCCAGGCCCGGGGCAGTCCCACACAATGCAACGCCTTGTGAGCGCCGGGCATTCTCCGCCGCCGGTCCGTCCAGAGACGCCGCCATCCCCACGACCATCGGAGCGACATCTTGCAAGCTGCCGTTGAATTCAGGGAATTGAGGAAGACCTACGGGTCGGTGATCGCGCTCGACCGGATCGACCTCACGATCCGCGCGGGCGAGTTCTTCACGCTGCTCGGGCCCAGCGGCTCGGGCAAGACGACGCTGCTGAACATCGTCTCGGGCATGATCACCCCCAGCAGCGGCGCCGTGCTGATCGACGGCCGCGACGTGACCTACATCCCGCCGCGGCAGCGCAACCTGGGCATGGTGTTTCAGAACTACGCGCTGCTGCCGCACATGACGGTGTTCGACAACGTGGCGTTTCCGCTCCGGATCCGCAAGACGCCCAGGGCGGACATCGAGCGCGCGGTGATGGAGGTGCTGGAAATGGTGCGCCTGAAGGAGTTCGCGCAGCGCAAGCCCAAGGAGCTCTCCGGCGGCCAGCAGCAGCGCGTGTCCATCGCCCGCTGCCTGGTTTACAAGCCCAAGCTGATCCTGATGGACGAGCCCCTGGGCGCGCTGGACAAGAAGCTGCGCCACCAGCTCCAGTTCGAGATCAAGCGGATCCACGAAGAGCTGGCCGTGACGGTACTTTACGTAACGCACGACCAGGAGGAAGCGCTCGTGATGTCCGATCGCATCTGCGTGATGAACCATGCGCGCATCGAGCAGGTCGGCATGCCCAACGAGCTGTATTTCCGCCCCGCCACCGAGTTCGTGGCCGACTTCCTCGGCGAATCCAACCTGATCCTGGGCGCGGTCACCGGCGTGTCGGAGAACGTGGCGCAGGTGCGCACCGGTGACGGCTCGGTCGTGCGCTGCACGTTGCAGTCGGCGGTCGACGGCGGCCAGCAGGTCAAGGTCATGGTGCGCCCCGAATCGGTGCGGCTGTCCCCGCTGGACGGCGCGGGCGAGTTCGGCATGAGAGGGGTCGTCCGGGACCGTGCCTTCGTGGGCCATGCCATCCGCTACACGGTGCAGGCCGGCAGCCAGCGCATGACGGGCCTGCAGAACAGCGGCTCGGGCATCCAGGTGCTCGAACCGGGACAGTCGGTGTGGATCGACTGGGCACCGTCGGACGCGATTTCCCTGGCGGCGGCCGCCTGATCCGCTGCCCTGCCCGGCCGCGTCGGCCGCCCGCCCGTGCCGTCAACCCGCGCCATCAACGCCAGCGCTTTTCCTCGGCGTCGTAGACACCAGCGAGCGGGTCGGCCATCTCCGTCAGCTCGCGCTTCGTCACCTTGTTGCTGGTGTTCGTTCGCGGCAGCTTGTCGATGAAGGCGACGTAGCGCGGCACCTTGAACGGCGCCAGCCTGGCACGCGCGTGTTCGAGAATGCGCCCGACGACGGCGTCCGAGGGCGCCGTGCCTTCGCCGAGCTCGACGAAGATCTTCACTTCCTCGCCGCGCCGTATGTCGCGCACCGGCACCGCAGCCGCGTCCGCAACGCCGGGGACCTCGCGAATGACGAATTCGACTTCGCGCGCCGCGATGTTTTCGCCGGAACGGCGGATCATGTCCTTGGTCCGTCCCACGAGCCAGTAGAACCCGAGCTCGTCGCGGCGCATCAGGTCCCCGCTCCTGAACCAGCCGTCACGGAACTGCTCCGCATTCACCGCGGGCCGGTTCCAGTAGCCCAGCATGATGCCGCGGCCCCTTGCCCACAGCTCGCCGGCTTGGCCGACCGGCGTTGGCGTGCCATCCTCGTTGAGGAGCCGAAGCTCGCGGAACGGCGCCTGCAGGCCCAGCGAGCCCGCCTCGGCCATCACTTCGATCTCGATCGGGAACTGCGTGGCAGCCCCGATCTCGGTCAGGCCATACCAGCCGTTGCTGCGGCCCCCGAAGCGTTCCTTGAAGATGGCCATCGCGCCCGTGCTCCAACTGCCGTACTGATGCGCCTGCTTCAGGCACAAGGAGGCGTCGTCGGGGGTCGGGGCCTGGCGCAGGATCGGTTCGGGAAACTGCACCCATTCGATGCGGCAAGCCTTCAGCCATTCGATGAACCGCGACGAACGGAGCTGGTCGGGCAGGTAGAGCGTCCCGCCCTGCCGCCAGGCCTTCAGCAGCAGGTGCGCGCCGTCGGCGTAATAGAAAGGCGACCAGCACAGGTAGCGCGCATAGGGCTCGAAATCGCGGCACGCGCCCATGTAGCCGCTGAGGCACCAGTAGTCGTGCGTCAGCATGCAGCCCTTGGGGAAGCCCGTCGTGCCCGAGGTGTACTGGATCGTGAGCAGATCGCCGGGGCTGACATCGGCGCTGACGGCCGTGTCGGGCGCGTCCTTCAACAGTAGATCGAGCGTCGTCGCATCGGTGTGCCGCGCCGCGCCGACGACGATCACCCGCTGCATCGCGAGGTCCTCGGGCCACGGATCCATCGCGGCGAAGGTGTGCCAGGCCGATTCGTCGATGACCGCGAACGTCGCCCGCGTATCCGACAGCACGTACTCCACCTCGCGCGGCGTGTAGCGCGTGTTGATCGGCACGATGACCGCGCCGAGCTTCGCCGCGGCGAACCAGATGACGGGGAATTCGACGCGATTCGGCAGCATCACGCCGATGCGGTCGCCCTTGGCGATGCCGAAGCGGCGCAGCGCATGCGCGCAGCGGTCGGATTCGCGATGCATCTGCTCGTAGGTGGCCCGCTCGTCGCGCTCGAAGAAATCGATCGCGATCTTGCCGCCGTGCTGCACCGCGCCGGTCGCGACGAGTTCGCCGATGGTGCGCGACACGTAGGCGGCCTCCTGCTCCTCGCGCCGGCGGATGGCATCGGCGACGAGTCGCTGGAGGTCGGCACCGGGGGATTGCGTGGCAGTCATTCGTCGGTCCAAGTTGGCCCATGCCCGTCCGGCCGCCGATCGATTCCGACGGGAAAGCGGCACTGCTGCATGGAGCGGGTTCAGGGAAATGCCAGCCCGCCGTTGATGCTGATCACCGTCCCCGAGATCTGGTCGGATTCGGGGCTGGCGAGGAACAGCGCGGCCTGGGCGATGTCGGCGGGCACGGTCAGGCGAAACAGCGTCCTCGATTCGATCTTCCGGTAGGCCTTGCCGAGCGGGTCGCCGGCTCCGGGCTTCCTGATGCTCTCGTAGGCCGGCGTCTCGGCCGTCACCGTGATCGCGAGGGTGTTGAGGCGGATGCCGCGCCGGGAGAGCTCCTTGCCGCCCGCGCGCGTGAAATACATCAGTCCCGCCGCCGCCGCGCCGGAGACGGACAGCCCCGGCGTCGGCGTGCGGCCCGCGTCGGTGGTGATGAAGACGACCTTGCCGTGGCGCTGCGCCAGCATCGGCGGCAAGGCGGCATGCAGGCAGTTCAATCGAGACAGCAGCTGCGCATCGATCTTGCGCTGGTAGAGCAACGGGTCCATCGCCTCGAACAGATCGGAATCCCCCGCTGGCGGCGAGCCGCTCACCACCAGGATGTCGAGCCGCCCGAAACGCTCGACCACCCGGCCGACCGCCGCCTTCATGCCGGCCACGTCCATCATGTCGCCGGGCGCCCACAGGGCCTCGAGGCCACGCGTGCACAGCTGCGTCACCACCTCCGGCTCCTCGCCTTTGGGGCGGCTGCAGATCGCCGTTCGTGCGCCCTCTTCGGCAAAGGTGATCGCGATCCTGCGCCCGATGGCCTCGCTCGCGCCGACCACCAGAGCCACTTTTCCGGCCAGTCTCGATCCCATGTCAGCCGTCCATGACGCCACCGGCGCCCGCAGGCGATTCGGCGGGGCTCGGTCAGCGCCAGCGCTTCTCGACCGCGTCGTAGGTGTCCGCGAGCGGGTCGGCCACCTCCGTGAGATGGCGTTTGGTCACCTTGTTGCTCGACGTCCGCGGGAGCTTGGCGATGAACGCGACGTAGCGCGGAACCTTGAACGGCGCCAGATGCTGGCGCGCGCGCTCGAGGATGCTTTGCACCAGCTCGTCGCCGGGTTCCACGCCCGGCTTCAACTCCACGCAGACCTTCACTTCCTCGCCGCGCTTGGCGTCCTTGACGGGCACGGCGGCGACGTCGTCCACGCCCGGCACGCGCCGGATGACGGCTTCGACTTCGAGCGCGGCGATGTTCTCGCTGGAGCGGCGGATCATGTCCTTCTTGCGGCCGACGAGCCAGTAGGCGCCGAGTTCGTCGCGGCGCACCAGGTCGCCGGTCTTGAACCAGCCGTCCTCGAACAGCTCGGCATTGGCCTCCGGGCGGTTCCAGTAGCCCTTGAGGACCCCACGGCCGCGCACCCACATCTCGCCCATCTCGCCGACGGCGGTCGGCGTGCCGTCGTCGTTGACGATGCGCAGTTCGCGCAGCGGCGCGCGGATGCCCACGTAGCCGGATTCGTCCATCTCCTCGATGTCGGTCGGCAGCGTGGCGTAGCCGACTTCCGTCATGCCGTAGGACTCGCGGCTGCGCACGCCGAGCTGCTCGCGCAGGTGGCGCACGGTGTCGGCCGCCCACCCGTCGTACTGTCCCACCTGCTTGAGCGCCGGGCCGTCGCCGGCCTTGACCTGGCGCGCCACGAACTCGGTCATCGAGCACCATTCGATGCGGTAGGTCTTCAGCCAGTCCGCCATGCGCGACGCACTGAGCTGCTGCGCCATGAACAGGGTGCCGCCCTCACGCCAGCACTTGAGCAGGACGGTCGGGCCATACGAATAGAAGAACGGCGCCCAGGACAGTTGCCGGTCGTACGGCCGCAGGTCGCGCACGGTCGCATGCTGGTAGGTGGTGACGTCCCAATACTCCTGCGTGAGCATGCAGCCCTTGGGGAAGCCCGTCGTGCCCGAGGTGTACTGGATGTTGAGCAGGTCCTGGAGACCCACCTCCTCCCGCGGCGGCGCGTCGCTGGCGCCTTCGAGCACCGAGGCCAGCGTCTTCACCGCCGGGTCGGGGGAGCGCCCGACGACGAAGACCCGCTCGCGCGCCAGACCCTCGGGCCAAGGCTCCGCTGCCGAAAACGCCGTCCAGGCCGAGTCGTCCACGACCGCGAACGTGGCCTGCGTGTCGTTCAGCACGAACTCGATCTCCCGGGGTGTGTAGCGCATGTTCAGCGGCACCAGCACGGCGCCGAGCTTGGCGAAGGCGAACCACAGCAGCGGGAACTCGATGCGATTGGGCAGCATCACCCCGATGCGGTCGCCCTTGCGCACGCCCAGGGCCTTCAGCGCATTCGCATACCGGTTCGACCACTTGTCCATCTCCTCGTACGAGGCACGTTCGCCGCGCTCGAAGACGTCGACGGCGATCTTCGAGCCGAGCTTGCGCGCCTGCGAGGTGATGAGCCGGGCAACGGTGCTCGGCTCGTATGCGGCCTCGACGTCTTCGACCTTGCGGATCGCTTGGGCCATCCGGTCGCGCAAAGAGCCGGTCGTGCTGCCGTCGGGAAGATCGTCTTTGGACATGTGAACGGTGCCCTGTGCAGTGGAACCCTGTGACGCCGACATGCTAGGGCCCGCGCCGGCACGGTCGGCCATCTTCGCAGGCGCTGAACCTCTGGATCAGGTTTGCTTATGGCGCCGCGCCGGGCGTGCCTTCGAGCAGGCGCCGGATGCGAACCTTGCCGGGCCCGACGTGGAAATCGAGGACCTGCTGCTGCAACCGGCGTTCCGACGGGGTCGGACGATTGCGGTGGCGCAGGTAGTCGTGCCACGTCGGGCAGTGGTAGCGCTCGATCCAGAGATCGGGCTCCTCGATGTCGCGGGCGATGGACCAGCCGTGGGCCCCGTTGCGCTGGCGCAGGCGCTGCACCTGCTCCATCAGTCCGCAGAACTCGGGCACCCTGACGGGTGCGACCCGGTACTCGAGCATCACGACGACCGGCCCCTCGTCGCCGGCCAGCGGCAGGACGGGCTCGGGATCCTCCAGCAGTTGCATCTCGCCCTCGTGCGGGCGAACGGGGGGCATGCGCAGCCACACGCCGATCAAGGTCGACGCCATCATCAGGCCGGCCGCCACGAGCAGTGCGGCCTCGACGCCGGAGACATCGGCCAGGCGTCCCCATCCCCAGCTGCCGACCGCGATGCCACCCGTCGAAGCCGCGTTGTACGCCGCCAGCGAGCGGCCGGCGACCCAGCGTGGCACCGACAGCTGCACGGTGATGTTGAACAGCGTCCAGGCGATGTTCCACGCGGCACCGGCGGCCATGAGCGCCAGCGACGTGAGGAGCGGGCTGCGGCTCACCGCCACCACGGCGATCGAAGCGCCGAACATCAGCAGGCACATGCGG
The DNA here is from genome assembly GCA_047602205.1 of Rubrivivax sp. GTDB lineage: Bacteria > Pseudomonadota > Gammaproteobacteria > Burkholderiales > Burkholderiaceae_C > Rubrivivax. The sequence continues at coordinate 5,862,431 of JASGHX010000001.1, read as the reverse complement.
TTCGAGGACTCGCTGCTCAGGTGCCGGCGTATCTGGGCGATGCCCAATGCACCGACGACGGCGCCGATGCCGAAGGCGCTGAACAGGAGGCCGTAGGTGCCCGCGCCGCTCTTCAGCAAGTCGCTCGCGATCAGCGGCATCAATGCCAGAACGACCCCGCCGATGATGCCGAAAACCACCGAGCGCAACAGCACGGTCTTGATCGCCGGCGAATGGGCGATGTAGCGCACGCCGGACACGACGGCCCGGTTCAGGTTCTCCGGCGGGAGGTGCGAGCGCGGCGTCACCCGTTTCCAGAGGAACAGGGCGATCATCAGCGGCAGGTAGGCAAGTGCGTTGAGCGTGAACGCTGCCCCCGTGCCCAGGGTGGCGACGATGATCCCGCCGATGGCAGGACCGACGCTGCGCGCGATGTTGAAGCTCATGCCGTTGAGCGCGACGGCGGACGGCACGGCGTGAAGAGGCACCTGCTCGCTCACGGAGGTCTGCCAGGCGGGCCCCATCAGCGCGGTCCCGCAGCCGACGGCAAAGCACAGCACCAGCAGGATGTTGGGCGTGAGCCAGCCGAGGCCGGAAAGAACGGCCAGCGTCGTGGCGCCGGCCAGCGCGATGCCCAGCGAGACCAGCGCGACCACGCGGCGGTCGTGCACGTCCGCAAACGCGCCGGCCAGCATCGAGATCAGGATGACCGGCATGCCGAGCGCCGTCTGCACGAGCGCGACCTTGTTCGCCGATGACGTCATCTGCGTCATCGCCCAGCCGACCCCCACGCCCTGTATCAGAAGGCCGAGATTGGAGACCAGGCTGGCGAGCCAGATTCGGCGGAATGCCGGACTGCGAAGCGGCGCGGTGATGCCGTCGGCGTCAGATCCCGCATCGACCGTCGTCATGCCGCCCATTCCCGGTCCGGTCGCGGAGGCCCGCAAGCGCGTGCAGGCCGCTGCGCCCCCACCGCGACCTGCACGCATGACCTCGGCGCATCAGCCTGCGCCGCATGGATCGGCCCGACCGCACCTCAGGTCAGGATCCACTCCTTGAAGCGCTTGTCGACGTCGATGAAGCGGTCGGCCCAGAATTCGTCGCTCACGATCGTGTGCTGGGGGCCCGTGAGGCTCGGCGTCCAGCGGCGCTCCGCCTCGGTCAGCAAGCTCAGGTCGAAATCCTTGATCGCCCCGACGCCCGCAACCTTGGGCAACTCCTGCTGCTGCTTCTGGCGCGTGATGAACTCCAGGAACTTCATCGCCTCCGCCTTCTTCTTCGTGCCCTTGGTGATCGCGAAATAGTTCTGGCCGGCCATGAGCTGGTTCATCGAGACGTTGACCGGCACCCCCGACTCGTTGGCGATCTTGATCCGGCTCAGATAGCCGTTGGTGTACTCGACTTCCTTCGTCTGCAGCAGCGTCACGCCCTGCGCGGTTTCCGTGAACCACTTCTTCACGTGCGGCTTGATCTTTTCGAGCGACTTGAACGCACGCTCGATGTCCAGCGGGTAGAGCTTGCTCGGCTCCACGCCATCGGCGATGAGGGCGATCTCCATCGTTTCGCTGGCGCGGGCACGCAACGCGCGGCGGCCGGGGAAGTTCTTCACATCCCAGAGCTCGGCGAAGGTCTTCGCCGGATTCTTCGTCTGGTCGGTGTTGTAGCCGATGCCGCCCGCGTAGATGTACGTCGGCACGAGCACGTTGTTCGTCGGCCACTTGACGAAGCGGCCGGGGTCGATCAGCTTCGTGTCGATGGTCTCCCACAGGCCGGCCTTGGCACCGGCGAAGGTCAGCGCGCCCGGCGCATCGAACACGTCCCATTCGATGTTGTTGGTCGAGACCTGCGCCCTCACGCGTGCGAGGTCCGGGCCGGCGACGAACTGAACGCCGATGCCGGTTTCAGCCGTGAAGGGCTTGGCCCAGTATTCCTTCAGGAACTCGCCGTAGGCGCCGCCCCAGCTCACGACGGAAATCGTGGTGGCGGCCTGGGCCAGGCGCGGCGCGACGAAGGGCGCGCCAACGGTGAGGGCGGCGCCGGCCCCGGCTGCACCCGTGAGAAATGTCCTGCGTTCCATGAGCGAAATCTCCGGTTCGGGATGGTTGATGTTCAACGCCAACGCCGCTCCTGCGCGTCGCAGGTGCCGGCGGGCAGGCCACTCACTGTTGTCATCGGCTCATGCGGCGCGCATCCAGGGCCACATAGAAGGCATCCACCAGCGGGCCGACATCGCCGAGGGATTCGAGGCTGCGGACCAGCGGCACGATGCGGTCCGCATCGCGGGCACCGACGAGCCCCCGGAACTTCGCTTCGACCTGCGCGTCCTCGGCCGGAGCCTGCGGGTGGTTGTTCTCGGCGAAGATGAAGTTGCTCTCCTCGCGCAGCAGCGCACCGTTGCGCGTGGTCACGCGAACCGCGGACGGCACGCTCGGCCGCGCGTCGATGTCGGCGAAAGGATTTGCGAAGGCATAGGATTGCGGCACGGCGAAGCCTTCCACGCGGATGCGGTCGCGCAGTGCCCTGACCTCGGGCGCCTCGGCCAGTTGCGGCGACAGCCATTGCGGACCCGCAGGCACGTCCATCAGCCGCATCGCCATCGCATGCGGGATGCTGAACTGCAGGCTGACGAAGCCGTGGGGCTGCGGGTTGGTGAAGCGCGGGATCACCGCGCCGCTGGCCACCTCGACGGCCATCTCGGTGACGTCGTCGGCGCGGATGCCGTGCTTCTTCATCAGCACGTCGAGCGCGGCCAGCGGGTACTGGATCCAGCCGCAGCAGGGCCAGCGCTTGTACCAGATGCTGCGGATGTGCCAGCGCGTGCCCAGGTGCGCCAGGAAGCGGCGGCTGTCGTTCTCGGCCCCCTGCACGATGCGGATCAGCCCCTTGTCGCCGTCGAAGAGCGTCGGAACCGCCGTCGAGCCCCGCATCGCGGCGACCGCGCCAAGGACGCCCGTCATGGCACACCATCCCATGTCGCCGTACTTGGTGTTCGGCAGATCGACTTCCGTGCTCCATTTGCCGCCGATCGGAATGGGCATGTTCGAAGCGGCCACGGCATAGGCCTGGATCGTGTCCTGCACGGACAGATCCAGGCTGCGCGCGGCCGCACCCGCGGCGGCCAGCACCGGCGGGGCCACGATGCCCCACACGTCGAGCCGGCCCTGCGGCTTCCCGTCCTGCACCTTGAACTCGGGGCCGATGCCCAGCGCGACCTGCCCACCGAGCTCGTAGCCGGCCACCAGCGCCGTCAGGAAGTCAGCGCCGGACTGACGCCGCCGGCGCGCCATGGTCAGCGCCGCTGCCACCGCCGCAGCGCCGAAGTGGCAGTAGGCATAGCCCTCGTCCAGATCCATCAGGTTGCCCAGCCGCCCGATCTCGTAGGAGCGCCCGACGTAGTCGGCCCCGTCGGCCAGTTGCCCGGCACCCATCTCGGCACCGAGCTGCGAGACCATTCGCCCTTCCTCGGTGGCGGTGGCGGCGAGGATGCAGCCCAGGGTGTCGAGGAGCAGCCGCTTCGCCTCGGCGCGCACGTCGACCGGAATGTCTTCGAAACCGAGGCCGGCGTAGTGCTTCGCGAGCGCAGAGGTTTCACCCTGGATCGCGGTGTCTTTCACGGCTGCATCCATGTCGCTGTCTCCTAGGCGTTGCGGGTCGGCTTGACGCCCTCTTTCTCGGCGTCCCAGGCCTGCGTGAGGTCGACCTCGATCTCGCGCTTGACGATGCGCTGCGTCGGCCCGCGCGGGAAATCCTCGACGAACTGCCAGTAGCGCGGAACCTGGTAATAGGCCAGCCGGTCGGCGCAGAACTTCAGCAGGCCGAGCGCATCGCCCGGCTCGCCTTCGCGCATCTTCACGATCGCCATCACTTCCTGCTCGCCCATGTCGGAGTCGACCCCGATCACGGCCGACTCCTCGACGCCGGGCCCGGCATTGATCACGCGCTCGACTTCCCAGGCGGAGATGTTCTCTCCGCGGCGGCGCAGGGCGTCCTTCTTGCGTCCCTTGAAGAAGAAGTAGCCCTTGTCGTCCATCATCGCGTAGTCGCCGGTGTAGATGCACCCGTTGCGCAGGACTTCCCTGGTCTTCTCCGGCTCGCCCCAGTATTCGGTCATCCCGACGCTCGGGCCGATGGGCCTGACCACCAGCTCGCCCACCACGCCGGGGGCCGCACGCTGGCCCTTCTCGTCCTCGATCCAGCTCTCGTATTCCTCGATCGGCTTGCCCATCGAACCGACGACGCCGTCGAGGTTGAGGTGGCTGAACATGCCGGCCTCGGTGAGCCCGTAGCCTTCGCGCACGTGGACGCCGAAACGCTCCTCGAACTGGCGCCAGGAGCCCGCCGGACAGGCCCCGCCCCACGCGACCGACACCTTGTGGCCTCGGTCGCTGGGGCTTTCGGGCTGCGCGAGGATGATGTTGACCAGGCCGCCGAGGTAGTGCAGCTTCGTGGCCCCGGCTTCGATCATCTGCTCCCACAGGCGCGAAGCGCTGAACCGCTCCACCATGTGGAGCTTCAGGCCTTGTTGCAGCGCCAGCGTGAACACGATCCACGCGGAGCCGTGATAGAACGGCTCCCAGAAGTGGAAGACGTCGTCGCGCCGCGCTTCGGCGATGAGGCCCGTGGTCTTGGCACCCACCACCCAGTTGCGTTCCGAGAGCACCGCCCCCTTGGGCGCACCGGTGGTGCCCGAGGTGTACATGATGCTGACGGTGTCCTCGGGGCCCCGGATCACGGGGTCCGCCACCGCGCGGCTGCTGCGCAGCAAGGCGTTCAAATGGGTTTCGCCGGCGGGGTCGACGCCGTCCTCGAACCACACGAGGACCGGTCGATCGGCAACGGCCCGGCAGGCGGCGCGAATCGGGTCGGCATGGCTGCGGCTCGCCACCATCAGGCTGGGCCGGGAACTGGCCAACTGCAGCTCGATGCCGGCGGACTTCAGGTGGATGCTGAAGGGCACCATGATGGCGCCGATCCATGCGATCGCCAGGAAGAGTTCCAGGTGCTCCACCGATTGGCCCAGCATGAGGCCCACGCGGTCGCCCGGCTTGACGCCCGCCTGGCGCAGCGCGCCGGCAAGTTCCTGCACGCTGCCGTGCACCTGGCCGTAGGTGGTGTTCTTGCCGCGGAAGGAGACGAGGACGCGATCGCGGCTGTCCTGCGCACGTGCCTGGACGAGTTCGGAAATGGTTTGCACCGGAACCTCGGGTCTCATGGATTCAAGACGTTGGGAAAGGAACGAGCGCATGCCGTTCGGACCATTGTGGGCGGCGAGCCCGGCACGCTGCCAATACCTTTTTCAGGCGCACTGATTCCCGTTTGGAATCGGCTCTGCCTGGGCGGCAGCAGGCGCGGCGGCAAGCGCACGGCCGCCATCGTCCCCATGCGTCGGGGGCTCAGCGGCCGGAGCGGACCTGCCAGCGCGTCCCCGAATCGTCGGCAGACACCGTGCAGCCCGTCAAGGTTCCGACCGAATGCCACGAGTCGGCCAGCACCTTCGCGAACCGCTGCTTCTCCCGGTCCGTCATCGGCTCGGCAACGAACTCGCCCAGGCCTTTCCCGGTCGTCACGTCCCAGCCGCCGGATGCAGCTTCAAGCCGCGCGGGGACGCCTGCGACGGTGTGGAAAAGCTCGATGAACCGCGCCAGCTGTTCGGCCGGCTTCATCGCGTCGGCCCCGACGGCGGCATGGAATCGCGCCGTCCAGGTGTGGAGCGAATACTGGACGGCATGCCGCGCGATCGCGTCGCCCTGGTCGCCGCCGTAGTGCAGCGACGAGCTCACGCGGTCCGCGAACCAGGTGACGGCGTACTTGCGCAAGGCCCGTGCCCGCCGCATGGCCGGCCATTCGTTGTGGTCGAGGTCGTCCTCGAGACCGCGGATCTCCAGCCCGGGCGGCAACGGGTCGCCGCGGCGCTCGATCACGAGTTCATCGTCCGCCAGGTCCCGGCCGGCATCCTCGAAATAGCCGCCGGCGAAAGGATCGCCCTCGCTGATGTAATGCGTGGAGACGAAGCGCAGCCCCCGGTTGCCGAGATAGCGGCCGTTGTTGCCGTGCCAGCCGCGGTAATTCAGGAGCGCCAGGTCCGGATAGGTCGCCAGCGCGAACACGCCGCTGCCGGCATTGTCCGGCGTGTACGGGAAATAGAACAGCCACGCCTTCCTGTCGCTCTCGACCGCATAGCCCGTGCGGATGCCGCCCAGGCCGTTCGAAAGGCAGTGGTACTTGGCGCAGGCCGCCGCCTGGTTCTTCTCGCGGTCGAGGCCCAGCTTCTTCATCCCCGGCAGGAAGAAATGTTTCTGGTGATCGCCGAGCATCGCGCCGTAGATCTCGCCCGTCTTCTGCTGGCCGAGGTCGCGCAGCATGCTCATGGCCACCGCGAAATACGTCTGCAGATACAGCTGCGATGCGAAGACGCACTGCTCCTCGGGCGTCCAGACCTCCGCCCGGCGGTCGAGCGCAGGCAGCGACGGGAGTTGGGTGAATTGAGGCATCGTCATGGCCAGGTCCTTTCTCGTTCGGATGACATGCATGGCTTCACGCCTTCGAAGGTGCCGGTACGCCGGTCCACGGCGGCTCTCGATGGCAGCTGTCAACATTCTGGAAGTGGCGCCGCACGCGCGCCAATACCGTTTCCGCCGGCGTCGATTCCGCAGCGGAATCGCTTGCATCGCAAACGGTATTGGCCCGCCTTCGCCCTCGCGCCGAGAATGCCGCGATGCCATCCGCGTATCAGCCGAAGCGAACGGCGCGCAGCGAATTCATCCGCGTGCGCAATCTCGATTACCACGTCCACATCTGGGGCGAACACCGGGCCGGCCTGCGGCCGCTGGTGATGGTGCACGGGTGGATGGACGTCGGCGCGTCGTTCCAGTTCGTCGTCGATGAGCTCGAGAAAGACCGGCTCGTGATCGCTCCCGACCTGCGCGGCTTCGGGCTCACCCGGATGCGGCACGCCGACGGCTGGTGGGATGCCGACCACCTCGGCGATCTCGATGGCCTGCTGGAGCACTACTCGCCGGGCGAACCCGTGGATCTCGCGGGCCACAGCATGGGCGCGGACATCGTGATGACGTATGCCGGCGTGCGGCCGCACCGCATTCGCAAGCTCGTCAACCTCGAAGGATTCGGGCGCCCTCATACGCCATCGGAGCAGGCCCCGGAGCGCCTCGCCAAATGGCTGGACGATCTGCGGTCGTTTCACCGTGGCGAGAAGACGTTCAAGGCCCACGACACGATCGATGGCGTGGCCCGACGGCTGATGCAGAACAACCGGCGCCTGCCCCGCGACCGCGCGGACTGGCTGGCACGACACTGGTCCCGGCGCGACGAGAACGGGCAGTGGCGCATCCTCGGCGATCCCGTCTACAAGGTAACGCGCGCCCATCTGCACCGCGCCGAAGAAGAGCAGGCGATCTGGCGCGCCATCGCCGCACCGGTCCTCGGCATCGAGGCGATCGAGGGCAGCTTCGAGCAGTGGTGGGGCGACGCCTACAAGCTTGAAGACTATCTCGAGCGCGTCAAATCGGTCCCGAACTTTCGCCGCGTCGTGGTCGAGGACGCAGGCCACATGCTGCACCACGACCAGCCCGCCCAGGTGGCCCGGCTGATCGAGGAATTTCTGCAGGCCTGAGCCTCTCGCGGGGCCGCATGGGGCCGAAGCTGCACCGGATCGGCCTCGCGGACTCGTGCGGCGGACGCTACCGCCCCTTCTTCTTCGTCGCAAAGGCTCGGACCCGTTGCGCCATGTCGCCATCGCGCAGCGCGGCGGCGTTGGCCTTCTCCGCGTAGTCGTAAGCCGCTTCGATCTCGCGTATTTCCGATTCGTGCAGCCATGCCTTGGTCTGGCGGAAGGCCACGGTCGAAAGCTCGCCCATCTCGCGTGCGAGCGCAATGGCCTCCTTCAACACGTCGGACGAAGGCACCATCCGGCTCACCAGGCCGAGCCGCTGCGCTTCAGCCGCATCCATGAAGCGGCCGCTGAGCGCGAATTCGGCCGCCAGCGCCGCGCCCAGGCGCCGCATCATCAGCGTCGTGCCGCTCACGCTGGGAATGCCGGAACGGACTTCGGGCTGGCCCATCCTGACGCCGGGATGCGCCACGCGGAAATCCGCCATCATGGCCATCTGGAATCCGGACCCCGCGGCCAGGCCGTTCAGCGCGACGACCAGAGGCTTCCCCAGGCTCAGGATGCGCCGATAGAAAAGCCGCCAGTGCGCCATGCTCTGGCGGGCGTACTCTTCCGGCGGGGTGTCGCCGGCGGCGGATATCTCGTTGAGGTCCGCGCCGGCGCAAAACGAACGGTCGCCGGCACCGGTCAGCACGACGGCACGCACTTCGGGATCGGTATCGGCCTGCTCCAGCAGCATGCCCAGGCGTGAACGCATCGGCGTATCCCAGGCATTCAGGCGCTCGGGTTTCACCAGCGTGATCGCGAGCACCCCGCCATGCCGCTCCATCGCGATGGTCGAGAGATTCTTCCCGGTATTCATCATTGCTTGACGAGCTTCGACGCTCACTCCGTGTCTTCGACCGCGGACAGCGCCAGGCCCTCGAAACCGAGGTGCTTCGCGATCTCCGCCGACAGCTGCCTGCGAACCGCCACGCGGATCAGATCCCGTACTTCCAGCGGCAATGTGCCGAGCTCGCCCTGCCGGTAGGCCAGGTGGAAGGTGCGGCTCATGCCGGGGTAGGGCCGGCCGCGCCGCGAAAAAGCGCCCAGCGGCAGCACGCGGATCTCGGGCAGGAACTGGCGCGACTTCCACACCGACAGCGGCGTGGTGAGTGCAAAACCCATCCCGCTGGCCACGAGGCTCAGCAAAGGCTCCGTCGCATCGAATTCACAGCTCCGCTCGAGCGCGTCGCCGTTCTCCAGCAGGTACTCCTCGATCTGGCGGCCGATGTTCGAGCGCGCGCTGTAGCGCAGGCACTGCAGATGCCGGCTCAGGTCCGAGAACGATCCGAGCTTGTGAATCTCGAAAGCGGCGGGCAGCGCCACGCAGTACGGCTCGGTGAACAGCGGCTCCCGCGTGATGCCGGGCACATGCGCGATGCCGGTCGTGACGGCGAGATCGAGCTGCCGGCCCGCGGCAAGCTCGTCCACCGCAGGCCCGTTGCCGGACCACAGCCGGATCTGGTGCGACGAACTGGACAAGGCCTTCACCACCAGCGGACCCACCGTGGCCGCGAAGGAGTCCACGCACCCGAACCGCACCACCATCCGCTTGGCACGGGTAACGTTGCGCACGCCTTCGATCATCTGGTCCGCACGGGTCAGCAGGTCCTTGGCGCTTTCGAATAGGCGCAGCCCCGCCGCCGTGGCCTGCGCGGGCCGGGTGGACCGGTCGAGCAACGGCGTGGCCAACGTTGCTTCGAGCTGCTTGATGCGCTGCGAAACGGCCGCCTGCGAAATGTGCAGCAGACGCGCGCCCTCGCAGACGCTGCCGGTCTCCATCACGGCCACCCAGCTGGCGAGCAGGCGCCAATCCGGCCTCAGGCGCTCGACCCCGCTGCCGTTCGCCGCGTGCGAGCCGAGCCGCACCACCGGCTCCGTCGCGAGCCACCTGGGAGGCGCATCGATCGGGATCCCTTCAAATCGCGCAGTCGATGCGGCTGAAAGCATGTGCCCCTCGTGGTTCGGACGCGGGCCGGATGCTCCAGCCCTTTGCGCCGGAAAATTCTGCGGAACTGCGCCCGGTGGTGCCAATACCGTTTTCAGAAGCATCGATACCAAAGCAGACAGGGCCGGCCCGAGCTTGTCTGGCCATACACCCCGTCGAGGACGGCGTTGCGGTCGTCAAGCTCGCACGCCATCCCGCCAATGCGGTGCATCGGGAGATGCACATCGAACTCAAGCAGTTGTTCCACGACGTCGACCAGATCGGGAGCGACGTGCGCGCCATCGTGCTCGGCGGCGAAGGCCGGCACTTCTGCGCCGGCAACGACCTCGACGAGGCTACGAGTTCGAGCAAGGCGCCACCGTCCGCATGAGCGGTCACCCCGACTCGAAGGAGGCGCTTGCGGCCTTCCGGGAGAAGCGTTCCCCCGCCTACCAGCCCCGCAGCGACGACAAGCCCTGGTTCGGCATGTGAGCAGCCGGCCGCCGGCCTGCTCAGGCCGCGGCCGCCGCCACCGCCGGCCGCGCGTTGCGGCGCACGTTCACCGCGGTGGCGATCAGCAGGCCCAGCACGGCGGCGATGGTCAGCCACACGCCGCGGTACTGGCCGGCGTCCATCATCACGCCGTAGACCAGCGGCGCCAGCGTCATGCCCACGTCCAGCCCGGAATAGACGACGCCGTAGACGCGGCCGGTGGCGCCCGGCGGCGTGGCCTGCTTGACCAGCAGGTCGCGCGACGGCCCGGCAATGCCGGCGCCGAAGCCCATCACCGCGAACAGCGCCAGCACCATCGGCGCCGACCAATGGCCCAGCGCCAGCAGCAGCGCCACGGCGGCGGCCACCGCGAAGCCGGTGGCGGCGATGCGCACGCTGCGCTGCGGGTCGCGCACGAGATGCCCGCCCAGCACCATGCCCAGGCCCGCGGCCACCATGTAGATCGACAGGCAGATCGCCACCTGCGCCGCCGGCACCTCGTGCAGCTTGGCCGCCGCGGCCGGCGCGAAGCTCTGCACCCCGCCCAGCGCCAGCGCGAAGACCAGGAAGAACACGAAGCAGGCCCACACCGCCGGCAGCCGCAGGAAGCCGAAGCCCGTGTCGGCCGCCGCGGCGGCGCCGGCCTTGCGCGGCTGCGCGACGGCGAGCCGCCCACGCTGCAGCCACACCATCGCCAGCACCGCCAGCACCACGCCGGACACCGAGGCCAGCGCCACGCGCCAGGAGCCGGTGGCCGCGGTGATGCCGACCACGAACACCGGCGCCAGCGCCCAGCCCACGTTGCCCGAGATGCCGTGCGCCGCGTAGGCATGGCCCAGCCGCGGCGAGCTGACGCGCGCGTTCAGGATCGAGAAGTCCACCGGGTGGAACACGCAGTTGCCCAGGCCCGCCAGCCCCATGAAGACCAGCATCACGCCGTAGCTCGGGCTGGCCGCCAGGCCCAGCGCGCCGACGGCCAGCAGCGCCAGCCCGCCCAGCAGCACGCGCTGCGCGCCGAAGCGGTCCACCACGAAGCCGGCGGCCGCCTGCCCGCCGCAGGAGACGATGAAGAACACCGACATCAGCAGCCCGAGCTGCGTGTTGCTGAGCCCGAAGGCGGCGCCGATCCACGGGAACAGCGGCGGCACGATGAGCTGGCAGAAATGCGACATCCCGTGCGCGATGCTCACCACGCCGATGGTGGTGGCGTCTTCGCGCAGCGGCGCGGGGGCGGCAAGTGTGGTCATAGGGGCCGCACTGTAGAGGCCGGCGCCGCGGCACGGTTACGATAGGCAGCCAATTTCTATCGAGAAGCTGCCAATGACCGCCAGCGTCGGTGCCATCCTGCCGCGCGACCCCGGCCTGCACGTGCCCACGCGCGAGCGCCCGCTGCGCGCCAAGCTGCGCCGCATGGCCGCCAGCAGCCGCGTGGAGCCGCACCGCCACCCCTGGGCGCAGGTGGCGATCTCGGCCACCGGCGTGATCCGCATGACCGCCGGCCACGGCACTTACCTGGTGCCGCCCTCGCGCGCACTGTGGATCCCGCCCGACGTCGAGCACGCCGTCACCGTGGTGGAAGACGCCGAGCTGATGACGCTGTACCTGCACCCCGCGGCGCGCTTCCTGCGCGACGCCGCCGCCGAGCGCACGCCCTTCGAGCGCTGGCCCGACTGCCGGGTGCTGGAGGTCTCGCCGCTGCTGCGCGAGCTGGTGCTGCACCTCGACACCGCACCCGGCACCGCGCCCGCCGGCGAGCGCGAGCGCCGCCTGGCCGACCTGGTGCTGGACGAGCTGCGCCGCGCCGCGCCGGTGCGCCTGGGCCTGGCGCTGCCGGCCGACAAGCGGCTGCGCGCGTTGTGCGAGCGCGTGATCGACGACCCCCTGCGCCACGCCACGCTGGACGGCTGGGCCAGCGAGGCCGGCGCCAGCGCGCGCACGCTGGCGCGGCTGTTCCGCCAGCAACTGGGCACCACCTTCGGCGAATGGCGCCAGCAGGCCCGGCTGGCCCAGGCGCTGGCGCTGGCCGCCGACAGGAAGCCGATGAGCCTGATCGCCGCCGAGCTGGGCTACGCCAGCGCCAGCGCCTTCAGTGCGATGGTGCGGCGCACGCTGGGCACCACGCCCAGCCGCTTTCTGGGCCATCGGCCTTGAATCGGGGCGTCGGTGCGCGGTGTATGCTGGTTCGCATCGGGAGTCTTCGATGGGAACCGCTGCCGCCGAACGTGATGACGCCTTTGCCGCGATGACCGCCCGCGAGCTGGAGTCCTTGCTGCTGGCTCGCTGCGTCGCCGTCGCGCGGACAGGCGGTGCGCAAGCCGCCCGGGACCCGTGCGAAGCCAACGTGTTCCGCTTGGCGGCGATGGTCGTCCAGTCCGCCTTCCCCCGCGAATCACAAGGCCTGATGCAGGCGAGCGAGCAGTATTTCTCCGCCCATCCGGCTGACCGCATGGCGCCGGCCGACGTCGTCCGCAAGGGCTGGGTGCTGAGCCTGCCCCGCTTGCGCGACATGCTGGGGCACCGGCTGAAAAGGGCCTGAGGCCATGCCCGCAGGCCCTCGGTTCCATACCGACACGGCGCTGGCCGGCGGCCTGCGCAAGCTGCTGCAGGAACTCGAACAGCGGCTGTCCCTCCCCGGCCCCGTCAAGGTGTATCTGGCCGGCGGCATGGCCGTCCACCTCTACACCGCCAGCCGCGTCACCACCGACGTGGATGCGGAATTCGGCGCGCGGGTGCTGCTGCCCTACGACCTGATGGTCGAAGTCACGCTGGAAGACGGCACGCCGCAGGTCGTCTACCTGGACACCAGCTACAACTCGTCGTTCGCGTTGATGCACGAGGACTACGAGGACGACGCCATTCCGGTCGACCTGGGCACGGACCAGCTCCGGCTTCACGTGCTGTCGCCGGTGGACCTGGCCGTCAGCAAGATCGCCCGCCTGGCCGACAACGACAAGGAAGACATCGCCGCGCTGGTTCGTCTCGGCCTGACCAGCGCCGACGAGATCGCGCAGCGTGCCGGCAGTGCCCTGGCCGGCTACGTGGGCGGGCAAGCCTTGTTGAAATTGAACCTGCAGGACGCCATCGCGCTGGCACGCCGGGCCGAGACCGAGCGCCGCGCCCCGGCTACGATGCCGCCCTGCCCTTCGCCAGCCCGCCGCCCGCCATGACCGAAGCCCTCTACGACTACACCCGGCAAGACGCCAGCGGCGCCAGCTGCACCGTGCAGGCCTGGGCCAAGGTGCCGGCGGTGCTGAACGCCGCGCAGAAAGCCGAGCACAAGGCGCGCATCGCCGCGCTGCTGAAGCAGCGGGGCGCGGTGCTCGTCGCGCACTACTACGTCGACGGCGACCTGCAGGACCTGGCGCTGGAGACCGGCGGCTGCGTGGCCGATTCGCTGGAGATGGCGCGCTTCGGCCGCGACCACGCGGCGCAGACGCTCGTCGTCGCCGGCGTGCGCTTCATGGGCGAGACGGCCAAGATCCTGTCGCCCGAAAAGCGCGTGCTGATGCCCGACCTCGACGCCACCTGCTCGCTGGACCTGGGCTGCCCCATAGCCGAGTTCGCCGCCTTCTGCGACGCCCACCCCGACCGCCAGGTGGTGGTCTACGCCAACACCAGCGCGGCGGTGAAGGCGCGCGCCGACTGGATGGTCACCAGCTCCTGCGCGCTGGCCATCGTCAAGCACCTGAAGAACCAGGGCAAGAAGATCCTGTGGGCGCCCGACAAGCACCTGGGCCGCTACATCCAGGAGCAGACCGGCGCCGACATGCTGCTGTGGAACGGCGCCTGCATCGTGCACGACGAGTTCAAGGGCCTGGAGCTGGAGCTGCTGCGCCAGCAGCACCCCGAGGCGCCGGTGCTGGTGCACCCGGAAAGCCCCAAGCCCGTGGTCGACCAGGCCGACGTGGTGGGCAGCACCAGCCAGCTGCTGAACGCGGTGGTCAAGGGCAACGCGCCGGCCTACATCGTGGCCACCGACAAGGGCATCCTGCACCGCATGCGCCAGCTCGCGCCGGGCAAGCTGCTGATCGAGGCGCCCACCGCCGGCAACAGTGCCACCTGCAAGAGCTGCGCGCACTGCCCCTGGATGGCGATGAACGCGCTGCAAGGCGTGCTGGCCTGCCTGGAGCAGGGCCAGGGCGAGGTCGAGGTGGCCGAGCCGGTGCGCAGCCAGGCGCTGGGCTGCATCGATCGCATGCTGGACTTCGTGGCCGCCCACCCCGGCGCGCTGGCCGCGCCGACGCGCGGGCTGGTGAAGAACATCGGCGCGGCTTGAGCGGGCGGCCGGATTCAGCGGCTCTGCATCGGCAGAGCGCTACTGCAGCGGCACCGATGCCGGTGCGGTTCCAGCCGGAATGCCGCCCGGGCCCTGCTTGTAGTTGAGCCACGGCACGTTCGGTTCAAAGCCCACCCCGGGCTTGCTGAAGTCGCACACGCCTTGCGGGAATGCGCCTTGCAATGCGGTCCATTGCTCTGCCGTGAAGACGACGCCGGGATAGTCCCCCGGACTCATGGGCTTGAGCTGGCACTTCATGGTGTAGATCGTGGTCGCGTCGCCGGCCACGGTGCGCGGCTCACGGAAGTAGGGATACTGCGCATCGCAGGCGGCCAGATCGGTCACGAAGCTGCCGGAGATGCCGCAGCCCGACACCAGATCGGCCGGCTTGTTTTCCACCACCTTCTGCGCCTTCGGAACGTTGCGCGCATCGGCCTCGATGTTGGCCAGCCAACGGTCCATCATCGTCAGCGTGCTCATGCCCGACGGCGCCTGGATCCAGTAGACGTGATTGTCCGCATGCCCGTTGGCCGCCGCCAGGCGCGCCCGGTTGACCACCGTGCGGAACGGATAGTGGTAGTCGTTGTTGTTGGTGCCCCGGATCGCCAGCTCGGGGACATCTCCCAACTGTTTTCCGTAGGTCACATGTCCGCTGCGATGCAGGATTGAAGCAACGGCCGGATCCATTTCGCTGCGCTGCGGCTGCCAGCGGCCGTTGACGTCGAAGCCGCCGGCACGCACGTTGACATCGACGAATTTGTCGACGCTGATAAGGCCTTCCAGCAGGCCCTTGAGACCGTACTGCACGCCGACGTTGTCATACACCAGGTGAGCATGGCCGTCGGCGGGGCGCGTGCCGATCAGGCTGGAGATGAAGTCCTGGAAGGTGCAGCGCACGCCGGCCGGATGGGCCGTCGGGTCGTAGCTGTCGGTTCCCGCGCAATTGGTCCCATCATCGGGCCGGTTGTAGTCGCCCACGCGGCCATTCTCGATGTTGAACACGTTGACGTTGGCGAGGCCCCACCCCCCGATCGCGGCGCGTTCGGCGTTGGTGTACGTCAGCGATGAGGCCGTGAAGGCAGCCGTCACGGCGGCGCTGTCGGCAAACTCCCGGTAGGCGCCGGAGATCGAATCTTCCCAATCCTGCGTGGGCCGGAGACCGTCCAGCAGTCCGGGATAGTTGTCCGCCACCAGGTGCTGCAACAGCGCGCCGCCCGAACCGCCCTGCCCGATGGTGTACCGGATCGGGCCGTAGCGTTCGATGATGCGCTCCTTGAGCATCATGGTGGTCTCGGCCGCGGTCACGAAATTGGCATGCTGGCTGTTGACCATCATCGACGAGTTCGCAACCGCGAAGCCGGCGGACAACGCCGCATGGTCCAGGACCGAGTCCGGGGTGCCTTGGCGATAAGTCTGGCTGGTACCCGCGCCATAGATCATCAATACCTTGTGGTTCCAGCCGGGCTGGGTCGACGGATCCCAGGGCAGCCACGGCTTGGCCGGGTCGGCGAGGACCGCGATCTCATGGATCCCGCGGTTGGCCGTGCCGCGCTCCACACGGACGATGTAGGGAACGGTCACGCCGCCGTCCGTCGTCGTCATCGCCAGGTTCGCGGGCGCCGGCCCGGCGGGGTCGTAGGCGGCGAACGTGTTGCTCGTCGTGCGGTACATGTAGCGATACGCCGACGGCGCGTTGCACTGCACATCGGTCGCCTGGCCCAGCGATGGATTGCTGGTCGTGCTGCAGGCCCAGGGCATGAGTTGCGGGCCCGAGAAGATCGGCCCGCCCACCGGATGGCTGGTGATGACGAGTTGCGCGCCGGCGCCGGGCACCCGCGCCGTCAACAGGTTGAAGCCGTCGCGCAGGCCGGTCACCAGGCCCTGGTACTTGCCGTTGGGCCGCAGTGCAAAGACACCGGTCAGCGCGGTCCCGTTGAGCGCGAGCTTGGCCAAGGCCGGGTTGCTGCCGGCCGGCCAGGTGATCTCGACCAGGGCATCACCGCCCGACACCATGTCCGCACGGCTGGACAGCACCTTGATCTCAGGCGGGCTCGCGGCCCAGGCCGCGGATGAACCCAAGGCCAGCGCCAGCCAGGCGCCTCGAAGGGGAATGGGCTTCATGTCGTCTCCAGAGTGGGAATGGATGGCTCAGATGCCGTGGCGCCTGCCGCGGCGCGCCGAAACGCCCAGCCCGAACAGCGCGGCCATCGCCAAGGCCATGCTGGCCGGTTCAGGCACGTTCGCGTTCACCGACACGTCGTCCAGCAGGAAGAACGACTGCGGGTTGGTGAACTCGAAGCTCAGCGCCGTCGCGCCGGCGCTGGCGGTCACCAGCGCCGAAAAATGGGTGTAGCCGAAGCCGTCCGCATCGATCAGCGCAGGGGCCTGGGTCACGCCGTCCCAGCTCCAAGAAAACGCGTTGGGCACCGCGCCGTCATCGAGCTGCAGCCAGAACTCGACGAGATAGGTCGCGCCGGCGCTGGTGGCCAGCGTCTGCGAGATGCGGTTGCCGGGAGCGTCCTCTCCGAAGTAGGCGCCGTACAAGCCGCCGTGTGCGGCGGAAGCATCGACGCCGGAGAAGTCCTGCGTGCCGGTGACCGTCCAGCCGCTGAAGTCGCCGGTCTCGAAGCCGCCGTTGCTGACCAGTGACGCCTGGGCCGGCAGCCCGAGCAGCAGGCCGGCCGCGGTTGC
This sequence comes from Rubrivivax sp., assembly GCA_047602205.1. Lineage (GTDB taxonomy): Bacteria > Pseudomonadota > Gammaproteobacteria > Burkholderiales > Burkholderiaceae_C > Rubrivivax. The sequence goes on along the minus strand of JASGHX010000001.1, from coordinate 5,845,397 downwards.
CAGGCCGATCATGCTTGTCTTGAGATTCATCGTTGTCTCCTGTGATGGACGTGGAAGAAGTGCTGACCGACGGCAGTGCCGGGTCGTGGCGAACGAAATCTAAGTTCGCGGGTGGAGCGTGAGAAATCCATTGTTCGGATCGCTCGATCGAAGCACTCGATCAATGAGGCACCGCCCCTATGGCCGGCCCCGCCCCTCGTCGCCCTGCCCGGCATGGAACACCCCCGTGAATGGAGGATCCCGAAGCGCACCCGTCGCAAGCCGATCCTGGCCGCGCTGAAGCACTCATCGACCGGATCGCTCAGTTGATCGAAAGAATCGGTTTCACGAGTGATGGCGTTGTTCCTACAGTCCTCGTTCATTCGGCGCGGCCGTTCCTGCATCAACGCGGAAGCCGGCGAGCAGCCTGCACCCCAGCGCATGGAGACAGTGGTGATGTGCGATCGGCACCGCGGAACACGCCGCATTGAATGGCCGGGAATGCCATGAGCGACGTGCTGCGCATCGGCTGCGCCGCCGGCTTCTCGGGCGACCGTACCGACGTGGCTGCGCCGGTGGTGCGTGCGCTGGTCGAGGCCGGCGGGCCCGCGGTGCTGATCTTCGAGACCCTGGCCGAACGCACGCTGGCACTGGCGCAACTGGCGCGGCGGCAAGACCCGGCCGCGGGCTACGAGCCGCTGCTGGACGAAATGCTGCGCCCGGTACTGGCCGATTGCCTGGCCCACGGCATCCGCATCGTCAGCAACTTCGGCGCCGCCAATCCGCCCGGCGCCGCGCGCCGCATCACCGCGCTGGCACGGGAACTGGGGCTGCCGGCGCCCCGCATCGCCGTGGTGCACGGCGACGACCTGTCCGGACCGCAGCACCGCCACCTGCTGCCCGAGGACCTTGACGATGCGCTGGCCGGGCGCGAGCTGGTCAGCGTCAACGCCTACCTCGGCGCGGAGCCGATCGCTGCCGCCCTGCGCGCCGGTGCCCAACTGGTCGTCTGCGGACGCGTGGCCGACCCGGCCCTGGTGGTGGGCCCTGCGCTGGCTCATTTCGACTGGGCCGCCGATGACTGGGACCGCATCGCGCGCGCAACGATGGCCGGCCATTTGCTGGAGTGCGGCGCGCAGGTCACGGGCGGCTACTACGCCGACCCCGGCGTCAAGGACGTGCCGGACATGGCGCGGCTGGGTTACCCGATCGCCGAAATCGATGCCGACGGCGATTGCTCGATCACCAAGCCTGCGGGCAGCGGCGGCCGGGTGGACGAGCACATCGTCAAGGAACAACTGCTGTACGAGGTGCACGATCCTTCGGCTTACGTGACGCCGGACGTCACGGCCGACCTGAGCGAAGCCGACGTCATGCAGACCGGCCCCGACCGGGTGCGCCTGTCGGGCGTGCGCGGGCATGCGCGCAGCGGCACGCTCAAGGCCAATGCCTGCTTCGCATCGGGCTGGCTCGCCGAGGGCGAGATTTCCTATGGCGGCGTCCGCGCCGAGGCGCGCGCAGCGCTGGCGGCGCAGATCCTGCGCGAGCGCTTGCGCGGCCTGGGGACGCTGCGCGTCGACCTGATCGGCGTTGCCAGCGTGTTTGCCGACGACGGCGGGCGCTGGCTGGCCGCCTGCCCCGACGGCGGTGGCCGGGATGTGCGGCTACGCGTGGCCCTGCGCCATGGCGTGCGCGGACAGGCCGAGCGCCTGCTGCGCGAAGTGACCGCGCTGTACACCTGCGGCCCGGCCGGCGGCGGCGGCGTGCGCACCAGCCTGCGGCCGACGCTGGGCCTGCGTTCGTTCCTGGTCGACCGGGCGTCGGTCGGCGTCGGCTTTCATTTCCACGGCGAGGCAACGGCATGAACGGCAGCGCGGCAACCGTGGCCGCCGGCGATGCGCTGGCCCCGCTGTGGCGTCTGGCGCACGGGCGCACCGGCGACAAGGGCAACCGTTCCAACATCAGCGTCATCGCCTGGCATCCCGCGCTCTATCCGCTGCTGGTGGAGCAGGTGACCGAGACCGCGGTCGCCACGCGCTTTGCGCACCGCCAGCCCACGCGCGTCCAGCGCTTCCTGCTGCCGCGCCTGCAGGCGATGAACTTCGTCATCGACGACGTGCTGGATGGTGGCGTCAACGATTCCCTCAACCTGGACAGCCATGGCAAGACGCTGTCCTTCCTGCTGCTGGACCTGCCGATCCGCGTGCCGGCGGCACTGCAGGGCTGCCTGATCGATTTCCATCCCCAACCATTCGAAGGAGACAGACCATGACTGCGTTCGCTTCATCACCCCGCCGCCGCGTGCTGGCCGCGGCAGCCGCGTTGTGCGCGGTGGCCCCGCTGCCGGCTTTCGCCCAGGCCTATCCCGCCAAGCCCGTGACCTTCGTCGTGCCCTTCGCGGCCGGCAGCGCCACCGACCAGCTCGCACGAGCGCTCGGCCAATCGCTGACCGAACAGACGCGGCAGCCGGTCGTGGTCGACAACAAGGCCGGCGCCAGCGGCATGCTGGCCGCGCAGCAGGCGGCACGTGCGCCGGCCGACGGCTACACGGTGCTGATCACCACCAACACCACGCACGCGGCCAACGAACACCTGTACAAGAAGCTGCCCTACGACGCGGTGAAGGACTTCGCGCCCGTCACCGGGCTGGGCAAGGGTGGTCAGGTGATGGTGGTCAACGTCGCCTCGCCGTACAAGACCGTGGCCGACGTGGTGGCTGCGGCCAGAAAGACGCCGGGCAAGCTCAGCTTCGGCAGCGGCAGCAGCTCCAGCCGCGTGGCCGGAGAGATGCTGAAGCAGCTGGCGGGCGTGGACATCCTGCACGTGCCCTACAAGAGCAACCCCTTGGCGATCACCGACCTCCTGGGCGGTCAGATCGACTTCATGATCACCGACACCTCCACCGGCGTGCCGCAGGTCAAGGCCGGCAAGCTGCGGGCGCTGGGCTACAGCACGCAAAAGCGCAGCGTGCAGCTGCCGGACGTGCCCACCATCGATGAGGCCGGGGTCAAGGGTTATGACATGGGCTACTGGTTTGCGGCCTACGTCCCCGCCGGCACGCCGGGGCCGGTGGTGGCGCGGCTCAACGAGATCCTGCAGGCAGCCGTGCGCAGCCCTGCGGCCAAGGCCTTCTTCGACACCGCCGGCTCCGAGGCCTGGACCACGACACCCGAGGAACTGGCGCGCTTCCAAGCCGCGGAAACGCTGAAGTGGGGCCAGGTGATCAAGGCGGCCGGCATCGAGGCCGAATAGACACAGGAGACATGCGCAATGAGAAAACTCGTCTTGCTGGCGGCCCTGGCCAGCTTCAAGTCCGTGGCGCTGGCAGCCGGCGCAACGCCCGAAATCCTGGTCACCTCCAATCGTGCCGACCTGATCTCCGGCGGTGACGCCATGGTCGAGATCAAATGGCCGGCCGGCACCAACCCCGCCACGGCCAAGATCGCGCTCAACGGCGCACTGCTGAAGAACGTCTTCGCCACCCGTGCCGATGGCCGCTACCTGGGCCTGGTGACCGGCCTGCGCGACGGCGCCAACGTCCTGACGGCACGCATCCCCGGCGGCGGTGCGCAGATCACCATCACCAACTACCCGATCGGCGGCCCGGTCTTCTCCGGCCCGCAGGTCGACCAGTGGGTATGCACCACCAAGGTGACCAATCCCAGCCTGACCAACCCCGACCTCGGCGACCCGCTGGATGCCCAGTGCAACATCGCCGCGCCGGTCCACCGCTACCAGTACCGCACGCTGCAGGGCGCCTTTGCCACCTACAACCCGGCCAGCCCGCCCCCGGCCGGCCAGATCGCGACCACCACCACCGACGAGGGCAAGGTCGTGCCCTACATCGTGCGCATCGAGCGCGGCGTCATCAACCGCGGCAAGTACGACATCGCCTACCTCGCCAGCCCCGGCAACCCGCTGGCGGGCTGGTCGCCCTTCGACAAGGTAAACAACTGGAACCGCAAGCTGTTCTGGAAGTTCGGTTCCGGCTGCGAATTCGGCCGCACGCAAGGCAGCCCCGGCAGCGTCACCGACCACGAGGCGCTGAGCCGCGGCTTCATGGTGGCCTCGTCGGAAATGACGCAGTACGGCACGCACTGCAACGACGTGACCTCGGCCGAAACGGTGATGATGATCAAGGAGTGGATCAGCGAGCGCTACGGCCCGATCCGCTACACGATGGCCGACGGCGGCTCCGGCGGCGCGCACCAGCAGAACCTGCATTCGGCCAACTACCCCGGGCTGCTGCAAGGCATCCTGCCGACCCAGACCTTCCAGGACACCTGGACGCCGGGCCGCGAGTTTGCCGACTGCGGGCTGCTCAAGCGCTACCACGATCTGCATGCCGGGACGGCCATCGACATGTCGATCCATCAGCGCGGTCAGGTGGCCGGCCACCGCTGGAACCAGGTCTGCGAAGGTCCTGCCAACACCAACATGGCCAGCCGCACGCCGTACTACATGGACCCGCAGGTCGGCGGCGCCGGCTGCGGCACCCACCCCAACCGCTGGTCACCCGGCAATCCGGGCGGCATCCGCTGCACGCTGCAGGACTTCAACATCGCGGTGTTCGGCCCGCGCGACGCCACCGGCTACGCAAGGACGCCGCAGGACAACATCGGCATCCAGTACGGCTTCAATGCCTTGAACAGCGGTGCCATCAGCATCGAGCAGTTCCTGCAGCTCAACGAAGGCATCGGCGGCTACGACATCAACGGCCAATGGCAGGCCGCGCGCATGGCGGCCGATCCGCTGGCGGTCGAGATCACGCACAAGTCGGGACGCGTCGCCCACGGGCGCCATCTGGGCGAGGTGGCCATCATCGACCGGCGTGACTTCAACATCACCGAAGAGCACTACGACTTTCGCGCCTGGGTCATTCGCAACCGCATCCTGAAGGAGCATGGGGACTACGCCAACCACGTGATCTGGCGCTACAAGTCCAGCCCCCAGGGTCTGGCCGGGCGCGCTTTCGACACCATGAACCGCTGGCTGACGGCGGTTGAGGCCGACGCCACGCCCGGCCGCACGCTGCGCCAGAAGCTCAGCGCGAACCGGCCCACCGAAGCCGTGGACAGTTGCTGGCGCGCAGACCTGGGCGTCTGGAGCACCGATGCGAACTACTGCAACACCGTCGCCAACCCGAGCATGAGTGCATCGCTCGGTACCGCCGGCGGCCAGGTGGTGCCGGTGCCCACGATCGACGAATGGCCGGTGTACCGCGACACGCGCGTCGCCTCCGGGGAGCCGCTGGCCAGCGACATCATGAAATGCCAGTTGAAGCCGCCTTCGCGCAGCGACTACGCCGTGTCGTTCAGCGATGCCGAATGGGCCCGGCTGCAGGCGGCGTTCCCGGCCGGCGTCTGCGACTACGGCAAGCCCGGCGTGGCGCAGGACACGCCTCCCGCCCCCTGGCAGACCTTCATCGACGGCCCGGGCGGACGCCCGCTGGGGGCCGCGCCGGTATCCGTGCCCATCAGCTGACGTCGCGCGCCCGGCCCTTGCCGGCGTGAACCGTCTGGATAGAGTCGCAACGCATGGAGATCACCGACATCGACGTTTCCACTCGCCAGCTCAAGGCGTTCAAGGCCTTGACCGAGTTGAAGAACTTCACGCGTGCGGCCGAGCGTTGCCACCTGTCGCAATCGGCCTTCAGCGCGTCGATCCGCATGCTGGAGCAGTCGCTGGGCGTGCGCCTGTTCGACCGCGACACGCGCAAGGTCGAGCTGACGCCCGAGGGCCGGCTGTTCGAGGAGGCCGCCACGCGCATGCTGTCCGATCTGCGCGGCGCCTTGAGCGACCTGGGCGAGCACGCCGCGCAGCGGCGCGGCCGGGTGGCGATCGCCGCACTGCCGTCGCTGGCGGCAGGCTGGATGCCGCCGCTGCTGCGCGAGTTCCGCACGCTGCATCCCGGCATCGAGCTCGACGTCGCCGACGATCTGTCGGACCCCTGCGTCGAACGCGTGCGCGCCGGCCGTGCCGACTTCGCCCTGGCCGCGGTGCGCGCCGCCGCGCCCGAACTCCGCACCGACCCCTTCTGCAGCGACGACTTCCTCCTCGTCTGCCGGCGCGACCACCGCCTGGCGCGGCGGCGCGGGCTGGCGCTGGCCGATCTGGGCGACGAGCCTTTCATCCACCTGGCGCGCGACAGCAGCGTGCGTCAGCACGTCGAAGCCGCCGTGAGCCCGTCGTCGCTGCACCGCGTGATGGAGCTGTCTCAACTGAGCACCGTGGCCGGCATGGTGCGTGCCGGCCTGGGCGTGACCGTGGTGCCGGCCCTGACGCTGTTCCACTTCGCCGACCCCGAGCTGGTCCGCCGTCCGATCGCCGCGCCGGAACTGAAGCGTTCGATCTTCGTGATCCGGCGGCGCGACCGCAGCCTGTCGGTGGCGGCGCAGGCCATGCTGGACTTCCTGCTCGAGCACAAGCCGCGCTGAGGCGCTTTGCTGCGCCCGCTGGCCCCGCCCGGCAGCCGCGCCCGGCACGCTGGGCTTGGTCTAGCATCCCGGCTCTTTCCGCACGCCCGCTTCCCGCGCCGCTGCCCGATGCACGTCCTGCTGGTCGAAGACGACGAGGCGCTGGCCGCGTCCGTCGCCGGCGCGCTGCGCGCGCAGGGCTGGCGCGTCGACGTCGGCCACCGCGGCGAGCCGGTGGCGGCTTCGGTGCGGCAGGACGACTACGACGTGCTGGTGCTGGACATCGGCCTGCCCGGCATCGACGGCATCGAGGTCTTGCGCCGGCTGCGCGAGCAAGGCAGCACGCTGCCGGTGCTGATGCTCACCGCGCGCGACGGCGTCGAAGACCGCGTGCAAGGCCTGGAAGCCGGCGCCGACGACTACCTGGTCAAGCCCTTCGCGCCGCCCGAGCTGCTGGCACGGCTGCGCGCGCTGACGCGCCGGCACGCATTCCGCAGCAGCCAGACCCTGGTACTGGCGCAACTGCAGTACGACCGCACGGCCCGGCGCGCGCGGGTCAGCGGCCGCGCCGTGGCGCTGTCGGCGCGCGAGGGCATCGTGCTGCAGTACCTGCTGCTGAAGACCGGCCAGATCGTGCCGCGCGAGCAGATCGCCGCGCTGGTGCCGGGCTGGACGGCGGCCACCAGCGACAACGCGCTGGAGCTGCTGATGTCGCGCCTGCGCGCCAAGGTCGAGCCCGGCGGCGTGCGCCTGCGCACCGTGCGCGACCTGGGCTATCTGCTCGAGCCGACGGGCTGACGACGATGGCTGCTGCGGCCGCCGTGCCCAGCCTGCGCCGCCTGCTGCTGGGCTGGCTGCTGCTGCCGCTGCTGGCGCTGGTGCCGCTGGCAGCCGCGGTGCTGTACCTGCTGGCGCTGCGCCCGGCGCTGGACGCGCTGGACCGCGCGCTCACCGACAGCGCGGTGGCCTTGTCGCTGATCGTCGTCGAGCGCGACGGCCAGGCCGCGCTGCCGCTGGCCGAGCAGACCGCGCAGGCCTTGCGGGCCGACGCGGTGGACCAGAACTTCTTCGCCGTCGCCGCGCCCGACGGCCGCTTGCTGGGCGGCGACGCCGCGCTGCTGCCGCTGGCGCCGCCGCTGGCCGCCGGGCAATGGCGCTTCTTCGACGACCGCCTGCAAGGCCGGGCCGTGCGCGTGGCGGCCTTCGGCGCGGCCTGCGGCGCCGGGTCGCCGCGCGTGTGCCCCATCGTGGTGGCCGAATCGCTGGGCAAGCGCCGCGCCGCCGAGCACGCGGTGCTGCTGGCCGCGGTGCTCACCGCCGCCGGGCTGGCGTTGGCGCTGGCGCTGCTGGCCGCGCTCGCCGTGCGGCGTGGCTTGCGGCCGCTGCGCGAGGCAGCGCGCGAGATCGAACGCCGCTCGCTGGACCGCCTGGACCCCATCGACCCGCAGGCCGCGCCGGCCGAAGCGGCGTCTTTCGTGCGCGCGCTCAACGGCTTGTTCACGCGCCTGCGCGCCGCGGCCGAGGCGCAGCGCGCCTTCGTCGGCGACGCCGCGCACCAGTTGCGCACGCCCCTGGCCACCATCCGCTCCGACGCCGCGCAAGCCCTGGCCGCGGCCGATACGGCCGAGCGCCGCGCCATCCTGCTGCGCCTGCAAGCCGCGGCCGAGCGCGGCAGCCGCGTGGTGCAGCAACTGCTGACGCTGGCGCGCAGCGACGGCGCGGCGTTGGCACGGACGCAGCAGCGCGTGGACCTGAGCGCGCTGGCGCGCGAGGCCGCCGAGCGCTGGCTGCCGGCGTCGCTGCAGGCCGGGCAGGACCTGGGCTTCGATCTCGCCGCCGCGCCGCTGCAGGGCGAGCCGCTGCTGCTGCGCGAGCTGCTGGACAACCTGGTCGACAACGCCTTGCAGCACGCCGGCCGCGGCGCCCGCATCACGGTGCGCAGCGGGGTGCTCGAGGGCCAGGCCTTCGTCGAGGTCGAGGACGACGGCCCCGGCCTGCCCGAGGCCGAACGCAGCGCCGTGTGGCAGCGCTTCCACCGCGGCAGCGCCGCGGCGGGCCCGGGCAGCGGCCTGGGCCTGGCCATCGTGCGCGACATCGCGCGCCTGCACGGCGCGCAGGCGCTGCTGCTGCCCGCGGCCACGGGCCGCGGGCTGGTGGCGCGCGTGCGCTTTCCCAGGCTGCCGTGAAGCTGTCGGCAAGCTGTCGCGCGCCGCCGCTACGTGGAAACCGAGATCCGCTGAAGAGGCCGTCTTCCTAGAGTGGCCCGCAACGCGCCGCGGTGGGCGCGCAAGGACCTCGGATGAACGATCGCAACCTGGCGCGCGGCGTGTTCCTCGCGCTCATCGCCCTGGCCTTCGGGCTGGGCTCGCTCCACTACAACATCGGCCGGCTGGACCATGCCGGGCCGGGCCTGTTCCCGCTGATGGTGAGCGCGCTGCTGGGGCTGATCGCCGTCATCACCATCGTGCGCTCGCGCTTCGTGCCGCGCGTGCCGCTGGAATTCAACCCGCGCAACATCTCGCTGCTGCTGGGCTCGCTGTGCGCCTTTGCGCTGGTGTCCAAGTTCGTCAACATGACGCTGGGCATCGCGGTGATGGTGTTCATCGCGGGCATCGCGGCCAGGCCCTACGACTGGGTCCGCAACCTGAAGGTGGCGGCCGGGCTGATCGCGATCGCCTTCGCGTTCCACGAGCTGCTGGGCCTGAACCTGCCGCTGTACTGAGGCCGCCACGCCATGGACATCCTGCACAACCTGGCCTTCGGCTTCGAGCATGCGCTGACGCTGCAGAACCTGCTGTTCTGCGCCCTGGGCTGCACGGTGGGCACGCTCGTCGGCCTGCTGCCCGGCCTGGGCCCGCTGGCCACCATCAGCCTGCTGCTGCCGCTGACCTATTCCATCCCCACCGGCGGCGCGCTGATCATGCTGGCCGGCATCTACTACGGCGCCCAGTACGGCGACAGCGTGAGCGCGATCACGATGAAGATCCCGCACGCCAGCAGCATCGTCGCGTGCATCGACGGCTACCAGATGACGCTGAAGGGCAAGACCGGCCTGGCGCTGGTGACGGCCGGCGTGTCCAGCTTCATCGGCGGCACGGTGGCCATCGTCGTGCTGTCGTGGCTGGCGCCGCAGCTCGGCGAGGTGGCCTTCCTGTTCGGCCCGTCGGACTACTGCGCGCTGATGCTGGTGGGCTTCGTCTGCGTGAGCTTCGTCACCACCGGCAGCCTGCTCAACGGCCTGGCGATGTGCCTGATCGGCGTGCTGCTGGGGCAGATCGGCACCGACGTCAACAGCGGCACGCCGCGCTTCACCTTCGACTTCGCCTTCCTGGCCGACGGCGTGGGGCTGATCAGCGTCGCCCTGGGCTGCTTCGGCATCGCGGAGATCACCAAGAACGTCGACGAGAAGACCGAGCGCACGCCCTTCAGCGGCAGGATCGACCTGATCCCGACCTGGGCCGAGTTCAAGCGCATCATCCCCAGCGCGCTGCGCGGCAGTGCCATCGGCTCCTTCCTGGGCATCCTGCCCGGCGGCGGGCCGGTGATCGCGCAGTTCGCCGCCTACGCGGTGGACAAGAAGGTCAGCAAGTACCGCGACGAGATCGGCCAGGGCGCCATCGAGGGCGTGGCCGGCCAGGCCGCCGCCGACGAGGCCGCCGCGCGCACCAGCTTCATCCCGCTGATGAGCATCGGCATCCCCGAGAACGCCGTGATGGCGCTGATGATGGCCGCCTTCATCATCAAGGGCATCCAGCCCGGGCCCAACATGATCGCCGGCCACCCGGACCTGTTCTGGGGCCTGGTGGCCAGCATGTGGGTGGGCAACTGCTTCCTGATCGTCCTGAACGTGCCGCTGGTGCGCTACCTGCTGTCGATCTTCAAGATCCCGTACAACGTGCTGTTCCCGGCGATCCTGTTCTTCTGCTGCATCGGCACCTACAGCGTCAACAACAACCTCGACGACGTCTTCATCACCGCGGCCTTCGGCCTGATCGGCTACCTGTTCATGCGCCTGGAGCTGGACGCCGCGCCGCTGATGCTGGGCTTCATCCTGGGCCCGATGCTGGAGGAGAACTTCCGCCGCGCGATGCTGCTGTCGCGCGGCAGCTTCAACATCTTCGTCACGCGGCCCATCAGCGGCACGCTGCTGTCGCTGATCGGCGTGTTCGTGGCATGGCAGATGGTTTCGGCGCTGCTGAAGTTCAGGCGGCCGGCGGCGGCGGCGACGACGCTCAGGGCCTGAGCGCGACCTTCAGCACGCCGTCGCGCTGGTGCGAGAACAGGTCGTAGGCGGCGACGATGTCGTCCAGTGCATAGCGGTGCGTGACCAGCGGCCGCAAGTCCAGCCGCGTCGAGGCCAGCACCGCCATCAGCCGGCGCATGCGCTCCTTGCCGCCGGGGCACAGCGCGGTGTTGATCCGGTGGTCGCCGAGGCCGGCGGCGAACGCGTCCAGCGGGATCTTCAGGTCGCTGGAATAGACGCCCAGGCTGGACAGCGTGCCGCCCGGCTTGAGCACGCGCAGCGCCTGCTCGAAAGTGCTCTGCAGGCCCAGCGCCTCGATCGACGAATCGACGCCGCGGCCGCCGGTGAGCTTCATGATCTCGGCGACCACGTCGACCTGGTTGAAGTTCAGCGTCACGTCCGCGCCCAGCTGGCGGGCGATGCCCAGGCGGTGGTCGTTGCCGTCCACCGCGATGATCGTGCTGGCGCCGCGCAGCCGCGCCCCGGCGGTGGCGCACAGGCCGATCGGCCCCTGCGCGAACACCGCGACGGTGTCGCCGATCCTGATGTTGGCGTTCTCCGCGCCGGCGAAGCCGGTGGACATGATGTCCGGGCACATCAGCACCTGCTCGTCGGTGAGGCCGTCGGGAATCGGCGCCAGGTTGGCCTGCGCGTCGGGCACCAGCACGTACTCGGCCTGCGCGCCGTCGATCAGGTTGCCGAAGCGCCAGCCGGCGGTTGCCTTGTAGCCGTGGCAGCCGCAGCGGCCGGAGGCGACGAGGTAGCTGCCGTCCTGCGAGGGCGCGCCGTCCTGCGCGGCGTAGGAGTTGAAGTTCGGGCAGATCGCGCCGGCGACGACGCGCTGGCCCTCGCGGTAGCCGTCGACGGCGCTACCGAGCTTCTCGATCACGCCCACCGGCTCGTGGCCGACGGTCAGCCCGCGGGCCACCGGGTACTCGCCCTTGAGGATGTGCACGTCGGTGCCGCAGATCGTCGTCAGCGTGACGCGCAGCAGCGCGTCGTTCGGCCCCACGTCGGGCACGGGCTTGTCGGTCAGTTCGATGCGGCCGGGTTCGACGAACACGGCGGCTTTCATGCGGGTGGCCACGGCGCAATCCTTTCGGGCAGGGGCGGCGCGCCCACCGCGCCGCCGACCCCGCCATTGCAGCCGCAACGGCCGGCGCGCGGGCTGACCAAGATCAAGGCGCGCGCCGGCGACCCTCGGCTCAACTCAGGTCCGGCGCCAGCACCGAGGTCGAGAACACCAGCGGCTGCGGCGCCTCGTCGGCCGCCGCCGCGGTCCAGGCCTCGGGATCGATGCGGCTGGCCGGCAGCGGGCGCGCGAAGTAATAACCTTGTAATTCATCGCATCCCAGCGCCACCAGCACGTCGCGCTGCTCGCGCGTCTCCACGCCCTCGGCCACCACCTTCATCTCCAGCACGTGGGCCAGGCGCACCACGGCCTCCACCAGGTCGCGCGCCTTGGGGTCGTGGGCCACGTCGCAGACGAACAGGCGGTCGATCTTGAGCTCGTGCACGCGCAGCTGGCGCAGCATGGCCAGGCTGGAGTGGCCGGTGCCGAAGTCGTCGAAGGCCATGCGCACGCCCAGGGTCTCCAGCTCGTCGATCACGCGCTGCGCGCCGATCGCGTCGTCCATCGCCACCGATTCGGTGAACTCGCACACCAGCAGACGCGCGTCGGCGCCGTGGCGCTGCAGCGCGCGCCGCACCTGGTCGACGAAGTCGGGCTGGCGCAACTGCCAAGCCGAGAGGTTGACCGCCACGCGCAGCCGCCGGCCCTGCGCCGTCCACGCGGCGAGCTGGCGGCAGGCCTCGTCCAGCACCCAGTTGCCCAGCGGCACGATGAGGCCGTTGCGCTCGGCCAGCGGGATGAAGGTGGACGGCGGCACGCTGCCCAGCACCGGGTGCTGCCAGCGCAGCAAGGCCTCGACGCCGCGCGTGCGGCCGCTGCGGCCGTCCACCTTGGGCTGGTAGTGCAGCTGGAGCTGGCGCTGCTCGATGGCCTGGCGCAGCGCCAGCAGCAGGTCCATCGGGTCGCTGTCCAGCCGGATGGCGGCGTCGTAGCCCTGCACGCGGTTGCCGCCGGCGCGCTTGGCCTCGTACATCGCGGCGTCGGCCATGGCCTTGAGGCGGTCGCCGGCGCCGTGCTCGGGCGTCAGCGCGAAGCCGATCGAGCACGAGATGCGCACCTCGCGCCCGCCGACGTCGAAAGGCCGCGCCACCGCCTGCAGCGCGCGGCGGGCCACGGCCTCCACGTCGTCCAGGCCGGCCGGGCCTTCGATCAGCAGCACGAACTCGTCGCCGCCCACGCGCGCCAGCGTGTCGACGTCGCGGCACACGCCGCGCAGGCGCTGCGCCACCTGGCGCAGCAAGGCGTCGCCGGCGGCGTGGCCCCAGCTGTCGTTGATGGGCTTGAAGCCGTCCAGGTCGACGAAGAGCACGGCCACGCGCAGCGGCGCGCCGCCGCTGCTGCCGGCGCCGCGCTCGGCGCGCGCCAGCGCCTGCCGCAGCCGGTCGTCGAACAGGCTGAGATTGGGCACGCCGGTCAGCGGGTCGCAGAAGGCCATGCGCTGCAGCTCGGCGTTGGCGGCCTGCAACTGCTGGTTGCTGAGCTGCAGGCTGCGCGCCAGGTGCAGCGCGCGCGCCTGCAGCCGGGCGTCCAGCACCGAGGTGAACAGCGTGATCGACAGCAGCACCAGCGTGGCCACGACCACCAGCGCCCCCAGGTTCTGCCCGCGCAGCCCGTCGACGCTGAGGCACACGCTGCCGGACGGGAAGCCCGCCGCCGCCATGCCGGCGTAGTGCATGCCGCTGATCGCCCCGCCCATCAGCAGCGCGGCCGCCAGCTGCGCCGCGCGTGCCCGCAGCCCGCGCAGCCGCCGCATGCCGAAGAAGATCAGCAGCGCCGCGGCCGAGGCGCCGATCGCAATCAGCACCGACACTGCCACCCAGGCGCGGTCCCAGACGATGCCGGGCGCCATCTCCAGCGCGGCCATGCCGGTGTAGTGCATCGCGCAGATGCCGCCGCCCATGGTCAGCGCACCCAGGCCCAGCGTGGACAGGGTCAGCCGCTCGCGCGCGGCGATGAACAGCGCCAGCAGCGACACCGCCACCGCCGCCAGCCACGAGGCCAGCGTGGCCGGCACCGCGTAGCCCAGCGGCTGCGGCAGCGGCAACTGGAAGGCCAGCATGCCCACGAAGTGCATCGACCAGATGCCCGAGCCCATCACCAGCGCGCCGCCGGCCATCCAGATGCGCGCGCCGACGCGGTCGGGGCCTTGCACGCGGTGCGCGAGGTCCAGCGCGACGTAGGCCGAGAAGACGGCGATCAGCAGCGACAGCGCCAGCACCGGGAGGTCGTAGCGGGGCTGCAGCAGCGGGGAGAGGTCGGCCATGGTGGGGAAAAGGGGGACTGCGAGGACTTCGCGGCTGACTTCGACCGCCGTGCCGACGAATCAACCGAGGGCGACGCAGATCAAGCGCCGCGCGCGCAATCCGTCACGGCCCGGCGGCGCCGTGGCGGCCGCGCTCAAGTCGGCGGCCCCGCCGGCCGATAGGCCGCTGATGCCCACCGCCTTCACGAGTGCCGCATGACCATCGACTTCACCTCGGTGCGCAACGCCAACGAGCGCGCCGTCTACCAGGCCGTGGCCGCCGGCGCCGCGCAGCACCCCGGACTGGCCGACGACCCAGCGCTGCTGGCCGACGTGGCCTGCGTGGCGCTGAACCGGCTGCAGCCGCGCTACATCCGGCACGAGGTGGACTTCGCCTTCTATCTGACCGAGAAGGAGCGCCAGACGACCGAGCGCAGCGTGGCCGAGTCGGTGCACTTCGCGTTCGGCTTCGTGCAGGCGCGCGTCGCGATGCGGGCGCGGGGGTAGCCGTCCCGATGCATAGAATCGGCCGGCCATGCGCCGCTGGTTGCTGATGTTCGTGTTGGTCGTGCTGCCGCTCCAGTCCGTCTGGGGTGCCGCGGCGCGTTATTGCCTGCACGAGCGGACCGACGCCGCGAAGCAGCACTTCGGCCATCATGAGCACCGGCACCAGGCCAGCGCCTCGGCCGCCGCGGGCGATGCCGCCGACGGCCTGGGCGCCGACCACGCCGACTGCGGGCAATGCCATGGCGGCGCTTGCGCCAGCTTTCCGGCCCTGCCGCTGAACGTGGCGGCCATGCCGCCGCAGCCCGTGCAGGCCGGCTTGCAGTCGCCATACCGGTCCCACACGCCACCCACCCCCGAACGCCCCGATCGAAGCGCATCCGTGCCTGCCGCGTGATCCGGCGACGGGTGCCGTGTTCGCTGCCGCGATGGGCCGGGCCCATCCTGCGCTTGCCGTTGCCGAATCACTTCTGCCGTGAGACCAGAAGGATGATTCGATGCGTGTTCCCCCTTGGGCGCCGGCCTGGACGCTGGCCGCAGCCGTGGCCGTGGCCTTGCCGTCCGCGCTGGCCCAGCCCGCGCCGCCGGCCGCCGACGTGCCGCTCACCCTGGCGCAGGCGCTGCGCCTGGCCGATCCCGCCAGCCCGGCCGTCCGCCTGCGCGAAGCGCAGCTCGCCGCCGCCGAAGGCGCGCGCCGCGAGGCGGCGCCGCCGCTGTTCAACAACCCCGAGCTGAGCGCCGAGCGCACCCGGCGCCGCGCCGATGCGCCGAACGGGCGCACCACCGAGTGGGCGCTGGGCCTGTCGCAGCCGTTCGAGACCGGCGGCCAGCAACCGCGGCGGCGCGAGGCCGCGGCGGCCTCGCTGGAGGCCTTGCGCGCCGAGATCGAAGACGCCCGCCTGCAGGCACGCGCCGAGGCCGCGGCGCGCTTCCACGCGGTGCTGGCCGCGCAGCGACGGCTGCAGCTCGAGCAGCGCTCGCTGGAGCTGTTCGAACGCAGCGCAGCGGCCGTCGAGCGGCGGCGCCAGGCCGGCGAGGACACGCGGCTCGACGCCAACGTCGCGCGGGTCGAAGCCGAGCGCGCGCGCAACGCGATGGCGCAGGCGCGCGAGCAATGGCTGGACGCCCGCGGCGAGCTGGCCGGCGCGCTGCAGCTGCCGCCCGACCGCCTGCCCGAGGCCGCCGGCGAGCTGCCGCCGCCGGCCGGGCCGCCGGCCTACGACCTGGAGCGGCTGCTGGCAGCCGCGCGCAGCCTGCCGCGCCAGCGTGCGCTGGCCGCGCGCGAGCACGCGGCACGCGCGCGCCTGGGCCTGGAGCGTGCGAGCCGGCTGCCCGACGTCACGGTCGGCCTCAGCGTCGGGCGCGAGGGCTTCCCCGACGGCCGCGAGCGCGTCACGACGCTGTCGCTGTCGGTGCCGTTGCCGCTGTTCAAGCGCAACGAGGCAGCGATCGGACAGGCGCTGTCCGACGCCGCGCAGGCGCAGATCGAGCGCGCGGCGGCGGCGCGCGACGCCGAGGCGCAGGTGCGGCGGCTGTGGTCGCGCCTGCTCAGCCAGCACGAGCGTGTGCAGCGCCTGCAGCAGGCGCTGGCCGCGGCCGCGCTCGACAACCAGCGCCTGGCCGCCCGATCGCGCCAGGCCGGCCAGACCGGCCTGCTCGACGAGTTGATCGTCAACCGCCAGGCCATCGACGCCGAGCGCGACCTGGGCAGCGCCCTGGCCGACTACCACGCCACCCGGATCGAACTCGAACACGCGGCCGGCTGGCCGCAGGAAGGAACTGCCGAATGACCACGCCCACCGACAACCTCCGGCCGCGGCGGCTGCGGCCGGCCGCACTCGCCGCCGCGCTCGCCGCCGCACTAGCCGCCGCCTTGGCGCTGGGCGCTTGCTCGAAGGACGCCGCCGCCCCCGCCCCGCAGGCCGCCGGCGAGAAGAAGGACGGCGAGCATCAGGACGGCGAGCACAAGGAAGGCGAGGAAGGCCTCGCGCTGACCAGCGAGGAAGCCGAGCGCGCCGGCATCAAGGTCGAGGAAGCCAGGCCGCAGCCGGTGGCCGAGACGGTGGTCGTGACGGCCACCATCCAGCCCGACGCCGACCGGCTGGCGCGCGTGGCGCCGCGCATCGAAGGCCGCATCACGTCGGCGCCGGCCAAGCTGGGCGACCGCGTGCGCGCCGGCCAGACGCTGGCCACGCTGGACAGCGTGGACGTCGGCGAAGCGCACGCCGCCTGGGTGCAGGCGCAGGCCGAGCTGCGCATCGCCGAGGCCGACCTCCGGCGCGCCGAGCAGCTCGACGCCGAGGAGATCATCGCGCGCAAGGACGTCCTGCGCGCCCGCTCCGACCGCGACAAGGCCGCCGCCGCGCTGCGCGCCGCGGCCGACAAGCTGCGCCTGCTGGGCGGCAGCGAGCGCAGCGCCTCCGGCCTGGCGGTGGCCGCGCCGTTCGCGGGCACGGTGATCGAGAAGAAAGCCACGCAGGGCGACCTGGCAGGCCCCGGCGAGCCGATGTTCACGATCGTCGACCTCGGCCGCGTGTGGATCCAGGCCGACCTGCCTGAGGCCGCGCTGGCCAAGGTGCGGCCGGGCGCGAGCGCCAAGGTCAGCGTGCCGGCCTATCCGGACGAGGCCTTCGGCGGCCGCGTCGGCCACATCGGCGCGACGCTGGACCGCAAGACGCGCACGGTGGCCGCCCGTATCGAGGTGGCCAACGCCGACGGCCGCCTGAAGCCCGGGATGTTCGCCACCGCGGCGATCGAGGCCGCCGGCGGCCCCGGCGCGCCGCCGGCCGCGCCGGTGATCTCGCTGCCCGATGCCGCGGTGGTGCTGCTGCAGGGCCAGCCGACCGTCTTCGTCTTCGACGCCGGCGCCTACGAGCCGCGCGCGGTCGAGCCCGGCGAGCGCATCGGCGGGCGCACCGTCATCAAGGCCGGCATCAAACCCGGCGAGCAGGTGGTCACCGCGGGCGCCTACGAGCTGAAGGCGCGCAAGCTCAAGTCGCAGCTCGGCCACGGGCATTGAGAGGGAAGGCACACCATGCTCCATGCAATCGTCGATGCCGCGCTGCGCTACAAGGTGCTGGTGCTGGTCGGCTTCGCCGTGCTCGTCGGCCTGGGCGCGATGGCCTTCCGACAGGTGCCGGTGGACGCCTTCCCCGACGTGACGCCGGCGCAGGTGAACATCTACACCGAGTCGCCCGGCGTCGCAGCGGAAGACATCGAGCGGCTGCTCACCGTGCCGATCGAAGGCGCGATGGCGGGCCTGGCCAAGGTCGAGGTCGTGCGCTCGGTGTCGCTGTTCGGGCTGTCGTACGTGGGCGTCTATTTCGCCGACGACGTGGACATCCATTTCGCGCGCCGCCTCGTCGGCGAGAAGCTGCAGGAGGTGAAGGAGCGCCTGCCGCAAGGCTACGGCGAGCCGGTGCTGGGCCCCAACAGCTCGGGCCTGGGCCAGGTCTTCTGGTACACGATCGAGGAC
The DNA here is from genome assembly GCA_047602205.1 of Rubrivivax sp. Lineage (GTDB taxonomy): Bacteria > Pseudomonadota > Gammaproteobacteria > Burkholderiales > Burkholderiaceae_C > Rubrivivax. The sequence continues at coordinate 5,827,406 of JASGHX010000001.1, read as the reverse complement.
GCCGACCGGAAGCTCGGCGCGATGGACCTGCGCACGCTGCACGACTGGACCGTGCGGCTGATCCTGCGCACCGCGCCGGGCGTCGACGACGTGACGACCTGGGGCGGCCACGAGAAGCAGTACCAGGTGCAGATCGACCCGCGCCGGCTGGTGAAGTACGGCCTGTCGTTCAAGGAGGTGATGGCGCGGCTGGCCGCCAACAACAAGCAGGTGGGCGGGCAGTACCTGAACATCGGCACCGAGCAGTACCTGGTGCGCGGGCTCGGCCTGGTCGGCAGCGCCGCCGACATCGGCGCCATCGTCGTCGCCGAGCGCAGCGGCGCGACGATCCACGTGCGCGACGTGGCCGACGTGAAGGAGGCGCCCGCGGTGCGCTTCGGCGCCGTCACGCGCAACGGGCAGGAGACGGTGCTGGGCATCGCGCTGGCGCGCATCAACGAGAACGCGGCCGACGTGGTGCAAGCCGTCAAGGCCAAGCTGAAGACGGCGCAGGCCGCGCTGCCCCAGGGCATCGAGCTGAAGCCGGTCTACGACCGCAGCGAGATCGTCGCCAAGGCGCTGTCGACCGCCGAGCGCTCGCTGGTCGAAGGCTCGGTGCTGGTGGCGATCGTCCTCTTCCTCTTCCTCGGCGAGCTGCGCTCGGCGATCGTCGTCATCGTCACGCTGCCGCTGGCGATGCTGTTCGCCTTCATCCTGATGCAGCGCGTCGGCCTATCGGCCAACCTGATGTCGCTGGCGGGGCTGGCGATCGGCATCGGGATGATGGTGGACGGCGCGATCGTGATGGTCGAGAACGCGTTCCGGCTGCTCGCGCACGCGCGCGCATCGGGCCGGCCGGTGAACCGCACGCACGTCGTGCTCGAAGCCGCGCGCGAGGTGGCCAACCCGATCGCGTTCGCGATCCTGATCATCATCGTCGTCTTCCTGCCGCTGTTCTCGCTGACCGGGCTGGAAGGCAAGCTGTTCAAGCCGATGGCGCTGACGATCACGTTCGCGATGGCGGGCTCGCTGCTGCTGTCGCTGACGCTGGTGCCGGTGCTGGCCGCGCTGATCCTCAAGCCCAAGGAAGAAAAGGACACCTGGCTCGTGCGCGGCGCCAAGAAGGCCTACCTGCCGCTGCTGGACTGGGCGCTGCAGCGCCGCAAGGCCGTGGTCGGCGCCGCCGTCGCGCTGCTGGCCGGCGCGCTGGCGCTGTTCCCGCTGCTGGGCAAGGAGTTCATGCCGACGCTGCAGGAAGGCGCGATCATGTTCCGCGTCGTCGGCATCCCGTCGACCTCGCTCGACGAGTCGATCCGCGTGGCCAACGTGATGGACGCCAAGCTGCGCCAGCGGTACCCGCAGGTGCGCTCGGTGCTGGCGACGATCGGCCGCGCCGAGAAGGGCGAGACGGCCGACGTCAACTACATGGAGGTGCTGCTCGACCTGAAGCCGCAGGACGAGTGGCCGGCCAGGCAGTCGTACGCCGCGCTCGGCAAGGAGATGCAGGAATACCTGGAAGCCGAGGTGCCGACCGCGGTGTTCGGCGCGACGCAGCCGATCCAGATGCGCGTGGAAGAGCTGATCTCCGGCGTGCGCGCGACGCTGGCGCTCAAGGTCTACGGCGACGACCTCGACCGGCTGGAAGCGCTGTCGGCACGGCTCAAGGGCGTGGTCGGCGCGGTGCCCGGCGTGGCCGACCTCTCGGCCGAAGCCAACAAGGGCAAGCCGCAGATGGTGATCAAGGTCGACCGCGCGGCCGCGGCGCGCCACGGGCTCAACGCCGACGACATCCTCGAGGTCGTGCAGTCGGGCATCGGCGGCACGACGGTCTCGACGCTGATCGACGGCACGCGCCGCTTCGACATCTCGGTGCGGCTGGCGGAGGACTTCCGCAGCAGCCCGTCGGCGATCGCCAACATCCCCATCCGCACCGGCGAAGGCGCGCTGGTGCCGTTCTCGCAGGTGGCGAAGATCGAGCTCGACGAGGGCTACACCTTCGTGCGGCGCGAGGCGCTGCAGCGCTACGCGGTGCTGCAGATGGACGTGCAGGGCCGCGACGTGGACGGCTTCGTGAAGGAGGCGAACGCCGCGATCGCGGCCCAGGTCCAACTGCCGGCGGGCTACTGGGTCGAATGGGGCGGCGCGTTCGAGAACCAGCAGCGCGCGATGGCGCGCCTGGCGCTGATCGTGCCGCTGACCATCGGGCTGATCTTCCTGCTGCTGTACACCGCGTTCAACTCGCTGCGGCACGCGACGCTGATCATCGCCAACGTGCCGTTCGCGGTCATCGGCGGCGTCGTCGCCCTGTTCGCGACCGGGCAGTACCTGTCGGTGCCGTCGGCGATCGGCTTCATCGCGGTGTTCGGCGTGGCGATGCTCAACGGCATCGTCCTCGTCTCGTTCCTCAACGAGCAGCGCAAGCAGGGGCTCGCGATCCGCGACGCCGTGCGCCGGGGCGCGGCGCTGCGGCTCCGGCCGGTGCTGATGACGGCCTCGGTGGCGATCCTCGGCCTGCTGCCGATGCTGGTCTCCACCGGCGTCGGCGCCGAGACGCAGCGCCCGCTGGCCACGGTGGTGGTCGGCGGGCTCGTCACCTCGACGCTGCTGACCCTGCTGCTGCTGCCGCTGATCTACGAGTGGGCGGAGACGCGGGCCGAGCGCAGGCGGCCCGCCGAGGGACGGACGCCCCCCTCCTCTCCAGATCGATCGGCCTGACGATGGCGCGGCCCCGCGTTCACGCCCGGCCCGTCTTGCCCAGCAGCCGCAGGCCGTTGAGCACCACCAGCAGGCTGGCGCCCATGTCGGCGAAGACCGCCATCCACATGGACGCCTCGCCCAGCACCGCCAGCACGAGGAAGGCGGCCTTGATGCCCAGCGCCAGCGCGATGTTCTGCCACAACACCGCATGCGTCGACTTCGACAGCCGCACCGTCTCGGCGATGCGGCGCAGGTCGTCGTTCATCACCACCACGTCGGCGGCCTCCATCGCCGTGTCGGTGCCGGCGGCGCCCATCGCGATGCCGAGGTCGGCCTGGGCCAGCGCCGGCGCGTCGTTGATGCCATCGCCGGCCATCGCGGTCGGGCCGTGCTGCCGCTGCAGCGCCTGGATCGCGCCCTGCTTGTCGGCGGGCAGCAGGTTGCCGCGCGCCTCGCCGATGCCGGCCTCGTGCGCGATGGCGCTGGCCGTGGCCTGGTTGTCGCCGCTCAGCAGCACCGGCGTGATGCCCAGGGCGCGCAGCGATGCCACCGCCTCGCGCGACGACGGCTTGATCGTGTCGGCCACCGCGAAGAGGGCCAGTACGCGCCGTTCGGAAGCCAGCAGCGTGACCGTGCGGCCGGCCGCCTCGTGCTGCCGCAGCAGCGCCTCGACGGCCGGCGAGCACTGGCCGCGCTCCTCGATCAGCCGGTGGTTGCCGAGCACGTGGCGCACGCCGCCGACCTCGGCCTGCACGCCGCGGCCGGCCAGTGCGGTGAAGCCGGTCACGTCGACGTGCTCGCGCGGCCGCAGCCCGGCGGCGACGGCGCGCGAGACCGGGTGGTCCGAATGGCCGGCCAGCGCGGCAGCGGCCGACTCGATGGCGGCGGCATCGACGTCCGACGGCACGATCGACCACGCCACCAGACGCGGCCGGCCTTCGGTCACGGTGCCGGTCTTGTCGAGCGCGACCGCCTTCAGCCGGCGCGCCCGTTCCAGGTGGATGCCGCCCTTGACGAGGATGCCGCGCCGCGCCGCGGCGGCCAGGCCGCTGACGATGGTCACCGGCGTCGAGATCACCAGCGCGCAGGGACAGGCGATGACCAGCAGCACCAGCGCCTTGTAGACGGCGGCCAGCCAGGTCCAGCCGAAGAGCCAGGGCCCGGCCAGCGCCACCGCCAGCGCGATCGCGAACACCGCCGGCGTGTAGACGGCCGCGAAGCGGTCGACGAAGCCCTGCATCGGCGCGCGCGTGGCCTGCGCCTCCTCCACGGCGTGGATGATGCGCGCCAGCGTCGAGTTCGACGCCGCCGCGGTGACCTCGAACTCGAAGCTGCCCGCCCCGTTGATCGTGCCGGCGAACACCGGGTCGCCCACGGTCTTGTCGACCGGGATGCTCTCGCCGGTGACCGGCGCCTGGTCGACGCTGGTACTGCCGTCGCGCAGCACGCCATCCATCGGCACGCGCTCGCCGGGCTTCACGCGCACCCTGGCGCCCAGCGGCACCGCCGCGACCGGCAGCGTGGCCCAGCGGCCGTCGGGCTGGCGCATCGACGCTTGCTCCGGCGCCATCGCCAGCAGGCCCTGGATCGCATGGCGCGCACGGTCCACCGCACGCGCCTCGATCGCCTCGGCGATCGCGTACAGCGCCATCACCATCGCCGCCTCGGGCCACTGGCCGATGGCGAAGGCCCCCGTCACCGCCACCGTCATCAGCGCGTTGATGTTCAAGCGGCCATGGCGCAGCGCCGCGAGGCCCTTGCGGTAGACGCCGAAGCCCGCGAGCCCGATCGCCAGCGCGGCAAGCACCAGCCCGACGCCGCGCCAGGGCAGCGTCTCGGGCGCGAAATAACCGACGGCCTCGGCCGCGGCGGCCATCGCCAAGGCCGCGGCCAGCCGCCAGCGGCCGCTGGAGCCGATGCCGTGCCCGCCGGCCGCACCGGGGACCGCCGTGGCTGCAGCGTCCAGCGGCTGGGGGTCGAAGCCCGCCCGGCGGATCGCGGCGACGGCGGCGTCCACGCTGTGCGGCGCATCGGCGTCGATCGCCAGCGTGCGCTGCGCAAGCTGAAAACGCAGCCCGCGGATGCCGGCCACGCGACCGACCGCGCGCCGGATCTCCGCCTCCTCGACGGCGCAATCCATCGTGGCAATGCGAAAGCGCCGCGCGCCGTCGGCCGGCGTCGCTTCGGATGGCACAGCGGGCGCGGGCGGCGACGCCGCGCCATGGGCGCAGCAGGCGCCGCAATCGGCGGCGCGTTCGTCCCGCACCGGAAGGGGAGGCATTGCGTGGCTCATGGCTGGGTCGTCGATGGCATCGGCGACCATTGAAAACCCTGAAGCAGGATTAGAGTCAAGGCCTGCCATCGGAAAGCCCTTGGAGCCGCAGCATGCGCATCGGAGACCTTGCCCAAGCCACCGGCACGCCGGTGGAGACGATCCGCTTCTACGAGCGCGAGGGCCTGATCCCGCCGCCGCGCCGCGCCGACAACAACTACCGCATGTACCAGCCGGCGCATGTCGAGCGGCTGGCCTTCATCCGTCAATGCCGCAACCTGGACATGGCGCTGGAGGAAGTGCGTGCGCTGCTGGAACTGCGCGACCGGCCGGCCGAGGACTGCGGCGAGATCAACGCGCTGCTCGACGCGCACATCGGCCACGTGGCGCAGCGCATCCGCGAGCTGCGCGCGCTGGAGAAGGACTTGAAGGCGCTGCGCGCGCGCTGCACGTCGCCGCACGCCGTGGCCGAGTGCGGCATCCTGCAGGAGCTGGGCAACGGCGCCGCGGCGCCGGCCGCCCCGTCCGCCGCGGCGCGCCGGCGGCACGTGCACGGCGCGCACTGAACGGCGGCGCGGCCGGGAGCGGCGCCGTTGCGACGGCGCCGTCAGTCGTAGGGCCGGCCGCTGCCGCGCGGCGGCCGCGTCAGCACGGTCGGGAAGCTCACCGGCAGCGCCTGCGGGTAGTCGCGGCTGTAGTGCAGGCCGCGGCTTTCGTGGCGGCGCAGCGCCGAGCGCACGATCAGCTCGGCGCAATCGACCAGGTTGCGCAGCTCCAGCAGGTCGCGCGTGACGCGGAAGTTGGCGTAATAGTCGTCGATCTCGCCGCGCAGCAGCCGGATGCGGTGCAGCGCGCGCTCCAGCCGCTTGGTGGTGCGCACGATGCCGACGTAGTTCCACATCAGCAGCCGCAACTCGTCCCAGTTGTGGCTGATCACCACCTGCTCGTCGGCGTCTTCCACCTGGCTCTCGTCCCAGGGCGGCAGCGCCGGCGCCGCGGCCGCCGGCGTGGCGGCGATGCGCGCGGCACAGGTGCGGCCCAGCACCACGCATTCCAGCAGCGAGTTGCTGGCCAGCCGGTTGGCGCCGTGCAGCCCGGTGTAGGTGGCCTCGCCCACCGCATACAGGCCCGGCAGGTCGGCGCGGCCTTCGAGGTCGGTGACCACGCCGCCGCAGGTGTAGTGCGCCGCCGGCACCACGGGGATGGGCTGGCGCGCGATGTCGATCCCCAGGCTCAGGCAGCGCGCATGGATGGTCGGGAAGTGCTCCTTCAGGAAGGCCTCGCCCTTGTCCTGCACGATGGGCGTGGCGTCCAGCCACACGTGGTCCAGGCCGTGCTTCTTCATCTCGAAGTCGATCGCGCGCGCGACGATGTCGCGCGGCGCCAGTTCCAGGCGCGGATCGTGGGCGGCCATGAAGCGCGTGCCGTCGGGAAGTTTGAGGTGCGCGCCCTCGCCGCGCAGCGCCTCGGTGATCAGGAAGCTGCGCTCCTGCGGGTGGTACAGGCAGGTGGGATGGAACTGGATGAACTCCATGTTGCCGACGCGGCAGCCGGCGCGCCAGGCCATCGCGATGCCGTCGCCGGTGGCGGTGTCGGGGTTGCTGGTGTAGCGGTAGACCTTGCCGACGCCGCCGGTGGCCAGCACCACGGCCTGCGCGGCCAGCGTCTCGACGCGGCCGCCGTCGATGTCCAGCGCGTAGACGCCGTAGCAGCGCGGCGGCTCTTCCTCGCGCCGCAGGTGGCGCGAGGTGACCAGGTCCACCGCCATCCAGCGCTGGCGCAGCGTGATGCGCGGATGGTTGCGTGCGCGCGCCAGCAGCGCCTCGTGGATCGCGCGGCCGGTGGCATCGGCCGCATGCGCGATGCGCCGCACCGCGTGCCCGCCCTCGCGCGTGAGGTGCAGCCCCAGCGGCCCCGCGGGGTCGGGCGAGAACGGCACGCCGGCCTCCACCAGCCAGGCCACGGCCTCGGCGCTGTGCTCGGCGATGAAGCGGGCGGTGTGCTCGTCGACCAGGCCGGCGCCGGCGTCCTGCGTGTCGCGCACGTGCGACTCGATGCTGTCGTCGCTGCCCAGCACGCCGACGATGCCGCCCTGCGCCCAGGCGGTGGCGCCTTCGCTCAGCTCGCGCTTGGCCAGCACCACCACGTCCTGCGTCCGCGCCAGCTCCAGCGCCACCGTCAGGCCGGCCAGGCCGGCGCCGACCACCACCACGGGTTGCTGCTGGGTCTCGGGCATGTGGGCTTTCCAAGGTTGAGGCCGGCCAGTCTATCGGCTGGCGTAGGGACATCTGGACAACAGCCGGCTTCCTTGCGCGTTGTTCCGATGGTCGCCGGCCGGCCGCCGCGCCTACTATGATGCCCCACCCGCCGCCATGCCACACCCCGCCTACCCGTCCACCCAAGCACCCCGCCCCGGCGAGGCCGACGACCTGAGCGCACCGGCCACGCAGATCGTGCGCGACCGCGACGCCTACCTGGGGCAGAGCCGCGACATCGGCCGCCGCCTGACGGCCGACCAGATCGAGCTCTTCGTCAGCGACGACCCGGCCGTCGCGCTGCAGCGCGAGCTGGAGCGCCTAGCGCCGCAGTACATCGCGCTGCACGACGTGGGCACCAGTTCGTCGCTGCGGCTGCTGCAGGCCATGTCCAACACCACCGGCCAGGTGATGCGCTTGGCCGTGCGCCGCCAGGGCCACGGCGTACCGCTGGCGACGCTGCAGTTCGTCGAGATCGCCGGCTCCGACGGCTCCACGCTGCGCGTCTACAGCACCGACGTCGACGCCGACAGCCACACCCGCCACCTGATGGCGCGCGTGCTGGTCTCGCACGCGCGGCTGGCGGTGCTGCTGTTCGGCGACCTGCCGCCGCACGCGCTGGCCGCCGCGCTGCAGCCGCTGGCCGACGCCGCCGGCCACGAGCGCTGGCCCAACCGCCAGATGCTGCTGATCCCGCTGGGCCTGCCGGCGCACCTGAAGAGCTTTGCCGACCTGTTCCAGCGCAAGGGCATCGACGCGCAGGTGGCGCCGCGCGTGGCGCGCGCCACCGACGCCTGGTCGTCGATCGGCGCGGCCTGGAACCGGCTGGACGAGATCGCGCCCGAGCCGCCACCGGGCTACGAGCCCACGGTGGAGCAGCAGCGTCCCGGCGACGCCGAAGCGCCCACCCAGCCCATGGGCCTGGGCGGCGGCCGCGCCGCCGGGCACGGCGCCATCAACTGGTTCGACTACGTGCAGCGCTGCGCCAGCGTCAAGGGCATGATCAGCTGCTGCGTGTTCGACCGCAGCAGCGGCCACCCGCTGGCGCATGCCGGCGGCCGCCCGCCGGCCGAGGTGCTGCAGGCGCTGGGCGAGCAGCTGCTGGCCACCGCCGGCGAGATCGGCGCCATCATGGGCGCCGGCCCCGGCGTGCTGGAAGCCACCGTCAGCTTCCCCAACCACCACCTGCTGCTGCGCGCCCTGCCCCGCCAGCCGGGCGTGGTGCTGCACGCCGTGCTGGACGCCGCCACCGGCAACCTGGCGGTGGCCAAGGCGCAGTTGCAGCGGCTGGACCCGGAATGATCCTGCCAGCGCGCGTCCTGGGGAGCCGCGCCTGCAACGCTGTTGCAACGCCCCTGCGCCACAGTGGTTGCCGAGCCGCGTTGCGGCGGACAAGGAGACCCGATGAAAGCCTTCCGCACGTCGTCCCTGGCCGGCCTCGCCGCCGCCGCGCTGCTGGGCGCCGGCCTGGCGCCCAGCAGCGCGCAAGCCGCCTGGATGGGCTTGGCCGACGGTGACTACACCGTCTTCCTGCACTGCGATTTCTCGACCCAGTTCGCCTGCCCCTCGGACCTCTCGGGCAGCCTCAGCATCGCCGGCGGCCAGGCGACGTCGTTCGATTTCATGGTCGACGGCGTGGCCTTCAACGGCGACCCGGACGACGCGGTGGTCGACGGCAGCCTGGTCGACACCGAGGCCAGCACGCTCTCGTTCCTGCCCTACACCTTCCTGTCGCTGCGGCTGATCACCGACGGCCAGATCGGCAACTACGGCACCGGCGACCACTGGTGGGTGTACTGCAACAACATCGACGCCACCACCTGCACGCCCAACACCACCGGCACCTGGAGCGTGGAGCCGCTGGCCGCGGCGCCCGAGCCGGCGTCGGCCGCGCTGCTGGCGCTGGGGCTGGCCGCCGGCGGCTGGGCCGGGGCCCGGCGCCGCAGCCGCCGCACCTGACGCGGCACCTTCAGGCCGGCAGCACACTGCCGGCCTCGGACAGCGGCTGGGGCACGATCCGGTCCGGCATGCCTGCCCTCCGCGCTGACGCGCTCCGGTGTGAGCGCTTTGGAGCGGCCATGCGCGCTCATCAGGCAACCTCCGCGCTGACGCGCTCCGGTGTGAGCGCTTTGGAGCGGCCATGCGCGCTCACAGCCCCATCTCCACCATGCGCAGCAGCCGCGCGCCCAGCGCCGCGCGCACGGCCCGCGGCGCGCGGCGCAGCGGCCCGTCGATGATGAGCAGCGCCATGCCGTGCACCGCCGACCATGCCAGGAACTCGGCGCCCGGCCGCCGGTCCGCGGGCAGCACGCCGGCCTGCACCATCGCGTCCAGCGCATAGCCCAGCAGTTCGAAGGGGTTGAGCCCCTTGGCCGCCGTGCGAGCCGGGTCGGTCGGCACCTGCACGTCGAAGGGGCTGAACGCGAACGCGGTGCGGAACCAGCCCGTCTCGGCCTGCGCGAAGCCCAGGTAGCCGCGCCCCACGGCCGCGAGCATCGCGCGTGCGCGCGCGGCCGGATCGGGCAGCGCCTCGGCCACCCGCAGTTCGGCCTCGATCGCCCGCGCCAGCGCGCCCAGGGTCGCCGCGCGCACCGCCTCGAACAAGGCCTGGTGACCGGAGAAGTGGCGGTACGCCGCATTGGGCGCCACGCCGGCGCGGCGCGTGGCCTCCCGCAGCACCACCGCCTGCGGCCCGCCTTCGCGCGCCAACGCCAAGCCGGCCTCCACCAGCGCAGCGCGCAGGTCGCCGTGGTGGTAGGTCGTGCGGGGCTTGGGGCGGCGGGCCGTGGCCATGGTGTCCTCAGGGGTGAACAAAGATTTACAGCCGCATGGGTTTGCCCCATGTGGACAGTGTCCATTTTAGCCCCTAGGATGTGAACATCGTCCACACCGCAACGGAGTCGCCGCTCGTGTCCCGCCTCGTCTCGCGCATCCAACCCTGCCTGTGGTTCGACACCCGGGCCGAAGAAGCCGCGAACTTCTACGTCGGCATCTTTCCCGATTCGCGCATCCTGAGCGTCTCGCACTACGGCGAAGCCGGGCGGGAGCACCACGGCAAGCCGCCCGGCTCGGTGATGGCCGTGTCCTTCGTGCTGGACGGCCAGGCCATGCTGGCGCTGAACGGCGGGCCGCATTTCAAGTTCAACCCCGCCGTGTCGCTGATGATCAACTGCGACAGCCAGGCCGAGATCGACCATTACTGGAACCGTCTCGGCGAAGGCGGCGATCCCGCCGCCCAGCAGTGCGGCTGGCTGGCCGACCGCTACGGCTTGTCGTGGCAGGTGACGCCGCGCGACTGGGAGCGCGTGATGAACGCCCCCGACCGCGCCGCCTCGCAGCGCGCCATGCAGGCCATGATGCAGATGAAGAAGCTCGACATCGCCGCGCTGCAGGCGGCCTTCGACGGGCGCTGAACCGGCGCCCTGCACCACCCAAGCACCCGGAGACCCACCATGCAATTCGTGCCCTACCTCAACTTCGACGGCAACTGCGCCGAGGCCATGGCCTTCTATGCCAAGCTGTTCGGCGGGCAGATCGTCTTCCAGTCCACCTTCGGCGAGGCACCGCCCGACGCCGGCATGCCGCCGGTGCCCGAGTCGGCCAAGAACCGCCTGATGCACGCGCAACTGCAGGTCGGCGCGCAAAGCCTGATGGCGTCCGACACCATGCCGGAGGTGCCCGGCATGGGCCTCGAGACCTGCGGCGGCGGCTATCAGAAACCGCAAGGCATGTGGATATCGATCGGCGTCGAGGCCGAAGCCGAAGGCCGGCGCGTGTTCGACGGCCTGGCCGAGGGGGGCCAGGTGACCATGCCCTTCACCAAGACCTTCTGGTCGCCCGGCTTCGGCATGGTCACCGACCGCTTCGGCACGCCGTGGATGGTGAACGTTGCAACCCAACCCTGAAGCAGGAGCCGCCGATGAAACCCAATCCCGTCGTCTGGTTCGAGATCTACGTGCAGGACATGGCGCGTGCGCGCGCTTTCTACGAAGCCGTGCTCGGCTGCACGCTGGCACCGCTGGCCGCGTCCGAGGGCGAAGCCGGCGGCATGGAGATGCTGAGCTTTCCGTCGGAGATGAATGCGCCCGGCACGGGCGGCATGCTGGTGCGCATGGACGGCGTCGCGCCGGGCGGCGGCGGCACGCTGGTGTACTTCGGCTGCGAGGACTGCGCCGTGCAGCAGTCGCGCGTGGAGGCCGCCGGCGGCCGGATCCACAAGCCCAAGTTCGCCATCGGCCCCTACGGCTTCTGCGCGCTGGTGGTGGACACCGAGGGCAACTGCATCGGCCTGCACTCGATGCAGTGACCGGGAAGGGACCTGTCACGCACGCCAGCCCGCAGGGCGTGCCGATGGCGGCCATCAACGCGCGCTGCATGGACGACATCGAGCCGGACGCCCTCCCCGTGCGCCACGTCGACGGGCGGTCGCCGTGACCGCACCCACCACTCAAGGAGACCCGAACATGCCCACCGGAACCGTCCGCCTCCACGGCGTGCTGCGCACCACGCCCGACAAGGTCTACCGCGCCTTCACGCACGGCGCGGCGCTGGCCAAATGGCTGCCGCCCTGCGGCTTCGTCTGCCACGTCCACCACTTCGACGGCGCGGCCGGCGGCAGCTTCACCTGGGCCGGCGGGAATCGCTCGTCCAGGTCCCCCACCTCGTCGAGCCCGAGATTCCGAACTGAACCGCAACCCTGTCGAAGGAGACCCTGATGCACTACGTCGATGGATTCGTCGTGCCCGTCCCCCGCGCCAACCTGGACGCCTACCGCGCGATGGCGCAAAAAGCCGGCGAGGTGTGGATGGAGCATGGTGCGCTGCAGTATTTCGAATGTGTGGGCGACGACGTGCCGCCCGGCAAAGTCACCTCGTTCCCGCAGGCCGTGCAGCTCAAGGACGACGAGGTGGCCGTGTTCGCCTGGATCGTCTACGCCTCGCGCGCCGAGCGCGACCGCATCAACGCGCTGGTGATGAAGGATCCGCGCCTCGCCGACTGCAAGCCCGAGGACATGCCCTTCGACGGCATGCGCATGTTCTGGGGCGGCTTCACCGGACTGGTGGAGCGGGGCTGGGGCAGCACGGCGCTCGCCTGAGTGAAAACGCAGTACTACACCGCAAGCAGTCTCGACGGCTTCATCGCGACCGAAGACGATTCGCTGGACTGGCTTTTCTCCCTCGGCGACCTGAACGGGTCCAGCTACCCGGAATTCATCGCCGGCGTGGGTGCGTTGGCCATGGGCTCGACGACCTACGAATGGATGCAGCGCCATGCGGACAAGGTCGCTGCCGAGACCGGGTCGGCGTGGCCCTACACGCAGCCGGCCTGGGTCTTCTCCAGCCGCAAGCTGGCCGCCATCGACGGGGCGGACATCCGCTTCGTCAATGGAGACGTGCGCAGCGTCCATGTCGAGATGCGCAAGGCTGCCGGCAGCAGGAACCTCTGGATCGTCGGCGGCGGCGATCTCGCCGGCCAGTTCCACGATGCCGGCTTGCTGGACGAGATGATCATCCAGATCGGCTCGGTCACGCTCGGCCGGGGCAAGCCGCTGTTTCCGCGCAGGGTTTTGAGTCCGGCCTTGCAATTGACCTCCGCCCGTTCCATGGGCGCCGGCATGGTCGAGTTGCGCTACGACGTCAAGTACGCCGCAAGCGCCTCCCCCTGAACCACCGCTGTCGCCGGGCCATCGGCGCGGCCTGCATCCGAATCGCGGCCGCGGGCGTAAAGGCGTCTGTCATCCACACAGACCCGCAGGAGTCCCGCATGCAAGCCAGCCCCGCCCGCCGCATCTTCCTCTCGCGCACCGCCCCGCTCACCTTGTCGGCCACGGCCATCGGCCTGCTGGCCGGCACGCGGACCGCGAGCGCGCAGGCTTCGACGGCGATGGAAGCCGACGTCGGCATCCTCAACATCGCGCTCGGCCTGGAACACGAGGCCATCAACGCCTACCAGCTCGGCGCCGGCAGCGGGCTGCTGCAGAAGCCCGCGCGCGACGTGGCGCTGGCGTTCCAGTCGCACCACCAGGCGCACCGCGATGCGCTGGCCGCCACGATCCGCAAGCTCGGCGGCATGCCGGTGGCCGAGAAGCCGCTCGACGACTATGCCCGGGCGCTGAATGCCGCCTCGTTGAAGAGCCAGGCCGACGTGCTGGCGCTGGCCGCGCGGCTCGAGCTCGGCGCCGCCAACGCCTATCTGGGCGTGATTCCGTCGTTCAAGGACAACCGGCTCGGCCAGGTGGCCGCGCGCCTGGCCGCCGACGAAACCATGCACTGGACCGCGCTGTCGCAGGCCCTGGGCACGATGCTGCCGGCGGCCGCGCTGAGCTTCGGTGGCTGAGCGTGCTGCGGCCCGCGCTCCTGGTCGCGCTGTGGCTCGCAGCCGGCGCGGCCGGGGCCGCCGTCAGCGGCGACGCGCAGCGCGGCCGGCAGGCCTACGAGGCCCGCTGCGGCGGCTGCCACTCGGTGGACGCCGACCGTGTCGGACCGCGGCACGCCGGCATCCTGGGCCGCCGCGCCGGCAGCGTGCCGGGCTTTGCCTACAGCGACGCGCTGCGCCGCAGCGGCCTGACCTGGGATGCCGCGCTGCTGGAGCGCTGGCTCGCCGACCCGCAGGCCCTGGTGCCGGGCCAGCGCATGGGCTACCGGCTCGACGACGCGCAGGCACGCGCCGACATCGTGGCCTATCTCGCGACGCTGGGCGCCGCACGGCCGCGCGGCGACCGCGACGGCGACTGAGAGCGGCGCGCGCCACGCCGCGCGATTCAGGCCTTGCCGATCGACCACGCCTGCAGCCAGGTGTCGGCCCGGTGCCGGAAGCGCTGCACCTGGCCGGCGGCGTTGAAGTGCCAGATGTGCACCTCGTCGATCTCCTGCACCTGGCGGCCGCTGGCGCGCGCGGTGTAGTCCAGGTTCACCAGGTCGACCACGGTGCCGGCGTCGCCGAAGATCTTGCCGACCTCGAAGCGCGTGATCTCGACGTTGGCGTGCAGCGCCTCGAAGAACCGGGGCACCTGGCCGCGGCCCTTCAGCGGCTGCAGCCATGGGATCGGGCCGGCGCCGGTCGCGTACTCCCACTCCACGTCCTCCGCCAGCCGGGCCAGGATGGCCGGGACGTCGCCGCGGCCGAAGGCGGCATAGATCTCCTGAACGGTCTCGATCGGGGTCATCGTCGAATCTCCTCGGCAACGCGGCGCCGACACGGCGCCGCTGGCCGTGCATACGCGCCGCGGACGCGGCGGGATGCACGGCCCTCGATCGATGCATCCAGGCGCCGGCCCGGCCGCGTACAGCAGCCATCCGCCGCTGCTTTGGAGACCGCCATGCCCGCTGCCGCCACCTCCGTTCCCGCCGCCCGGCGCGCCGTCGTGCTGGGCGCCAGCCTGGCCGGGCTGCTGGCCGCGCGCGTGCTGTCGGAGCGCTTTGCCGAGGTCGTGCTGATCGAGCGCGACCGGCTGCCCGACAGCGCCGCGCCGCGCAAGGGCACGCCGCACGCGGTGCATCCGCACGGCCTGCTGGCGCGCGGGCGCGAGGTGATCGAGCAGCTGTTCCCCGGCTTCACGCAGGCGCTGCTGGCGCACGGAGCGCTGGCCGGCGACATGCAGCGCGAGGTGGCCTTCGACGCCGGCGGCCTGCGCCTGGCCGAAGGCGACAGCGCGCTGCTGGGGCTGGCCGCGAGCCGGCTGGCGATCGAGGCCGAGATCCGCCGCCGCGTGCGCGCCCTGCGCGGCGTGCGCTTCGTCGAAGAAGCCGAGGCGCTGGCGCCGCAGCTCGACGAGCGCCGGCAGGCCGTCGTCGCCGCGCGCTGGCGGCCGCGGGACGCCGGCGCCGCCCCCGGCACCGTGCAGGCGCTG
The DNA here is from genome assembly GCA_047602205.1 of Rubrivivax sp. GTDB lineage: Bacteria > Pseudomonadota > Gammaproteobacteria > Burkholderiales > Burkholderiaceae_C > Rubrivivax. The sequence continues at coordinate 5,812,354 of JASGHX010000001.1, read as the reverse complement.
CCCTGCGCGCTGGTGGTCGATTGCAGCGGCCGCGCGTCGCGGCTGCCAGGCTGGCTGCAGGACTGGGGCTACGCGGCCGCGCCCGAGGAGGCGGTGGAGATCGGCATCGTCTACGTCAGCGCGTATTTCCGGCGCGAGGGCGCGCTGGCCTATGGCGCCGGCATCCGCAAGCTGGCCTTGATCGGCGGGGTGACGGCGGCGCAGCCGCGGCCGGCGGTGATGCTGGCGCAGGAACCCGATGCCGACGGCACGCCGCGCTGGGTGGTCGGCGTCGGCGGCTACGCCGGCGACCACCCGGCACCCACGTTCGACGGCCTGCGCGAGCGCGCGCGCGAGATCGGCAGCCCCGAGGTGCTGACGCTGGCGCGCGAGGGCACGCCGCTGGGCCCCGTGCAGCGCTACCTCATGCCGCGCAGCCTGCGCCGCCGCTACGAGCGGCTGCCGCGCTGGCCGCAGGGGCTGCTGGTGATGGGCGACGCGCTGGCCAGCTTCAACCCGATCTACGGCCAGGGCATGACGGTCGCGGCCTGCGAGGCGCTGGCCTTGCGCGACGCACTGGCGCGGACGGCCGGAGGGCCGGCCGGACAGCCCGCCGGGCTGCTGGCACGCCGCTTCCTGCGCGCCGCCGCGCGCATCGTCGACGGGCCGTGGCAACTGGCGGTGGGCGGCGACCTGGCGCTGCCCTGCGTGCCGGGGCCGCGGCCGCTGGCCGTGCGCATCGTCAACGCCTACGTCGCGCGGCTGCAGCGCGTGGCCGCGCAAGACCCGCTGGTCGCACGCGCCTTTCTCGAGGTGGTGAACCTGATCAAGCCGCCGCCGGCGCTGTTCGCGCCGCGCGTGCTGTGGCGCGTGATGGCGGCGCGCGGCGCGGCGGCCGTGCCCGCGGTGCGGCGGGTGCTGCAGATGCCCTGAAAGGCGGCATGAAGGGCGGCAAGAAGGGCGGCAAGAGGCCGCCGAGTCAGCCGGTGAAGCGCAGGTCCAGGTCGCCGTGCGCGTAGATCACGACGCCGGTGTCGGTCTCGGTGATGTGGTGACCGCTGCCGGCGGGGGCGAGCTGGTAGTCGCCGGGGCGCAGCAGCACGTCGTCGAGGAACAGCTCGCCCTGCAGCATCAGGCATTCCTCGTCATGGCCGTGCGCGTGCTGCGGCACGGCGGCGCCGGGGTCGGCGTGGTACAGCAGCGCGGCCTGGCCCCGGCGCTGCCACAGCACGCGGCGGCGCAGGCCAGGCGCGAACGCGGGCCAGCCGGCTTCGGCGTCGCGCACGGTGAAGGGCGCGTCGCCGGGCTCGGCCGCGAGCGCCGATTCGCGCAGGAACAGCAGCGCGCCATCGGGCGACGCCAGCGGCGCGCCGGCGCTGCCCTGCGGATCGACGTGGTAGTCGCGCTCGGCCAGCGCCTCGCCGCCCAGCGTCGCGCGGCCGCGCAGCAGCAGCCATTCGCGGTGCAGGTCCGCCGCGGGGCCCGGCCACGTGGCGCCGGCGTCCAGTTCGACCAGGCGCGCGCGCAGCGGCTCGCCGGGGCGCGGCGCTTGCGCAGCGTCGTGCGCGTACAGCAGCGTCGCGCGCACGCCCGGGGCCAGCGGCTCGGACGGCAACCGTGCCGGGCGCGAGGTGGTCATCGCCTGCGAGGCGGCGCGCGATGCGGCCAGCCGGCCCAGCAGGCGCTCGCGCAGCGCTGCGGGTGGGGCGCCAAGCGGCGCGGCCTGCGCGTAGGCGCCGGCCAGCGGCTCGCCCAGCAGCGGCAGGTAGTCGGCGTCCACCGGGTCCGGTGCGGCGGTGACGGGCAGGGGCGATAGCGGCGGTTTCATCTCGATGGTCTTCAAGGGGCAGAGGCGAGCGGCGCACCGTCGGCCAGCGACTGGCGCAACGTCAGCAGCGCGCGCCGGATCTGCGATTTCACGGTGCCCAGCGGCAGCCGCATCTGGTCGGCGATCTCCTCGTGGCTCAGGCCGCGGAAGAAGGCCAGCGACACCAGCTGGCGCGGCTGCGCGCCGAGCTGCTGCAGCGCGTGGTGCAGCGCCGCGTGGTGGCGCGCCAGCGCCAGCAGTTCGTCGGCAGGCAGCGCCCGAGCGTCGCCGACCTGCGCGCCGTCGTCGTCGGCCAGCTCTTCGTGCTCGAAGCGCGCTTCGCGGCGCAGCGCGTCGATCGCGCGCGAGCGCGCCATCGCCAGCAGCCAGCTCATCGCGCCGCCGCGCGCGCCGTCGTAGCGCGGCGCCTGGCGCCAGACCTGGAAATAGGTGTCCTCCACCACTTCCTGCGCCAGCGCCTCGTTGCGCACGATGCGGCGCACGAAGCCGTAGACGCGCGTGACGGTGGCGTCGTAGAGCGCCCCCAGCGCACGTTCGTCGCGCTCGACGATCGCGTCCAGCCAGGCGGCCAGCCGCGGATCGGGCGCCGGCGCGCAAACAGGCGGCGCGCCGGCGGCAGAAGCTTCAGTCCAGGACATGGCGGGGGTCCGGTATGGCGCCGCGCAGGAAGATCGTCGCGCCGGTGTCGGTGCTGACGCTGGCGTGCAGGCTGCCGGCGTGCGCCAGATGGTAGTCGCCGGGCCCCATCTCGCGGCCGCTGCCGATGCGCAGCCGGCCGTCCAGCACCAGGCACTCCTCGTCCAGCGGATGGCGGTGCGGCGGCAACGCGGCGCCGGGCTCGAAGCGCAGCAGGTACGACAGCACGCCGCCGTGCCGGCGCAGCAGCTTGATGCGCACGCCCTCGATCCAGGGCCGCCAGTCGCCCTGGTCCGCACCGACGGTCAGGTGCGTGGCATCGGCGTCGGCCACGCGCTCCATCAGGCGCCGGCGCATCGCGCGCGCTGGCGGGGCGGGGGTGTCGGCGTCGGCCATGCCGGGCGTACGGCACCTGGGCGGGCGCCGGATGCAAGCCCCTGCCGGCAGCAGGGGCTCAGTGCACGACCCGATCGAAGTCGAACTCGCCGTTCTTCACGTTCACCGGGATCACGTCCTTCGGGCCGAACTTGCCCTGCAGGATCAGCTTGCTCACCGGGTTCTCGATGCGCTGCTGGATCGCCCGCTTCAGCGGCCGCGCGCCGAACACCGGGTCGAAGCCGACCTTGGCCAGCTCGGCCAGCGCCTCGAGCGAGACCTCGAGCTTCATCTCCAGCTTGTCCAGCCGCGCTTCGAGTGCCTTCAGCTGGATGCGCGCGATGTTCTCGATGTGCTTCTGGTCCAGCGCGTGGAAGACCACGGTCTCGTCGATGCGGTTCAGGAACTCGGGGCGGAAGTGCGTCTTGACCTCGGCCCACACCGCGTCGCGGATCTTGTCGTCGGGCTGGCCGGCCATCTGCATGATCAGCTGCGAGCCCAGGTTGCTGGTCATCACGATCACGGTGTTCTTGAAGTCCACCGTGCGGCCCTGGCCGTCGGTCAGGCGGCCATCGTCCAGCACCTGCAGCAGCACGTTGAAGACGTCGGGGTGGGCCTTCTCCACCTCGTCGAGCAGCAGCACGCTGTAGGGCTTGCGCCGCACCGCCTCGGTGAGATAGCCGCCTTCGTCATAGCCCACGTAGCCCGGCGGCGCGCCGATCAGGCGCGAGACGCTGTGCTTCTCCATGAACTCGCTCATGTCGATGCGGATCATGTGGTCCTCGCTGTCGAACAGGAAGCCCGCCAGCGCCTTGCACAGCTCGGTCTTGCCGACCCCCGTCGGGCCGAGGAACAGGAAGCTGCCCAGCGGCCGGTTGGGGTCGCTCAAGCCGGCGCGGCTGCGGCGGATGGCGTCGGCCACCGCGGTGATCGCCTCGTCCTGGCCGACCACGCGCTCGTGCAGCTTGGCTTCCATCAGCAGCAGCTTGTCGCGCTCGCCCTGCATCAGCTTGGACACGGGAATGCCGGTGGCGCGCGACACCACCTCGGCGATCTCCTCGGCGCCGACCATCGTGCGCAGCAGCTGCGGTCCGGACTTTCCGTCTTTCCCGCCGCCCTTCTTGCCCATTTCCTTGGTCTGCGCTTCCTTCAGCTTCTTTTCCAGCTCGGGCAGCTTGCCGTACTGCAGCTCGGCCACCTTGTTGAAGTCGCCCTTGCGCTTGAGCTGCTCGATCTGCTCGCGCAGCTGGTCGATCTCGACCTTCACCTGCGCGCTGCCCTGCGCGGTGGCCTTCTCGCTCTTCCAGATCTCTTCCAGGTCGGCGTACTCGCGCTCGAGCTTGCCGATCTCGTCCTCGATCAGCGACAGGCGCCGCACCGAGGCCTCGTCCTTCTCTTTCTTGACGGCCTCGCGCTCGATCTTCAACTGGATCAGCCGGCGGTCGAGCTTGTCCATCGCCTCGGGCTTGGAGTCGATCTCGATCTTGATCTTGGCCGCGGCTTCGTCGATGAGGTCGATGGCCTTGTCGGGCAGGAAGCGGTCGGTGATGTAGCGGTGGGAGAGTTCCGCCGCGGCGACGATGGCCGGGTCGGTGATCTCCACGCCGTGGTGCACCTCGTACTTCTCCTGCAGGCCGCGCAGGATGGCCACCGTCGCCTCGACGCTGGGCTCGTCGACCATCACTTTCTGGAAGCGGCGCTCCAGCGCGGCGTCCTTCTCGACGTACTTGCGGTATTCGTCGAGCGTGGTCGCGCCGATGCAGTGCAGCTCGCCGCGCGCCAGCGCGGGCTTGAGCATGTTGCCGGCGTCGATCGCGCCCTCGGCCTTGCCGGCGCCGACCATCGTGTGCAGCTCGTCGATGAACAGGATGATGCGGCCCTCGTCGGCGGCAACTTCCTTCAGCACGGCCTTCAGGCGCTCCTCGAACTCGCCGCGGTACTTGGCGCCGGCCAGCAGGCCGGCCATGTCCAGCACCAGCACGCGCTTGTCCTTCAGCGACTCGGGCACCTCGCCGTTGACGATGCGCTGCGCCAGGCCTTCGACGATGGCCGTCTTGCCGACGCCGGGCTCGCCGATCAGCACCGGGTTGTTCTTGCTGCGCCGCTGCAGCACCTGGATCGCGCGGCGGATCTCGTCGTCGCGGCCGATCACCGGGTCCAGCTTGCCCTGGCGGGCGCGCTCGGTCAGGTCCAGTGTGTACTTCTTCAGCGCCTCGCGCTGGCCTTCGGCCTCGGCCGAGTCGACCTTCTGGCCGCCGCGCACGGCTTCGATCGCCGCCTCCAGCGCCTTGCGCGTGAGGCCGTGGCCGCGCACGACGCCGCCGAGGTCGGTCTTCGCGTCGGCCAGCGCCAGCAGGAACATCTCGCTGGCGATGAACTGGTCGCCGCGCTTGGTGGCTTCCTTGTCGGCCTGCTGCAGCAGCTGCACCAGGTCGCGCCCGGGCTGCACCTGCTGGCCGCTGCCCTGCACCTGCGGCAGGTTGCGGTTGGCCGTCTCCATCGCGGCGGCCAGCGCCGCGGTGTCGGCGCCGGCGCGGTCCAGCAAGGCCTTGGGCCCGTCGGGCTGCTGCAGCATCGCCGCCAGCAGGTGGCTGGGCTCGATGTAGGGGTTGTCGCGGCTCAAGGCCAGGCTCTGGGCGTCGCCCAGGGCGTGCTGGAAGGCGGTGGTGAGTTTGTCGAAGCGCATGTCTGAAGTCCTTGGAACTGCCGTGGACATGCGGCCGGGCGCTGCGGTTTCAAGGCCCGCGGGCCAGCCGTGGGCGCTGACGATAACCCTGCGGTAACGGCTGGCCGGCACAGTGGCTGCCGTTCATCACCGGAGACAACCCATGCCACCCCGTTCCAAGCACTCCATCGCCCTTCCACGCACCGCTGCACTGCTGCTGGCCCTGGCGCTGGCGCCGCTGGCGCAGGCGGCCACGACGACCCTGGCGTTCGCCCGTGGCATCGTCAGCTACTGCCCGACGCTGTTGCCGGCCTGCGCCCTGGGCTACACGCTGAGCGAGGAGCAGCGCAGCTGGGACAGCGGGGACTTCTCGCCCAGCCTGACGCTGCAGAACCCCGGCATGGCGCACACGCTGAACGCCTTCGCGGCGGTGGACCTGGCGCAAGGCACGCTCAAGATCGCCTCCGAGGCGAGCGGCATCAACCTCAGCGCGAAGATCTACGGCAGCGTCGACGTGCGGCTGGGCGACACGCTGACGCTGCTGAACGCCGACGGCACGCCCTACCTCGGCAGCGGCACGTCGTCGGTGCACCTGGACATCGACGGCCTGGTCGACATCGCGCCGGGCGTCGACGTGTTCGGCTCTTTCGCCATCGTGGTCTACAGCCCCGGCTACTTCGAGGACTTCAGCAACGGCGTCTTCGACCACGTGCCGCTGGCAAGCCAGGCGGTGTGGATGTTCTCGCCCGACGATCCGCTGCCGTCGAGCCTGGACCTGGACTTCGTCGCCAACGGCCCCTTCGAGCTCGAGTTCGGGCTCTGGCTGAGCTACGACTTCACCCAGGACGCGGCCCATTCGCTGTACGCCGACTTCGACCTGTCGCACACCGCCACCGCGTCGTTCAGCGGCCCGCCGGGCACGATCTTCACGTCGGCATCGGGGCTGTTCCCCGGCTCGGCCGCGGCCGCCGTGCCGCTGCCCGGCAGCGCGGCGCTGGCGGCGCTGGGGCTGGCCGTGCTGGGCTTGCCGGTGGGCCGGCGGCGGACGCTGGCGGCCACGCAGCCCGCATAGCGCGCGGCCCACCACCCTGCACCAAGGACCCGCCATGACCCTGCACCTCCTGCGGCGCTGCGCGCGCCTCGTCATCGCCGGCTCGTCGGCCGCTGCGCTGCTGCTGCCGGCCACGGCAGGGGCGACGCTGGTCGACGTGACCGGCACCAACAGCAACGACTTCCTGACCTTCGTCAGTACGACGGCGACTGTCTCCACCACCCTCCAGCACCCCGCCGACGGCCGGCCGATCGCGGTCAACGGCAGCTACCGCGTCAACGGCGGCCGTTACGACGGGCGCAACGGCACCGACACCTTGTCGACGACCAACGATGCCGACTGGCTGCGGCACACGGCTGCCGAGCCGACGCTGATCGCCACCGAACGCATCTTTGCGGGCGACGGCAACGACGTGATCGAGATCGCCGCGCCGGTCACCGGCACCAGCGGCGTGCAGATCGATGGCGGTGGTGGCAGCGACATCGTGCTGCTGAGCGCTGCGATGAGCGCCACCGTGAACCTGCGCCAAGGCGACGACTTGATCGGCTGGTCAGGGACGGCTGGCGTCTACGTGGACGGCATGGAAGGCAACGACCGCTTCTGGTCCGGCCTGGGCAGCAACGACTACCTCGTCGGCGGCGACGGCGACGACGTGCTGAGCCTGCTGGTGGCCGGCTGGGGCGACGATGTCTTCGTCGGCGGCGACGGCTTCGACCTCATCGATTTCGGCAACCTGGCCTTGGCCGACTTCAGCTTCGGCTGGCTGGGCGATGCGCGCTGGTCGTCGTTGGCCTGGCATCCGAGCCTCGACTTCGACCCATCCTGCGCCAGCGGCTGCCTGCTGGCCTGGCACCAGCCCTCCGGCAGCGCGCTGGCCATCCACCTGGCCGGCACCGAGGCCCTGCAGGTCGACGGCCGCGTCGTCGATCTGCAAGACCAGGCGCAACTGGCGGCGCTGCTGGCCGGGCCGGCGGCGCAGCAGGTGCCCGAATCGGGCACGCTGCCGCTGTTGGCGCTGGGCCTGGGCGTGGGCCTCGGGGCCCGGCGGCGCAGCCGCGGGGCGGCGCTGGCCGTCAAGCGCCCGGCCTGAGCAGCCCGCGGTTGACCGCATTGCGCTGCAGGAAGCTCTCGCCGAACGGCGCCGGCAGCCAGGCCGCCGCGCGCCGCACCCAGGCGGCTGCCGCCGCGCGCAGCTTCGCCGCGGCGCCGCCGCCGGCGGGCAGGCCCTGCAGCAGCAGCGCCCACAGCTCGGGCCGGTAGGCGCCGCTGGGGGCGGGCTGGGTCACGACGGCGCCGGCGTCGGCGCCGGCCGCGGCGGCAGCCAGTTCAGCGGCGCGGTCCGGACGGCCGGCGCGCAGCAGCGCGTCGATGCGCCACAGCCGCGCCGCCTGCGCATGGCCCATCAGTTCGCAACGCTCGGCCTCGTCGGCCAGTTGCTCGGCCAAGTCCAGCGCGGCAGCGGGCGCCAGCCAGCGCAGGCGTTCGAGCTCGATGCCCAGGCGCACGTCGACGCGGTCGGCGCCGGCCAGGCGCTGCAGCGCCTGCTGCAGCCACGGCAGCGCCGGCCTGCCGGCGGCGGCTTCGAGCCGCGCGCGCAAGGCATCGCGGCGCGCCGCCAGGAAGGCCGGCAAGGCCTGGTCGTCGCCCTGGCGCAGCAGCCCGGCGGCGCGCGCGGCCTGGCCCAGGTGCAGCCACAGCGTGGCCAGGTGGGCACCGGCGTTGGCCTGCCACAGGGCGTTGCCATCGGCCTGGAAGGCGGCCAGCGAGCGTTCCAGCCTTTCGATGGCTTCGCCGTAGCGGCCGGCGTCGCGGCACATCGCGCCCAGCGTCATGTCGAAGCCGCTGGCCAGGCCGCCGATGCCGTCGTGCGCCTGGCGCAGCGCCAGGCCACGCTCGGTGGCCTCGATCGCCGCCTCGGCGTCGCCCCAGTAGACGCGGTTGATGCCCAGGTTGGCGTACATCGTCGCCGCAGTGCCCTGGTCGCCGGCCTGCAGCGCCAGCGCGATGCCTTGCTGCAGGTGCTGCAGGCCTTCGCGGCGGCGGTTGCAGCGCTCCAGCACCGTGCCCAACTCGCCCAGGAACTCGTAGCGCGGGCGCAGCGCGGGCAGCTCGTCGACCGCCGGCAGCCGCTGCAGCAGCCGCGCCGCAGCCTGGTCGGCCTGGCCGAGGTTGAGCTGGGCCACCGCCAGCCGCCGGGTGGCCAGCAGCGCGCTCTCGGCATCGGGCAGCAGCGGGATCGCGCCCGGCATCGCGGCGACCACGGCGTCGAACTCGCCGAAGACGATCTGCACCTCGGCGCGTGCCAGCGCCAGCAGCGCCTGCTGCGGCGCATCGGCGGGCAGCGCGTCCAGCTCGCGCAGCGCGGCGCGCAGTTCGTCGCCGTCGGCGCATTGCACCAGCGCGCCGATGCGCTCGCACAGCGCCGCGAACCGCGGCTGCGGCTGGCCGGCATGGCCATGGGCATCGGCCGCGGCCTGCAGCAGCGCGGCCTCGTCGCGCCGCCGACCGGCATGCAGCGCGGCGTCGGCAGCGTCGCGGAAAGCCTGCGCCGCCTCCGGCCAGCGACCGGCACGCCGCCAATGCTCGGCCAGGCGCGCAGCCGGCACGGCCGGCGCCGCGGCGGCCAGCGCCGCGGCGATCTGCGCATGCAAGGCCTCGGCCACCGCCGCCGGCACGCTGCGCAGGCAGGCCTCGCGCACCAGGTCGTGCGCGAAGCCGCTGCCGGCGACGATCTGCGCGTCTTCCAGCTCGCGCCAGGGGTCGGCCAGGTCCAGCGGATGCACGGCCAGCAGCGCGGCCGCGCGCTCGATCGTGAAGTCGACGTCGGCCAGCGCCGCCAGTTGCGCCAGCCGGCGCGCCGGCGGCGAGAGCCGGGCCAGGCGGCGGTCGATCAGCTCGCCGACCTGCGGCGGCAGCGACCACTGCGGCTGCGCCGGCAGCGCGCCGGCTTCGTCCAGGCTGGCGAGCAGGGTTTCGAGCAGGAACTTGGGGTTGCCGCCGGTGTGGCGGTGCAGCGGCGCGGCCCAGCGGCCGGCGTCCAGGCCGGCGATGCGCAGCGAGGCCAGCAGCTCGTGCACGCCGTCTTCGGCCAGCGGCTGCAGCAGCAACAGCGCGCGCTGGCCGGGGTCGGCGGCGTCGACCCAGCGGCGCAGCGGCGGCGGGCATTCGGCGGCGCGCGCGGCCAGCAGCCAGGCCGGGGCGGCAGCAGCGCCGCCGCCGGCCAGCGCGAGCAAGGCCTCGATCGACGCCGCGTCGGCGAACTGCAGGTCGTCGACGGCCAGGCATTCGACGCCGGCCGCGCGCGCCGCGGCCAGCCAGGCCGCGACCGCCGCCAGCAGGCGCACGGTCTGCAGCGTGCCCGCCGGCGGCGCGCCCAGCACCGGCAGCAGCCGCGCCAGCTCGCTGCGCAGCGCGGGATCGGCCGGCGGCTCGCAGCGCGCCTGCAGCGCGGTCAGCAGCCGGGTCAGCACCGCCCAGGGCACGGGCGCATCGCCGGGGCGAGCGTCCAGGCGCAGGCCGCGGCCATGCACCCAGTCGGCCAGCAGCCGGCTCTTGCCGATGCCGGGCTCGCCCAGCAGCACGACGGGCTGACACCGCCGTTGCGCGTACTGCAGGCGCTGCCAGGCGTCGCCGCGGCCCACCAGGCGCGGCGGCCGCAGCAGCGCCAGCGGCCGCGGCGCGCGCGGCGCCGCGGCGGCCGGGCGCGCGTCGTCCTCGACGGTGCGCAGCAAGGCCATGGTCTCGGCGCCGGGCGGCTCGCCCAGCGACTCGGCCAGCGCGCGGCGGCAGCGCTCGAAAGCGGCCAGCGCCGCCGCGCGGTCGCCGCGCAGGTAGTGCAGCCGCATCAGGCGCCGGTGCGCGTGCTCGGCGGCGGGGTCGTCGTCGACCAGGCGCTGCGCCAGCACCAGCGCGCCGGCCAGTGCACCACGCGCCTCCAGCGCCGCCGCCTGCGCCGCCCAGCGCTGGCGCCGCGCCAGGCGCCAGCGCTCGCGCGCGACGTCCACCCAGTCGGCCAGTTCGCCGCCGGCGTAGCGCAGCGTGCCGAGCAGCTCGCCTACGGCCGCGGCGGGGTCGGCTTCGCCATCGACGCCGACGCCGACGCCGATGGTGGACGGATCCGCCAGCGGCCGCAGGTCATGCCCGACCTCGGCGGCCAGCGCCAGCACGCGCGTGCCGGCCACGAGGTCCAGCCCCGCCGCGCGGTTGAGCCTGAACAGGCGTTGGCGCAGGCTGAGCTTGGCCCGCTGCGGGTCGGCCGCCGGCCACAGCAGCGCGGCAGCGCGCTCGCGCTCGACGCCGCCTTCGATGGCCAGCAGCGCCAGCAAGGCGGCATCCTGCGGGTTCAGCGCCAGCCGGCGGCCGTCGGCCAGGGCCAGTTGCGGCGGGCCCAGCAGTTGCAGACGGATCAGATGCAGTTTGTCGTCAGCGCCGAGGCCCATCGCCGGCGGCCCTCCCCCGGGGTGCCGCGTCTCGACCGGGGACGCGGCGCAGGCCGAGCTTAGCCTGATCTTGCGTGATAACCCTGCGGTAACGCCGCGAGCCTAGATTGGCCGCACCGAACGTCAACCGGAGCCGAGCATGAAGCCGCATCGCCTGCCCGCCGTCCCGATCCGCCGCCGCGTCCTCGCGGCGCTGGCCGTGGCGGCCGGCTTGGTCGCCGCAGCCGCCGGCGTGCAGGCCGAGAGCGCCGCGCAGCGCGAGCGCTTCGAGCGCCGGGCCGAGAACCTGCAGCGCGAACTCGACCGCCAGCGCGCCGCCGACGATGCGCAGCGAGACGAGCTGCGCCGCCGCGCCGAGGCGCAGGACCATCACCTCGCGTCGCTGCATCAGCGCCTGCAGCAGTGCGGCAGTTGCGCCGAGAGGACCGCCCTCGAAGCCGAAATCCGGCAGATCGAGGAAGGGCGCAAGCAGGCACTGCGCGTGTTCTGCTCGTCGTTCGGTGCGCTGGAATGGCTGAATCCGGCAGCGGTGGGTCTGGCGGCGCAGATGGCGCAGCAGCCGCAGATCTGCGGCGGCGCCGACGACGCCGAGTTCCAGCGCATCCGGCGCGCGAACGACGCCGCCCGGCAGCGGTTGCAAGAGCAGGCGCGCAGCGGCCGGCCGGAAGACGGCTACAAGCTGGCCGAATGGATGCGCGAGATCGAACGTGACATCAGCACCGCCTGCAACCTGTACGCGGCGGCCTCCGACAAGGGTCACCCGCCCGCCACCGTGGCCCTGGCCACCCGCTGCCTGATCGCGTCCGGCGGCGCCGCCAACATCCGCCGCGGCGAGCAACTGCTGCAGCAATGCGCCGAGCAAGGCCACCAGGTCTGCGTCGATGCCCGGGATCTGCAGCAGCGCTTGCAAGATGCGCGCGAAGCCGCCGCACGGCCCCGGATGTCGGCCGAGCAACTCCACCAGATGAGCGCACGGCGCCAGCAGCGCGAGGTCCACGCGCGACAGCAGCGCTGCCAGGACCTGCGCGAACAAGTGCAGACGCTGGAGCAGCGGCTGGCCGGCACCGAACAGCCATTCCGCCAGCGCACGCTGCGCCGGCAGATCGAACGCTTCCAGCGCCAGCAGGCCGAGGTCTGCTAATTCGTCACCGGCTGCCCGTTGAAGCGCAGCGACAGCGTCGTGGTCGTGGCCGTGCTGCCGTCGGCGGCGGCATCGACGCGCTTGAGCGGGAAGCCTTTGCCGTCGGCCACCCACTCGGTGAGCTTGGCGCCGGGATCTTCCTGCCAGGTGGATTCGAAGACGCAGGCGTCGAAGGTGCCTGCCGGCACGGTGATGGACTCGCGGCGCACGAAGCGGATCGTCTCGGTGGTCGGCACCTGGCTGTCGATGGCCCTGGTGTCCGGCGCCTGCCCGGTCACCGTGGTCGTGGTGACGCCGTGGTGGTGGTAGGCCGTCGCCACCGTCGCGCTGCCGCCCAGGGGCAACGCGTACTCCGGCCGCGCCCATGGCGGCACCAGCACCGTGCGGCCGCTGCCGGTGCTGATGACGGTGACACCGCTGCTGCTGACCGTGCGACTGGACTGGCTGGTATTGCCGTAGTAGGTGACCTCGGCCGGCCCGGTCCTTCGCGCGTAGTTGTGGATCTCGGTGAGGTTGGCCACGCCGTCGGGGATGCCACCGGGATAGGCGCCTTCCACTTCGCGCTGCCGGGTGTCCATCGTTGCATGGCCTTCGAAGGTGGCCGGCCCGACCGCGAGCAGGTCCATGGTCTCGGTGATCGTCGTCTGGCCCGACGACAGCGACGCCACGACCTGCCGCACTTGCACCAGCCGCGCGCCCGGGTTCTCCTCGAAGGCCAACATCAAGTCGTGGCAGCCGTTGCTGCCGGCGGCGCTGGTCGAACCACCGCCGCTGCTGCCACCTGCACTGCCGCCGCCCGTCGGCGGCGGGCTCGTCGTACCGCCGCCATCCATCTCGGCCGAGCTGCCACCGCCGCCGCAGGACGCCAGCAGCGTCGCCGCCATCGCCAGCACACCCAACGCCATCCCCGATCGAAGTCCCGTCGCCATGCGTATCCCCTTTGCGCCGGCACCCGTCACCCCGCGGCAACGCCGGTGCCCGTGCGGCATGGTCGGCAGCGGGCGTTACCGGCGGGTTATCGCGGTGGTCGCCGGCCGTCTGTACGCCGAAGCGGCACGCAAGAGGCACCAGCCGTCGATCGAGTGGCACGCGGAGTACGGCCAGCAGCACTGAGCGACGCCGCAGCGCGGCCTCCCCCTTCACGGCCGGCCGAACGCCGGGTTGAACGGATTGCGGTGCAGGAAGCTCTCGCGGAAGGCCGGCGGCACGTTGGGCAGCGCCCCGTCGTGCAGCCAGCGCCGGCCCTGGCGGTGGGCTTCGGCGGCGGCCGCGCCGTCGCCGGCGGCGGCGAGCGTGCGCTGCATGATCAGCCAGGCGCGCGGCGGGTAGATGCCCGGCGGCACGCCGCCGGCAAAGCGCGTCAGCGCGGCACGGGCGATGGGGGCGGCCTCGGCCGCACGGCCCAGCGCCAGCAGGCGGTCGCACTGCGCGAGGCGCAGGCCCCACAGCGCATGCGGGCAGTCGACGGCGGCGCAGTCGGCGGCTTCGGCGCGCGCCAGCGCCTCGCCCTCGTCGGGCGGCAGCACCAGCGCCAGGTCGCGCGCCACCACCCAGCGCAGCAGGCGCTGGCCGTCGTGGCGCACCAGCTCGAAGGCCGCCTGCAGCAGGTCGGCCGCGGGCCGCCCGGCCCAGGCCTCGATGCGTGAGCGCGGCATCAGCCACGACGGGGCATAGGCGTCGGCCGGCGGCGTGCGGCCCGAACCCAGCAGCTGCAGCGCGCGCGCCGGCTGGCCCAGCTCCAGGAACAGCACCGCCAGGTCCATCAGCCCGACGGTGCGCATCGGGAACTCGCCGACGCCGCCCTGCGCGGCGACGATGGCTTCCAGCAGGGCCAGCGATTCGCCATAGCGCCCGACCTCGCGGTACAGGCGGGCCAGGCCGATGAAGTTCGCCACCGGCAGCGACATCGGCACGCCGGTGCGCGCGTGCAGCTCGCGCCCGCGCTCGTAGTACGGGATCGCGCGCCGCGCGCGCGCCCGGTTGCCGAGCACCCAGCCCAGGTAGACATGGGCCTGCGAGGCCAGGCCCCAGTCGTGCGCCGCCCCGGCCGCGCGGGCCGCCCGCTGCAGCAGCGGCCAGGCCTCGCGCGGGCGGTCGGCCTTGCCCAGCAGGATGGCCAGGTCGATCAGGTAGCGCGCGGCCTCGCCGTCGCCGGCCTCCATGGCATCGCCGATGCCGGCCTGCATCGCGCGGATCGCCCCTTCGGCGTCGCCCAGGCCCATGCGGCACTGCGCCAGCAGGGCCGCCGCGCGGCGCTGCCTCGTCATCGGCCGCACGTCATCGGCCGCCAGCCGCCGCAGCGCGCTCTCGATCAAGGGCAGCGCCTCGTGCCACTGCTGCCCTTCGGCGAGCGCGGCGGCCCGGGCCAGCTCGGCGTCGGCCGTTTCGGCCGCGCCCTCGGCCAGGGCCTGCAGCTCGCCGGCCAGGCGCAGCTGCTCGGCATAGGCGTCCACGTAGCGCGCCGTGCGGCAGCGCCGCTCCAGCACCCGGAAGCGGGCCTGCCGGTCGGCCGCCTGCGCCAGGCAGTGCAGCGCGGCGTCCAGCGCCTGGGCCTCTTCGCGGCGCAGGCCGGCGGCCAGCGCCTGGTCGGCGGCGGCCAGGTAGGCGGCCGCGGCGCGGTCCCAGCGGCCGCCTTGCGCCAGGTGGCGCGCCAGCCGCGCCGGCGGCACGCCGCCGACGACACCGCCTTCGGCCAACGCGTCGGCGATCTGCAGGTGCAGCTCGCGCGCGATCACCTCCGGCACGGTGGCGGCGACGGCTTCGCGCACCAGGTCGTGCGCGAAGGCGCTGTCGCGCAGCACCTGGGCCGCTTCCAGCTCGGCCCAGGCCGGTGCCAGCGCCACCGCGTGCCGCTGCAGCACGCGCGCCGCCAGCGGCACCGAGAAGTCGGCCTCGGCCAGCGCGGCGATCTGCGCCAGTTGCAGCGCGGGCGCCTGCAACTGCTGCAGCCGCCGCTGCACCAGCTGGCCCAGGTGCCCCGGCACCGGCAGCGCGGCCGGCGGCGCGCCGGCGGCCGCGGCCGGGCCGCAGGCCAGCAGCGTCTGCAGCGTGTAGAACGGGTTGCCGCCGGCGTGGCGCCACAGCGCGTCGGCCCAGGGCGCGGCCTCCAGCCCGGGCAGGGCCAGCGAGCGCAGCAGCTCGGCCACGGCATCGGTGTCCAGCGCGGCCAGCGGCAGTTCTTCGGTCGCATCGCCGGCGGGCGAGGCCAGCCAGGCCTGCAGCGCCGCCGGACGCTCGGCGGCGCGCACGGCCAGCAGCCAGCGCTGCGGCAGCGGCGCGGCCAGCAGGGCCAGCAGCGCATCCAGCGACGCGGCGTCGGCGAACTGCAGGTCGTCGACGATCACCGCGTCGGCGCCCGCCGCCGCGGCGTGCGCCGCCCAGGCGGCCAGCGCCGCCTGCAGGCGCGCGGTGGTGGCCGCGCCCGGCGCCGGCACGCCCAGCTCGGGCACGAAGCGCGCCCATTCCTGCACCGCCCAGTCCGCGGCCGGCCGGCCGCCGTGCTGCAGCCAGCCGCGCAGCAGCCGCGCGACGATGCCGTACGGCAGCTGCGCGTCGCCGGGGCGCGATTCGATCAGCAGCACCTGGCTGCCGGGCCGGCAGCGCGCCGCGTGCTCGGCCAGCAAACGGCTCTTGCCGATGCCCGGCTCGCCGCTGACCAGCACGTGCCGCCGCGCCTGCCAGGCGGCGGCGATGCGCTGCAGCGCCGCCTCGCGCCCGACCAGCTGCGGCGGCCGCAGCAGCGTCAGCGGCGGCGGTGCCGGCGCTGCGGCCGGCGCCGGCGGCGGCGCGGCATCGTCTTGCAGCAGCGCGGCCAGCGCGCGGGTTTCGGCCGCCGGCGCGGCGTCCAGCTCGCGCGCCAGCGCTTGTTCGCAGCGCCGGTAGGCGGCCAGCGCCGCGGCGCGGTCGCCGCGCAGGTAGTGCAGCCGCATGACGCGGCGGTGGGCATGCTCGGCCCACGGCGCCTCGGCCGCCAGGCGTTCGGCATAGCGCAGCGCGGCCGCCAACTGCTGCGCGGCCAGCAGGGCCTCGGCACGCTCGGCCAACGCCGCCTGCACGCGGTCGGCCCAACGGCTGCGCGCCTGCACCAGCCATTGCGCGATGTCACTGCCAGGCACCGGACTGACGCCGGCGAGCAGCTCGCCGCGGCCGTGGCCGGCATCGGCCTGCAGCGCGGCGTCGAAGCCGGCCAGGTCGTGCACGACGGCAGGCGCCAGCGCCAGCGTCGCATCGCCGATCACCACATCGGCCCCCGCCGCACGCTTGAGCCTGAACAGGCGCTGGCGCAGGCTCAAGCTGGCGCGGCGGGCGTCTCGGCCGGGCCACAGCAGCTCGGCCGCGCGCCGCCGCGGCAGCGCGCCGTCGAGGGCCAGCAGCGCGATCAGCAAGGCGTCGCTGCCGGCCAGGTCGTGCCAGCGCTCGCCGCCGGACAGGCGGGGCGGCCCGAGCAGGCTGATGCGCGTCATGCGCGGCGCCCGGCAGCGGCCCGCTCAGCGGCCACCCGCCGCCCCGCCGCAAGGCACCGGCTCGTGGCCCCATTCGTGCGCGTGCAGCCGGGCCGGGCATTGCGCCGCGCGCAGCTCGACGAAGCCGGCACCGCTGCGGTAGCGGCAGCGCTTCACGTCGGGCGCGAGCACCACCTCGGCCGGCTGCTGCTGCACCAGGCAGGCGGTGACCAGTGCCCGGGCGGCCTGCTCGCGCCGCCAGCGTTCGATGGCCGGCCAGTACGGCTGGCAGTCGCCGATGTCCGGCGGCGCGTACCAAGCCTGCGGCCCGCCGATGAAGGCGCTGTGCGCGGCGGCGTCCAGCACCTCGGCCGGCGCCGAGCGCGTGCCGCGCGGCGCATTCGCAAAGTTGCGCACGTAGCAGCCGCACCAGGCATCGGCCACGCCGTCGCCGGCCTGGCGGCGGCAGTTGTCGAACAGGCGCGCCAGCGCCGGGGCCTGCGGGTGCTGGTCCAGGCCGGCCAGGCTGCCGCGGCTGCCGGGCGGCGCCAGCAGCCAGGCGGACAGTTGCTGCGCATAACGTGTCATCTGAACGCTGCCGCAGCCGTGGCGCTCGATCAGCCGCGTCGCGTCGGCCACCGCCGCCGGCGAACGCTGCACCTGGAAGGCACTGTCGCGCTCGGCGATGCAGGCTTGGCGGCGCGGCTCGTCGTCGACGATGCGCTCGCAGTCGGGCAGCATCTTCATCATTTCGTTGGCGGCGCCCAGGGTGGTCAACGCATCGGCCGTGCTGCCGCGTCCGGACAGTCCACGCACCACCGCCTCCTGCGTCTGCCGGACCTGCGCCTGCGCGATCCGCATCGCGGTGCCGGCCAGGCCCAGGTTCGGGCAGGACTCGTTGAGGCGGCCGAACGAGGTCAGCATGTAGCGCAGATCTTCGGCGCCGGCCGGCACCTTGGCAAGGTCGCCCGCGTACAGCGGCACCACGAGGTCGGCCCGGCTCAAGCCCTGCAGGTTCAAGCCCGGTGGCCCGCCCGTCGCCGGCCCGGCCGCCGCTTCGGCCGCCCGCGAGCCGGCGGCCTGCTCCAGCAGCGCCAGCGCCAGCAGGCATTGTTCGACGGCCATCATCTCGGGCTCGCTGCGCGCGCCGGCCTGCCAGCGGGCGCGGCAGGCGTCGACGGCCGCCGGGGCGGCGCGGCCTTCGCTCAGCGCGCGCTCGACGATGCTGCGCGCGCAATGGTCGCGCGCGCGCCCGGCCGCGGGCTCGGCGAGGCACTGCGAATAGGCCTGGCTCTGCCACCGCCAATAGGGCTGCTCGCGGCCGCCCGCCGACGCTGCGGCGGCGGCGCCGGCGCAGAAGGGCAGTCGTGGATCGGTTTCGCACAGCCGGGCGCGGGCCTCCGCTTCCGACACCGTGCCGCCCCGCGCGGCGATGGCCGGCGGCAAGTCGAGATCGCTGAAGGTCGAGCGCACGCGCTGGGCCAGCCGGCAGCCGCCGTGGCCCTCCCAGGCCCAGTGCGCCGGTCCGCCCAGACGGGCCATGCGGCTGGCCATCAGCTCGCGCTGGCGAGCGCTGCTCGATCGGGCCGGCGAGGTGGCTGCGGCCGCAGCGTCTGCCGTGCAGGCGTCGACCTCGGTGCGCTCCAGCCGCTGTTCGGCCAGTGCACGGTCGATCTTGAGCTGCGCACAACGCGTGCGGCGGTCGGCAGCATCGCCGTCGGTCCACTGGCGGCACTGGTCGTCGAGTGCGTCATTCCAGTCGGCGAAGCGGCCGGGCGTGCGCGGCCGCGGCGCGGCGGGCGGTGGCACCGGGGCCGGGGCTGCGGCGGCCGACGGGGCGGAAGCCGGCGCCGTTTCGTCGCAGCGCTGGCGGTATTGCTGCCGCGCTTGCGCCAGTGTTTCGGGCCGGCTGCGGGGCGAAGCCTCCAACCGTTCCAAATGGCGTGCCATCGACTGGCACAGGCGCTCTTCACGCGTGCCCTGGGCCTGGCCGCCGGCCGTCGCGATGAGCGCCAGCCAGCCGATCACCCAAACCTTGGCGCCGAGCCCGCCGCGGCGTCCTCGTCTCGTCCGTCGCGATCGTCGTTCTGCCATGCTGCGCTCTCCCGCGGGACGCCCGTCAACCCCCGGCGACGCCGGCGCCTGTTGCACGGCACCGTAGACGTGGAGCGTTACCGCAGGGTTACTGGCCAGCCAAAGCACACGGCTGATGAAGAACATGGGGTGCAAGCCGCCGGCGACGGCAACGACGCGATCACGGTCACCACCGCGGTCACCGGCACCAGCGGGCTGCTGATCGACGTCGGCGACCCCGCGCAGCTGAGCCCGCCCGACCGCGCCCTGGCGCTCGCTTCGGCCAGCGCAGGTTCACCCAGGAGGTCTCATTGCTCGTAGCCCGGGCGTTCGCGGTCCAGCCGGCGCAGCAGCGCCGGCCAGGCGAGCGCACCGGCGCCTTTGCCGGTAGTCACGGTCTTGGCCACCTGCATGATGCCTTCGAGAATGCGCGGGTCGAAATGCACCAGTTCGCCGCCGGCCTGGGCATCGATCTGGATGCGACAGGTGTTCTCGAAGTTGTACATGGTCATGAAGGCGTCGGCCACCGTCGGGCCCACGGTCAGCAGGCCGTGGTTGCGCAGCATCAGGTGATTGTTGCTGCCCATGTCGGCGATCAGGCGCGGCTGCTCGTCGTCGCGCAGCGCCACGCCTTCGTAGTCGTGGTAGCCCAGCGAGGCCAGCACGAAGGTGCTTTGCTGGCTGATCGGCAGCACGCCGCACTTCTGCGCGCTCACCGCCACGCCGGCACGGCTGTGGGTGTGCAGCACGCACTGGGCATCCTCGCGTGCGGCGTGGATGCAGCTGTGGATCACGAAGCCTGCCGGGTTGACCGGGTACGGCGAGTCGAGCAGCTTGTTGCATCGCAGGTCGACCTTCACCAGGCTGGAGGCGGTGATTTCGTCGAACAGCATGCCGTAGGGGTTGATGAGGAAGTGGTGCTCCGGGCCTGGGATGCGCGCGCTGATGTGGGTGAACACCAGGTCGCTCCAGCCGTACAAGGACACCAACCGGTAGCAGGCGGCCAGGTCGACGCGCAACTGCCACTCCTGCTCGGACACGAGCGAGCGGACATCGGTGGTGGGGGCGTTCATCGAGAGTCTCCTTTTCGAGAAGGGGCCGGCGAAATCAAGGCGTCAAGCCTTCACGGCAGATGCTCGCCCAGCCGGTGGTAGCGCCCCTGGCGGAACACCAGCGGCGGCCGGTCGGACTGGCTGAAGCCGAGCACGCGGCCGATGAAGAGCACGTGGTCGCCGGCCGTCTGCGACGAGACGCGCTCGCATTCCAGCACCGCGGCCGCGCCTTCCAGCAGCGGCAGGCCGCTGCCGGCCCCGGCATGCCAGCGGCCGGCGGCGAAGCGGTCGACGACGTGGTGCGACGCGAAGCGGCGCGACAGCTCGATCTGGTCCTGCGCCAGCACGTTGACCGCGAAGCCGGCATCGCCCTGGAACGCCGGCAGGCTGGGGCTGAGCGCGCGCAGCGCCCACATCACCAGCGGCGGCTCCAGCGACAGCGACGCGAAGGAGTTGACCGTCAGCCCGACGCGCTGGCCTTGCGCGTCCAGCGTGGTGACGATGGTCACGCCGGTGGCGAAGCGGCCCAACGCATGGCGCAACTCGCGGGCGTCCGGATCGACGACGGCTGCAGCGGGGCCGGCGGCCGGCGGCAGGCCTTGCGTCACGCCGGCGCCGCCACCGCGTTGCCGGCGTCCAGGCCCCAGCGCGCCAGTGCCGCGTCGTCGGCGACGCGGGCGTCGACCCAGCGCGCGCCGTCGGGCGTGGTCTCCTTCTTCCAGAACGGGGCCTGGGTCTTCAGGTAGTCCATCAGGAACTCGCAGGCCTGGAAGGCCGGGCCGCGGTGCGCCGCACCCACGGCCACCAGCACGATCTGCTCGCCCGGCCGCAGCGGCCCGACGCGGTGCACCACGCGCGCGGCGCGGATCGGAAAGCGCGCCAGCGCGGCGGCTATCATCGCCTCGATGCTGCGCTCGGTCATGCCGGGGTAGTGCTCCAGCTCCAGCAGGCCGACCTCTCCGGCCGCGCCGCCGTTGCGGTCGCGCACGGTGCCGACGAAGCTGGCCACCGCGCCGATGCCGGCATCGCCCGCACGCAAGGCAGCCACCTCGGCGGCGAGGTCGAAGTCTTGCAGTTGGATGCTGACGCGCGGCGCAGGCATGAAGGCGCCGATTCTCGCATCGCTAGAATGGCCCGCATGGCCCTGCCTCTGATGCCCCGCGCCGCCGCCCCCGCGGCCGCGCGCAAACCCAAACAGCGCTTGCTCGTCTGACCGGAGCAAGTGTTCCGTCGTCGGCCGGGCGACGGAACAAGAGGGCAGGCTGCGCCGGCATCCACCAGCCGGTTCACACGCAAGAGTCCCATTGCGCCACGCACGTCCGACACGGTGTTCCACCGCGGTCGGTTTCTTCCTTTTTGGAGTGCGTGATGACTGTCGATGTCTCGGGGATCTGGATCCCGCTCGTGACCCCGTTCCAGGACGGCGCCGTCGACCACCCGGCGCTGGCGCGGCTGGTGCGGCACCTGGCCGCGCAAGGCGTGGCCGGCTTCGTGGCCTGCGGCAGCACCGGCGAGGCGGCGATGCTGTCGGCCGCCGAGCAGGACGCGGTGCTGGCCACGGTGCTGCGCGCCGCCGGCGCGCTGCCGGTATGGATGGGCCTGGCCGGCGTGCAGCCGCAGGCCGTCGCCCAACGCGCCAGGCAACTGGCTGATGCGGATGCGCTGGCCGGCTTCCTGCTGGCGCCGCCGGCCTACGTGCGGCCGTCGCAAGGCGGGCTGGCGGACTTCTTCGCGCAGGTGGCCGATGCCGCGCCGCGGCCGCTGATCGTCTACGACGTGCCGGCGCGCAGCGGCGTGCGCATCGAGCCGGCGACGCTGCTGGCGCTGGCCGCGCACCCCAACATCGTCGCGGTCAAGGACTGCAGCGGCGACCGCGCCGCCGCCGAAGCGATCCTGGCCGACGGCCGCCTGGCGCTGCTGGCGGGCAACGACGACGAGCTGTTCGACCAGCTCGCGCGCGGCGCGGCCGGCGGCATCACCGCATCGGCGCAGGTCGATGCGCCGGCCTTCGTCGCGCTGGCGCAGGCGCTGCAGGCCGGGCGCATCGCGGAGGCGCGCGTGGCGTGGCGGCGGCTGTACCCGTTGACGCGCGCGCTGTTCGCCGAGCCCAACCCGGCGCCCATCAAGGCCCTGCTGGCACGCCAGGGTTGGCTGGGCGACGAACTGCGCGCACCGCTGCAGCCGGCGTCGGCCGCTGCCGCCGACGCGGCGCTGGCCTTGCTGCCGAACGCGTAGCATCCGCCATGCCGGCCGTTGCCGCCGGCCCGGCCCGACCGTCCGCACCCGGGAGCTCGCCATCATGCTGGTTGCCCGATTCGCACCTTCGCGCATCGTCGCCGTCGGCGCCATCCTTGCCGTCGCGCTGTTCGTGCTGGACATCGGGCTGGCATCGTCGATGCCCTGGCTGGGACTGGAGTTCGACGCACCGGCCGCCGGCTCGGGCCTCGTTATCGCGCGCGTCTTCCAGCGCGGCCCCGCCGATGGCCTGCTGAAGCCGGGCGAGCGGGTCACGGCGGTCGAAACGCGCAGCGGCGCCCTGCTGCCGCTCGACGCAGGCACGATCTCGCGCGCCACCTACGGCCTGTCGACCTACGAGGCCTACAACCGCTTCTTCGCCGACCACCGCGCCTTGTGGGACGCGCTCAGCCGGGATGCCGTTACCTTCGTTCGCGCCGACGGCACGCGCGCGGTGCTGCATCCGCAACGGCAGCGCCCCGCCGGCAGCCTGCCGGCCGACTTCTGGGCCATGGACCTGCTGGCGGCGATTGCCTTGCTGATCGGCATCGGCGTGCTGGCATTCGGGCCGCGCGACATCGCGGCGCGGATCTTCTTCGTCGCTTGCCTCGCAATGGCGCCGACGGCGGCGATCCTGGCGCTCGGCAAGGGGCGCGAGCTCAGCTTCGATGCCGACTGGGTGCGGCCGTTGTGGGCGCTGGAGCAGTTCGGCGAGCATCTCGCGCTGTTCGGGCTGGTCGCGCTGCTGTGGGTCTATCCGCGCCGCCTCGGGCCGACCCGCTACCTGTTGCCGATGGGCGCGCTGTTCGGCCTCGCCTGGCTCGCGGGCCACTACCAGTGGTGGCCCAGCCCGCGCACATCCAGGCCGCTGACGATGAGTGCCGTGTTCTGCCTCGGCCTGATCCCGCTGTCCGTCCGGCAATGGCGCCTGACGGAGCGGCAGCCGGTCGAGCGCGCCGCGCTGAAGGCGCTGTTGCTGGCCACGCTGGTTCCGGTCGGCCTCTGGGTGTTCGCCAACCGGCTGCCGATGCTGCTGGGGCTGCCGCCGCTCGTCGTTTCCGGCGTGGGCGAAGCGGCGCTGTTCCTGCTGCTCTTTGCCGGCATGGCGCTGGGGGTGGCCCGTTACCGCCTGTTCAACCTCGACCGCTGGTGGTTCGCCGCACTGGTCTGGGCGTTGGGCGGTGCGCTGGTGGTCCTGCTCGACGGTGCCATGCTGTGGCTCAACGCGAGCGCAGGGCTCGCGCTCGGCGCCGCCCTCGCGGTCGCCGGGTGGCTGTACTTTCCGCTGCGCCAGTGGCTGTGGCAGCGCATCAGCCCCGGGCCTGAGCAGACGCTCGAACGCCATCTGCCGCAACTGATCGACAGCCTGTTCGCCGCCGATTCGAGCGCCACGCTGCAAGCCCACTGGCGCCGCCTGCTCGACCGCATCTACGCGCCGCTGTCGATCGGCGCCAGCGCGACGCCGGTGGACACCGCCGCCGTGGCGCGCGAAGGCCTGGTGCTGCGCATTCCCGGGCTGGGCGACGCCGCCGCGCTGGAACTGCAGCATGCGGCGATGGGGCGGCGCCTGTTCACGCCCGCCGATGCCGCGCTGGCTGCCGCCCTGCTGGCGCTGACGCAGCAGGCAGCGCGGGCACGCCGCGCCCAGGATGGACGCGCCGCCGAGCACCAGGCACGGCTGCACGAGAAGGAACTGCTGATGCAGGACCTGCACGACGGCCTGGGCGGCATGGCGACGAACATCGGCTTGCTCGTCAGCCTGGCGCAGCAGGAGCGCGACCCGGCCGAATTGCGCCGCCGCCTCGCGCTGATCGGCGAGCTTGCCGATGCGTCGCTGTCCGAGATTCGCGGCTTCATGTATGGCCTGGAAAGCGACGACGCGGACTGGCCCGCCATCGCCGCCGATCTGCGCGCGCAGGGCCGCGGCCTCGTCGAGCCGCATGGCCTGGGCTTCGAGATGCAGGCGGCCGTCGCCGAGGCCGTGCCGCCACCCGACAGCCTGACGCGGCTGAACCTGCAGCGCATCTGCAAGGAGGCGTTGATGAACGTCGTCAAGCACGCGCGGGCGCGGCACGTGCTGATCAGCCTGGAAGTCACCCCGCGGGAGTTGCGTCTCGCCATCCAGGACGACGGCATCGGGCTGCCGCCGCAGCGCGCCGAGCCGGCCCGTCAGCGTGGCCTGACCAACCTGCAACGCCGTGCCGAGCGGCTGCAGGGCCGCGTGCTCTTCGGCGCGGGCGATGACGGCGTGGGCACCGCCGTCCGGCTGACCCTGCCGCTGCCCACGAAATGCCCCGCGTCGGGTGATGACGCCACCACCGCGGCGCACTAGCCTGCCGGGGGACGAAGCCGCCATGATGCCAGCTGCCCGACGGGACGCCGCGCTACGCCTGCTGGTCGTGGAAGACGATCCGCTGCTGCGTGAGAGCCTGCGCGTGCTGCTCGCGGGCGAGCCCGAACTGCAGCTCGTCGGCGCCTGCGCTTCCGCCGAAGAAGCGCTCGCCTTGCTGGCGTCGGCGCTGCCCGACGCGATGCTGTGCGACCTGGGCCTGCCGGCGATGCCGGGCGTCGAGCTGATCCGCCAGGCCAAGCAGGCGCTGCCGGCCCTGGAGATCATCGTGCTGACGGTCAGCGAGGACCGCGACGCGGTCTTCGCGGCGCTGAAGGCCGGCGCCACCGGCTACGTCGTCAAGGGCGCGACGCCGCGCGAACTGGTGGAGGCGCTGGCCGCGCTGCGCGCCGGCGGCGCGCCGATGAGTCCGAAGATCGCGCGCCTAGTCGTCAAGACCTTCCACGACACGCCGCCGCCGGAGGAGTTCCTGCTCAGCAACAAGGAGCGCGCGGTGCTGGCCGCCGTCCAGGAAGGCCGCTCGTACAAGGAGATTGCAGCCGCGCTGAACATCAGCCCGCACACCGTGCACAGCCACATCAAGCACGTGTACGAGAAGCTGCAGGCCACGGACAAGCGCGACGCGCTCGCCAAGGCACGGCGCAAGGGCTTGATCTAGCCACGATCCCCCGAATGACGCCCGCGATGGGCGATGCGGCCGCGGCGGGCCGCGCTTAACTTCTGTTCGCGTTTCATCGAGGGGAATGAGCCATGAAGACTTTCGCACGTACGCTCGCGGTCATCGGCGCAGCCACAGCGCTCCTCGGCTTCGCGAGTCCGGCGCCAGCGACACCCATCATCTACCAGGTCAGCGCGATCGCGTCAGGCACGATCGGAGCGGCGTCATTCAATGACGTTCTGGTTACGCTGACGCTGACCGGCGACACGTTCAACGTTGTCGAACTGCTTCCCATCCCGAATAGTCCGGTGGCCAATCTGGGAACGACGACGATCAACATTCCAGGCATCGGCACGGCCTCGCTGACGGACCTCACGGAGATATTCGCGTCAGTCACGCCGTACGATCCTGATTCGCCGGGCTTTCCGGTCATCCCTTACCTGTCCATCGCCATCTTGGACAACCCGCCTTCGTTGGCGACGAACATCGATGTCGGCATCGTTGGAAGCAACGATTTGCTCGGCTACGATCTTCGAACGTCGATCGGCCCGATCACCGGTATCGGGGGTCTGCTCTTTGATCCAGGTCCTCCTTCACACGACGCTTGGCGATCTCCACTTCACGTCGCCCATCTCGCCGACCACCCAGGCGAGCTTTGTTGCCATCGCAGTACCGGAGCCCTCGACGCTCGTGCTGTTCAGCGCAGGCATCGTCGGATTCGTCGGCCGCTTGCGGCAACGGCCGACAACAGCGAAAAGCCAATAGGGGAGCATGACTTCGAGGTCGACCCCGCCTTCATCCGCGTGCTGGTGCGACGACTGCACGCCGCGGATCTTCTGATTCATGAACGGGAATTCATGAGTGAAATGGCGCCTTGGCCATGGCGCCGGACGGTGGGCCGTTCTTAGACTGGCTCCTTGATGCTGCCGCGACGTGCAGCCCCACAGGAGACAAGCCATGGCCGACCGTTTCGCCACCCCCTTCTCGCGCCGTCGGCTGCTGGCCAGCGCGCTGCTGGCCACCGCGGCGCCCTGGGGCGCTGGCAGCGCACGGGCCCAGGGGGCACCGATCACGCTGGTGGTCGGCTATCCGGCCGGCGGCGTCACCGACGCCGCGGCGCGCCTCGTTGCCGAGGCGCTGCGCAAGCTGCTGGGCGAGCCGGTGATCGTCGAGAACAAGGCGGGCGCCGGCGGCCGCATCGCCACCGAGCAGCTGAAGAACGCCAAGGCCGACGGCCGCACGCTGATGTTCACCATCCCGTCGCCGCTGGTGCTGCACCCGCACCTGTACCGCAACGTGCACTACGACCCGCTGACCGACTTCGCGCCGGTGGGCCTGGTCGGGCGGCAGATGATCTGCCTGTCCGTCGGTCCGGGCGTGCCCGACAGCGTCACCACCGTGCCGGCCTACGTGGCTTGGCTGAAGGCCAACCCCGAGCGGGCGCTGTTCGGCGGCGTACCGGGCACCGCGCCGCACTTCGCCGGGCTGCTGTTCGGCCGCGCCGCGAAGATCGATCTGCGGCTGGCGCCCTACAAGGGCGGTGCGCAGGTGATCAACGACCTCATCGGCGGCCACGTGCCGGCCGCCATCACGCCGCTGGCCGAGGCGCTGCCGCACCAGCAATCGGGCCGCATCCGCATCCTGGCGGTGATGAGCGGCCAGCGCTCGAAGCTGGCGCCCACGGTGCCGACGAGCGTGGAGCTGGGCTACACCGGCATCCGCTTCGAGAGCTGGCTGGGCGTCATCGCGCCGGCGGCGACGCCGGCGCCGGTGGTGGCGCGGCTGTCGGGGGCGCTGCAGCAGGTGCTGGCCCAGCCGGAGACGGCGGCCGCCATCGAGAAGCTGGCCGTCGAACCCGGGTTCGCCGGCCCCGAGGCCTTGCGCAAGCAGATCGGCGACGACTTCGAGCTCTACCGCAACGCCGTGCAGACCAGCGGCTTCAAGGTGGAGGAGTGAACACCATGGCGACCGACCCCTCCACGCCGGACCCGGTGCACGGCATCGAGTTCCCGCGCTTCCTGCAGCTCTTCGACCAGCTGGCGCAGTTCACCGAGTCCTGGCTCGACCGCATGCCGGCCGAACGCCTGGACTGGGCACCGATCGACAACGCCAGCATGCGCTTCGGCGACCGCGTCTCGCGCATCACCGTCAAGGGCCTGGTCATCCACGTCTGCATCGGCGAGAAGCAGTGGGTCGAGGGCATCGAGCGCATCGAGGAGGGCGGCAGCATCCCGATCCCGAAGCAGAAGGACCTGGAGCAGACCCTGGCCGCCTCCGACTGGCGCGGCGAGGCACGCCGCATGCACGCGCAGAACATGGCGCGCCTGCGCTCGGCCTACACGCCGGCGCACCTGCGCAAGACGGTGCACTTCGCCGACCACCGCTACAGCGGCATGGGGCTGCTGTGGGCGATGTACGCCCACCGCGCCTTCCACCTCGGCAACATCGACATCTACCTGCGCCAGACCGACACCGTGGCACCGGACTTCTTCCGCTTCCCGTCGGACGTGATGGCATGACGGCGCCCGCCGCGCCGGCGCTGCTGCTGTACCACGCCTGGGCGTCGACCTGCTCGCAGAAAGTGCGCTTCGCGCTGGCCGAGAAGGAGCTGGCCTGGCAGGGCCAGGTGCTGGACCTGCGCCGCTTCGAGCACCTCAGCGACGCCTTCCTCGCCATCAACCCCGACGCGCTGGTGCCGGTGCTGGTGCACGACGGGTTCACGGTGCGCGAGTCCAGCGTCATCAACGAATACCTCGACGAGGTCTTCCCGACGCCGCCGCTGCGGCCCGCCGGGCCGCGCGGCCGGGCGCGCGTGGCGATGTGGTCGCGTTTCATCGACGACGTCACCAGCCCGGCGATCAAGAAGCCCAGCTTCGCGGCCAACCTGCGGCCGCACCTGCAGGCGCTGGAGCCGGCATTCGTCGAGCGCATGCTGGAGCGCATGCCCAGCCCGGCGATCGCCGAGCGCTGGCGCCATGCGGCGGGCGACGGCATCCCGCCGGCGGAGGTCGAGCAGTCGCGGGCCGAACTGCGCCGCTCGCTGGCGCGCATGAGCCAGGCGCTGGCCGACCAGCCCTGGCTGGCCGGCGAGCAGTTCACGCTGGCGGACATCAACATGGCGCCCTTCGTCGCCCGCATCGACACCCTGCCCGGCTTCGACCTCGCCGCCGACTGGCCGCGCGTGCACGCCTGGTTCGCGCGCGTGCGCCAGCGCCCGGCCTATGCCCGCGCCGGCTTCGTCACCCAGGCTGCGGGATGATCGCCGGCCCTACCTCCCACGCAAAGAGCAGGCCTTGCCCCACATCGTCTTCTGGTCCCGCCTGTCGTTCGCCAAGGACCGGGTGCTGCAGCACCTGTCCGCCGCCCCCGATGTCCAGGTCTCGAACGGCGCCACGCTCGACGCCTGCCTCGAAGCGCTGCCGCAGGCCGACGGCCTGGTGCTCTACAACTGCGCACCACCCGACGCGCGACGGCTGGCCGAAGCCTTGCACGAGCGGGCGCCGAAGCTGGCCTGGATGCACTTCTTGACCGCCGGGCGCGACGGCTTCCAAGGCCTGGCGCTGCCGGCCGGAGTGCAGGTCACCGGCGCCGCCGGCAGCTCCGCGCCGGTGGTTGCCGAACACGCGATGGCGCTGCTGCTGGCGCTGGTGCGCGGCCTGCCCGCGGTACTGCAGCAGCAGCAGGCGCGGCGCTGGGACCGCGCCCTCGCCGGCCGCTTCACCTCGCTGGAAGGGCGCACGCTGCTGATCGCCGGACTGGGGCACATCGGGCGCGAGATCGCGCGCCGGGCCTCGGCCTTCGGCGTGCGCACGCTGGGCCTGAACCGCGACGGCCGCCACGACCCGGCGGTGGACGAATGCCTGCCGCTGTCGGCGCTGGCCGAGGCGCTGCCGCGCAGCGACTTCATCGTCATCGCCCTCGCGCTGACGGCCGAGACGCGCAGGCTGTTCGACCACCGGGCGTTCGCCGCCTGCCGGCCGGGCAGCTACCTGGTGAACGTGGCACGCGGCGACATCGTCGACCAGGCGGCGCTGCGCGAGGCCCTGCTCGACGGCCGGCTGGCCGGCGCCGGCCTGGACGTGGCGACGCCCGAGCCGCTGGATGCCGCCGACCCGCTGTGGCAGGCGCCCAACCTGATCCTGTCGCCGCACGTCGCGGTGGAGGGCAGCACGGCGACGGCCGTCCGCGTGGCCGACGGCATGCTCGCCGAGCTGCGCAAACGCTGGCCAACCCCTTTGACCACGCAATGAAAATCACCCACATCGAAGACCTGCACGCCGATGGCGGCTGGCGCACCCTCAGCTTCCTGAAGATCCGCACCGACGAAGGGCTGGTCGGCTGGTCGGAGTTCAACGAGACGATCTGGAATCCCGGCCTCACGCAGCTGATCCGCCGGTTGGCCCCACAGGTCATCGGCGAGGATCCGCGCCGGGCCGGCGTGCTGGCGTCGACCTTGTGGGCGACCACGCGCATGGTGCCCGGCGGCATGATGCAGCAGGCCATCGCGGCGATCGAGAACGCCTGCCTGGACATCAAGGCCAAGGCGCTGGGCGTGCCGGTGTACGCGCTGTTCTCCGGGCCCTACCGCGAGCGCATCCCGCTGTACTGGTCGCACTGCGGCACCTTCCGCGTGCGCGATGCGGCCTTCTTCGAAACCGTGCTGGGCACGCCGCCGCTGCGCACGCTGGACGACATCAAGGCGCTGGGCGCCGAAGCCCGGCGCCGCGGCTGGAAGGCGGTGAAGACCAACCCCATCGTCTTCACGCCCGACGGTCCGCACTGGCCCAACTCCGGCTTCTCCAAGCTGGGCCTGGACCTGGCCAACAACTGCGACCCGCGCGTCGTCGCCGGCATGGTCGACCAGATGGCGGCGCTGCGCGAAGGCCTGGGGTCGCAGGCCGGCCTGATGCTGGACCTGAACTTCAGCATGAAGCCCGAAGGCTTCGCGCGCTGCGGCCAGGCGCTGGAGCCGTTCGACCTCACCTGGCTGGAGATCGACCTGCACGAAGCCTCGGCGCTGGCCCAGGTGCGGCGCCGCACGCGCACGCCGATCGCGTCGCTGGAGGCGCTGTACGGCCGGCGCGGCTACCGGCCGTTCCTTGACCAGCAGACGGTGGACTTCGCGATCGTCGACGTCATCTGGAACGGCTTCAGCGAAGCGGTGCGCATCGCCGAGCTGGCCGAGGCCTACGAGGTCAACGTCGCGCCGCACAACTTCTACGGCCAGCTCGCCAACCTGATCAGCGGCCACTTCTGCGCCGCGGTGCCGAACGTGAAGATCATGGAGTACGAAGCCGACGACGTGCCGTGGAAGGACGAGCTGCTGACCTGCGCGCCGCAGGTCGAGGACGGTGAGCTGGTGCTGCCCACCACCCCCGGCTGGGGCGCCGACGTCAACGAGGAGGCGCTGCGTGCCCATCCGCCGAAACAGCCGCGCTGACCGCTGCTCGTAGACTGCCGGTCCAGGTGATGGACCGCATCCGCCGACTCGAACTGCTGATCCGCGCCGCCGAGGCGGGCGGCTTCTCTCGTGCCGCCGGCCTGCTGCAGATCGACCCGTCGGCGGTCAGCCACGCCGTCGCCGCGCTCGAGAAGGAGCTGGGGCTGCGGCTGTTCCACCGCACGACGCGCCAGCTGTCGCTGACCGACGAAGGCCGGCACGTCGTCGAGCATGCCCGCGTGGTGCTGCGCGAACTGGAGGCCATCGGCAACCTCGGCCCGGCCGGCGAGCGGCAGCCCGAAGGCGTGCTGCGCGTGGGCATGAGCGTGTCGTTCAGCCACCATGTGGTGATGCCCCGCATCGGCGAGTTCCTGCGCCGCCATCCCGGCATCCGCGTCGAGAGCCTGCTGCTGGCGACCGCGGCCGACATGCACGCCGCCGGGCTGGACCTGGTGTTCCAGTCCGGCCGGCCGAAGGACTCCGGCCTCGTCGCCCAGCGGCTGGCGACGCTGAAGCTGGGCGTCTACGCCTCGCCCACCTACCTGGCGCGCGCCGGCCGGCCGGAGACGCCGCAGGCGCTGCTGGACCACGCCTGCCTGGTGCACAAGCCGCAGTTCATCCGCCGCGCCTGGAACGACTGGGACTTCGTCCGCGACCGCCGGCTGACGACGATCAAGGTGCCCACCCGGCTGATGACCGACGACCGCGAAGGCCTGGTCGCCGCGGCACTGGCCGGCGCCGGGATCATCCGCGTGGGCCTGCTCGATCCGGTGCTGGTCGGCGAGGGCCGGCTGCTGCCGCTGCTGACCGAGTGGGCCTGCCCCGGGGGCCCCGAGATCTACGTGCTGTACCGCAAGGGCGGCCGCGACAATCCGCGCCTGCGTGTCTTCCTGGACTTCGTCACTCGCGTTTTCGACGAGTTCGACCCGCACGAAGGCAGCCTGCTGCACCACCGCAGGTCCAGCGGCGACGCGCCCGCGCGGTGAAACCGAAGATCAGCCGCCGGTGACCGGCGGGAAGAACGCCACCTCCGCGCCGTCGGGCACCGGCGTGGCGTCGTCGGCCATCACCTGGTCGACCGCGCCGCGCACCGCGCGGCCTTCGCCCAAGCGCTGCGCATAGGCGCCGCCGCGCGCGGCGAGCTGCACACGCAGCCGGCCCAGCGTCAGGCCGGGCTCGACCGCCAGCTCCTCGCCGGGGCCCAGGGCCTCGCGCAGCGAGGCGAAGAAGCGCAGTCGGATCGCCATCGCTCAGCCTCCGATCAACTCGGCGAACGGCAGGAAGCGCACCGCGTCGCCGGCGCGGATGGCCTGGCCCGAGGGGTTGTCGACCAGCCCGTCGCCCCACACCGCCGAGGTCAGCACGCCCGAGCTCTGGTTGGGGAACAGCTCCAGCGCGCCTTGCGCATCCAGCCGCACGCGCAGGAACTCGCGCCGCTTGTCGGGGCGCGGCCAGTCGAACGCGGCGCGCAGCGGCAGCCCGCGCGGCAGATCGCCCGGCGCGCCCTGCATCACGCGCAGCACCGGCGCCGCCGCCAGCAGGAAGTTGACGAAGCTCGACACCGGGTTGCCCGGCAGGCCCAAGAACAGCGCGGCGCTGTCGATGCGGCGGACGCCACCATAAGCCAGGGGCTTGCCCGGCTTGATCGCCAGTTGCCAGTTCTCGATCCAGCCCAGCGACTCGACCGCGGGGCGCACGTGGTCCTCGTCGCCGACCGAAACGCCGCCCGAGGTCAGGATCAGGTCGTTGCCCGCGGCCGCGCGCTGCAGCGCGTCGCGCGTGGCGTCCAGCCGGTCGGGCACGATGCCCAGGTCGGTGACCTCGCAGCCCGCGGCCAGCAGCAGGCCGCGCAGCATGAAGCGGTTGCTGTTGTAGATCGCGCCGGGCTTCAGCGGCTGGCCGGGCATCACCAGCTCGTCGCCGGTGGAGAACAGCGCAACGCGCGGGCGGCGGCACACCGTCAACTCGGCCGCGCCGACCGAGGCGGCCAGCCCCAGCGCCTGCGGCGTCAGCCGCGCGCCGGCTTGCAGCACGGTGGCGCCGTGGCGCACGTCCTCGCCGCGGCGGCGGATCCACTGGCCTGCGGCCGGCACGGTGTCGACGCGCACGGCGCCCAGGCCCTCGCCTGGCAGAGCCTCGCACTGCTCCTGCATCACGATGGCCGTCGCGCCGGGCGGCACCTGGGCGCCGGTGAAGATGCGGGCCGCGGTGCCGCGCGTCAAAGCTTGGCCGACCACGCCGGCCACGATGCGCTGCGCCACCGGCAGCACGGCGCCGGCGGCGGCCACGTCGGCGGCGTGCACGGCATAACCGTCCATCGACGTGTTGTCGGCCGGCGGCACGTCCAGCAGGCTGGCCACCGGCGCGGCCAGCACGCGGCCCAGCGCGTCGAAGGTGGAGACGGATTCGGTTTCGGCGATGCGGTGCGCGGCCGCGCCGTCACGCAGGCGGGCCAACGCATCGTCCAGGGTCAGCAGCGGGCGGGGTTCGGCCATGGCCGGCCTTCAGCCGCAGTGGGCCTCGATGTAACGTTTGACGGCCGCCGCGTCGGGCGGCATCACGGTGAAGCGGCGCGGCAGGTCTTCCAGTCCCTGCAGCGCGGCCGGGCGCTCGGGCTCGCGGCCCAGCGCCTCCTGGATGGTGGCGGCGAACTTGGCCGGCAACGCGGTCTCCAGCACCAGCATCGTCTCGCCGGGCCGGCGGTGCTCGCGCGCGACCTTCAGGCCGTCGGCGGTGTGGGTGTCGATCATCGTGCCGAAGCGCTGCCAGGTGTCGCGGATCGTCGCCACGCGGTCGGCGTGCGTGCTCTTGCCGGAGACGAAGCCGAACGAGGTCGCGGGCGCGAACTCGG
The DNA here is from genome assembly GCA_047602205.1 of Rubrivivax sp. Classification (GTDB taxonomy): domain Bacteria; phylum Pseudomonadota; class Gammaproteobacteria; order Burkholderiales; family Burkholderiaceae_C; genus Rubrivivax. The sequence goes on along the minus strand of JASGHX010000001.1, from coordinate 5,779,139 downwards.
CCACCGTCAGCGTGAAGCCGCCGTCCTTGGCCATCTTCGGCCCGAACAGCTCGGCGGTGCGCGCCGCGTTGCGACCGAGCAGATCGAACACGAAGCGCTCGAAGTTGCTGGCCTTGCTGATGTCCATCGACGGGCTGCTGGTTTCGAAGGTCTCGGCACCGCCGCGCACGCGGTAGGTGCCGGTGCGGAAGAACTCGTCGAGCACGTCGTTCTCGTTGGTGGCCAGCACCAAATGCTCGATCGGCAGGCCCATCATCCGCGCGACGTGGCCGGCGCAGATGTTGCCGAAGTTGCCGGAGGGCACGGCGAAGCTGACCTTCTGCGCGTTGGACGTCGTCGCCTGGAAATAGCCGGCGAAGTAGTAGACCACCTGGGCCAGCAGCCGCGCCCAGTTGATGCTGTTGACGGTGCCGATGCGGTGCCGGCGCTTGAAGTCGAGGTCGTTGCTGACGGCCTTGACGATGTCCTGACAGTCGTCGAACACGCCTTCGATGCACAGGTTGTGGATGTTGGCGTCCGGCAGGCTGAACATCTGCGCCTGCTGGAACGGGCTCATGCGGCCGTGAGGCGAGAGCATGAACACGCGCACGCCCTTCTTGCCGCGCATCGCGTATTCGGCGGCGCTGCCGGTATCGCCGCTGGTCGCGCCCAGGATGTTCAGCTGCTCGCCACGGCGGCCCAGTTCGTACTCGAACAGCTGGCCCAGCAGTTGCATCGCCATGTCCTTGAAGGCCAGCGTCGGGCCGTTGGACAGGGCTTCGAGAAACACGCCGTCTTCCAGCGGCTTCAAGGGCACGATGGCGTCGCTGCCGTAGGTCGCTGATGTGTAAGTGGCCCGGCACAGGCGCTGGAGATCGGCCGTCGGAATGTCGTCGATGTACAGCGACAGGATCTCGAAGGCCAGGTCGGCATAGGCCAGGCCGCGCCAGCGCGTCAGCGTCGCGTCGTCGACCTTGGGGTAATGCGCCGGCAGGTACAGGCCGCCGTCGGGCGCCAGGCCTTCGAGCAGGATGTCGGAGAAGCCGCACGGCGTCCGGTCGCCGCGGGTGCTGATGTACTTCACGACAGCTCTTCCTTGCGGATCTTGACGATCGGCGCCAGCACGGTCGGCAGCGCCTGCATCTGCGCCAGCGCCTTGCTCATGCGGCCTTCGACGGTGTCGTGGGTCAGGATGATGAGGTCGGTCTTCTCCTCGCCCTCGGCCGACTCGCGCTGCAGCACGGCGTCGATGCTGATGTCGTGCTCGGCCAGGATGCCGGTGATGCGCGCCAGCACGCCGGCCTTGTCGGCCACCACCAGGCGCAGGTAGAACGCGGTGACCACCTGGTCGATGGCCAGGATGGGCGTGGCCGCCAGCGCGCCGGGCTGGAAGGCCAGGTGCGGCACGCGGTGATGCGGGTCGGCGGTGTGCAGCCGCGTGATGTCCACCAGGTCGGCCACCACCGCGCTGGCGGTCGGCTCGCTGCCGGCGCCCTTGCCGTAGTAGAGCGTGGTGCCGACGGCGTCGCCCTGCACGACGACGGCGTTCATCGCACCTTCGACGTTGGCGATCAGCCGCGCCGACGGCACCAGCGTGGGGTGGACGCGCAGCTCGATGCCGCTGTCTCTGCGGCGCGTGATGCCCAGCAGCTTGATGCGATAGCCGAGCTGCTCGGCATATCGGATGTCCGCCGCCTGCAGCGCGGTGATGCCTTCGACGTGCGCCTTGCCGAACTGCACCGGGATGCCGAACGCGATCGCGCTCATGATGGTCGCCTTGTGCGCAGCGTCCACGCCTTCGATGTCGAAGGTGGGGTCGGCCTCGGCATAACCCAGTGCCTGCGCATCCTTCAGCGCCGCGCCGAAGTCCAGGCCCTTGGCGCGCATCTCGGAGAGGATGAAGTTGGTGGTGCCGTTGATGATGCCGGCCACCCATTCGATGCGGTTGGCGGTGAGGCCTTCGCGCAGCGCCTTGATGATGGGGATGCCGCCGGCCACCGCAGCCTCGAAGGCGACGATCACGCCCTTGGCGCGCGCGGCCTCGAAGATCTCGGTGCCGTGCACCGCCAGCAGCGCCTTGTTGGCCGTCACCACGTGCTTGCCGGCCGCGATGGCCTCCAGCACCAGCGCCTTGGCGATGCCGTAGCCGCCGATCAGCTCGACGACGATGTCGATCGCCGGATTGGCGATCACCGCGCGCGCATCGCCCACCACCTGCGCCGCGTCGCCGGCCACCGCCCGGGCGCGCGCCACGTCGAGGTCGGCGATCATCGTGATCGCGATGCCCCGGCCCGCGCGGCGGCGGATCTCCTCCTGATTGCGCTGCAGCACCTTGAAGGTGCCGCTGCCGACGGTGCCGATGCCGAGCAGGCCGACCTTGATGGGATTCATACGGAATGCCGCTTGCGGTAGTGGGACAGGAATCGCTCGATGCGGCCGACGGCCTCGGTCAGGTCGTCGGAGTTGGGCAGGAAGACCAGCCGGAAATGGTCGGGCGTGGGCCAGTTGAAGCCGGTGCCCTGGACGATCAGCACCTTCTCGTCGGCCAGCAGCTCGTAGGCGAACTGCTGGTCGTCCTCGATCGGGTAGATCTTGGGATCGAGCCGCGGGAACATGTACAGCGCCGCTTTCGGCTTGACGACGCTGACGCCGGGGATCTGGCTCAGCAGGCCGTACGCCAGGTCGCGCTGCCGGCACAGCCGGCCGCCGGGCATCACCAGGTCCTTGATGCTCTGGTAGCCGCCCAGCGCGGTCTGGATCGCCAGCTGCCCCGGCGTGTTGGAGCACAGCCGCATCGAGGCCAGCATGTTCAGGCCTTCGACGTAGTCGCGCGCGTGCCGCTTGTCGCCCGAGACCACCATCCAGCCGGCGCGGTAGCCGCAGGAGCGGTAGTTCTTGGACAGGCCGTTGAAGGTGACGAACAGCACGTCGTCGGCCAGGCTCGCGATGCTGGTGTGCGTGTGGCCGTCGTACAGCGTCTTGTCGTAGATCTCGTCGGCGAAGACGATCAGCTGGTGCTGGCGCGCCAGTTCGACGATCTGCTCCAGCACGCTGTCGGGGTACAGCGCACCGGTCGGGTTGTTGGGGTTGATGACGACGATGCCCTTGGTCCGCGGCGTGATCTTCGCGGCAATGTCGTCGACGTCGGGCATCCAGTCGGCGCCCTCGTCGCAGACGTAGTGCACCGGCGTGCCGCCCGACAGCGACACTGCAGCGGTCCACAGCGGGTAGTCGGGCGCCGGCACCAGGATCTCGTCGCCGTCGTCCAGCAGCGCGTTCAGGCTCATCACGATCAGTTCGGACGCGCCGTTGCCCAGGTAGACGTCGTCCACCGTCACGTGCGGGATCTTCTTTTCCTGCGTGTAGTGCACCACCGCGCGGCGCGGCGCGAACAGGCCCTTGCTGTCGGTGTAGCCGGCGCTGTGCGGCAGGTTGCGGATCATGTCCTGCACGATCTCGTCGGGCGGCTCCAGCCCGAACACGGCCAGGTTGCCGATGTTGAGCTTGATGATGTGCTGGCCTTCTTCCTCCATCTGCCGGGCCTTGTCGAGCACGGGGCCCCGGATGTCGTAGCAGACGTTGGCGAGCTTGGCGGACTTGGTGATCGGCTTCAAGGTGGACAGGCGGTTGGGGTCGCGAGGCGAAACGTAGAATTCTAGCGATGGGGTCCACGCAAGGCGGCAAGGCTTGAAGTTCCAACCCGACACCCTGGCCGGCGTGAACATGATCGCGCGCCACGACGCCGGCCGCATCGCCGTCGGGCCCACGCTGTACCCGCACAGCGTGCTGGTGCCGTGGAAGGGCGCGGTGCTGGCCTGGCCGGTGGACGCCTTCGAGGCGCTGCAGGCGGCGCACTTCGAGCAGATCCTGGCGCTGCAGCCCGAGCTGGTGATCTTCGGCAGCGGGCGGCGCCAGCGCTTTGCGCAACCCGCGCTGCTGCGGCCGCTGATCGAGCGCCGCATCGGCGTCGAGAGCATGGACACGGCGGCCGCCTGCCGCACCTACAACGTGCTGGCCAGCGAGGGCCGGCGCGTCGCGGCGGCGCTGATCGTCGAGCCGGCAGGGGGTGTCACCGGGGGATCTTGACGCGCACTTTATAATTCCAAGTCAAGCCAACGCGGCGCGACGCTTGCCGAGAACTGCCCTCCCATGACGCCTGTAGTCAACAAAGCCCTCCCGGAATTCGAAGCGCACGCCACCGGCGGCGTGAAAGTCACCCCGCAGTCCCACCTCGGCAAGGCCGTCGTGCTGTACTTCTACCCGAAGGACGGCACGCCCGGCTGCACCACCGAGGCGATGCAGTTCCGCGACCGCTACAAGGACTTCCAGAAGGCCGGCGCCGTGGTGTTCGGCGTCTCGCGCGACAACATGGCCTCGCACGACAAGTTCAAGCAGAGCCTGGAACTGCCCTTCGAGCTGATCGCCGACACCGAGGAGAAGCTCTGCCACATGTTCGGCGTGGTCAAGAACAAGATCATGTACGGCAAGAAGGTCAAGGGCATCGAGCGCAGCACCTTCCTGATCGACCCCGAAGGCGTGATGCGCGCCGAGTGGCGCGGCATCAAGGTGGCCGGCCACGTCGACGACGTGCTCAAGGCCGTGAAGTCGCTGAAGAAGGCGGCCTGAGATCCGAACGCCGTCCGTCATGCCGCCGCGCCCCCAAGCGGCGCGCCTCATCCCCCCGTTCCAAGGCCGCGCAGCTCGCTGTGCGGCCTTTGTCTTTTGAACCGCCGCGAGTTCGACAACGCCCATGCCCCTGCCCAAGCCGCCGTCCAAGAAGGGTGACCTGCTCTCCCCCGCCGCTTTCGAGGCCCAGGCCGGCCCCAAAGGCGAAAAGCGTGCGCTGAAGACGCGGCCCAGCGCCGAGGCCGCGCCCGACGCGACGCTGGACCTGTTCGACGAGCGCGCTGCCGCTGCCGCCGCCAAGGCGCGCCCGGCGCCCGCCCCCGCGGCCGCACGCGCGCCGCTGCCGGCCGCCGCGCCCTCGCCCGCGCCGCGCCCGCGCAACGGCCGCAAGCCGCGCCACGAGGGCCCGCCCAAGCTCTTCGTGCTGGACACCAACGTGCTGATGCACGACCCGATGTCGCTGTTCCGCTTCGAGGAGCACGACGTCTTCCTGCCGATGATCACGCTGGAGGAGCTGGACAACCACAAGAAGGGCATGAGCGAGGTCGCGCGCAACGCGCGCCAGGTCAGCCGCGAGCTCGATGCGCTGGCCAGCTTCCACGACAAGCACGGCGTCGCCACCGACCCCACCGCCGGCATCGAGCTGGCCAAGACCGGCCACCGCGAGGCCGGCGGCAAGCTGTTCTTCCAGACCACGCTGCTGGACGTCAAGCTGCCGGAAGGCCTGCCGCAGGGCAAGGCCGACAACCAGATCCTGGGCGTCGTCAAGAGCCTGCGCGCGGCGCATGCCGAGCGCGACGTGGTGCTGGTGTCCAAGGACATCAACATGCGCGTGAAGGCGCGCGCGCTCGGCCTGCCGGCCGAGGACTACTTCAACGACAAGACGCTGGAAGACGGCGACCTGCTCTACACCGGCGTGCTGCCGCTGCCGGCCGACTTCTGGGAGCGCCACGGCAAGACCATGGAGAGCTGGAGCCAGGGCGGCCACACCTTCTACCGCATCAGCGGACCGCTGGTGCCCTCGCTGCTGATCAACCAGTTCGTCTACCTCGAAACGCCCGGTGCGGCGCCGCTGTATGCGCGCGTGACCGAGATCACCGGCAAGACCGCGGTACTGAAGACGCTGCGCGACTACGCGCACGCGAAGAACGCCGTCTGGGGCGTGACGGCGCGCAACCGCGAGCAGAACTTCGCGCTCAACCTGCTGATGGATCCGGACTGCGACTTCGTCACGCTGGCCGGCACCGCCGGCACCGGCAAGACGCTGATGACGCTGGCCGCGGGCCTGAGCCAGGTGCTGGACGAGCGCCGCTACAGCGAGATCATCGTCACCCGCGTCACGGTGCCGGTGGGCGAGGACATCGGCTTCCTGCCCGGCGACGAGCAGGAGAAGATGGGCCCGTGGATGGGCGCGCTCGACGACAACCTGGAAGTGCTGGCCAAGAGCGACAGCAGCGCCGGCGAATGGGGCCGCGCGGCCACCAACGACCTGGTGCGCAGCAAGATCAAGATCAAGAGCCTGAACTTCATGCGCGGGCGCACCTTCCTCAACAAGTTCGTGCTGATCGACGAGGCGCAGAACCTCACGCCCAAGCAGATGAAGACGCTGATCACGCGCGCCGGGCCGGGCACCAAGATCGTCTGCCTGGGCAACCTGGCGCAGATCGACACGCCGTACCTGACGGAAGGATCGAGCGGCCTGACCTACGCGGTCGACCGCTTCAAGGGCTGGCCGCACGGCGGCCACGTGACGCTGGCGCGCGGCGAGCGGTCGCGGCTGGCGGACTTCGCGAGCGAGGTGTTGTAGGCAGCCTGCCGGGTCACAGCGACTTCAGGTACTGCGTCAGGTCGGCGATCTGCGTTTCAGACAGGCCCAGCGACAGCCGCCGGTCGTAGATGCGCACCACGTCCTCGAGCGTGGCCGCCGAGCCGTCGTGGAAGTACGGCGGATGCTGCCACGCGCCCTTCAGCGGCGACGTGCGGTACTGCTTGGTCGCCGAGCGCGCGGCGTAGCTCGGCAATTGCGGCTCGGCCATCGAATCCGCCGGTGGATGCAGGCGCTCGTTCGCGTCGGTGAACGCGGCGCCGCTGTGGCACGACGCGCAGCGCCCCGCGCTTTCGAACACCTGCTTGCCGCGCGCGGCGGCGGCGGGATCGAAGCTGCCGGCCGGCGCACCCGGCGCCGGCAGGCTCAACTGGTAGGCCTGCAGCGCCGGCAGCTTGCTGCTGACCAGATCCTGCATGCCGTGGGTGATCGACAGGTTCAGCCGCGGCTCGCTCACCGTGCCCAGGCCGCCCATCTCGGCCACCGCCACGTAGCGGTTCCAGTAAGCGATGTCCATGCCGTCGCCGGTGGCGGTGATGCGATGGATGCCCGCCAGGCCGTAGGCTGGCGGAATGACCACTGGCCCGGACAGGCCGTCGACGTTGTGGCGCGGGTCGAACCTGCCGGGCCCCCAGCTGTTGAAAACCGCCTTCATCGTCGCATCGACCGCCGGCGACAGCGCGATGATCGCGCCCGGGTTCAGGTCGCGGTTGGGCCAGCCGTCCAGCCGCCGGCCGATGCCGGGGGCGAACGAGTCGTCCACCGTCGAGTGGCACAGCGCGCAGGTGACGCCCACGCGCACCAGCTGGTCTGCGCCGTTGACGGTCTGCACCGTCGCCTTCAGCCCGACCACCGCGTCCAACTTGAGCAGCGCGATCGTCGTCGCCGGGCTCTTCAGGTCCACGCTGCCGTTGCGGATGCCGTCGGCCACTGCGGCCGGCAGGGCCTGGGCGTCGACCTTCAGTCCCACCGCCAGCGCCGTGGACGGATCGACCGCTGCGGCGATCACCTCGTGCATGCGCAACTGGTCGGTCCAGAACGCCTCGTCGCCGAACGTGTCGTGACGGAAGATCTGCCGACCTTCCTCGATTTGCGCTGGCGTGTCGGCATCGTCGCCGCCGCCGCAGGCGGCGATCATCAGCGCGGCCGCGGCAGCCATCGCCGAGGCCGGCAACAGGTGGTGTCTCATCATCGCAGGTGCTCCTATCGTGCGAGCCGGCAGGCCGTGCCGGCGCGGGTGGCCTCGCGCAGCCATTCGATCAGCGCAGCGCGCTCGGCGTCGTCCTTGACGCCGGCGTAGCCCATCGTCGTGCCCGGCACCGCGGCCATCGGATCGCGCAGGAAGCGGTCCAGCGTGCGCGCGTCCCAGACGATGCGCGAGTCGCGCAGCGCCTGCGAATAGGCCTCGTAACCCGGCGCGGTACCGGCGCGCCGGCCGAACAGGCCGCAGTGCTGCGGGCCGGTGCGGTTGGCCTCGATCGCGTGGCAGGCGACGCAGCGCGCATAGACCTGCTGGCCCGGCGGCTCGGCGGGCTGCGCCGCCGGCGTCACCGTTGCAGCCGCGAGCGCCAGCAGCCAGCCCGCCGCCTTCACGACATGAACGCCGACGGCACCGGCGCCTCGCCCAGCGCCTGGCGCAGCACGGCCCAGTGCATCGCCTCGTCGCCCAGGATGCTGGCCGCCACCTGCGCCAGCGCACGGTCGGCAAAGAGCGGCACCGCGCCGAGGTAGGCCGAGATCGCGCCGCGCTCCAGCCCGGCGGCAAAGCGCAGCACGTCGGCCTGCGACTTCAGCGTCGCCAGCGGAAAGTCGTACCGCGGCTTGGCCGCCACCGGCTTGCCGCCGAGCTTTTCCACCGTCGACGCCAGCGCCGAGGCATGCTCCTTGTGGTGGCCCTGGAAGGCCAGCGCGGTGCTCATCACGTCCTTGGCGAGCAGCCCGCTCTCGGCGCCGGCCTGGTAGGCGGCCACCGCTTCCAGCTCGGCGCCGAGCGCGGTGTTGAGGATGCGCACGTCGGCCTCGGTCTGGCCGGCCGCCGGCTTGGGCGCATTGGCCGCTAGCGCATGGCGGCCACCGAGCAGCGCCACCGCGCCGGCCGACAGCGTGGCCGCGCCCGACAGCAGCGCGCGGCGCCGCGCGCGGACGATGAATTCAACGGGCAACACGATTCCCTGACCCTTCATGGCCATCTCCTTGCAAAAACGGGTGGAAGAAAAAAGCGCGGCGGCCGTCAGCTCGGTCGGTCCGAGATGAGCGAGCCGTTGCCGCGCAACTGCGCGAGCACGGCGGCCACCACGGCGTCGCAGCGCGCGCCGGCGAAGTCGTAGACCGACTGCGCATGCGCCTCGACGCGCGCGCCCAGCGCGTCGCGCAGCAGCGCGCGGGCGCGCAGGTGGCGCTGGCGCACCGCGTCGGCGCTGAGACCCAGGCAGTCGGCGGTCTCGTCGACGCTCAACTCCTGCACCGCGCGCAGGATGAATACGCTGCGGTAGATCGGCGGCAGGCTGTCGATCGCGGCCTGCAGCAGCCGCTGCATCTGCGCGCGCTCGGCCGCGACCTCGGGAGTGGGGTCGGTCGACGGCCTCATGTCGTCTGCCTCGTCATCGGCCAGCGAGACCACGCGGCCGCGCCGGCGCAGCACGTCCAGCGCGACGTTGATCGCGATGCGCGCCAGCCAGGTGCCCAGCGCCGCGCCACCGCGAAAGCCGCCCAGCCGCTGGAAGGCGCGCAGGTAGGTCTCCTGCACCACGTCCTGCGCATCGGCGTCGTCGGCGACGATGCCGCGCGCGGTGCGGAACAGCAGCCGGTTGTGGCGCCGCATGATGCGTTCGAACGCCGCCGCGTCGCCGCGGCAGGCCTCGGCCGCCAGCGCGGCATCGTCGTCGGTGGGCAGGGTCGTCGGGCTGGACATGGCGGTCTTCTCGTCTGCGCTTTGGACATTGGACGCGCCACGCACCGCGGCGTGACAAGCCCGTGTCGGCGGCAGGGGTCTGCCGAACGCGGGCGCCGGCCGCCACGTCGACGGCCGGCGGGCCTAGCGCGCAGGCGCTCGCGCCTGCACCGCCGCCAGCGCCCGCTTCGGATCGACGAGATTGCGCCGCCCGTCGGCGCTGCGCTCGGCGGTGCCGGCGATGACCTCGATCAGCTCGGCGGGCTCGAGCCTGGGGTTCACCGCCAGCAGCTTGGCCGCGAGGTTGGCCACCTGGGGCGACGCCATCGAGGTGCCCGACAGCGCGACGCGCCGGCCGCCGGGCAGATAACTCTCCACCTGGTAGCCATTGGCGTGCACCTTCACGGTGGGGCCATAGCTGGTGAACGGCGCTTCGTCGCCGGCGCGGTCCACCGCGCCGACCGTCAGCAGGTTGGGCAGCACGATGTCGGCGGGCATGTCCTCGGCAAAACTGGCGTCGCTGTTGCTGTTGCCGGCCGCGGTGACGAACAGGATCCGCGGCGCGCCGGCCATCGCCCGCGTCAGCGCGTTCTTGCCGATGTCGAAGTACTCGCGCGCCAGCGCCTTGCGCGCCTCGGGCGAGGCGCCGATGCCGCATTGCTCCAGGTCGTTCTCGATCGCGCCGACGCTGCCGCCCCAGCTCATATTGACCACGCGCGCGCCATGACGCTTGAAGTAGTCGACCGTGGCCCGGTACTGCAGCGCTTCGCGCCCGGCCTGCTCGCGGCTGGGGCAGGGGTCGGGCTTGATCGTGTGCCCGAACTCGATGCGGCCGACCAGCAGCCGCGCGTAAGGGTTGCCGGCCAGCGCGATGCCGGCCACGTGGGTGCCGTGTTCGTAGTTGCCGGCGAGGCCAATCTCCTCGATCGTGCGCTTGTATTGGTCCGGCGCCAGCGTGGACAGCAGTTGCTTGACCTGGCTGGCCTCGGGGCTGTCGATGTTGGACTGCAGGTCCGAGAAGCCCTTGCTCTGGTCGGCCATCTGCGGCAGCTTGCTCTGCAGCTCGGGCGGGATCGGCATCAGCTCGCCGCGCGCCGGCCGGGCGTACTTGTCGAAAGCGATCGGCGGCACCGCCGGGTGCACGAGCTGCGCGCGGTACAGCCGGGTGTCGACACCGCTGTCCCAGATGCCGATCCTCACGTCGCGGCCGGCAGGCAGCGGGGGCAGCGTGATCTCGCGCGCGGCCCAGATGTCGGGCTTTTCCACCCGGTGGGCAGCCAGGTAGGCGCCGAAGCTGTCGATCAGCGTCTGCTTCAGCGGCAGCATCGCCACCAGGGTCAGCCGGGCGCCGACCAGGCCGGGCGCGAAGTCGCTGCTCAGCGCGCCGTTGGCGTCGACGATGGGCTGCATGGCTTCGCGCACACGGCCCAGGGCCAGCCCTTCGCCCATCAGCTCGGCGCGGGCCTTGGCGCTCTTGATGTCGTTCTCGATCACCGCAAAAGGCAGCGGCGCCAGCTCGCGCTGGATGAACGCAGCCACCGCCTGCGCGTAGCCGGGGCTGCCGATCGCGTGGCTTTTCGCCGCGGTGGCCACGGCGCGCAGGCGCAGGCCGGAGATCAGCTTGTCGGCAGGCTTGTCTTCCAGCGAGCGCACCTCGTCCAGGCGCGCCAGCGCGCCGTCGTACCGGCCGTCCAGCACGTCCAGCGCGGCCAGGGTGCCGATCAGCTCGCGCTGCGTGCCCTTGTCCGGAATCTCGTAGCCGGCGAGCACGCTCTCGGTGTCGCGCCGCAGCGCGGCGGCGAAGGGCGCGAAGCGCTCGGGCGAGCGCACCACGTCCTCAAGCCTGCCGTCGATCCTGTAGCTGAAGCGCGGCAGGTCGGCGGCCTTCTCGATGCGGGGCTTGGCTTGCGCGGCCGCCAGGCCGGCGGCCAGCGACAACGACAGCAGCAGGCAGCAGCGCAGCAGGCGGTCGAGCAACATCGGCGTCCTCCGAAGTCCAGGGCCGCGATGCTAGCGGCTGGGCCACCCGGCGCCCTGCTTCAAAGCCCCGGCTCGCGCACGCGCACGAAGGCGGCGAAACGCGGCACGCCCGCCTCGGTGCGCCCGCGGTAGGTGTAGGTGACGACCTGGCCCGGCAGCGGCGGCCGTTCGCGCTGGGCATCGCTGAAGCCGGTGCCGATGTCGAACACGGTGCCCTCGGCCGTGCGCACGCGCAAGGCACCCAGGCGGCCGGCATGGCGGCCGCGGCCGGGCCGATGGGCGACCACGGTCGCCTCGGCATCGGCCAGCGGCTTGAGCTTGAGCAGGTCCGCGCTGCGGCCGGCCCGCCAGCGGGCATCGGCCCGGTGCAGCATCAGGCCTTCGCCGCCGCCGTCCAGCACCTGCCGCAGGCGGGCCTGCAGCGCCGCGCGGTCGGGCAAGGCCTGCTGGTCCACGGCCGCCAGCCAGGGCACGGCGGCCTGCCGCGCTAGGTGCTGCAGCTCGTGCGCACGCCGGGCGAAGGGCGCGTCGCGGCCGGGGCGGTCGAACACCAGGTAGCGCAGCGGGCGCCAATCGGCGTCCAGCGGCCGGGCACGGCGAACGATGCCGCTCAGACCCTCGAAACGGCCGCGCGCGAGCCACAGCTCGCCATCCAGCGGCAGCGGCGGCAGGGCCGACGTGAACCACGGCGGCGCGAAGACCGGCAGCCCGCTGCGAAAGCGCAAGCGCTCGCCGTCCCACAGCGCGCGCACGCCGTCGAACTTCTCGCTGACCAGGAAGCCGGCGGGATCGGGGTCCGGCGGCGCCTCCTGCGCCAGCATCACCGCCGCGGCGGGGCCCGCCGTCGCCGGTGGCACGACGGCCGCGGCCAGGGCACTCAGGAACAGGCGGCGCTGGATGGACATGCTGGACATGCGAAGCTCCTCGGTCGAGAGCCCGCAGTCTGCGAGCGGCCACGCGGCCGCACCATCGCTCCGAAGTGCCCCCGCGGCCGGGGGCACCCGATCAGGCGGCCGGCGCCACCAGCTCCTTGATCTGCTGCAGCGCCGTCGGGTCTTCGATCGTCGTCAGGTCGCCGGGATCCCGCGCCTCGCAGACCGCCTGGATCGCGCGCCGCAGCAGCTTGCCGCTGCGCGTCTTGGGCAGCGCGCTGACGAAGCGCACGCGCGCCGGGCGGGCGACGGCGCCGAGCTGCTCGTCGACCAGCTTCATGATCTCGCCCTCGTGCTTCAGCGCCAGTTCGGGCGTCGCGGCCTTGGCCACGTCCTTCAGCACCGCGAAGGCCATCGCCACCTGGCCCTTCAAGTTGTCGGCGACGCCGACCACCGCCACTTCGGCCACGTTGGGGTGGCTGGCGATGCTTTCCTCGATCTCGCGCGTGCCCAGGCGGTGGCCGGCAACGTTGATCACGTCGTCGGTGCGGCCCAGGATGAAGAAGTAGCCGTCCTCGTCGCGGATGCCCCAGTCGAAGGTGCTGTAGACCAGCTTGCCCGGGATGCTGCTCCAGTAGGTGCTGACGAAGCGCGCGTCGTCGCGCCACACGGTCTGCATGCAGCCCGGCGGCAGCGGGCCTTCGATCGCGACCACGCCCTTCTGGTTGGCGCCTTTCAGCTCCTCGCCGGTGTGCTCGTCCAGCAGCTTGACGTCGTAGCCGTAGACCGCCTTGCCGGGGCTGCCGAACTTGCTGGGCGCCCGCTCGACGCCGTTGCAGATGGTGAGGATGGGCCAGCCGGTCTCGGTCTGCCAGTAGTTGTCGATGATGGGCTTGCCCAAGGCGTCGGCGATCCACTTCGCGGTGGGCTCGTCCAGCGGCTCGCCGGCGAGGAACAGCGCGCGCAAGCTCGACAGGTCGTGCCGGCTCAGCGCCGCCGGGTCCTGCTTCTTCAGCACGCGCACCGCGGTGGGCGCGCTGAACATCACGGTGACCTTGTACTTCTCGACCAGACTCCACCAGATGGCCGCGTCGGGCCGGATCGGCAGGCCTTCGTACATGATCGTCGCCATGCCGGCCAGCAGCGGGCCGTAGACGATGTAGCTGTGGCCGACGACCCAGCCGATGTCGCTGGTGCTGAAGTAGGTCTCGCCCGCATTGCCGCAGAAGATGTGCTTCATGCTCGCGGCCAGCGCCACCGCGTAGCCGCCGGTGTCGCGCTGCACGCCCTTCGGCTTGCCGGTGGTGCCGCTGGTGTAGAGCGTGTAGCTGGGGTGCGTGGACTCCACCCATTCGCAGGGCACCTGGGCGCCGGAGTGCTTGTCGCGCCAGGCGGCGTAGTCTTCGTCGCGGCCCGGCACGCGCTGGAACGGCGCCAAGCCGCGGTCCACCATCAGCACCTTGGCGGGCTTGTGCCGCGCGAGCGCGATCGCCTCGTCCAGCAGCGGCTTGTAGGCCACGACCTTGCCGCCGCGGCTGCCGGCGTCGGCGCTGACGATCACGGTCGGCTCGGCATCGTCGATGCGGCTGGCCAGGCTGACGCTGGCGAAGCCGCCGAACACCACCGAGTGCAGCGCGCCGATGCGCGTGCAGGCCAGCATCGCGAACGCGGCCTCGGGGATCATCGGCATGTAGACCAGCACGCGGTCGCCCTTCTTCACGCCCAGGCTCAGCAGCGTGGCGGCCATGCGCTGCACCTCGGCCTGCAGTTCGCGGAACGTGTAGACGCGCTCTTCGTTGGTTTCGGTGGAGACGAAGATCAGCGCGTTGCCGTCGCCGCGCGCGGCCACGTGGCGATCCACCGCGTTGTGGCACAGGTTGGTGGTGCCGCCGACGAACCAGTTGGCGAACGGCAGCTTGCGGTCGTCGCAGACCTGGGTGAACGGCGTGTGCCAGTCGATCAGGGCGGCCTGCTCGGTCCAGAAGGCGTCGCGGTCCTCGATCGAGCGGCGGTGGAAGTCGGCGTAGGACAGGCTCATCTTGTCTCCTCGGGGCAGAGCGGTTGGCCGCGGATTAGGTGCGCAGGCGCTGACGCACCCCTGACTTGCCAGCACGATCGCGGGCCTCTTGTCAAGCCGCTCCCCGGCCATCCATCACGTTGACAGCGCCGCGGCCACCCCCCTATCCTCGCGGCCCGAATGATCGTACGCCACTTCACCACCCTGCTCGCCTGCGCGCTGCTGGCCCTGGGCCCCGCGGCCCAGGCCGCGCCCGAGGCCCCGCGCGGCGACGCGGTGCTGCAGCTGCTGCAGGAGCGCGGCCTGCTGCCCAGCCAGGTGGCCGACAACACGCAAGCCCTGGTGCGCCAGGTGCGCGACCGCGCCTCCGACCTCGTGATCTCGGCGCTGAACTTCCTCGGCGTGCCCTACCGGCGCGGCGGCAACGGGCCCGAGCAGGGCTTCGACTGCAGCGGCTTCACGCGCCACATCTTCGAGCACAGCCTGGGCCTGATCCTGCCCCGGCGCGCCGACCAGCAGGCCAACGAGGCTGGGCTGGAGCCGGTGGACAAGGCCGAGCTGAAGCCCGGCGACCTGGTGTTCTTCAACACCATGAAGCGTGCCTTCAGCCACGTGGGCATCTACATCGGCGACGGCAAGTTCATTCACTCGCCGCGCAGCGGCGGCCAGGTGCGGGTGGAAGACATGCGCGAGGCCTACTGGGCCAAGCGCTTCAACGGCGCGCGCCGCGCCGAGACCGAGGCCGCCGCCGTCCCGACGGCCGCCGCGGCCACCCTCGCCGCCCCCGCGCCGCAGCCCTGACGCGGCGAGGGCCGCCCCGGCGGCGGCACAATCGCGAGCCATGGGCGAACACGTCATTCCGCTGGCCGACCTGCGCTACGCCGCCAGCGTGCCGCCGGTGCCGGCCGCCGCGCCGGCGCCCAATGGGCTGCTGGCCGACCGCCTGGGCCGCCCCTTGCGCGACCTGCGCATCTCGGTCACCGACCGCTGCAACTTCCGCTGCACCTACTGCATGCCGAAGGACGTGTTCGACGCGCAGTACAAGTTCCTGCCGCACGCCTCGCTGCTGAGCTTCGAGGAGATCACGCGCGTCGCGCGGCTCTTCGTCGCGCATGGCGTGCACAAGCTGCGGCTGACCGGCGGCGAGCCGCTGCTGCGCAAGCACGTGGAGGACCTGGTGCGCATGTTGAGCGGCCTGCGCACGCCCGCGGACGAGCCGCTGGACATCACGCTCACCACCAACGGCAGCCTGCTGGCGCGCAAGGCGCAAGCGCTGAAAGACGCCGGCCTGCGCCGCGTGACCGTCAGCCTGGATTCGCTGGACGACGCGGTGTTCCGCCGCATGAACGACGTCGACTTCCCCGTCGCCGAGGTGCTGCGCGGCATCGAGGTGGCGCAAAGCGTCGGGCTGGCGCCGATCAAGATCAACATGGTGGTCAAGCGCGGCACCAACGACCACGAGATCGTGCCGCTGGCCCGCCACGTGCGCGAGCGCTTCGGCCCCGGCGTCGTGCTGCGCTTCATCGAGTACATGGACGTCGGCGCCAGCAACGGCTGGCGCATGGACGAGGTGCTGCCCTCGGCGCGCGTGCTGGAGCAGATCGACCGCGCCTTCCCGCTGCGCCCCTTGCAGCCCACTGCCGACGGCGAGACCGCCGAACGCTGGGCCTATGCCGACGGCGGCGGTGAGATCGGCGTGATCAGCAGCGTGACGCGCGCCTTCTGCCGCGACTGCAACCGCGCGCGGCTGTCCACCGAGGGCAAGCTGTTCCTGTGCCTGTTCGCCAGCCGCGGCCACGACCTGCGCGCGCTGCTGCGCGGCGGCCGCGACGGCCGCGCCTACCGCGACGACGAGATCGCCGCGGCGATCGGCCTGATCTGGCGCGAACGCGACGACCGCTATTCCGAGCTGCGCGCCACGCCGGCCGCGCCGGCGGCCGAGCGGCGCGTGGAGATGCACTACATCGGTGGCTAGGCCGGTGGACGCGTGCCGGACGCGGGGCGCCGTGTGAACATCCTGCTGGTCGACGATCACGCCCTGATACGCGATGCGGTCCGGGCCATCCTGACGGAGGTCGCGCCGGACGCGGCCGTCATCGAGGCGGACTCCGCCCGCAAGGCGCTCGATCTGCTCGCAAGCGTCGGCGACGGGCACCTGGTCGTGCTCGACCTCGGTCTTCCCGACGGCGACGGTCTCGAGCTGCTGAAGACGATCCGGGCCCGGCGCCCTGCAGCCGCCGTGGTCGTGCTGTCGAGCAGCGTGGAGCCGGACGTGATGGCGCAGGCGCTCGATGCGGGTGCCGTCGGCTTCATCCCCAAGACCGCGCCGCGCGCCGTCATGGTCCGCGCGCTGGGCCTCATCCTCGCCGGCGGCACCTACATCCCGCCCGAAGCCTGGCCCGTCCGCCGGTCGGAGGCGGCTCCGGCTCAAGGCCGGCACGCACCCACGCCCGCGGAGCTCGGCCTCACCGAACGCCAGTTGCACGTCCTGGCGATGCTGGTGCGGGGGCGCAGCAACAAGGCCATCGCCCGTTCGCTGTCGATCGCCGAAGTCACGGTCAAGCATCACGTCACGTCGCTGATGCGCGCACTCGAGGTCCGGAACCGCACGGAGGCCGCAGCCACCATCTCCGGATACGGCTGGCAGCTTCCCGACATCACCTGAAGGCGCCGCGTCAGCGCGCGGCCGCCGCACCCGCCGCCGGCGCGGTCGGAACGCGGATCTCGAAGCGGGACCCGCAGCCCGGCCGCGAGTGCAACTGCAGGGGATGGTTCAGCAGCCTGGCGAAGCCCTCGACGATGAACAGCCCGAGCCCCAGCCCGCGTTCCCCGCTCTGGCCCGCGGTCGGCGCGCGGAAGAACTCGCCGAAGATCTCGGACTGCAAGGCCGCCGGAATGCCCGGCCCGGTGTCGAAGACGGTGATCGCCAGGTGGCCTTCGGCCTGCGTGCAGCGCACGCCGACGCGGCCACGGTCCGTGTAGCGGACCGCATTCGATAGCAGGTTGTGCAGCATGCGCTGCAACAGCAGCCGGTCGCTCTCCACCCAGGCAGCGCTGCCGTCGATCTCCAACTGCAGCCCCTTGGTCCTCGGCGGCGGACGAGAAGATCTCGCGCGCGGTGTCGAGCAGCGGCGCCAGCGGGAACCGCGACAGCGACGGCCTGACCGCCCCGGCTTCGATCTCCGACGTGTCGAGGATCGCATCGAACATGCCGTTGAGCCCGTCGAGCGCGGCGGCAAGATGGTCGTTGAGGCGCATCCGCCGCGCCTCGGTGGGGCCGGCGCGCAGCTCGTCGACGAACAGGCTCAGCGCGTGCAGGGGCTGGCGCAGGTCGTGGCTTGCCGATGCGAGGAAGCGCGACTTCGCCTCGTTGGCGCGCGCCAGCTCCCGCGTCCTCGCCCGCACCTTCTCTTCGAGCTGCGCCCGCTCGGCCTGCAGGCGTCCGGCCATCTCGTTGAAGCGCTCGCCCAGTTGCGCGAACTCATTCGAACCGGTGATGGCGATCCGGTGGTCGAGCGCTCCCGACCCGATGCGGATCGCGCCGGCCGTCAGCGTTTCGATCGGCCGGACGATGTTCCTGGCGATCAGCGCGCCGCACACGACCGCCGCTACGAACCCGCACAGCAGCACGGCCAGCCAGAGGCGGACGGAGGCGTGGACGGGTGCCAGCGCCTCGGCGCGGGGCAGCTCGGTGACCACGGTCCAGCCCAGCCTGGGCGGCGTCGCGCTCGCGGACAGGATCTCCCGGCCCGCAAAATCGCGACCGGCGACGAGTGCGCCGCCGCGCACCGAAGGCGGTGCCTGCAGCGCCGCCCGCACCTGCGGCAGGGCGCGGGCATCCGGGCGGCGCAGCACGAGGCTGATGTCGGGGTGCGAGATCAGCTCGCCTCGCGCGTCCAGCACGAACGCCCGGCCCGTCTCGCCGATGCGCAGGGTGGTGACGACGTCCCCGATCAGCTTGAGGTTGACCTCCGCCACGACGCTGCCTTGCCGGGGCGACGTGCCGCTCACGTGAAGCGTCATGTAGGGTTCTGATCCATCCTGGAAGTAGACTGGGCCGACGTGGCGCCCCTGCCGTCGCGCGATGGCATAGGCGCTCGTGCGGCTGAGGTCCGCACCCGGGCCCGCGGTGTCCGGCCCGAGCCGCGACACCCGCAGCTGCTCGCGGCCTTGCGGATCCACCAGCCACAGGGTGCCGACCGCGGGCAGTTCACGCAATGCACGCAGTGCGTCGACCCGCCGGTCCTCTGCATCGGAGCCCGCCCACGACGGCGCGATCAGCCAGCGGAGATGCGATTCGAGGTCATCGACGAAATGAAGAATGCTCGCCGCCGCCGTTTCCGCCTGCAGCTGCTGCAGGGCGGCGACCGCCGCCATCTGCGCGTCGATGAACAGCCACAGGCTCAGGCTGCCGGCGGCGGCGAGCACCGCGGCCGCGACGCCGATGATCGCGGCCGCCAGCTTGACCGAAAGGCGGCGGTCGAGCGCCCGCATGGCGCGTGCCCAGCTTGCATCGAGGGCCCGCCGGATGGGCCGGCTCACCGGTGCACCCTACGGGCTACGCCCGGTCCCGCCAAGCGGGAATGAGCCCTCGGCAAGGCCTGCGGGCTCACTCGATCACCTCGTCGGCGCGGGCAAGGATCGCGCGCGGGAACGTGAGATCGAACGCGCGCGCCGTGCGCTGGTTGAGGATGAGCTCGAACCGTGACGGCCGTTCAACCGGCAGGTCGGCCGGCCGCGCGCCGTCGAGGATGCGTGCCACGAAGTACGCGACGCGGCGGTAGACCAGCGGCAGCCGCGGCCCGTAGGTGCACAGCGCACCGGCCTGGGCGAACACGGGCCAGCCCGAGACGACCGGGATCTTCAGCTCGGCGGCGATCGCCATGATCGCCTGGCGATGCGCGATCGCGAAACCGTCGGACAGCAGCGAAATGGCGCCGGGCCGGGTACGGGCGAGCACGTCGCGCGCGGTGTCCAGCGCGTCCCGGGTGGGCGTGGCGATGAAATCGACGAAGATGCCCAGACGGCGGCCGGCGGCCTCGGATGATGCGTGCTCGATGGCGGAACCCTGATGCATGGGATTGCCGAGCACCGTCACATGGTCGATGCGCGGCAGGATCTCCTTCAGGAGCTCGAGCCGCTTTGCGAGCAGCTCGAAGCCCATGAAGGTCACGCCGGTGCAGTTGCCGATCGGCTCGGTCAGGCTCTTCGCGAAGCCCGCGGAGATCGGATCGGCGCTCGTCACGAACACGATCGGCACCGGCAGGCCGAGACGCAGGGTGACCGGGACCGCCGCCCCCTGGACGATCATCAGCTCGACGCCTCGGGCGACCAGATCGCGCGCCAGCGCCGGCACGCGCTCCAGGTCGTCGTCGCCGTAGCGGTAGAGAACCTCGACGCGCTGCCCTTCGGCGAGCCCTTGCTCCGCGAGACCTTGCCGCAGCGATTCGAGATAGGGCACCAGGCTGCCGGGCTGCTGCGCCGTCAGCCAGCCGATGCGCCGCATGCGGCCGGGTGGCGCCGTCGCACCGGCTCGCGCTGCCGCAATGCAGGCCGCCAGGGCCAGGAGTTCTCGCCGATTGCGCATTCGACTCTCCCGCGGATTGCCGCCAGCATGCCTCAGCGGCGCCTGCGTTGCCAGCGCCTGTACCTTGGTGCCGGCACCTCCGCGGCACCTCCGGATAGTGTCCGTCGAGGGCACGCCGGCCTATCGTCATGCCCACGCCAACAACCGTCCGCGCACCGCCGGAAACGAGATCATGAACAGACGAGACATCGACAAGGCGATCTTGGGCGCGCTGATGGCAGGCGCAGGGGTCGTGCGGTCGCAGGCCCAGGCGCCGGCCATCATGAAAGTCGGCATCACGCCGGCCGGCCAGCCCGCATCGGGGCTGAACGCGCAGACCGGGGTGCCGGAGGGATTCGCCGTCGAGATCATGCGGGCGATCGCCGCCGACACAGGGCTGTCCGTCGAGTTCCAGCCGATGGCCTTCGGCGAGCTGCAGCAGTCGCTGCTCGACAAGCGGATCGATGCCGTTGCCGGGTCTTTCGGCATCACGCCCGAGCGCCGGCAGGTCGTCGACTTCACGCATGCCTACGGCAGCTATCAGGACCGGCTGCTCGTGAAGGCATCGAACACGGGGGCCTACCAGTCCGTTGCCGACCTCAAGGGCCTGAAGATCGCCACGTCGCGCGGCAGCTCCTACGTCAAGCCGCTTGCGGACGCCGGCGCCGAGCTGTCGCTGTCGGCGGCCCTGCCGGAGTCCATGGCCAAGCTCGAGGCCGGCAGCGTCGACGGCATCGTCGAGAACGCGCTGCAGATCGACCACCTGCTGCGCGCCCGCGGCAGGACGGGCTTGCGCCTGGTCGAGAGCTACCAGCCCATCCTGGTCGGCCACCTGGCTTTCGCGGTGCGCAAAGGCGATGCCGACCTGCTGCTGAAGCTCGACCGTTCGCTGTCCAAGCTGGAAGCCGACGGCACGGTCGCCGAGATCAAGAAGAGATGGGGCCTCGATTGACCGCCGCCAGCTCCGGCGTCGTAATCTCGCCCGGCACGCCCTTGCGCGCCAGCAGCGTGTACATCGTCGGCACGACGAACACCGTCAGCAGCGTGCCCAGGCTCATGCCGCCGACGATCACCCAGCCGATCTGCTGGCGGCTCTCGGCGCCGGCGCCGCTGGACAGCGCCAGCGGCATCGCGCCCAGCACCATCGCGCCGGTGGTCATCAGGATCGGGCGCAGGCGCAGGCTGGCGGCCTCGACCACCGCGTCGTGCACGCCGCGGCCCTGCTGACGCAGCTGGTTGCTGAACTCGACGATCAGGATGCCGTGCTTGCTGATCAGGCCGACCAGCGTGATCAGCCCGATCTGCGAATAGACGTTGAGCGTGCCGCCGGTGAGCCGCATCGCGATCAGCGCGCCCACCATCGACAGCGGCACCGACAGCAGGATCACCAGCGGGTCGACGAAGCTCTCGAACTGCGCCGACAGCACCAGGAAGATGAAGGCCAGCGCCAGCACGAACACCAGCCCCAGCGCGCCAGCCGAGGACTTGAACTCGCGGCTGACGCCGTTCAGCTCGGTCGCGTAGCCCGGCGGCAGCACGCGTGCCGCGGTCTCGTCCATGAACTGCAGGCCCTCGCCCAGCGAATAGCCCGGCGCGAGGTTGGCGGTGATCGTCACCGAGCGGCGCTGGTTGAAGTGGTTCAGCTCTCTGGGGCTCACCGCCTCGCGCACCTTGACCAGCGACGACAGCGGCACCATCACGTCGTTGCGGCCGCGCACGAAGAGGCGCTCGATGTCCTCGGGCGTCACGCGGCCGCTGGCCGCGGTCTGCACGATCACGTCGTACTGGTCGGCGTCGCGCTTGTAGCGCGTGACGACGCGGCCGCCCAGCATGGTCTCGACGGTGCGCGCGACGGCTTCCACCGAGACGCCCATGTCGGCCGCGCGCGTGCGGTCCACGTCCATGAAGATCTCGGGCTTGTTGAGCTGCAGGTCGATGTCGGGCTGCACGAAGTTCGGGTTCTTCGCGATCTCGGTCATCATCGCCTGCGCGGCGCGCGCGATGTTGTCCCAGCCGTCGCTGCTGACCACCACCACGTTGATCGGCCGGTCGCGGAAGCCCTGGCCCAGGCTGGGCGGGGTGACCGGGAAGGCGCTGATGCCCGGCAGCGCCGACAGCCTGGGGATCAGGTCGCGCTGCAACTCCTGGGTGCTGCGCTGGCGCTCCTCCCAGTCGACCGTGCGCAGCGCGCCGAAGGCGCTGGAGACCTGGCCGCCGCCCATGAACAGGAAGCGGCGGTCCAGCTCCGGGTATTGCGAGGTGATGGCCTCGATGGCGTCGAGGTAGCGCGCGGTGTATTCCAGCGTCGCGCCGTCGGGCGCGCGGATCGGCAGCGCGATCACGCCGCGGTCCTCGATCGGCGCCAGCTCGCTCTTGGCGGTGGCGAACAGCCACGCGCTCGCACCGCCGGCGGCCAGCGCGACACCGACGATCAGCCAGCGCGCATGCAGGCTCGCGCGCAGCAGCGCGACATAAGCGCCCACCAGCGCGGTCAGCACGCGCTCGACGGCGCGGTCGAAGGCGTTGGGCGCCGGGTTGTGGCGCAGCAGCTTGCTGCACAGCATCGGCGTCAGCGTCAGCGCGACGAAGCCCGAGACCATCACCGCGCCGGCCAGCGTCAACGCGAACTCGCTGAACAGCCGCCCGGTGCGCCCCGGCGTGAAGGCCAGCGGCGCGAACACCGCGGCCAGCGTCAGCGTCATCGCCACCACCGCGAAGCTGATCTCGCGCACGCCCTTCAGCGCCGCCTGGAACGGCGTCAGCCCTTCCTCGATGTGGCGGAAGATGTTCTCCAGCACGACGATCGCGTCGTCGACCACCAGCCCGATGGCCAGCACCAGCGCCAGCAGCGTCAGCGTGTTGACCGTGAAGCCGGCCGCGGCGATCAGCGCGAAAGCGCCGATCAGGCTGACCGGGATCGTCACCAGCGGGATGAACGAGGCGCGCAGCGTGCGCAGGAAGACGAAGACCACCAGCGCCACCAGCACCACGGCTTCGAGCACGGTGGCGTAGACCGATTTGATCGAGCGGTCGATGAAGACCGAGAGGTCGTTGGCCAGCAGCACGGTGACGCTGGGCGGCAGGTCGCGCTGGATCTGCGGCATCGCGGCGCGCACGCCGTCGGCCACGTCCAGCGGGTTGGCGGTGGCGTTGCGGATGATGCCGGTGCTGATCGAGGGCACGCCGTTGAGCCGCACGCGCGAGCGCTCGCTGGCCGCCGCCTCCTCCACCCGCGCGACGTCGCGCAGGCGCACGACGAAGCCGCTGGCCGTCTTCAGCGCGATGTCGTTGAACTGCGCCACCGTGTTGAGGTCGGTGCGCGAGGTGACGCTGAACTCGCGCTGCCGGCTCTCGATGCGGCCGGCCGGCACCTCCAGGTTCTGCTTGCGCAGCGCGTCCTCGACGTCCTGCACGGTCAGCCGGTACGAGGCCAGTTGGTCGGGGTCGAGCCAGATGCGCATCGAGAACTTGCGGTCGCCGCCGATCTGGATGTCGGCCACGCCGGGGATGGTCTGCAGCCGCGGCTTGACGACGCGGTTGACGAGGTCGGTCAGCTCCAGCGGCGACAGGCTGTCGCTGGTGTAGGCCAGCCAGATGGTGGGCGTGGCGTCGGCCTCGACCTTGGCGATGATGGGCTCGTCGGCGGCGTCGGGCAGCCGGCCGCGCACGCGCGCCACGCGGTCGCGCACCTCGGCGGCCGCGGTGTCGGGGTCCTTGGTGAGGCGGAAGCGCACCGTGATCTGGCTTTGCTCGGTGCGCGAGATCGAGGTGATGATGTCCACGCCGTCGATGCCGGCGATCGAGTCCTCCAGCGGCTTGGTGATCTGCGACTCGATGACCTCCGACGACGCGCCCAGCAGCCGCGTGCTGACGTTGACCAGCGGCTCGTCGATGCGCGGGTACTCGCGGATCGACAACTGCTTGAACGAGACGAGGCCGACCAGGATCAGCAGCAGCGACATCACGGTGGCCAGCACCGGACGGCGGATCGAGGTCTCGGACAGCCGCATCGCGACGGCCTCAGGCTTGCGGCGCGCCGCGGCCGGGGACGGCCGACGCGGGGGCGCCCGGCAGGGTCGACGACGGCGACGGCGGCGCCTCGGGCGCCGCCGGCTTGCCGAGCTCCACCACCGTCACCGGCAGCACCTCGGTGCGCAGCAGCCGGCCGTGGCCGGCGGTGACCACGCGGTCGCCGGCCTGCAGGCCTTCCAGCAGCTCGACCTTGCCTTCCAGCCGCAGGCCCACCTTGGCTTCCAGGCGGCGGGTCTGGTGGCCGCCGCGGCCGTCGGGCTCGACCTTGAAGACGAACTGCCGGCTGCCCTGCGGCACCAGCGCCTCCTCGGGCACGACCAGCGCGCCTTCGCGCACCGCGAACACGATGCGCGGCCGCGCGAACATCCCCGGCCGCAGCACCGCATCGGGGTTGTCGACGCGCGCGCGCACCAGCAGCGAACGGCCGTTGGCGTCCACCTGGGCGTCCACCGCGTCCACGCGGCCCTTGAAGCTGCGGCCGGGCAGCGCGTCGATCGCCAGCTCCACCGGCTGCTGCGGCTTCACGCGCGCGAGATAGCGCTCGGGCAAGCGGAAGTCGACCGACATCGACGACAGGTCTTCGAGGTTGACGATGTCGGCGCCGTCCTTCAGGTAGTCGCCGACGTGGACCAGCTTGATGCCGGCGGTGGCGTCGAACGGCGCCAGCAGCTTCATGCGCGCGAGCTGCGCCTGCGCCAGCGCCACCTGGGCCTCGGCGACCTGCAACGCGGCCGCGTTCTGGTCGACCGCGCTCTGCGAGACGAAGCCTTGCGCCACCAGCTCGCGGCTGCGCTGCAGGTTGGTGCGCGCGATCGCCGCCTGCGCCTCGGCCTGCCGCGCCTGCGCCTGCTGCAGCGTGTCGTCCAGTTGCACCAGCAACTGGCCGCGGCGCACGCGCTGGCCGTCGCCGAAGTTGATCTGCGCGACGCGGCCGGCCACCTCGGGCCGCAGCATCACGCCCTGGCGCGAGCGCAGCGAGCCCACGGCCTGGGCGTCGTCGCTCAGCGTCAGCACCTGCACCGGGCCGACCTCCACCGCCGCGCGGTCGCCCGCCCCGGCGGACGCGGCCGGCGCCGGAGCCGCCGCCGTCACCGCGGCGCCGCGCAGCCCCAGGCGCTGCCCGTACCAGGCAGCCGCGGCCAGCGCGGCGATGCCGATCACGGCGGTCACGGTGTGGATCTTCTTCAACGCGGTTCCAGCGGTTCCAGCGGCCCCGAGCCGGCTCGAAGGTGGCGAATGTAGCTTGCGCGGGATGCCCCGCGCGGCCGCCCGGTCAGCCGCGCGCCTGCGCCGCGCCGCGGTTGGCCAGCGCGTCGGCGCGCTCGTTGCCGGGGTCGCCGGCGTGGCCCTTGACCCAGTGCCAGCGCACCTCGTGCTGGTCGCGCAAGGCGTCCAGCCGCTGCCACAGATCGGCGTTCTTCACCGGCTTGCGGTCGGCCGTGGTCCAGCCGCGCTGCTTCCAGCCGTGGATCCATGTGGTGATGCCGTTGCGCACGTACTCGCTGTCGGTGTGGATGTCGACCGTGCAGCGGCGCTTCAGCGACGCCAGCGCCTCGATCACCGCGGTCAGCTCCATGCGGTTGTTGGTGGTGTGGGCCGCGCCGCCCCACAGCTCCTTCTCGTGCGTGCCGCTGCGCAGCCAGGCGCCCCAGCCGCCGGGGCCGGGGTTGCCCTTGCAGGCGCCATCGGTGTAGATCACCACCTCGCTCATCAGACCCTTTCTTCCATCGCCGTGCTCTCGGCCGCCGCCTCGGCACGCTCGCGCCGTGCCGCCACCACGGCCGCGGCCGGCGCCTTGGCGCGCTGCGCCTTGGCCAGCCCCACCAGGCGCATGCCGCGCACGCGCTTCACCGCCACCAGCAGGTAGGCCGCGCCCAGCACCGGCCACCAGCGCTCGCCCACGCGGTCCATCCAGTCGAAGCGCTGCAGCCAGCGCTCGGCGGCCAGCGGCGGCTTCCAGCAGCCGAACCGGCCGCTCTCGATCGCGAAGCCCAGCAGGCGCAGCCAGTCGCGCAACCGCCAGTAGCCGATGAACTCGCCGGCACGCGGCAGGCCGGGCTCGCCGCGGCCGGGCAGCCCCAGGCGCGCGCGCGAGAACCGCTGCCGCAGGCCCCACAGGCTGGCCGGGTTGAGGCCGGTGATCACGATGCGGCCTTCGGGCCGCAGCACGCGCTCGACCTCGCGCAGCACCTGGTGCGGATCGTGCGCGAACTCCAGCGCGTGCGGCAGCACGACGAGGTCGATGCTGTCGGACGGGAACGGCAGCGCATCGAACTCGCAGGCCAGCGCGGCGGACGCGGCCGGCTGCGCGGCAGCATCGGCCACCCAGCGGTGCGGCATGCGGTTGGCGCGCAGGGCGTCGATCTCGGGCAGGCCGAGCTGCAGCGCGTGGAAGCCGAAGGCATCGGTCACCGCGGCGTCCAGGTGGCCCAGCTCCCAGTCCAGCAGGTCGCGGCCCGGCGCCGATTGCAGCCAGTGTCCCAACTCTATAATCGATGGACTGCGCGCCATGGATCTGCTTGCCCTGCCCGCCTTTGCCGACAACTACATCTGGATGCTGCACGACGGCGCGCATGCCGTGGTGGTGGACCCAGGTGACGCGCAGCCCGTGATCGACGCGCTCGACCGCCTGCACCTGCAGTTGGCCGCGATTCTAGTGACCCACCATCACCCCGATCACGTGGGCGGCGTCGATGCGCTGCGGACACGGCTGCAAGGGCCTGTCTACGGCCCGGCGCGCGAGAGCATCCCGCAACCCTTCACGCCGCTGCAGGAAGGCGACGTGGTCGGCGTGCTGGGCCTGCGCTTCCGGGTGATCGACGTGCCCGGCCACACCGCCGGCCACATCGCCTACGCGCAGCTCGACGAGCCCGCGGCACCGCTGCTGTTCTGCGGCGACACGCTGTTCTCCGCCGGCTGCGGCCGCCTGTTCGAAGGCACGCCGGCGCAGATGCTGGCCTCGCTGGAGAAGCTGGCCGCGCTGCCCGCCGGCACCCGCGTGTGCTGCACGCACGAGTACACGCTGTCCAACCTGAAGTTCGCGGCTGCCGTCGAGCCGGCGAACCCGCAGGTGCAGGCCCACGCGCGGCATTGCGAATCGCTGCGCGCCGCGGACCTGCCCACGCTGCCGTCCACGCTGGCGCTGGAGCTGCAGATCAACCCCTTCCTGCGCAGCCGCGAGCCGGCCGTCGTCGCCGCCGCCCGCGCCCAGGGCGCGGCATCGGCGGCACCGGTCGACGTGCTGGCGGCCGTCCGTGAATGGAAGAACCACTTCCGATGATGAAGGCTCGACACTCCCTGCGCATCGCCGCGCTGCTGGCGCTGGCCACCCTGATCGCCGGCTGCGCGACGGCTCCACCTCCCGCCCCCGACCCCACACCCCCTCCCCCCGCGCCCGCCGCCGCGCCCGAGCCCGCGGCGCTGCCGGCCCCGGCGCCTGAACCCGTCGTCGAAGAAGCCCCGCAACCGCGGCCCGAAGCGGGCCCGCGCGCACGGCTGGATCCGCAGGACGACGCCCAGCGCGGCGACCTGTGGGCGCGCGTGCGCGCCGGCTTCGCAATGCCCGAACTCGACAACGAGCTGGTGAGCAAGTGGGAACAGTACTACGCCCAGCGGCCCGACTACGTGCAGCGCATGACGGCGCGCGGCGCGCGCTACCTGTTCCACATCGTCGAGGAGATCGACCGCCGCGGCATGCCCACCGACCTGGCGCTGCTGCCCTTCATCGAGAGCGCCTTCAACCCCGAGGCGATGTCGGTCGCGCGCGCCGCCGGCATGTGGCAGTTCATGCCCGGCACCGGGCGCGACTTCGAGCTCAAGCAGAACCTGTTCCGCGACGACCGGCGCGACATCCTGGCCTCCACCCGCGCGGCGCTGGACTACTTGCAGCGCCTGTACGCCCAGTTCAACGACTGGCACCTGGCGCTGGCCGCCTACAACTGGGGCCAGGGCAACGTGCAGAAGGCGCTGGCGCGCAACGCCCGCGCCGGCGAGACCGCCGACTACGCCAGCCTGCGCATGCCCGACGAGACGCGCAACTACGTGCCCAAGCTGCAGGCCATCAAGAACATCGTCAGCCGGCCCGAGGCCTTCGGCCTGGTGCTGCCGCCGCTGGAGAACCACCCGTACTTCGTGACCGTGGCGGTCGAGCGCGACATCGACGTCGCGCTGGTGGCGCGGCTGGCCGGCCTGACGCTGGAGCAGTTCCAGCAGCTCAACCCGCAGCTCAACAAGCCGGTGGTGCTGGCCGCCGCGACGCCGCAGATCCTGCTGCCCTACGACAACGCCAACCAGTTCATCAACGCGCTGGCCGACCACCGCGGGCCGCTGGCCAGCTGGACGGCCTGGGTGGCGCCGCGCACCGTCAAGCCGCAGGAGGCGGCGCGCCACGTGGGCATGACCGAGGACGAGCTCCGCGAGGTCAACCGCATCCCGGCGCGCATGCTGGTCAAGGCCGGCTCGACGCTGCTGGTGCCGCGCAGCGCGCAGCACGCGCACGACGTCAGCGAGTCGGTGGCCGACGGCGCGCAGATCGCGCTGGCGCCCGACGTGCCGCCGCTGCGCCGGCTGCAGGTGAAGGTGGGCAAGCGGCCCGAGTCGGTGGCCAGCCTGGCGCGCCGGCACGGCATGACGGCCGCCGCGCTGGCCGCCGCCAACGGCGTGGCGGCCAGCGCCAGCTTCAAGCCCGGCCAACTGGTGACGGTGCTGGTGCCCAACCGGCCGGTGCATGCGGCGACGAAGGCGCCGCCCATGAAGACGGCGGCCAAGGCGGCGGCGCCGACGAAGACGGCCGCCGCGGCGCCGGCCCGCAAGAGCGCCGCCGCGGCCCGTCCTGCCGTGCGCGCCAAGGCCGCCGGCCGCACCCGCGCCGCGACGGCACGGCCGCCGAAGGCCGCCGTCAAGTCCGCCGCGCGCAACGGCAGCGTCAGTGCTTCTCGCGAGCGTGGTTGATCGAGTACTTCGGGATCTCGATCGTCACGTCCTGGTTCGACAGGATGGCCTGACAGCTCAGGCGTGAGGTCGGCGTCAGGCCCCAGGCGCGGTCCAGCAGGTCTTCCTCGGACTCGTCCATCTCGCCCAGCGAGTTGAAGCCCTCCTTCACCACCACGTGGCAGGTGGTGCAGGCGCAGCTCATCTCGCAGGCATGTTCGATCGCGATGCCGTTCTCCAGCAGCGCTTCGCAGATCGAGGTGCCCGCCGGCGCCTCGATGTCGTCGCCCTCGGGGCAGAACTCGGGGTGCGGCAGGACGTGGATGACGGGCATGCTCAGACTTCTTCGAGCCGCCGCCCGGCCAGCGCCTGGCGGATGCCCTGGTTCATGCGCCGCGCGGCGAAGGCCTCGGTGCCGGCGGCCAGCGCCTTGACGGCGGTGTCGATCGCCGCGGCATCGCTGCCGGCGGCGGCCTGCGCGGTGCTGTGCAGCAGCGCTTCGATCTCGGCCTGCTCGGCGGCGCTCAGCAGCGCGCCGTCGGCCTGCAGCGCGGCGCGGGTGGCGAGCTGCATGCGCTCGGCCTCGACGCGCGCCTCGCGCAGCGCGCGCGCGGCCATGTCCTCCTCGGCGTGCGAGAAGCCTTCCTGCAGCATGCGCGCGATCTGCTCGTCGCCCAGGCCGTAGCTGGGCTTGACGACGACCGAGGCCTCGACGCCCGAGCCCAGCTCGCGCGCCGAGACGCTCAGCAGCCCGTCGGCGTCGACCTGGAAGCTGACGCGGATGCGCGCCGCGCCGGCCGCCATAGCCGGGATGCCGCGCAGCTCGAAGCGCGCCAGGCTGCGGCAGTCGGCCACCAGCTCGCGCTCGCCCTGCACGACATGGATCGCCATCGCGGTCTGGCCGTCCTTGAAGGTCGTGAAGTCCTGCGCCTTGGCCACCGGGATCGTGGTGTTGCGCTCGATCACGCGCTCGACCAGGCCGCCCATGGTCTCCAGCCCCAGCGACAGCGCGATCACGTCCAGCAGCAGCAGATCGCCGTCGCGCGAGTTGCCGGCCAGCGCGTTGGCCTGGATCGCCGCGCCCAGCGCCACCACCTCGTCGGGGTTGACGTTGGTCAGCACCTCGCGGCCGAACAGTTCGCTGACCACGCGCCGCACCAGCGGCATGCGGGTGGCGCCGCCCACCATCACGATGCCCTGCACCTCGCCGCGCTGCATGCGGGCGTCGCGCAGCACGCGGCGCACCGCGGCCAGCGTGCGCTCGACCAGCGGCTGCGCCAGCGCTTCGAGCTGCGCGCGCGTCAGCTCGACGCTGCGCTCACGGCCGCCGATCACGGCCTGCCAGGTGGCGGTTTCCGCCGCGCTCAAGGCTTCCTTCGCGGCGCGCGAGGCCACCAGCGCCGCTCGCTTGTCGCCCGCGGTCTGCGCCGGCACGCCGGCCTGCGCCAAGGCCCAGGCGGCCACGGCCTGGTCGATGTCGTCGCCGCCCAGCGCCGCGTCGCCGCCGGTGGCGACGACCTCGAACACGCCGCGGTGCAGGCGCAGCAGCGAGATGTCGAAGGTGCCGCCGCCCAGGTCGTAGACGGCGTACAGCCCTTCGCTGCCGTGGTCCAGCCCGTAGGCCACCGCGGCCGCGGTCGGCTCGCTGATCAGGCGCAGCACGTTCAGCCCGGCCAGCGCGGCGGCGTCCTTCGTCGCCTGGCGCTGGGCGTCGTCGAAGTAGGCCGGCACCGTGATCACGGCGCCGAACAGGTCGCTGTCGAAGCTGTCCTCGGCGCGCTGGCGCAGGCTGGCCAGGATCTCGGCCGACACCTCCACCGGCGTCCTGACGCCGTCGCGCGTGGCCAGCCCGACCATGCCGGGCTGGTCGACGAAGCGGTAGGGCAGCCGCTCGCGGTCGGCGATGTCGGCCAGCCTGCGACCCATGAAGCGCTTGGCCGAGACGATGGTGTTCTCGGGGTCGGCCGCCTGTTGCTCGCGCGCCGCGTCGCCGATCTGGCGGCCGCCGTTGTCCAGGTAGCGCACGACCGACGGCAGCAGCAGCCGGCCCTGCGCGTCGGGCAGGCATTCGGCCACGCCGTGGCGCACCGCGGCCACCAGCGAATGCGTGGTGCCGAGGTCGATGCCGACGGCGATGCGCCGCTGGTGCGGGTCCGGCGTCTGGCCGGGTTCGGAGATCTGCAGCAGGGCCATGCGCGCTGGGGGCCTTCAGGAGGCTTCGAGTTGTTCCAACCGGCGCTCGATGTCGCGCCGGAAGCGCTGCACGAACATCAGCGCGCGCACGTCCTCGGCCGCTGCCGCGGCGTCCTGTCGCTCGTCCAGCCGCGCCGCCAGCTCGGCCAGCAGGCGGCGCTCGGCCTCCTGCACCTGGGCTTCCAGCGCTTCGACCGCGTCGGCGCCCTCGGCCTCGTCCAGTGCCTCGCGCCACTGCATCTGCTGCATCAGGAAGGCGGCCGGCATCGCGGTGTTGCTCTCGGCCTGGATCGCGGCGCCGGCCAGCTCGCACAGATACGCGCCGCGGCGCAGCGGGTCTTTCAGGCGCTGGTAGGCCTCGTTGACGCGCACGGCCCACTGCATCGCCAGGCGCTGCGCGGCGCTGCCTTCCGACGCAAAGCGGTCGGGGTGCACACGCTGCTGCAGCTCGCGCCAGCGCTGGTCCAGCTCGGCCCGATCGACGGCGAAGCGGCGCGGCAGGCCGAACAGCGTGAAGTCGTCGTCGTCGAGCTTCATCAAACCCGGAACGATTCGCCGCAGCCGCAGCGGTCCTTCTCGCGCGGATTGTGGAACCTGAAGCCTTCGTTCAGCCCTTCGCGCACGAAGTCGAGCTCGGTGCCGTCGAGGTAGGGCAGGCTCTTGGGATCGACCAGCACCTTGACGCCGTGGCCTTCGAACACCACGTCCTCGGGCGCGACCTCGTCGGCGTATTCGAGCTTGTAGGCCAGGCCCGAGCAACCCGTGGTCTTGACGCCCAGGCGCACGCCGACGCCCTTGCCGCGCCGCGCCAGGTAGCGCGTGACGTGGCGGGCCGCGGCCTCGGTCAAGGTGATGGCCATGCGCCTGCGGCCCTCACTCGGCGGCCACGGCAGCGGCCGCGGACGCGGCGCCGTGCTTGGCCTGGTAGTCCTGCACCGCGGCCTTGATCGCGTCCTCGGCCAGGATCGAGCAGTGGATCTTGACCGGCGGCAGCGCCAGCTCCTCGGCGATCTGCGTGTTCTTGATCGTCATCGCCTGGTCCAGCGTCTTGCCCTTGACCCATTCGGTGACCAGCGAGCTCGACGCGATCGCCGAGCCGCAGCCGTAGGTCTTGAAGCGCGCGTCCTCGATCAGCCCGGTGGCCGGGTCGACCTTGATCTGCAGCTTCATCACGTCGCCGCAGGCCGGGGCGCCGACCATGCCGGTGCCCACCGTATCGTCGCCCTTGTCGAAGGAGCCGACGTTGCGCGGATTCTCGTAGTGGTCTACCACTTTGTCGCTATAGGCCATGATCTGTTGCTCCGTTCAATGCGCCGCCCACTGGATGGTGCTGAGGTCGACGCCGTCCTTGTACATCTCCCACAGCGGCGACAGCTCGCGCAGGCGCGCGACGCGGTCCTGCAGCGTGGCGACGGCGTAGTCGATCTCCTGCTCGGTGGTGAAGCGGCCGATGGTCATGCGCAGCGAGGAATGCGCCAGCTCGTCGCTGCGGCCGAGCGCGCGCAGCACGTAGCTGGGCTCCAGGCTGGCCGAGGTGCAGGCCGAGCCCGACGACACCGCGATGCCCTTGATGCCCATGATCAGCGACTCGCCCTCGACGAAGTTGAACGAGGCGTTGACGTTGTGCGGCACGCGGCGCTCGAGATCGCCGTTGATGAAGACCTGCTCGATGCCGCCGATGCCGGCCAGCAGCCGGTGCTGCAGCATGCGCACGCGCTCGATTTCGGTGCCCATCTCGGCCTGCGCGATGCGGAAGGCCTCGCCCATGCCGACGATCTGGTGCGTGGGCAGCGTGCCGCTGCGCATGCCGCGCTCGTGGCCGCCGCCGTGCATCTGCGCCTCCAGCCGCACGCGCGGCTTGCGCCGCACGTACAGCGCGCCGATGCCCTTGGGCCCGTAGGTCTTGTGCGAGGCCAGGCTCATCAGGTCGACCGGCAGCGTGGCGAGGTCGATCGCCACCTTGCCGGTGGCCTGCGCCGCATCGACGTGGAAGACGATGCCGCGCTCGCGGCACAGTGCGCCGATCGTCGGGATGTCCTGGATCACGCCGATCTCGTTGTTGACCAGCATCACCGAGACCAGGATGGTGTCCTTGCGCAGCGCGTCCTTGAAGCGGTCGAGGTCGAGCAGGCCGTTCTCCTGCACGTCGAGGTAGGTCACCTCGAAGCCCTGGCGCTCCAGCTCGCGCGTGGTGTCGAGCACGGCCTTGTGCTCGGTCTTCACGGTGACGATGTGCTTGCCGCGGCTGCTGTAGAAATGCGCCGCGCCTTTCAGCGCGAGGTTGTCGCTTTCCGTGGCACCGCTGGTCCAGACGATCTCGCGCGGGTCGGCGCCGATCAGCGACGCCACCTGGCTGCGCGCCTTCTCGACGGCCTCCTCGGCCTCCCAGCCCCAGGCGTGGCTGCGCGAGGCGGGATTGCCGAAGTGCTGGCGCAGCCAGGGGATCATCGCGTCGACGACGCGGTCGTCCACCGGCGTCGTGGCGCCGTAGTCCATGTAGATCGGGAAATGCGGTGTCATGGACGCGCCACGCTTATTTGTTGAAGGCCGAACCGAGGGCGAACACCGAGTTGGGCGCCGTCACCTTGATGGGCTTGACCACCGGCTGGCTGGAGATCGCCCGCTTGACCGGCGCCTCGTCGACCGAGATGCCCTTGGCGAGCTGGTCGTCGACCAGCTTCTTCAACGAGATCGAATCGAGGTACTCGATCATCTTGGTGTTGAGGCTGGTCCACAGGTCGTGCGTCATGCACTTGCCGGCGTCCTCGCCCATGCAGCTGCCCTTGCCGCCGCAGCCGGTGGCATCGATCGGCTCGTCCACCGCGACGATGATGTCGGCCACCGAGATCTCGCCGGCCGCGCGGCCCAGCGAGTAGCCGCCGCCGGGGCCGCGGGTGCTTTCCACCAGCTCGTGGCGGCGCAGCTTGCCGAACAACTGCTCCAGGTAGGACAGCGAGATCTGCTGGCGCTGGCTGATCGCCGCCAGCGCCACCGGCCCGGTGCCGGAACGCAAGGCCAGGTCGATCATGGCGGTGACCGCAAACCGGCCTTTGGTGGTGAGTCGCATGGCGTTCTCCTGTCAAAAAGGTGAGTCCGAGGTGAGTCCGACTGTTTCACTCAAGTATATAGGAAACCCACTGTTTTGATCAAGCTTTGGGACGATCGGTTCGGGTTCCCCGCGAACCGGGTTCGATCGCCTGCATCGCTGCCAGTTCACCCTGCAGCTCGCGCACCAGCCCGTCGCAGGCGTCCTCCACCAGATCCAGCACCTTCTCGAAATCGCGCGCCGAGCCGTAGTACGGGTCGGGCACCTCCGTCTGGCCGCGGAATTTGCTGGCATGGTTCATCAGCAGCTCCACGCGCGCGCTGGCGTCGGGCGGCGCCGCTTCCTGCAGCCATTGCAGATGGCCCTCGTCCATCGCCAGGATGCGCCGGAAGCGGACGAAGTCCTCGCCGACCACGCGCCGCGCGCGCAGCGGCGACAGATCGTAACCGCGCAGACGCGCCAGCTCCTGCGCCCGCGGGTCGGGCGGCTCCTTGACGTGGAAGCCGTGGGTGCCGGCCGAATCGACCGCGATGCGATCGCCCAGCCCGGCGCGGTCCAGCCGTGCGCGCAGCACCGCCTCGGCGGTGGGCGAGCGGCAGATGTTGCCCGAGCAGACCATCAGCACCTGGATCAGCGGCGGCGGCGGCGCCAAGCCCAGCCAGGATTTAAGCCGCTGCTTCATGCGCGCCCCCCGGCGGCAGGCTGGACCGGCACTGCGTTGTCGTCGTGCACCGCGGCGCCGAAGGCCTGCTCGCGCAGCAGCGCCAGCTGGTCGCGCACGCGGGCGGCCTTCTCGAACTCCAGGTTGCGCGCGTGCTCCAGCATCTGCTTTTCCAGCGCCTTGATGCGCTTGCCCAGGTCCTTCTCATTCATCGCCTCGATCTCGGCGGCGGCCTTGGCGGAGCGCGCTTCCTCGCGCGCCGTCTTGTCGGACACCACGCCGTCGATCAGGTCGCGGATGCGCTTGCTCACCGAGCGCGGTGTGATGCCCAGCGCCTGGTTGTGCGCGATCTGCTTGGCGCGCCGGCGCTCGGTCTCGTCGATGGCACGGCGCATCGAGTCGGTGATCTTGTCGGCATACAGCAGCGCGCGGCCGTTGACGTTGCGCGCCGCGCGGCCGATGGTCTGGATCAGGCTGCGCTCGGCGCGCAGAAAGCCTTCCTTGTCGGCGTCGAGGATGGCCACCAGCGAAACCTCGGGCAGGTCCAGCCCTTCGCGCAGCAAATTGATGCCCACCAGCACGTCGAAGCTGCCCAGCCGCAGGTCGCGCAGGATCTCCACGCGCTCCACGGTGTCGACGTCGCTGTGCAGGTAGCGCACCTTGACGCCGTTGTCGGCCAGGTAGTCGGTGAGCTGCTCGGCCATGCGCTTGGTCAGCGTGGTGATCAGCACGCGCTCGTTGCGCAAGACGGTGTCGCGGATCTCCTGCAGCACGTCGTCCACCTGCGTCGCGGCGGGCCGCACTTCCACCACCGGGTCGACCAGGCCGGTGGGCCGCACGACCTGCTCGACCACCTGGCCGGCGTGCGTCTTCTCGTAGTCGGCCGGCGTCGCCGAGACGAAGACCGCCTGCCGCACCTTGCGCTCGAACTCCTCGAACTTCAGCGGCCGGTTGTCCAGCGCGCTGGGCAGCCGGAAGCCGTATTCCACCAGCGTGGTCTTGCGCGCGCGGTCGCCGTTGTACATGCCGCCCAACTGGCCGATCAGCACGTGGCTCTCGTCGAGGAACATCAGCGCGTCGGCCGGCAGGTAGTCCACCAGCGTGGGCGGCGGGTCGCCGGGCGCCGCGCCCGACAGATGGCGCGTGTAGTTCTCGATGCCCTTGCAGTGGCCCACCTCCTGCAGCATCTCCAGGTCGAAGCGCGTGCGCTGCTCCAGGCGCTGCGCCTCCACCAGCTTGCCGGCCTTGACCAGCTCGTCCAGCCGCTCGCGCAGCTCCTGCTTGATGGTGTCGATCGCCGACAGCACGCGCTCGCGCGGGGTCACGTAGTGGCTGGACGGGTAGACCGTGAAGCGCGGGATCTTCTGCCGCACGCGGCCACTCAGCGGGTCCAGCAGTTGCAGCGACTCGACCTCGTCGTCGAACAGCTCGATGCGCAGCGCCAGCTCGGAATGCTCGGCCGGGAAGACGTCGATGGTGTCGCCGCGCACGCGGAAACTGCCGCGGCCGAACTCGATTTCGTTGCGCTTGTACTGCATGCGGATCAGTTGGGCGATCACGTCGCGCTGCCCCAGCTTGTCGCCCACGCGCAGCGTCATCACCATCTGGTGGTAGTCGGCTGGGTTGCCGATGCCGTAGATCGCGCTGACGCTGGCGACGATGATCACGTCGCGCCGCTCCAGCAGGCTCTTGGTGGCCGACAGCCGCATCTGCTCGATGTGCTCGTTGATCGCGCTGTCCTTCTCGATGAACAGGTCGCGCTGCGGCACGTAGGCCTCGGGCTGGTAGTAGTCGTAGTAGCTGACGAAGTACTCGACCGCGTTCTTCGGGAAGAACTCGCGGAACTCGCTGTAGAGCTGCGCCGCCAGCGTCTTGTTGGGCGCGAACACGATCGCCGGCCGGCCGAGCTGAGCGATCACGTTGGCCATCGTGTAGGTCTTGCCCGAGCCGGTGACGCCCAGCAGCGTCTGGAAGCTCAGTCCATCGTGGATGCCTTCCACCAGCTGCGCGATCGCGCCCGGCTGGTCGCCCGCCGGCGGGAACTGCTGCAGCAGCTGGAACGGCGAATCGGGAAAGCTGACGAAGCTGCCCTCGCCCGCCGCCGCGGCGGGCGCTTCCATCTCGGTCAATGTCGCCATACGGGCTTGTCCCTATGCTCCAAATACAATCGCTGCTTCCGACCGGCTGGCGCCGCCGGAGCAACCGACGAGCGTAGCGCACTCAGGCAGCGGCCGCCGGCTGCGGCGCACGTTTGCTGACACCCCGTCTTCAGGATCCTGCGATGACCGCCTCCGCCTCCTTGTTCGCCACCGTCGAGATGGCGCCGCGCGACCCCATCCTCGGGCTCAACGAGCAGTTTGCCGCCGACGGCAACCCGAACAAGGTGAACCTGGGCGTCGGCGTCTATTTCGACGACGAAGGCAGGCTGCCGGTTCTCAAATGCGTCGCCGCCGCCGAAAAGCAACTGCTGGAAGCCCCCAAGGCCAAGGGCTACCTGCCGATCGACGGCATCGCCGCCTACGACAAGGCGGTGCAAGGCCTGGTCTTCGGCGCCGACGCCGCGGCCGTGCGCGAGGGCCGCGTGGCCACCGTGCAGGCGCTGGGCGGCACCGGTGGGCTGAAGCTGGGTGCCGACTTCCTCAAGCGCGTCGAGCCGAAGGCGCTGGTGCTGATCAGCGACCCGAGCTGGGAGAACCACCGCGCCCTCTTCACCAACGCCGGCTTCGAGGTCGGCAGCTACCCCTACTACGACGCCGCGACGCGCGGCGTGCGCGCCGCCGAGATGCTGGCGGCGCTGCGAACGGCCAAGCCCGGCACCATCGTCGTGCTGCACGCCTGCTGCCACAACCCGACCGGCTGCGACCTGACGCCGGCGCAATGGGCCGCGGTGGTGCAGGCGGTCAAGGAGCGCGAGCTGGTCGCCTTCCTCGACATGGCCTACCAGGGCTTCGGCACAGGCATCACCGAGGATGGCGCGGTGGTGCAGCAGTTCCTGGCCGCCGGCGTGCGCTTCTTCGTCTCGACCTCGTTCTCCAAGAGCTTCTCGCTCTACGGCGAGCGTGTCGGCGCTTTGAGCGTGGTCTGTGGCGACCAGGACGAGGCGGCGCGCGTGCTGTCGCAGCTGAAGATCGTGATCCGCACCAACTACTCCAACCCGCCGACCTTCGGCGCCCAGGTGGTGGCCACGGTGCTGACCACGCCGGCCTTGCGCGCGCAGTGGGAGCAGGAGCTGTCCGGCATGCGCGAGCGCATCCGCGCCACGCGCCATGCGCTGGTGGCCAAGCTGCAGGCGGCCGGCGTCGAGGGCGACCTGTCCTACATCACGCGCCAGCAGGGCATGTTCAGCTATTCGGGGCTGGCCAAGGAGCAGATGCAGCGCCTGCGCAGCGAATTCGGGGTCTACGGCGTCGATTCCGGCCGCATCTGCGTCGCGGCGATCAACAGCCGCAACATCGACGCCGTGGTGGCGGCGCTGGCGCGCGTGATGTAAAGCAAGCCCGGCGGCTGTCGCCTGCGTGACAGCCGGCGGCCGGTTCCAGGCCGATTCCGGGCAACAGGCGGCACGACATCCGCGTTTTCGCGCATTCGCCGGCGCGCGTTCCAAGCGACGATCGGCTTATCGTCGTATCATTGCTGCGCCGCACAAAAATGTGCCGGTTTGTCAGTCTGGCCTCAGGGCTTGACCGGCATCATCCGGCACCGGCTGCCGCAGCCTTGGGAACCAGCGAATGCTCTATCAGATCTATGAAACGCAACGCGCCCTGATGGCTCCGTTCTCGGAGTTCGCCAGCGCCTCGGCCAAGCTGTACGACCACCCGCTGTCGCCGTTCGCGCACACGCCGTGGGCGCAGCGCATCTCGGCCAGCTTCGACCTGATGCACCGGCTGGCCAAGGAGTACGAGAAGCCGGCGTTCGGCATCACCTCGGCCACCGTCGGCGGCGTCGAGGTCGCGGTACAGGAGCAGGTGCCGATCTGCAAGCCGTTCTGCCGGCTGCTGCGCTTCAAGCGCTTCACCGACGATCCCCGGGCGCTGGAGACCATGAAGTCGCAGCCCAAGGTGCTGGTGGTGGCGCCGCTGTCGGGGCACCACGCCACGCTGCTACGCGACACCGTCAAGAGCCTGCTGCAGGACCACAAGGTCTTCGTCACGGACTGGACCGACGCGCGCATGGTGCCGCTGGAAGCCGGCCCGTTCCACCTGGACGACTACATCGCCTACGTGCAGGAGTTCATCCGCCACATCGGGCCCGAGGTGCACGTGATCTCGGTCTGCCAGCCCACGGTGCCCGTGCTGGCCGCGGTGTCGCTGCTGGCCAGCAACGGCGAGTTCACGCCGCGCACGCTGACGATGATGGGCGGCCCCATCGACGCCCGCCGCAGCCCCACCGCGGTGAACAACCTGGCGATGAACAAGAGCCACGCCTGGTTCGAGAACAACGTGATCTACCGCGTGCCGCCCAACTACCCCGGCGCCGGCCGCCGCGTGTACCCGGGCTTCCTGCAGCACACCGGCTTCGTGGCGATGAACCCCGACCGCCACCTGAACAGCCACTACGACTACTTCAAGCACCTGGTCAACGGCGACGACGACAGCGCCGAGGCGCACCGCCAGTTCTACGACGAGTACAACGCCGTGCTGGACATGCCGGCCGAGTACTACCTGGACACCATCAAGACCGTGTTCCAGGACTTCGCGCTCGTCAACGGCACCTGGGAGGTCAAGGGCCAGTTCGTGCGGCCGCAGGACATCACCGAGTCGGCGCTGCTCACCGTCGAAGGCGAGCTCGACGACATCTCCGGCGCCGGCCAGACGCGCGCCGCGCACGACCTGTGCACCGGCATCCCGTCCGAGCGCAAGTTCCACCACGACGTGCAAGGCGCCGGGCACTACGGCATCTTCTCTGGCCGCCGCTGGCGCGAGGTGGTCTACCCCGAGGTGCGCAGCTTCATCGAACGCCACAACCAGGGCGTGCCCGCCGCCGCCAAGCCTGCCAGCCGCGCGGTGCGCCGCGTGAAGTGAACCCCTTGCCGCCGCTGCGGCCTGCGGCGGCAGCGCTGGACGCCGCGCTGCCGCAGACGCAGTGCACGCGCTGCGGCTACCCCGACTGCAGCGGCTACGCGCAGGCCATGGCCGGCGGCGAGGCCGGCATCAACCGCTGCCCGCCGGGCGGCGCCGAAGGCGTGCTGCGCCTGGCGCGGCTGACCGGCCTGCCGCCGCAGCCGCTGGACCCCGATTGCGGCCGCGAAGGGCCGCGCGCGCTGGCGGTGATCGACGAGGCCTGGTGCATCGGCTGCACGCTGTGCATCAAGGTCTGCCCGGTGGACTGCATCGTCGGCGCGCCCAAGCAGATGCACACCGTGATCGACGAGCAGTGCACCGGCTGCGAGCTGTGCGTGCCGGTGTGTCCGGTCGACTGCATCGCGATGCAGCCCGTCACGCCCGGCCGCAGCGGCTGGCGGGCCTGGAGCGCCGGGCAGGCCGATGCCGCGCGCGAGCGCTACGCCTTCCACCGCCTGCGCATCGCGCGCGAGCAGCGCGAGAACGACGAGCGCCTGGCGGCCAAGGCCGCGGCCAAGCTGGCCGACCTGCCCGCGCACAGCCAGCACGCCGACCCCGCGGTGCTGGCGCGCAAGCGCGCGGTGATCGAAGCCGCGCTGCAGCGCGCCCGCGCGCGCCGTGACAAGGAACCCGGATGAAGCCCGAGGACATCGAACCCTTCTTCGCCGCGCTGGCCGCGGCCAACCCGCAGCCGCAGAGCGAGTTGGTCTACACCAGCGTGTTCGAGCTGCTGGCCGCGGTGCTGCTGTCGGCGCAGGCCACCGACGTCAGCGTCAACAAGGCCACGCGCGAGCTGTTCGCGCGCGCGCCCACGCCCGAGGCGATGCTGGAGCTAGGCCCCGAGCGCGTGACCGAGGCCATCCGCAGCATCGGCCTGTACCGCACCAAGGCGCGCAACCTGCTGGAGACCTGCCGCCTCCTGGTGGAGCGCCACGGCGGCCAGGTGCCGCCCCGGCGCGAAGACCTCGAAGCCCTGCCCGGGGTCGGCCGCAAGACCGCCAACGTGGTGCTCAACGTCGCCTTCGGCGAGCCGACGATCGCGGTCGACACCCACATCTTCCGCGTCGCCAACCGCACCGGGCTGGCGCCGGGCCGCAACGTGGTGGAGGTCGAGCAAGGCCTGCTGCAGCGCGTGCCGGCGCGCTACGCGGTGGACGCGCACCACTGGCTGATCCTGCACGGCCGCTACGTCTGCCAGGCCCGCCGCCCGCTGTGCGAGCAATGCCGCGTGCGCGCCTGGTGCGACCTGGGGCGGCACCTACAATCGGCTACCGTTCCAACGGCGCAGCCGCACCATGACCCAGCTCCATGATCTCGTCGAGCGTGTGGACCGCCTCGTGCTGCGCCACGAGGAACTCAAGCGCACCAGCCAGTTGATGGAGCAGCAGCTGCAGGCGCTGGCCGCGGAGCGCGACAGCCTCAAATCCCGCCTGGCCGCCGCGCGTGCGCGCATCGACGCGCTGCTGGCGCGGCTGCCCGCCGAAGGCAGCGCCGGAGCGACGGAGGTGCGGCCGTGAAGCAGGTGGAAGTCAGCATCATGGGCCACGGCTACATCCTCGGCTGCCCCGAGGGCGGCGAGGCGCTGCTGGCGCAGGCCGTGGCCGGCGTCGACAAGGAGATGACCCACATCCGCGACAGCGGCAAGGTCAAGGCGCGCGAGCGCATCGCGGTGCTGGCGGCGCTGAACCTGGCCTACCAGCTCGCCGAGAGCCTGGCGCGGCAGCCGGTGCCGGCCGCACCGTCCAACGGCCACGAACGTGCCGATGTCGACCTCGCCGGCCTGCTGCGCCGCGTGGACGCGGCGCTGGGCGACGACGGCCAGTTGCTGTGACTTGCGCCACGCGGCGCGCTCTCGCGGGGCCTTCGGGCCGCGGTCTAGAATGGCTTCGTCCGTCGTGGGCGGCAGGTCTTAATTTCCTTGTTCCGATGCTCGCTGAGCAGGGCTTGGAACATCGCCTGGCTGGTGTGAGCGTCTCGCGTCAGATGAACCCGAAGCCATGCTGACCTCGCCCACCTTGAAACTTCGCTGAAGGTTCAGGGATCCGGCCTCCGTTCACGGCGGACATCCTCTTTCTGCTGCGCGCCCCATGCCCCGCCACTGGCTGATGAAGAGCGAGCCCGACGAGGTCTCGATCGACGACCTCGCCCGCGCCCCCGGCCGGACGGTGCCCTGGACCGGCGTGCGCAACTACCAGGCGCGCAACTTCATGCGCGACGAGATGCAGCCCGGCGACGGCGTGCTGTTCTATCACTCGTCGTGTCCGCAGCCCGGCGTGGCGGGGCTGGCCGAGATCGCCGGCAGCACCGAGCCCGACGCCACGCAGTTCGACCCGGCGAGCCCCTACTTCGACCCCAAGGCGAGCCGCGAGCAGCCGCGCTGGCTGCAGATCCCCGTGCGGCTGGTGCGCGCGACGCGGCTGCTGGGCCTGCCCGAGATGCGCGCCGCGCCGGAACTGGCCACGATGCGCGTGCTGCAGCGGGGCAACCGGCTGTCGATCACGCCGGTGACGGCCACCGAATGGCGCGCGGTGCTGGCGCTGCTGGACCGCTGATCAGCCGGCCGGCCGCACCAGCGGAATGCTGGCCAGCGTGACGTGGTTGCCGCCGCGCCGCTGCGCCTCGGCCAGCGCCGCCTCGCAGGAGGCCAGCAGTTCGGGCAGGCTCTGCGCGGTGTGCGGAAAGCTGGCCACGCCCATCGCGACCGTGAAGCCGAGCTCCTGGCCATCCAGCAGCACGATCTGCGTCGCGCAGCGGCGGCGCAGCCCTTCCATGCGCGAATGCGCGGTTGCCAGCCCCACGCCCGACAACAGCACCGCGAAGCGCTGCTCGTCGTAGCGGCACGAGGCGTCCATCGCCCGCGTGCCGCCACGCAGCAGGCGGCCGATGGCCTCCAGCACATGCTGGCGCGCCGGCTCGCCGCCGGCGCGAACGGCCTCGCTGGGCGGGTCCAGCGCCACCAGCACGAGCGCGAACTCGCGGTGCTCGCGCGTCGACAGGTCGGCCTCGCGCCGCAACTGGTCCTCGAAATGGGCGCGGATGTACAGGCCCGACGACGGATCGCGCAGAGTCCTGGTCGGCCAGCTCGCGGCGCAGCTCGGCGTTGGCATGCTGCTGCTGCTCGAGCTGCTCCAGCGCGCTGCGCAACTGCTGTTCGCGCTGGCGCTGTTCCGCGCGCTCCAGCCAGACGGCCGCCAGCCGGCCGCCGTCGGCCACCCGCAGCACCGAAAACTCGCGCGCCCGGCCCTGCCATTCGAAGCGGTGCTCGCTCCACAGCGGCGCCGGCTGCTGCGCCAGCGCCGTCTGCTCGGCCGCGCGCAAGGCGGCGGCGGTAGCGCCGTCGAATAGATCAGTGTCGTGGCAGCCCGGCAGCGAGCCGGCCTCGCGCCCGAAGAACTGCGCCATCGCCGCATTGGTCTGCAGATAGCGCCCGCTGGCGGCGTCCTTCACTGCCAGCAGGGCGCCTTCCGACGCCAGCAGCGCCGCCAGCAGCCGCGCCGGCAGCGGGCTGACGTCGAGGTCGGACTCGCGGCTGACGGCGACGGGGCTGGCGTTCATGGGCCG
Organism: Rubrivivax sp.; assembly: GCA_047602205.1. Lineage (GTDB taxonomy): Bacteria > Pseudomonadota > Gammaproteobacteria > Burkholderiales > Burkholderiaceae_C > Rubrivivax. The sequence continues at coordinate 5,735,902 of JASGHX010000001.1, read as the reverse complement.
CGAGCTTAGAGCATCGCCGGCCCGGCCAGACCCCCAGGATGCCTGGGGAACCCAATGCTTGGCGAGGCTGGAGAATTCAGGCTAGAATCGCCGACTTTGCTGGTATCACCAAGATCTGAAAGCGCATGACCACCATTCGTGTCAAAGAGAACGAGCCGTTCGACGTCGCCCTGCGCCGCTTCAAGCGCACCATCGAGAAGATCGGCCTGCTGACCGAACTGCGCGCCCGTGAGTTCTACGAAAAGCCCACCGCCGAGCGCAAGCGCAAGAAGGCCGCTGCGGTCAAGCGCCACTTCAAGCGCGTGCGCAGCATGCAGCTGCCCAAGAAGCTGTACTGACGCGCCGGCGTCTCGCCGAGATTCCTGAAGCCCGCGCGGGCAACCGCCGCGGGCTTCTTCACTTGCGAAATGTGAAGCACGAAAGGGCCGAGCCATGAGCCTGAAGGACCGCATCACCGAAGACATGAAGGCCGCGATGCGCGCCAAGGACAGCGAGCGGCTGTCGACCATCCGCATGCTGCTGGCCGCGTGCAAGCAGCGCGAGGTGGACGAGCGCATCGTGCTCGACGACGCGGCCGTGGTCGGCATCGTCGACAAGCTGATCAAGCAGCGCAAGGACTCGATCGCCGCCTTCGCGCAGGCCGGCCGCAGCGACCTGGTGGACAAGGAGAGCGCCGAGCTCAAGGTGCTGGAAGCCTACCTGCCCGCGCGGCTGTCGGCCGACGAGGTCGACGCCCAGGTGGCGGCGCTGGTCGCCGAGCTCGGCGCGGGTCAGGCGCTGGGGCCCGGCGACATGGGCAAGGTGATGGGCGCGGCCAAGAGCCGCCTGGCCGGCAAGGCCGACATGGCGCTGGTGTCCGCGGCCGTCAAGGCTGCTTTGGCAAAATGAGCGCGATGAATCCCTTGCCGATCAGGCCCATCGCGCCCGACGTCTGCGTGGCCCCGCAGCTGGAACCCGCCGCGATGGCCGAGGCCGCCCGCCTGGGCTTTCGCGCCGTGGTCAACAACCGCCCCGACTTCGAAGGCGGCCCCGAGCAGCCGACCAGCGCCGCGATCGAGGCCGCGGCCCAGGCCGCTGGGCTGGCCTACCGCTACCTGCCGGTGAGCGGCGTCTACCAGACCCCCGAGGAAGCCGCCGAGATGGCGCGGCTGCTGGCCGAGTTGCCGCGCCCGCTGCTGCTGTTCTGCCGCTCGGGCGCGCGCTCGACCAAGCTGTTCGAGCTGGCGCGGCAGGCCGGCGGCTGAGGCCGCGCGCGCCGGCCCTTCAACTGCCCAGATAGGCCTCCTGCACGCGGGGCTCGTCCAGCAGTTCGGCGCCGCTGCCCTGCAGCGCCACGCGTCCGTTCTCCAGCACGTAGGCCCGGTGGGCGATCTTCAGCGCCTGGCGCACGTTCTGCTCGACCAGGAAGACCGTCAGCCCTTCGCCGTTGATGCGGACGAGGGTGCGGAAGATGTCCTGCACGATGATCGGCGCCAGGCCCATCGAAGGCTCGTCCAGCAGCAGCAGCCGCGGCCGGGCCATCAGCGCGCGGCCGATGGCCAGCATCTGCTGCTCGCCGCCCGACAGGTTGCCCGCCAAGCCGCGCTCGCGCTCCTGCAGACGCGGGAACAGGCTGTAGACATGCGCCAGGTCCTTCAGGCGCTCGGCATGGCCGTCGCGCCGCGTGTAGGCGCCGAGCTCGAGGTTCTCGCGCACGGTCAGCGTGGTCAGCGTGGCACGGCCTTCGGCCACCTGCACCAGGCCGCTGCCGACGATGCGGTGCGGCGCCTGCGAGCCGATGTCGCGGCCGTCGAAGCGCACCGTGCCGGCCGCCTTCTTCACCAGGCCCGACAGCGCCATCAGCGTCGTCGACTTGCCGGCACCGTTGGCGCCGACGAGCGCGGTGATCCGGCCCGGCGCCAGGTCGAGGTCGATGCCGCGCACGGCCTCGATGTGGCCGTAGTTGACGACCAGCCCGCGCACCGACAGCAGCGCATCGCCTGCCGGGCTCATGCCGCCGCCCCTTCCGCCCCGTCGTCGTCGCGGCCCAGGTAGGCCTCGATCACCTGCGGGTCGCTGCGGATCTGCGCCGGCGAGCCCTGCGCGATGATGCGGCCGAAGTTCAGCACCGCGATCTGCTCGCACAGCCCCATCACGAAGCGCATGTCGTGCTCGATCAGGAAGATCGTGTAGCCGCGCTCGCGGATGTTGCGGATTCCGCCCATCAGCTCGGTCTTCTCGGCGCTGTTCATGCCCGCCACCGGCTCGTCCAGCAGCAGCAGCTTGGGCTCGGTGGCCAGCGCGCGCGCCAGCTCGAGCTTGCGCTGCTCGCCGTAGGACAGGTTGTCGGCGACGTCGCCGGCCTTGTGGTCCAGCTTCATCAGCGCCAGCAGCGCCAGCGCACGCTCGCGCGCCTGCGCCTCGGCGCGGCGGTAGCCCGGCAGCCCCAGCAGCCACTGCCCGGCGCCGTAGTCCAGCCGCGCATGCATGCCCACCACCACGTTCTCGAGCAGCGTCATCTCCTTGAAGACGCGGATGTTCTGGAAGGTGCGCGCGACGCCGCCCTCGGTGATGCGGTGCGGCGCCAGGCCCACCAGGCTGCGGCCGTCGAACCGGATGTCGCCGCTGCTGGGCGCCAGCAGGCCGGTGACGAGGTTGATCACCGTCGTCTTGCCGGCGCCGTTGGGGCCGATGAGGCCGAAGATGCCGCCCTGCGGCACCTCGAAACTCACGTCCTGCAGCACCTTCAGGCCGCCGAAATGGCGCGAGACCGAATGCAGGCTCAGCATGGCCGCGCCCCCGCTCACGCCGCGCGGCCCAGCAGCCGGCGCAAGCGCGCCGGATCCCACAGCCCGCGCGGCAGGAACAGCACGATGACCACCAGGATCAGCCCGTTGACCACCAGCCGGTAGTCCTGCAGCCCGCGCAGCAGCTCGGGCAGCAGCGTCAGGATCAGCGCGCCCGACACCGGCCCCGTCAGGCCGTTGATGCCGCCCAGGATGGTCATCGTGAGGATCTCCACGCCGCGGTCGAAGCCGTACTCGTTGGGGCCGATGAAGAAGGTGAGGTGCGCGTTCAGCGCGCCGGCCAGCCCGGCCAGCACGGCGCCCAGCACGAAGGCCAGCATCTTGTGCGCATTGACGTCGATGCCCATCAGCCCGGCGGCCGTCTCGTCGAGCTTGATGGCCTCGAAGGCGCGGCCCACCTTGGAGCGCCGCAGCCGCGCCAGCACCGCCAGCGCCAGCGCCACGGCCAGCGCCACGTGCCACCACTGCGTGGACTGCGGGATGGCGTTGAGCCCCAGCGCGCCGCCGGTCAGGTCCTCGGTGTTGAGCACGACGATGCGCACCACCTCGCCGAAGGCCAGCGTGGCCATCGCCAGGTACACGCCCGCCAGCCGCAGCGTGGGCTTGCCGATCACGAAGGCCACCAGCGCCGGCGCCGCCATGCCACCGGCCAGCGCCAGCGGAAACGCCAGCCCGGCCTTCATCGTCAGCAGCGCCGAGGTGTAGGCGCCGATGCCCATGAAGGCCGCATTGGCCATCGCCAGCATGCCGCACGACAGCGTGAGATAGATCGACAGCGCCAGCAGCGCGTTGGTGCCGAGCGTCAGCACCAGGTTGCTGTAGACAGCCCAGAAGCTCTCGAAGCTCGCCAGCATCGCGGCCTCAGGCCTTGCGCTCGTGCACGGTGCCGAACAGGCCCTTGGGGCGCAGCAGCAGCACCAGGAACAGCAGGCCGAAGGCCACCGCGTCGCGCATCGTCGAGCCGATGTAGGCCACCGACAGCACCTCGGCGAAGCCGAGGAACAGGCCGGCCAGCATCGCGCCGCGGATGTCGCCCATGCCGCCGAGGATGATCACCGCGATGCCCTTGTGCAGGATGGGCTGGCCCATCAGCGGGAACAGCGCGTTGGCGTACAGCCCGATCAGCACGCCGGCCACGCCGCCCAGCCCGGCGGCGACGAAGCTGGTCAGCATGAACAGCCCGCCGACGTTGATGCCCAGCAGCGCTGCGGCCTTGGGCGACTCGGCGATCGCGCGCAACGCGCGGCCGAGTTGCGTGCCGCGCAGCACGATCAGCAGCACCGCCATCAGCGCGAACGACAAGCCGATGATGGCCAGCTCCAGCACCGTGACGTGCAGCCCGGCCAGCGTCAGCGTCTGGCCCGGCAGCACCTCGGCCGGGAAGCGCCGGTTCTCGGCGCCGAACAGGCCTTGCGCCAGATTGTTCAGCGCGATCGCCAGGCCGATGGTGGCGATCATCGGGATCAGGTGCGGCGCGTCGCGCGCGCGCAGCGGCCTGAGCACCAGCACGTCGATCAGCAGCCCCAGCAGCCCCGAGGTCAGGAAGCCGAAGGCCAGCGCCGCCGCCAGCGGCAGGTGCAGCACCGTCACCGCCTGCAGCGCGGCGTAGGCGCCGACCATGAACACCGCGCCGTGCGACAGGTTGATCACCCCCAGCACGCCGAAGACCAGCGTGAAGCCGAGGGCGAACAGCGCGTAGACGCTGCCGAGCGAGAGGGCGTTGAAGAGCTGCTGCTCGAGCACGGGGCCGCGGGCCTGCAGGCCTTACTTCTCGATCACGTACTTGCCGTCGCGCGTGACGCTGACGATGGCGTCCTGGTTGGCGTCATAACCGGCAGGCTGGCCGGCCTTGTCGGTGGCGCGGCGGAAGGCGAAGTCGCCGGTGGCGCCGGTCCACTTGACGTCGGGCAGCGCGTTGCGCAGCGCGTCGCGGTCCTTGGCCAGGTCGCCGCTGAGCGCGATCTTCTTCAGCGCCTGCACGGTGATGTTCATCGCGTCGTAGGACTGCGCCGCGAACTGGTCGGGCGGACTCTTGAACTTGTCGGTGTAGGCGGCGATGAAGGCCGTGTTCTCCTTGCTCTTGTATTCGATCGACCACGGGCTGCCGATCCACAGCCCGTCGGACGCGCCCTTGGCGAGGTCGAAGACCTTGACCGAGTTCATGCCGTTGCCGCCGATCACCGGCACGTTCAGGCCGAGCTGGCGGGCCTGCACCATGATGGGCGCACCCTCGGCCAGCAGGGCCGACAGCACGATGGCGTCCGGGTTGGTGGCCTTGATCTTGGTGAGCTGGGCCTTGAAGTCGACGTCGCCCTTGGCGAAGGTCTCGGTGGTGGTGACGGCGATCTTCTGCGCCTCCAGCGCCTTCTTGAAGTTGTCGTAGCCGCTCTTGGTGAAGACGTCGTCGTTGCCGTAGAGCACCGCCACCTTCTTGATGCCGGCCTTCTTCGCCGCGGTGGCGATCGTCACCGGCAGCACGTCGGCCTCGGTCACCGAATTGCGGAAGACGTAGTTGCCGATCGAGGTGATGCCGTCGGCGGTGTTGGAGGTGCCGAAGACCACCGTCTTGGCGGCCTGGGCGATGGGGTCGGCCGCCTGCGCCGAGTTGGACAGCGTGGGGCCGAACAGCATCAGCACCTTGTCCTGGAAGATCAGCTTCTTGAAGGCGTTGATCGCCTCCTCCTTCTTGCCCTGCTCGTCCTCGATCACCAGCACCAGCTTGTTGCCGTTGACGCCGCCGGCGGCGTTGACCTGGTCGGCCGCGAGCTGGAAGCCGTTGCGGATGCTCTGTCCGTACTGGGCGGCGCCGCCGGTCAGGGCCTCGGCCACGCCGATCTTGATGTCGGCGGCGTGCGCCAGACCGGCTGCAGCCAGCATGGCAAGCGCGGCCAGGGGCCGCAACGGGAAGGGGTGCAAGGTCAAGATCGTCTCCTTTGGAAGATCGGCGAACCGGTAATCATAATTTGTCGGCGGCCGGTGCCGGCCGCCGCCGTCAGTCGCCGGCCAGCTTCATGCGCTCGACCAGCACCGAGCCGATGCTGCGCGAGCCCGAGTTGTAGACGTCGGCGCCGACCCAGGCGATGTCCTGCAGCATCTGCTTCAGGTTGCCGGCGATCGTGATCTCGGCCACCGGGAAGGCGATCTCGCCGTTCTCCACCCAGTAGCCGGCGGCGCCGCGCGAGTAGTCGCCGGTGACGCCGTTGACGCCCTGGCCCATCAGCTCGGTGACGAACAGGCCGCGGTGCAGCCGCTTGATCATCGCCGCCAGCGTGTCGGCAGCCGTCGTGCGGCGGCTGGTCAGCGTCAGGTTCTGCGCGCCGCCGGCGTGGCCGGTGGTCTTCATCCCCAGCTTGCGCGCCGAGTAGCTGGACAGGAAGTAGCCCTGCAGCACGCCGCCTTCCACCACGCGGCGCGCGCGCGTGCGCACGCCTTCGTCGTCGAACGGCGCGCTGCCTTTGCCTTTGCGCACGTGCGGGTCTTCCTGCACATCGACGTGACCGGGCAGCACTGGTCGGCCCAGGCTGTCCAGCAGGAAGCTGGCCTTGCGGTACAGCGCGCCGCCGGAGACGGCGCCCACCAGCGAGCCCAGCAGCCCCGAGGCGACGGTGGACTCGAACAGCACCGGCACCTCGGCCGTCGGCACGCGGCGCGGGTGCAGCCGCGCCAGCGCGCGCTCGGCGGCGTAGCGGCCCACGGCCTCGGGCGCGGCCAGCTCGGCGGCGTCACGCATCGAGGTGTACCAGCTGTCGCGCTGCATGTGGCGGCCGCGGCCGGCGATCGGCGACACCGACAGGTAGTGGCGCGAGCTGGCATAGCCGCCACGAAAGCCGCGCGTGTTGCCGGCCCAGAAGTGCGACTGCTGCGCCGAGACGCCGGCACCTTCGGAGTTGCTGATCTGCTTGCTGGCGGCGAACGCCGCCTGCTCGCAGCGCTGGGCCAGCGCGGCGGCCTGCTCGGCGGCGATCGCCCAGGGGTGGAACAGGTCCAGGTCCAGCGCCGCCTCGCCGGCGGTGGCCAGGTCGGCGGCCTCGGGCAGCCCGGCGGCCGGGTCTTCGGCGGTGAAGCGCGCGATGTCGAAGGCCGCCTGCACCGTGCGCCTGACGGCGGCGGGCGAGAAGTCGGAGGTGCTGGCGTTGCCGCGCCGCTGGCCCAGGTAGACGCTGACGCCCAGCGACTTGTCGCGGTTGCGCTCGACGCTCTCCAGCTCGCCCTTGCGCACCGAGACCGAGAGCCCCACACCTTCGGACACCTCCACGCCGGCATCGCTGGCACCCATCCCGCGCGCCATCGCCAGCGTGTCCTCGACCATCTGCTGAAACTGCTCGCGCGCGAAGGCGAAGCCGGTGCCGGGCTCGGGTGCGGTCATCAAACTATGATACCGACCCGCTTTTCCACGCCGCCGCGCGCAGCCTTCTTCGCATGAACCGACGCGCCGCCCCGCACCGCGGCATCGATGCCCACTATGGCGACGCCGCCGACGGCGACGACCGCCCCAGCAAGACGCAGCTCAAGCAGCAGTCGCACGAGCTGCAGAAGCTGGGCCTGCAGCTCGCCGAACTGAGCCAGGACCGGCTGGACCGCACCGAGATGTCCGACGCGCTGCGCGAGGCGATCGAGACCTACCGCCGCACGCGCTCGCACGAAGGGCGGCGGCGGCAGCTGCAGTTCGTCGGCAAGCTGATGCGCAGCGCCGACGATGCGCCGCTGCGCGAGGCCGTGGCCGCCGCCGCGCTGGGCTCGGCGCGCGAGACGCTGCTGTTGCATGAGGTGGAACGTTGGCGCGCCGAGCTGATGGCCGACGACGACGCCCTCACCCGCTGGCTGCAGGCGCACCCGGACACCGACGCCCAGCAGCTGCGCAGCCTGGTGCGCGCCGCGCGCCGCGACGCCGCCGCGCTGTCGGCCGAACAACGCCAGCCGCGCGCGGTGCGCGAGCTGTTCCAGTACCTCAAGCCCTTCGTCCAGGACCAGCCCCGCGATGAATAACGAAGAAACCGTGCGCATCGGCCTGGTCTCGGTCAGCGACCGCGCGTCCAGCGGCGTCTACGAAGACAAGGGCATTCCGGCGCTGAAGGACTGGCTGTCGCGCGCGCTGAAGAACCCGATCGTCTGGCACGAGCGGCTGATCCCCGACGAGCAGCAAGGCATCAGCGCCATGCTGCGCGAATTGGTCGACGACGTGCATTGCGACCTCGTGCTGACCACCGGCGGCACCGGCCCGGCGCCGCGCGACGTGACGCCCGAAGCCACGCTGGCGGTGGCCGACAAGATCATGCCCGGCTTCGGCGAGCAGATGCGCCAGATCGGCCTGGCCTTCGTGCCGACCGCGATCCTGTCGCGCCAGGTGGCGGTGATCCGCGGCAAGGCCTTGATCATCAACCTGCCCGGGCAGCCGAAGTCGATCGCCGAGACGCTGCAAGGCCTGCCGCAGGCCGTGCCGCCGGTGCCGGGCATCTTCGCCGCGGTGCCTTATTGCATCGACCTGATCGGCGGCCCCTACCTGGAGACCGACGAGACGCTGTGCAAGGCCTTCAGGCCGAAGAGCGCGCAGCGGCCGCCCCGCGCTTGAACGGCAGCAGCACCTCGTCGGGGATCGGGCACGCGTAGGGCTTGCCGCCGCGCCGCTGCAGCAGCTCGGCCTTGGCGGCGTCCAGCGTGGCGGGCGCGCCGAACAGCTCGACCGCCGTCGCCGCCAGCGTCCTGGCAGCCAGCACCAGGCCCTTGTGCGCCAGCGAGCTCTTGCCCTGCGAGACGAGCTGCCACGAATGGAACGGCGTGCCGAACGGATAGCAGGCGGTGTAGCACTGCGCGGTCGGCGTGATCCAGCTCACGTCGCCGACGTCGGTCGAGCCATAGCTCTTGCGTTCGTGGCCCGGCTCGTAGGGGTCGACGTGGTCGAACACCGGCTTGGGGTCGCGCCAGGCCTGGCTGAGCGAGCGCGCGGTCGCCTCGATGTCGTCGGCCGTCAGCGTGCGGCGCTGGAACTCGCCGGCCTGCGCCAGCTCGTCGGCGCTGACCGCGCTGGCGCCGAAAGCGCGCAGGTGCCGGTCCATCAGCCGGTCCAGCACCTCGTTGCGCAGCAGGTTCGAGCAGGCCTTGTCGAACACGATCTCCAGCTCGCAATCGGTCATCAGCGCGGCGCCGCGGGCGACGTTCTTCACGCGCTCGTACAGCTCGGCGCACTGGTCGTTGCGCAGCGCGCGCACGAGGTACAGCACCTCGGCGCGCGCCTGCACGACGTTGGGCGACAGGCCGCCGCTGTCGGTCACCGCATAGTGCACGCGCTCTTCCGAGCGCATGTGCTCGCGCAGGTAGTTGACGCCGACGTTCATCAGCTCCACCGCGTCCAGCGCGCTGCGGCCCAGGTGCGGCGACGCCGCGGCATGCGAGGCGCGGCCGCGGAAGCGGAAATAGGCCTGGATGTTGGCCAGCGACGGCCCCGGCACGATGGCGTTGTAGCTGGCCGGATGCCAGGTCAGCGCGGCGTCGAGGTCGTCGAACAGCCCGGCGCGCGCCATGAAGGTCTTGCCCGACCCGCCCTCCTCGGCCGGGCAGCCGTAGAAGCGCACGGTGCCGCTGCGGCCGCTGCGCGCCAGATGGTCTTTGACCGCCAGCGCCGCCAGGTGCGCGGCCGTGCCCAGCAGGTGGTGGCCGCAGCCGTGGCCGTTGCCGTTGGCGGCGCCGGGGGCGGGCCGGCAGTCGAAGGCGCCGGCCTCCTGGCTCAGGCCCGACAGCGCGTCGTACTCGCCGAGGATGCCGATCACCGGCGCGCCGCTGCCGGCCTCGGCGATGAAGGCGGTCGGGATGTCGGCCACGCCCTGCGTGACGCGAAAGCCCGCGGCCTGCAGCGCGTCGACGTGCAGCCGCGCCGACGCCGTCTCCTGGTAGCGCAGCTCGGCCAGCGCCCAGATGCGGTCGCTGAGGTCGATCAGCCGCGGCGCCTCGCGCGCGAAGAAGGGCTCCAGGGATTCGATCGCTTGCATGAGGGTCACTTCACCAGCCGATTCAGCCCTTCGGCGTCGAAGCGCTCGGTGGTACAGGCGTCGTCGGGCACGCAGTCGGCCACCGGCAGCTCGCGCGAGCGCGCCGAGAGCTTCTCGATCGCCTGCCACAGCAGCGCGATCTGGTGCTCGTGGCCCGAGGCGTTGTCGATCAACCCCTTCATCGCCTGCGCCACCGGGTCGTCGCCCTGCGTCACGCCGTAGGCGGAGAAGCCCATCTTGGCGGCCGCCTGCTCGCGCGCCGCGCCGGCCGACTTCTGCACGATGCGCGCTGGGATGCCCACCGCGGTGGCGCCCGCCGGCACCGCCTGCAGCAGCACCGCATTGCTGCCCACGCGCGCGCCGTCGCCCACCGTGAAGCCGCCCAGCACCTTGGCGCCGGCGCTGACGATCACGCCGCGCCCCAGCGTCGGGTGGCGCTTGGCGCCCTTGCTGAGCGAGGTGCCGCCCAGCGTCACGCCCTGGTAGATGGTGCAGTCGTCGCCGACCTCGGCCGTCTCGCCGATCACCACGCCCATGCCGTGGTCGATGAAGACGCGGCGCCCGATGGTCGCGCCGGGATGGATCTCGATGCCCGTCAGCCAGCGCCCCAGGTGCGAGGTGAAGCGCCCGGCCCAGCGCCAGCCGCGGCGCCAGAAGCCGTGCGCCAGGCGGTGCCACACCAGCGCGTGCAGGCCCGGGTAGCAGGTCAGCACCTCCCAGCCGGAACGGGCGGCGGGGTCGCGCTCGCGGATGCAGGCGATGTCTTCACGCAGGCGGCTGAACATGGGGTTGGCTTTCGAGCTCCGGCGGGACAGTTTAGCGGCCCTCACCGCGGCCCGCAGGAGGCGCGGCCTGCTCCACCGCGCGCGCGATGCCGCGCAGGATGTGCACCTCCTGCGGCGTCAGGCCCGTGCGCAAGGCCAGCTGCTGCAGCCGCGGCATCAGCTTCTTGGGTGCCGCCGGGTCCAGGAAGCCGATGCGCACCAGCACGCGCTGCCAGTGCTCCAGCGTGCCTTGCACCGCGGCCAGGTCGGCCGCCTCGGGTTCGGCCGTGCGCGGCTGCACCTCGTAGCCGCCCAGTGCCTGGCGCCAGTCGTAGGCCAGCAGCTGCACCGCCTGCGCGAGGTTCAGCGAGCCGTAGCCCGGCGGCGTGGGGATGCTCAGGCACACGTGGCAGCGGTAGACGTCGTCGTTGGCGAGGCCCGTGCGCTCGGGGCCGAAGACGAAGGCGACGCGCTCATTCCGCCCCGCCAGGTCGGCAAGGTAAGGCCGCGGCGCCGCGGTCGGCGGGCCGAAGTCGCGCGGCGTCATCGCGGTCGCGCAGGCGTGCGTGCAGCCTTGCAGCGCCTCGGTCAGGCTGTCGACCACGCGGGCGCGCGCCAGCACGTCGGCGGCACCGCTGGCCATCGCCACCGCGTCCTCGTGGCTGCAGACGTCGGCGAAGCGCGGCCGCACCAGCACCAGCTGCGCGAAGCCCATCACCTTGATGGCCCGCGCCGCCGCGCCCACGTTGCCGGCGTGGCTGGTCTCGACGAGCACGAAGCGTGTGGGATCGGTCATGGGTTGGCTCGGGTCCGGCGCAGGCGGCCTCGCTAGAATCGCGGGCTCCGCAGCGCATTGTCGTTGCGCGCTCTTTCCTCCCCGCCACGCCCCCTCCCCCGCCCCATGTCGCAAGCGCTCCACCCCATGCTCAACATCGCCGTCAAGGCGGCCCGCGCGGCAGGGGCGATCATCAACCGCGCCTCGCTGGACCTGGACGTGCTGAAGATCGGCAGCAAGGGCCCCAACGACTTCGTGTCGGAAGTCGACCAGGCGGCCGAGCAGGCCATCATCGAGACGCTGCTGGAGGCCTACCCCGGCCACGGCATCCTGGCCGAGGAATCGGGCCGCCAGCACGGCGCCAGGCACAGCGACTTCGTCTGGATCATCGACCCGCTGGACGGCACCACCAACTTCCTGCACGGGTTCCCGGTCTACGCAGTGTCGATCGCGCTGGCGCACCGCGGCCAGGTGCAGCAGGCCGTGGTCTACGACCCCACGCGCAACGACCTGTTCTACGCCTCGCGCGGGCGCGGCGCCTTCCTCAACGACAAGCGCCTGCGCGTGTCCAAGCGCACCCGCATCGGCGAAGCGCTGATCGGCACCGGCTTCCCCTTCCGCAAGGGCGACAACTTCAAGCGCTACGTGAAGATGTTCGAGGAGGTGATGCAGAGCTGCGCCGGCCTGCGCCGCCCGGGCGCTGCCGCTCTTGATCTTTGTTATGTCGCCGCCGGCTGGTACGACGCCTTCTTCGAGACCGGGCTGAACCCCTGGGACGTGGCCGCCGGCTCGCTGATCATCACCGAGGCCGGCGGGCTGATCGGCAACTTCACCGGCGAGGCCGACTACCTCTACCAGCGCGAGGTGGTGGCCGGCACGCCCAAGGTCTACGGGCAGCTCGTGCAGATCCTCTCGCCCTACACCCGCGTGATCAAGGAGCCCGAGGCCGAAGCGCCGGCCGAAGCGGCACCGCCCGCGGCGCCGGCGGCCAAGCCGGGCCCGGTGCGCATCCGCAAGGCCGACGCGGGCAAGGACGACGAGTAGGCCGCGGCTGCTGCAGCGCGCAGCGGCGAGGCTGGACCGGCCTTGCGGTAACGCAGCGCATCGACGACCAGCGAGAACGCCGGGGATGGCTGCCGGCGGCTCGGGTAGTAGAGGTGATAGCCGGCGAACGGCGGGCACCAGTCGTCCAGCAACCGCATCAGGCGCCCTGCCTCGATGTGCGCCATCACCTCGTCCTCGGGCAGCAGCGTGATGCCCAGGCCCATCAGCGCCGCATCCACCTGCGGCTGCGCGGTGTTGAAGATCAACTGGCCGTCCACGCGCACGTTCAGCTTGCGCCCCTTGCGCTCGAAGTCCCACACGTAGAGCCCGCCCGCCGTGGGCATGCGCTGGTTGATGCAGTTGTGCGCCGTGAGATCGTGGGGCGTCTTGGGCGCCGGGTGATCCGCCAGATAGGCGGGTGACGCCACCACCGCCATGCGCAGCGGCGGGCCGATGGGTGTCGCGATCATGTCCTTGTCGATCGTGCTGCCCAGGCGCACCCCGGCGTCGAAGCGATCGGCCACGATGTCGCGCAATCCGTAGTTCACGTCGAACTCCAGCGCGATGTCCGGGTACTCGCGCAGCAGCGGTGCCAGCCTGGGCAGCAGAACCGTCTTCAGCACGTTGTCGCCGCAGGTGATGCGCACGGTGCCCGAGGGCTTGTCGCGCAGCGCGGTCAGCGCGTCCAGTTCGGCCTCGATCTCGTCGAACCGCCGGCCGATGGCGTTCAGCAGGCGTTCTCCCGCCGCCGTGGGCGAGACGCTGCGCGTCGTGCGGGTCAGCAGCCGGATCTGGAGCCGCCCCTCCAGGCCGTTGATCGCCTGGCTCAGCGCGGACTGCGTCACCCCCAGCAGAGCCGCGGCGCGCGTGAAGCTGCCTTCGCGCGCGATGGTGACGAAGGACAGGAGATCGTTGAAGTTGCGTCGTGCCATGGCGCAGTTTCCTGAGCATTGCTGCGAGAACCGATTAGTTTAGCTAATAAGGTCTTTAAGCATTCATTAGCTAGTCAAGGCCCCCTTCCAACGGGATGATTTGCGGCATGCAGACGTCCCTCCCCATGTCCGTGCGCCAGAGGCGGCGCGGACCGCTGGCGTTGCTGGCCGGTTCGTTCCTCGGGTTGGCAGCGTGCGCCCTCGGCAGCTCGGCCGCCCGGACGCCGGCGGATGCGGCCCGTGCGCCCTCGAAGGAGTCCTCCATGAAGATCCGCCTGATCGTCGGCGACAAGGTGACCACCGCCACGCTGTACGACAACGCCACCGCCAAGGACTTCGCGTCGCTGCTGCCGCTGTCCCTGACGATGACCGACTACGACACCATCGAGCGCGTCTCCAACCTGCCGCGCAAGCTGTCCATGCTGGGCGCACCCGAGGGCATGACCCCCGCGGCCGGCGAACTGACGCACTACGCCCCCTGGGGCAACCTCGCGATCTTCATCAAGCCGCGCTCCTATTCGCGCAGCCTGCTGCCGCTGGGCAGGATCGACGACGGCCTTGCCGTCGTGTCCCAGCCCGGCCCCTACCAAATGCGCATCGAGCGCGTCGGGCCCTGAACCGCCTCCCTGCGACCGCGACCCGCGTGAAAGGAATCCCCATCATGACCAAGACCATTGAGACGGGCTGCGTTGCCGATGTCGGCCGCCGCAGCTTGCTGAAAATGACCGCGACCGGAATCGCCACCGCAGGTGCCAGCGCCATTGCCACCAGCCCGGCCATGGCGCAGCCGGCCGTGAAGCTCACCGACCCATGGGACAAGGTGTTTCCCAAGAGCGACAAGGTCGACCACCGGAAGATCACCTTCAAGAACCGCTACGGCATCACGCTGGCCGGCGACCTGTACCAGCCGAAGAACGCCCGCGGCAAGCTCGCGGCGCTCGCGGTCGGCGGCCCGTTCGGCGCCGTGAAGGAACAATCCTCCGGCCTGTACGCGCAGACCATGGCCGAGCGGGGCTTCATCACGCTGGCCTTCGACCCGTCCTACACCGGCGAGAGCAGCGGCGAGCCGCGCAACGTCGCCTCGCCGGACATCAGCGTCGAGGACTTCAGCGCGGCGGTGGATTGCCTGGGCCTGCTGCCGAATGTGGATCGTGAGCGCATCGGCATCATCGGCATCTGCGGCTGGGGCGGCATGGCGCTGAGCGCTGCCGCGGTGGACAAGCGCATCAAGGCCGTCGTTGCCAGCACCATGTACGACATGACCCGCGTCATGTCCAAAGGCTACAACGACAGCGTGACCCTGGCGCAGCGCACGCAGACGCTGGAGCAGTTGAGCCGGCAGCGCTGGGCAGACGCGGCGAACGGCAAACCGGCCCACCAGCCGCCGTACAACGAGCTGAAGGGCGGCGAAGCGCCGTTCCTGGTCGAATACCACGACTACTACCGGACGTCGCGCGGCTACCACCCGCGCGCGGTCAACTCCGGCAACGCCTGGACGGTGACCACGCCGCTGCCGTTCATGAACCTGCCGATCCTCACCTGCATCCAGGAGATTTCGCCGCGGCCGATCCTCCTGGTGCACGGCGAGAAGGCGCACTCACGCTACTTCAGCGAGACCGCCTACGCGGCGGCAGCGGAACCGAAGGAACTCGTGATCGTTCAGGGCGCCGTCCACGTGGACCTGTACGACCGGATGGACAAGATCCCGTTCGACAAGCTGACGGCGTTCTTCCTGAAGCACCTGGCCACCCCGGCGTAAAGCCTCCGGGGCGCGGAATCCCGCGCCCCTCGCATCCTTGAGGCGCACGCTGATCCGAGGTCAAGGCGGACCGTCGCGCACGCGCAGCTCGTACAGCGCATAGAACGGCACGCCCAGCAGCGCGCGGAACGCCGGCCCCATCAGCAGGTAGGGCCAGCCGTAGCCTTCCATGATCGGGTGCGCCGCGGCGAGCCGCAGGCGCGGCGAGTCCTCGGCCAGTTCTTCGACCCGGCGCGGGCCCCAGCGGAATTCGGCGTCGGTGTGGCGCACCGACGGGTGCTGCTTGGCGCGGCCGACGGCCAGCCAGCACATCGCGTCGAACGCCAGGGTCGAGCCGGCCGGCGCACGCTCGCCGAAGCAGCGCAGCACCGCGTGCGCCACCGCCGGCTCCAGGTACATGAACACGCCTTCGGCGAGCAGGAACACCGGCGCGCCGCCGCGGTCCTCGGGCAGGCCCAGGCAGCGCCACCAGTCGGCGGCGTTCAGGTCGACCTCGCGCAGCAGGTGCCGATGGCCCCTGGCGGGCAGCAGCCGGCGGCGGATCGCCAGCACCTCGGGCAGGTCGGCATCGGTCAGATGCAGGCGGCCGTTGTCCAGCCACTGGAAGTAGTTGGACAGGCCGCAGCCGAGGTTGACGACGGGGCCGGCCGGATGCTCGGCGACGAAGCCCGCGGCCAGATCGCGAAAGCGCCGCGTGCGCGCCAGCACGCCGTAGACGCTGGCCCGGTCGCGCAGCCAGACTGCGGCATCGTCGCCCAGCGCGGCCAGCACCCGCGCGGCATCGGCATCGCCGACGGCCATGCTCGGGAACATCGCATCGCCGAAAGCCCGCGCCGCCAGCGGAATGCGCAGCGTCGACGGCACGGCCGACAGGCCGGCGGCGGGGTGGGCAGGCTTGGACATGGCACGGCTCCAAAGCGCAGCGGCGAACCTCTCTTCTAATACGGGGCCCGCCCGCTCACCCGACGGTGGCACGAAAGCACCGCCGCCCGCCATGTCAGAACGCAAAAACCCGCCATCCGACAACGACTTGGAAAAGCACACGCCGGTCATGCAGCAATACCTGCGGATCAAGGCCGAGCACCCCGACACGCTGGTCTTCTTCCGCATGGGGGATTTCTACGAGGTCTTCTACGACGACGCGCGCAAGGCCAACCGGCTGCTGGACATCACGCTGACCGCGCGCGGCGCCAGCGGCGGCGAGCCGGTGGTGATGGCCGGCGTGCCGGTGCACGCACTCGAGAGTTATCTGGCCAAGCTGATCAAGCTGGGCGAGGCGGTGGCGATCGCCGAGCAGGTGGGCGACACGGCCAACGCCAAGGGCCCGGTCGAGCGCAAGGTGGTGCGCGTGGTGACCCCCGGCACGGTGACCGACGGCGAGCTGCTGGCCGAGCGCGCCGACACGCTGCTGCTGGCCGTGCACCAGCAGCGCCAGGTCTTCGGGCTGGCGTGGCTGGGCCTGGCCAGCGGCCAGCTCGGGCTGACCGAATGCAGCGAGCGCGAGCTGAGCGCGTGGCTGGCGCGGCTGGCGCCGGCCGAGATCCTGCACGACGGCAGCAGCGCGTGGCCGGGCCTGCTGGCCGGCTGCCGCGCCGCGCGCACGCCGCGGCCGAGCTGGCAGTTCGACAGCGCTTTGGGCCTGCGCAAGCTGTGCCAGCAGCTGGGCACGCAATCGCTGGCCGGCTACAACGCGCAGGATCTGATGGCGGCCCAGGCCGCCGCAGCCGCGGTGCTGAGCTTTGCCGAGCACACGCAAGGCACGGTGCTGCAGCACGTGCGCCAGCTGCAGGTGGAGCGCGCCAGCGACCTGCTGGACCTGCCGCCGGCCACGCACCGCAACCTGGAGCTGGTGCAGACGCTGCGCGGCGAGGACAGCCCCACGCTGCTGTCGCTGCTGGACACCTGTCGCAGCGGCATGGGCAGCCGCGCCTTGCGTCAATGGCTGACGCGGCCGCCGCGCGGCCGCGACGTCGCGCGGCGGCGCCACGCGGCGATCGAGCGGCTGCTGACCCACGGCTTCGAGCCGCTGCGAGAGGCCCTGCGCGGCATCAGCGACGTCGAGCGCATCACCGCGCGCATCGCCTTGCGCCAGGTGCGCCCGCGCGAGCTGGCCGGCTTGCGCGCGACGCTGGCCGCGCTGCCGGCCCTGCGGCAGCAGGTGCCTGACGGCGCGCCGCTGCTGGCCGAGCTGCAAGCCGCGCTGGCGCCCGACGACGCGATCGCCGATGCGCTGCGTGCCGTCGCCGACGAGCCGGCGGTGCTGCTGCGCGACGGCGGCGTCATCGCGCCGGGCGTCGACGCCGAGCTGGACGAGTTGCGCGCGATCAGCCAGAACTGCGACCAGTTCCTGCTGGACCTGGAGCAGCGCGAGCGCGCGCGCACGGGCATCGCCAACCTGCGCGTGCAGTTCAACAAGGTGCACGGCTTCTACATCGAGGTCACGACCTCGGGGCTGGACAAAGTGCCGCTGGACTACCAGCGCCGGCAGACGCTGAAGAACGCCGAGCGCTTCATCACGCCCGAGTTGAAGGCCTTCGAGGACAAGGCCTTGAGCGCGCAGGAGCGCGCGCTGGCACGCGAGAAGTGGCTGTACGAGCAGCTGATCGACACGCTGCAGCGCCACCTGGCCGAGCTGTCGGCACTGGCGCGCGCGCTGGCCGGGCTGGACGCGCTGGCCGCGCTGGCCGAGCGCGCCGCCACGCTCCACTGGTGCCGGCCCGAATTCGCGCCCTACCCTTGCATCGAGATCGATGCCGGCCGCCACCCGGTGGTGGAGGCCAGGCTGCAGGAGACCGGTGGCGGCGCCTTCATCCCCAACCACTGCCGGCTGGACGCCAAGACGCGGCTGCTGGTGATCACCGGCCCCAACATGGGTGGGAAAAGCACCTTCATGCGCCAGGTCGCGCTGATCGTGCTGCTGGCCGCGATGGGCTCCTACGTGCCGGCCACGGCCTGCCGGCTGGGGCCCATCGACGCGATCCACACCCGCATCGGCGCCGCCGACGACCTGGCCAACGCGCAGTCGACCTTCATGCTGGAAATGACCGAGGCCGCCGCGATCGTGCACGCTGCCACCGAGCAGAGCCTGGTGCTAATGGACGAGATCGGCCGCGGCACCAGCACCTTCGACGGGCTGGCGCTGGCCGGCGCGATCGCGACGCAGTTGCACGAGCGCAACCGCAGCTTCACGCTGTTCGCGACGCATTACTTCGAGCTGACCGAGTTTCCGGCGCGGCACGAGCGCGCCGTCAACCTGCACGTGGGCGCGGTGGAGAGCGGGCACGACATCGTGTTCCTGCACCAGATCGAGCCCGGCCCCGCCAGCCGCAGCTACGGCGTGCAGGTGGCGCGGCTGGCCGGCATGCCGACAGCCCTGATTCGCCAGGCGCGCGCGACGCTGGAGGCGCTGGAGGCCAAGGCCGCCGCCGGCCAGGCCCAGGTAGACCTGTTCGCTGCGCCGCCGGCCGCGGCGCTGCCAGCGCCCGAGCCCTCACGCGTGGAGACGGCGCTGGCCGCGATCGACCCCGACGCGCTGACGCCGCGCGAGGCGCTCGACGCCCTGTATCGTCTGAAATCCCTGCAGCAAGAAAGCGCCTCATGACCTACTGCGTCGGCATCCGCCTGAATGCCGGACTCGTGTTCCTGTCCGACAGCCGCACCAACGCCGGCATGGACCAGATCAGCACCTTCCGCAAGATGATGATCTACGAGAAGCCCGGCGACCGCTTCATGGTAATGCTCTCGGCGGGCAACCTCAGCATCAGCCAGAGCGTGCGCGAGATCCTGCAGGTGGAGAAGCTGGACAACGGCGACCAGGAGCCGATCACGATCTGGAACGCCGCCAGCATGTTCGACGCCACGCGCGTGCTGGGCTCGGCGGTGCGCCGCGTGCACACGCAGGACGGGCCTTCGCTGAAGGCCAGCGGCATCGACTTCAACGCCAGCATGATCTTCGGCGGCCAGATCAAGGGCGAGGCGATGCGCATGTTCCTGGTCTACTCGGCGGGCAACTTCATCGAGGCCACGCGCGAGACCTGCTTCTTCCAGGTGGGCGAAAGCAAGTACGGCAAGCCCATCCTCGACCGCGTGCTGACGCCGGCCACGCCGCTGGACGAGGCCGCCAAGTGCGCGCTGGTGTCGATGGACAGCACGCTGAAGTCCAACCTCTCGGTGGGCCTGCCGCTGGACCTGCTGGTCTACCGCGAGGGCCTGCTCAAGAGCGACGAGCACGTCTGCATCGACGAGCGCAACCCGTACTTCGAGATGATCCACAACACCTGGGGCCAGCGCCTGCGCGAGGTGTTCGAAGGCATCGACGATCCGCGCTGGGACGGCGGCGACAGCCCCCATCCGCTGATGGTCGACTCCGGCCGCTACGACGCGATGCGCAAGATCACGCAGCCTTCCGACCGCATCGTGTAGATGGGCCCACCCCCGTAGCGCCTGCGGCGCTCCCCCTCAAGGGGGCGCCCCCGACGGACCGGCAAAGCCGGATCCGTGGCGGCCGCTTGGTTCCGCCCGATCATGCAAACCATGTGGCTCGGTCGACGCACGGAGAAGTGGTCACGTCCGCAGCGCCACGCCGCCGGGCATGCGCGCCGAGCGCCGCACGCCGGCGATGTGGGTCGGCGGCGCGCACCAGGCTTGCTGCATCGCCTGCACCCGAGCCTGCACGGCCTGCGCGTCGGGCAGTTGCCCGGCGTGGCGGTGGGCCAGCGCGGCGGCCATGTCGATCAGCCGGGCGTTGCGCGTGTGCTCGCCCTGCTGCAGCAGCAGCTCGACCGCGGCCGGCGTCCGCCCGGCCTGCGACGGGTTCAGCGCCTGCTCGGCGATGTTGCCGATCACCGCCTGGCAGTTGCGCAGCGTCTCGCCGGCCTGGGCCTGGCCCTCGGCGGCGGCCACCAGCATCTCGGTGCTGGCCTTGGACACGCAGAAGCGCAGCCCCGCCTGCCGCAGCAAGGCGTCGAAGGCCTTGGCCGGCAGCTCGCCGCCGGGCAGCCGCGTCCACAGCCGCGCCCACAAGGCGATCGTCGAAGCCGCCGCTTCGAGGTCGAAGTCGGACTCCAGCACGGCGGCCGCCAGCTGCTGCGCGACGGCCAGCGCCTCGTCGTGCCGCCGCGCCTGCAGCGCCGTCAGGCCGGCCAGCACGCGGCGGATGTGCAGCAGCCGCCGCTCCTCGGGCCGGGCCTGCTGCAAGGCGTTGACCTGGTCGGCCACCGCGGCCAGGCCGCGGCCGTCGGCCAGGTCCAGCCGCGCCAGCCCCAGCAGCAGCAGGCAGCCGGGGTCGAACAGCTTGGACTTGCGGCCCAGGTTGACGGCGCGCTCCAGGTGCTGCGCCGCCTCGTCCTTGCAGCCCTCGAAGAAGGCCAGGCCGCCGCAGCCTTGCAGGCGCAGCAGGCAGCCCGGCGTCAGTTGCGCGGCGACGCGGAAGGCCTCCAGCGCCGGCGCGAACTCGCCCTGCTCCACCAGCACGCGGCCCAGCAGGTCTTGCGCGTCGGCATAACCGGGCGCTTCGGCGACCAGGCTTTCGAGCTGGCGGCGCGCCGCGGCCAGCTCGCCGATGGCCATCTGCGCGCGCGCGATGCCGGCCTTGGCCCAGCCCGGGCCCTTGTCGGCGGCCACCGCCTGGCAGATGCGCAAAGCGCGCGCCGGCTGGTCGGCGCGCAGCCACAGCTCGGCGGCCACCTGGGCGGCAAAGCTCCAGTAAGGCTCGCGCTGCCGGTAGCGGGCCTCGGCCAGCGCGGCGGCGCGCACGAAGTCGCGCGCCTGGATGGCCTGGTAGATGGCCTGCAGCGACCGCTTGCGGCGCCGCACCTCGGCCAGCCGCTCGGCCAGCACCTGGCCCGAATAGGGCTTGACGAGGTAGCCATCCACCGTGGCCTCGGCGGCCTCCGTCACCTGCGCATAGCTGGCCTCGCCGGTCACCAGCATGAAGACCGTGCTGTGCGGCAACAGCTGCTCGCGGCGCAGTTCGTCCAGCAGGTCCTGGCCGGACATCGGCGCGCCGTCGAAGTTCATCTCGCACAGCACGATGTCGTGCGGGCTCTGCTCCAGCACCAGCCGCGCGTCCTGCACCTTGGCCATCTGCCGGATCTGGTGCACGCCCAGGTCGCGCAGCTGCGCGGCCATGATGCTGCGCGACGTCGGGTTGCCGTCGATGACCAGGGCGGTGGCGGTGTGGATGTCGCGATCGAACAAGGGCGTCGCCGGTCGTGAGCTTGTCAGGAGTTATCGGCATCGCCTGGGGCGGCTTGAGCGGGCGGGCCTGCCGCACGACGCCACAATGGCAAGGGCATGAACCGAACCATCGTCTTTTCGCACGCCAACGGCTTTCCGGCCGGCACCTACCGCAAGCTGTTCGCCCTCTGGGCGGCGGCCGGCTGGCGGGTGCTGGCGCCGGACAAGCTGGGGCACGACCCGGCCTGGCCGGTCGTCAGCAACTGGCGCCCCACGCGCGACGAGCTGATCCACTTCATCGAGCGCAGCGGTCTGCAGGGCCCGGCCTGGCTGGTGGGCCACTCGCTGGGCGGCTACCTGAGCCTGCTGGCGGCCTGCCGCCGGCCCGACCTGGCCGCCGGCGTGGTGCTGCTGGATTCGCCGGTGCTGGCCGGCTGGCGCGCGCACAGCGTGCGCGTGCTCAAGGCGACGCGGCTGATGGGCCGGGTGTCGCCGTCGCGGGTGTCGCAGCGGCGGCGCCACCACTGGCCCTCGGCCGAGGCCTTGCAGCAGCACTTCCTGTCCAAGCGCGCCTTCGCCCGCTGGGACCCGCAGGTGCTGGCCGACTACCTGGCCAGCGGCTTCGAGCCCGACCCGCAAGGCGGGCTGCGCCTGGGCTTCCGGCGCGAGGTGGAAAGCCGGCTCTACGACACCGTGCCGCACCACCTGGCCGCGGTGCTGCGCGTGCACCCGCCGCGCTGCCCGGTGGCCTACATCGCCGGCACGCAGTCGGCCGAGGGCCGGCAGGTGGGCTTGGGCGCCACGCGCCGCCTGGTGCACAGGCGGCTTGAATGGATCGAAGGCTCGCACCTGTACCCGATGGAGCAGCCCGGGCCGACCGCGGCCGCGGTGCTGCGGCAGATCGAGGCCATGCAGGCAAGCCCGCTGCCGGTCAAGCGCGCAGCTTCGCCTTGAAGGTCTTGCGGAACTTCTCGACCTTGGGCCCGACCACCACCGCGCAATAGCCCTGCTGCGGGTGGTTGGCGAAGTAGTGCTGGTGGTAGTCCTCGGCCGGCCAGTAGCCGGCCAGCGGCTGCAGTTCGGTGACCACGCGGCCGCCCAGCGCGCCGTCGACCTCGGCCGCCACCTCGCGCACCACGGCCTCGTGCGCCGGATCCGACCAGTAGATGCCCGAGCGGTACTGCGTGCCGACGTCGTTGCCCTGGCGGTTGCGCGTGGTCGGGTCGTGGATGCTGAAGAAGATCTCCAGCAGCTCGCGCAAGGCGATGCGGTCGGCATCGAACGTGAGCTTCACCACTTCGGCGTGCCCGGTGTCGCCGCTGCACACCTGCTCGTAGCTGGGCCTGGTGACATGGCCGTTGGCATAGCCCGATTCGACGGCCTGCACGCCGTCGACCAGTTCGTACACCGCCTCCAGGCACCAGAAGCAGCCGCCGGCCAGGGTGATGGTCTGCAAGTTCATGTTCATGTGCAAAGTCCTCTGGGCACAATGGCCGACACCTTACGCGATCCTTCAACTCCATGAACGGCTGGCTGCAATCCCTGGGCCTGGACGGCCTGAAGCCGCTGCTCACCGCCCTGCTGCTGCCGCCCATGCCCTGGCTGCTGCTGATCGTGCTGGGCGCGTGGTGGCTGCGCCGGCGGCCGCGCATCGGCGGCAGCCTGGTGGCGCTGGGCGTGGGCCTGATCTGGGCCTGCAGCACCGACGTGGCGGCCGACGGGCTCATGCGCTGGCTGCTGGACCCGCCGCCCACGCTGCGCGACCCCGCCGCGCTGGCCGGCGGGCCGCCGACGCTGATCCTGGTGCTGGGCGGCGGCCGCAGCGCGCTGGCGGAGTATCCCGAGGTGAGCCTCAGCGCGCTCGGCATGGAACGGCTGCGCTACGGCATCTGGCTCAGCCGCGAAACCGGGTATGGCCTGGCCTTCACCGGCGGCCCCGGCCCGGGCGCGCACGGCGCCCCCAGCGAAGCCTCGATCGCCACCCGCATCGCGCGCGACGAGTTCCGTCATCCCTTGCGCTGGACCGAGGAGCGCTCGCGTGACACGCACGAGAACGCGCTGTTCACGGTGGAACTGCTGCGCCGCCAGCCGCGCAACGCGCAGATCGGCCGCCTGGTGCTGGTGACGCACGAGGCCCACATGCCGCGCGCGCTGGACCACTTCCGCCGCGCGCGCGATGCCGCCGGCCTGGGCTTCGAGATCGTGCCGGCGCCGGTGGGCATCACCGAGCGCGGGCCGTGGCGCATCGTCGGCGACTTCCTGCCCTCGCCCGGCGGCATCGCCCGCTGCCGCTACGTGCTGCGCGAATGGCTGGGCCTGCTGGCCAAGGCATGAGTCACCACAGCAGCGCCGCGACGAACACGCCCACCATCACCAGGCTCAGCACCACCTTGGCCAGCAAGCCCAGCATGATGCCCAGCCAGGTGCCCACGCCGACCTGCAGCGCACGGCCGTGCTCGCGGCGGTCCAGGTATTCGCCGGCCACGGCGCCGACGAAAGGCATGAACAGCACGCCCACCAGGCCCATGAACAGGCCCGCGACGGTGCCGACGGCCGCGCCCGCCAGCGCCATGCGGCCGGCGCCAGCGCGCTGCGCGCCCATCACGCCGGCCAGGTGGTCCAGCGCCCAGGCCAGCACCGCCAGCAGCGTGACGAAGCCCAGCGTCCAGGTGCCTACCCGCTGGAAGCCGTCGATCCAGGCGCCCAGCGCGATACCGGCCAGCACCAGCAGCGGCCCCGGCAGCGCCGGCAGCACCGTGCCGGCCAGGCCGGCCACGATCAGCAGCACGCACAACCCCCACCACACCGTGACCATCATGCGCGCGACCCCCTTGCTGGCGCCTGGACCCGAACCCAGTGTGGGGCCGGTCCGGGCGGCTTCAAGCTTGCACACAGCCGCCCCAAGGTCATCGGCGGCCGCGAGGGCTTTTTGCACCACACTGCAGCCCCATCTGGAAACTCCTGCTCCTGAGCCTGCCGAACCCATGAAGAAGACCGCTTCCTTCGCCGCCCTGGGCCTGGCCCTGCTGATGGGCCTTGCCGCCGCCGACGCCGACGCCAAGCGCCTGGGCGGCGGCCGCAACTCGGGGCTGCATCGCGACATGCCGGCCCGCACCGCGCCCGACGCGGCGCCGGGCAAGCCCGCGGCGCCGATGCAGCAAGGCACGCCGGCCCAGCAGGCCGCACCCGCGGCCGCCGCCAACCCCGGCGCCGCCGCTGCGGCCGCGCCCAAGCGCAACTGGATGGGCCCGCTGGCGGGCCTGGCCGCCGGCCTGGGCCTGGCCGCGCTGATGAGCCACCTGGGCCTGGGCGAAGCCTTCGGCAGCTTCCTGCTGATCGCGCTGCTGGCGCTGGCCGCCGTCGTCGTGCTGCGCCGGGTGCTGGGCCGCAAGCAGCAGCCGGCGGGCAACAGCTACCGCGCGGCGCCGGCCGGCGGAGCCCAGGTCGCCTGGCCGCAGCCAGCCCCCAGCGCCACGCCGCTGCCAGCCGAGCCCGTAGCAGCCGCACCCGCGCCGGCGCCCAAGGCCTTCGTGCCCGCCGCCTTCGACGCCGAGGCCTTCGCGCGCACCGCCAAGATGATCTTCATCCGCCTGCAGGCCGCCAACGATGCCGGCGACCGCGACGACCTGCGCGCCTTCACGACGCCCGAGATGTTCGCCGAACTGAGCCTGGACCTGCAGGAGCGCGGCGGCGTCGCGCAGCACACCGAGGTGCTGGCGGTCGAGCCCCAGGTGCTGGACGTCAGCGACGAGCCCGGCCGCCAGGTGGTCAGCGTGCGCTTCCGCGGCCAGCTGCGCGAAACCGCCGGCGCCGCGCCGACCGCGGTCGACGAGGTCTGGCACTTGGTCAAACCCGCCGACGGCAGCCGCAACTGGGCGATCGCCGGCATCGAGCAGTGGCAAGGCTGATGCCCGGTTGATCCGGCGGCGACCCCGGTGCCCTTGCGGCCGCTCGAACTGCCGGCCCCGGTCGCCGCCCAGGGCGGCCGGGTGTGGCTGAGTTCGATGCCCGGCCGCCTGGAGCCCTGGGGCGAGTTCCTCGCCGAGGCGCAGCGCGCGGGCCTGCACGAGGTGCTGTGCCTGAACCCGATGTTCGAGATCGAGCGCCTGTCGCCGGCCTACGCCCGTGCCATCCGCGACGGCGGCCTGCCTTTCGACTGGACGCACCTGCCGATGCAGGACTTCGGCCTCGCCGCCGAGGCCGAGGCCTACCGCGATGCCGTGATCCGCACCGCCGAGCGCGTGCGCGGCGGCCGCAGCCTGCTGCTGCACTGCGCCGCCGGCATCGGCCGCACCGGCACCACCGCGGCCTGCCTGCTGAAAAGCCTGGGCGCGTCGACGCCGCTGGCGCTGCGCCGCGTGCGCGAGGCCGGGTCCAACCCCGAATCGGCGCTGCAGCAGGGCCTGATCGACCGTTTCTGATCAGCCCAGCGCCGCCCGCGCGTTGCTGAACATCCGTATCCAGGGGCTCGGCGCCGAGACGTCGCCGCCGCTCCAGCTCATCTGCACGTTGCGGAACACGCGCTCGGGGTGCGGCATCAGCGCGGTGAAGCGGCCGTCGTCGGTGGTCACCGCGGTCAGGCCGTCGGGGCTGCCGTTGGGGTTGAACGGATACGCCTCGGTCGCGCGGCCATGGTGGTCGACGAAGCGCAGCGCGCGCTGCACGCGGGCCGCGTCGCCGCGGCGGCTGAAGTCGGCATAACCCTCGCCATGCGCGACCGCGACCGGGATGCGGCTGCCGGCCATCCCGGTGAAGAAGACGCTGGGGCTTTGCAGCACCTCCACCAGCGACAGCCGGGCCTCGAACTGCTGGCTGCGGTTGCGCGTGAAGCGCGGCCAGGCCTGCGTGCCCGGGATCAGCGGCGACAGCGCGGCCATCATCTGGCAGCCGTTGCACACGCCCAGCGCCAGCGTGTCGGGGCGGTTGAAGAAGGCCGCAAACTGCTCGGCCAGCGCCGGGTTGAACAGGATGGACCGCGCCCAGCCTTCGCCGGCGCCCAGCGTGTCGCCGTAGCTGAAGCCGCCGCAGGCCACCAGCGCCTGGAAGTCGGCCAGCCGCGCGCGCCCGGCCTGCAGGTCGGACATGTGGACGTCGTAGGCTTCGAAGCCGGCCTGTGCCATCGCATAACTCATTTCCAGATGCGAGTTAACCCCCTGCTCGCGCAGGATCGCGACCTTGGGCCGCGCGGCGCCGACGAGGGCCGGCGCGGCGCCGGCGGCCGGGTCGAACGTCAGGTGCAGGTGCAGCCCGGGGTCGTCGGCCGCGCCGGCGGCCGCGTGCTCGGCGTCGGCGCAGGCCGGGTTGTCGCGCTGGCGCGCGATCTGCCAGCTCACGTGGTCCCAGGCCTGCTGCAACTCGTGCAGCGCAGCGCTGAACTGCAGCTTGGTGTCGCGCCAGACCTCGATCACGCCGCGGTCCTGGGTCTTGCCGATCACGTGCGCGTGGCGCGACAGGCCGTGCTCGCGCAAGCAGCCGATCACGCGGTCGCGCTGGTCGCCGGCCACCTGGATCACGACGCCCAATTCCTCGTTGAACAGCGCTTCCAGCATCAGCTGGTTGCGGCGCTCGCCCACCTGCGCGGCCCAGTTCTTGGAGTCGCCGTATTCGGCGCGGCTGTCGCGGATGCCGTCGCTGTCGGTCACCAGGATGTCGACGTTCAGGCTGATGCCGCGCCGGCCGGCGAAGGCCATCTCGCAGACGCAGGCCCACAGGCCGCCGTCGCTGCGGTCGTGGTAGGCCAGGATCAGCCCTTGCGCACGCAGCACGTTGATCGCGGCGACCAGCGCCTTCAACTGCGCCGGCTCGTCGAGGTCCGGCACGGTGCTGCCGAACTGCCCCAGCACCTGCGCCAGCATCGAGCCCGCCATGCGCCGCCGGCCCTGGCCCAGGTCGATCAGCAGCAGCGTCGTGTCGCCCGGCTGCAGTTGCGGCGTGAACGCGCCGCGCACGTCGGCCAGGCTCGCGAACGCGGTGACGATCAGCGACACCGGCGCGGTGACCTGCTGCGCCCGGCCCTGCTCGTCGGGCCAGCGCGTGCGCATCGACAAGGAGTCCTTGCCCACCGGCACGCCGATGCCGAGCGCGGGGCACAGCTCCATGCCGACCGCCTCGACGGTGTCGTACAGCGCCGCGTCCTCGCCGGGCTCGCCGCAGGCGGCCATCCAGTTGCACGACAGCTTCAGGCGCGACAGCTCGATCGGCGCCGCCAGCGCGTTGGTGATGGCCTCGCCCACCGCCATGCGGCCCGAGGCCGGCGCGGTCCAGCGCGGCCAGCGGCGTGCGCTCGCCCATGCACATCACTTCGCCGGCAAAGCCGCGGTAGTCGGCCAGCGTGATCGCGCAGTCGGCCACCGGCACCTGCCAGGGGCCGACCATCGGGTCGCGGTGCGACAGACCGCCCACGGTGCGGTCGCCGATCGTGACCAGGAAGCGCTTGCCAGCCACCGTCGGGTGGCGCAGCACGTCGAACGCCACCTGCTTCAGCTGGATGCCGGTCAGGTCCAGCGGCGTCTCGCGGCGCGCCACGCGCCGTACGTCGCGCTGCAGGCGCGGCGGCTTGCCCAGCAGCACGGCCATCGGCATGTCGATCACACGATCGCCGTCGGCGCCGTTTTCCAGCACGAGCTGCGGTTCGTCTTTCGCGACGCCGACCACCGCGAACGGGCAGCGCTCGCGCGCGCACATCTGCTCGAACAGCGGCAGCAGATCCGGATCGAGCGCCAGCACGTAGCGC
Organism: Rubrivivax sp.; assembly: GCA_047602205.1. Taxonomy (GTDB): domain Bacteria; phylum Pseudomonadota; class Gammaproteobacteria; order Burkholderiales; family Burkholderiaceae_C; genus Rubrivivax. Next base: position 5,707,949 of record JASGHX010000001.1, on the reverse strand, counting down.
TCCTGGCTCTCGTTGCACCACACTTCCTTGGGCGCGAGGCCGCTTTCCTCCAGCGGCACACGCCTCAGGTCGAACCTTGCCCCTTTGCCGGCGCCGTCCACCAACTCGGGGAAGGCGTTGCTGATGCCGCCGGCGCCGACGTCGTGGATCGCCAGGATCGGATTGAGTTCTCCGAGCGCCCAGCAGTGGTTGATGACCTCCTGCGCGCGGCGCTGGATCTCGGGGTTGCCGCGCTGCACGCTGTCGAAGTCCAGCGCCGCGGTGTTGCTGCCGGCGGCCATGCTGCTGGCGGCGCCGCCGCCCATGCCGATGCGCATGCCGGGGCCGCCCAGCTGCACCAGCAGCGTGCCGGCGCCGAACGGCAGCTTGTGCGTCTGGCCGGCGCTGATCGTGCCCAGGCCGCCGGCGATCATGATGGGCTTGTGGTAGCCGCGCATCATGCCGGCCACCGGCTGCTCGAAGACGCGGAAATAACCGCCCAGGTTGGGACGCCCGAACTCGTTGTTGAACGCCGCGCCGCCCAGCGGCCCTTCGGTCATGATCTGCAAGGCGCTGGCGATGTGGCCTGGCTTGCCGACGCCGCCCTGCTCCCAGGGTTCCACCGCGCCGGGCAGCCGCAGGTGGCCGACCGAGAAGCCCGTCAGCCCCGCCTTGGGCCGCGCACCGCGGCCGGTGGCGCCTTCGTCGCGGATCTCGCCGCCGGCGCCGGTGGCCGCGCCCGGGAACGGGCTGATCGCCGTCGGGTGGTTGTGCGTCTCCACCTTCATCAGCACGTGCGCGGTCTCCTCGCGCGCCGCGTAGACCGGCGCGTTGGTGAAGCCCTGCGGCAGCCAGCGCTCGATGGCGTGGCCTTCCATCACCGCGGCGTTGTCGCTGTAGGCCACCACGCTGTGCTGCGGGCTGGTCTGCTCGGTGTGGCGGATCATCCCGAACATCGACAGCGGCTGGCGCTGGCCGTCGATCGTGAACTCGGCGTTGAAGATCTTGTGCCGGCAGTGTTCGCTGTTGGCCTGCGCGAACATCATCAGCTCGACGTCGCTGGGGTTGCGGCCCATCGCCTTGAAGGCGTCGACGAGGTAGTCGATCTCGTCGTCGGCCAGCGCCAGGCCCCATTCGGCATTCGCTTCGCGCAGCGCGTCGGGGCCGCGGCCCAGCACGTCCACGTGCGCCAGCGGCGGCGCGGGCTGGGGGTCGAACAAGTGCGCCGCGGCCTCGCGCTCGAAGGCCACGCTCTCGGTCATGCGATCGTGCAGCAGCGCGGCGACGGCCTGGCGCTCGGCAGCGTCCAGCGGCTTGGGCGTGCCGAGCAGGCGCTTTTCCAGGCCGAGGCGGAATTCGAGCACGCGCTCGACGCGGTGCAGTTGCAGCCCGCAGTTGCGCGCGATGTCGCTCGCCTTGCTGGCCCAGGGCGAGACGGTGCCCAGGCGCGGCATCACGACGATCAGCTCGCCGGTGGTATGGCCGGCATACGGGTCGCCGTAGTCCAGCAGCGCCGCCAGCTTGTCCACTGCGCTGCGTTCCGGCGCCGCATCGAACGCCGCCCAATGCACGAACCGCGCCGCCACCGAAGCGACCCGCGGGCATGCCGCCTGCAGCCGCGCCAGGAGCGCCTGCGCGCGGAAGGCCGGGAGGGCATCGCCGCCCTCGAAGTGCATCAGATGGAGGGGCGTCGGCGACATGAGATCCCGGCAGGGTCAAGGCAAACCCGGATTCTATGGTTGCGATGGGATAATTCCGGCATGGCCATCCCCATCAAGACTGCAGCCGACATCGAAGGCATGCGCACCGCCGGGCGCCTGGCCTCCGAGGTGCTGGACATGCTGACGCCGCACATCAGGGCCGGCGTCACCACGCGGGAGATCGACCGCCTCGCGCACGAGCACATGGTCAAGGTGCAAGGCGGCATCCCGGCCACGCTGGGCTACCAGCCACCGGGCTATCCGGCGTATCCGGCGTCGCTGTGCACCTCGCTAAACGACGTGGTGTGCCACGGCATCCCCGACGACCGGCCGCTGAAGAACGGCGACATCCTCAACGTCGACGTCACCGTGATCAAGGACGGCTGGCACGGCGACAACAGCCGCATGTTCGTGATCGGCGAGGCCAGCATCGCCGCGCGGCGGCTGTGCCAGATCACGTTCGAGGCGATGTGGAAGGGCATCGTCAAGGTGCGCCCCGGCGCGCGGCTGGGCGACATCGGGCACGCGATCCAGATGTTCGCCGAGCACGCCGGCTACTCGGTGGTGCGCGAGTTCTGCGGCCACGGCGTGGGCGCCAGGTTCCACGAGGAGCCGCAGGTGCTGCACTACGGCCGCCCCGGCACGCTGGAAGCGCTGGTGCCGGGGATGATCTTCACGATCGAGCCGATGATCAACGCCGGCCGCCGCGACATCAAGGAAGACCGCAAGGGCGGCCGCCCCTACGACGGCTGGACCATCGTGACGCGCGACCGCTCGCTCTCGGCGCAATGGGAGCACACGGTGCTGGTCACCGAGACCGGCTACGAGGTGCTGACCGTCTCGGCCGGCAGCCCGCCGCCGCCGGCCTTTGCGCCGCTGGGCTACGGCGGCCGGCACGCGCCGGCCGCGGCCGCGCCGGCACCGGCCACGGCCGCGACCTGAGGCGATGTCCGCGCTGGCGCCGCAACCGCTTGCGGCCGAAGCCGACCGCGGCGTGGCCGCGCTGCGCACGCGCTTCCGCGAAGGCAAGGCGGCGCTGCTGCAGGCCTTCGGCAACGGCCGCGCCAGCGCGCCGGCCGCCGCGCGCCTGGTGCGCACGCTGGCGCGCCACGTCGACCAGACGCTGTGCGAGATGTGGGCCCTGGCCGCGATGCCGGCCGACGCCGCGCTGGTGGCGGTGGGCGGCTACGGCCGCGGCGAGCTGTTCCCGTACTCCGACATCGACGTGCTGATCCTGCTGCCCGGCGAGCCGGGCGGACCTGAGCCGCAGGAGCTGATCGGCAGCTTCCTCACCGCCTGCTTCGACGTCGGACTGGAGATCGGCTGGTCGGTGCGCACGGTGGCCGAATGCGTCAGCGAGGCCGGGCGCGACGTGACCATCCAGACCGCGCTGCTCGAAAGCCGCCCGATCTGCGGCCAGCGGCGGCTGTTCAACGCCTTCCGCAAGGCGATGGACGCGGCGATGGACCCCAAGGCCTTCCTGCGCGCCAAGACGCTGGAGATGAGCCAGCGCCACGTCAAGTACGAAGGCACGCCCTACGCGCTGGAGCCCAACTGCAAGGAAAGCCCCGGCGGCCTGCGCGACCTGCAGGTGCTGATCTGGGTGGCGCGCGCCGCGGACCTGGGCCGCACCTGGGGCGAACTGGCGGCCAAGGGCCTGGTGACGGCCTTCGAGGCCCAGCAGCTGCGCAAGCACGAAGGCGTGCTGCGGCTGATCCGCGCGCGGCTGCACCTGGTGGCCGGCCGGCGCGAGGACCGTCTGGTGTTCGACCTGCAGACCGCGGTGGCGCAAAGCTTCGGCCTCAAGGAGACCAAGGGCCAGCGCAGCAGCGAGGTGCTGATGCACCGCTACTACTGGGCGGCCAAGGCGGTGTCGCAGCTCAACGAGATCCTGCTGCTGAACATCGAGGAACGCATCATGGGCAGCGAGCGCGCGCCGATGCGGCCGATCAACGCGCGCTTCCTGGACCGCGGCGGCATGCTGGAAGTGGCGCGCGACAGCCTGTACGAGGACAACCCGCACGCGATCCTGGAGACCTTCCTCGTCTACCAGCAGACGCCCGGGCTGCGCGGCCTGTCGGCGCGCACGCTGCGCGCGCTGTACAACGCGCGCAACCTGATGGACGCCGAGTTCCGCCGCGACGGGCTGAACCGCGAGCTGTTCATGGACATCCTGCGCCAGCCCAAGGGGCAGACGCACGCCTTCCGGCAGATGAACCAGACCAGCGTGCTGGGGCGCTACCTGTGGGTGTTCCGCCGCATCGTCGGGCGCATGCAGCACGACCTGTTCCACGTCTACACCGTGGACCAGCACATCCTGATGGTGCTGCGCAACGTGCGCCGCTTCTTCATCCCCGAGCACGCGCACGAGTACCCGTTCTGCAGCCAGCTGGCCAGCACCTTCGATCCGCCGTGGGTGCTGTACGTCGCGGCGCTGTTCCACGACGTCGCCAAGGGCCGCGGCGGCGACCACAGCGAGCTGGGCGCGACCGAAGCGCGCCGCTTCTGCCGCGACCACCGCATCCCGAAGAACGACGCGCAGCTGATCGAGTTCCTGGTCAAGCACCACCTGACGATGAGCCGCGTCGCGCAGAAGGAGGACTTGTCCGATGCCGAGGTCATCGCCGCCTTCGCCAAACTGGTGGGCAGCGAGCGGCGGCTGACCGCGCTGTACCTGCTGACCGTGGCCGACATCCGGGGCACCGGCCCCAAGGTGTGGAACGCCTGGAAGGGCAAGCTGCTGGAAGACCTGTACCGGCTGACGCTGCGCGCACTCGGCGGCGCCAGGCCCAACCTGGATGCCGAGATCGAGGCGCGCAAGCAGGAGGCGCGGCAGAAGCTGGCGCTGCTGTCGGCGCTGCCCGGCACCGAAGAGCCGCTGTGGAAGACGCTGGACGTGGGCTACTTCGCGCGCCACGACGCCGGCGACATCGCGTGGCACGCGCGCTCGCTGTGGCGCCACATCGAGACGCAGGCGCCCATCGTGCGCGCGCGCCCGTCCACCGTGGGCGACGGGCTGCAGGTGCTGGTGTACTCGCCGGACCGGCCCGACCTGTTCGCTCGCATCTGCGGTTATTTCGACACCCGCGGCTTCAGCATCCAGGACGCCAAGATCCACACCACGCGCACGGGCTACGCGCTGGACACCTTCCAGGTCGTCAGCACGCGGCTGGAAAGCGACGACGACAGCGGCTACCGCAGCCTGATCTCGCTGGTGGAGACGCAGGCCGCGCAGGCGCTGGCGAGCGAGGGCCCGCTGCCCGAACCCAGCCGCGGCCGCGTGTCGCGCCGCGTCAAGAGCTTTCCGGTGGTGCCGCGCGTCACGCTCAACCCAGACGAGCGCGCCCAGGCCTGGCTGCTGACCGTGACCGCCAGCGACCGCAGCGGGCTGCTCTACGCGATCGCCCGCGTGCTGGCGCGCCACCACATCAACCTGCAGCTGGCCAAGGTCACGACGCTGGGCGAGCGGGTGGAGGACACCTTCCTCGTCAACGGCCCGGCGCTGCAGCAGCCCAAGGCGCAGCTGCGCATCGAGAGCGAGCTGCTCGACGCCGTCGCCGCCCCGGCCTGACATGGCGCACGGCCCGCAGCCCGTGACCGTTGAAGCCGCGCTGGCCGCCGGGTTCGACGACGTGATCGACGTGCGCTCGCCGTCGGAGTTCGCGGTCGACCACCTGCCCGGCGCGCTCAACTGGCCGGTGCTGGACGACGAGGAGCGGGCGCGCGTCGGCACGCTGTACGTGCAGACCTCGCCGCTGGCCGCGCGCAAGCTGGGCGCGGCGCTGGTGGCGCGGCGCATCGGCGAGCTGCTGCTGACGCAGGTGCAGGACCGGCCGCGCGAATGGCGGCCGCTGGTCTACTGCTGGCGCGGCGGCCAGCGCTCGGGCAGCCTGGCGCTGGTGCTGGCGCAGATCGGCTTTCGCACCGCGCAGCTGCAAGGCGGCTACAAGGCCTTCCGCGCCCACGTGCGCACGGCGCTGGACGCGCTGCCCGCGCGCTTCGCCTACCGCGTGCTGTGCGGCCGCACCGGCAGCGGCAAGACGCGGCTGCTGCAGGCGCTGCGCGAGGCCGGCGCCCAGGTGCTGGACCTGGAAGGCCTGGCGTGCCACCGCGGCTCCATCCTCGGCGCGCTGCCGGGGCAGCCGCAGCCGACGCAGAAGGCCTTCGACACCGCGGTCTGGCAAGCGCTGGCCGGCTTCGATGCCGCGCGGCCCGTCTTCGTCGAAAGCGAGAGCGCGCGCATCGGCAGCCTGCGCGTGCCCGAGCCGCTGCTGGCCGCGATGCACGGCGGCGGACAGTGCCTGCGCGTCGACACCGACGACGCCGCGCGCATCGCGCTGCTGCTGGATGACTACCGCGGCGCGACGCAGGACCCTGAGCCGCTGTGCCGGCTGCTCGACGGCCTGATCGAGCTGCGCGGCCGCGAGCGCGTGGGCCGCTGGCAGGCGCTGGCGCGCGGCGGGCAATGGCCGCAGCTCGCGGCCGCGCTGATGGCCGAGCACTACGACCCCCTGTACGAACGCTCGATGCGGCGCAGCTACCCCGGGCTGGCCGCCGCGCCTTCGATCCGCCTGCAACGCGGCGACGCCGCCGAGCTGGCCGCCACCGCCGCCGGACTGATGCAAGAGTCCACCGCGGCTTGACTTCGATCATGAGCCCGCAGCTCGCGGGCAGGCAGGATGCACGACCCATGCAATGGCCCGATTGGCGTACCACCCAGGCGCTGGCCGAATCGAGAAGCTACGCCGTCCGCCCCGTGCCGCTGCTGCGGCCGCTGGGCTGGCTGGCGCGCGGCTGGAAAGACTTGATGCGCTGCCCGCTGCCGGGGCTGCTGCACGGCCTGGCGGCGGCGCTGTTCGGCGCCGCGCTGATCGCCGTCGCCGGCCGGCAGTTCTGGCTGCTGACCGGCGCCTTCACCGGCTTCCTGCTGGTGGCGCCCATCGTCGCGACCGGGCTCTACGCGGTCAGCCGCGAACTGGACCGCGGCCGCCCGGCCAGTCTCGCCACCGCGCTGCGCGTGTGGAAGCCCGACGACGCGCGGCTGGTGCTCTTCGGCACGCTGCTGGCGCTGGCCGGCACCGGCTGGGTGCTGACCTCGGCCTCGCTGATCACCGGCTTCGCCGGCGCGCCGGTGCGCAACCCGGCCGACTTCCTGCGCGTGGTGGTGCTGGCGCCGCAGGGCTGGCTGTTCGAGGCCTGGCTGATGCTGGGCGCGCTGCTGGCGGCGCCGGTGTTCGCGTCCAGCGTGGTCGCGATCCCGCTGCTGCTGGACCGCAAGGTCAGCGTCCTGGCCGCCGTCTTCACGAGCTGGCGCGTCGTGATGGCCCACCCGGCGCCGCTGGCGCTGTGGGCGGCGCTGATCATGCTGTTGAGCCTGCTGGGCATGGCCACCGCGCTGGTCGGCCTGATCGTCGTCGTGCCCTGGCTGGCGCACGCGAGCTGGCACGCCTACCGCGACTTGGTCGACACCACGGGCCTGGAACCCCGGCCTTGAGGCCTTGACAGCATGTTCGGCTACACCGAGGAACAGATTGCGCAGTTCGGCCTGACCTTCGGCGTCACGGCCTTCATGCTGTACATGGTGTTCATCATCTTCCAGCTGGCCCGCGAATCGAAGGCCGGGCGCTTCGGCACCTTCGTGCTGTTCCTGGCGCTGGGCTTCGGGCTGGTGGGCTTCGCCGCCAAGGGGCTGATCAAGTGGTTCCTGGGCGGGGTGGGGGAGTAGCGGCACCGGGCCACAGCCTGCTGGAAGACCTGCAGGCGCTGGCCACCGGCACGTTGTTCGTCGCGCTGGCGGTGCAGCTGTTCCAGCACGCCGGCATGGTCACCGGCGGCACCGCGGGCATCGCCTTCGTGCTGCACTACGCCACCGGCGTGCCTTTCGGCGCCGCGTTCTTCGTGCTGAACCTGCCCTTCTACTGGCTGGCCTGGCAGCGCATGGGGCGGCGCTTCACGCTCAAGACCTTCTGCGCGGTGGCGCTGCTGGCGCTGCTGACCGGCTGGGTGCCGCAGTGGCTGCGGCTGCAGCAGGTGCAGCCGCTGTTCGCGGCCATCGGCGGCGGGCTGCTGGCCGGCGCGGGCTTCCTGATCCTGTTCCGCCACCAGGCCAGCCTGGGCGGCCTGAACGTGCTGGTGCTGTGGCTGCAGGACAAGCGCGGCTGGCGCGCCGGCAAGGTGCAGATGGCCATCGACCTCGCGATCCTGCTGGCCGCCACGCCCTGGCTCGACGCCCGGCGCCTGGGCCTGTCGGTATTGGGCGCGCTGGCGCTCAACTTCGCGCTGGCGGTGAATCACAAGCCGGGGCGGTACGTGGCGGTGTGAGGGGGCTCGTCAGCGGCCGCCATGCACCGCTGGCCCGGCGCCTGTCAGCGATGCGGCGGCTGCCGCAGGATCCAGCCGTTGCCGTCGGGGTCGGCGAACGTGGCATACCGGCCCCACGGCTCTTGCTTGATCTCGCCGAGTTCGAGGCCGCGGCTGCGCAGCAGCGCGTGCTCGGCGTCGATGTCGTCGGTGTTGACCATCACGCCCTGCAGGCCGCCCGGCTTCATCTGCTCGAACCACGTCACCAGCGCGATCGTCACGGCCTGCCCCGGCGGGGCGAGCTGGATCCAGCTCGCGCCCGGGCCCATCGGCTCTTCGCGGATCAGCGAGAAGCCGAGGACGTCGCGGTAGAAGCGCTTGGCCCGCTGCGGGTCGCTGACCGGCACCGAGATGATCTCGAAGCTGCGGATGGTCATGGTGCTGGCTCCTGCAAGGTCCGGCCCGGGGCCTGGATGGACGGCAAAGTGATTGTCGGCCCCGGCCGGCGCCGCCGGGCATGGTCCAATCACGGGTTCGATGTCCGACCGCCCCAAGCTCAGCCTGAAGCCCCAGGCCCCGGCGCGCGACCCGCGCCGCCGGCCGGTGCGCGGCCGCGGCGTGGCGCCGCCGCCCCCGGCGACGCCTTCGCCTGCGCGCGCCCCGAAGCCGGTGCCGGTGCCGCCGCGCGCGCTGCGGCCTGCGGCTGCACCCGTATCCACGCCTCTGCTCACACCGGCCCCGCCGCCCGAAGGCATCCGCGTCTCCAAGCTGATGACCGACCGCGGCCTGGCCTCGCGGCGCGAGGCCGACGAATGGATCGCCGCCGGCTGGGTGCGCGTCGACGGCGGGATGGCCGTGCTGGGCCAGCGCGCGCGGCCCGACGCGGTGATCGAGGTCGACGCGCAGGCGCGCCGGCAGCAGGCGCGGCAGGTGACGATCCTGTTGCACAAGCCAATCGGTTATGTCAGCGGCCAGGCCGAGGACGGCCACCAGCCCGCCGCCGTGCTGGTCAAGCCCGAGAACCACTGGAGCGGCGACCGCTCGCACATGCGCTTCCACCCCGGGCAGTTGCGCGGCCTGGCGCCGGCCGGGCGGCTGGACATCGATTCCACCGGCCTGCTGGTGCTGACGCAGGACGGCCGCGTCGCCAAGCTGCTGATCGGCGACGAGACGCGCGTCGAGAAGGAATACCTGGTGCGCGTGGCGCACCGCGGCGGCGGCCGGCTGCCCGATGAGCAGCTCGAACGGCTGCGCCACGGCCTGGCGCTCGACGGCGTGCCGCTGCGCCCCGCGCGCGTGAGTTGGCAGAACGAGGACCAGCTGCGCTTCGTGCTGCGCGAGGGCCGCAAGCGCCAGATCCGCCGCATGTGCGACCTGGTGGGTCTGGACGTGCTGGCGCTCAAGCGCGTGCGCATCGGCAGCGTGGTGCTGGGCCAGTTGCCGGCGGGGCAATGGCGCTACCTGGATGAGCACGAGCGCTTCGTCTGAGGCACGCGCCGCCACGCCGCCGGTCTTGAGCCGCGCGCAGGCGGCCTGGCTGCTGGCGCTGCTGCTGGGCCTGCAGCCGGTGACCACCGACCTCTACCTGCCCGCGCTGCCGGCGCTGACGCGCTCGCTGGGCGCGACGCTGGCCGCCGCGCAGCAGACCATGGCCGCGGTGCTGCTGGCCTTCGGCTGCGGGCAGCTGCTGTGGGGGCCGGTGGCCGACCGCGTGGGCCGCCGCCCGGTGCTGCTGTGGGGGCTGGCGCTGTACGCGGCCGCTGGCCTGGGCGCCGCGCTGGCCGGCAGCATCGGCGCACTGGTGGCTTGGCGCGCGCTGCAGGGCCTGGGCATGGCCGCGGCGGTGGTCTGCTCGCGCGCGCTGCTGCGCGATCTGTACGAGCCGCAGCAAGGCGCGCAGGTGATGGCCTGGGCGATGTCGGGGCTGGGGCTGATCGCGATCGCCAGCCCCGCGCTCGGCGGGCTGATCACCGCGGCCGCCGGCTGGCGCGCCGCGCTGGCGGTGGTGGCTGCGGTCGGCGTGCTGGTGCTGGCCGTGGTGGCCTGGCGGCTGCCGGAGACCGCGCCGCGCCTGCGGCCCGACGCAACGCGGCCGCGCGTGCTGCTGGCGGCCTGGCGGCGCATCGCCACGCACCGCGTCTTCGTCGCCTGGGCGCTGCTGACCTCGGCCACCTACGGCGGCCTGTTCACGATGCTGGCCGGCTCGGCCTTCGTCTACATCGACGTGCTGGGCCTGCCGCCGGCAGCCTTCGGCGTCGTCCTGGGCAGCGGCTCGCTGGCCTACATCGCCGGCACCTTCGTCTGCCGGCGCTGGGTGCGCGCGCACGGGCCGGTGGGCGCGGTGCAGCGCGGCGCGGCCTTCACGGTGGCCGGCGGGCTGGCGATGGCGCTGCCGGCGGCGCTGGGGCTGCAGTCGGCCTGGGCGATCGCGCTGCCGCAATGCCTGTACGCCATCGGCCACGGCGTGCACCAGCCCTGCAGCCAGGCGGCGGCGGTCGGCCCCTTCCCCGAGCACGCCGGCGCGGCGTCGGCGCTGGCCGGCTTCATCCTCGCGGCGGTGGCCTTCGGCATCGCGGCGTGGCTGGGGCAGGCGCTGGACGGCACGGTGCGGCCGCTGGTCTACGGCGTGGCCTTCTGGTCGCTGCTGACCGGCGCGATCGCCTGGACGCTGGTGCGGCGGCTGGCGAAATGACCTTGCGGGGCCCGTTGCTCGGCGTCTGCCTGGCCGGCCCCACCGCGTCGGGCAAGACCGCGGTGGCGCTGGACCTGGCGCGGCATGCCGACGTCGAGATCGTCAGCGTCGACTCGGCGCTGGTCTACCGCGGCATGGACATCGGCACCGCCAAGCCCAGCGCCGCCGAGCGCGCCACGGTGCCGCATCATTTGATCGACATCCTCGACCCGGCCGAGGCCTATTCGGCGGCGCAGTTCGCCGCCGATGCCGCGCGGCTGGCCGCTGGGATCCGCGCGCGCGGCCGGCTGCCGCTGCTGGTGGGCGGCACGATGCTGTACTTCAAGGCCTTGCGCGAAGGCATCGACGCGATGCCGCCGGCCGACCCCGCGCTGCGCCGCGCGCTGGACGAGCAGGCCGCGCGCGAAGGCTGGCCGGCGCTGCACGCCGAACTGGCGCGCGTGGACCCGGCCACCGCGGCGCGGCTGGCGGCGCACGACGCGCAGCGCATCCAGCGCGCGCTGGAGGTGCACCGGCTCAGCGGCCGCCCGCTGTCGGCCTGGCAGCAGGGGCCGCGCGCGGCCGACGCGCGGGCCTGGCCGCTGCTGGCGCTGGAGCCGCAATCGCGCGGCTGGCTGCACCAGCGCATCGCCGAGCGCTTCGAGGCGATGCTGGCCGCCGGCCTGGTCGACGAAGTGCGCGGCCTGCGCGCGCGCGGCGACCTGACGGCCGACCTGCCGTCGATGCGCTGCGTGGGCTATCGCCAGGCCTGGGAGGCGCTGGACCGCGACGAGCTGGACGTCCTACCCGCGCGCGGCATCGCCGCCACGCGGCAACTGGCCAAGCGCCAGCTCACCTGGCTGCGCGGCATGCAGCGCCACGTCGCCGCCTGCGACGCGCCCGACGCGCTGCCGCGGGCCAGACAGCTGCTTCTGGCGTTGGCCCGCGGCGAGGCGCCGCCATGCTGAGCATCGAAGCCTTGAGCAAGCGCTACGGTGACGTGCCGGTGTTCCACGACGTCTCGCTGCAGCTGGCGCGCGGCGAGTTCGTCGCGCTGCTGGGCGAATCGGGCGTCGGCAAGTCCACGCTGCTGAACTGCATCGCCGGGCTGGACCGCGCCGACGGCGGGCGCCTCGTCGTCGCCGGCGTCGACCTTGCAAGGGCCGACGACGACGCCTGCGCACGGCTGCGGCGCGCGCAGCTCGGCTTCGTGTTCCAGGCCTTCCACGTGCTGCCGCACCTGAGCGTGGCCGAGAACGTGGCCTTGCCGCTGCTGCTGCTGGGCCGGCCCGACGCGGCACGCGTGCAGGCGCTGCTGGCCGAGGTGGGGCTGGCGGGCCTGGGCGATCGCGAGCCGGCGCAGCTCTCGGGCGGCCAGTTGCAGCGCGTGGCGATCGCCCGCGCGCTGGTGCACCGGCCGGCGCTGATCCTGGCCGACGAGCCCACCGGCAACCTCGACCCCGAGACCGCCGCGCGCGTGCTGGACCTGCTGCTGGCCCAGGTGCGGCAAGCGGGCTCCGCCTGCCTGCTGGTCACGCACTCGGCTGCCGCGGCGGCGCGCGCCGACCGCGTGCTGCGCCTGACGCCGGCGGGCATCCGCCCGGCTTGAACCGGGCTTGAGCGGGCTCAAGATAAACCCTGGCGGCGACACATATATTCGCGCGCCATGGCGATCAAGCTGTACGACCAGGGCGGGCATTGCTGTCTGATGTTCACCGACCTCGGCGACATGGGCGGTGAGGCGGTGCAATCCAACCAGTTCCTGATCGTCGACGGCGGCCGCGGCGCGGTGATCGACCCCGGCGGCAACCTGGCCTACGCCGAGCTGTACCTGGAAATGGGCCGGCACTTCCCGCCCAGCAAGCTGGAGGCGCTGATCGCCTCGCACGCCGACCCCGACATCATCGCCTCGCTGGACCGCTGGACCACCGCCACGCAGGCCAAGGTCTACATCTCGCGGCTGTGGGAGCGCTTCATCCCGCACTTCTGCAAGCCGGGCAAGACCACGGGCCGCGTCGTGGGCATCGCCGACGGCGGCATGCGCATCGGGATCGGCCGCAGCGAGCTGATCGCGCTGCCGGCGCACTTCATGCACGCCGAGGGCAACTTCCAGTTCTTCGACCCGGCCAGCGGCATCCTGTTCTCCGGCGACCTCGGCGTCTCGCTGGTCGACGGCGCCGCCGCGGCGCGCACGCTCGACAGCCTGCAGCCGCTGCCGCCGGGCATGGAGGCCTTCCACCGCCGCTACATGGTGTCCAACAAGGTGCTGCGGCTGTGGGCCGACATGGTGTCGGCGCTGCCGATCCGCATGATCGTGCCGCAGCACGGCTCGCCGATGGCCGGCGCCGCGGTGGCCGAGTTCATCGCCTGGGTGCGCGAGCTGTCCTGCGGCATCGATCTAATGGGGCCCGCCCACTACCAGGTGCCGGCCTGAATCACGCCGCCGCCGCGGCCACAATGCCGCCGGCATGACCCGCGACCCGCCGCTGCTGCGCCTGCTGCCCCTGCTGTGGCGGGAGTGGCGGCACCACCCCTGGCGCCACGGCCTGGTGCTGCTGGCGGTGGCGCTGGGCGTCGCGTTGGCGTTCTCGGTGCAGTTGATCAACCAGTCGGCGCTGGCCGAGTTCGGCGCCGCGGTGCGCGCCGTCAACGGCCAGCCCGACCTCAGCCTGCGGCGCGACGGCAACGTCGCCGGCGTGCCCGACGAGCTGCTGGACCGCGCGCGCCTGCAGCCCGGCGTGCACACCGCGAGCCCGGTGCTGGAGATCGAGACCCAGGCGGCCAACGCCGACGGCGAGCGCATCGGCCTGAAGGTGCTGGGCGTCGACGCGCTGGCGCTGGCCGCCGTCGCGCCCGAGTTGCTGCCGCAGCCCGCGGCCGGCGAGGACCGGCTGGCGGCGCTGGACCCCGGCGCCGCCTTCGTCAACGCCGGCGCGCGCCAGCGCCTGAACCTGCGCGACGGCGACGCGCTGCGGCTGCAGGCCGGCGGCGGCTGGCAGCGCCTGCGCGTGGCCGGCCACGTGGCCGCCGGTGGGCCGCCGCTGCTGGTGATGGACGTCGCGGCGGCGCAGCGGCTTTTCGGGCAGCCGGGGCGGCTGTCGCGCATCGACCTGCGGCTGGCGCCGGGGCAGGACGCCGGCGCGCTGCTGCAGGCGCTGCCGCTGCCGCCCGGCGTGCGCGCCGCGCCGCCTGGCGAGGCCGAGCAGCGGCTGTCGACGCTGTCGCGCGCCTACCGCGTGAACCTGACGGTGCTGGCGCTGGTGGCCTTGTTCGTCGGCGGCTTCCTGGTGTTCTCGGTGCTGTCGCTGTCGGTGGCGCAGCGCACGCAGGCGCTGGCGCTGCTGGGCGTGCTGGGCCTGCGCGCGGCCGAGCGGCGGCAGCTGGTGCTGGTGGAATGCGCGCTGCTGGGCGCCGCCGGCAGCACTGTCGGCCTGGCGCTCGGCGCAGCGCTGGCCTGGGCCGCGCTGCGGCTGCTGGGCGGCGACCTCGGCGGCGGCTTCTTCGCCGGCGTGCAGCCGGCGCTGCAGGTGGACGCCGGCACCGCGGCGCTGTGCCTGATCCTCGGCACCGCCACCGCGCTGGCCGGCGGCTGGCTGCCGGCGCGGCAGGCCGAGCGGCTGGCGCCGGCGCAGGCGCTCAAAGGCCTGGGCGGCCAGGCCGCGCGGCCGCTGCCGGCGGCCGTGGGCCTGGGGCTGATGGCGCTGGGCGGCGTCCTCGCGCTGCTGCCGCCGGTGGCCGGGCTGCCGCTGGCGGCGTATGCCTCGGTGGCGGCGCTGCTGTTCGGCGGCGTCGCGCTGGTGCCGGCAGCGGTGCAGGCGCTGCTGGCCGGCCGCGGTGGCGACGAGCGGCCGCTGTGGCTGCTGGCGCGCCGGCGCGCGCGCCACCAGCGCGCCACCGCCAGCGCCGCGGTGGCCGGCGTCGTGTCCAGCCTGGCCTTGAGCGTGGCGCTGACGGTGATGGTCGCGAGCTTTCGCGACAGCGTCGCGGCCTGGCTGGACGGCGTGCTGCCGGCCGACCTGTACGCGCGCAGCGCGGCGGGCAGCGCCGCCGCCGACCAGGCCTGGTTCGGCCCCGAACTGGCGGCCGCGGCCGCCGCGCTGCCCGGCGTGCAGCGCGTGCAGGCCGGCCGCGTGCGCGCGCTGGCCTTGCAGCCGGATCGGCCGACGGTCACGCTGCTGGCCCGGCCGCTGCCCGATCCCGAGCGCCAGCTGCCGCTGCAGGGGCCGGTCAGCCCGGCGGCGCCGGGCGAGGTGGGCGTCTGGGTCAGCGAGGCGATGGCGGCGCTCTACGGCGCGCGGCCGGGCACGCTGATGCAATTGCCGCTGGGCGAAGGCGGCGCGCCGGCCACCGTGCGCGTGCGCGGCGTCTGGCGCGACTTCGCGCGCCAGTTCGGCAGCGTGGTGATGGACCACGGCGACTACCTGCGCGTGAGCGGCGGCGACCGGCGGCTCAACGAGCTGGCGCTGTGGCTGGCGCCGGGCGGCAGCGTGGCCGCGGTGCAGGACGGCATCCGCCGGCATCTGGCCGCGACGGGCGATCCGGCGCTGCTGGAGTTCGCGGCCACCGCCGAGCTGCGGCGCACTTCGCTGCACATCTTCGACCGCAGCTTCGCGGTCACCTACTACCTGCAGGCGGTGGCGATCGCGATCGGCCTCGTCGGCATCGCCGCCAGCCTGTCGGCGCAGGTGCTGGCGCGGCGCAAGGAATTCGGGCTGCTGGCGCACCTGGGGCTGACGCGGCGGCAGATCCTCGCGGTGGTGGCCGGCGAAAGCGCCGCCTGGCTGGCCGCCGGCTGCGCGATCGGCCTGGGTCTGGGGCTGGCGGTCAGCGTCGTGCTGGTGCACGTGGTCAACCCGCAGAGCTTCCACTGGAGCATGGACTTGGTCCTGCCCGTGGGCCGGCTGCTGGCGCTGTGCGCCGCGGTACTGGCCACCGGCGTCGCCACCGCGGCGCTGGCCGGGCGGCAGGCGGCAGCGCGCTCGGCCGTGCTGGCGGTCAAGGAGGATTGGTGAACCCGGCCCGCCGCCGCGCCCTCGCCTGGCTGGCGCTGCCGGTGCTGGCGCTGCCGGCGGCCGCGCAGCCGTCCGCCGACGACGCGGTACGCCGCGGCCGCGTGCTGCGCTGGCCGCGCGACCACGGCGCCCATCTCGGCCAGCGCACCGAGTGGTGGTACGCCACCGGCTGGCTGGGCACGCCGGAGGCGCCCAGCCACGGCTTCCAGGTCACCTTCTTCCGCAGCCGCACCGGGCTGGCCGAGGACCTGCCCGGCCGCCTGGCGCCGCGGCAGTTGCTGTTCGCGCACGCCGCGGTCACCGACCTCGGCGCGCGCCACCACCGCCACGCGCAGCGGCTGCTGCGCTGGAACGGCGGCCTCGACGAGCAGGCCGCCGCTGGCGCCGCGCAGGCCGATGCCCGGCTGTGGATCGCCCGCTGGTCGCTGCAGCGCGGGGCCGGCGGCTGGCAAGCGCACGTGGACAGCACCGACGACGGCGACGCCTGGGCGCTGGACCTGCAACTGCAACCCACGCAGCCACTGCTGCTGCAAGGCGACGCCGGCTTCTCGCGCAAGGGCCCGCTAGAGACCCAGGCCAGCCATTACTACAGCGAGCCGCAGCTCGCCGCGCAGGCGCGCCTGCGGCTCGACGGCCGCACGCTGGCCGCCGGCGGCCGCGCCTGGCTGGACCACGAATGGAGCGACGAAGTGCTGGCCCTCGACGCGGTGGGCTGGGACTGGATCGGCCTCAACGGCTTCGACGGCAGCGCGCTCACCGCGTTCCAGGTGCGCCGCGCCGACGGCAGCGCGCTGTGGGCCGGCGGCAGCCACCGCGCGAGCGACGGCCGCAGCCAAAGCTTCGCGCCCGACGCGGTACGCTGGCAGCCCGGCCGGCGCTGGCGCAGCCCGGCCACCGGCGCTGGCTATCCGGTGGAGTGGCAGGTGCAGACACCGGCCGGCACGCTGGCCGTGCGCGCGCTGCTCGACGGCCAGGAGCTGGACAGCCGCCAGAGCAGCGGCACGCTGTACTGGGAAGGCCTGAGCGAATGGCTGGACGCTGGCGGCCGCCGTGTCGGCCTGGGCTACCTGGAGATGACCGGCTACGCCGGCCGGCTGCGGCTGTAAGGTAAAAAACTCAGGACCCGGCGGCCTGGTTGTCGCCGACCGAAGGCCCGCGCGAGCCGTGGGCCAGCCGGCGCGGGTCCACCGGCGCCGAGCGCACGCAGTTGCCGCCGGCATGCCGCGCCGCGCCCAAGGCGGCCTCGGCATCGTCGATCACCGCCTGCAGCGACAGATGCGCCGGCCGCATCAGCACCACGCCCACGCTGACGGTGGCGCGCAGGCGCTGGTCGCGCCAGGCGATCTCGAGCTGCTCCACGCGCTCGCGGATGCGCTCGGCCACGTCCAGCGCGCCCAGCGGGTCGGCGTGCGCCAGGAAAACGGCCAGCTGCGCATGGCCGAAACGCGCCAGCGCATCGGCGCCGCGCAGCGTGGTCTGGGTGCTGGCGGCGATCTCGCGCAGCACCAGGTCGCCGGCGGTGCCGTCGTGGCCCTCGGGGCTTTCGTGGGCCTCGCTCAGGCGCCGGAAGCGGTCGACGTCGATCAGCAGCAGCGCCGCGCCGATGCCGTAGCGGCGCGAGCGCGCGAATTCGCGCTCGGCCAGCGCCAGGAAGGGCGCGCGGCTGGAGATGCCGGTCACCGGGTCCAGCGCGCCGGCGGCCAGCGCCAGGTGGCGGCCGCGTTCCAGGTCGCGGCTGGTCTTGACCAGCAGCAGCGCCAGCGGCAGCACCGCGGCCAGCGCGGCCAGCAGCGCCGCGCCCACCGCGGACAGGTGGCCGCCCAGCGGTCCCGCGGTCAGCAGCCAGGCCAGGCCGGCGGCGAGCAGCGCCAGCGCGGCGCTCACGCCCAACGCGGCGGCCGGCGCCAGCGGCCGCAGCCGGGGCAGCAGCACCACGCGCCGTTCGGTGCGGGCAACCGGGGTCAGGGGAGGCAGGCGCGACATGGCGGACCGAAGGCAGGAGTCGGTATTCGACCACATCCGGCCGCGGCTTGAGTAGCGCCGCGAATGCGGGATGGCCGGCCGCCGGGGCTTGTGCGGAATCAAGCCGTTTTCGGCGCTGTGGGACCATGCTCGTCATCAAGATGCAGGACCCGAAAGAACGGAGACGAGCCATGGCGCAGCCCCGCAGCGAAGAGACCCTTTCGTCGATCGACGCCGCGGTGGACCGCGTGCTCGACGGCATCCCCGGCGACATCGTGCTGGGTATCCCGCTGGGCATCGGCAAGCCCAACCCCTTCGTCAACGCGCTGTACGCGCGCATCAAGGCCAACCCGGCGCGGCGGCTGCGCATCGTAACCGCGCTGTCGCTGGAGCGCCCGGTGGGCCACAGCGAGCTGGAGCGCCACTTCCTGGCGCCGCTGGTCGAGCGCGTGTTCGGCGACTATCCCGACCTGCTGTACGTGAAGGACCTGCGCGCCGGCGCCCTGCCGCCCAACGTGGAGGTGTGCGAGTTCTTCATGAAGACCGGCGACTACCTCGGCAATGAGCCGGCGCAGCAGCACTACATCTCCACCAACTACACCTTCGTGGCGCGCGACATGGCGGTGCAGGGGATGAACGTGATCGCGCAGGCCGTGGCCGCGCGCGGCACGGGCGAGGGACTGGAGCTCTCGCTGTCCAGCAACCCCGACGTCACCGCCGAGGTGGTGGAGAAGCTGCGCGCCGAGGGCCGCCCGCTGCTGGCGGTGGCGGTGATCAACCGCAGAATGCCCTTCATGCCCAACGGCGCGCGGGTCGAGCCCGGCTTCTTCGACCTGGTGGTCGACGACCCGGCGGGCACGCACACGCTGTTCGGCCCGCCCAACGCCAAGGTCAGCACGGCCGACTACGCGATCGGGCTGCACGCGTCCAGCCTGGTGGCCGACGGCGGCACGCTGCAGATCGGCATCGGCTCGCTGGGCGACGCGATCGCGCAGGCGCTGATCGTGCGCGACCGCCACGGCAGCGAGTACCGCCAGATCCTGCAGACCCTGGCCGGCCCCGACCTGAGCGGGCGCGAGCTGGGCCGCTTCGACGAAGGGCTGTACGGCTGCTCGGAGATGTTCGTCAACGGTTTTCTCAAGCTGATCGAGGCCGGCATCATCCGCCGCGAGGTCTACCCCGACGCCCGGCTGCAGCAGTTGATCAACGACGGCCGCATCGGCCCGACGGTGACGGCCGGGACGCTGAAGGCGCTGCTGCAATGCGGGCGCATCCGCAGCCCGCTGGCGGCCGAGGACCTCGGCTTCCTGCAGCGCTTCGGCGTGCTGAAGCCCGAGGTCGGCCTGCACGGAGGCCGGCTGCGCATGGGCGACATCGAATGCGGCGCCGAACTGCGCGACGAGGCCGACCTGGCGGTGATCGAGCAGCACCTGCTGGGCACACGGCTGCTGGGCGGCATCTTCATGACCGGCGGCTTCTTCCTCGGGCCCAACGACTTCTACGAGCGGCTGCGCAGCATGCCGCCGCAGGAGCTGGCGAAGATCGACATGACGCGCATCGACTTCATCAACCAGCTCTACGGCCGGCTGCCCGGCGAGACCGAGTTGAAGCGCGTGCAGCGCCGCAAGGCGCGCTTCATGAACACGACGATGGTGGTCACGCTGCTGGGCGCGGCGGCCAGCGACGCGCTGGAAAGCGGCCAGGTCGTCAGCGGCGTCGGCGGGCAGTACAACTTCGTCGCGATGTCGCACGCGCTGCCCGACGCGCGGCTGCTGATGATGCTGCGCGCCACGCACGACAACAAGGACGGCCTGCGCAGCAGCATCGTCTGGAGCTACGGCCACGTGACCATCCCGCGCCACCTGCGCGACCTGGTGATCACCGAGTACGGCGTGGCCGACCTGCGCGGCCAGAGCGACGCCGAGGTGATCAAGCGCCTGATCGCGGTGGCCGACTCGCGCTTCCAGGACGAGCTGATCCGCCAGGCCAAGGCGCACGGCAAGCTGGAGGCCGGCTGGCAGCTGGCCGAGCAGCACCGCCGGAACCTGCCGCAGGCGCTGGAGGACAAGCTGCACCCCTGGGCGCAGGCCGGGCTGCTGCCGGACTTTCCGTTCGGCACCGACCTCACGGCCGACGAGCTGCACATCGTGCGCGCGCTGAAGAAGCTCAAGCACGCCAGCGACCACCCGGCCGAGCTGGTGACGATGGCGCTGAAGAGCCTGTGGGACGGCCGCGAGGCGCCGCTGGCCTACCTGCAGCGCCTGGGCCTGGACGAGGCGCACAGCTTCAAGGACCTGTTCGTGCGCCGGCTGTTCGCGGGCAACCTGTAGGGCGATCGGCGGTGGCTTGACAGGCGTTGAAGCTTGCGGTTAGAGTGATATCACTTTGATCGCAAGGAGACCGCCGATGAAACCGCCCTCGCCCATCGAGAAGCCGCTGTCGTCGCTGAACGGCTACCTGATGACGGGCGTGGGCCTGCTGGGCATCGCCAGCATCGCGGCGCTGGTCTTCGGCGGCCGCATCGCCAGCGGCGCCGGCGTGCTGATGCTGCTGGGCTGCCTGGCCTTCAGCGTCGCGGTGTTCGTGGGCCTGTACATGCTGCAGCCCAACGAGGCGGCGATCTTCACGCTGTTCGGCCAGTACCGCGGCACCGACCGCAGCGAAGGCCTGCGCTGGGTGAACCCGCTGTACGCCAAGAAGCGCATCTCGCTGCGCGCGCGCAACCTCAACATGCCGACGCTGAAGGTCAACGACCGGCGCGGCAACCCGGTGGAGATCAGCGCCGCAGTGGTCTGGCGCGTGGCCGACACCGCGCGCGCGGTGTTCGAGGTCGACCGTTATGAAGATTACGTGAAAGTGCAGGCCGAGGCCGCGCTGCGCCACCTGGCGTCGCTGTACAACTACGACGAGGGCGAGGACGCCGGCACGCACGAGGTCACGCTGCGCGGCGGCCTGGACGTGGTGGCCGACGCGCTGCAGCGCGAACTGCAGGCGCGCTTCGAGCCCGCCGGCGTCGAGGTGCTGGACGCCAAGCTCACGCACTTGGCCTACGCGCCCGAGATCGCGCAGGTGATGCTGCGCCGCCAGCAGGCCGAGGCCATCATCGCCGCGCGGCAGAAGATCGTGCACGGCGCCGTCAGCATGGTGGAGGCGGCGCTCAAGGGCCTGTCGGAGCGCGAGATCGTGCAGCTCGACGACGAGCGCAAGGCCGCGATGGTCAGCAACCTGCTGGTGGTGCTGTGCTCCGACAAGGACACGCAGCCCATCGTCAACGCCGGCACCCTCTACACCTAAGGTGGCGCGGCGATGCGCTCGCTCTTCGCCTTCGGCTGGCTGGCGCTGCTGGCCACGATGGCGGCCACCGCGCCGCTGCTGGGCCCGCTGGTCGGCGACCCCGGCAAGGCGGTGAGCCGCAGCGCCTACCTGGCGCTGATCGGCGGCCACGCGCTGCTGGTGCCGGCGCTGGTGGCGCTGCTGCTGGTCTGGGCCGCGCGGCGGCGGCCGCGGTGGATCAACATGCCGCACCGCGAGCATTGGCTCTCGGGCGACCGCCGCGAGGCCGCGCTGGACCTGGCTGGACCGCTGGTTCGCCGCGGTCGGGCTGTGGGTGGTCGCGGTGTTCGCGCTGATCCACCAGCAGGCGCTGGAGGAGGCCGGCGCCGGCTGGCCGCGCCTGGGCGCGCCGCTGTGGGGCGTCGTCATCGCGCTGCTGGCGCTGCTGATGCCGCTGCTGATCTGGCGCTTCTACCGCCGCTTCGGCCGGCCCGGCGCCGAAGCCTGACGCCACCCGCATGGCCAGCCCCGGCAAGAAGGCCTTCGCGCTGCGCATCGACCCCGCGCTGTGGGCCGAGATCGAGCGCCTGGCCGCGCAGGAGCTGCGCAGCGCCAACGCGCAGGTGGAATACCTGCTGCGCGAGGCCTTGCAGCGCCGCGGCCACCTGCCCGAGCCGCCGCCCGCCGCCAGGCCGCGCCGGCGCGACGAAGGAGGCTGACGGGCCCTGCCTACACTGCAGGCATGAGTTCCCCTGACCCGACGACCACCCGGCGCGGCGCCGACAAGCGCCCGGTGCGCGCCCTCGGCGGCCTGCTGCCCTTCATCCGACCCTACCGCGGCCGCATCGCGCTGGCCGGGCTGTTCCTGGTGCTGGCGGCGCTGACGACGCTGGTGTTTCCGATGGCGCTGAAGACGCTGATCGACAACGGCATCGTCGCCGCCGACCCCGGCCAGCGGCTGATGTCGCTGCGCTCGCACTTCCTGGAGCTGTTCGCGGTGGGCGCGGCGCTCGGCCTGTTCTCGGCGGCGCGCTTCTACATGGTCACCTGGCTGGGCGAGCGCATCACCGCCGACCTGCGCAACGCCGTCTACCGCCACGTGCTGCACATCAGCCCCGAGTTCTTCGAGAGCACGCAGACCGGCGAGGTGCTGAGCCGCCTGACCACCGACACCACGCTGGTGCAGACGGTGGTCGGCAGCTCGCTCAGCATGGGCCTGCGCAACACCGTGATGGGGCTGGGCGCGCTGGTGATGCTGATCGTCACCAACCCCTACGTGATGACGCAGGTGCTGGGCATCCTGGTGCTGGTGGTGCTGCCCAGCCTGTACTTCGGCCGCCGCGTGCGCCGCCTCAGCCGCGCCAGCCAGGACCGCGTGGCCGACTCCAGCGCGATCGCCGCCGAGGTGCTGAACGCGATCCCCGTCGTGCAGGCGCAGGTGCAGCAGCAGCGCGAGGCGGCGCGCTTCGACGCCAGCACCGAGCGCGCCTTCGACACCGCACGCAAGCGCACGCGCGTGCGCGCCGCGCTGGTCGGCTTCATCATCACTGCCACCTTCGGCGCGCTGCTGTGGGGCCTGTACCAGGGCACGCAGGCGGTGCTGCGCGGCGACATCACGGCCGGCCACCTGGGGCAGACGGTGGTCTTCGTGATCATCCTGGTCAGCTCGGTCGCGGTGCTGTCCGAGGTCTACGGCGACCTGCTGCGCGCCGCCGGCGCCACCGAGCGGCTGATGGAACTGCTGGCCGCGCGCAGCCCGGTGGCCGACCCCGCGCGGCCGCGCGCGCTGCCGCCCACGCAAGGCGGCTCGGCGCTGCGCTTCGACCGCGTGCAGTTCCACTACCCGTCGCGCCCGCAGCAGCCGGCGCTGGCCGACTTCACGCTGGACGTGCGGCCCGGCGAGACCGTCGCGCTGGTCGGCCCCAGCGGCGCCGGCAAGAGCACGGTGCTGCAGCTGCTGCTGCGCTTCTACGACGCGCAGCAAGGCGTGGTCAGCGTCGACGGCGTGCCGGTGCGCGAGGCGGCGCTGGACGACCTGCGCGGCCGCATCGGCCTGGTGCCGCAGGACAGCACGGTGTTCTCCACCAGCGCGCTGGAGAACATCCGCTACGGCCGCCCCGAGGCCAGCGACGACGAGGTGATCGCCGCCGCCAAGGCCGCCTTCGCGCACGATTTCATCAGCGCGCTGCCCGAGGGCTACCAGACCTACCTGGGCGAGCGCGGCGTGCGGCTCTCGGGCGGCCAGCGCCAGCGCATCAGCATCGCGCGCGCGATGCTCAAGAACCCGCCGCTGCTGCTGCTGGACGAAGCCACCAGCGCGCTGGACGCCGAGAGCGAGCGCATGGTGCAGGCCGCGCTGGAGGCGGCGATGCAGGACCGCACGACGCTGGTCATCGCGCACCGCCTGGCCACCGTGCTGCGCGCCGACCGCATCGTCGTGATGGAAGCCGGCCGCATCGTCGAGCAAGGCAGCCACGCCGAGCTGGTGGCCCGCGGCGGGCTGTACGCAAGGCTGGCGGCGATGCAGTTCGGGCAGGCATAATCCATGCACATGTTTCGGAGCCAGCCATGAGAAGCATCCGCAATGCCCCCAAGCGCGCGATCAACCTGTCGCTGAACAGCAAGGTCCTCGACATGGCGCGCGAGATGGACCTCAACATCTCGCAGACCGTCGACGCGCTGCTGACCGAGGAGGTGCTCAAGCGCTACTGGCAGCGCTGGCAGCAAGACAATGCCGAGGCCATCGCCGACTACAACGCCCGCATCGAGCGCGAAGGGCTCTTCTCCGACCGATACCGCAGCTTCATGCGGCCGCGGTCCGGCGAACAGGACGCCGCCTGAGCCGGCAATGAGCGATGGCCCGCTTCGACGTCTTCAGCAACCCGTTCGCGCCCGAGCGCAGCCACACGCCCTTCGTGCTGGACGTCCAGAACGACCACCTCGGGCCGCTGGCCACGCGCGTGGTGATCCCGCTGCGCACGCCCAAGGGCTTCGGCCAGCCGGCCCGGGGCCTGAACCCGCTGGTGGAGGTCAACGGCAAGACGCTGGTCGTGGACACGGCCTCGATCGCCCCAGTGCCGTCAAGCCTGCTGAAGAGCCCCGTGCTGCGCGCCGCGCCGTGGCGCGACGACGTGCTCGATGCCCTCGACACCCTGTTCGGATCCTATTGACGTGAACGCCCCCCGCCCCGTGCGCCCCATCCGCCGCCAGTACGAAGACTTCATGCGCCACGTCTTCGAGCACGGCACGCCCAAGAGCGACCGCACCGGCACCGGCACGCGCAGCGTGTTCGGGCACCAGATGCGCTTCGACCTCAACGAAGGCTTTCCGCTGGTGACGACCAAGAAGGTCTACCTGCGCGCGATCATCGTCGAGCTGCTGTGGTTCCTGCGCGGCGGCCGCAACGTCCGATGGCTGCAGGAGCACGGCTGCACGATCTGGGACGAATGGGCGCGGCCCGACGGCGACCTGGGGCCTGTCTACGGCGTGCAGTGGCGCAGCTGGCCCACGCCCGATGGCGGCCACATCGACCAGATCGCGCAGGTGGTCGACCAGCTCCGGCATCACCCGGATTCACGGCGCATCATCGTCAGCGCCTGGAACGTCGCCGAGTTGGACCAGATGGCGCTGATGCCCTGCCATGCGCTCTTCCAGTTCTACGTGGCCAACGGCAAGCTCAGTTGCCAGCTCTACCAGCGCAGCGCCGACATCTTCCTGGGCGTGCCGTTCAACATCGCCAGCTACGCGCTGCTGACGTACATGCTGGCGCAGCAGTGCGACCTGGAGGTGGGAGACTTCATCTGGACCGGCGGCGACTGCCACATCTACGCCAACCACGAAGAGCAGGTGCGCACCCAGCTCGCGCGCGAGCCCTTCCCCTACCCCACGCTGAAGCTCAAGCGCCGGCCGCCGTCGATCTTCGACTACGCCTACGAAGACTTCGAGGTGCTGGACTACCAGTGCCACCCGGCGATCAAGGCGCCGGTGGCCGTGTGATGACGCTCAGCCTGATCGCGGCCGTCGCGAAGAACGGCGTCATCGGCCGGGGCAACGGCCTGGCCTGGCGGCTGCCAGAGGACCAGCAGCACTTCCGCGCGGTGACGATGGGCGCGCCGGTGATCATGGGCCGCAGCACCTGGGATTCGCTGCCGGCACGCTTTCGCCCGCTGCCCGGCCGCCGCAACATCGTGCTGACGCGCCAGCCGCAATGGCAGGCCGATGGCGCCGAGGTCGCGCACGACCTGGACGCGGCGCTGGCGCTGGCCGGCCACGCGGCCGAAGCCGGGCGCGTGTTCGTGATCGGCGGCGCCGAGGTCTACGCGCTGGCGCTGCCGCGCGCCGACGAGCTGGTGCTGACCGAGATCGAGCGCGACTTCGACGGCGACGTGCGCTTTCCCGAATGGCCGCGCGATCGGTTCGTCGAGACCGAGCGCCGGCGCCTGCAGGCTGCGCCGCCCAACGACTTCGCCTACAGTTTCGTGACCTACCGCCGACGCTGAACGGCCCGACCCCCATGCCCGACGCCACCCCCTTGTTCCTGTGCGGCCCGCTGCGCGCGCCGCGCCAGATGCTGGCCGAGCAGCAGTACGGCGGCCACGGCTCGATCCACGACGACGAGGTGGCCGCGAAGCTGGGCTTTCGCGCCGGCCCGATCGAGGGGCCCACGCATTTCAGCCAGTTCGTGCCCTTGCTGCAGCAGGCCTGGGGCCGCGCCTGGTTCGAGCGCGGCTGCTTCTCGGCGCACTTCCAGAACATGGTGGTCGAAGGCGAGCAGGTGCGCGCCTTCGTCGAGCTGCCGCGCGCCGGCGCCGCGCGGCTGCAGGCCTGGGCCGAGAAGGCCGACGGCACGCCGGTGCTGGAAGCCAGCGCGTCCCTGGCCGAAGACCCGGGCCCCACGCTGCTGGACGAACGCCTCGCGCGCCAGCGCCCGCCCGAGCGGCTGGTGATCCTGGCCGACCTGCACCTGGGGATGACCGGCGCCGCTCACGAGCGCGTGCGCATGGACCGCGGCACGCACCTGGGCGCGCTCTACCCCTTCACGCTGGCCGACAAGCTGTCCAGGCTCACCGAGCCCTCGTCCTGGTACGACGACGACAACGCCTCACCCTGGGGCCGCGCGGTGATCCCGCTGGAAATGGTCAGCGTGCTGGCCGAGCACACCGCGGCGCAGGCGGCGTTCCCGGTCAAGGGGCCGGCCGTGGGGCTGTTCGCCGACCTGGAGATCCGCATGCTCGACGGGCCGCTGTTCGTCGGCGAAGACTACCTGCTGCGGCGCGAGGTCGTTGCGCTGTCGGAGACCCGGCGTACCGAGTCGTACTGGGTGCGCACGCGCATCTTCGACGCCGACGGCTGCCGCGAGCGCGCGCGCATGCTGCTGAACCATGCGGTGATGAAGGATTCGTACGCCGGCTATCCGCGTTAGGTGAGCAGATCTCAAGGTGATCCGGCTTTGCCGGGCACCTTGATCCCCCGCGGGGGGCGGGCTGGGCGCAGCCCGGCCCTGGGGGCGCTCAGAACGTGCCGGCGTACATCCCGCCGTCGAGCAGCACGTTCTGCCCCGTCAGGTAGCCGGCGTGCGCGCTGCAGTAGAACGCGCAGACGGCGCCGAACTCGGCCGGCCGGCCGAAGCGCGCGGCCGGCACGCCGGCGCGGCGCGCTTCGCGCTCGGCCTCCAGCGTGCGGCCGGCGCCGGCGGCGATGCGGCTCAGGTTGGCCGTCAGGCGGTCGGTCTCGAACATCTCGGGCAGCAGGTTGTTGATCGTCACGTTGCGCGCCGCGTACGACGCCGCGATCGCCTTCGCGAAGCCGGTCAGCCCCAGCCGCGCGCTGACCGACAGCGCCAGCGGCGCGATCGGCGCCTTCACCATCGCCGAGGTGATGTTGACGATGCGGCCGAAGCCGCGTTCGGCCATGCCGTCGATCACCGCGCGCGTCAGCAGGATCGCGCCGACCATGTTGGCATCGGCCGCGGCCAGCCACTGCTCGCGCGTGAAGCTGCGCCAGTCGCCCAGCGGCGGGCCGCCGGCGTTGTTGACCAGGATGTCGGGCGCCGGGCAGGCGGCCAGCGCCGCGACCTGGCCGGCGTCGCTCGTGATGTCGCCGGCCGCGGCCTGCACCGCGACGCCGTGGCGCTCGGCGATCTGCGCCGCGGCTGCCGCCAGCGCCGCGGCGTCGCGGCCGGTGATCACCAGGTCCACGCCTTCGGCCGCCAGCGCCTCGGCGCAGGCGCGGCCCAGGCCTTTGCTGGCGCCGCAGACCAGGGCGCGCCGCCCCTTGATGCCGAGGTCCATCGCCGGCCGTCCTTTCGTCGTTGAGTCGTCGTCGATTCAGGCAGCGGCGCGCGCCGCGGCCGCCGCTGCGTCCGCTGCCGGCGCCAGGGCCTGCACGCCGGCCGCTGCCCATTCGCGCTCCAGCGCCGCCCATTGCGCGGCCGCCTGCTCCATTCTCGCCGCCTTCACGGGGCCGAAGCCGCACACCAGGTCGGCCGTCTGCGCGATGCGCAGCGCCAGCGGCAAACGCGCCGCGTCCAGCGCCGGCAGCAGCGCGCGCAGGCGCGCTTCATAACCGTCGACCAGCGCGCGCTCGGCGCTGCGGCCGAAGGGGTCGAAGGCGCTGCCGCGCAGTACCTTCAGCCGCGCCACCTCGTATTCGTCCTTGTAGGCCAGCAGCCGCGCGAAGCCTTCGGCCACGGCTTGAACCAAGGCGCCGTCGCCGCCGGCGCGCGCCTCGGCCGCGCGCACCGCCGCCACCAGCGCCTGATAGCGCGCCGCATAAGCGGCATCCTGGTATGCCGTCAGCAGCGCCATGCGCTGCGCGACCAGCTCGTCCAGCGCCGGCTCGGCAGCGGTCGGCGGCGGACTCACGATCGCGTCCAGCGCCGCCGCGTCGTGCGCCCACAGGCGGCCGATCGCCAGCGCCTGCGCGTTGCGCTCCGCCTGCACGCCGTTGAGCTGCAGCGCGCGCTGCAAGGCCGCGGCGCCCAGCGGCAGCCAGCCCAGCTGCAGCGCGGCGCCGACGACGATGAAGTTGGCGTACACCGCATCGCCCAGCAGCGCGGTGGCCAGGCCGGTGGCGTCGAGGTGGCGGATGCGCGCGTCGCCGAGCTTGTGCGCCAGCTTGCGCCACAGCAGGCCGAACTCCAGCGTCGGCGCGCCGGCGCCGCCCTGCAAGGCTTGCATCGCGGTCGGCTGCACGCGGTGGTGCCAACCAGCCGCGTGCGCGCCGGGTCCAGCGTGCGGCAGGCCTCGTCGCCCAGCGTGGCCACGAGGTCGGTGCCCAGCACGAGGTCGGCATCGCCCAGGCCCAGGCGGTTGGCGCCCAGCCGCGACGGGTCGGCAGCGATCTGCAGGTGGCAGTAGACGGCGCCGTTCTTCTGACTCAGCCCCGTCATGTCGTAAGTGCACGCGGCCTTGCCTTCGAGGTGCGCCGCCATCGCCAGCACCGCGCCCACCGTGATCACGCCGCTGCCGCCGATGCCGGGGATCATCACGCCGTACGCACCCTCGCCCAGCGGCGCGGGCTCGGGCTCGGGCAGCGGCGGCATCGCCAGCGCCTGCAGCCGCTGCCGCGGCCGGCCGCCGACCACGCTGACGAACGAAGGGCAGAAGCCCTTCTCGCAACTGAAGTCCTGGTTGCACGAGGACTGCTGGATGCGGCGTTTCACGCCCAGCGGCGTGGGCAGCGGCTCGACGCTGACGCAGCCCGATTGCTGCGAGCAGTCGCCGCAGCCTTCGCACACCGCGTCGTGGATGTAGAGGCGCTTGCTTGCCTGCGGCACGAGGCCGCGCTTGCGGCGGCGGCGCTTCTCGGCGGCGCAGGTCTGCTCGTACAGCAGCACGCTGCAGCCGGGCGTCTCGCGCAGCTCGCGCTGCACGGCGTCGAGCCGGTCGCGGGGTTCGATGCGCGTGCCTGCCGGCAGATCGGCCTCGCGGTGGCGCGACGGGTCGTCGCTGACCAGCACCAGCGCCTGCACGCCTTCGTGCCGCACCTGATGCAGGATCTGCGCCGGCGACAGCGCGCCGTCCAGCGGCTGGCCGCCGGTCATCGCGACCGCGTCGTTGTAGAGGATCTTGTAGGTGATGGCGGCGCCGCTGGCCACTGCGGCGCGGATCGCCAGCAGCCCCGAGTGGAAGTAGGTGCCGTCGCCCAGGTTCTGGAACACGTGGCGGCGCCGCGTGTAGCGGCGCAGGCCGATCCACTGCGCGCCCTCGCCGCCCATCTGCGTGGGCACCAGCGTGTTCGGCCGCGCGTACAGCGCCATGCCGTGGCAGCCGATGCCGGCCAGCGCCAGGCTGCCGTCGGGGATGCGGGTGGACGTGCTGTGCGGGCAGCCCGAGCAGAAGAACGGCGTGCGCCGCACCTCGGCCGGCGCCAGCACGGCCAGCAGCGAGCGCTGCGCGGCCTGCAGCGATTGCACGCGCGCGTCCAGCCGCTCGTCGCTCAAGCCTTGCGCCTGCAGCCGCGCGGCGACCACCAGCGCCAGCTCCAGCGGCTCGAAGCCGGCGTCGCTGCCGAGCAGCGGCGCGCCGTCGCCATCCGTCTTACCCGTTAGTCGAGGACGCTGCGCCAGCGGGTACAGGATCGCCGCGGCCTGGGTCTCGACGAAGGCGGCCTTGTCCTCCACCACCAGCAGTTCGCGCTTGCCGCCGGCGAAGGCCGTCAGCCCTTGCGGCTCCAGCGGCCAGACGAGGCCGACCTTCCAGACCGCGACGCGCGGATCCTGCTCCAGCCCCAGCGCGCGCAGCGCCAGCCGCACCTCGTGCCAGCACTTGCCCACCGCGACGATGCCGAACGGCGCGCCGGCCGTGCCCAGCGCGAGGCGGTCGATCGCGTTGGCGCGCGCGAAGTCCAGCACGCGCGGCAGGCGGTGGCGTCGCAGCAGCATCTCGTCCTGCGCCGGCGCGTAGGCGCCGCGGTAGTGGATGCCTTCGGGCGGCAGCGGCGCGCCTTGCGGCCGCTGCACCTGGAAGGCGTCCAGGTCGAAGGCGCAGCTCATCGCCTGCTCGGCCGTCTCGTTGACGACCTTGAAGCCGACCCAGCAGCCGCTGTGCCGCGACAGCGCCCAGCCCAGCAGCGCAAAGCGCTGGAACTCAGCCACGTCGGCCGGGTACAGCACGGGAATCGAATGCGCCGCCAGCGCCTGCTGGCTGTGGTGGGCCACGGTGGAGCTCTTGCCCTGGTGGTCGTTGCCGGCCACCACCAGCACGCCGCCCTGCGGGTGCGTGCCGGCGCAGTTGCCGTGCTTGAGTACGTCGCCGGCGCGGTCCACGCCCGGGCCCTTGCCGCACCACAGCGCGAACACGCCGTCGACCGTCGCCTGGCCGACGCTGGTGAGCTGCTGCGTGCCCCGCACCGCGGTGGCCGCCAAGTCCTCGTTGACCGCGGGCTCGAAGCTCACATCGGCCGCTTTCAAGGCCGCGCCGGCGGCCCACAAGGCCTGGTCCAGCGCGCCCAGCGGCGAGCCGCGATAACCGCTGACGTAAGCGGCCGTATTCAGCCCCGCGCGGCGGTCCAGCTCGCGCTGCGGCAGCAGCGCGCGCACCAGCGCCTGGTTGCCGCTCAGCAGCAGCGGGGCGGCGTGCAGGCTCAGGCGCTCTGCGATGGGATCGGCGATCGCGTCGGCGATTGCCGCGCCCGCCGCCGCCGCGGGGTCAGCGGATCCGCGCACGGCCGCGCCCCTCGGCGGTCTGCAGCGAGGCCAGGTACAGCGCCGCCATCTCGCGCCAGCGGCGCAGCACGCGCTTGAAGCGCGGCGCGTCGTGCTGCCACAAGCGCCGCACCGCGAGCCCGCGCACGATGGACAGGCTCAGCCACAGCAGGTCGTCGGCCGCGTCGGCGGGCACGCCGGATTCGATCAGCGCGGCGCGCCAGTGCGCTTCCACCGGCAGCCGCGTGGCGGCCGACAGCTCGGTCACCGAATTGCTGCGCTCGTCGCGCAGCCGGCCCTGGATCGCGAGGTCCAGCGCGATCAGGAACAGCTCGCTGAAGAAGAACTCCTGCGCGTCGGCCAGCAGCGCCTTGATCGCCTCGTCGGGGCTGGCGGCGCGGCGCGCGCGCACGCGCGCCTGCTCGGTGGCGCGCACGAACACATGCTCGACGACGGCGACCACCAACTCGTCCTTGGACGGGAAGTGGTGCGTCTGCGCGCCCTTGCTGACGCCGGCCGCAGCCGCCACGTCGCTGGTGCGCAGCCCGGCGTAGCCGCGCTCGCCCAGCAGCGCCAGCGCGGCGTCGAGGATGCGCCGGCGCGTCTCCGCGCTGCGCTCGGCCTGAGTGCGCCGCACCGCGTTCACAACATCGTACTCCCGCCGTTGACGCTGACGACCTGGCCGGTGATGAACGACGCTTCCTTCGACGCCAGGTACAGCACCATCGACGCCACCTCGTCCAGCTCGGCCGCGCGGCCCATCGGGATCACGTCGAGGAACTTGCGCGCCGCGTCGGGCTGGTCGCGCACGAAGGCGGCCAGCTGCTCGCTGTTGACCGCGCAGGGCGCGACGGTGTTGACGGTGATGCCGCTCTGGGCGAACTCGCGCGCCAGCCCGGTGGTCAGCCCGTGCACGCCGCCCTTGGCGGCGTTGTAGGCCGCGTGGTCGGGCAGGCCGTTGCGCACCGAATCGGCGCCGATGTGCACGATGCGGCCGTAGCGCCGGTCCACCATGCCGGGCAGGAAGGCGCGCGTGCACCACAGCACGGTCCACAGGTTGCGGTCGACCGTCGCGCGCAAGCTCTCCGGCGTGTGCTGCAGAAAGGGCCTGATCACGCCGCCGCCGGCGTTGTTGACCAGCACCGAGGCCGCGCCCAGCTCGGCCTCGCAGCGCTGCAGCAGCGCCTGCGCGGCGGCCTCCTGCGACAAGTCGCCCGCCACCGCGCACGCGCGCACGCCGTGCGCCTGCGCAAGGCGCCGCGCCTCGGCGGCCAGCGGCTCGTCGGCCACGTCGGCCAGCGCCAGCGCCGCGCCTTCGCGCGCAAAGGCCTCGGCGATCGCCAGCCCGATGCCGCGCGCCGCGCCCGTCACCACCACCACCTGCCGCTCGAAGCGCCTGGCCTGCATCTGAACCATGGCCGGCGATCTTAGGCAGCGCCTGCGCCGCCGGGGTGCAGGTTTTCCCTGTCTCCGTACGCATGCATACGATCACACAATGCACCACTTTCCGACCGGATGGTCTGGAACTTCTTCGGGAGACAGGCATGCCGAACACCGCCGCCGTGATCCGCCCGCCGCGCCAGCCGATGGTGCGTGCCGATGCCGAGCGCGGCATCTTCCAGGTCTCGCGCCGCGCCTTCGTCGACGCCGGCGTGATGGAGCGCGAATACGAGGCGGTGTTCGACCGCTGCTGGCTCTACCTGGGCCACGAGTCGGAGCTGCCGCGCCCCGGCGACTTCGTCACGCGCACGGTGGCGCGGCGCAACATCCTGTTCTCGCGCGACGCCAAGGGCGCGCTGCACGCCTTGTTCAACACCTGCCCGCACCGCGGCGCCACGGTGTGCCGCGAGGACAAGGGCAACGCCAAGGTCTTCCAGTGCTTCTATCACGGCTGGGTGTTCGGCTGCGACGGCAAGCTCAAGGGCCAGCCCGGCGAGGAGAACTACACCGAAGGCCACAAGGCGAGCGGCGTCGGCAACCTGACGCCGGTGCCGCGCTTCGCCAGCCACGCGGGCTTCTGCTTCGTCTGCTTCGACCCCGACGCGGTGCCGCTGGCGGACTATCTCGCCGGCGCGAAGGAGATCCTGGAACTGATCGCCGCGCACAGCGAATCGGGCATGACCATCGTCGAAGGCGCGCAGCAGTACGCGATCCGCGCCAACTGGAAGCTGCTGGCCGAGAACAGCGTGGACGGCTACCACGCGCTGACCACGCACGCCAGCTACCTGGACTACCTGAAGAACATGGCCGGCGGGCTGGTGCCGATCCCGCTGTCGGGCCGCAGCTTCGACCTCGGCAACGGCCACGCGGTGCTGGAATACAAGGCGCCGTGGGGGCGGCCGATCGCGCAGTGGGTGCCGATGTTCGGCGAGCAGGGCAAGCACGAGATGGAGGCCATCTACGCGCGGCTGGCGGCGCGGCTGAGCGACGACAAGGCGCGCCGCATCGCCACGCACAACCGCAACATGATCATCTTCCCCAACCTGGTGATCAACGACATCATGGCGATCACCATCCGCACCTTCTACCCGGTGGCGCCGGGGCAGATGATGGTCAACGGCTGGGCACTGGCGCCGCGCGAGGAGTCCGACTGGGCGCGCAAGTACCGGCTGTTCAACTTCCTCGAATTCCTGGGCCCCGGCGGCTTTGCGACGCCCGACGACGTGGAGGCGCTGGAGTCCTGCCAGCAGGGCTTCGCCAATGCCGGCGGCGCGCAGTGGAGCGACATCTCCAAGGGCATGGGCAAGCCCGAGCCCGCGTACGACGACGAGCTGCAGATGCGCTTGTTCTGGACGCGCTGGAACCAATTGGTGAATGGAGACGCCGCATGACCGCCGCCGTCACCCGCGCCGAGGCGGAAGAGCTGCTGTTCGAGGAGGCCGACCTGCTGGACCAGTGGCAGCTCGACCAGTGGCTCGCGCTCTACACCGACGACGCCGCCTACCTGGTGCCCAGCACCGATCTGCCGCCCGGTGCCGACCCGTCGAAGGCCTTGTTCTACATCGCCGACGACCGCACGCGGCTGCACGAGCGCGTCGTGCGGCTGCAGAAGAAGACGGCGCACAGCGAGTGGCCGCGCTCGCGCACGCGCCACCTCGTCAGCAACGTGCGCGTGGGCGCCGCGCAGGACGGCGAGACGCCGGTGTCGGCCGCCTTCGTCACCTTCCGCACCAAGAACGGCGTCACCGACACCTACATGGGCCGGCTGCTCTACCGGCTGAAGCGCGTCGACGGCGCCTTGCGCATCCGCGAGAAGCGCTGCGAGCTGGACCTGGACGGCCTGCGCCCGCATGGCCGCGTGAGCATTTTGTTATGAGCGCCCCTTTTCGCTACCGCAAGCTGGGCTACGTGGCGCTGACGGTCACCGACCTCGCGCGCAGCCTGCACTTCTACCGCGAGCTGCTGGGGCTGGAGCTGGCCGAGCGGCGCGACGACGCCGCCTTCCTGCGCTGCAGCCGCGACCACCACAACGTGGTGCTGCACCAGGGCCGCACGCCGGGCCTCAGGCGCCTGGGCTGGGAGCTGGAGACGCAAGCCGACGTCGAGCAGGCGCGGGCGCATTTCGAGTCGCTGGGCCTGGCGCCGCAGCGCGTGGCCAAGGCCGAATCGCAATCGCTGCGCCAAGGCCCGGGCTTTCGCGTGCGGCTGCCCGGCTGCGGCCTGGAGTTCGACTACTACGGCGCCGCCACGGTGATGGCCAGGCCGTGGACGCCCACGGTCGCGAAGATCGCGCGCCTGGGCCACGTGGTGATCGGCAGCGCCGATTTCGCCGCCACGCAGGCCGCGCTGCTGCGCGACTTCGGCTTCGTGCAAAGCGATTTCGTCGAGGACCGCTTCTCGTTCATGCGCTGCTTCCCCAACCCGTACCACCACAGCTTCGCGGTCGGCGCCAGCGGCGGCAACCACCTGCACCACGTCAACTTCATGGTCACCGACATCGACGACGTCGGCCGCGCCTGGCACCGCATGACCAAGGCCGGCGTCAAGATCGCGTTCGGCATCGGCCGCCATCCGCCGTCGGGCAGCGTGTTCCTCTACTTCTACGACCCCGACGGCATGACCGTCGAGTACAGCTTCGGGATGGAAGAGTTCCCCGAGGCCGGCGCGCGCGAGCCGCGCATGCTGGAGCCGGTGCCCGAGAGCCTGGACACCTGGGGCGCGGTGCCCGACGCCGACTTCGGCAAGGTCGGTGCGATCGAGGCGGCATGAGTGCACTCATCGCGCTGTGCGCGGCCGACGACGTGTGGGACGGCGCGATCCTGCAAGCCACGCTGCCCGACGGCCACAAGCTCGCGCTGTACCGCGTGGACGGCGTCGTCTACGCAACCGACGACACCTGCACGCACGGCGCCGCGTCGCTGTCCGAAGACGGCACGCTGGACGGCTGCCAGGTCGAATGCTCCTGGCACAACGGCCGCTTCGACGTGCGCACCGGCCAGGCCTGCGCGATGCCTTGCGACGCGCCGCTGAAGACCTGGCCGCTGCAGATCGTCGACGGCCAGGTCTGCGTGGTCCTGGCCGAGGCTTGACCCAGGTTTGACCGAGGCCTGACCGCCGATCACAGATCGTGTGCACCGCCGCGGCTTGCCGCGCCTGCGCGCGTCGACCATGCTGCCCCCTGCCCATGAATCCCACCACTGGCTTCGACACCCTGATCATCGGCGCCGGCGCCGCCGGCTGCGTGCTGGCCAACCGCCTCAGCGCCGACCCCAAACACCGCGTCGCGCTGGTCGAGGCCGGATCTTCGGACCTGCGCTTTCCGCTGAGCGTGAAGACCACGCTGCCGATCGGCAACATCTTCCTGCTGCCGCACGAGCGCTACAACTGGCAGTTCGAGTTCAGCGGCGGCGCGGCCGTGGGTCACCGCAAGATCCCCTGCCCGCGCGGCCGGCTGTTCGGCGGCTGCACCTCGGTCAACGGCACCGTCTACATGCGCGGCCATGCGCTGGACTACGACGGGTGGGCCGCACTCGGCAACGCCGGCTGGGGCTGGGCCGAGGTGCTGCCGTTCTTCAAGCGCCACGAGGACTACGACCGCGGCGCCAACGCCTGGCACGGCAGCGGCGGCGAGCTGAGCGTGCAGCGCCCGGCCGAGAGCAACCCGCTGGCGCACGCCTTCGTGCAGGCGGCGGCGGAAGCGGGCTTCGCGCCGAACGACGACTTCAACGGCGCGGCGCAGGACGGCTTCGGCATCTTCGACCTCAACCAGCGCGGCGGCGTGCGCTGGAGCAGCAGCCGCGCCTTCCTGCACCCGGTGCTGCGGCGGCCCAACCTCACGGTATTCGACGAGGCGCTGGTCGAGCGCATCCGGCTGCAAGGCACGCGCGCGGTGGGCGTCACGCTGCGCCGGCGCGGGCAGGCGATCGAGCTGGATGCCGGCACCGAGGTCATCCTGTGCGGCGGCGCGGTCAACTCGCCGCAGCTGCTGATGCTCTCGGGCATCGGGCCGGCCGGCATCGCCGCGCAAGGCATCCGCGTGCTGCACGAGCTGCCCGGCGTCGGCGCCAACCTGCAGGACCACCCGACCGTCTCGCTGGCCGTCAGCAACCCCAGCGCCGAGAGCTATGCCTTGAGCTGGCGCGCCGCGCCGCGCGTGGCCGCTGCACCGCTGCGTTATGCCTTCGGCCGCCGCGGCATGCTGGCCAGCAACGCGGCCGAGGCCGGCGGCTTCATCCGCACGCGGGCCGGGCTGGACCGCCCCGACGTGCAGTACACCTTCATGGTCGGCATGAAAGACAACCCGCGCACGCTGCCGCGCAAGCACGGCTACTTC
Source organism: Rubrivivax sp. (assembly GCA_047602205.1). Taxonomy (GTDB): domain Bacteria; phylum Pseudomonadota; class Gammaproteobacteria; order Burkholderiales; family Burkholderiaceae_C; genus Rubrivivax. The sequence continues at coordinate 5,671,633 of JASGHX010000001.1, read as the reverse complement.
CTGCACATGGCGGTGCTGCGGCCGGCCACGCGCGGCCGCATCGAGCTGGCCAGCGCCGACCCCGCGGCCAAGCCGGCGCTGCACCCCGAGTTCCTGGAAGACCGGCGCGACGTGCAGACGCTGATCGCCGCGCTGCGCGAGGCGCGCCGCATCGTCGCGCAACCGTCGCTGCAGCGCATGTCCGGCGCCGAGCTGCTGCCCGGCCCCGCGGTCGACGACGACGCGGCGCTGGAGCGCTTCATCCGCGAGCGCGTCGCGACGACTTACCACCCGGTGGGCACCTGCAAGATGGGGCCGTCGTCGGATGCGATGGCCGTCGTCGACCCGCAGCTGCGCGTGCACGGCATCGCCGGCCTGCGCGTGGCCGACGCGGCCATCATGCCCAACCTCGTGGGCGGCAACACCGCGGCGCCGTCGATGATGATCGGCGAGCGCGCCGCGCACTTCATCCTGAACGCTTGAGGAGAGACCGACCGTGACGACGCCTGCATTCCTGGACGGCAAGGCCAAGGGCTTGTTCATCGACGGCCGGCCGCGCCCCGCGCTGTCGGGCAAGACCTTCGATACCGTCAGCCCGCGCAACGGCGAGGTGCTGGCCCAGGTCGCGCAGGCCGAGAAGGAGGACGTAGACCTCGCGGTGGCCGCCGCGCGCCGGGCCTTCGACGGCGAGTGGAGCCGCTGTAAACCCTTCGACCGCCAGCAGGTGATGCTGAAGCTGGCCGACTTGGTCGAGCGCCATTACGACGAGCTGGCGATGCTCGACACGCTGGACATGGGCGGGCCCATCAGCCGCACGACGCTGGGCCGCCGCCGCGCCGTTGGACTGCTGCGTTATTACGCCGGACTGGCGACGACGATCCAGGGCGACACCATCCCCAACTCGGCGCCCGGCGAGCACTTCTGCTACACGCTGAAGGAGCCGGTCGGCGTGGTCGGCGCGATCAACCCGTGGAACGGCCCGATCGGGCTGGCGATCTGGAAGCTGTGCCCGGTGCTGGCCAGCGGCTGCACGCTGGTGCTGAAGCCCGCCGAGCAGGCGCCGCTGTCGCCGCTGCGGCTGGCGGAACTCTGCATGGAAGCGGGCCTGCCCGCCGGCGTGTTCAACGTGATCACCGGCTTCGGCGACGCCGGCGCCGCGCTGGCCGAGCATCCCGGCGTCGACAAGATCGCCTTCACCGGCAGCACCGAAGTCGGCCAGAAGATCGTGCGCGCCGCCGCCGGCAACATGAAGCGCATGAGCATGGAGCTGGGCGGCAAGAGCCCCGACATCGTGTTCGCCGACGCCGACCTCGACGCCGCGGTGCCCGGCGCCGCGATGGCGGTGTTCCAGAACTCGGGCCAGATCTGCAGCGCCGGCACGCGGCTCTTCGTGCAGCGGCCCGTCTACGAAGACTTCGTGCAGCGCGTGGCTGCGTTCGCGAAGACGCTGAAGGTCGGCGACCCGCTGGACCCGGCGACGCAGCTCGGCCCCGTGGTCAGCGCCGAGCAGCTCGACCGCATCAGCGGCTATCTGCAGCTGGGCCGCGAGCAGGGCGCGCGTGCGGTCGCCGGCGGCCAACGTCTGACCGAAGGCGCGCTGGCGCGCGGCTACTTCGTCGCGCCGACGGTGTTCGCCGACGTCGAGGACGAGATGCGCATCGCGCGCGAGGAGATCTTCGGCCCGGTGATCAGCGCGCTGCCCTTCGACACGCTGGACGAGGTGATCAGCCGCGCCAACGATTCCAGCTACGGCCTGGGCAGCGGCGTCTGGAGCCGCGACGTCAACACCATCCACAAGGTGGCCAAGGGCTTGCGCACCGGCACCGTGTGGGCCAACTGCTACCAGGTGATGGACCCGGCGATCCCCTTCGGCGGCTACAAGATGAGCGGCTTCGGCCGCGAAAGCGGCATCGAGCACGTGCGTGAATACGTGCAGACGAAGGCGGTGGTGTTGAAGCTCGACTGAACTGGATCTTGCGACGCCCGGCCCGGCGTCGGATGATGATCGCCCCCACCCCGGCAAGGAAGCGCCGCGCTACCGCGTACTGGCGGTGCGGGAGTTCATCGAACGCATGGGGATCCAGCCATGACCAACACCATGAGCTACAAGGGCTACACGGCCCGCATGGTCTTCGACCCCGACGACAAGATCATCGTCGGCCGGGTGCTCGACATCGACGACATCATCAGCTTCCACGCCGAATCGGTGGCCGGCTTCGAAGCGCGCTTCCACGCCGCGATCGACGACTACCTAGCCGCCTCGGCGCAACTGGACAGCCCGCCCGAGAAGCCCGCCAGCGGCAAGCTGATGCTGCGCATCGCGCCCGAGGTGCACGCCGCCGCGGTCAAGGCCGCGGCGCGCAGCGGCACCAGCCTCAACAAATGGGCCGAGCGGGCGCTGGGCGCCGCGGCGCGCCGGGTGCGCAGCAGCGCCTGAAGCCGGCACGCCATCACGCCGTCTTCAACCCACCTTCAACACCAGATTCCCCACCAGCTTCCCGCCCTCCACCGCCTGGTGCGCCTGCACGATCTCGTCCAGCGCCATGCGCGCAGCGATGTTGTGCTGCAGCTCGCCGCGCGCCAGCGCCCCCTGCAGCGCGCCGGTGGCGCGGGCGCGGCTGGCCGCGTCGAGGTGGTAGACCATGAAGAACTTGAGCTGGATGTTCTTGGCCAGCAGCACCCCGAACGGCAGGTCCAGCGGCCTGGGGCTGCTGCCGTAGGCCACCAGCTCGCCGCCGGTGCGCAGCAGTTCCAGGTCCAGCGTGCCGTTGACGGCCACGTCGAGCTCGATCACGCGGTCGATGCCCTGGCCCTGCGTCAGTTCGCGCACGCGCTCGGACACGGGCTCGGTCTTGTAGTCGATGACGTGGTCGGCGCCGGCGTCCAGCGCCAGCTTCGCTTTCTGCGCATTGCTGACCGTGCTGATGACCTGCGCCGCGCCCAGGCGGCTGGCGAGCTGCACCGCGTAGTGGCCCACGGCGCCAGCGCCGCCGGCCACCAGCACGCGCTTGGCGGCCACGCCGCCGTCCATCAGCACCGCGTGCATCGCGGTCAGCCCGGGGATGCCCATGCAGGCACCGGCCTCGCCGCCGGCGGCGTCGGGCAGCGGCACGGCCTGGACCTGCGGCAGGCAGCAGACTTCGGCCGCGGTGCCGAAAGGCCGGCCCCAGGCGGCGTTCCACAGCCACACGCGCTGGCCGATGCGGCCGCGGTCCACGCCCTCGCCCACGGCATCGATCACGCCCGAGCCGTCGCTGTGCGGCACCACGCGCGGGAAGGGCATCGCGCGCAGCCCGCCGCGCGACTTGACGTCCGACGGGTTGACGCCGCTCCACTGGATGCGCACCCGCACCTCGCCGGGGCCGGGCTCGGGCAGCGGCCAGTCGGCGGATTGCAGCACTTCGGCCGCGGGGCCGACGTGGTCGTAGAACCAGGTTTTCATGCTTGGACTTCCAGCTACAGTGCAGGGCTTGCCGATCGGCGGCCCTACCATTGTCAGCCCCGCAGCCGAGCCTGGTCGGCACACCCCGAATGCCACCGCCCGTGAACGACCCCATCCGCGAACTCGGCTTCTTCCTGCGCGTGTCGGAGGAGGAGAGCTTCTCCGCCGCCGCGCGCAGCCTGGATCTCGACCCGTCGACGATCAGCAAGGTCATCCAGCGGCTGGAGAACCGCCTGGGCGTGCGCCTGTTCCACCGCACCTCGCGCGTGCTGCAGCTCACGCAGGAGGGCGAGCGGTTCCTGGCCGCGGCGCAGAAGGTGATGCAGGCGCTGGAGGAGGCCGAGGCCTCGGTCAGCCCCGCGGTGACCGAGGCCACCGGCGTGCTGCGCGTCAGCAGCACCGCGGCCTTTGCGCGCCGCCGGCTGGCGCCGCTGATCCCCTCGCTGCTGCAGGCGCACCCGCTGCTGCGGGTGGAGATCGTCGTCGCCGCGACGCCGCCGGACCTGTTCGAGCAGCAGATCGACGTCTCGTTCCAGAGCGGCAACATCCCCGATTCGACGCTGGTGGCGCGGCGCATCACCACCGCGCGCTGGCACCTGTGCGCGTCGCCCGAGTACCTGGCGCGCGCCGGCACGCCGGCCACGCCGGCCGACCTGCGCGCGCACCACTGCCTGAACTTCCTGCCCGGCTCGTTCCGCAGCCGCTGGCCGCTGCAGGCCGGCGCGCAGATCGACACCGTCGAGCCCAAGGCGCTGATCGCCGCCAACAACGGCGACGTGCTGGCCGCGCTGGCGCTGATGGGCCAGGGCATCGCGCGGCTGGCCGACTACCACATCGACGCCGAGCTGAAGAGCGGACAACTCGTCACCGTGCTGGCCGAGCACGAGCTGGACCGCGAGCCGATCTACGCGGTGTTCGCCAGCAAGCGCCATTTGAGCCCGCGCGTGCGCGTGTTCCTCGACCACGCAGGCCAGGCGCTCAGCGAACACTGACGCCGCTGCGGCGGCGCACCGGCGTTAAGCTCCCGGCGACATGAGCCGCGAGCCGCAAGACCCTCCATCCGCGGGACCAGTCGCACCGTTCACCGTAGGCCGCTGGCGCGTCGACCCGGCGATCGACGCGGTGGCGCTGGACGGCCGCGTCTGCAAGCTGGAGCCGCGCACGATGCGCTTACTGACGACGCTGGCGGCGCGGCCTGGCGAGGTGCTGGGCAGCCAGGAGCTGCTGGACGCGGTGTGGCCCGGCGTCATCGTCACCGGCCAGTCGCTGTACCAGGCGGTGGCCGCGCTGCGCGCGGTGCTGAAGGCCGACGCCGCCACCGGCGAGTTCATCGCCAACGTGCCGCGCAAGGGCTACCGGCTGGTGGCGCCGGTGACGCGGTCGCCGGCACCGGAGACGGCCGCGCCCGCGTCGCTGCGCGCGGCCGCCGTGCGCACGGTCGCCGTGCTGCCGTTTCGCGACCTGGGCGTCGCCGCCGGCCTGTCGTTCCTGCCCGAGGCGCTGCTGGCCGGGCTGATCCAGGAGCTGTCGCGCCAGCCCGACCTGACGCCGATCGCGCGCGGCACGATGCTGTCGTACGCCGGCCGCCAAGTGCCGCCGCGCACGATCGCCGACGAGCTGGGAGTGCGCTACGTGCTCGACGGCACGATCACGCAGGCCGGCGACGATCTGCTGATCGGCTGCGAGTTCGTCGACGCGGCGTCGGATTCGGTGCTGGCCAGCGAGTCGATCGAGCTGCCTGCGCAGCGCTGGCCGGTGCTGGCGCAGCGCGTCACCGGGCGCCTGGCGCGCGCGGCGCGGCTGCAGTTGTCCGAGCACGCCGCGCGCATCGCCGACGCGGCACCCACCGACGATCCGAGCGCGCTGGAGCTGGCGATGTGCGCCTGGGTCGAGCTGTACGGCCGGCCGCAGAACCGCGAGACCAACGACCGCGCCTGGCGGTTCGCGCGCGAGGCACTGCGCCGCGACGAGGCGGTGGGCGCGGCGTGGAACGCGCTCGCCTTCTGCGAATGGCGTGCCGCGCAGTACGGCTGGCCCGACGGCGGCGGCGGCGCCGCCGGTCGCGGCTGGGCGCCGCTGCTGGCCGACGCAGTGGCCCACGCCCAACGCGCGACTTCGCTCGCCCCGTCCGACCCCGACGGCTACTACACGCTGGGCCTGGCCACGCACACCAGCGGCGAGCCGGCGCGCGCCGAGGCCAACCTGCGCCACTGCATCGGCATCAGCGCCTCGTACGCGCCCGCCTACGGGCTGCTGGGCCTGGTGCGCGCCGTCCGCGGCCATCCGCAGGAGACCGCGGCGCTGTGCGAGCGCGCCTTCGCGCTGAGCCCGCGCGAGCCGCTGCGCGTGGTCTGGCACTGGACCGAGGCCTTCGCCGCCTCGCTGCTGGGGCAGGAGGAGCGGGCGCTGGAGCGCGCGTTGCTGGGCATCGCCGCCAACCCCGACCATCCGGCCTGCTACGTGGTGGCCGCGGTGGCCTCGCTGCGGCTGGGCCGCGCCGCCGACGCAGCCCGTTATGCCGACGCGCTGCGCCGCAGCTCGTTCAGCAGCATCGAGCGCTTGCGCCACCGGCTGCCGCCGATGCGCGTGGAGCCCTGGGCCAGCGCCTTCCTGGCCGACTTGCAGGCAGCCGGGCTGCCGGAGCGGTAGACCCATCCATCAATCAGGCTCGATGCCGGCGGCCTTGACGAAGTCGCGCCAGCGCGGCAGCTCATCGGCCAGCAAGGCCTTGAAGGCCGCAGGCGTGGAGACCACCGGCCAGCCGCCCAGCGCCTCCAGCCGCGGCGCGGCCGCCGGGTCCTGCAGGGCCTTGGCCGACTCGTCGCGCAGCCGCTCGGCCGTCGCCGCCGGCAGCCCTGCCGGCCCGACGAGGCCGAACCAGGCCAGCGAATCCACCTTGGGCCAGCCCGCTTCGGCCATCGTCGGCACCTCGGGCCAGCGCGGCAGCCGCTCGCGCGCGGCCACGGCCAGCACGCGCAGCCGGTCGCCGGCGAGGAACGGCGCGAGGGTCGCCGGGTTGGCGAAGAACATCGTCACCCGCCCTTCGGCGACGTCGGTCAGCGGGCTGTTCTTGTACGGCACGTGGGTCAGCCTCAGGTCCGCCGAGCGCTGCAGCAGCTCGCCGTTGCGCCGCGACGAGGTGCCGGCGCCGGCCGACGCGAAGCTCAAGGCACCCGGCTGGCGCCGCGCCGCGTCGACCAGCTCGGCCACGCTGCGCGCCGTGCTGCCCTTGCCGACGACCAGCACGGTGGGCGTGACGACGAGCTGCGAGATCGGCGTCAGGTCCTGCAGCGGCGCCAGCGGCACGCTGGGGTACAGCGCCGGGTTGACCACCAACGCCGCATCGCCGGCCAGCGCCAGCGTGTAGCCGTCGGGCACCGCCTTGGCCACCTGCGCCACGCCCAGGCTGCCGCCGGCGCCGGGCTGATTGACGACGATGGCCTCGGCAAAGCCCGAGCGCTTCCAGCCTTCCGCCAGCAGCCGCGCGAGGATGTCCGGCGGCGAGCCTGCGGCGAAGGGCACGACGATCTGGATCGGCCGCTCCGGATAGGTGGCCTGCACGCCGGCGCTCATCAGCAGGGTCGCGATCGCGACGGCGGCGCGGCGCAGCGGGGCGGAAAGGCGGGGCATGGGCGCTCCTTGTCGTGAACCGGGAACGGGGCGATGGCGATGGCCGCCAGTGTGGTCCAGGCCGCCAGCCTTGGCTTTACGGGTCTTTGAAGCATTTCTCAAGCTTGGCCGGCGCCTATGCCGCCCGCGCACAGTTGCTTGGGACCGGCCCGCCTTGCCGCCACCGCGCCCGCGCGGCGATGCTGGCGGCATGCAAGCCCCCTCCCCTGTCTCCGCCGACGCGCTGGCCGGCCTTCAAGTGCTGGACTTCACGATCGTGATGTCGGGCCCGATGTGCACTCGCATGCTGGCCGACGCCGGCGCCGACGTGATCAAGGTCGAGCCGCCCGAAGGCGACGTCGTGCGCCAGCGCGAGCCGGTGCGCGGCGGCATCAGCACCTATTTCGCGTCGATGAACTGCGGCAAGCGCAGCGTCGTGCTGGACCTGGCCACGCCCGAAGGCAAGGCGGTCGCGCGCGATCTCGCGGCGCAGGTCGACGTCGTCGTCGAGAACTTCCGCCCCGGCGTGATGAAGCGGCTGGGCTTGGACTACGCGACGCTCTCGGCCGCCAACCCGCGGCTGGTCTATGCGTCGATCTCCGGCTTCGGCCAGCGCGGGCCAAAAGCCGGCGCGCCGGCGTATGCGCCGGTGATCCACGCCGCATCGGGCTACGAAGCCGCTCATCTGGAATACCAGCACGAGCAGGACCGGCCGATGAACAACGGCATCTTCCTGGCCGACGTGCTGGGCGCGAGCTACGCCTTCGGCGCGATCCAGATGGCCTTGTACGAGCGCGAGCGCAGCGGCCGCGGCCAGCACATCGACGTCTCGCTGATGGACTCGGTGCTGGGCATGCTGATCTACGAGATGCAGGCCGCGCAGTTCCCGCCCGACCGCCGGCGCCAGGTCTACGAGCCGGTGCGCGCCACCGACGGCTGGGTGATGGTGGCCGCCGTCACGCCCAAGAACCAGGAGGTGCTGTTCGACGTGATCGGCCACCCCGAGGCCAAGACCGACCCGCGCTTCGCGACCGTGGCCGCGAAGGAATCGAACTGGAGCGCGCTGCTCGAGCTGATCGAAGGCTGGACCTCGCAGCGCAGCAGCGCCGAGTGCGAGGCCACGCTGATGGCCGCCGGCGTGCCCTGCAGCCGCTACCGCAGCGTGGCCGAGGCGATGGCCGACCCGCAGCTCGCCGAGCGCGGCTTCCTCGCCGAGCTAGGCGAGGGCGAGAACCGCTTCAAGTGCGCCAACCTGCCGTTCCAGTTGAGCCGCACGCCCACGCAGGCGCGGCCGCGGCTGGCGGCGCTGGGCGAGCATGGGCCCGAGGTGCTGCGCGAGAAGCTGGCGCTGGACGAAGACCGCATCCGCGCGCTGCGGGCCCAGGGCGTGCTGGGATGAAGACGCCCGACGTCGACCCCGCGCTGCTGCCCGGCGCCGAGGAGCGCGAGCTGCTGCGCCGGTCGCTGCGCGGCTGGCTGCAGCAGCATTGGCCCGCTGCCGGTGCGATCGAGCGCAGCGCCGACCGCGGCGCGGTGGCCGCGCTGTGGCAAGGCCTGCGGGGCCAGGGCCTGGCCGCGCTGGGCAGCGACCCCAGCGAAGGCGGCCTGCGCGAGGCGCTGCTGGCGATGGAGGAGCTGGGCCGCGCGGCCGCCCCGGCGCCGCTGGCCGGCGCACTGCTGGCCAACCTGCTGCTGGGCCGCACCGGAGCCGCCCCCGCCGAACTGCAGCCGCTGCACCAGGGCGCGATGCGCCTGGCCGTCGCGCTGTGCGAGTGTTCTCAAGCGTTGCAGATCGACGGCACGCAGGCCGGCGGCCGGCTGCTGCCGGTGGACGGCGGCCCGCACGCCACGCACCTGCTGGCGCCCTTGGAGCAGGGCTTGGCGCTGGTCGAGCTGGGCGCCGGCGGCGTGCAGGTCGAGCCGGCGCGCGCGCTGGGGCTGGACGGCCACGCCGGCTGGAGCGAGCTGCGCCTGCACAACGCGCCGCTGCGCCTGCTGCCGCTGCCGGCCAATGCGGCCGCCGCCGCGCATCCGTTGCTGCGATTGCTGCTGCTGGCGCGCGCGCACGGCGCGGCGCGCCGCGCCTTCGAGCTGGCGGTGGACTATGCCAAGGAGCGCAAGCAGTTCGGCCAGCCCATCGGCCGCTTCCAGGCCGTGCAGCACAAGCTGGCCGACGGCCTGATCGCGCTGGAAGGCGTGCGGCTGCTGCTGCAGCACGCGGCCGCGTGCTTCGACCTCGGCCACGCCGACTGGCGCCACCATGCGGCCGCGGCGGTGGCCTTCGGCGCCGGCGCGCTGCGCCAGGTCTCGCTGCAGACGCACCACGCCTTCGGCGCCATCGGCTACGCCGAGGAGCACGAGGCGCCGCGCCACTTCCGCCGCGCGCACCTGGACACGCTGGCGCTGGGCGGCGCCGCCGAAGCGCGGCGCGAGCTGGCCGCGCGGCTGCTGGACGACGAGGACGGCGCGCGTCTGCCTGCCGACGACCTAGGCCCCGCGGGCAATGCTTTCCGCGACGAAGTGCGCGACTGGCTGCAGACGCACTGGACCGGCGAGCGCAAGGCCGCGTTCGACCGCCGGCCTTTCCACGACCGCGAGTTCGACGCGGCGTTCGCGCTGGATATCGGCAAGACCGGCTGGATCGGCCTGGCGTGGCCGAAGGAACACGGCGGCCAGGCGCGCAGCCCGCGCGAACAGCTCGCCTTCATCGAGGAGATGGAGCGCGCCGAGGCGCCGCGCATCGGCGCGCCGGTGCAGGCCAATGCGCTGATCATGCACGGCAGCCCGGAGCAGCGCTCGCGCTACCTGCCCGAGATGTTGAACGGACAGGCGATGCACGGCATGGGCTACAGCGAGCCCGAGGCCGGCAGCGACCTGGCGGCGCTGAAGACGCGCGCAGTGCGGGAAGGCGACGAGTGGGTCATCACCGGCCAGAAGATCTGGACCACCACGTGGTGGGGAAAGTACATGTTCCTCGCCGCGCGCACCGACCCCGACGCCAGGCCTGCGCACGCCGGCATCAGCATGTTCATCGTGCCGATGGACGCGCCGGGCATCACCGTCAAGCCGGCGACGACGATGTACGACGGCAGCTTCGCCAACGTCTTCTACGACGGTGTGCGCATCCCGGCCGGGAACCTCGTCGGCCCGGTCAACGGCGGCTGGAAGGTGCTGACCGACGCGCTGGCCAACGAGCGCGGCAGCGTCGGCGGCGGCATCGTGCTGAAGGTGCTGCACGCCTTCGAGCTGCTGTGCCGCGACGTGCGCGCGGCCCCCGAGCTGCGCCGCGACCCGCTGGTGCGCGACCGCATCGCCGCGCTGGCTGCCGAGATCGAGGTCGGCCGCCGCCTGATGCTGCACTGCGCCGAGCTGGCCGAAAGCGGCACCACGCCGCCCGAGACGGGCGCGATCAGCAAGGTCTTCAGCGGCGAGCTGATGGAGCGCTTCGGCGAGGCCGCATTGGAAATCCTGGGTCCGAGCGCCGCGCTGTCACAGGGCGCGCCCGGTGCCTTGCGCAACGGCCGCTACGAGCAGAACCTGCGCCACTCGCTGATGTGGGTGATCAGCATCGGCACCAACGAGATCCAGCGCAGCCTGATCGCGCAGCGGGGGCTGGGCTTGCCGCGATAATCCGAGGTTGCTGCGGCCGGCGAAGGGCTGGCCCGCCACGACCTCCATGACCGACGACCCTGAACGACGGCTGCCGCTGGACGGCGCCACCAACTTCCGAGACCTCGGCGGCTACCGCGGCCACGACCAGCGGCCCTTGCGCTGGCGGCGGCTGTTCCGCTCCGACCACCTGGGCAACCTCAGCGATGCCGACCGGCGCGCGCTGGCGCAGCTGGGCGTCAAACGCGCCTTCGACTTCCGCGGCGTGCAGGAACGCGCCGCCGCGACGTACGACCTGCCGGGGCTGCAGCAGCATTCGCTGGCCATCGAGCCCAGCGTCGCGCAGCGCATGACCGACCTCGTGCAGGCCGGCGTGGTGCTGGACGCTGCGCACATGACCGAGCTGATGCACGAGCTGTACGAGCGCCTGGTGGACGACAACGCCGCGCGCTATGCCGAGTGGTTCGAGCACCTGCTGGCCGACGACAGCCCGCTGGTCTTCCACTGCACCGCCGGCAAGGACCGCACCGGCGTCGCCGCCGCGCTGCTGCTGGCGGCCCTCGGCGTGCCGCGGCCGGTGATCGAGCACGACTTCCTGCTGACCAACCAGCACTACCGCCGCCCGGTGATCACCAGCGCCGTGATCCCCGAGGACGCGCTGGCCGTGCTGTGGGGCGTGCGGCCGAGCTTCCTGCACACCGCGCTGGAGACGATCGAGAAGCGGCTGGGCGGACTGGAGGGCTACCTCGGCAAGCAGATGAAGCTGACGCCGGCGGCGCGGGCGCGGCTGGCGGCGTCGTACCTGGAGCCCTGAAGCCCGCTTCAGCCCTGCCCGAACTTCGGCTTGCGCTTCTCCTTGAAGGCGCGCGTCGCCTCCTGGTGGTCGGCCAGCTCGAAGGTCACCTGCTCCAGCGCCATGCTGGCTTCCAGCAGGCGGTTCACGCGGTCCTTGACGATCTGGTTGATCGACAGCTTGGTCCAGCGCGTCGCCCACTGCGGGCCGTCGGCCAGTTCCTGCGCGATGGCGCGGGCGAAGGGCAGCACCTCGGCCTTCGGCTTCACGTGGTTGACGAGGCCGATGCGCTCGGCCTCGCTGCCCTTCAGCAGCGTGCCGCGCATCAGGTATTCCTTGGCCTTGTTGACGCCGATCAGCAGCGGCCAGATCACGGTGCCGCCGTCGCCGGCCACCAGGCCCACCTTGTTGACGTGGCTGTCGCCGATGCGCGCGTCGTCGGCCATCACGGTCACGTCGCACAGCAGCGCCGTCGTGGCCGCCAGGCCGATGCAGTCGCCGTTGATCGCGCAGACGATGGGCTTGTCCAGCTCCAGGTGGCGCGTCACCAGGCGGCGGCTGATCATCGGGTCGTGCACCTCGCCTTCTTCCAGCACGTCGCCGCCGGGGCGGTCGCTCATGGCCTTGACGTCGCCGCCCACGCTGAACCAGTCGCCGGCGCCGGTCAGCAGCACGGCGTTGACGCCGGGGTCGTCGCCCAGGTCGTCCCAGATGCGGCGCAGCTCGCGGATCAGGCGCTGGTTGATCGCGTTGCGCTGCTGCGGACGGTTGAGCGTGACGGTGGCGACCTTGTCGGAGACGTCGACCTTCAGGTCGTGGTAGTCGGCATAACGGTTCATCTGATGTTCCTTCATTGAGCGGAAATCTGGTTGTCGCGCACCACCTGGCCCCAGCGCGCGGAATCGTCGGCGATCAGCGCGCCCAGCTGGGCCGGCGTCATCGTCTTCACCTCTTGGCCCAGGCCGAGCATGCGGTCCTGGATGTCCTTGGCCGCCAGGATGGCGTTGATCTCCTTGTTCAGCCGCGCCACCACGTCGGGCGGCGTGCCGGCGGTGGTGATGAAGCCGAACCAGGTCTCGGCCGCAAAGCCCGGCAGCACGCTGGCCACGGTGGGCACGCCGGGGCTTTGCGCATTGGGCTGAGCCGAGGTCACGGCCAGCAGCTTGAGGCGGCCCGAGGCGATGCCCTCGCGCATCACGCTGGACATGCTGGTGATCAGCAGCGGCACTTCGCCCGACATCACCGCGGTGGTGGTGGGCGCCTGGCCGCGGTAGGGCACGTGCGTCATCTTCAGGCCCGCGGCCTTGGCGAACACTTCGCTGGTCAGGTGGCCGAAGGAGCCGACGCCGGCCGAGGCATAGGGCAGCGGTCCGGGCTGCTTCTTCGCCCAGTCGATCCAGCTCCGCAGGTCGGTCACCGGCAGGCTGCCGGGCACGATCACGAACAGCGGCGCGCTGGTGACCATGGCCACCGGGGCGAAGTCCTTCACGCCGTCGAAGCCGGCGTCCTTCTGCACGTGCGGCGTCACCGCGACGATGCCGCTGTTGATGAACAGCAGCGAATGCCCGTCGGGCCTGGCGCGCGCCACCTCGCGGGCCGCCAGCACGCCGGAGGCGCCGGCCTTGTTCTCGACGATGATGGTCTGGCCCAGCGCCTTCTGCAGCGGCTCCTGCAGCGCGCGCGCCATCACGTCGGTGGTGCCGCCCGCGGGGTAAGGGATCAGCATCTGGATCGGCCGCGTGGGAAAGGCGGTCTGCGCGGCAGCCAGCAGCGGCAGCCACAGCGCGGCGAGAAGCAGTTTTTTCATCATCGGTTCAGCGCAAGAGGTCGCGCGCGATCACCACGCGCTGGATCTGGTTGGTGCCTTCGAAGATCTGCGCCAGCTTGGCGTCGCGCATCATCCGTTCGACGGGGTAGTCCTTGGTGTAGCCGTAGCCGCCGAAGACCTGCACCGCGTCGGTCGTCACCTTCATCGCCATGTCGCTGCCGAAGCACTTGGCCATGCTGGCCAGCGTGTTCAGGCGCTGCCAGTCGCCGGCGTCGCCGGCGCGCGCGCATTCGTAGACCAGGCAGCGCGCGGCCTCGATGTTCATCGCCATGTCGGCCAGCATGAACTGCACGCCCTGGAACTCGGCGATCGCCTGGCGGAACTGCTTGCGCTCCTTGGCATATGCGACGCAGGCTTCCAGCGCACCTTGCGCGAGGCCCACGCACTGCGCGCCGATGGTCGGGCGGTTCAGGTCCAGCGCGCGCAGGCTGGCGCGGAAGCCCTTGCCCTCCTCGCCCACCAGGTTCTCGATCGGCACGCGCACGTTGTCCAAAAAGATCGGCGTGTTGGGCGCGCCGCGCCAGCCCATCTTGCGCTCGTGGCGGCCGAAGCTGACGCCCTTCATCTTCTTCGGCTCGATCACGAACGCGCTGATCCCATCGGCGCCGCGCTCGCCGGCCGTGCGCGCCATCAGCACGATGAAGTCGGCCTCCACGCCGTAGCTGCACCACTGCTTGCGGCCGTTGATCACGTAGCTGTCGCCGTCCTTCACCGCGCGCGTGGCCATCGCGCTGACGTCGCTGCCGGCCTGCGGCTCGCTGATCGCGATCGCCGTCACCACGCCGCCCTTGGCCACCTGCGGCAGGAAGCGCCGGCGCTGCTCTTCGGTGCCGAAGTGCAGCAGCGGCATGATGAACATCGTGTTCAGCCCGGCGATGCTGCCGCAGGCCGGCGAGAAGCGGCTGATCTCCTCGCGCGCGATGCACATCATCGTCAGGTTGCCCTCGGGGCCGCCGTACTGCTCGGGCACCCACAACTGCATCAGCCCCATCTCGCCGAACAGCCTGACCAGTTCGGTGGGAAAGCGGTCGCTCTCGTCGACCTCGGCGGCGATCGGCGCCACGTGCTTTTCCGCCATGCGGCGCACGCTGTCGCGGAACGCGAGTTGCTCGTCGGTGAAGTTCATGCCGTCAGCCTAAGGCGATGGCGCGCGCGCACCAAGACCGGCGGCAAGCACAGCATCTGTGCGCCGCGCGCCACGCTCGAGGGCGGCGCGCGGGCGCAGCATCGAAGCCATGCAAAGCGCGCTCGCGGGCCTGAAGGTCCTGGATTTCTCGATCATGATGGCCGGCCCCTATGCCGCGCGGCTGATGGCCGACCTGGGCGCCGACGTCGTCAAGATCGAGCCGCCCGAGGGCGACGACATGCGGCTGCGCCAGCCGCTGCGCGCGGCGCCCGACGGCAGCCGGCACAGCGCCTACTTCGGCCAGCTCAACGCCGGCAAGCGCAGCCTGGCGCTGGACCTGAAGCGGCCCGAGGACCTGGCCATCGCCCGCGCGCTGGCGATGCGGGCCGACGTGCTGCTGGAGAACTTCCGCCCCGGCGTGATGGAGCGCCTGGGCCTGGGCCCGGCGGCGTTGCTGGCGGCCAACCCGCGGCTCGTATACGCCTCGATCAGCGGTTATGGTCAGCAGGGCCCGGCGGCCGGCCGCGCCGCCTACGCGATGATCGTGCAGGCCGCCAGCGGCTACGAGCGCACGCTGGCGCGCTACGCCGGCGACCGCAGCCGCCCCGCGGCCACCGCCACCTTCGTGGCCGACGTGCTGGGCGGGCTGAACGCCTTTGCCGCGGTGCAGACCGCGCTGGTGCAGCGCGCGGCCACCGGCCGTGGCCAGGCGGTGGACGTGGCGCTGATGGACTCGATGCTCAACCTGCTGATCTACGAGCTGCAGGAGGCGCAGTTCCCGGTGAGCGGCGCGCGCCCCACCTACGGCCCGGTGGCCGCGCTCGACGGCGACGTGCTGGTGGTGCCGATCACGCAACGCAACTTCGACGCGCTGGCCGAGGTGACGGCACTGCCCGAGCTGCACAGCGACGCGCGCTTCGCCAGCGTGGCCAGCCGCGGCGCGCACTGGAACGCGATGATGCAGCTCGTCGAACGCTGGACGCGCGAACGCTCCGTGGCCGAGGTGCTGGCCGCGCTGGACGCCGCCGGCGTGCCCTGCGCCCGCTATGCCGAGCCCGGCGAGCTGCTGGCCGACGAGCAGGCCGCGGCGCGCGGGCTGTTCGCCACCGTGAGCGACGCCGCCGGCGCCTTCACCGGCGTCAACGCGCCGTGGCGGATGTCGGCCGGCGCCGCGGCCATCGGCGCGCGCGTGCCCGCCATCGGCGAGCACCGCGCCGATGTGCTGCGCGACTGGCTGCAGCAGGCCTCGACCGGCGAGAGGAGCATTCGACGCTGCAAGCCAGCGACCGCGGCGGCTTCTTCGCCGGCGCGACGCTGGCTCTGAACGGCGGGCTCTACGTGCGCTGACCCAGCGTGAACGCGTCAGTCCAGGCTGACGCCGGTCTCGCGGCCCAAGGCCTCCCACTTGCCGACCTCGGCCGCGAGCTGGTCGGCGAAGACCTGGGTCGCGGTGCCGCTGGGCTCGTAGCCCATCTCCACGAGGCGCTGGCGCACGTCGGCCAGCGCGACGATGCGGCCCAGCTCGGCCGCCAGCTTGTCGACGACGGGCCGCGGCGTGCCCGCCGGCGCCAGCAGGCCGATCCAGCCGGGCACGTTGAGCTCGGGGTAGCCGGCTTCGGCGAAGGTCGGCACCTCGGGGAACGAGGACACGCGCTGCGGGTTGGCGAAGGCGACGATGCGCGCCTTGCCCGCCTTGACGTGCGGCCCGACGGTGCCCGCCGAGCCGAAGATCGCGCTGACCTGGCCGCCCAGCAGGTCGGTGACCGCCGGCGCCTCCCCCTTGTAGGGCACGTGCAGCAGGTCGATGCCGGCACGCCGGTTCAGCAGCTCGCCCAGCAGGTGCGCGCTGGTGCCGGCGCCGTAGGAGCCGAAGGACAGCGTCTTCGGCTTCGCCTTCGCGGCGGCGACGAACTCGGCCAGCGTGTGCGCGCCGGTGCCGGCGCCGATCGTGAACGCGATCGGCGTGTCGACGATGCGCATCACCGGCACCAGCTCGTTGAGGCGGAAGCTCGGGTTGCGCTTGAGCGCCAGCGCAGTGGCCAGCGCCGCGTGCGTGACCAGCAGCGTCAGCCCGTCGGGCGCGGCCTTGGCCACTGCGGCGCCGGCGATCAGCCCGCTGGCGCCGGGCCGGGCGTCGACGATCACCGGCTGTCCCCAGGCGGCGGTGAGCTTCTGGCCGATCAGCCGCGCGACGACGTCGTTGCCGCCGCCCGGCGGCGTCGAGATGATGATGCGGATCGGCCCGCTGGGATAAGCCGCGGCGCTCTGCGCGCCGACGCCGGCAGCGCCCAGGCCGAGCAGCAAACCCAGCGACAAGGAGACGGCATGGCGGCGGCGACGGTCGTAGCGATGGTCCATCGGCTGAGCTCCTGAAGGCGGTGGCGGACCTCGGCATTGAAAACACGGCAGCCCGCCCCGCCGGCCACAAACGAGACAATCTCCGGGTCAGCCCCGGGCCGCCGGCGCCGTCAGCAGCACCTGCCGGTAGCCCAGGCGCAGCACGCCCTTGGCCTGCAGCTTGCTCAACTCGACGCTGACGCGCTGGCGCGAGGCGCCCACCGCCTGCGCGATGTCGCGGTGCGACAGCCGCAGCCGCACCTCGCGCGCCGGCTCGCGCGCGGGCTGCAGCCCGGCCATGCGCGACAGCACGCCGACGATGCGCTCCTGCAGCGTGCCGGCGTGCACCTGCACCAGCAGCTCCGCCAAGTGCGCCGCGTGCCGGCTGGCCAGCGCCGCGAAGTGCAGTGCGCCGTCGGCATCGGTGCGCAGGTGGGCCAACAGGTCCTGGCGCGTGAACACCAGCGCCTGCACCGGGCCGTCGGCCACCGCGTCGGTGGGCGCCGGCACGTGGCCCAGCACCGACACCAGGCCGATGAACTCGCCCGGCTGCACCCAGCGGAACAGCATCGCATGCCCCAGCGGCGAGGCGGCACTGAGCCGCAGCCGCCCGTCCAGCAGCAGCAGCGCGGCCGGCGAGACCTCGCCGGCGCGCAGCACCACCGCGCCCGCGCGCCAGCGCCGGCCGTGGCCGATGTGCCGCAGCGCCGCCGCGGTGGCCGCCGGCAGGCCGGCCAGCGCGGCGGCCAGCACGTCGGCGGCGGGCCGCTCGATGCTGCGGTCGGTGATCACCCGCGGATTGTCTCGCTTGTGGCATTGGCGCTGCGGCACAGCACCTGTAATCCAGCGTCCAGAGGTGACCCGATGACAGACGATCCCGGCTTCGAGGGCGTGGCCGCCCGCACGTACGCAGCATCCACCGAGCACTGGCCGGCGCCGGCGCAGCCGCCGCGCGGCGCGCCGGACCTGATCTTCATCGTGCTCGACGACGTCGGCTTCGCCGACCTGGGCTGCTACGGCTCGGAGATAGCGACGCCCACCATCGACCGCCTGGCGCGCGGCGGCGCGCAGTACCGCAACTTCCACGTCACCGCGATGTGCTCGCCCACGCGCGCCTGCCTGCTGACCGGGCGCAACGCGCATTCGGTGGGCATGGGCGTGATCTCCGAATGGGCCGGCGGCTTCCCCGGCTACCAGGGCCACATCAGCAGCCGCGCCGCCACGCTGGCCGAGGTGCTGCGCGAGCACGCCTACGCCACCCTCGGCGTCGGCAAGTGGCACCTCACGCCGATGAAGCAGGTCAACGCCGCCGGCCCCTACGGCCAGTGGCCGCTGGGCCGCGGCTTCGACCGCTGGTACGGCTTCCAGGGCGCGTTCACCGACCAGTGGCACCCCGAGCTGTACCAGGACAACCAGCCGATCGAGACGCCGCCGCGCCCGCGCTACCACCTGACCGAGGACCTGGTCGACCGCGCCATCGCCTACGTCGACAACCACCGCGCCGCGGCGCCCGAGCGGCCCTACTTCCTGTACCTGGCGCTCGGCGCCTGCCACTGGCCGCACCACGTGCCGCCGGAGCTGGTGGAACACTACCGCGGCCGTTATGCCGAAGGCTGGGAGGCGCTGCGCGAGGCGCGCTACGAGCGGCAGAAGCGCCTGGGCGTGATCCCTGCCGACACCGAGCTGCCGCCGCCCAACCCCGGCGTGCCGCGCTGGGCCGAGCTGCCGCCCGAGGAGCGCGCGTTCTGCGAGCGCTCGCAGGAGCTGTACGCCGCCTTCGTGCACCACACCGACCGCGAGCTGGGCCGCCTGGTCGACTTCCTGCAGGCGCGCGGGCGGCTGGACGACACGCTGATCGTGCTGCTGTCGGACAACGGCGCCAGCCCCGAAGGCGGGCCGCTGGGCACGGTGGCGCTGAACGCGCGCAAGCACGTCTACCACGGCCCCGAGCCGGCCGCCGAGCGCGCTGCGGCCATGACCACGCTCGGCGGTCCCACGACCTACCCGCACTACGCCTTCGGCTGGGCGCAGGCCAGCAACACGCCGCTGCGCTGGTACAAGATGAACACCTACGGCGGCGGCGTGCGCGCGCCGCTGGTGATGCACTGGCCGGCCGGCATCCGCGCCACCGGGCTGCGCGACCAGTACCACCACGCGATCGACCTGATGCCCACGGTGCTGGACCTGCTGGGCATCGCGCCGCCCGCGCAGCACCGCGGGCAGCCGCAGATCCCGCTGCAGGGCACCAGCATGGCCTACTCGTTCAGCGCACCGGCGGCGCCGACGCGCAAGCGCACGCAGTTCTTCGAGCTCAACGGCGACCGCGCGATCTGGCAGGACGGCTGGAAGGCGGTGACGCACCACCAGGGCGGCAGCCCCTTCGACACCGACCGCTGGGCGCTGTACCACCTGGACAGCGACTTCTCCGAATGCCGCGACCTCGCGGCCGAGCACCCCGGGAAGCTGCGCGAGCTGGTGGACCTGTGGTGGGCCGAGGCCGAGGCGCTGGGCGCGCTGCCCTTGGACGACCGCTGGGCCGCGCGTTCCAACGTCGCGCGCGGCGGCAGCTTCCGCCGCCGCTACCGCTTCCAGCCCGGCCTGGAGCGCATCGACCGCATCAACGCGCCCGACATGACGGGCCGGCCCTACACGCTGCAGGCCGAGGTGGAGATCCCGCCCGCCGGCGCCGAGGGCGTGATCCTGGCCTTCGGCTCGTCGCTGGCCGGCTACGTGCTGTACCTGAAGGACGCTCACGCGGTGCACGAGTACGTGTTCTCCGGCCACGTCAAGCACGTGCTGCGCTCGCCGCAGCCGCTGGCGCCGGGACGGCACACGCTGCGCTACGCGTACACCAAAGCGCAAGGCGCACCGGGCCGCGGCGAGCTGTCGATCGACGGCACGCCGGTGGCCGCGGTCGAGATCCCGAAGACCTGGCCCAACCGCGCCGTGCAGTCGGGCCTGAGCTGCGGCCGCGACCTGGGCCTGTGCGTCAGCGACGCCTACGAGGGACCCTTCGCGTTCACCGGCACGCTGCACCATGTGGACGTCGAGCTCGGCGACGAGCTGCCGCCCGACCCCGGCGCAGCCACCGTCGCCGTCTGGCCGCCGCCGCAGAGACAGTGAGATGAGCCCGCCGCGCCAGCCCTTCCACCTGCTGGCCAAGCCCTCGGGCGCCCAGTGCAATCTGGATTGCCGTTATTGCTTCTACCTGGAGAAGCAATCGCTGTACGCCGAGCGGCGGCCGCGCATGGACGCGCGCACGCAGGAGCGCTACATCCGCCAGTTGCTGCACGCGCACCCGGCAGGCGAGGTCACCGTGGCCTGGCAGGGCGGCGAGCCGACGCTGCTGGGGCTGGACTTCTACGAGCGCGCGATGGCGCTGGTGGAACGCCACCGCCGGCCCGGCCAGACGGTCACGCACACGCTGCAGACCAACGGCCTGCTGATCGACGAGGACTGGGCGCGCTTCCTGCGCCGCCACCGCGTGCTGGTCGGCCTGAGCCTGGACGGTCCGCAGCCGCTGCACGACGCCTACCGCGTGACGCGCGGCGGCCAGGGCAGCTTTGCCGCGGTGCGGCGCGCCTGGCAGCTGCTGCGCCGGCACGAGGTGGAGGTCAACCTGCTGTGCTGCGTGCACGCGGCCAACGGCGACCAGGGGCTGGCCGTCTACCGCTTCTTCCGCGACGAGCTGGGCGCGCGCCACCTGCAGTTCATCCCGGTGGTCGACCGGCTGGCGGCGCAGGTCGTCGCGATGCCCGGCAGCGCCGCGGCGCTGCCGCCACCGACGCCGCAGCTCGCCGCGCATTCGGTGCAGCCGGCGCAGTGGGGACGCTTCCTGATCGCGGTGTTCGACGAATGGCTGCGGAGCGACGTCGGCCGCGTCTTCGTGCAGACCTTCGACGCCACGCTGGCCAACCGGCTGGGCATGCCCAGCCTGTGCCTGTTCTCGCCGAGCTGTGGCCGCGCGCTGGCGCTGGAGCACAACGGCGACCTCTACGCCTGCGACCACTTCGTCGACCCCGCGTACCGGCTGGGCAACATCGCGCAGCAGGACCTGGCCGAGTTGGTCGCGTCGGAACGCCAGCGCCGCTTCGGCGACGCCAAGTGGCGCACGCTGCCGCGCCAGTGCCGCGACTGCGAGGTGCTGGACGCCTGCTTCGGCGAATGCCCGAAGAACCGCTTCCTGACCACGCCCGACGGCGAGCCGGGGCTCAACTATCTGTGCGAGGGCTACCGCGCGTTCTTCCGCCACGTCGAGCAGCCGATGGCCGCGATGGCCGAGCTGCTGCGCGCCGGGCGCTACGCCGACGAGGTCATGGCCGAGCCTGCCCTGCAAGCCACGCCGCTGACGGGGCGGCCAACGCAGCTCACGCCGGCTTCAGCCCCGCCGCCTTGATCAGCCGCTCCCACTTGACCCGCTCGGCCGCCAGGAAGCGGTTCAGCTCGTCGCCGGCCTTGGCCTGCGGCTCGATGCCCATCTGCAACAGCTTGTCCTGCACCTCGGGCCTGGCGATCACGCGGCTGAAGGCAGCGGTGAGCGTGCGCTGTGCCTCGGCCGGCAGGCCCTTGGGGGCGTAGAGCACGGTCCAGCCGACCAGTTCGTAGTCGGCCACGCCCTGCTCGGCCACCGACTTGACGCCCGGCAGCAGCCGGCTCGACTGGGCCGAGGTCACGCCCAGCGCCTTGACCTGCTGCGCCGCGATGAAGCTGCGCAATGAGGTGATGGTGTCGACCATGAACTCGACCTGGCCGCCGATCAGCGCCGTCACCGCCTGCGCGCTGCCCTTGTAGTCCACCGGGAACAGCGCCACCTCGGCACGCTGGCGCAGCAGCTCGTAGGCCATGCGGCAGGTGGTGGTGGACAGCGCGACGTTCAGCGCATCGGGCCTGGCCTTGGCCATGCGGATCAGGTCGGGCACGCTGTTGGCCGCACTGCCCGGCGGCACCACCCACACCAGCGGCAGGATGCCCAGCATGCCGATGGGCTCGAAGTCGGCCTGCGTGTCGAAACCCGGGTTGGCGTAGAGATGCGCGTTGGCCGCGTGCGTGGCGTTGGTGCCGATCAGCAGCGTGTAGCCGTCGGGCGCCGACTTGGCCGCCGCCTGCGTGCCGATGTTGCCGCCGGCGCCGGCGCGGTTGTCGACGAAGATGGCCTGTTTCAGCTCCTTGGCCATCTCGTCGCCGAGGTAGCGCGCCGCGATGTCGGTGCCCTGCCCTGGCGCGTAAGGCACGATCAGGCGGATCGCGCGCGTGGGATAGGTGTCGGCCGCCGCGGCAAAGGCGGCCAGGCCCAGCAGCGCGGCGGCCAGGATGCGGGCCAGCTTGGTCATCGTGTCGTCTCCGAATGGGTTGCCAGTTGGTATGCTAGTGCACGATCAATCCCCTGACGAGCCTCGAATGCCCTCACTGCCGCTGCAAGGCCTGCGCGTGCTGGACCTGTCCAAGGTGCTGGCCGGCCCGCTGTGCACGCAGTACCTGGGCGACATGGGCGCCGACGTGATCAAGATCGAAGCGCCCGCGGGCGACGAGACGCGCGGCTGGCCGCCGTTCCGGCAGGCGGACGACGCCCGCGTCGGCGCGATCTTCATCAGCGCCAACCGCAACAAGCGCTCGGTGGTGGCCGACCTCGCGCAGCCCGCCGGGCGCGAGCTGGTGCAGCGCCTGGCGCGCCGCATGGACGTGGTGGTCAGCAGCTTCGGCCCCGGCGTGGCCGCGAAGCTGGGCGTCGACGCGGCCAGCTTGCGCGCGCTGAACCCGCGGCTGATCTGCTGCGACATCTCGGGCTACGGCAGCGTCGGGCCGATGAGACTCGGCAAGGGCTACGACGTGATCCTGCAGGCCTTCTGCGGCATGCTGGCCATCACCGGCGAACCCGATGGCCCGCCGGTGCGCAGCCCCTTCTCGCCGGTGGACCAGGGCACCGGGCTGCACGCGCTGATCGGCATCCTGGCCGCGCTGCACGCGCGCGAGCGCACGGGCACTGGCTGCACGGTGGAGGCCTCGCTGTTCGACACTGCGACCGGCTTCCTCGGCTACTTCCTGCAGAACTACTGGGAGCGCGGCACCGAGCCGCAGCGCCCCGGCTCGGGCCACGAGTCGCTGTGCCCCTACCAGGTGTTCGACACCGCCGACCGGCCGCTGATCCTGGGCGTGGCCAACGACGGGCTGTGGCAGCGCTTCTGCACGCTGGCCGGGCTGGACGCGGTGCGCGACGACCCGCGCTTCGCGACCAACGCCGCGCGCGTGCAGCACCGCGCGGAGACCGTCGCCCTCGTCGCCGACGCGATGCGCCGGCGCGGCCGCGCCGACTGGCTGCAGGCGCTGGACGCCGCCGGCATTCCCTGCGCGCCGCTGCACTCGCTGGGCGAGCTGTCGGCGCACCCGCACACCGCCGCCAGCGGCATGGTGGTGGACACGCAGCACGCGCAGCTCGGCGCGCTGCGCACGGTGGCGCAGCCGCTGCGCTTCGACGGCGCTCGCATGCCGCAGCAGCGGCCGGTGCCGATGCTGGGCGAGCACACCGGCGAGGTGCTGCGCGAGCTGGGCTATGCGGAAGACGAGATCGCCGCCGCGTTGCGCTCGGCCAGGTACTCCAGCCCGTAGATGTCGGCCATCTCGCTGTGGCCGACGCGGCCCGCGGGCGTCTGCCACCGCATCAGCGACTGGCAGGCCACGTGCGAGGGGTTGTAGTTGTACCAGGGGTGGACCGCGATCGCGGTGCCCTGCACCTCGTGCCGGCCGCCGCCGACGTCGGTGGCGACGATGCGGCAGGTCATCGGGCAATGGTGGGAATGCCGCGCCTCGACCTCGGCCGACACCAGCCCCAGCACCTCGCCGTTGCGCATCACGAAGCCGTTGCGCAGGCTCTCGTAGACGGTGCGGCCGCCGCGGCGGTCCAGCAGCATCGCCAGGTGCAGGCCGTAGTCGTCGCCGAACACCGCGGAGATCCAGCTCACCGCGCGCTTGGCTGTCTCGGTGCGGCGGCTCCAGCTGTGGTCGACGCAGTCATGACAGTCGACCTCGTAGCGCTGGCCGCGCAACTCCAGGTGGCCGGTGATGTGGCCGATCAGCTCGAAGTGGCCGCTGGGGTCGTCGGGGTCGGTCGACGGGTTGCCCCATTGCGTGCCCAGGCGCTCGTCGTGGCGGGTGCCGGCTTCCGTTCTCAGCAGCGGGTTCTGTTCGGGGTCCGCGGCGTCGAAGGGCTCGTGCAGGCCGCGGAAGCGCAGGTCCAGCGAACAGCCGCCGCCCAGCTTGTACGCGTATTGGAAGTGGTACTCGCGCGGCGCGTTGGTCACCTTGACGCGCAGGCCGCTGGCCAGCTCGTAGTCGGTGAAGTTGTCGGGGCACGGCAGGTGCATCTGCGCGTCGCTGAAGTCCACCTCGAAGGGTTGGAAGCGAAAGCCCTGCACGATGCCCACCGACGACAGTGCCACGCCCAGCTTGGGCCGCGCGGCGATGTAGAGGTTGCCCAGGATGCCGGCCTCGGGCACCGAGAAGCTCAGCGGCGTGGTCTCGGTCCAGCGCCAGTTGTCGGGATGGTCGCGGTGCAGCGGGTGGAACTCGGAGTCCTTGGCGGTGATCATCGGCGCGGCCCCTTCACGCCAGCACGCCGGTGTATTTCTCCAGCGCACCCCAGGCTTCGGCGCCCATCTTGCCGCGCCATTCGGCGTAGTAGCCGGCCTGCTTGAGCTTGTCGCGGAAGGGCCCGATGTCGACCACGTTGAACTTCAGCCCCGCCGCCTCCAGCTTGGCGCGCACGTCGGTGTTGAGGCGGCGCATGTCCTCGCGCTCCTTCAGTGCCGCGGCGTTGATGTGGCGGCTCATGATCTCCTGCACGTCGGCCGGCAGCGCGCTGAAGCTGCTGCGGTTGGCGGCGATCAGCATGCCTTCCCAGCAGTGGTTGGTCAGCGCGACGTACTTCTGCACCTCGTAGAACTTGGCGGTGTAGACGTTGACCAGCGGGTTCTCCTGCCCTTCCACCAGCTTGGTCTGCAGCGAGGTGTAGAGCTCCGAGAAGTTCATGCTGACCGGCGCCGCGCCCAGCGCCTTGAACATGCCGAAGAACATCGGCAGCACCGGCACGCGGATCTTCAGGCCCTGCAGGTCGGCCAGCGTGACCACCGGCTTGATGCTGCTGGACACGGTGCGGAAGCCCAGGTCCCAGTACTTCTCGAACAGGTGGATGTTGACCTTGGCCGCGGCCTGGCGCGCGATGCGGCCAACGTCGCCGTCCACCGCGTTCCAGATCGTCGCCTCGTCCTTGAACGCGAAGCCCAGGGCACTGGGGCCGATGCTGGGGTTCAGCGTGGTCAGGAACGAGGCCGAGGTGGTGTACAGGTCCAGCGCGCCGGAGCGCACTTGCGACAGCATGTCGGTGTCGCCGCCGAGCTGGCTGGACGGGAAGTACTTGATCGCCACGCGGCCCTTGGTCTCCTCGGCGATGCGGCGCGTGGCCTCGACGGCGTTGACGCTCAAGGGATGGTCGGGCGGCGCGAACGAGCCCCACTTCATCTCGAACTCGGCGGCGCGGGCGGCCTTGTGGCCGAGGCCCAGGCCAAGACTCAGGCCCAGCGGCACGGCGGCCGATGCGGCGACGAAGGAGCGGCGGTGCAGGGTCATGAGGTGTCTCCTCGAAGTGAACGAAGGTCTACAGGAAGCCGGTCGAGATCCAGGGCACGGCGGCCACCAGCAGCAGGCCGGCGATCAGCGCGCCGAGGTAGGGCCACATCGGGCGCATCGCCTCGGCCGGCGGCACCTTGCCGATCGCGCAGGCGATGAAGAAGCCGATGCCCATCGGCGGCGCGAACACGCCCACGCCCATGGCCAGGATCACCACCATCGCGTACTGCACGTCGTGGATGCCGAAGCTGCGCGCGATCGGGAACAGCAGCGGCGCGAACACCACCAGCGCCGGAATGCCTTCGAGCACCATGCCCAGCACGATGAAGGCGACGATGGAGACGGCCAGGAAGCCGAAGCGCCCGCCCGGCACGCCGGCCATGGCCTGCGCGAGCTGGCTCGAGAAACCCGATTGCGTGAGCGCCCAGCCCATCGCGCTGGCGGCGCCGATCACGAACAGGATGGCGCCCGAGATCGACGCCGCGTCGGCGATCAGCCCGTAGACGCGGCGCCAGTCGAACTGCCGGTACACCAGCACGCCCAGCGCGATGGTGTAGACGATGCCGATGGTCGAGACCTCGGTCGCGGTGGCCACGCCTTCGGTGACCGCCAGCCGGATCAGCACCGGCAGCGACAACGCCGGCAGCGCGATCGCGAAGGCCTTGGCCACCCAGGCGCGCGGCGCCTTCTGCACGCCCGACAAATCGTCGCCGCGCGAGCGCACGTGGGCCACCGCGGCCAGCGCCAGCGCCACCACCAGCGCCGGCAGCAGCCCGCCGGTGAACAGTGCCGCGATCGACACGCTGGTGACCGAGCCCACGGTGATCAGCACCAGGCTGGGCGGGATCGTCTCGGCCATCGCGCCCGAAGTGGCCAGCAGCGCCACCATCTCGCCGGGCTTCTGGCCGCGGCGCTTCATCTCCGGGAACAGCACCGGCGCCACCGCCGCCATGTCGGCCACCTTGGAGCCGGAGATGCCCGAGACGAGGTACATCGCCCCCAGCAGCACGTGGCTGAGCCCGCCGCGCACGTGGCCCAGCAGCGCGGCGAGGAACTGCACCATCACGCGCGCCAGCCCGGCCACGTCCATCAGCCCGCCCAGCAGCACGAACAGCGGCACCGCCAGCAGGATCAGGTGCGACGAGCCCTCGTCCATGCGGCCGACGATCACGCTCAGCGGCGCGCGCGTGGCGAAGGCCACGTAGGCCGTGGTGGCGGCACCGAAGGCGAAGCCGATCGGTACGCCCAGCATCAGCGTCAGCGTGATGCCGCCGGCGAAGAAGATCAGCAGGTTCCAGGCGCCGATGGCCTTCAGCCACGGCGTGCCGATGGCCATCGCACCGACGGCCAGCGCCAGCAGCAGCGCTGCGCCCAACATCTGCGCCGGCGTGGCGCTGCGCCACAGCCGCGCCAGCAGGATCAGCGCCATCAGCAGCAGGCCCACCGGCAGCGCCGCGACGCGCAGGCTGTTGGGCAGGCCCAGCGCCGGCGTCGTGATCGGGTGCTCGTGCACCGTGTACTGCACTGCCGCCGGCGCCACCGCGCACAGGAAGGCCAGCGCGATCAGCAGCCCCAGCGCCTCGGCGCGCGGCCGCCAGCGCGGCGGCAACTGCTCCAGCACCACCGCCAGCCGCATGTGCTCGCCGCGCTGGCAGGCGATCGCGGCGCCGAGCATCGCCACCCACAGCAGCAGCACGCCGGCCAGCTCGTCGGTCCAGCCGATGGGGTCGTGCAGCAGGTAGCGCGAAACCACGCCGGCCAGCAGGATGGCGACCTCGGCGACGATCAGCACGACGGCCGGCAGCTCCAGCGCGGTGCGCCACCAGCGCGCCGCGCGGGCAGCCTCGGAAGCCTGCGGCACCGCGTCGTGCATGGCCAATGCGCTCATCCCAAGGCCGCCAGCGCGTCGTCCAACGCCGGCAGTTCGGCCGCGTGCAGCTCGAAGCCCAGCGGGGCGAACCAGGCGCGCTGGGCGTCGACCCAGCGCCGGGTCTGCTGCGCCACCGCGTGCTCGATGCGCCGGCGCAGCGCGGGCTCGGCCGCGGCGGCCGCGCGCACCAGGCCGCTGACGGCGCCGGCCAACGACGCCGCGGCCGAGCGCACGGCCTCGGGGTCGGCCGCCGGGTCGGCCAGCAGCGGCGCGGCCTGCGCCAGCGCCGCCTGCGCGCGCCGCGCCGACTCGCCGCCGACGGCGACGAATTCGTCGTGCAGCGACTGCGCCATCGCCGCGTGGTGCTGCAGCTCGAAGCGCGCGCGACGTTCGATGCGGCCCAGTCGGCCGCGCAGCAGCTTCAGGTAGCCGACCACCAGCCGCAACTGCTCGGCCGCCAGCGGGTCGGCCGGGTCCACCGCCGGCGCCACGGCCTGTTCCAGCGCCTTGATCGCGGCCTGCAGCGCGCCGTCGTTGCGGTCGGCCATCACAGGCTCCTTTCCATCTCGCGGCGCAGTTCTTCCATCGCCCCGTAAGCGGCCGCCTCGACCCACGCGATCAGGATGTCCTGGTGCGTCTTGCCCAAGCGCACGACACGGTAGGACGACGCGAGCGCGGTGACCACGATCTGGAAGCAATTGAAGACGCGGTAGTAGCGCAGCGCGGTGGCGTTCACCGGTAGGCCCGAGCGTTCCTCATAACGCTCCAACAGCTCGTTCACCGGCGCGATGCCCGATGCGAGAAAGGTCTTGCCGTCCTCGCTCCAGTGGCCGTACTGCTCGGCGGTGGTCCAGGCCAGGTCGCGGTGGCGGTCGCCGAGGTAGCCGCGCTCCCAGTCCAGCACCGCGGTGATCTCGGCCGTGGCTTCGTCGAACAGGAAGTTGCCGCTGCGGTAGTCGCCGTGCACGACGCTGACGCGGTCCAGCGCCGGCAGGTGGCGCTGCAGCCAGTTGGCCGCCACCTCCAGCAGCGGCACGTCCTCGCCGCGGTCCTCCTCCCAGATGCGGCGCGCGCGGTTGAGCTGCCACAGCGCGCTTTGCGTACTGCCCACTGCCGGACGGTCGAACGACTCGAAGGCCGCCTGCGCGGGATCGAAGCGGTGGATTGCGGCCAAGTGGGCGATGAACTGCGGCTTCAACCGTTCACGCAGCTCAGGACCGAAGTTGGTGCCGATGCCAGCCACCTTGCCCTGCGCGGCGCGCGGCTTGGTGCTGCCGGCGGCGAAGGCGTAGATCAGCGCCGGCTCGGGGAAGCATTCGCCGTCGGGGTCCATCCAGTAGACGCGCGGCACCGGGATCACGCCGGCACAGGCGCGCAGCAGCTCGAACTCGCGCCGCCGGCTGGTGGCGTTGAGCGATTCGGCCGGCTCCATACGCGCCACCAGCCGCGTGGCCGTGGCGCCGACGCCGGGCTCGTGCCAGTGCAGCGTGAAGGCCATCTGGATCTTCGACGCGCCGCCCGAAAGCCAGCGCTGGCCGTCGATCGAGAACGGGCCTTCGACCTGCCGCTGCAGCAGCGCGCGGATGTAGCCGCTCATCGCGTCGAAGCTGGCGCCGTTGAACGCCGGCCCCGCGCGGCGCTGCAGCTTGCGCGTGAGGTTGGCGTCGACCTCGCGCTCGGTGGGATAGGCCCGGCGCAGCCGCTCGATCAGCGCGGCGGAGGGTGCGTCGCGGTCGGGCTCGCTCAGGTCCCAGGGCATCAGGCAAGGCGTCGTCGACATGAGCGCGATGCTGCGGCCGCGCGAGCGCTTTGCGTGCTGGGATCTTCCAACGCGGCAAATGTCGCTTTCGCGGCATTCGCCCGCGGCCACGCTCAGTGCGGCTCGTTGCCGCGCGACCCCTCGACCAGCACCACCCGGTTGTAGCCCAGCCGGATCTGCCCGGCACGTTCCAGCGCGCGCAGTTCGGCGTTGACGCGCTGGCGCGACGCGCCCAGCGCGGCGGCGATGTCCTGCTGCGAGACCGGCAGCGATCGCAGGCCCGGCGCCTCCGGCCGGCCGTTGACCTCGGCCAGGTGGCGCAGCACGCCCAGCACGCGGCCGTTGAGCGACGACTCGTGGATCATGCGCACCAGGTTCACGGTGTCGTAGGCGTGGCGCGCGATCAGCCGCGCCACCGCCAGCGAGGCCTCGCCGTCACGCTGCATCAGGTCCAGCAGCAGCTCGCGCTCGACGTGCATCGTCTCGCAGTGCTCGAAGGCCACCGCATCGACGGGCAGCGGCAGGTCCGACACCGCCGAGATCAGCCCCGCGACCTCACCCACCGCATGCCAGCGGAAGAAGCAGTCGCGCCCGTCCTCCAGCGTCGCGGCCATGCGCAGCTTGCCGCGCCGCACCGTCAGCACCCAGGGCACGACGCGGTCGGCCGGCAGCACCACCTCGCCTTCGTGCCAGCAGCGGTGCACGGCCTGGCGGCTGAGCATCTCGGCCACGTGCGGCGGGAACATCCCGAACGGCTCGGCCAGCGACTCGGCAGGCACCTCGTCCTCCGGCGCCTGCGGCGGCAGCACGTCGCGCGGGGGGAGCATGAAGCGCCTCATCGCCGGTCCTAGGCGTAGAGACTCTCGATCACCTCGGCGTACTTCTCGCCGATGCTCTTGCGCCGCACCTTCATCGTCGCGGTGACCTCGCCGTCGTCGTGGTCCAGCTCCTTGGTCAGCAGGTGGAACTTGCGCACCTGCTGCACCTGCGGCATGCGCGCGTTGACGGCGTCGATCTCGCGCTGCACCAGCTCGCGCACCGCGGGCAGCTCGGCCAGGCTCTTGAAGTGGGTGTAGACCAGGCCCTGCTCCTCGGCCCACTTGGCGGTGCTCTCGAACTCGATCTGGATCAGCGCGCTGACGAAGCGCCGGCGGTCGGCGATGACGACCGCCTCCTTGACGTAGGGGGAAAAGCGCAGCGCGTTCTCGATCTCGCTGGGCGTGATGTTCTTGCCGCCCGCGGTGATCATGATGTCCTTCTTGCGGTCGACGACGCGCAGCTCGCGCCCCGCGGGGCCTTGCTCCCAACGTGCGACGTCACCGGTGTGCAGCCAGCCCTGCGCGTCGATCGCCTCGCGCGTGGCTTCCTCGTTGTGCAGGTAGCCGCGGAACACCACGTCGCCGCGGATCAGGATCTCGCCGTCGTCGGCCAGCTCCACTTCGATGCCTGGGTAGGGCACGCCGACGGTGCCCACCGGCGAAGCGTCGCCGGGCTGCATCGTCGTCGCACCGCTGGCCTCGGTCAGGCCGTAGGCCTCGCGGATCGGCACGCCCAGCGTGCGGAAGAACTTCAGGATCTCGGGCGCGATCGGCGCGCCCGACGACACCGCGACGCGGCAGCGTCGCAGGCCCACGAAGTTGAGCAGCGCGCGCAGGACCACGATGTACCAGAAGGCCCAGCGCGTGCGCTCGGCCGCGGTCCACGCGGCGCGCGGCTTGGCGGCCACGCCGTCCAGCGAAGCCAGCGCGCGGCGGTACAGCGCCAGCCGCAGGCCGCCGGCCTCGCGCAGCTTGGTCTGGATGGCGGCGTGGAACTTCTCCCAGATGCGCGGCACGCCGAAGAAGACCTGCGGCGACAGCTCGCGCAAGTCCTCCTGCACGGTGCGCAGGCTCTCGGCGAAGTTGACGGTGGCGCCGGCCGCGATCGGGATGTGGATCGAGAACATCTGCTCGGCCATGTGGCACAGCGGCAGGTACGACACCAGCTCGTCGCCGGCGCGGCAGCCCAGCATGCTGTTGAGCCCGCGCGCGGCGGCGTTCAGGCCGCGCCAGCTCATCATCGCGGCCTTGGGGCGGCCGGTGCTGCCGCTGGTGAAGACGATGAGCCCGATGTCGTCCAGCGCCGGCGCTCGCGTGGCGGCGTCAGCGGCCGCAGGGTCGGCCTGCGCCGCCTGGCGGCCGCGCTCGAGCACGGCGTCGAAGTCGTGCAGCCCCGCGCGGTCGTAGCGCCGCAGGCCGCGGTTGTCGATCACGATCAGCGCCTTCAAGTGCGGCAGTCGCTCGCGCACGGCCAGCACCTTGTCGAGTTGCTCCTGGTCTTCGCAGACGATGACGGGCGCCTCGCAAAGCGCCAGCAGGTATTCGACCTCGTGCGCCGGCGAGGTCGGATAGACGCCCGCGGTGACCACGCCGACCATCGATGCGCCCAGCTGCGCGTAAGCCCATTCCTGGCGGTTCTCCGACAGCACGGCCAGGCGCTGGCCCGGCTGCAGGCCCAGCGCCAGCAGGCCCAGCCCGAAATGACGCGCACGTTCGGCGTACTGGGCCCAGCTCACCGGCTTCCAGACGCCGTGCTCCTTCTGCCGCAGCGCCGTGCCCTGGGGATGGGTTTGCGCGCGGTGCAGCAGCTGCTGCGGCAGCGGCAGATTCTTCAACTCGTCGTCGGCCATCGGCTAGCTCAACCAGCGCTTGCGGCGCTTGTAGTGCTTCACGTCGCGGTAGTTCACGTGCCCTTCGTCGCCGGCACCCAGGTAGAAGCGCTGCACGTCGGGGTCGCCCAGCAGCTTGGTCGTGGGGCCGTTGATCACGATGCGGCCGTTTTCCAGGATGTAGCCGTAATGCGCCACGCTCAGCGCGACGTGGGCGTTCTGCTCCACCAGCAGCATCGCGACGCCCTGCTCCTGGTTGATGCGCTGGATGATGCCGAAGATGTCCTTCACGACCAGCGGCGCCAGGCCCAGCGACGGCTCGTCCAGCAGGATCAGCCGCGGCTGGCCCACCAGCGCGCGGCCGATGGCCAGCATCTGCTGCTCGCCGCCGGAGAGATAACCAGCCACCTGCTTGCGCCGCTCCTGCAGGCGCGGGAAGTAGCGGAACACCGGCTCGATGTCGAGCTTGCCGCGCACGCGGCCGAACAGGCCGCGTTTCGAATCCACCAGCGCATGGCCCGCGGCGACGAGGTTCTCCTCCACCGTCAGGTCGGCGAAGATGTGCCGCCCCTCGCGCACGTGGGCCAGCCCGGCGCGCGCGAGCTGGTGCGCCACCTTGCCGGCGATGTCGTCGCCGAAGAAGCGGATGCGGCCCGAGGCGACGCGCCCGTTCTCGTACGGCAGCACGCCGCCGGCGGCTTTCAGCGTACTGGTCTTGCCGGCGCCGTTGCTGCCCAGCAGCGCGACGATCTGCCCCTGCGGCACCTCGATCGACAGCCCCCGCAGCGCCTGCACGCTGTGGTGGTAGACGACCTCGATGTTCTCGATGGCGAGCGCGGCGGTCACGTCAGACTTTGATCCAGCCCGACGCCGGCTCCATCGCCTGCTTGCCGGGGTCGTAGGCGTAGATGCGGCCCAGCGGCACCTGGTGGCTGGACAGGTCGGCCAGCTGGCCGAAGATGCCGCCCGAGTCCCAGTCCTTCATGCCTTCGAGCGCGGCCTTCATGTTGGCCAGCGTGAACGGCTTGTTGGCCTTCAGGCAGCGCTCGGCGATCTCGGCGAAGACCATGCCCGACAGCCAGCTCGACACGTAGAACGGCGAGATGAACTTGACGTCGGGCCGGTTCTTGGCCAGGTGCTCGCGCATGTTGTTGATCATCGGGCTGTCGGTCTCGTGGCCGTAGCGGTACATCGACGCGCCGGTCAGGTTGACGTTGAGCTTGGCCAGCGCGTCGTAGGCCGGCTTGTCCAGGCCCCAGGCGGTGCCCATGATCTTGGGGTTGAGCCCGACCTCGGCCATCTGGCGCACGAACTCGGGCATCGGCGCCAGGATGTAGCCCTGGAAGATCACGATGTCGGGCCGCGCGCGGCGCAGCTTGGCCACTTCGGGCGCCACGTCGATGCCGGCCTGCTTGGTGACGATCTCTTCGACGACCTGCAGACCGAGCTTCTGCGCGCGCGCCTTGCCGCCGGGGATGCCGTCGCGGCCGAACTCGGTGTCGGCGTAGACGTAGGCGATGCGCGGCTTGGCGCCGCTGCTGTAGGTGCGGCCGATGTACTCCATCAGGATCTCGTGCAGCCGCGGGTAGGTGGGCCCGGGCACGAAGTGCTGCGGCACGTTGGCCGGGTCGGCGACCACGGTGGCCAGCGAGGTGGAGCTGGTCATCACGTGGCCGGCGGCCACCGCGTCGGCGGTGACGGCCTTCACCCACTGCGTGCTTTCGCCGTAGAAGAAGGTAGGCTTCTCGGCGGCCATGATCTTCTTGAAGATGGCCACGCTCTGGTCGAGCTTGAAGCCCGAGTCCTCGGCCACGTACTTCAGCTTGCGGCCCATCACGCCGCCCTTGGCGTTGCGCCAGGCGCAGTAGTCGTTGAGGCCGTTGTTCATCGCGATGCCGGCGAACGAGAACACGCCGGTGATGGGCTGCGCGGCGCCGACGACGATGTCGCCCTTGTGCGTCTGCCCTTGCGACGAGCCGATGGCAAAGGGCCCCAGCGCGGCGGCGGCACCGAGGCCTTGCACGATCTGGCGGCGGGTGGGTTGGTTCATGCGTGGTCTCCTGTCAAGTCTTGAAAGGCCAGAGATGGAACGTGCGCCGGATGCGCCCCCAGATCGCCGCCAGGCCATGCGGCTCGAACACGAGAAAGCCGATGATCAGCGCGCCGAACACCACCTGCCCCATCGGCAGCAGCAGCGCGGCGACGCCCGGAAACCACTGCGAGCTGACGTGCGCAGCCAGGCGCAGCGCCTCGGGCACGAAGGTCATGAACAGCGCGCCCAGCACGCTGCCCAGCACCGTGCCCAGCCCGCCGACGATCACCGCGGCGAGGTAGAACACCGACAGCGTCAGCGCGAAGTACTCGGGCGTGATCGCGCCGTAGAAGTAGCCCAGCAGCCCGCCCGCCACGCCGGCATAGAAGGCACCGGCGGCAAAGGCCAGCAGCTTGGTGGACAGCAGGTGCACGCCCAGGATCTCGGCGGAGAAGTCGCGCTCGCGCACCGCGACGAAGGCGCGGCCGAAGCGGCTGCGGCCCAGGTTGCGCGCCGCCAGCGCGGCCACCAGCGCGACCGTGAAGATCAGGTAGAAGTTGCGCCGGTCGCCGTGGAACTCGAAGCCGAACAGCTTGGCGCGCGGGATGCTGGTGCCGGGCACGCCGCCGGTCACCGGCTCCCATTCGCGGAACACGAAGGTCAGCACGAAGTGCGCCGCCAGCGTGGCCACCGCGAGGTAGATGCCCTTCACGCGCAGGCTGGGCAGGCCCACCACCAGCCCCAGCGCCGCGCTCAGCAGCCCGGCCGCCGGCAGCGCCAGCCAGAACGGCAGGCCCAGCTTGCCCAGCCAGGCCACGGTGTAGCAGCCCACGCCGACGAAGGCGCCGTGCGCCAGC
This sequence comes from Rubrivivax sp., assembly GCA_047602205.1. GTDB lineage: Bacteria > Pseudomonadota > Gammaproteobacteria > Burkholderiales > Burkholderiaceae_C > Rubrivivax. The sequence goes on along the minus strand of JASGHX010000001.1, from coordinate 5,637,126 downwards.
GAGATCAGCCCCGCGTTGCCGGTGGTGAGGTTGAGCCCCAGCGTCGCGATCACGTGGATGCCCACGATGCAGGCCATCGCCAGCAGGTAGTCGCTGCCCCACAGCGGCATCGTGAACAGCGCCAGCAGGAAGGCCAGCATCCAGCGCCGCTGCGTGGACGAATCCCACAGCCGTTCTTCGGCGCGGAAGCTCTCGTGGAAGACGCCGGTTCTCATAGCCGTTCAATCCCGCGGGTACCGAAGATGCCGTAGGGCCGCACGACCAGGATCGCCAGCACCACCACGTAGGGCACGATGTCGCGCGACTTGCCGCCCAGGTAGCCGGCGCCCAGCGCCTCCACCCAGCCGACGATCAGGCTGGCGACGATGGCGCCCAGCACGCTGTCCATGCCGCCCAGGATGATGGCCGCGAACACGCCTAAAGCGGCCGAGGCCAGCAGCGGCGACAGCCCCGCCGAGCTGGCGATCAGCACGCCGGCCACCGTGCCCACCAGCCCCGAGAGCACCCAGGTCAGCCGCTGCGCGCGGTTGATGTTGATGCCCAGCGTCGCGGCGGTGACGGGGTCGCTGGCGGTGGCGCGCAGCGCGATGCCGGTCTTGCTGTAGCGGAAGAACGCGAGGAAGCCGCCGATCAGCAACGCCGCGACCGCGAAGTTGCCCAAGGCGGTACCCGGGATCAGGATGTCGCCCAGCATCAGCGGCGTGCGCGGCAGCAGCGTCGGCGGGCTGTAGGTGTCGCCGCCCCACACCGCCTCCACGCCGCCGTGGATGATGCTGGCCATGCCGATCGTCGCCATCAGCACCGCCACCGCCGGCTGGCCCGACAGCGGGCGCAGCACCGCGCGCTCGATCAGCACCGCCAGCAGCGCGATCAGCGCCATCGCGCCGACGAACGCGACCCAGGGCGCGAAGCCGAAGGTCACGGTGCCGGCGTAGTAGAAGTAGGCGCCGAGCATCATCACCTCGCCCACCGCGAAGTTGACGACGCCGGTGCCCTTGTAGATCAGCACGAAGCTCAGCGCCACCAGCGCGGTGACGCCGCCCGACAGCAACCCGAGCAGGCTGTATTCCAGGAATTCACTCATGCCGTGGCCTCGGCGCCCAGATAGGCCTCGATCACCTGCGGATGACGCCGCACCTCGTCGGGCGTGCCGGCGGCGATCACCTGGCCGAAGTTCAGCACCACCACGTGGCTGGAGATGTCCATCACCATGCCCATGTCGTGCTCCACCAGCAGCACCGAGACGCCCCACTCCTCCTGCACGTCGAGGATGAAGCGCGCCATGTCCTCGGTCTCCTCGCGGTTCATGCCGGCCACCGGCTCGTCCAGCAGCAGCACGCGCGGACGCATCGCCAGCGCGCGCGCCAGCTCCACGCGCTTCTGCAGGCCGTAGGGCAGCGCGTCCACGCTCTGGTGGCGGATGTGGTCGATCTCCAGGAAGTCGATCACCCGGCGCTCGATCTCGGCGCGCAGCGCGTCTTCCTCGTCGCGGGCGCGGCGGCCGTGCAGCAGCGCCGAGACCAGCCCGGCGCTGAGCGTGTGGTGGCCGCCGAGCTTGATGTTCTCCAGCACGCTCAAGCCCCGGAACAGCGCGATGTTCTGGAAGGTGCGCGCCAGCCCCATCTCCGCGCGCCGGTGCACCGGCGTGCGCGTGATGTCCTGCCCGCCCAGCGTGATGCGCCCGGCCGCCGGCTTGTAGAAGCCCGAGATGGTGTTGAAGACGCTGGTCTTGCCGGCGCCGTTGGGGCCGATGACGGCCGTCACCTGCCCCGGCGCGGCCGCGAAGCCGACGCCGCGCAAAGCGTGGATGCCGCCGAAGCGCAGGTCCACGCCTTCGACGGCCAGCGCCAGGCCGGCGGTGGCGGAGATGGCGGACGTAGCAGAGACGGCGGGAGACGCAGCGACCATACCGTACGCTACCGCATAATAAAGCTCCGTACCTCGGGATTTTCCCCGTCGCGCCGGCCGCGATCGTACGCTAGCGTAAGACCACCGCCGCTCCGGCGGAGGACGCGCCCCCCATGCAAGGCACCCGTTTCCTGATGCAGGCCGTGGCCAACCAGCCGCAGCGCACCGCCACCGTCTGCAACGGCCGCCGCCGTACCTGGGCGCAGGTGGGCCGCCGCGTGCCGCGGCTGGCGGCGGCGCTGCGGCGCCTGGGCATCGCCGACGGCCGCTTCGTCGCCGCGCTGGCGATGAACGCCGACCGCTACATCGAGCTGTTCTTCGCCGTGCCCTGGGCCGGCGGCGCCTTCGCGCCGCTGAACATCCGCTGGTCGATCGAGGAGAACGTCTATGCCCTCACCGATTCAAGGGCCTCGGTGCTGTTCGTCGACGAGAGCTTCCTGGACCAGGGGCTGGAACTGAAGCGCCGGCTGGACTGGGTGCAGCACCTGGTGTGGATGGGCGAAGGCCCCTGCCCGGAGGGGCTGCTGGACTACGAGAGCCTGATCGAAGCTCACGCGCCGATGCCCGACGCCGGCCGTCGCGGCGAGGACCTGTGGGTGATCTTCTACACCGGCGGCACCACCGCCCACCCCAAGGGCGTGATGATGAGCCACCGCGGCCTCTTCGTCGCGACGCTGGGCTACCTGGCCTGGCTGCCCGACATCGAGGACCTGAGCTTCGTCTACGTGGCCGGCTACTTCCACTTCGCCGGCGCCAGCGCGCTGCTCTACATCACGCTGGCCGGCGGCACCCACATCCCGCTGCCGAAGTTCGACCCGGTGCTGGTGATGCAGGCGATCAGCGAGCACAAGGCCACCAACGCAGTGCTGGTGCCGACGATGATCAACCTGCTGATCCACCACCCGGACTTCAGCCGCTACGACCTGAGCAGCCTGCGCACCTGCGTCTACGGCGGCAGCCCGATGCCCGAGGCGCTGATCACCGCGGCGATGAGCAAGCTGCCCACCTGGCGCTTCTACCAGGTGTTCGGCATGACCGAGACCGGCGGCTTCGCCAGCGTGCTGCGCTGGCGCGACCACGTGGTCGGCGGTGCCAAGGCGCGCCGGCTGCGCTCGGCCGGCCAGGCCGCGCCGGGCAACGAGATCCGCATCCTGCTGCCCGACGGCAGCGAGGCGCCGCCCGACACCTTGGGCGAGATCGTCGTGCGCAGCGACATGCTGATGAACGGCTACTTCAACAACCCGCAGGCCACTGCCGCCGTGCTGAAGGACGGCTGGATGCACACCGGCGACGCCGGCACGATGGACGAGGACGGCTTCCTCTACGTGGCCGACCGCATCAAGGACATGATCGTCACCGGCGGCGAGAACGTCTACTCGATCGAGGTCGAGCGCGTGCTGTTCCAGCACCCTGCCGTGCGCGAGGCCGCGGTGATCGGCATCCCCAGCCAGCAGTGGGGCGAGAGCGTGCACGCGGTGATCGTGCCCAAGGACGGCATGAGCGTCACCGAGGCCGAACTGGACGCCCACTGCCGCGCCCACATCGGCGGCTACAAGGTGCCGCGCAGCTACGAGTTCCGCAGCGAGCCGCTGCCCGTCACGCCGGTGGGCAAGGTGCGCAAGAACGTGCTGCGCGACCCGCACTGGGCGGGGCACGACCGCAAGATCGCTTGAAGAAACCAACCAGGAGACGACCGATGAAGAAGCTTTTGACCGCGGCCGCGCTGGCCGCGTTGAGTGCCGCCGCACAGGCCCAGGCCATCAAGCTGGGCGTGGTCAACATCGACGCCGGGCCGCTGGCCGTCAGCGCCCAGGCCATCAACGAAGGCGCGACGCTGGCGGTGGAGACGCTCAACTCGCGCGGCGGCGCCTTGGGCCGCAAGTACGAGCTGGTGATCCAGGGCCACGACGGCCCGCCGGCCGGCGCCATCGCCGCGGCGACCAAGCTGGTGCAGCAGCAGGGCGTGTCGTTCTTCACCGCGCTCAGCCCCTCGGGCAACTCGCTGGCGCTGATCCCCAAGCTGGAAGGGCTGAACGCGCTGTACATCGACGCCACCGCGGCGTCCGACGACCTCACCGGCAAGGCCTGCGGGCGCAACTACTTCCGCGTCGGCATCAACGATTCGAGCCAGGTCGCGGTGTGGCTGGAACTGGCCAAGCGCCAGGGCGCGAAGACCTTCGACATCATGAACGCCGACATGGCCGCGGCGCGCGACGCGGCCAAGCACTTCAAGGCCGGGCTGCCCTCGATCGGCGGCAGCTTCGGCAAGGAGCTCTACACGCCGCTGACGACCACCGACCACGGCAGCAACATCGCGCAGCTGCTGGCCAAGCCGGCCGACGCGCTGGTGATGTACATGCCCGGCTCGGCCGGCATCACGCTGGCCAAGCAGCAGGCCTCGTTCGGGCTGTTCGACAAGTACAAGCTGGCGCTCAGCACGTCGATGGTCAACGAGATCCTGATCGCGGGCCAGGGCGACACGACGGTGGGCATCTGGTCGTCGCAGAGCTACCACTGGAGCCTGCCGGGCGCGGCCAACGCCGAGTTCGTCAAGGCCTTCGAGTCGCGCTTCAACCGCAAGCCCGCCTACCTGGCGGCCGACGCCTACCTCGCCTTCATGCTGGTGCACGAGGCGATCACCAAGGCCAAGTCCACCGACGTGGCCGCGGTGCGCAAGGCGATGGAAGGGCTGAAATTCGACAGCGTCGTCGGCGAGATCGAGATGCGCGCCGCCGATCATCAAATGGTGCGGCCGATGGTGGTGGTGCAAGCCGTCAAGGCCGGGCCGGGCAAGGGTGAGGTGGTGGTGAAGTCGCTGGAGCCGGCGGCCAAGGTGACGCCGGCGCCCAGCGGCGAATGCAAGATGGCGGGCTGATGGGAGACTGAGAAGCCGGAGACCGAACGCGGTGGCGCGCCGGCGTCCCCGCAACAACCCGGGCGCGCTGCTCGCGGCCGCGTCGGCCGACGCGCTGGCCGCCTTTCCGCCGGCCATCGCCGATGGCATGCGCCGGCTCGGCGTGCTGCAGCGCTGGCCCGACGGCGGCTTGATGTTCCGCCGCGGCGAGCGCGTCACGCGGCTGTACCTGCTGCTGCGCGGCCGCATCCGCATCGCCTTCGCCGGCGAAGGCGGCAACGATCTGTTCATCCGCTGGTCGCAGCCGGGCGAGTTCATCGGCATCGTTTCGGTGATGACGCAGCGGCCGTTTCCGGTCGACGCGGTGGCCTTCGACCACGCCGAGGCGCTGAGCTTCGAGTGGGAGCCGCTGTGCGCGCTGCTGGAGTCCGACGGCCGCGCGGCGATGCAGGTGGCCGCCATCCTGGGCGGCCACGCCTCGGACATGACCAACCTGATCATCGCCCGCACCGCGCACACCCTGCCCGAGCGCGTGATGGCGGTGCTGGAGCACTTGGCGCTGCTCAACGCGGTGCCGCGGCGCGACGGCGAGCAGGCGCTGCCGGTGCTGCAGAGCGACATCGCGCACGCGGTCGGCGCGTCGCGCCCGGCGGTCAACGCCGCGCTGCGCCGGCTGGCACAGGCCGGGCGCGTGAAGCTGGGCTATCGCTCGGTGTCCATCCTCACGCGCCGCAAGGCCGGCTGAAGCCTCCGCGCCAATTGCCATCCGGATGACATTCCGGCGGCAGGAAAGTCCGCAAGCCGGCAAATCGTTCTCATGCGTACGATTTGCCGGCCATGCAAGCCCGCGCTACCGAATCCATCGCCTTCACGCTCAGCGACGGCATCGCGCACATCCGCCTCGCGCAGCCCGAGCGCGGCCATCCGATCGACCTGCGCTTCGCGCGCGAGCTGAGCCAGCTGGCCAACGAATGCAGCGAGACGCCGGGCGTGCGCTGCGTGCTGCTGGACGCCGAGGGCCGCTTCTTCGGCGTGGGCGCCGACCTGAAGACCATGCGCGATGACCGCGCAGCGCTGCAGCTCTTCGTGCGCGACGCAACGACGGCGCTGCACTCGGCGCTGTCGCGGCTGGCGCGCATGGACGCGCCGCTGGTCGTCGCGGTGCAGGGCCTGGCGGTCGGCGGCGCGGTCTCGCTGTGCGCGGCGGCCGACTTCTGCCTGGCCGCCGAATCGACGCGCTTCTACGCCGGCTACACCGGCATCGGCCTGAGCCTGCGATGCCGGCGGCTCGACCTTCCTGCCGCGCCGCCTGGGGCCGCGCCGGGCGGCCGAGTTCCTGCTGCTGAACCAGAACTGGACGGCGGCAGAAGCGGCGGCCAACGGCCTCGTCTCGCGCGTGGTGCCCGATGCCGACCTGCAGGCGCAGGCCTGGGCGCTGGCACGGCAGCTCGCGCAAGGGCCGACGCGGGCCTACGGCGAGATCAAGAACCTGCTGCTGTCGAGCTTCGAGCAGCCGATCGAAGCCCAGCTCGAGCTGGAGGCGCGTGCCATCGCGCGCACCGTACGCAGCGACGACGCCTGGAACGCGATCCAGGCGGTGGCCGACAAGCAGCGGCCGACCTTCACGGGGCGCTGACAGCGCCGTCACCGAGACCCACCGACAAGGAGACGAAATGGCAACCCTTGCACGCTTGCTGGCCGCCGCTGGCCTGGCCGCCGCGCTGGCTTGCGGCCAGACGGCCGCGGCGCAGACCACGCTGCGCTATTCCAACTGGCTGCCGGCCGGCCACCCGCTGCGCGCGCAGGTGATGGACCCCTGGGCGCAGGAGGTCGAGAAGGCCACCCAGGGCCGCGTGCGCGTGGAGGCGCTGCCCAAGGTGGTGGGCACCGTGCCCGGCCAGTACGACGCGGTGCGTGACGGCCTGGCCGACGTGGCGCTGTTCGTGCCTTCGTACACGCCGGGCAAGTTCGAGGTCACCGAGATGATGGAGCTGCCTTTCCTGGCCGACAAGGCCTCGGTGCGCTCGCCAGCGTCCTGGCGCTTCTACCAGAAGCACCTGGCGGCCCACGACGAATACAAGGGCGTGCGCGTGCTGAGCCTGTTCACCGGCCCGGCGCTGCACCTCTACACCGCCAAGCGGGCGATCCGCTCGATCGACGACTTCGCGGGCCTCAAGCTGCGCAGCCCCAACCCGGCGGTCTCGCAGGGGCTGACGCTGCTCGGCGCGACGCCGGTGCTGAAGCCGGCCACCGAGATCTACGAGCTGGTCTCCGGCGGCGTGCTCGACGGCGCGGCCACGACCATCTCCGACGTCGCCAGCTTCAGGCTGACCGGGCTGCTGCCGCGGGCGCAGGTGGTGGGCGGCGGCTTCACGGCCACCGTCATCGTGCTGGCGATCAACCCCGCCAAGTGGGCGTCGCTGGGCAAGGCTGACCAGGACGCGATGCTCGCGGTCTCGGGCGAGAAGCTGGCGCGCGCCGTCGGCGCCGCCTTCGACGCCGCGGAGGCCGACTCGCTGGACGCCACGCGCAAGGCCGGCGGCAGCGTGGACCTGCTGCCGCCGGCGCTGGTCGACGCGATGAAGGAGCGCACCGCGCCGCTGGAGAAGAGCGTGCTCGACAAGGCGCGCAAGCACGGCGTCAAGGACCCGGCGGAGCTGCTGGGCGCGCTGAAGGCCGAAGTGGCCGCCGCCGGCCGCTGACCCGCCCCGACCCGGCCGATGCCCGACCTCGCCCTGCGGGACCACCCCGCCTTCCGCACCGCGCCGCTGCGCCCGCCCGGTGCGCTGCGCGACGCGCCGACCGAGGCCTTCATCGACGGCATCCGCCGGATGCTGCCGACCGAGGCCGACGTCGACAAGATGCTGACGCGCAAGATGCGCCGCCGCCACCGGCCGCCGCTGCCCGCGGTCAGCCTGGCGCAGATGAGCGGCCACCTGCGGGCCTTCCTGCGCCGGCACCTCGACGGCCCCTTCGAGCTGAGCGGCCAGCGCTGGTTCAGCGGCGGCGCGTCGAAGATCCAGATGGGCTTCACGCTGCACGGCTCGCTCGACGGCGGGCCGCCGCGCGCGCTGCCGATGGTGATCCGCATGGAGCCCAGCGAGTCGGTCAACTCGACCAGCCGCACGCGCGAGTTCGAGCTGCTGCGCGCGATGCGCGGCATCGTGCCGGTGCCCGAGGCCTACTGGGTCGACGCCGACGGCGACTGGTTCCCCGAGCCGGCGCTGATCTACGCCTTCTGCCCCGGCGTGACCAAGCCGCGCGCCAGCAGCAGCGGCCATCTGGCCGGCATCGGCACCGTGTTCGGGCCGGCGCTGCGCGAGCGGCTGGCGCCGCAGTTCGTCGACCACCTGGCGCGCATCCACGCCGCGCCGCCGGCGGCCGCGGCGCTGCCCTCGTTCACGCTGCCGCCCGCCGGCACGGTGGACAGCGCGCTGTGGCAGCTCAACCGCGCACGCCGCATCTGGGAGGAAGACCGCGCCGCGGACCTGCCGCTGATGGAGGTGGCCGCCAACTGGCTGGAGCGCGAGCTGCCGGTGCTGGACCACGTCTCGGTGGTGCACGGCGACTACCGCTCGGGCAACTTCCTCTACGACGAGGACAGCCTGCAGATCACCGCGGTGCTGGACTGGGAGCGCAGCACGCTCGGCGACCGCCACCGCGACCTGGCCTGGACCGCCAACGCCGCCTTCGGCAGCCTGCACGAGGACGGCCGCCGCTTCCTGGCCAGCGGGCTGATCGAGCGGGAGCCTTTCTTCGAGCGTTACGAGGCGCTGTCCGGCCTGAGCGTCGACCCGGCGCGGCTGCGCTACTACACGGTCTTCAACAGCTACCAGCTCGTGATCTCGGCGCTGGCCTCGGCGCCGCGCGTGGTGCACCTGGGCAAGAGCCACCAGGACATCCTGCTCGCCTCGGCCGAGCCCGTGGGCTACCGCGCCTGCGAGGCGCTGCGCCGCTGCCTGGAGGCCTGCCTGTGACGCCCGACACCACGGCCAACGGCCTGCGCGCCGCCGCGCGCGCGCTGGAGCAGGTGGTGCGCCCGGCGCTCGATGCGGGCAACCCGCTGGCCGTCGAGCAGCTGCAGATGGTGATGCGCTTCCTGGGCCTGGCGGCCGAGCGGCTGCCCTGGCGCCACGCGCGGCTGCGCCGGCAAGTGCGGCAGCTCGCCGACGCCGCGCAGGCGCTGCGCGCGGCCGCCCAGGCCTGCGGCGACGAGGTGCAGGCGGCGCTTGCCGCTGCCGCGGACGCCGCCGACGCCGCCCTCGCCCACCCCGAGACGCCCGAGGCGCCGCTGGAGCAGGCCGGCGCAGCGCTGGCCGCCGCGCTGTCGGCGCTGGTGCGCGAGAGCGCGGTGCGCGACGAGGCCACGCGCCGCGCCGTCGAGCGCACCGTGCTGCAGGCCGCCGGCCCCTGGGCCGAGCTGCAGCGCGCCTGGTTCGCCCCGCTGGGGCTGGACGCCGAGGCCGAAGGCCTGGCACCGCCGGCGCAGCAACTGCATCCAACCCCTGACCGAGACGACCCCGACCGATGATCACCGCCAGCCAGATCGACTACCAGACCCCGCCCGGTGCCGACCACACCTGGGTCGAGACCTACCTGATCCCCATCGTCGTGCCCGAGGCGCACCTCTACGCGCTGGTCTACGTCTGCGCGCGGCCGGTGCTGGGCGTGATGTCCAACCAGGTGATGGTCTGCGGCGCGCTGTCGGACAACCGCTCCGACCTGCTGCACTACAACGACAACCAGCACCTGCCGGCGCCGGCGAAGTTCTCCGACCTGTCGTCGCCGCTGGGCCTGCGCATCCGCGCGGTGCGGCCGCCGCGCGACTTCCGCATCGACTACGTCGGCTTCGACGGCACCGAGATCCACGTCGACTGGCAGGGGCTGATGGACCCCTTCGACATCCACGACCCGCGCCACAGCCCGCAGGCCGGCGCGGTGGAGGACATGCACGCCGACATCGAGGTCGGCCACAAGCACAAGGCCGGCCACTTCGACCTCACCGGCCGCGCCACCGGCACGCTCAAGCTGCGCGGCCGCACTTATGCCGTCGACAGCATCGAGCGCATGGACCACAGCTGGGGCCCGCGCGACCCGATGGGCATCAAGAACATGTACATCGTCTCGGCCACCTTCGGCGCCGACCTCGCGTTCCACATGATCTGCCCCTGGGACCCGGACAAGAAGGGCGCCGAGCAGTTCCAGCTGACCCACGGCTACGTGCTCGACCAGGGCCAGGTGCACGGCCTGACCTCACGGATGACGATGACCAGCGTGCAGCACGGCCTGATGTGCACCGGCCTGCGCATGCAGGTGCAGGACGTCCGCGGCAAGACCTTCGACCTCAACGCCACCGCCGACATCGGCGCGCCCTGGAGCCCCTACCCGAGCGCGATCACCTTCAACTCGCTGATGCGCTGGACCCTGGGCGACCGCCAGGGCTACGGCGTCGTGCTGCCCAACTACAACCTGCCCTACCTGAACCGCACGCGCGGCCGCTTCCACGACGACCCGCCGCCGGCCGTGTGGGTCTGAGTGCGGCGATGAAGCCCGACCCCATCCTGGCGCGCCTGCGCGCGCCGGCGATGAACCGCCGGGGCCTGTGGCCCAACCTGACGCTGGCCGACCACCTGGCGCGCGCGCTGCAGGCCGGCCCCGAGCGCACCGCCATCGTCGACCACGGCGCCGTGGGCCACGCGGTGCGCCGCCTCAGCTACCGCGAGCTGGAGCGCGCCAGCGCGGCCCTCGCGGCGTCGCTGCGCCGGCTCGGCCTCGGCGCCGGCGACGTGGTGTCGATCCAGCTCCCCAACTGCTGGCAGTTCCTGGCCGCGGTGCTGGCCTGCTCGCGCATCGGCGCCATCGCCAACCCGCTGATGCCGATCTTCCGCGAGCACGAGCTCGAGTTCATGCTGGCCCACGCCGAGACGCGGCTGCTGATCGGCCCCCGCACTTTCCGCGGCCGCGACCACGCCGCGATGCTGCGCGCGCTGCGTCCCCGGCTGCCGCGGCTGCAGCACCTGCGCATCCTCGGCGAGGACGGCGCCGAAGGCTTGGCGCCGATGCTGCAGACGGCTGCCGACGAGGCGCCGCTGCCGGCGAACGCGCAGCACCCGGACGACGTCGCGCTGCTGATGTTCACCTCCGGCACCACCGGCGAGCCCAAGGGCGTGATGCACACCTCGAACACGCTGACCGCGACGCTGCGCAGCGCGACCGACGAGCTGGGCATCGCGCGCGACGACGTCGCGCTGTGCGCCGCGCCGATGGGCCACATGGTGGGGCTGGCGCTGCTGGGCATCCTGCCGCTGATGGCGCAGGCCTGCACGGTGATCATCGACGCCTGGGACGCGCCGCGCGCGATGGACCTGGCGGCGCGCGAAGGCGTCACCTTCACCGCCGGCGCGACGCCCTACCTCGCCGACATCCTGCAGGCCTGCGCGCAGGCGGGCGGCGCGCCCGGCCGGCTGCGGCTGCTGTGCTGCGCCGGATCGCCGATCCCGCCGGTGCTGATTGAGCGCGCGGCGCGCGAGCTCGGGCTCACGGTCTGCTCGCTGTGGGGCATGACCGAGGTGCAGGCCGGCACCATCACCAGCGCGGCCGCCGGCTCGCGCATGTCGGCCCGCGCCGACGGCCGGCCGCCGGCGGGCATGGCGCTGCGCATCGTCGACGAGCAGCGCCGCGAGATGCCCTTGGGGCAGACCGGCCGCCTGCTGGTACGCGGCAGCGGCGTCTTCGCCGGCTACCTGAAGCGCCCGGAATGGAACGCGGTCGACGCCGACGGCTGGTTCGATACCGGCGACCTCGCCTACCGTGTCGACGACGAGGGCTACATCCGCATCGACGGCCGCGCGCGAGACATCATCAAGCGCGGCGGCGAAAGCATCCCGGTCGTCGAGGTCGAGTCGCTGCTGCTGCGCCACCCCGGCATCGCGACCGTGGCCATCGTCGGCTACCCGGACGCGCGGCTGGGCGAGCGGGCCTGCGCCTTCGTCGTGCCGCAGCCCGGGCACGCGCCCGACCTGCCGGCGCTGAAGCAGCACCTAGCCGATTGCCGGCTGACGCCGCAGTACTGGCCCGAGCGCGTGGAACTCGTCGACGAGCTGCCGCGCACCGCCAGCGGAAAGATCCAGAAGTTCGTGCTGCGCGAGCGCGCGGCCGCCTTCGCCAAGCCCTGAGCCCGACTCGATGGACACCTCTCCGATCCTGATGCGCGCCGAACGCTGGATGGCCGGCCTGGCCGGCACGGCCCTCGTGCTGCTGATGCTCATCGTGCTGATCGATGTGCTGGGCCGCAACCTGCTGAACCGGCCGTTGGCGGCCGGCACCGAGCTGACCGAGCTGCTGATGGCGCTGATGGCCTTCCTCGCGTTCCCGCTGCTGGCCTGGCGGCAGCGCGACATCACCGTCGACCTGTTCGATTTCCTCGCCGGCAGCCCGGCGCTGGCGCGCTGCCAGACGGCGCTGGCCGGCGTCGTCGGCGCCGTGGTCTACGGGCTGCTGTCGTACGAGGCGACGGTGTTCGCGCGCCGCGCGATGGGTAACGGCGACGTCACGCCGCAGATGCAGTTCCCGCTCAGCGCCGCGTGGTGGGTCATCATGGTGCTGGCCGGCGTGGCGGCGCTCGCCTCGCTGGTGGTGGCGCTGTGTGCCTTCGGCCGCCATGCGATCCGGCCCGGCGGCGGCGCCGACGCCGGCGACGAAGGGCTGCCGCAATGACCGCCGCCATCGCCGGCTTCGCGATCGCCTTCGTGCTGCTGTTCCTGCGCGTGCCCATCTCCACCGGGCTGGCGCTGGTGGGCTTCGGCGGCCTGGTGGTGCTCAACGGCTGGACGCCGGCGATGACCACGCTGGCGCTGTCGGCGCAAAGCTCGACCATGGCCTACACGCTGTCGGTGCTGCCGCTGTTCGTGCTGATGGGCAACCTGGTGGCCGGCGCCGGCATCTCGGGCCAGCTCTTCAAGGCCGGCCAGATGCTGATCGGCCGCCGACGCGGCGGCTTGGCGATGGCCACGGTGCTGGCCTGTGCCGGCTTCGGCACCATCTGCGGATCGAGCGTGGCCACCTGCGCGACGATGGCGCGCGTGGCCATCCCCGAGATGCGCAAGCTCGGCTACGCCGACCGGCTGACCACCGCGACGCTGGCCTCGGGCGCCACGCTGGGCATCCTGATCCCGCCCAGCATCATCATGGTGGTCTACGGCATCAACACGCAGACGCACATCGGCATGCTGTTCGCGGCCGGGCTGCTGCCGGGCGCGATCGCGATCCTGTTCTACATCGCCGCCGTCAAGTGGGTGGTCTGGCGCGACCCGCAGGCCGCGCCGTCGCCGCAAGCCATCGCCTGGGCCGACAAGCTGGGCACGCTGAAGGACTTGTGGCCGGTGCTGGCGCTGTTCACGCTGGTGATGGGCGGCATCTACGGCGGCCTGTTCACCGCCACCGAGGCCGCCGGCATCGGCTGCGCCGGCGCCTTCGCCTTCGCGCTGACGCACCGCTCGCTGACCTGGCGCCGCATCCGCGCCGTGATCATCGACAGCGCGATGGTCTCGGCGATGATGATCGGCATCGTCTTCGGCGCCGCGATGTTCGTCGAGTTCATCAACCTGACCGGCATCCACAAGGTGCTAGAGGCGCTGGTGCTTCAGAGCGGGCTCAGCCCCTTCGGCGTGATCCTGGCGATGATCGCGATCTTCTTCGTCGCCGGCGCGCTGATGGAGGAGCTGTCGATGATCCTGATCCTGGTGCCGATCTTCTTCCCCATCGTCATCAAGCTCGGCTACGACCCGGTGTGGTTCGGCATCATCGTCGTCGTGGCCTGCGAGATCGGGCTCATCGCGCCGCCGATCGGCATGAACCTCTTCGTCATCCGCTCGGTGGCGCCCGAGGTGTCGATGAACACCATCCTCTCGGGCATGCTGCCCTTCATCACCGTGGACCTGATGCGCATCGTGCTGCTGGCGGCCTTCCCGGCGCTGACGATGTGGCTGCCCGATCTCTTGTTCCGTCAGTAGGCTGAGCGACACTCCGGCTCGTGACCGAGCTGGAACTCAAGTTTCGCGTCGACGACGAGGCGCTGGCCCGCTGGCGCACGCTGCTGCTGCAGCAAGGCGCGCAACAGCGGCGCTTGAGCGCGCACTACTTCGACACCGCCGACGGCCGGCTCGACCGCGCGCGCGTCTCGCTGCGCCTGCGGCATGAGGGCGCCGGCTGGGTGCAGACGCTGAAGACGGCCGGCGACGGCACGCTGCGGCGCCAGGAGCACGAAGTGCCGGTGCCCGGCGCCGCGGCCGGCCGGCGGCCGTCGCTGAACCTCGATCGGCACCTCGGCTCGGCGGCCTTCGACGGCCTGCTCGCCGCCTTGGCCGGCGCCGATGCCGCCAGCCTGCGGGTCCGCCACGCCACCACGGTGGAGCGCACCGCGCTGCGCGTGCGCACGGCCGGCGGCACCGAGGCCGAACTGGCGCTGGACGAGGGCGAAGCGGTCGCCGGCGAACACGGCGAACAGGGCAAACGCCACTCGCCGATCGCCGAGCTGGAGATCGAATACCTCGCCGGCCCCATCGCCGGCCTGTTCGACATCGCGCAAGACGTGCTGTCTGCCGGCGGCGCCTGGCTCGGCACGGTGACCAAGGCCGAGCGCGGCGCACGGCTGCTGGCCGCCGCGCCGCCGCCGGCCGTCAAGGCCGCGCCGGTCACGCTGCCGCCGGGCTGCGATGCCAGCGCTTTCGTCAGCGCGGTGCTGCGCAACGCGCTGGCCCAGGTGCTGCCCAACCTGGGTGAAGTGGCCGAAGGCGACGAGGCGCCGGAGCGCATCCACCAGCTCCGCGTCGGCCTGCGCCGGCTGCGCACCGCGCTGCGCGAGCTGGCGGCGCTGGACCCGCGGCTGCAGCCCGAATGGGAAGGCCCGCTGCGGCAGGCCTTCGCGCGGCTCGGCGATCGCCGCGACGACGACAGCGCCGCCGCGCTGGTGCGGCCGTTGCTGGAAGCGGCGGGTGCGCCCAAGTGCCGATGGTCCGCCACCGCCGGGGTCGACCTCATCGCCGCCGCGCGCGCGCCGGCGCTGCAGGCCGTGCTGCTGCGGTTGATCGCCTGCGCCGAGGGAGCGGAGGCGGTATCGCCGGCGGCGCTGCCGCCGCGCGAGCTGAAGGCCTGGCTGGCCCGGCGCCTGCAGGGCCTGTGGCGCCGCGTCTGCCGCGACGGCCGGCGCTTCGAGCGCCTGCCCGCCGACCGCCAGCACCAGGTGCGCAAGCGCCTCAAGCGGCTGCGCTACCTGGCCGAGTTCGCCGCACCGCTGTGGAGCGCGAAGGCGGCCGCGCAGACCACCGCGTGGCTGTCGCCGGTGCAGGACGCGCTGGGCGCGTGCAACGACCACCTCGTCGCGCTGGCGCGTTTTCGTGCCGACGCCGAGACCGACCCGCGCTCGCTGTTCGCCGTCGGCTTCCTGCAGGCGCGGCTGCCGGCGCTGGCGCACGAAGCGCAGCGGCGGCTGCGCCGGCTGGCGGAACGGCGGCCGTTCTGGCAGCGGCGCTGAGGCGGCGCGCCGCTGCGCGCCGCACGGCTACAGCGCCCAGTTCGCCTGCATCGACGGCCGCCGGCCGAAGTCCTGCGCCCAGCCGGCCACCGCGGGGTAGCGCTCGCGCCAGCCCAGATCGGGGAAGCGCAGGTCCAGGTACCACAGCGCGCAGCCCAGCGACAGCGTGCCGATGTCCACGCGGCCGGCCAGCGCGGCGACGTCGCGGTCCAGCGCCTGCAGCGCGGTGTGCGCCTTGTCGAGCTGCGCGCGGCGCCACTCGGGCCAGCGCAGCGCCTCGGGGCGGGCCACGTCTTCATAACGTGCCAGCAGCGCGGCGTCCAGCACACCGTCGGCCAGCGCCTGCAGCCGCAGCGCCGCCCAGCGCGCCGCCCCGCTGCGCGGGAACAGCCGGGCGCCGCCGGCCAGGTCGTCGAGGTACTCGCAGATCACCCGGCTGTCGTAGAGCACGGTGCCGTCGTCGGCGAAGAAGGTCGGCACCTTGCCCAGCGGGTTGACGGCGATGATGGCGGCGTCGCGCTGCACCGGGTGGGCATTGGACGGCAGCAGCTCGATGCGGCCGGCCAGGCCCAGCTCGTGCGCACTGGCCAGGCATTTGCGCACGAAGGGCGACGTGGGGGAGAACAGGATCTTCATCGGGGGTCCTCTCGTTCAGGCGGCCAGGCGCGGCGGTGCCGGCACATCGGGCGCCGCCGCGGCCGCCGCGGCCTGCGTGCCGGCGATCCAGCCGAAGGTCAGCGCCGGGCCCAGCGTGATGCCCGGCGCCGGGTATTCGCCGCCCATCACCGAATGCATGTCGTTGCCGGCAACGTAAAGGCCTTCGATCGCCCGCCCCTGCGCGTCCAGCGCCTGTGCGCGCGCATTGCAGCGGATGCCGGCCGCGGTGCCGATGTCGCCCGCATAGACCTTCACGGCGTAGAACGGCGCGCGCCGCAGCGGGCCCAGGCAGGGGTTGGGCTGGTGATCGGCATCGCCGAGGTAGCGGTTGTAGGCGGTGCTGCCCTTGCCGAAATCCTCGTCGACGCCCTTGGCGGCAAAGCCGTCGAAGCGCGCGGCCGACGCCGCCAGCGCATCGCCGGGGATGCCGAGCTGCACCGCCAGCGCTGGCAGCGTGGCGGCCTTGAACAGGTAGCCGTCGCGCAGCAGATGGTCGCGCGGGCGGCCGCCGGGCAGGGCCAGGCCCAGGCCCCAGCGCTCGATGAAGTCGTGGTCGCACACGAGATAGGCCGGAAACGTGGGCACCTGCCGGTGGCTGCGGTACATCGCCAGCACGAACTCGTGGTACGAGGTCGACTCGTTGACGAAGCGCTGCCCGGCGCCGTTGACCGCCATCAGCCCTGGCTTGGCGCGGTCCCACACGAGGTGCGGGTAGCGCTGCACCGAGCCGTCGGCGCGCCGGCGCAGCGACACCGGCGCCCAGAACGCCGGGCTCTGGTGGCCGCTGCCGAGCACGGCACCGGCGCCGCGCGCGAGGGCGATGCCTTCGCCGCGGTTGTCCGACGGCGACATCGACCAGGGGCCCGTAGGCTGCGGGTACAGCTCGGCGCGCAAGTCCTCGCCCCAGGGGAAGCCGCCGGTGGCGACGATCACCCCGCCGCGGGCGTGCACGCGCAGCATGCGGCCGTCGCGGACGACTTCAGCGCCGACCACGCGGCCGCCTTCGAGCAGCAGCCGCTGCAGCGGCGAGCGCAGCCAGTAGTCGATGCCGCGGTCGAGCACGGTCTTGAACAGCGCCGCGGCCAGCGCATTGCCCAGCAGCAAGCGCGTGCCGCGGGGGTAGCCGCGCAGCCGGTCGGCCGCATAGCGCAGCACGAGCTTCATGCCCTCGCGCCAGGCGGCGAACGACTTCGTCACCGCCAGCAGGTGGCGCACGTCGGTCATGTTGACCATCATGCCGCCCAGCACCATGAACTCGGGCAAGGGATCACGCAGCTCGCGGAACCGAGGGCCCAGCAGCCGGCCGTCGAAGGCCGCCGGGTCGAGCGAGCGGCCGCCCAAGGCGGCGCCGTCACGGTCGGGGTAATAGTCGGGCGAATAGCTGCGCGCAACCAGCCGCAGCGCGCTGTGCGCCTGGAAGAAGTCCACCATCGCCGGGCAGGCGTCGAGGAAGGCCTGCTGCATCTCCGGCGGCGCCGCGTCGCCGACCACGGCCCGCATGTAGGCGCGAACCCGTTCGGCGCTGTCGGGGTGGCCGACCGCCGCGGCCTGCGCGTTCAGCGGTGCCCAGACCGCGCCGCCGGAGACGGCCGTCGAGCCGCCGATGCGATCGGTCTTCTCGATCAGCAGCACGCGCCGCCCGGCCACGTGCGCGGCGATGGCCGCGCCCATCCCGGCGGCGCCGGAGCCGGCCACCAGCACGTCGACCTCGTGGTCCCAGGCGCTCGGGGAAACGCTCATGCGCCCGATCCTCCCAGCGACTTGCCGCCGTCGACGAACAGCACCTGGCCGGTGATGAAGTCGGTCTGCGGCGACACCAGGAAGGCCACCGCCTGCGCCACGTCCTGCGGGCGCCCGGCCTTGCCGGTGGGCTGCAGCGCCAGTTGCGCGGCCAGCCGTTCGGGCGTCAGCGCGCGCAGGATGGGCGTGTCGATCAGCCCCGGCGCGACGGCGTTGACCAGGATGCCGCGCGGCGCCAGCTCCATCGCGCTGGCGCGCGTGTAGCCGACGACGGCGGCCTTCGAGGCCACGTAGTGCGGATGGTTCTTCGCGCCCAGGTAGGCGCGCGAGGCGATGTTGACGATGCGGCTGCCCTCGGGCATGGTGCGCGCCGCCTCCTGCGTCAGCGTTGCCACGGCCACCAGGTTGACCTCGTAGGCGCGGCGGAAGTCGGCGTTGGCCACTTCGAAGAAGCGGCGCTCGTCGAAGATGCCGGCGTTGTTGACCAGCGCGTGCAGCGGCGGCAGCGAGCGCACCAGCGCGCGCACCGCCGCCTCGTCGCTGAGGTCCAGCACGTGCACGCTGACCGCCAGGCCCGCGGCGCGCAAGGCCTCGCCTTCCCGCTGCGCCAGCGGCCCGTCGCGGTCCACCAGCGCGACCTGGAAGCCGTCGCGCGCCAGCCGCTCGACGATCGCCAGGCCCATGCCGCCGGCGCCGCCGGTCACCAGCGCCTGGCGCCTGGTCGTCGCTTGTTCCATCGTCGCCACCTCGTTCACGCGGCCAGGAAGCCGCCGTCGACCGGCAGCACCACGCCATTCACATAACTGGCCATCGGAGAGGCCAGGAAGACCACCGGCCCGACGATCTCGTGCACTTCGCCGCCGCGCTTCATCGGCACGCGGCTCATGTACCAGTCGGTGCCGCCGGGCACCGCGAGCTGCGGCGCCACCATCTCGGTCAGCATCAACCCCGGCGCCACGGCGTTGGCGCGCACGCCGTGCGGCGCCAGGTCGCGCGCCAGCACCTGGGTCAGCGAGCGCACCGCACCCTTGGACGCGACGTAGCCCGCGGTGGAGATGCCGCTGACGAAGGCGACGATCGACGACAGGTTGACGATGCAGCCCTTGCTGGCCTTCAGCGCCGGCACGAAGGCCTGGGTGACGTTGAACAGGCCTTCGAGGTTGACGCCGATCACGCGGTCCCAGACCTCGGCCACCTGCGGATCGTCGATCTTCGCGCGGCCCGAGATGCCGGCGTTGTTGACCAGCACGTCGATCGCGCCGTGCGACTGCAGCACCTGCTGCGCGAAGGCCTGCACGGCGGCGCGGTCGGTCACGTCCAGCGCCGCCGCATGCGCCCTGCCGCCCTCGGCGCGCAGCCGCGCGGCCAGGCCTTCGGCCTTGGCGCCGTCGAGGTCGGCGACGATCACGCGCGCGCCCTCGGCCACGAAGCCGGCGGCGATCGCCGAGCCCAGACCGCCGGCGGCGCCGGTCACCAGCGCCAGCTTGTCCTGCAGCAGATTCATGCCGTTCAACTTCCCAGGTAGGCGCGGCGTACCGCGGGGTCGTTCATCAACTGCTCGGCGGGGCCCGAGAGGGTGACCTCGCCGTTTTCCAGGATGTAGGCGCGGCCGGCCGTGGCCAGCGCCAGCCGCACGTCCTGCTCCACCAGCAGGATGGTCAGCCCCTGCTCGCGGTTGAGGCGGACGATGGTCTCGAAGATCTGCTCCACCAGCAGCGGCGACAGGCCCATCGACGGCTCGTCGAACAGGATCATGCGCGGCCTGGCCATCAGCGCGCGGCCGATGGCCAGCATCTGCTGCTCGCCGCCGGACAGCGTGGACGCGCGCTGCTCGCTGCGCTCGTGCAGGCGCGGGAACAGCGCGTAGACGCGGTCGAAGTCCTCGCGCACGCCGCCGCGGTCGCGGCGCAGGAAGGCGCCGAGCTCCAGGTTCTCGCGCACGCTCATGTCCTTGAACACCTCGCGGCCCTCGGGCACCTGCACCAGGCCGCGCTGCACGATCTGGTCGGCATGCAGCCGGCTGATGGTCTCGCCGGCGAAGCGCACCTCGCCGGCACTGGCCTCGATCAGCCGGCACACGGCGTTCAGCGTCGTGCTTTTTCCCGCGCCGTTGCTGCCCAGCAGCGCGACGATGCTGCCCTGCTCCACCTGCAGCGAGACGCCCGACAGCGCCTGGATCGCGCCGTATGAGGCGCTGAGGCCGCGCACCTCCAGCAGCGGGGCCGCCGCCTCAGGCCGATTGCCGGGCATGCGCCGCTCCTTTGCCGAGGTAGGCCTCGATCACCTGCGGGTCGCTGGCCACCTCGTGCGGGCTGCCCTCGGCGATCTTCTGGCCGAAGGACATCACAGTGATGCGGTCGGAGATCGACATCACGAGCTGCATCACGTGCTCGACCAGCAGCACGGTGATGCCCTCCTTCGCCGCCAGCTCGGTCAGCAGGCGGTCCAGGCTTTCGATGTCGCGGTTGCGCAGGCCGGCCGCGGGCTCGTCCAGCAGCAGCAGCCGCGGCTTGAGCGCCAGCGCGCGGGCGATCTCCAGCAGCTTCTGGTGCCCGAAGGGCAGTTGCCGCGCCGGCGTCTCGCGCTCGTGAACCAGGCCCACGCGCTCGATCAGGTGGTCCACCAGCTCCTGCGTCGGGCGGTCGGCGCGGCGCAGCAGCTTGGGCCACGAGCCGGCGCTGTGCGCATGGCAGCCCAGCAGCACGTTCTCGCGCACGCTCAGTTCGCCGAACAGTTCCAGGTTCTGGAAGCTGCGCGCCACGCCCAGCGCCGCCATCTGCTCGGGCCGGTGCCGCGTGACGTCGATGCCGTCGATGTGGATGCTGCCGGCCGAAGGCTGGTAGTAGCGCGAGATGCAGTTGAAGGTGGTCGACTTGCCGGCGCCGTTGGGGCCGATCAGCGCGTGGATCGTACCCTTGCGCACCTGGAACGACAGGCTGTTGACGGCCAGCAGGCCGCCGAACCTGACCGTGATGCCCTGCACGTCGACGAAAGGGGTGCTCATGAAGGCTGCCCCGGCGCCTTGGCGCGCTTGAAGCTCGACGCGAACAAGCCCCTGGGCTTGAACATCATGAAGCCCATCAGGATGGCACCGTAGATCACCTCCTGGATCGACAGCGCCTGGCGCAGCAGCTCGGAGATCAGCCCGAAGGCGATGGCACCGGCCACCGCGCCGCGCACCGAGCCGATGCCGCCCACCACCACCATCGTCAGCACCAGGATGGTGGTCTGGAAGCCCAGGCTCTCGGGGTGGATGAACGAGGTGAACAGCGTGTACATGCCGCCGGCGATGCCGGCGAAGGCCGCCGAGATCGCGAACGCGGTCTGCTTCATCGCCTTGACGTCGATGCCCATCGCCAGCGCCGCGACGTCGCTCTCGCGCACCGCGCGCAGCGCGGAGCCGAACTGCGAGCGCGACAGCGCCACCGTCAGCCACAGCATCAGCGCCGCCAGCAGCACCACGAAGGGATAGGCCTGCAGGTCGTTGCTGAGCTTGAATCCGAACAGTTCCGCCGGCTGCATGCGCATGCCGTTGGAGCCGCCGGTCACCCGCTCCCAGTTCAGGAAGACCCACTGCATCGCCTCGCCGAAGGCGAAGGTGGCCAGCGCCAGGTAGATGTCGCGCATGCGCAGCGCCAGCAGGCCGATCAGGTAGCCCAGCGCCGCCGACAGCAGCCCGCCGGCGATGATGGACAGCACGAACGGCGGATGCCACGCGGCGTTGACCAGCCCCGCGGTGTAGATGCCGATGCCGTAGAACGCGGTGTGCGACAGCGCGAACTGCCCGGCCTCGCCGATCACCACGTGCAGGCCCAGCGCCAGCACGACGAAGACCATCAGCAGGTTGACCACGTACAGCACGTAGCCGCTGGCGGTGAACGGCAGCACCAGCAGCACCGCGGCGGCGGCGATCAGCGCCCAGCGGTCGATCGGCGCAACGCCCTGCTTCATACCTTCTTCACCTGCAGCTTGCCGCCCAGGATGCCCTGCGGCCGCAGCACCAGCGTGACCAGGATGGCGACGAAAGGCGCGACGACGATGGCGTTGGTGGAGATGAACAGGCCCACCAGGTTCTCCACCACGCCGATGATGAAGCCGCCCAGCACCGCGCCGGGCAGGCTGGTGAAACCGCCGACGATGGCCGCCGCGTAGGCCAGGATCGCGATGTGCGCGATGTCGGGCGTGATCAGGATCTTGGGCGTGATCAGCAGCGCCGCCAGCGCCGAGATCAGTCCCGCCAGCGCCCACACCATCATGCGGATGCGCGACAGCCGGATGCCGACGATCTGCGCCGCCTTGGGGTTCATGCCGACGGCGCGCATGGCCTTGCCGATGCGCGTCTTGTTGAACATCAGGTACAGCAGCAGCATCACGACCACCGCGACGACGAAGATCGCCACGTCCAGCCGCGTCAGCGCCGCGTCGCCGATCAGCACCGGGTCGGCACTGACCAGCGGCGGCAGCGAACGCGGCGTGTCGCCCAGCCCCGTCTGCCGCACCAGCCCCTTGAGCACGTAGGCCAGGCCCAGCGTCGCGATGACGAGCTGCACGCCCACGCCCCTGGCGCCGCTGACGCGCTCCATCACCACGCGCTGGAACAGCGCGCCGATCGCCGCCACCGCCACCAGCGTCAGCGGGATCACCGCGGCATACGGCAGCCCGGCCACCAGCAGCCCCATCAACGCGACGTAGCCGCCGACCATGAAGATCTCGCCCTGCGCGAAGTTGGGCACGTCGGTGGTCTTGAAGACGGTGACGATGGCGATGGCCAGCAGCGCGTAGACGCTGCCGGTGACCAGCCCCGACAGCACACCCTGCTGCAGGAACAGCCAGACGTCGCTTGCGCTCATGCTCTTGCCACCCGCTGCCGGCCGCCGTTCACTTCGGCTGGTAGGTCCACAGGCTGCGGTAGGTGCCCGGCACCAGGGTCTTGTTGTCGCCGTCGAACTTCAGGTAGATGGCCGACTTCTGGCCCGCGTGGTCGGCGGCGGTCAGCTCGATCGGGCCGGCCATCACGCCGGAATCGAACTTGGTCTGCGCCAGCGCCGCCAGGAACTTCTCGCGCGTGAGCTGCGGGCCGGCGGCCTTCAGCGCGTTGACCACCGTCATCGCCGACGGGATGCCGTAGGGCATGTAGGTCTGCGGATAGCCGGGCTTGGCCGCCAGGTCGGGGTAGCTGGCCTTGTACAGGTCGTACACCCACTTGAGCTTGGCGCCACCCGGCACGTCGGCCAGCACCTCCTGGATGTAGACGTTCTTGAACGCCTCCTTGTTGCCGACGTTCTCGACCAGCTGCTTGAGGTCGGCCGTGCCGTTGACGCCCACGATGATGGGCTTGTTGAAGCCCAGCTCGTGCGCCTTCTTGATCAGCAGGCCCACCGGGCGCGCATAGGTCGTGATGACCAGCGCGTCGGGGTTGTTGGCGCGCACCTTCAGCATCGGCGCGGTGACGTCGGTGATGTTGGGGTTGACCGACTCCACCTTCAGCTCGGCACCGATCTTCCTGGCCTGGAACTCGGCCGCTTCGAGGTTCCAGCTGCCGTAGGCGTCGTCGTGGTTGATGTAGCCGATCTTCCTGGCTTTGAGATGCTCCGACGCGAACTGCACCATCGAGCCGCCGACCGCGCGCTGCGAGATCGAGAAGGCGCCGAAGATGTACTTCGAGGGCGGATACAGCGCGCCGTCGCCCGAGGCGTTGAGCATCACGAAGGGGATCTGCGAGCGCTCGATGTATTCGCGCGCGCCGACCACCGCACCGGAGCAGGAACCGCCGTTGAGCGCGAACACCTTGTCCTGCTCGGTCAGCTTCTTCACCGCGGCCAGCAGGTCGTTGGCGCTGCAGCGGTCGTCTTCCACCACCAGCTCGATCTTGCGGCCGTGGATGCCGCCTTCCTTGTTGACCTTGTCGTAGTACATCTTGGCCGCGTTCAGCACGTCGAAGCCATAGGCCATCGAATTGCCGGACAGCGGCGCGAAGACGCCCAGCTTCACCGTCTTGTCGGTGAGGCCGGGATCCTGCTGGGCGGCGGCGCCGGCCGCCAGGGCGGCAAGACCGAGCGCGGCAACGAGGTGACGGTGTTTCATCGGGGGGCTCCTGCGAGGATGGGCTTACTGCATGCGATAGCCGCCGTTGACGTCGATGACGACGCCGGTGAGGTAGGCGGCTGCGGGTGAGACGAGGTAGGCCACCGCGGCGGCCACGTCGTCGACGGTGCCGATGCGGCCGAGCGGAATGTTCTTTGCCGCGGCGTCGAGCGCGCCGCTGCCGCTGACGGTGCTGCGCAGCATGTCGGTGTCGATCAACCCGGGCGCGATCGCGTTGACCGTGATGCCCAGGTGGGCCGACTCGCGCGCCAGCGCCTTGGTGAAGCCCAGCACCGCGGCCTTGGCGGCGATGTAGGCGGCGCTGGATCGATAACCTCCCAATTGAGCGGCCACCGAACCGAAGAAGACGACGCGCCCGCCCCCGCCCGGCAGCGGCTTCGCCTCGCGCCGCGCCAGGTATTCGCGGCCGACCAGGAAGCTGCCGCGCGCGTTGACCGCGAAGCTGCGCTCCCACAGCTCGAGCGTCATGTCCTTGATCAGCGGGCGCTCGCCGCCCGGCAGCAGCAGCAGCCCGGCCACGTTGACCAGCACGGCCAGCGGCCCCACCTCGCGCTCGATGCGGTCGAACAGCGCGCGCACCGAGGCTTCATCGCTGACGTCGGCGGCCAGCGCGACGTGCGGCGCGCCCAGCGAAGCCGCCACGCGGCTGGCGTTGACGCCGTCGATGTCGGCAACGACGACCTTCAGACCTTGCGCCGCCAGTTGCCGGCACACCGCCTCGCCGATGCCCTTGCCGCCGCCGGTGACCAGGGCCCAGCGGTTCTCGATCGTGTTCGCAGCGGACATGGCAACGGGCCTCGGCGGGCATCCCATGGGCGCCGGACGGCCCCCGAAGCTGCGCATTGTGTATACATGAAAGATCGATTGAATCAGTATTTACCCGAAATCAAGCCTTAAAAGGGGATTCATGTATACTTGCATCGTCGACGACGAAGCTGCGCGGCCGCAGCCGCGCCACGCCATGGAAACCCTCTCCGAACGTGTGACCACCATCGTGCGCGACTGGATCCTGCACGGCCGCCTGCAGCCGGGCGCACGCATCGAGGAAGTGCCGTTGGCGCAGCAGATCGGCGTTTCGCGCACGCCGGTGCGCACGGCGCTGGCCGCGCTGGTCAACGAGGGGCTGATCGACTACCAGCCCAAGCGCGGCTACTCGGTGCGGGTGTTCGACCTCGAAGCCATCATTGCGGCCTATGAGGTGCGGGCCTGCCTGGAAGGCCTGGCCTGCCGCAACGCCGCGCGGCGCGGACTGACCGATGCGCAGGCCGATACGCTGCGGCGCTGCCTGGTCGAAGGCGACCGCATCCTCGACCGCGGCACGCTGCGCCCCGAGGACCATGCGCCGTACCAGCAGGTCAACGTCGACCTGCACACCACCATCCTGCAGGCCTCGGGCAACCCCTGGGTCGAGCGCTTCGCCGACCAGGCGCACCGCATCCCCTACGCCTCCGACCGCATCGTGCTGTGGGAGGACCACCCGGTGATCCACCGCTCGCACGGCGACCACCACCGCATCGTCGAAGCCATCCTCGAGCGCGACCCGCTGCGCGCCGAGCAGCTGATGCGTGAGCACGTGTACTACGCCGGCGTGATCCTGAAGAACAATTTCCGCCGCCTGCAGGAGCGCGGCGGCTCGCCGATGCCGGCGCCGCCGCCGGCCTAAGCCTCCCGCGGCACCATCAGGCACTCCTGCGTCGCGCTGGCCACCAGTTGCCCCTGCCGGTCGTGCACGCGCGCGATCGACAGGCCGCGGCCGGACGCGGCCGCCGGGCTCACGCTGTCGAAATGCAGCCATTCGTCGGCGCGCAGCGGGCGGTGCAGCCAGATCGCGTGATTCAGGCTGGCCACGTACAGCCCGCCCAGCGCATGCGCCTCAGCCTGGTGGCCGCCGCCGGCCGGGTAGTTGAGCCACCAGTCCGACAGGTAGGCGAACACCGCGGCGTGCAGCGCCGGGTCGTCGCCCAGGCGCCGGCGGGCGCGGATCCAGAACGCGATGCGCGGCTCGGGCAGTGCCAAGGCCAGACCCGGCGGCGGCGCGGCGAGGCGGAAGTCCAGCGCCGGCTTCATCTCGAACGGGTAGCCCACCGCGCGCCGCACCGCGTCCACCGTGTCGGCGGGCAGGTCCGACGGCGGCGGCAGGCGCTCGGGATCGCCCAGCGCGGCGGCCGGCGGCGCGCCGTGCGACGGCGCCGCGATCGGCAGCGCAAAGCTGAGCTGGGCGTCGAACACGAGGCGCTGGCCGCGCTGCACGCCGCGCACGTGGCGCGACGAGAAGCGCTTGCCGTCCTGCAGCGGCATGACGACGAGGTCCAGCGCTTCGTCCCACAAAGTGCCCTGCAGGAACATGAACTGCATCGCGGTGCAGGGCCGGCCCGCGGGCGCGGTGCGCGCCGCGGCCATCAGCGCCTGCGCCAGGATCTGGCCGCCGTAGGCGCGGCCGTTGGCGTTGGCGTCGCCGCAGCGGGTGCGGAAGGTGGTGGTGTCGGCCGGCGCCGCCGCGCAGTCCACGGTGTCCAGCGCCAGCAGCGCGTTGAAGTCCTGGCCGTCCCAGGGCGGTATCGGGTGCGTCGTCGTCGTCATCGCGTCATTTTGGCTGCCGGCGCAGCCGCGCCAGGCGGCGGTCGATCCCCTCGCGGCTGACGCCCAGGTTCAACGCCTGCGCGGTGCGCGCCTCGAAGGCCAGCGCCTCGCCCAGCGGCAGCCGGGCCTCGTCGTCCAGCAGCTTCTTGTAGGCGCGCAGCCCGGCGTGATCATTGGCGAGCATCTGGCGCGCCAGCGCCTGCGCTTCGGCCTGCAGCGCATCGGCCGGCACCACGTGGTTGACCAGGCCCCAGGCCAGCGCCTCCTGCGCGCTGAAGAAGCGGCCGGTGAACGCCAGCTCCTTCGCGCGGTGCGGGCCCACGCGCTGCTGCAGGCGCACCGATCCGCCCCAGCCCGGCAGCAGGCCCACCTTGGCGTGGGTGTCGGCAAAGCGCGCGTCGTCGGCGGCGACGAGCACGTCGCAGGCGAGCGCGATCTCCAGCCCGCCGGTCAGCGCCAGGCCGTTGATCGCGCCGATCACCGGGCCGCTGAAGCGCTCGATCGCGGCCACCGCGCTCAGCTCCCACGCGGCGGCGGCGGGCGCCGCGCTCCATTCGTCCAGGTCCAGCCCGGCGGTGAAGGCACGGCCCTGGCCGGTGAGGATCAGCACGTGGATGCCGGCATCGGCTTCCAGCGCATCCACCGCAGCGGCCAGCTCCTGCCGCAGCCGGATCGACAAGGTGTTGAGCTTGTCCGGCCGGTTGAAGGCGACGGTGGCAAAGCCCTCGTCGCTGCGGTCGACGCGCAGCGTGTCGTAGCACGGCGGCGCCATCACGCGCCCTTGAACTGCGGCTTGCGGCGCTCCACCATCGCGGCGATGCCCTCTTGCGCATCGGCGCTGGCCGACACGCGCGCCAGCGTCAGCGCCTCGTCTTCGAGCTGCGCGGTCAGCTGCGCGTGGCCGGCGGCCATGAACAGGCGCTTGATCTGGCCGTAGGCCAGTGTGGGACCGCTGGCCAGCCGCGTGGCAAGCTGCAGCGCGGCGTCCTGCAGTTCCGCATCGGGCACGACCTGATCGGCCAGGCCGGCCTGCAGCGCTTCGGCGGCGCTCAGCACCTCGGCCAGCAGCACGAAGCGGCGCGCGCGCGCCCAGCCCATGCGCGCGGTCAGCGTGACGCTGGAGCCCGAATCGCAGCTGAAGCCGAGCTGCGCGAACGCCGAACCGAACTTCGTGCCCTCGCCGGCCAGCACCACGTCGGCGCCGGCCAGCACGCCCACGCCGCCGCCCATCGCAAAGCCCTGCACCGCGCACACCACCGGCACCGGCAGTTGCCAGAAGCGCTGCAGGCCCACGTGCAGATCGGCGGTCCATTCGCGCACCAGCGGCGCCAGCCGCTCGCGCACCGGGAAGAAGCTCTTGAGGTCGCCGCCGTAGCTGAAGTTGGCGCCCTCGGCGCGCAGCAGCACCGCGCGCAGGCTGCCGGCCTCGCGCCGCACCCACAGCTCGGCGGCCACGGCCTTGAAGTCGCGCGCGAAGTCGCCGTCGATGGGGTTGCCGCGCGCCGGCTGGGCCAGCGTCACCAGCGCCAGCGCGCCTTGCTGCTGCAGGTCGATCGAAGGAGTGAAGCTCATGGGGCCTCTACGGGTTGCCGATCGCTCGACTGTACGCTACCGTACGATTTCGCACATCCCAGGAAAAGCCCGCAGGCCCACCATGCTCTCGCCGCAAGACGACCTCATCGGCCACCAGCTGCCGACCCCCTTCGACCAGATCGACAACAGCGACCCCGCGTGGATGGAGCGGCTGTGGTACACCGGCCACCCGGCGCCCGGCGGCGACGTGATCTTCGACCTGGGCCTGGGCTACCACCCCAACCGCAACGTGATGGACGCCTTCGCCGGCGTGGCGGTGCCGGGCCGGCAGTGGAACTTCCGCGCCAGCCGCCGGCTGCGGCCCGATCCGCTGACGACGACCGTGGGCCCGCTGTCGTTCCGCGTCATCGAGGGCCTGAAGCGCCACGCGCTGGCACTGGCCGAGAACGACTCGGGCCTGCGCTTCGAGCTGGAGTTCAACGCCACGCTCAATCCGCACGAGGAAGCCGGCCACCTGCGCCGGCGCGACGGCCGCATCACCGAGCACATGTACCGTGCGCAGCAGATGGGCCGTTATCAGGGCTGGCTGGAGTACGACGGCCGCCGCGTCAGCGTCGACGGCTGGCCGGGCCAGCGCGACCACAGCTGGGGTGTGCGCGCCGAGATGCGCAGCGACGAGACGCACCCGCCGCTGACCTTCTACCCGCCGTTCTTCTTCTGCTGGACGACCGCGCAGTTCAAGGACTATGGCCTCGTGATCTTCTTCAAGGAGCGCGCGCCCGGCGACCTGATCTACTTGAGCGGCGAGATCGTGCGCCCGCTGGGCGGCAAGGCCTCGGGCCGCGACCAGCTGGTCGCGGTGCAGCACGAGGTCACCTGGCACGACGACCCGCTGGGCCAGAGCCTGGATCGGGCAACGTTCGACCTCACTTTTGCAAGCGGCGAGCGGCGCCAGGTGCAGGTGCAGGCGCGGCCGACGCGCTACTACCTGAAGGGCGGCCTCTACGGCGGGCTGGACGGCTGGTTCCAGGGCGACGACAAGGGCCGTGCGCTCTTCACCGCGCACGAGAGCTGGGACCTGCACGACCCGACCACGCGCCGCAAGCTGCGCACGCTGGCCGACCAGGTGATCGAGGTGCACGACGGCGACCAGGTCGGCCACGGCATCATCGAGTACGGCGTCGGCAAGGGCTACGAGAAATACGCGGCGGTGCAGGCGCATCCGCCGATCTGAGCGGCCCTCTACAGACGCCGCCCCAACGCCAGCCAGCGGTCGCGCAAGGACCGCTTGAGCACCTTGCCGATGCCGTTGCGCGGCAGCTCGTCGACGAAGTCCACCGCGGCCAGGCGCTGCGCCTTGTTCAGCCGGCCGCGGCTCCAGGCGATCAGCTCGTCGGCGTCGAGCGCGCTGCCGGGCTGGCGGATCACGAAAGCCACCGGGCTCTCGCCCCACTGCGGCGACGGCACGCCGGTGACGGCGACGTCGGCCACCGCGGGGTGGCGGCGCAGCACGGCTTCGACGTCGCTGGGGTAGACGTTGAAGCCGCCGGAGATGATCATGTCCTTGCGCCGGTCCAGCAGCACCAGGAAGCCGTCGTCGTCGAAGCGGCCGACGTCACCGCTGCGGATGAAGCGCCGGCCTTGCGCGTCGAACCACTCGGCCTCGCGCGTCTTCTCGGGCAGCTTGTGATAGCCGCTCATCATCGTGCCCGAGCGGCCGACGACCTCGCCCACCGACCCCGGCGGCAACTCGCGCCCCTCGTCGTCGATCACGCGCAGGTCGTGCCCCGGCGCCGGGCGGCCCACGGTGTGCAGCTTGTCGGGGTGGGCTCGCGCGTCCAGCACGCAGACGCCGCCGCCTTCGGTCATGCCGAAGTATTCAATCAATTCACCGGGCCAGCGCGCCAGCACCTCGGCCTTCAGCTCGCGCGCGAACGGCGCGCTGCCGCAGGACTTCATGCGGAAGGCCGAGAGGTCGAAGCGGTCGAAATCGGGCAGCGCCAGGATGCGCTGGAACTGCACCGGCACCATCATCGAATGCGTAACGCGATGGGCCTGCGCCAGCTCCAGGTAGCGGCGGGCGTCGAACTTGCCCATCAGCACGACGGTGCAGCCCATCGCCAGCGGCGGCAGGAAGCTCGACAGCGTCATGTTCGAGTACAGCGGGATCGAGACCAGCGCGACCGAATCGGCGCCGTAGCCGAGGCCGCGGAACATCTGGAACTGCGACCAGCGGTAGCCGTGCGAGACGACGATGCCCTTGGGCGCGCCGGTGGTGCCGGACGAATAGATGATGTTGAAGGCGTCGCCGGGGGCGATGTCCACCGGCTGCGGCGGGCCGGCATCGGCGGCGGCGATCCATGCGCTCCACGCCGTGCCGCAGGCCGAGTCGTCGAGCGCGATGCGCGGCAAGTCGCGCACATCGGGCAAGGCCGCGGCCTGCGCCAGTGTCGCGGCGGCGGCCGCGTCCAGGAACAGGCGTGTCGCGTCGGCGTCGGCCAGCATGCGCGCCAGGTTGTCGGCCGTCATGTCGGGCGCCAGCGGCGCCACCACCGCGCCGGCGCGCAGGCTGCCCAGGAAAGCGAGCGCATAGGGCAGCGAGGTGGCGGCGCAGATCACCACCGCGTCGCCGCGCCGCAGCCCGTCGCGCTGCAAGGCGGCGGCCACGCGGTCGAGTTCGGCGTCCAGCTCGGCGTACGACAGCGTGCGCCCTTCGAAGACCAGCGCCGGATGCGCCGGCCGCGCGGCCGCGTGCCGGCGGATCAGGCCGGGCAGCGTGCCGAAGGATGCGTCCAGCGCGGCGGCGGCTGCGGCGTGGTCGTCCATCGCGCTCAGCGGTGCTGCCACACCGGCGCGCGCCGGGCGGCGTAGGCGGCCAGGCCCTCGGCGGCGTCGGCCAGCGGCAGCAGTTCATCAACGTACAGGTGCGCCAGCTCGTCGAAGCCGCTGTCCAGCGTGCGGCCGCGGGCGATCTTCAGCGACCGCATCATCAACTGCAGCACCGGGCGGCTCAGGCGCGTGAACGGGGCGGTGAACGCGGCCAGCTCGGCGTCGAAGGTGTTAGCGGCCAGCACGCGGTTCAGCAGGCCCAGGCGCAGCGCCTCGGCGGCGTCCATCAGCTCGCCGCCGGCCAGCAGCTCGGTGATGCGGTTGGGCGGCAGCCGACCCTGCAGCATCAGGATGCCGGGGAAGGCGATCGCCGCCAGCTTGATCTCCGGGTGGCCCAGCCGCGCCTCGGGCACCGCCACCATCATGTCGCAGGCCAGCGCCAGCTCCAGCCCGCCGCCGAGCGCGGCGCCGTTCAGCGCCGCGACGGTGGGCAGCGGAAACGCGGTCAGCCGGCGCAGCAGGCGCCCGAAGTCCTGCATCAGCGCGCCGATGCGCTCGGCGCCGTGGTCGGCGATCTCCACGCCGCCGGAGAACACGCGCTGGCCGCGGCCGGTGAGCACCAGCACGCGCACCTCGGGCCGCGCCGCCGCCTCGTCCAACGCAGCGCCGATCTCGGCCATCATCGGCGCGTGCAGCACGTTGACCGGCGGACGCGCCAGGGTCAGCGTGAAGCAGCCGTCCTGCAGATCGGTGCGGATGAACTGATGGGGCATGAGGGAGGTCGAGGCTGATTCGTACTGTAGTGCACGATACGAATCCGCACGACAGGGCTTTCACGCATCGGGGAATGGGCAGCGGCAGTGTCGCTTTTCGTAGCGACAATCTGCGTCTGCTGGCCGTCATCAGCCTTCGAGAGGCCGAGAGACATGAAGCCAAAAGGTTCTTCCAAGAAGTCCACCGCTGAGTTCCCCGCCACTCGGGCCGAGGTCGAGGCCGCCATCGCGCGCGCGCCGGGCAAGGACCGCGCGCTGACGCCGGCGGAGGAAGCGCGGTGGAAGACCGGCGTTCTGGTCGACGGCGGCGGCTACCAGGCGGTGCGGAAGGCGCTGGCCGCCAAGCGCGCGCCGGGGCAGCGCGGCCCGCAGGTCGCGCCGACGAAGCAGCTCGTCAGCGTGCGCTACAGCCCGGAAGTGCTGGCCTTCTTCAAGGCGGGCGGCGCCGGCTGGCAGACGCGGATGGACGAGGCGCTCAAGCAGTGGGTGTCGGGCCAGGGCAAGGCCAAGCGCCGGGCCGCTTGAAGCGCCGGCGGGCGGCGTTCAGAATGCCAGCGCCGCCCGATGCCGCTCGCCGTCGATGTCCTCGGTGCGGCCGCGGTCGATGATCTCGCCCTTGGACATCACGACGAAGCGCTGCGTCGTGCGGCGCACCAGGTTCAGGTGCTGCTCGACCACCAGCACGCCGGTGCCGGCGTCGCGGATCTTGTTGAAGGTGCTGACCAATTCGTCCACCAGCACCGGCGACAGGCCTTCGGTGGGCTCGTCCAGCAGGATGACCTTGGGGTTGCCCAGCAGCGCGCGGCCCACCGCCAGCATCTGCTGCTGGCCGCCGGACAAGGCGGTGCCCATCTTGTGGCGCCGCTCCAGCAGGATGGGGAACAGCTCGAACACGCGCGGCAGCGTCCAGTGGCCCTTGCGGCCGCCGGCAGCGCCTAACAGCAGGTTTTCTTGTACCGTCAGGTGCGGCAGGATCAGCCGGCCCTGCGGGCTGATGCTGACGCCGTGCTTGGGCGCCGCGTAGGCCGGCAGCCGCTCGATCGCGACGCCGCCGACGACGATGCTGCCGCCCTTGATCGCCGTGCCGCCGAAGAAGCTGTTCAGCAGCGTGCTCTTGCCGGCGCCGTTCTTGCCGACCACGGCGACCGATTCGCCTTCGTCGACCTCGAGGTCGACGCCGCGCAGCACCACTGATTTGCCGTAGCCGGCGCTCAGTCCTCGGATCGAAAGAAAACTCATGCCGCCGACCCCAGGTACGCGTTGATCACGCGCTCGTCCTTGCGCACCGCGTCGGGCTTGCCGCTGACCAGCAGCCGGCCCAGGTCCAGGGCGGTCACCTCGTCGCAGAAGCGGAACACCGCATCGACGTCGTGCTCCACCACCAGCGCCGTCACGCCGCGCTGGCGCACCAGCGCCACCAGGTGCTCGAACAGCGCCACGGTCTCGGTGGTCGAAAGCCCGGCGGCCGGCTCGTCCAGCAGCATCAGGCTGGGCTTGCCGATCATCGCCAGCGCGATGTCCACGCGCCGCTGGTCGCCGTAGGCGATGGCGTCGGCCGGCAGGTCCAGCGCGGCGCGCAGCTCGAAGGCGTCGACGATCTGGTCGAGGTCGGGCTCGCCCAGCTGCGAGGCCACCAGCTCGAGCTGCTCGCGCACCGTCAGCCCGGGGAAGATGCTGGTGCGCTGGAAGCTGCGCGACATGCCGGCGCGCCGCCGCCACGTCACGCTGCGCTGCGTGATGTCCTGCCCGTCGACGAACACGCGGCCGCGCGTGGGGCGGCGGCGGCCGGTGATGGCGTCCATCAGCGTGCTCTTGCCGGCGCCGTTGGGGCCGATGATGCCGTGCAGCAGCCCGCGCTGCGCCACCTCCAGGTTGATGCCTTCCAGCGCCTGCACGCTGCCGTAGCTCACGCTCAAGTCTTCGACGCGCAGCATGCTTCAGCCCTTTCGGCGGAACAGCTTCAGCAGGAAGCCCATCGCGCCCTGCGGGAACGCGGCGATCATCACGACGACCGCGATGCCGGTCAGCAGCTCCAGGTAGCCGGTGGCGCCGAAGGCGTCCTGCCCCCAGGTGTAGAGCAGCGCGCCCAGCAGCGGGCCGCCCACCGTCGCGCCGCCGCCCACCAGCATCGCCACCAGCGCGTGGCCGCCGGTCGCGAAGTCCAGCAGCTCGGGCGACGCGAAGGCCGAATGCAAGGCCATCAGCAGCCCGGCGATGCTGACGATGAAGGCCGACAGCACGAAGGCCAGCAGGCGCGGCACGACGGTGTCGAAGCCCGAGAAGCGCATGCGCTCCTCGTTGGCCTGCGTCGCGCGCAGCACCTGGCCGAAGCGCGAATGCGCGGCGCGCCAGGCGATGAAGACCACCGCGCACAAGGCCACCCAGGCCAGCGGCCAGAAGCTGGCGGCCTTGGACAGCGCCGCGGCGTTCAGGCCGAACAGGCTGCCGCTCAGGCTCATCGTCAGCCCGTCGTCGCCGCCGGTGAGGGGGCGCATCACCTGCAGCGTGGCGGCGGACTTGAGCATCTGCGCCAGCGCCAGCGTCAGCATCGCAAACGGCAGCGGCCGCGCGCGCACCACCAGCGCGCCGGTCAGCGCCGCAAAGGCCGTGCTGCCCAGCAGCGCCAGCGCCGCCGCCGCGGTCAGCCCCAGGTTCAGGTGCGTGCTGAAGATGCCCAGCAGGTAGGCCGGCAGCCCGATGAACGCGGCCACGCCGAACATCACCAGCCCGCACTGGTGCATCAAAAAGCCGATGCCCACCGCGGCGATGCCCAGCACGATGCCGTTGATCAGCAGCCCGAGGTAGAAGCCGCTGCTCAGCGCCATCGGCACGAACAGGCCGGCCACCACGGCGACGGCAAAGAATGCAAGCGGGCGCGCATCACGCCCGAAAGCGTCCAGCAACCGCCGCGGATCCGGCTTTGCCGGTCCGCTGGCGGCGCCCCCTTGAGGGGGAGCGCCGAAGGCGCTTCGGGGGTGGGTCATGCCACCCTTCCGCGGCCGAAGCCCTGCGGCCGCCACAGCAGCACACCGAACAGCAGCAGGTACGGCGCCAGCACCGCCAGCGACGGGAACAGCACGGTGCCGATCACCTGGATGAAGCCGTAGACCAGCGCCGCGGCGATCGCGCCGCCGATGCTGCCGAGCCCGCCGACGACGACGACGATCAGGCAGCTGATCAGGATGCTGGCGCCCATGCCCGGGTCCACCGAGAGGTAAGGCCCGGCCAGCACGCCGGCCAGCCCGGCGAACGCGATGCCCAGGCACACCACCAGCAGGCTCAAGGCATCGGTGTTGACGCCCATCATCCGCGCCACGTGCGGCTGCTGGCTGACGGCGCGCGTGTGCATGCCGCTCTTGGTGAACTTGAGCCAGCCCGCCAGCGCCAGGCAGGTGCCGAAACCCATCGCGATGAGGAACAGGCGGTAGGAGGGATACATCGTTCCGAACAGGCTGACCGAGCCGGCCAGCGCGGGCGGCGGCTCCACCGACAGCGGCACCGTGCCCCAGATCTTGTGCACCGCCGGGCCGATGATCAGCGCCAGCCCGAAGGTGACCAGCGCCACGTCCATGTGCGAGCGTTTCTGCAGCGGGCGCAGCACCGCCAGCTCGAAGGCCGCGCCCACCGCGGCCAGCAGCAGCGGCACCACCACCAGCGCGGCCCAGAAGCCGATCAGCTTGCCGACCGAATAGCCGACGTAGGCACCCAGCATGTAGAAGGCGCCGTGGCCGAAGTTCATCACGTCGCGCAGGCCGAAGATCAACGCCAGCCCGCTGGCCAGGATGGTCAGCAGCGAGGCCAGCGCCAAGGCGTTGGCGAGCTGCGCGACGCTGAAGAGTTGCGACCAGTCCACGGCGCGGCGCTTCCCGTCAGCTCAGCTCGACGCCTTGCATTCCGGGCTGGCCGGCGGGTAGATCTCGGGCCCCGACTTCAGCACCTTCATCTGGAAGATGTTCTTGCCGCCCGGCCCTTTCACGACCTGCGCCATGCCGTGCTGGCGGATCAACTGGTGGTCGGCGCCGCGCATCTCCACGTTGCCGAAGATGGTGTCGATCTTCAGCCCTTCCAGCGCCTTGCGCACCTTGGCCGGGTCGGACGAGCCGGCCTTGACGACGCCGGCGCGGAAGGTCTCCAGCGCCACCATCAGGTCGGCGTCGGTGTAGAACGGCCGCCGCTTGGCGATGCGCTCGAAGTCCTGCACGTACTTCTGGTTGCGCGCGCCGGGCAGCTCGGGCGTCCACGACAGCGTGTTGTAGACGCCCAGCACGTTGTCGCCGTGCGCTTCGAGCTGGAAGTCGGTGGCGAAGCCGTTGCCCAGCACCATCTTGTACTTGTCGAACAGCCCGAACTGCCGCGCCTGCTTGGCGAAGCTCTGGCCGTCGCTCATGTACAGCGTGACCACCAGCGCGTCGGCAGGCTTGGACAGCTGCGAGATGTAGCTGCCGAAGTCCGACGTGCCCTGCGGCGAGAACAGGTTCTGCTGCACGCTGCCGCCCAGCCCGCCCACCAGCTCGCCGAAGGCCTTGCTGAAGCTCTGGCCGGCGGCGTAGTCCATCGAGATCAGGTTCCAGGTCTTGGCGCCGCTGGCCTTGACGAACTCCTGCATCATTCGCGTGCTCAAGGCGTCGGGCGTGTTGACGCGGAAGTAGTTGGGCGCGCACGACTTGGTCATCAAGTCGTTGCTCTGCGCGTAGTGGTCGATCTGCAGCACGTTCAGCGAATCGAGCTTGGGCACCAGCGCCAGCGAATGCGAGCTTTGCGTCTGCCCCAGGATCACCGAGACGCCGCCCTGCTGCGCCAGCTTGGTGGCCGCCGCCACGGCCGCGGCCGGCGTGCCCGAATGCGCCTGGATCACCAGCTCCAGCTTGCGCCCGCCGGCGCCGCCCTCGGCGTTGAGCATCTCCACCGCCGCCTTGGCGCCCGACTCCATCAGCCCCGCGTAGGTGGCGAAGGGGCCGCTGTCGATCAGCAGCAGGCCCACCTTGACGGGGCCGCCGGCCTGCGCAAACGCCAGCGGCGCCGCCGCCAGCGACAAGGCCGCGGCAGCAGCGGCACGGCGGGTGATCTTGAACATGGTTTTGTCTCCGGTCGGTTGTGCGAAATCGCAGATCGCCAGCTCGTTCGCTAGCTTACGATATGGGTCGCAGACTAGTTGATCGGCGGATCCTGTCAATCGGGCAGACCCGCGGGCAAACCCTCGGGGCCGTCAGGACTCGCGGCCGCTGGACATCTCGGCGAACAGCGGGCGCGGTGCATGCTTCAGCTCGATGTCCACCTCGGCGCGCATCGCGGCGAGCAGCAGCGCCTCCACCGCGGCCGCGGCGTCTGCGGGCAGCGCGCGGCCCGGGCCGTCCAGCCATTGCAGCCATGACGCGATGGCATCGTTGCCGGCGTCGCGGCGGGACAGCAGATCGGCGATCGGCACCGCCGCCGGCAACAGCCCTGCGGGCGCTGTGGGCAGCGTGGCCTGCAGCGCCGCCGGCACCGCGTGGCGCGCGGCGTCCAGCGCCTGCTGCTGCGCCGCGATCTGCTGCAGCAGAAAGCCCGCCGACCAGTCCGCGCGCGCCTTGAAAGTGTTCAGCACGTTGATGACGCCGAACACCTGGCCGCGCGCGAACTCGTCGTCCAGCCGCGTCAGCACTTCGGCGCGCAGCGTGGCGCACAAGCCGTCGATCAGGCGCTCGAAGCTGTTGTTCATGGCTTGGCCTCCGCGGCTTCGATGGTCTTGGCCATCTGCCGCAGGCAAGTGGCGATCTGGCTGCCCATCGCGGGCATGCGCAGGTCGTTGAAGCGCCCTTCCTCGAAGCAGCGCGCCGCCGCCATGTGCGTGGCCGCCAGCTTCAGCAGCGAAAAGGCCTGGTAGTAGCGCACCGAGGCCATGTCGACCGCGATGCCGGCTGCCTGCGCATAGCGGCCGTAGAACAGCTCGGGCTCGGCCAGGCGGCCGATGTAGGGCGTGCCGCCCTTGTACATCGGCATGCTGGCCCAGGCCAGGTCTTCGTGCGGGTCGCCCAGGTGCACCAGTTCCCAGTCCAGGATCGCGGTGATGGTGCCGTCCTGCTGCAGGAAGTTGCCGGTGCGGTAGTCGCCGTGCACGATGGTGACGCGCGGCGCGCGCGGGCAATGGCTCTTGAGCCAGCGCAGGCCCCATTCGGCCAGCGGGTAGGGGCGCATCTGCCAGCGGCGGATCAGCGCCTCCCAGGTCTGCACGCTGCGCAGCGCGGCGTTGTCTTCGTCGACGTCGCCAGCCATCGCGGCGATGGGTTGCGCGCGCCAGTTGGCGCGGTGAAGTGCCGCCAGGCAGTCGATGAACTGGTGCGCGAGGCGGATGCGCAGGCCTTCGTCCAGCGGCGGCTCGGTCGGCGCGACCCAGGGGACGACGGCCTCGCCTTCGGCCTTGTCGCTGAACAGGAAGGGCGCGCCGAGGATCGCGGGATCGTCGCTGTGCCAGAACGCGCGCGGCAGCGGCACGCCGCTGCCTTGCAGCGACTGCATCGCCATCACCTGCGGGCCGGCGCTGTAGGGTGCGAACAGCCCGTAATCGGGCCCCAGGCGCAGAATCAGCTCCTGGTCATCGACCGGAACGAGGAAGGTCAGCCACGAGAAGCCGACCGGGAAGCGCCTGATGCGGCCGATGCGCGGCGTGCGGCCCATCTGCGTGGCCAGGTAGCGCGCGATGCGCTCGGTCAGTTGTTCGTCGGTGCCAATTGCGCTCATGACAGAACCAAGGAAGTCTGGTGCACCGTCTCGTTGACGCTGACGACCGACAGGTCCGCCGGCGTGCGCCCATGCAAGCGGCTGAGCGAACCGTACCAGGGCGGGAAATGCGTCAGCCGCCGCAGCCCCAGCGCGTGCGCCAGCACGAGGTTGATCGGCAGGCCGTGCGTGAACACGGCCACGCGCGCCGGCGTGCCGCCGGGGCCCTGCAAGACCATCGTTGCGGCCAGCGCTTCCATCACCGCGGCGTTGAAGCGATCGGGGTCGCCGCCGACGTAGCGCACCGGGTCGGCCAGGAACTTGACCCATTCGGCCGCGCCCAGCGCGCGCAGCGTCTCGGTCGAGCGGTAGCGCGCGCCGTGGCGGTCGGCCTCGGCCCAGCCGTCGATCACGGTGACCGGCAGGCCCAGGCGCTCGGCCAGCGGCGCGGCGGTCTCCAGCGCGCGGCGCAGCGGGCTGGACACCACATGCGTGACCGGCTCCTGCGCCAGCAGCGCGGCCACCGCGGCCGCCTGCTCGCGGCCGTCGGCGCGCAGGCCGGGGTCGGCGGCATCGCCCTCGGCGGGGCGGCCGTGGCGGATCAGCAGCAAGCGCATCTCAGGATCAGTACTGGACGGCGGTGCGGCCGATGCGCTCGCGCGCGACGATCAGCTTCATCACCGCCGCGGTGCCGTCGCCGATCTCCAGCCCCATCACATCGCGCAGGCGCTGCTGGTGCGGCAGGTCCTTGCTCCAGCCGTAGTGGCCGAAGGTCAGCAGGCATTGGTGGATCACGTCGACCGCGAACTTCGGCCCCATCCACTTGCACATCGCCGCCTCCTTGGTGTGCGGCAGGCCGGCGTCGCGCAGGGCCAGCGTGTGGTAGCAGAGCTGGCGGATGGCCTCGATCTGCGATTCGCCTTCGGCCAGCGGAAAGGTCACGCCCTGGAACTGCCCGATCGGGCGCCCGAAGGCCTCGCGCTCCTTCGTGTAGGCCCAGGCTTCGTCCAGGCTGGCCTGCGCGGCGCCGCAGGCCTGCAGGCCGATCAGCGCGCGGCTGTAGTCGAAGCCCTGCATCACCTGCGTGAAGCCCTTGCCCTCGTCGCCCAGGCGGTGGTCCAGCGGGATGCGCACGTCGTCGAAGAAGACCTGGCCGCGGCCGATCACCGCGCTGCCCAGGTCGTCGAACTTCAGCGTCTGGATGCCCGGCGTCGACGCCGGCACGAAGAAGGCGCTGACGCCCTTGGCGCCCTCTTCCGGCGTGCCGGTGCGCGCGAAGATCAGGTAGGCGTCGGCGCGGTCGGCGAAGGTGATGCTGGTCTTCTCGCCGTTGATCATGTAGTGGTTGCCGTCGCGCCTAGCCTTCAACTGCAGGTTCGATGCATCGGACCCGCCGCGCGGCTCGGTCAGGCAGATTGCGACCACGGCCTCGCCGCGCACCATCTTCGGCACCCAGACGTCGCGTACCGCCGGCTGCGCGTGGCGAATCAGGATCGCGCCGTTGAGCGAAATGCCCACCGGCACCGCGCTGATGTTGAAGTCGCCCCAGGCCAGCGCCTCGGCGACGAGGCCGGTGGTCACGCCGTCCAGGCCCATGCCACCGTGAGCCTCGGGCAGGTCCATGCCCAGCAGGCCCAGCTCGCCCATCTGGCGCACGAGGCCGCGGTCGAGCACGCCGTCGCGATCGCGCTGCTGATAGCCCGGCAGCAGCACCTCGCGCGCGAAGCGCCGGGCCGATTCGAGCAGGGCTTTCTGGTCGTCGTTCAGGATCATGCCGAAATCATACGCTAGCGAACGGTATGGGTCCTCAGGGTCAGTCCGGAGTGGACGGCTGCTGCAGCAGCTTCGGCGCCACCGCGCGGTGGAAGCCCTGGAACGGTGCGTTGTGGTGCGCAGCGGCCAGCTTCCAGTAGCTGCCGCGGTTGTTGGGCGTGCCGCCGTCCACGCGCAAGCAGGTGCCGGTGACGTAGGCCGCCGCCGGCGACAGCAGGTAAACGATGGCGCCCGAGATCTCCGACTCGGTGCCGAAGCGCTGCAGCGGCACCGTGGGCGGGAACTCCAGGATCTTGGCCTGCGCCTCGGGCGGATAACGGTCGAAGCCGCTGGACGCGATGCCGCCCGGCGCCACCGCGTTGACGCGCACGCCGCTGGCGGCCCATTCGCAGGCCGCGGTCTCGGTCAGCGTCAGCATGCCGCCGCGCGACGCGCCGGAATGCGCGAAGTCGGGCCAGCCGTGCCAGATGTCGGCGATGATGTTGACGACCGCGCCGCCGTGCTCGGCCAGCCACTGGTTGTAGGCCTCGCGCATGAAGATGAAGCCGCCGGTCAGGTTGTTGCGCACCACGGCCTCGAAGCCCTTGGTCGAGATGTCCTTCATCGGCGATCGGTACTGGCCGCCGGCGTTGTTGACCAGGCCGTCGATGCGCCCATGCTGTTGCAGCACCGCGGCGACGGTGGCGCGCACCTGCGCTTCCTCGCGGATGTCGCAGGGGTGGGTGCTGGCCTGGCCGCCATCCTCGGCGATCTCGGCGGCCACCGCGTCCAGCTTCTCCGGCGTGCGGCCGACCAGCGCCACCGTCGCGCCCAGCGACGCCAGCTCGTGCGCGGTGCAGCGGCCGATGCCGCTGCCGCCGCCGGTGATGATGACGACCTGGTCCTTGAACAGGCCGGGGCGGTAGATGCTCTGGTAAGGCATGACTCGTTTCTCCGATGGATCAGGCGGCGCCGCGCGCGACGCCGTTGTCAAACAGCGCGCTTAAGTCCTCGTCGCCGAAGCCGGCTTCGCGCAGCAGCTCCTCGCTGTGCTGGCCGGGCGCCGGCGCGCCGCGGCGCAGCGCGGCCGGCGTGCGCGACAGCCGCGGCGCCGGCGTCGGGTGGCGCACGCCGTCGAAGTCGGTATAGGCCTCGCGCGCGCGCATCTGCGCATGCTGCGGCGCCTCGTCGATGCCGAGCACCGGCGCCAGGCAGGCGTCGCGGCCGGCGGCGGCCTGCACCCATTCGTCGCGCGTGCGCGTGCGGAAGACCGCGGCGAAGCGCTCGCGCA
Source organism: Rubrivivax sp. (assembly GCA_047602205.1). Classification (GTDB taxonomy): domain Bacteria; phylum Pseudomonadota; class Gammaproteobacteria; order Burkholderiales; family Burkholderiaceae_C; genus Rubrivivax. Next base: position 5,595,877 of record JASGHX010000001.1, on the reverse strand, counting down.
CCGCCGGCCATTGCGCGCGCTCGTTCTGCGGCGGCAGCGTCGCGGGGTCGATCTGCAGCACCGCCAGCAGCGCGGCGTAGAAATGCGGCTCGATCGCGCCGACCGCGACGTGGCTGCCGTCCTTCGTGGCATAACAACCGTAGTAAGGGGCGCCGCCGTCGACCAGGTTGCAGCCGCGGCGGTCTTCCCAGACGCCTTCCTGCCGCATCGCCTGGAAGGCCGACATCAGGTTGGTGACGCCGTCGATCATCGCCGCGTCGACCACCTGACCCTGGCCCGAGCGGCGCGCCTCCAGCACCGCGGCCAGCACGCCCACCGCCAGGTACATCGCGCCGCCGCCCAGGTCGGCCACCAGGTTCAGCGGCGGCACCGGCGCGTCGGGCGTGCCGATCGCGTGCAGCGCGCCGGTCAGCGCGAGGTAGTTGATGTCGTGCCCCGCCTCGGCGGCCCACGGGCCGGCCTGGCCCCAGCCGGTCATGCGGCCGATCACCAGCCTGGGGTTGGCCGCCAGCAGCACGGCCGGCGCCAGGCCCAGGCGCTCCAGCACGCCGGGGCGGTAGCCCTCGGTCAGCACATCCGCCTGGCGGACGAGATGCAGCAGCGCCTGCACGCCTTCGGGCCGCTTGAGGTCCAGCGCCAGCGAGCGCTTGTTGCGGTTGTAGAAATCGAGTTGCGGCGGCCGGTCCGGTGGCGGACCGGCGATGCGGTCGATGCGCACCACGTCGGCGCCCAGGTCGGCCAGCAGCGCGCCGGCAAAAGGCGCTGGGCCGATGGCCCCCAGCTCCAGCACGCGCACGTCGGCGAGCGCTCCATTCATCGCTTGTCTCCTGGTTCAAGCGCGGCCTGCTCGACGAGCCAGGCCGGCGGTGAGAAACGATCGCCGCAACGCGCGGCGAGTTGCCGCGCCACGCGCACGACTTCGACGATGCCGGTGGCGTTTGCCCAGTGCAGCACACCGCCGCCGGGGAAGCCCAGGCCCAGGCGCGAAGCGGTGTCTCCATCTGCCGCGTTGGCGATCACGCCTTCGCCCAGGCAGCGCAGCGCTTCCAGCGCCTCGGACCAGCGCAGGCGTTGGGCGATGGCTTCGTCGTCGAGCGTTGCTGCCGCGGGCGGGAACAGCGCGGCCAGCCCCGGCCACGGCCGGCGTCCGCCCTGGCCGTCGTCGTCGAAGAAGCCGCCACCTTGCCGGCGGCCCGAGCGGCCGGCAGCGACCATCGCCTCCAGCACCGGCCGCGCCGCCAGCCGGCAATGCTCAGGCGGCAAACCGTCGCCTTCCGCTTGCCGCGCCTGCTGCAGGTTCAGCGCGAGCGACACCTCGTCCATCACCGCCAGCGGCCCCAGCGCGCGCCCCAGGCTCTTGCCGACCGCGTCGATGCGCGCCGCGTCGACGCCCTCGCCGACCATCGCCACCGCTTCGTCCAGATAGGCCGCGAACACGCGCGAGGTGAAGAAGCCCGGCCCGTCGGCCACCTGCACCGGCTGCTGGCCGACGCGGCGCACGAGGTCCAGCGCGGCGGCCAGCGCAACCGCGGAGGTCCGCCGCCCACGCACCACCTCGACCAGCGGCATGCGCTCCACCGGCGAGAAGAAGTGCAGCCCCAGCAGCCGCGACGGATCGCGCAGCGCGTCGGCCAGCCCGTCGATCGGCAAGCCCGAGGTGTTGCTGGCGATCGGCGCGCCGGACGGCAGTGCGCGTTCGAGCTGCGCCAGCACCGCGGCCTTGACGGCGCGGTCCTCGGGCACCGACTCGATCGCCAGCGCGCAATCGGCCAGCGCGGCATCGGCCGCCAGCGGCTGCACGCGCGCCAGCATCGCATCGGCCTCCGCGGCAGCCAGCCGGCCGCGCGCCACCTGCCGCGCCAGCGATTGCTGCAGGCGCTGATGGCCGGCCTGCGCCGACGCCAGGTCGCGCCCGAACAGCCGCACGGCCAGCCCCGCGCGCGCGGCGACCTGTGCGATGCCCAGCCCCATCAACCCGGGGCCGGCGATGGCGACGGCTTCAGTCACGGTGGAAGACCACGGCCTCGTCCAGCGCCACGCGCTCGGTGCGCGCGGCGTTGGCCGCCACCGCCGGGTCCTCGTAGCCGAACGCGATGCCGAACATCAGCCGGTGACGTTCGTCCAAGCCCAAGTGCCGGCGCACGATGGGCGCATACAAACCCAGCGCGCCCTGCGCGCAGCTGGCGATGCCGCGCGAGGTCAGCGCCAGCATCAGCGTCTGCGCCCACATGCCGATGTCGGTGGCCTCGCGCGCGTCGAACGGCTCCAGCATGAAGACGAAGACCGCGTGCGGCGCGTCGAAGGCCGCGTGGTTGCGCCAGTACGCCGCTTCGCGGCCGGCGCGGTCTTCGCGTGCGACGCCCATCGCGCCGTAGAGCCGGCGCGCGGCGTCGACCTGGCGGTCGCGGTAGACGCCGGGATAGACCGAATCGGCCGGCCAGTCGGGCGCCAGCGGTTCGCGGGCCTGGGCCGCGCTCACCAAGGCCTCGCGCAAGCCCTGCAGCCGCGCGCCGCTGACGACGTGCGGCAGCCAGGGCTGGATGTTGCAGTTGGACGGCGCCCACTGCGCCAGCGCGAACACCTCGCGCAGCGTCGCTTCAGGCACCTCGGTGGACAGGAAGCCGCGCACCGAGCGGCGGCTGCGGATGGCGTCGTCCAGCGTCATGCCGCGCCCTCGGCCCCTTCCGCGAGCGCCAGCCCGCGCCGCGCATAGGCCAGCGCGAGGTGGCGGCCCACGCGCGCGGCGTCGGGCAGGAAGCCGTTGCCGCCCTCCCCGCGCACCGCAACGCCAGCCGAGCCGACCGCGCCGCGGAACATCGCGAAAGCCTGGTGGAAGGTCGTCATCCGCTCGGTCGACCCGGCGAGTGCGTAATAACGTTCTAAGTAAACGTTTTCCTCCGGGATGCCCAGCTCGGCCAGTGGCAGGCCCAGCAGGCCGCCGTTCTCGTCGGGCGCCATGCGCCAGGCCTGGCTGTTGAAGGCCACGTCGACCAGCGGATGGCCCAGCGTCGACAGCTCCCAGTCCAGCACGCCGACGACGCGCGGCTCGGTCGGGTGGAACATGATGTTGCCGATGCGGAAGTCGCCGTGGCACAGGGTCTGCAGCGTGCTGTCGGGTACGCGCCCGGCCAGCCAGGCGACCAGCCGGTCCAGCGCCGGATTGTCGTCGTCGCCGCGGCGAAAGCGCGTCCACTGCTCGCTCCAGCGCTTGAGCTGGCGCGCGAAGTAGTTGCCCGGCCGGCCGTGGTCGGCCAGGCCGACGGCGGCGACGTCGACGCGGTGGATCGCGGCCATCGTGCGCAGCATCGCGTCGTACAGCGCCGCGCGCTCGTCGCGCGCCAGGCCCGGCGTCGCGAAGGCGTGGAAGACGCGGCCTTCGAGCTTCTCCATCAGGTAGAACGGCGTGCCCAGCACCGCGCGGTCGGCGCAGTAGTGCAGCGGGCGCGGCACCGGCACCGCGCCGCCGTGCAAGGCCTGCAGCACCTTGAACTCGCGATCGATCGCGTGCGCCGACGGCGCCAGCTCGCCGGCGGGCTGCTTGCGCAGCACGGCCTGCCAGTCGCCGCGGCGCAGGAAGAACGTCGGGTTGGACATGCCGCCTTCGGTGCGGCGCAGTTCCAGCGCGCCGCGGCCGGCATCGGGCAGGCCGTCGAGATAACCCGCCAGCCGTACGGTGTCGAAATCCAGGCCGGCGCCGCTCATCCCGCCGCGGTCGAATTGGCCTTCTTGCCGCCGAAGCCGAACAGGTACTGCGCGACGCGGCGCATCTGCACCTCTTCCGAGCCCTCGGTGATGCGGTAGCGGCGGTGGTGGCGGTAGATGTGCTCGAACGGCATGTGGCGGCTGTAGCCGACGCCGCCGTGGGTCTGCATCGCGCGGTCGGCCGCTTCACAGCACAACCGGTTCGCGCGGAAGTTGCAGATCGAGACCATGTCGCTGATCTCCAGCGGGTCGCGCCGGTCCATCTCCCACGCGGTGCGGAAGATGTAGTTGCGCACCATCTCGCATTCGGCGTACAGCTCGACCAGCGGGAACTGGATCGCCTGCTTCTTCGACAGCGGCTCGCCGAAGGCCTTGCGGCCGCGCGCGTAGGCGGCCGCGCGCTCGATGCAGTAGCGCGCCGCGCCGGCGCTGGCCGCGACCTGGCGGATGCGGTTCTCGTGCACGAAGCGCTGCGCGACCATCAAACCTTCACCTTCGCGATGCAGGATCGCGCTGTCGGGCACGCGCACGTCCTTCAGCGCCACTTCCGCGTGGTCGCTGGGCATGTTGAAGGTCCAGTGGTTGTAGAGCACCTCGTGCCCCGGCGCGTCGGTCGGCACGATGAAGGCGGTGATGCCCTTGGCGTCGCCCGGCTGGCCCGAACTGCGCGCGAACACTAGGTTGCCGTGCGCGCGCGCCACCTGGCTGTTCCAGCGCTTCATGCCGTTGATGACCCAGTGGCCGCCGTCCTTCACCGCGGTGGTCTCCAGCCAGGTGGCGTCGCTGCCGTGGCCGGGCTCGGTGAGCGCGAAGCTCAGGTGCTTGGCTCCGGTGATGATGCCTTCGATGTAGCTCTTCTGCTCCGGCGTGCCGTAGGCGTCGAGCACCGGCACGATGGGGAAGTTGCCGACGATCGACGACTCGTCCTGCAGGTCGTTGTGCAGGCCCAGGCCCTTGGCGGCAAGGTGCTCGCGGATCGCCGCGATCATCAGGTTGCTGACGCCGCCGCCGCCGGCGATGGTCTTGGGCAGCCCCAGCCGCAGGTGGCCGGCCTTGTCGGCGCGGCGCTCCATCTCGCCGATCAGCGCCCGCCACTCGGCGCGCGGGCGACCGTCGTTGGCCCAGTCGGTGCGCGCGTTCTCGCGCCGGTGGTCGAAGTACTGCGGGTGCTCGCGCTCCAGCGGCTTGATCTCGCGGTCGATGAAGGCGTCGAGTTCCGCCAGCTTCGCGGTCACCTCGTCGGGCAGACGGAAATCCATGCGCGCGTCTCCTGGTGTGCGGTCATTTCGATGATCATGCACACCGTACGCTAGCGCACTATTGATGTCAACGGGGGAAGTCCCCGGGCGCGGGGCGCCGCGCCTCCAGCTCGCGCCGCGTCTTGTCCAGTTCGGCCTCCAGCAGCCTGGCGTCGGGCAGCACGGTGCGGTACTCGGCGGCCATCGCCTTGGTGGGCAGGCCTTCGAGCGCGTAGTGCGCCTCGTTGCTGCCCTTGCTGGTGCACAGCACCAGGCCCACGGGCGGGTTCTCGCCCGGCTTCAACCAGTGCTCGCGGGCGTAGTTCAGGTACATGTGCATCTGGCCGGCGTCGGCGTGGCTGAACCGGCCGATCTTCAGGTCGATGATCAGCAGGCACTGCAGCCGGCGGTGGAAGAACAGCAGATCGACGCGGAACCAGGTGTCGTCCAGCCGCAGGCGGCGCTGGCGTCCGACGAAGGCGAAGTCGTCGCCCAACTCCAGCAGGAAGTCGGCCAAATGCCGGATCAGCGCGTCTTCCAGGTCCGACTCGGAGTACTCGTCCTTGAGGTTCAGGAACTCCAGAACGAAGGGATCCTTCAAGGCCTGCTCGGGCGTGATGGCATCGTCCGGCCCGGCGGCTTCAGCCTTCTTCAGCATCGCCGCCTTGTTGCGGGACAGCGCGATACGCTCGTAGAACTGGCTGTCGATCTGGCGGTCGAGCTGGCGCACACTCCAGCCGCAGCGCAAGGCCTCGGTTTCGTAGAAGGTGCGCGCCGCTTCGGATTTGACGGACAGCAGGCGCACGTAAGCTGACCAGGGCAGCGGGAAGGACTTGGCCAGTGCAGGCAGGTCGACGACATTCCGAACCACTACTTCGGAAGCCCTGGCAGTGGTCGATTCGCCAGGCACCGTCTGCGAAATCCGGGGCGTCGCCGATTTCGCAGACGCCGTCTGCGAAATGCGCTTCGGCGGCCATGCCAGGTAGAACAGCCGCATCTGCTCCAGGTTGCGCTCGGAAAAACCTCTGCCGAAGCGGCCCGTCAGGTCGATGGAGAGCCGCTTGAGCAGCGCTTGCCCGTACGTGGCTCGCTCCTGTCCACCCTGCTCGAACTCCACGATGCACCGGCCGATCTCCCAGTACGTGGCCGTCATCAGCGCATTGACGCTGCGCGCCGCGGCCCGTCGGGCGGCTTCCAGCAAGCTGACGATGTCGCCGTGGATGCCGCTGTAGCCGTCCGGCGCAGCGGCGGCGAGATCGCTCATGAAGGCCCCCCATGGTCATCCTCCCATGGCCGCCGACTTTACTGCGCAGCCGCGCCGCTCAACCCTTACGCTCCCGCGCCGCCACCTGCGTCCACGCCACGCCCGCCAGCGCTGCCGCGGCGCCCGCGAGCTTCAGGCCGCCGAAGCCTTCGCCGGCCGCCAGCCAGGCGATCAGGCCGGCGGCCGGGGGCACGCCGTACAGCAGCGGCGCGGTGCGCGCGACGCCGCGCACCGCGTTGACCCAGTTCCACACCACCCAGCCGAGGAAGGCCGAGACCAGCACCGTCCACAGCAGCGCCGCCCAGGCCAGCGGCGGCGCCTGCGCGAACGGCGCCGTCCACGCCGCCGGCGCGCTGCAGGCCAGCAGCACGGGGCTGGCGGCCAGCGTGGTCCAGCTCATCACCTCGCCGCCGCCATAGCGCTCGACCAGCGGCGTCGCGAGGATGGTGTAGAGCGCGAACAGCACCGCGGCGGCCAGCAGCATCAGGTCGCCGAGGCTGGCGCGCAGCTCGGCGCCGTGCAGCTTGTCGCTGACCACCAGCAGCACGCCGCCGAAGGCCAGCGCCACGCCGGCGGCCTGGCCGCCCGACAGCCGCACGCCGCGCAGCAAGCGCAGCAGCAGCAAGGTGAACACCGGCCCGCAGGCCATGATCAGCGCGCTGGAGAACGGCGTCGACCAGTGGATGCCGTAGGTCACCAGCACGATGTGCACGACCGGGCCGATCGCGGTGACGGCCAGCAGCCGCGGCCCGTCGCCCGGCTGCAGCGCCGGCCACAGCGGCACGCGGCGCTAGGCCAGCAGCGCCAGCGCGCAAGCCGACATCAGCAGCGAGCGCAGGAACAAAAAGCCGCCGGGGCTCAAGGCCGCGTACGCCAGCTTCTGGATCGAGAACGCGGCGCCCCACACCAGCACCAGCGCGACGCCGGCGGCCAGCGCCCGGCGCTGCAAGCCCTCCGTCACACGGGGATGCGGCCGTGCGGATGCGTGCTGCTGACGCCGCCGTCCACCGCGTAGAGCTGGCCGGTGACGAAGGAGCTGTCGTCGCTGGCCAGGAAGGCAGCCATGCCGGCGATCTCGTGCGGCTGGCCGGCGCGCTGCAGCGGCGTCATGTGGCCGATGCGGCCCTCCTTGCCGCGCTCGCGCGCGTAGTCGAAGACCTTGCGCGTCATCGGCGTCTCCACCAGCCCGGGCAGGATGCAATTGACGCGCACGCCGCGGCCGCTGAAGGCATTGGCCGCCGTCTGCGTCAGGCTGTTGACCGCGGCCTTGGCCGCGCTGTACGAGATGGCGCCGGCGTTGGCGCGCAGCGACGCGGCCGACGAGACCAGGATGATGGAGCCGCGCTGCTGTTCGACCATCACGCTGCCGGCGTGCTTGACGGCCAGCATGCTGCTGATGACGTTGTCGCGCCAGACGGTCTGCCACTCGTCGAGGGTCTGCTCCAGGATGCCGGCGTTGGTGCCGGGCGATCCGGCGTTGGCCAGGAACACGTCGACGCCGCCCCACTCGGCAACGCAGCGCGCGACGACGGCCTGCACGTCGGCCTCGTCGGTGGCGTCGGCGGCCATCGCGATCGCGCGGCCGCCGGCGGCGCGGATGCGCTCGGCCGTCTCCTCGGCGTTGGCGGCGCGGCGGCCCACCACCAGCACCGCGGCGCCCTCCTGCGCGAAGCGCTCGGCGCTGGCGCGGCCGATGCCGCTGCCGCCGCCGGTGACGATGCAGCGCCGGTCCTGCAGACGATTCATCCCATCTTCCTCGTTAAAGTAGCGTCACAGTGACGGCGTGGTCCAGCCGCCGTCGACGACCAGCTCGGCGCCGCTGACGTAGGCGCCGTCGCCGCTGGCCAGGAAGGCCACCGCGCCGGCGATGTCGCCCGGCGCGCCGAAGCGGCCCAGCGGCATCGCCGCCTCGCGCGCGGCCAGCGTCGGCGCATCGAACTGCGCCTTCGACGCCTCGGTGCCCACCATCCCCGGCGACACCGCGTTGACGCGGATGCGGTCGGCCGCCAGCTCCACCGCGGCGCCGCGCGTCAGCCCCAGCACGCCGGCCTTCAGCGCGGCGTAGGCGATGGCCTGCGTCACCGGCCGCGTGGCCGAGGTCGACGACAGGTTGACGACCGCGCCGCCGCCCAGGCGCCGCATCTGCGGTGCCGCGGCCTGCAGCGTCCACACCAGCCCCTTCAGGCCGACCGCGAACGTGCGCTCCAGCATCTCCTCGTCGTTGTCGGCCAGCGGCGCGAAGCGCGCCCATACCGCGTTGTTGACCAGCACGCCCACCGGCGCGCCGAAGCGCTGCTCCACCGCCGCCATCGTCTCGGCGACCGCGGCGCGCTGGCCGACGTCGCAGACGAAGGGCTGCACGTCCAAGCCTTGCGCCTGCAGCGCGGCCACGGTGGGCAGCAAGCGGCGTTCGCTGACGTCCCAGGCGGCGACGCGCGCGCCTTCGGCCGCCAGCCGCGCGGCGATGGCCTCGCCGATGCCGCGCGCGGCGCCGGTGACGACGCAGACCGTGCCTTCGAAGCGCCGCATGCACGACTCCTATTCGTTCACTACCGTACGACATTGGATGATAGGCAGCCGCACCGCGGCGGCCTTGAGGGTTTTCCTCAAGTCGTACGCTGGTGTACGAACGCTTAAGCTCACCCTCATGCAAGCAGCCGTGCTCGAACGAAGAGGCCCCGAGGGCCTGGTGTTCCGCGATTTCCCGCCGCCGCAGCCGGCCGAGGGCGAAGCGCTGATCCGCATGCACGCGGTCGGCCTGAACCGCGTGGACCTGTACATGCGCGACGTGGGCGTCGGCATCACACATGCCTTGCCGCAGGTGCAAGGGGTGGAAGGCGCCGGCGTCGTGGCGCACGCGCCGCCGGGCAGCGGGCTGCGCGTGGGGCAGAAGGCCGTGCTCTACAGCGTCGCCTTCTGCGGCCAGTGCCGCTACTGCCTGGCCGGCGACCAGCCGCTGTGCTTGCGCGCCAGCATCATCGGCGAGCACCGCCACGGCACGCTGGCCGAGGTCGTGGCGCTGCCCGCGCGCTGCGTGCTGCCGCTGCCCGACGACGCCGACCTGCAAGCCGCCGGCGCGCTGATGACCGGCCACCTGACGGCTTGGCGCATGCTGTTCGGCAAGCGGCCGCTGCAGATGGGCGAGACGGTGCTGATCGTCGGCATCGGCGGCGGCGTGGCGGTGGCCGCGCTGCAGCTCGCGCTGCGCGCCGGGGCGCGCGTGATCGTCACCTCGTCGTCGGACGAGAAGATCGCGCGCGCCGTCGCGATGGGTGCCGAAGCCGGCATCAACTACGGCCGCGAGAAGGTGGCCGAGCGCGTGCTGCAGCTCAGCGGCGGCGAAGGCGTCGACCTCGTGATCGACAGCGTGGGCGAGAAGAGCTGGGCCGACTCATTGCGCAGCCTGCGCCGCGGCGGCCGCATCGTCACCTGCGGCGCCACCACCGGCAGCAACCCGCCGGTGGAGCTGCAGCGCATGTTCATCCGCCAGCTGGAGGTCTACGGCTCCACCGGCGGCAGCATGGAAGAGTTCCGCAAGGTCGTCGCGCTGTTCGCGCGCGGCGGGGTGTCGCCGGTGATCGACAGCCGCTTTCCGCTGAGCCGCGTCAACGAGGCCTTCGACCGCCTGCACCGCGGGCAGCAGTTCGGCAAGGTGCTGGTCACGATCCCCTGACGATGCACCTCGACCACGTCATCGCACGCCCCTTCCCGCCCACCGAGCAGGCCTGGGACGAGCGCGACAGCGTGCTCTACGCGTTGGCGCTGGGCTTCGGCCAGAACCCGCTCGACGAGGCCGAACTGCCCTTCGTCTACGAAGGCCGCGGCGGCGTGCGCGCGGTGCCCACCTTCGCGGCCACGCTGGCCTGGACGCCGTTCTGGCAGCACGACCCGGCCACCGGCATAGCCTGGGTGCGCATCGTCCACGGCGAGGAACACATCCGCTGGCACCGGCCGCTGCCGGCGCAGGGCCGCGTGGTCGGCCGCCACCGCCTGCTGGCGGTGGAGGACAAGGGCGCGGGCCGCGGCGCGCTGATCCACTTCGAGACCGCGCTGGAAGACGCCGCCGGCGGCGCGCCGCTGGCCAGCGTGCGCCAAGTGCAGTTCCTGCGCAGCGACGGCGGCTGCGGCGCCTGGGGCGAAGCGCCGCCGCCGGCCGCGGCGCTGCCAGACGATCTGCGCCTGATCGAGACCGTGGATCTGCCCACGCTGCCGCAGGCGGCGCTGCTGTATCGCCAGGCCAGCCGCGACCTGATGCCCATCCACGCCGACCCCGAGGTGGCGCGCCGCGCCGGCTTCGAGCGGCCGATCTCGCACGGCCTCAACACGATGGGCCTGGCGATGCGCGCCATCGTGCGCCGGCATGCGCCGGAGCGCGTGCGCGCGCTGTCGGTGCGCTTCGCGGCGCCGGGGCTGCCCGGCGACACGGTGCGCGTGTCGCTGTTCGAGGCGAGCGACGGCGTCTGCTTCAAGGCCCACGCGCTGGAACGCGGCGTGCCGCTGCTCGACCGCGGGCATTGCGAACTGGCGTGAAGATCTGCATCTTCGGCGCCGGCGCGATCGGCGGCTTCGTCGCCGCGCGGCTGGCGCAGGTGCCGGGGCTGCAGGTCAGCGTGGTCGCGCGCGGCGCGCACCTGCAGGCGATCCGCGAACGCGGGCTGCGGCTGCAGACGCCGCAAGGCGAGCTGCACGCGGCCGTGGCGGCCACCGACGACCCGGCCACGCTGGGCCCGCAGGACTGCGTGTTCGTCGCGCTCAAGCAGCACCAGGTGGGCGCCGCCCTGCCCGGCCTGCAGGCGCTGCTGGGGCCCGACACCACCGTCGTGCCGCCGACCACCGGCATCCCGTACTGGTACTTCCACGGCCTACCCGGCCCGCACGGCGGCCGGCCGATCGAGGCGCTGGACCCCGGTGCCGCGCAGTGGCGCACGCTGGGCCCGCAGCGCGCGATCGGCTGCGTCTACTGGGTGGCCACCGAAGTCGTCGCGCCGGGCGTGATCCACCACGACGGCAAGCTGCTGCGCTTTCCGCTCGGCGAGCCCGACGGCAGCGCCAGCCCGCGGCTGCAGGCGCTGGCCGACGCGATGAACGCCGCGGGGCTGAACGCCGAGGTCGTGCCCGACATCCGCGCCTGGATCTGGGCCAAGATGATCAGCAGCCTCACCTGGAACCCGATCGCGGTGCTGACCGGCGCGATGCTGGACCGCCTGTGCGCCGACGCCCAGGTGCTGGCGCTGGTGCGCGAGCTGATGCGCGAGGCCGAAACGGTGGCCGAGGCGCTGGGCATCGCCGCGTGGCCGATCACCACCGAGCAGCGCATCGCCGCCGCGCGCAACGCCGGCGCGCACCGCATGTCGATGCTGCAGGACTGGGACCGCGGCCGGCCGCTGGAGATCGACGTGCTGGCCGATTCGATCGCCGCGATGCGCGACTTGGCCGGCATCGCGACGCCGGCGATCGACCGGCTCTACGCCTTGCTGCGCCTGCGGGTCTCGAGCAAATGTGGCTTTGCCACTTTGCTCGACCCCCTCGGGGGGCGGGCTGGGCGCAGCCCAGTCCTGGGGGCGGACAGCAGCGCGTCGGCCGCGCGCTGAAGGCCGCCGGTCGACTGCGCCAGGATCTGCGAGCGGTTCTCCAGCTCGATCGCCTGCGCCAGCCCCGCGGCCTCGGCATTGGCCCAGCCGCCGCGCTTGGTCATCCAGACGCCGAAGGCGTCGTTGGCAGCGATCGCGCGCGCCGTGGCCAGCGCGCGCGGCAGCAGTTCGGCGTCGGGCACGGTGGCCGTCACGAGGCCGATGCGCTCGGCCTCGGCGGCGTCGACCATGCGACCCGTCAGCAGGATCTCGAAGCTGCGCGACAAGCCCACGCAGCGCGGCAGCAGCCAGCTCACGCCCATGTCGCAGCCGGTCATGCCCACCTTGACGAAGGCGGCGTTGAAGCGCGCCGACGCGGCGGCGTAGCGCACCTCGGCTGCCAGCGCCAGTGCCAGCCCGCCGCCGTTGGCCAGGCCGTTGACCGCGGCGATCACCGGCGCGCGCAGTGCGCGCAGTTTGCTCACCAGGCCGGCGAAGGCTTCCTGGCGTGCGGTCCAGGCGGCGGCGCGGCCGATCGCGTCTTCTTCAGGCGCGGCGGCCGCCTCCGACAGGTCGAAGCCGGCGCAGAACGCGCGGCCCGTGCCGGTGAGCAGCAGCACGCGCAGGCTCGCGTCGTGCGCCAGCTCGTCCAGCAACCGGTGCAGCGCGGCCACCGTCGCGTCCGACAGCGGGTTCAGCTTGTCCGGCCGGTCGAAGCGCAGCAGCGCGGTGCCGGCGTCAACGCCTGCCAGCCGTTCCAGCACGAAGCCCGGGTGCGACATCGACATCAACTGCCGCCGGCGCCGATCGCTTCGCGCAGCTTGAACTTCTGGATCTTGCCGCTGGGCGTGCGCGGCAGGTCGGCGACGACTTCCACGCGCTCGGGCCAGTACTGCTTGGCCACCTTGCATTCGGCCATGTAGGCCTGCAGCTCGGCCAGCGTCAGGCTGCAGCCCGGCCGCAGCACGACGAAGGCGCAGCCGCGCTCGCCCAGCCGCGCGTCGGGGTAGCCCACCAGCGCCGCGGCGGCCACCGCGGGGTGCTTGTAGAGCAGCGCCTCGATCTCGATCACCGGCACGTTCTCGCCGCCGCGGATCAGCACGTCCTTGGTGCGGCCGTTGATGCGGATGTAGCCCTCGTCGTCGGCATACGCGAGATCGCCGGTGTCGAACCAGCCCTCGGCGTCGAAGGTCTGGATGTCGGGGCGCTTGTAGTAGCCCATGAACATCTGCGCGCCGCGCACCAGCAGCCGCCCGGTCTGGCCGGCGGGCAGCGGCTTGCCGTCCACGTCGGCCACGCGCACGTCCACGCCTTCCAGCGCACGGCCATCGGTCTTGGCGGACTTGTCGGCCGCCCGCGAAGGCTCGGTCAGGGTCGACGACAGCGATTCGGTCATGCCGAACAGCGAGCACACCTTGAGCCCCAGCTCGCGCGCCGCGCGCTCGATCAGCACCGGCGGGATCGGCGCGCCGCCGCACAGGAAGCTGCGCAGCGCCGCCGGCCGCGGCGCGCCGCCGGCCACCGCCTCGCAGATGTCGTTGAGGAAGGGGGTGGACGCGGCGGTGAAGGTCACGCCTTCGTCGGCCATGATGGTGACGCCGCGCTTGGGCTCCCACACGTCCTGCAGCACGACGGTGGCACCCAGGCTGAAGCCCAACAACATCACGGCCGCGTAGCCCGTCATGTGGCCCAGCGGCGAGCAGGCCAGCAGCACGTCGTCGGTCTGCAGCCCGAAGCGCCCGGCCAGCGCGCGGTTGCAGGCGATCAGCGTGTTGGTGCTGTGCATCACGCCCTTGGGCGAGCCGGTGGTGCCAGAGGTGAACATCACCACCGCCATCGCGTCGGGCGCCAGCACCGGGTTCGCCGGCGCGGGCTCGATGCGCGTGCTGCCCGACAGCAGCACGCGGTCGAAGCCGTCGTCGCCCTCGCCGTCCACCACGATCACGTGCTGCAGCGCCGGCAGCTCGCGCCGCAGCGCATGGGCCATCGCCGCGTGGTCGAAGCCGCGGAACAGCTTGGGCACGACCAGCACCTTGGCCTCGGCGAAGCCCAGCATGTACGACAGCTCGCGCTCGCGGAAGATCGGCATCAGCGGGTTGATGACGGCACCGATGCGGTTGGCCGCCAGCGAGACGACGACGAACTCCCACCAGTTGGGCAACTGCACCGCGACGATGTCGCCGGCTGCCACGCCAAGCCCGCGCAGCGCGGCGGCCGCGCGCGCGACGGCGTCGCCGAACTCGCGGTAGCTGAAGCGGCGCGCGCCCTCGCGGTCGGCGCGGTAGGCCGCCAGCGCCGGCTTGTCCGGCGTCTGGGCGATCGCGCGCGCCAGCGGCTCGTCGTAAGGGATGTCGGGCCAGAAGCCCTGCGCGCGCATGCGCGCGGCGTGGGCGGCGGCGTCGAAGCGGCCAGCGGTCATCACGAAGTCTCCTGCGGCGGCAGCGGCGGCGGGCACGGGACGGCCCGCCGAATTAGTTCACTACCGTACTATATGGATCTTCGCCGATGGCGGGCCTGGGGTCAACCCGCAAGCCGCGCCACGCTAGATCTCATCGCCTTGCAGATACGTCAGCAGGTTGCGCTTCATCGCGTCCAGCGTCGCGCCGGTCGTCTCCAGCCGGTCGTCGGTCAGGCCGGCCAGGATCTGCTCGTTCATCCGGTGGCTGGCCTTGCGCAGCCGCGTCATCAACTGCTTGCTCTTGGGCTCCAGGAACACGCGGTTGACGCGGCGGTCGGTGGCGTCGGCCTCGCGGCGCACGAGGCCGCTCTTCTCCAGGCGGTCGATCAGGCCGCCGACGGCCACTTTGCCCAGGTCCAGTTCCTCGGCGAGCTGGCTTTGCGTCATGCCGTCCTCGCGCGAGAGGTAGGCCAGCACCCACCATTGCGAGCGGGTGACGTTCAGCGGCTTCAGGCAGCGGTCGAACGCGCTGCGGCGCAGGCGCGAGACGTCGTGGATCAGGAAGCCCAGCCTCAGCTCCCAGTCGATGGTGTGCGGGTCGGTCGCCATGTCCTCCTGATCCCATAAAGTACGTATGCGTATATCTTAGCTACATGGGATCCCAGCAGAAGACATCCGCGGATCGATCCAGCCCGTAGAAGCCCGAACGCAGCATCGGCAGCGCCGAGTCCAGGATGGCCTGCGGCGTCCAGCCCTCGCCGCAGTGCGCGTTGCGCACCGGCCGCGGCTGGCTGAACAGGTAGATCTCGTTGTTGCGCACGCCGAAGATCTGGCCGGTGACGTCGCGCGCCGCGTCGGCGCACAGCGCCACGACGAAGGGCGCCACCTTCTCGGGCACCAGCTTCTTCAGGCCGTCGACGCGCTTCTTCTGCTCCGGCGTCTCGGCCGGGATCGAGTCGATCATGCGCGTCCACGCGAACGGCGCCACCGCGTTGGAGCGCACGCCGAACTTGGCCATGTCCAGCGCGATCGACTTCGACAGCGCCGCGATGCCCAGCTTGGCTGCCGAGTAGTTGGCCTGGCCGAGGTTGCCGATCAGGCCCGAGGTGCTGCTCATGTGCACGTACACGCCGCTGCCCTGCGCCTTGAAGTGCGGCGCCGCGGCGCGGCTGACATTGAAGCTGCCCTTCAGGTGCACCGCGATCACGGCGTCGAACTCGGCCTCGTTCATGCGGTGGAACATCACGTCGCGCAGGATGCCGGCGTTGTTGACGACGATGTCGATGCGGCCGAAGCGCTCGACCGCGCCTTCCACCATCCTGTGCGCCGCGTTCCAGTCGGCCACCGAGCCGCCGTCCACCGCGGCCTCGCCGCCGGCGGCGCGGATCGCGGCCGCCACCTCGTCGGCCGGCTGCTCGCCGCTGGCCTGGCCGTCCAACGTGGCGCCGAGGTCGTTGATCACCACCTTGGCGCCGGCCTCGGCCAATGCGAGGCAGATGCCACGGCCCACGCCGCGCCCGCCGCCGGTGACCAGCGCCACCTTGCCGTCCAACAGTCTCGTCATGTCGTTCCTTTCCTAGTCTTGCTGCAGATGCCGGCGCGCGTAGTCGACGTACCAGTCGAAGGCGCCGGGGTTGGCGCAGGCGTCCTTGTTGACCACCTCGGCCGCCGGCCGGCCCAGCATCAGCTTCTTGACCGGCAGTTCCTGCTTCTTGCCGGTCAACGTGCGCGGCACCTCGGCCACCTGCACCACCGCGTCGGGCACGAAGCGCGGCGACAGGCCTTCGCGGATGAGGCGCTTCAGGTCGGCCTCCAAGGCGGCGTCCAGCGTCACGCCGTCGCGCAGCACGACGAACAGCGGCATGAAGCTGGACTTGCCGAGGAACTCGATGTCGACCACCAGGCTGTCCAGCACCTGCGGATGCGCTTCGACGACGTTGTAAAGCTCTGCCGTGCCCAGCCGATGGCCGTGGCGGTTGAGCGTCGCATCGCTGCGGCCGTAGACGATGGCCGAGCCGCTGAGCGTGATGCGCAGCCAGTCGCCGTGGCGCCAGACGCCGGGATAGACGTCGAAATAGCTGTCACGCAGACGTTTGCCCTCGGGGTCGTTCCAGAAGCACACCGGCATCGACGGCATGGGCTGCACGCAGACCAGCTCGCCCACGTCGTCGTGCACCTCGCGGCCCGCTTCGTCCCAGGCCTGCACGTCGGCGCCCAGGCAGCGCGCCTGCATCTCGCCGGGGACGGTGGGCAGCTCGGGCGTGCCGCCGAGGAAGGCGCTGGCCAGATCGGTGCCGCCGGAGATCACGGCCCACCACAGGTCCGCGCGCACGCCGTCCCAGCCCCAGCGGTAGCTCTCGGGCGACAGCGGCGATCCGGTCGAGCCCAGCGCGCGCAGCCGCGACAGGTCCAGCGTGCGGCCCGGCGCCAGCCCGGCCTTCAGGCAGCTTGCGTAATAGGCCGCGCCGGCACCGAGGAAGGTCACGCCGACCTCGGCGGCATAACGCCACAGCTCATCGGCGCGCGGGAACGACGGGTGGCCGTCGTACAAGCACACCGTGGTTCCCAGCAGCAGCGCCGAGACCTGCAGGTTCCACATCACCCAGCCGGCGCTGCTGTACCAGTGGAAGCGTTCTTTCGTCTCGCCGTCTTCGTGGCTGGGCGACAGGTTCAGGTGGAAGCGGTGCAGCTTCAGCATCTCCAGCACCACGCCGCCGTGGCCATGGACGATGGGCTTGGGCAGCCCCGTCGTGCCGCTGGAATAAACGATCCACAGCGGGTGGTCGAAGAGCACCGGCTCGGGCGCGACGCGCTGCGGGTTGGCCAGCGCTTCGTCCCAGCTCAATGCGCGGCCACCCCAATCGCCAACATCGAAGCCATCGGCCTCCACCCCGCACTGCCGCAGATACGGCACCCACACCAGCGCTTGCACGCTGGGCAACTGCTGCAGCAACTCGCGCACGGTCTCGCGGCGGTCGTTGCGCTTGCCGCCGTAGACCGCGCCGTCCACCGCGATCAGCACCTTGGGGTCGATCTGGCGGAAGCGGTCGCGCACGGTGGCCACGCCCATGTCGGGCGCGGTCAGGCTCCAGATCGCGCCCAGCGACGCGCAGGCCAGGAAGCCGACCAGCGCCTGCGGGATGTTGGGCAAATGCGCGGCCACGCGGTCGCCGCGCTGCACGCCCAGATCGCGCAGCGTCGCGGCCAGCGCCGCGGCCTGGTCGACCAGATCGGGCCACGCCACCTCGACGCTGCGGCCTTGCGCTTGCAGATGCTCGTTGCGGAACACCAGCGCCGGCACGCCGGCGCGGGCGGCCGCATCGGCATGGCGCGCCAGCACCGCGGCATAGTTGAGCTGCGCGCCTTCGAACCAGCGCGCGCCGGGCATGCGGGCGTCGTTCAACGCGGCCGTGAACGGCGTGGGCGAGCGCAGGCCGAAGTGGTCCCACATCGCCAGCCAGAAGTCGTCGACGTGGTCGACCGACCAGCGCCGCAGCGCCTCGTAGTCGGCGAGGTCCAGGCCGCGCTCCCGGCGCAGCCAGTCGCGCAGCAAGGCGGTGTTGGCTTTCAAGACCTGTCTCCTGCAGTGCTTGCCCTGTTGGGGAAACCCCCGTGCCCGCCGAGGGCGCGGAGCCTTGTTCCTTTATCGTTCACTAGCGTATCATGCATCACATCATCAAACCCGCCATCCGGACCATCCCTCCCCGACGATGACCAAAGCGCCTGCCGACTTCGGCCTGCTGGCCACCACGCGCTACCTGCCGCGGCTGCGGCTGGAGCGCAGCGAGGTGTTCAACCAGCACCGCTGGATGGCCCCCGGCCTCAAAGGCCTGGCCAAGGGCCGCCGCGCGCTGGCGCACTGGGACGAGGACGCGGTGACGATGGCGGTGGAAGCCGCGCGCCGCCTGGGCACCGCCGATGATGCCGCGGCGCTGACGCTGGTGTCCACCAGCCTGCCGTTCGCCGAGCGGTCGAACGCCGGCATCGCCGCCGCCGCGCTGGGCCTGCCCGAGGGCGCGCTGCTGCGCGACGCGGGCTCCAGCGCGCGCGCGGCCTTGTCGGAGCTGGCCGCGGCGTTGAAGCAGGCCACGCCCGGCGACAGCCTGATCGTCGCCGCCGAGCGCCGCACGCCGCGCCCGGCCAGCGCGCTGGAGATGATCGCCGGCGACGGCGCCGCCGGCGCGCGCGTGGGCCGCGGCGAGGCCATCGCCGGCTTCGTCGCCCACCGCAGCGTGCACGCCGACTTCGTCGACCACTTCCGCGAAAGCGGCCACGCGCACGACTACGGCTGGGAAGAGCGCTGGGTGCGCGACGAGGCCTACCTCAAGCTGGTGGCCGGCACCGTCAAGGCCTGCCTGGCCGACGCCGGCGTGGCCGCGGCCGATGTCGCGCACTTCGCGCTGCCGGCACCGCTGCCTCGCGTCAACGAGACGGTGGCGCGCAAGCTGGGCATCGCGCCCACGGCGCTGGTGTCCACCGAGCACGAGAGCGCCGGCGACCTGGGCAGCGCGCAGCCGCTGGCGATGCTGGACCTCGCGCTGCGCGCCGCCGCGCCGGGCGCGCTGGTGCTCGTCGCCGCGTTCGGCAGCGGCTGCGATGCGCTGCTGCTGCGCCGCACCGACGCGCCCTGCCCCGGCCCGGTGCCCGATGCCGGCAAGCCGGAAACCAGTTACCTCAAGCTGCTGTCGTTCACCGGCCGGATCGACCTCGAATGGGGCATGCGCGCCGAGATGGACAACAAGACCGCGCTCACCGCCGCGTGGCGCGACCATGCGCGCGCCGCGCGCTTCGAGGGCGGGCGCTGCAGCGCCTGCGGCACCGTGCAGTTCCCGAAGACTGCTGTCTGCGTCAACCCCGGCTGCCGCGCGCAAGGCACGCAGCAGCCCTTGAGCCTGGCCGACGAGCAGGCGCGCGTGATGTCGCACACCACCGATTTCCTGGCCTACACGCCGCATCCGCCGTTCCAGTTCGGCCACGTGGACTTCGACAATGGCGCGCGGGTGCTGATGGAGTTCGCCGACGCCGATGCCGGCGAGCTGTCGGTCGGGCTGCCGCTGCGCATGGTCTACCGCATCAAGGACTTCGATCGTCACCGCGGCTTCCGGCGCTACTTCTGGAAGGCCACACCGGTGCGTGAAGGAGGCGTCTGATGGCTGTCGGCATCCGCGACAAGGTCGCCATCCTCGGCATGGGCTGCTCCCGCTTCGGCGAACGCTGGGACGCCGGCGCCGACGAGCTGATGCTGGAGGCTTTCAACGAAGCCAAGGCCGACGCCGGCATCGACCTGAAGCAGATCGAAGCCGCGTGGCTGGGCGTGTGCCTGGAAGAGAACAACGTCGGCAAGACCGCCGGCCCGCTGGCCGCGGCGCTGCGGCTGCCGCGCATCGCCGCGACGCGCGTCGAGAACGCCTGCGCCACCGGCACCGAGGCCTTGCGCGGCGCCGCCTACGCGGTGGCCGCGGGCGCCTACGACATCGTGCTGGCGCTGGGCGTCGAGAAGCTCAAGGACACCGGCTACGGCGGCCTGCCGGTGCGCACGCGCGGCGTGGCCAACGACCTGTGGCTGCCCAACAGCACCGCGCCCGGCGCGTTCGCGCAGCTCGCGTCGGCGTATGCGGCCAAGCACGGCGTGGACATGAAGGACCTGAAGCGCGCGATGGCGCACGTCTCGGTCAAGAGCCACGACAACGGCGCGCTCAACCCCAAGGCGCATTTGCGCAACCGCATCACCGAGGACGACGTGCTGAAGGCGGCGACGATCGCCGCGCCGCTGGGCCTGTACGACTGCTGTGGCGTCAGCGACGGCGCGGCCTGCGCGATCCTGACGACGCCGGAGATCGCGCGCGCGCTGCAGCCGGGCCGCGAGGTCGTCACGATCAAGGCGCTGGAGCTGTCGGTCAGCAACGGCGAGGAAGCCGGCTTCCGCCAATGGGACGGTGCCGGCATCCAGACCGCGCGCGAGGCCGCCGCGCGCGCCTACGCCAGCGCCGGGATCGCCGACCCGCGGCGCCAGATCGGCATGGCCGAGGTGCACGACTGCTTCTCGGTCACCGAGACCGTGCTGATGGAAGACCTGGGCTTCAGCGCACCGGGCCGCGCGATCCACGACGTGCTGGACGGCTGCTTCGACCGCGACGGCGCGCTGCCGGTGCAGCCCGACGGCGGCTTGAAGTGCTTCGGCCACCCGATCGGCGCCTCGGGCCTGCGCATGGTCTACGAGATCTGGCTGCAACTGCACGGCCGCGCCGGCGACCGGCAGTTGAAGCAAGCGTTCGACCGCGGCCTGACGCACAACCTGGGCGGACATCCGCATCAGAATGTCTGCGCCGTGGCCATCGTCGGCCGTGACGGCGCCTAACCCGTTCGGAGTCGTATGACCGAAGAAACCTCCCCCGTGCTGTCCGGCGTCGACGGCAGCGTCGGCCTGATCACGCTGAACCGGCCGCACAAGTTCAACTGCCTGTCGCCGCAGGTGTTCGAGGGCATGCTCGACGCGCTGCGCCGCCACGAAGCGGATGCGGCGGTACGCTGCATCCTGATCGAAGGCGTCGGCGACCACTTCTGCACCGGCGCCGACCTCGACGCGGTGCAGCACCGCCGCAGCGAACCCGCGGTGCTGCGCGAGTACATGCGCGTGGGCCACCGCGCGATGCTGGCGCTGGAAGCGAGTCCACTGCCGGTGGTGGCTGCCGTGCAAGGCCTTTGCCTGGCCGGCGGGCTGGAGCTGATGCTGGCCTGCGACGTGGCGCTGGCGGCCGGCAACGCGCGCTTCGGCGACCAGCACGCGCAGTTCGGCCTGGTGCCGGGCTGGGGCGGCAGCCAGCGCTTGCCGCGCATCGTCGGCATGCGGCGCGCGATGCACTTGTTCTTCACCGCGCAGCGCATCGACGCCGCCACCGCGCTGAGTTGGGGCCTGGTCAACCAGGTCTGCGAGCGCGAGCAGCTGCACGCCACCGCGCTGGCCTACGCGCAAGGCATGGCCAAGCGCAGCCGCCACGGCCTGGCCGCGATGAAGCGCCTGGCGCGCGAAGGCGCCGACATCACGCTGGCCAAGTCGCTGGTGATGGAAGAAGACATCGGGCTGCACGCGCTGCTGCACCCCGACGTGACCGAAGGCCTGGCCGCGTTCCAGGAACGCCGCGAGCCCGATTTCAAGTAGCCACACGAAGGAGCGATCCCCAATGCGAGGACTGAGCGGCAAGACCGCCATCGTCACCGGCGCCGGCAGCGGCATCGGCCGCGCCATCGCGCGCCGGCTGGGCGCCGAAGGCGTCACGGTGGGCGTGTTCGACATCAACGAAGCCAGCGCCGGCGAGACCGTCGCGCAGATCGAAAGCGTCGGCGGCAAGGCGCTGGCGGTGGCTTGCGACATCACGCGCTACGAAGCTGTCACCGCCGCGGTGGCCAGCTTCGAGCAGCAGACCGGGCGCGGCACCGACATCCTGGTCAACAACGCCGGCTGGGACACGCCGATGCTCTTCTTGAAGACCACGCCGGACTTCTGGGCCAAGGTCACCGCGATCAACTGGTTCGGCCCGCTGCACATGACGCATGCGGTCGCGCAAGGCATGAGCGCGCGCAAGAGCGGGCGCATCGTCAACATCGCGTCCGACGCCGGCCGCGTGGGCAGCAGCGGCGAGGTGGTGTACTCCGGCTGCAAGGGCGCGACGATCGCGTTCGCGAAGGCGCTGGCGCGCGAGCTGGCGCGCAGCCAGGTCACGATCAACACCATCTGCCCCGGCCCCACCGACACGCCGGCGATGGACGCCTTCGTCGGCACCGGCGAGCAAGGCCAGAAGATCCGCGACGCGATGGTCAAGGGCGTGCCGCTGGGCCGTATCGGCGTGCCCGATGACTACCCGGGCCTGGTGGCCTTCCTGGCCAGCGACGACGCGGCCTTCATGACCGGACAGACGATCTCCGTCTCCGGCGGACTCACGATGCATGGTTGAGGACTAAGCCCATGAGCAAGGACTACAAGGACATCCTGTACGACGTGACCAACGGCGTCGTGCGCATCACGATCAACCGGCCGGAGGTCTACAACGCCTTCCGGCTGCAGACGCTGGAAGAGCTGATCGACGCGCTGCACCGCGCCGACGAGGAGCGCAGTGCCAACGTGATGGTGCTGACCGGCGCCGGCGACAAGGCCTTCTGCACCGGCGGCGACCAGAAGGTGCACCACAACGAATCGGGCCTGTACGGCCCGCGCGGCACCGTGGGCATGCCGATCGAGGAGATGCAGACGGCATTGCGCGACCTGCGCAAGGTCAGCATCGCCCGCGTGCAGGGCTTTGCGATCGGCGGCGGCAACGTGTTCTCGACCATCTGCGACATCACGCTGGCCAGCGAGAAGGCGCAGTTCGGCCAGGTCGGCCCCAAGGTCGGCTCGGCGCGACCCGGGCTGGGGCACGGCGTACCTCGCGCGCATCGTCGGCGAGAAGAAGGCGCGCGAGATGTGGTTCACCTGCCAGCGCTACAGCGCGCAGGAGGCCAAGGAGATGGGCCTGGTCAACAAGGTGGTGCCGCACGACCAGCTCGACGCCGAGGTCGACAAGTGGTGCGCGATGATCAACGAGATGAGCCCCACCGCGCTGACCATCGCCAAGCGCAGCTTCAACGCCGACAGCGAGGGCATCCGAGGCATCAGCTTCCAAGGCATTCAGACGGTCAAGCATTTCTACCAGACCGAGGAATCCAAGGAAGGCGTGGCCGCGTTCAACGAGCGGCGCAAGGCCGACTTCAAGAAGTTCGCGAGTTGACGGCGCTGACCGGCCTGCTGGCGCCGGGGCAGCGGGTCTGGCTGCCGACGCTTTCCAACCAGTCGGCGCTGCTGGACGCCGAGCTGCAGACCGAACCCGATCGCGCGGCCGGCGTCACCTTCGCCGGGCTGCAGTTTCCCGGCATCGACACGCTGGACCCGCTGGCGCTGCACCCGCAGGCGCGGCAGCTCGGCAGCTTCATGACGGCTGGGCTGCGCCGCGGCATCGCCGAAGGCCGCGCCGAGCTGCTGGCGCTGGACTATCTGGGGCTGGCGCGCCATTTGGAGCACGAGGCGCCGCCGTTCGACATCGCGTTCGCGCAGCTCACCCCGCCCGACGCCGACGGCTGGTGCGCGCCGGGGCTGGCGGCCGACTTCCTGCCGCTGGTGTGGCCGCGCGCCAAGCGCCGCGTGGCGCACCTGAACCCGCGGCTGCCGCGGCTGGCCGGCAGCTTCCGCGTGCACGTCTCCGAGCTGGACGTGGCCGTCGAAGCCGACGCGCCGCTGCTCGACTTCCACGATCCCGCGGTCGGCGCCGCGGAAGCGCGCATCGCCTCTCACGTCGCGACGCTGGTGCGCGACGGCGACACGCTGCAGTTCGGCATCGGCAGCGTGCCGCTGTCGCTGGCCGACGGCTTGACGGGCCACCACCGCCTGCGCTTCCACGGCGGCATGCTGCCGGCCGCGGTGATGCGGCTGTGGGCCGCCGGCGCGCTGGACCGCGATGCGGTGCTGACCACCGGCGTCGTGCTGGGCGATGCGGCCTTGCGCGATCAGCTGGCCCAATGCGCGGCCAAGCTCCACCTGACCGACGTGCGGCACACGCACGGCCTGGCCGCGCTGGCCGCGATCCCGCGCTTCATCGCGATCAACGCCGCGGTCGAGGTCGACCTGTTCGGCCAGGTCAACGCCGAGCGCGCCGGCGGCATGCTGCAGGCCGGCGCCGGCGGCTTGCCCGCCTTCGCGCAAGGCGCGCTGGCCTCGCCCGGCGGGCGCGTGGTGATCGCGCTGCCCAGCACCGCGCGCGGCGGCACGGTGTCGCGCATCGTGCCGGCGCTGGACGCCAAGGGCCTGGTGACGCTGCCGCGCCACCTGGCCGACGCGGTGGTCACCGAGCACGGCGTGGCCGAGCTGCGTACGCTGCCGCTGGACGCGCGGGTGCAAGCGCTGATCGCGATCGCCGACCCGGCGCACCGCGAAGGGCTGGCGGCCGCGTGGGACGCGCTGCGCCGCACGCTATGAAAGACGCCGCCGTCGACACGCCTCCCGCAGGCTTCATGCCGGTGAAGATCGGCAGCAGCTTCGCCAGCCATTGCGGCCAGTGGCTGGCGCGCTGGCACGAGGGCAAGCTGCAGCTCGGCTTCATCGTCGAGCCGCACCAGGTCAACCCCGGCGGCAACTGCCACGGCGGCATGCTCAGCCTGCTGGCCGACGTGCTGCTGTCCAGCGCCGCGCAGTACCAGACCGAGATCCCGCGCCAGTTCCTGCCCACCATCGGGCTGCAGCTCGACTTCATGAACGGCGCGCCGCTGGGAAGCTGGGTGCAGGGCGACGCGACCATCCTGCAGGTGACGAAGAACCTGGTCTTCTCGACCGGGTTGCTCAGCGCGCGCGGCAAGCCCGTGGCGCGCGCCAGCGGCGTGTTCCGCCGCGGCCCGTTGCTGCCCGACAGCGACAGCGACCACGGCCTGCAACTCCCCGGCATGCCGTCCCGCCGCTGACATTCCACCCCCTGGTTGCCCCTGAGTTGCAGCCGCGCGCGATCCGATATAGTACACATGCGTACCGTGTGGATGCACATGGCGCAGGCGCAACGGCAGGAGGGCAGCGGCAATGGCGGGACGATGGTTCGAGCAGTTCGAGGTGGGCCAGGTGCTGGACCACGAGATCCGGCGCACGGTGACCGAGGCCGACAACATCTGGTTCTGCAGCGCGACCTACAACCCGGCGCAGATCCACATCGACTTCGAATACTGCCGCGAGACCGAGTTCAAGCAGCCGCTGGTCAACAGCATCTTCACGCTGGGCCTGGTAATCGGCCTGACGGTGCAGGACACGACGCTGGGCACCACCGTCGCCAACCTGGGGATGACGGACACGCGCTTCCCCAAGCCGGTGTTCCACGGCGACACGATCCGCTCGCGCACCACGGTGCTGGACAAGCGCGAGAGCAAGTCGCGCCCCAACGCCGGCATCGTGACCTTTCTGCACCAGGGCTTCAACCAGCGCGGCGAGGAGGTCTGCACTTGCACGCGGCAGGCGCTGATGCTGAAGGCACCCCAATGAAGCTGCGCTCAATGCTTTTCGTACCCGCGGACAGCGAGCGCAAGCTCGCCAAGTCGCTGGGCAGCGCGGCCGACGTGCTGATCCTGGACCTGGAGGACTCCGTCGCCGAGGCGCGCAAGCCGCAGGCGCGCGCGATGGCCGCCGAGTTCATCGCCGCGCATGCGGCCACCATCGTCCCGCGCCTCTTCGTCCGCATCAACCCGCTGGACACCGCGCTGGCGATGCCCGACCTCGCCGCCGTCACGGTGCCGGGCCTGGCCGGCATCCTGCTGCCCAAGACGCGCGGCGCGGCCGACATCGTGCAGCTTGGCCACGGGCTGGATGCGCTGGAGCCGCGTGCCGGTATCGCGGCCGGCCACGTCAGGATCGTCCCGGTGACCACCGAGACGCCGCAGGCGCTGCTCAACATGCAGGGCTTCTGCACCACGGCTATGCCGCGCTTGGCCGGCGTGACCTGGGGCGCCGAGGACTTGTCGGCCGCCGTCGGCGCGGTGTCCAACAAGGACGAGGACGGCGCCTATTCGCCGCTGTACGACTGGGCCGCGTCGCTGTGCCTGACCGCGGCGGCCGCCGCCGGCGTGCCGCCGATCGACACCGTGCACACCGACTTCAAGGACGCCGCGGGCCTGGAGCGCGCCTGCCGCGCGTCGCGCCGGCGCGGCTTTCGCGGCCGCGTCGCGATCCACCCCGACCAGGTGGCCGCCATCAATCAATGCTATTCGCCCAGCGCGGCCGAACTGGCGCATGCGCAGCGCATCGTCGACGCCTTCGCGGCCAACCCCGATGCCGGCACGCTCAGCATCGACGGCCAGATGGTCGACAAGCCGCACCTGACGCAGGCGCTGCGCACGCTGGCGGCGGTGGGCTAACCCTCAAAGAGAGATCCATGGACTTCTCGATCAGCGAAGACCACCGCGCGATCCGCGACGGCGTGGCCGCCGTCGTCAAGCGCTTCGACGACGAATACTGGCTGGCGCGCGACGAGGACGGCGAGTTCCCGCGCGAGTTCCACCGCGCGATGGCCGAAGCCGGCTGGCTGGGCATCACGATGCCGCCCGAATACGGCGGCTCGGGCCTGGGCGTGGCCGAGGCGGCGATCATGATGCACGAGGTGGCCAGCCACGGCGGCGGCATGGCCGCAGCCAGCACGGTGCACATCAACCTGTTCGGGCCGCACCCCATCGTGGTGTTCGGCACGCCGGAGCAGAAGGCGCGCTGGATCCCGCGCCTGGTGGCAGGCCAGGACCAATGCGCCTTCGGCGTCACCGAGCCCGACGCGGGGCTGAACACCACTGCGATCAAGACCTTCGCGCAGAAGGTGCCCGGCGGCTACTTGGTGCACGGGCAAAAGGTGTGGACCAGCACCGCGCAGGTGGCCAGCAAGATCATGCTGCTGACGCGCACCACCAAGCTGGAGGACTGCAAGCGCCCCACCGACGGCATCACGATCTTCTACACCGACCTGGACCGCAGCAAGATCGAGGTGCGCCGCATCCCCAAGATGGGCCGCAAGGCGGTGGACAGCAACGCGATCTTCATCGACGGCCTGTTCATCCCCGAGGCCGACCGCATCGGCGACGAAGGCAAGGGCTTCGGCTACCTCCTGCACAGCCTGAACCCCGAGCGGCTGCTGGTGGCCAGCGAGGCGATCGCGATCGGCCAGGACGCGCTGCGCCGCGCGACGCAGTACGCGCGCGAGCGCATCGTGTTCGACCGCCCGATCGGCCAGAACCAGGGCATCCAGCACCCGCTGGCCGAGCGCTGGATGCATCTGGAAGCCGCGTGGGCGATGGTGATGAAGGGCGCGTGGCTGTACGACCAGCACCAGCCCTGCGGCGCCGAGGCCAACACCGCCAAGTTCCTGGGCGCGCGCGCCGGCTACGACGCCTGTTTGCAGGCGGTGCTGACGCACGGCGGCTTCGGCTACGCCAAGGAATACCACGTGGAACGGCTGCTGCGCGAGGTGACGGTGACCCGCATCGCGCCGGTGACCGAGCAGTTGATCCTGTCCTTCGTCGCCGAGAAGGTGCTGGACCTGCCCAAATCGTATTGAGGAGAACGCCTTGTTCAAGCGAGAGCTGTTCAGCGAGGATCATGAAGCCTTCCGCAGCACGGTGCAGCGCTTCATCGAGCACGAGATCGCGCCCTACCACGCCCGGTGGGAGGAGACCGGCATCGTGCCGCGCGAGCTGTGGCTCAAGGCCGGCGCCGCCGGGCTGCTGTGCTGCACGGTGCCGGAAGCCTACGGCGGCGCCGGCGCCGACTACCTGTTCGACGTGGTCGTGTTCGAGGAGATGGCGCGCTCGGGCTACACCGGCCCCGGCTTCATGATCCACTGCGACCTCGTCGCCACCTACATCGCCAGCTTCGGCACCGAGGCGCAGAAGCAGAAGTGGCTGCCGAAGATGGTGCGCGGCGAGGCGATCGGCTCGCTGGGCATGACCGAGCCGCACGCGGGCTCCGACCTGAAGGCGATCCGCACGAAAGCCACGCGCGTGAAGGACGGCGACGGCGACCACTTCGTGATCAGCGGCCAGAAGGTCTTCATCAGCAACGGCCAGCTCTGCGACGTGATCGTGCTGGCCACCAAGACCGACAGCGCCGCCGGCGCCAAGGGCGTCACGCTGTTCCTGGTCGACACCAGCTTAGCCGGCTTCCGCCGCGGCAAGAACCTGCAC
This sequence comes from Rubrivivax sp., assembly GCA_047602205.1. Taxonomy (GTDB): domain Bacteria; phylum Pseudomonadota; class Gammaproteobacteria; order Burkholderiales; family Burkholderiaceae_C; genus Rubrivivax. Next base: position 5,567,980 of record JASGHX010000001.1, on the reverse strand, counting down.
AAGCTGGGCATGAAGGCGCAGGACACCTCCGAGCTGTTCTTCGACGAGGTGCGCGTGCCCGCCTCGGCGATGCTGGGCGAGGAAGGCAAGGGCTTCGAGCTGATGATGACCAAGCTGGCGCAGGAGCGGCTGGCGCAGGCCATCCGCTCGGCGGTGGTGGCCGAGACGGTGATCCGCTGGACGGTCGAGTACACGGCCGGCCGCAAGGCCTTCGGCAAGACCATCGGCGACTTCCAGAACACGCAGTTCAAGCTGGCCGAGCTGCAGACCGAGGCGACGATCGGCCGCGTCTTCACCGACCAGTGCATCGCCAAGTTCATGCGCGGCGAGCTCGACGCGGTGGACGCCGCGATGGCCAAGATGTGGCTGTCCAACCTGCACTGCAAGGTGGTCGACGAATGCCTGCAGCTCTTCGGCGGCTGGGGCTACATGTGGGAGTACCCGATCGCGCGCGCCTACGCCGATGCGCGCATCGTCAAGATCGCCGGCGGCTCGATCGAGGTGATGAAGCACATCATCGGCCGCAAGCTGTTCGCCGAATTCCAACCCTCGCGCGCGGACACCAAAGGCGTCGCGGGCGTGAATCCTGTCTGAGGCTGCCATGACCACCCCATCGACCTTCCGCGCCGACGTGCTCGCCGGCAAACGCATCCTGATCACCGGCGGCGGCACCGGCCTGGGCAAGGAGCTGGCGCGCCACTTCGTCGCGCACGGCGCCGCGGTGTTCATCTGCGGCCGCCGCGAAGCGGTGCTGCAGGCGGCCGTCGACGAGCTGCGCGCCGCCGCGAAGCATGGCGGCACGGTCGAATCCCACATCTGCGACGTCCGCGAGGCCGAGCAGATCGAGGCGATGGTCGACAGGATCTGGGCCGGCGGCGCGCTGACGGGCCTCGTCAACAACGCGGCGGCCAACTTCATCTCGCCCTCCACCGAGATCAGCCCGCGCGGCTTTGCCGCGGTGCGCAGCACGGTGATGGACGGCGCGCTGTTCGCCACGCTGGCCTGCGGCCGGCGCTGGATCCGCGACGGCCTGCCCGGCAGCGTGGTCAGCATGCTGGTCACCTGGGTCTGGACCGGCTCGGCCTACGTGCTGCCCAGCACGATGGCCAAGACGGCGGTGCACGCGATGACGATGTCGCTGGCCGTCGAATGGGGCAAGCACGGCATCCGCGTCAACGCGGTCGCGCCCGGCCCTTTCCCGACCGAGAGCGCGTGGGAGAAGCTGGCGCCCATCCCCAAGGCCAACGTCGGCGCCGCATCGGCCGACGAGGTGCCAATGGGCCGCTTCGGCCGCATGCCCGAGCTGTGCAACCTGCTGACCTTCCTGCAGGCCGACGGCTGCGAGTACCTGACCGGTCAGAACATCGCGATCGACGGCGGTCACCACCTCGCGGCGCCGTCGACCTTTGCCGCCCTGGGCAAGCTGACGGCCGAGGACTGGGCCGAGGCCAAGGCCCTGGTGCGCGGCCGCGCCGAGCAGGAGAAGGCGCAGCGCAGTACCGGCTGACGCGCGGCGCATGGACGAGTTGCAGGACCTGCGGCGCCACGCCGCGGCCGCGCCGCAGCGCTGCGCGCTGGTGCTGAGTGACCAGCGCATCACCTATGGCGAACTGGAAGCGCTGGCCAACCGCCTGGCCGCGGTGCTGCGCGCACGGGGCTTGCGCCGCGGCGAGCACATCGCGTCGCTGCTGGGCAACCGGCCCGAGGCGCTGGCGCTGGCCTGGGCCGCGTGGCGCTGCGGCGTCTACCTGACGCCGATATCGAGCGCACTGGCCGCGCCCGAACTGCGGCACATCGTCGTCGACTGCGAAGCACGGGCGCTGCTGGCCGACGCCGAATTCGCGCCGCTGCTGGCCGCGATCGACGGCTGGCCCGCGGCGCTGCAACGGCTGGCGCCGCGCGGCGGCCTGCCGGGCTTCGAGGACCTGCGTGCCGAGCTGGACAACGCTTCACCTCAGCCAGCACTGCACGAGCCGCCGGGCGCGCTGATGATGTACACCTCGGGCACCACCGGCGCGCCCAAGGGCGTGATCCGGCCGCTGCTGCCGGCGGAATGGCGCGGCACGCCGCCGTTCGCGGCCGACCTGATCGCGCTGTTCGGCGTCGGCGGCAGCGACGTGCGGTATCTCTCGACCGCGCCGCTGTACCACGCGGCGCCGCTGCGCACCGCACTGGCCGTCACCGCGGGCGGCGGCACCGTCTTCGTGATGGACCGCTTCGACGCCGACGCGGCGCTGACGCTGCTGCAACGCGAGGCGATCACGCACAGCCAGTGGGTGCCGGCGATGTTCCAGCGTCTGCTCGCTCTGCCGGCCGAGCGCCGCGCCGCGTTCAGCGCGCCGCAGCACCGCACCGCGATCCACGGCGCCGCGCCCTGCCCCGTCGACGTCAAGCGCGCGATGATCGAGTGGTGGGGGCCGATCCTGCTGGAGTACTACTCGGGCAGCGAAGGCGTCGGGCTGACGCTGATAGCCTCGCATGAAGCGTTGGCGCACCCCGGCTCGGTGGGCCGCACACGCAAGGGCCGGCTGCACGTCGTCGACGACGCGGGGCGCGAGCTGCCGCCGGGCGAGACCGGCCTCGTCTGCTTTTCCGGCGTCGCTCCTTTCGCCTATCACAACGCGCCGGAGAAGACCGCCGCGCGCACTTTGCCCGGCGGCCTGCAAACCTTCGGCGACCTGGGCCACGTCGACGCCGACGGCTGGCTGTATTTGAGCGACCGGCTCGACGACATGATCATCTCCGGCGGCGTCAACGTCTACCCGCAGGAGATCGAGGCGGTGCTGCGCGATGTACCCGGCGTCTGGGACTGCGCCGTGGTCGGCGCGCCCGACACCCAGTTCGGCGAGCGCCCGGTCGCCTTCGTCGTGCCGCGGCGCGGCGAGGACGAGGCCGCCTTGCGTCGAGCCTTGGCTGGCGCGATCGAGACCCGGCTCGGCCGCATCAAGTGGCCCGATGCCTTGCACCTCGTCGACGAACTGCCGCGCTCGCCCACCGGCAAGCTGCTGCGACGGCAGTTGCGCGCGCGACTGCCTGCGGCGCCGGGCCTCGCGCCCAAGGCTTAGAGTCCGCTCCTGCGGCAACGAGACAGGAGCGACGATGAAGATCGGCATGGTGGGCGTGGGCATGATGGGGCACGGCATCGCCGGCAACCTGGTCAAGCATGGCCATGAACTGACGGTGCTGGACCACCCCGGCAACCAGCCGCTGGATGCGCTGAAGGCCGCTGGCGTGGCCAGCGTAGGCAGTGCGCGCGAGTTGGCCGCGCGCGTGGACGTGCTGATCCTGGTGGTGACCGGCTCGCCGCAGGTGGAGGCGGTGCTCACCGGCCCCGATGGCGCGCTGGAAGGCCTGCGCCCCGGCAGCATCGTGATCGACTGCTCGACCGCGATCCCCTCGTCCACCGTGCGCATGGCGCAGGCGGTGGCAGCGGCCGGCTCGCGCTTCCTCGACGCGCCGATGACGCGCACGCCCAAGGAAGCCGCCGAAGGCCGGCTGAACCTGCTGGTGGGCGGCGACGCGGCACTGCTGGCCGAGGTGCGGCCGCTGCTGCAGTGCTTTGCCGAGAACATCACCCACGTTGGCCCGGTGGGCGCCGGCCACGGGATGAAGCTGCTGCACAACTACGTGTCGCTGGGCATGGTCACGCTGCTGGCCGAGGCCGCGGCCTGCGCGCAGCGCAGCGGCGTGGACGGCGCCCCCTTCGTCGAGGTGCTGGCCAAGGGCGGCGGCGGTGGCGTGGCGCTGGAGCGCATCAAGCCCTACCTGCTGTCGCGCGACAGCAGCGGGCTGCGCTTCACGATCGCCAACGCGCGCAAGGACCTCGACTATTACAACCATATGGCCGCCGACGCGCAGGCCCAGCGCGAGGTGGCCGCCGCGGTGCTGTCCACGCTGGACGCGGTGCTGGCGCAGCCAGGCGGCGGCGATGCGCTGGTGCCCGAACTGGCCACGCGCCTGGCGGGCGGCTGACCGGCCCGTCGGGCGCTCGATCAATCAAATGTGCAGCGCGTGCCCCAGCGCGCGCAGCGCCGCCTCCTGCACCGCCTCGCCCAGCGTCGGGTGGGCGTGGATGATCGCAGCCACGTCCTCCAGCCGCGCGCCCATCTCGATCGAATGGCCGAACACCGCGCTCAGCTCGGACACGCCGCGGCCCACGGCCTGCCAGCCCAGGATCTGGTGCGTGTCCTTGGCGGCCACCACGCGCACAAAGCCTTCGGTGGCTTCCATGCTCAGCGCGCGGCCGTTGGCCGAGAACGGGAAGCTGGCCACCACGCAGTCGCGGCCCTGCCCTGCGGCCTCGTCGGGCGCGAGGCCGGCCGTCACCACCTCGGGATCGGTGAAGCACACCGCGGGGATCGCCAGCGGCGCGAAGCGGCGCCGCTGGCCGGCGATGATCTCGGCCACCATCTCGCCTTGCGCCATCGCGCGGTGCGCCAGCATCGGCTCGCCGGTGACGTCGCCGATGGCCCAGACCTTGTGCATCGAGGTGCGGCACTGGTCGTCGATCTTCAGCGCGCGGCCGCTCATGTCCAGCGCCAGCGATTCCAGGTTGAAGCCCTGCGTGCGCGGCCGCCGGCCGGCGGCCACCAGCACGCAGTCGGCCGGCAGCACGTAGTCGTCGGCCTGGGCGCTGCGCACGCGCAGGCCGTCGCCGTCCGCCGTGAGCCCCTGCGCGCTGCACGACAGGTGCAGCGTGATGCCCAGCCGGCGCAGGCTGGCCAGCACCGGCTTGGTCAGCTCCTCGTCGTAGGCCGGCAGGATGCGGCCCTGCGATTCGACCACCGCGACCTCGGCGCCCAGCTTGCGCCACGCGATGCCCAGCTCCAGCCCGATGTAGCCGGCGCCGATGACCACCAGATGCTGCGGTATCCTGGCGAGCGCCAGGGCCTCGGTCGAGCTCAGCACCGGGCCGCCGAACGGCAGCCCCGGCAGCGCCACGGCTTCCGAGCCGGTGGCCAGCAGCAGGTGCTCGCAGCGGATGCGCAGCGCCTCGCCATCGGTGCCTTCTGCAGCCGCCACCTCCACCGTCTTGCCGTCGACGATGCGGGCCCAACCTGCGACCACCTGCACGCCGGCCTTCTTCAGCAGCGCGCCGACGCCGCCGGTCAGGCGCTGCACGATGCCGTCCTTCCAGCGCTGGGTCTGCTGCAGGTCGATCTGCGGCGACGGCGCGCGGATGCCCAGCGGCGAGCCGGCGGCGGCCGCGAAGCCGCGCGCGCGCTCGAACTCGTCGGCAGCGTGGATCAGCGCCTTCGACGGGATGCAGCCCACGTTGAGGCAGGTGCCGCCCAGCCGGTCGGCCTCCACCAGGACGGTGGGGATACCCAGCTGGCCGGCGCGGATGGCGGCCACGTAGCCGCCGGGGCCGCCGCCGATCACCAGCAGCGACGTGTCCTTGGTCTTCATGCGCGTCACTCCACGAACAGCAGCGCCGGATGTTCCAGCAGCGTGCGAACGGCCTGGACGAAGCGCGCCGCGTCCATGCCGTCGACCACGCGGTGGTCGAACGACGACGAGAGGTTCATCAACTGCCGCGGCACGGCCGCGCCGCCGCGCAGCATGGGCCGCTCGACGATGCGGTTGACGCCGATGATGGCCACCTCGGGATGGTTGATCACCGGCGTGGTGACCAGCCCGCCCAGCGGGCCCAGGCTGCTGATGGTGATGGTGGAGCCGCCCAGTTCGTCGCGCGCCGCCTTGCCGCTGCGTACCGCCTCGGCCAGCCGCGCCACTTCGCGCGAGAAGGCCCACAGGTCCTGCGCCTCGGCATGGCGCAGCACCGGCACCATCAGGCCGGAGTCGGTCTGCGTCGCGATGCCCAGGTGCACGCCGCGATAGCGGGTGACGACGCCGGCCTCGTCGTCGAAGCGCGCGTTCATCTGCGGGAACTCGTCCACCGCCAGCACCACGGCGCGCGCGATCAGCGGCAGCAGCGTCAGCTTGCCGCGCGCCGCGGCGTGCTTCGCGTTGAGCTGCGCGCGCAGGGCTTCCAACTCGGTGACGTCGATCTCCTCCACGTAGCTGAAGTGCGGGATGCGGCGCTTGGCCTCCTGCATCTTCTGCGCGATCTTGCGGCGCAGGCCGATCAGCGGAATCGCTTCTTCGCCGTGGCGCTCGCGCTGGCGCGGCGCGGCGGCGGTGTCCTGCCGGGCGCCGCGCGCGGCGTAGGCCTCCAGGTCCTCGTGCGTGATGCGCCCGGCCGGGCCGCTGCCGTGGACGAACTGCAGCTCGATGCCCAGCTCCCAGGCGCGGCGGCGCACCGACGGCGAGGCGATCGGCCGCTCGCCCGGCGCTCGCGTGGGCAGCGGGGCGGCTTGCGGCGGCGGCATCGGTGGCTGATGCTGGCGCGTTATCTGGACGGCGGGCTCCGGCGGCAGCAACGGCGCCGGCGCGGCAGGCGGGGGCGCCACCGCTGCAGCGGCGGCCGTGGCCGCTGCCGGTGCATCGCCTTTCACGTTGCCCTCGCCCGCCACTTCCAGCCGGATCAGCTCCGAGCCCACGGCCATCACCTGCCCCGGCTCGCCGCGCAGCGCCAGCACCGTGCCGGCCACCGGCGACGGGATCTCCACCGTCGCCTTGTCGGTCATCACGTCGGCCAGCACCTGGTCTTCGGCCACCACGTCGCCCGGCTGCACGTGCCAGGCCACCAGCTCGACCTCGGCGATGCCTTCGCCGATGTCGGGCATCTTGATCGCATACAGACCCATCGCTTCAGCCCTCCACCGCGCGCTGCAGCGCGGCGGCCACGCGCGCCGGGCCGGGGAAGTAGGCCCATTCCTGCGCATGCGGGTAAGGCGTGTCCCAGCCGGTCACGCGCTCGATCGGCGCTTCCAGGTGGAAGAAGCAGTGCTCCTGCACCAGCGCCGACAGCTCGGCGCCGAAACCGCTGGTGCGCGTGGCCTCGTGCACGATCACGCAGCGGCCCGTCTTCTTCACCGACGCGACCACGGTGTCCAGGTCCATCGGCCACAGCGAGCGCAGGTCGATGATCTCGGCGTCGATGCCGCTCTCCTCGGCCGCCGCCTGCGCCACCCACACCATGGTGCCGTAGGCCAGCACCGTCACCTGCGTGCCGGGCCTGAACACCGCGGCCGATTCCAGCGGCACGCGGTAGTGGCCTTCGGGCACCTGGCCCAGCGCGTGCGCCGACCAGGGCACGACCGGCCGGTCGTGGTGGCCGTCGAACGGGCCGTTGTACAGGCGCTTGGGCTCCAGGAAGATCACCGGGTCGTCGCACTCGATCGCCGCGATCAGCAGCCCCTTGGCGTCGTACGGGTTGCTGGGCATCACGGTGCGCACGCCGCAGACGTGCGTGAACAGCGCCTCGGGGCTCTGGCTGTGCGTCTGGCCGCCGTAGATGCCGCCGCCGCAAGGCATGCGGATCACCATCGGGCAGGTGAAATCCCCCGCCGAACGCGAGCGCAGCCGCGCGGCCTCGGACACGATCTGGTCCGACGCCGGGTAGAAGTAGTCGGCGAACTGGATCTCGGCCACCGGGCGCAGGCCGTAGGCCGCCATGCCGACCGCGACGCCGACGATGCCGCCTTCGCTGATCGGCGTGTCGAAGCAGCGCGGCTTGCCGTACTTGGCCTGCAGGCCTTCGGTGACGCGGAACACGCCGCCGAAATAGCCCACGTCCTGGCCGAACACGACGACGTTGCCGTCGCGCGCCATCATCACGTCCAGGCCCGAGCGCAGCGCCTGGATCATCGTCATCGTGCGCGCCGGGCCGGCGGCACCCTGTTGCTGCAGCGGCTGTTCGAGGGTCTGTGCGGCCGCCATCTCAGACCCCCAGCTCTTGCCGCTGGCGGCGCAGGTGCGCCGGCATCGTGGCGTAGACGTCGTCGAACAGCGTCGCCGGGCTGGGGATGTGGCCGTCCAGCAGCGTGCCGTAGCTCTCGGCCTCCTTCTGCGCCGCGGCGACCTCGGCTTCCAGCTCGAGCTGGGTCTGCCGGTGCTCCTGCTCCGACCACGCGTCCAGCACGATCAGGTGCGCCTTCAGCCGCTCGATCGGGTCGCCGAGCGGAAAGCGCTGCCAGTCGTCGGCGGGGCGGTACTTGGACGGGTCGTCGGACGTGGAATGCGCCGCCGCGCGATACGTCACCCATTCGATCAGCGTCGGCCCCAGGTTGCGGCGCGCGCGCTCGGCCGCCCATTGCGAGGCCGCGTAGACCGCGAGGAAGTCGTTGCCGTCCACGCGCAGCGACGCGATGCCGCAGCCCACGCCGCGCGCCGCGAAGGTGGTGGATTCGCCGCCGGCGATGGCCTGGAAGGTGGAGATCGCCCACTGGTTGTTGACCACGTTCAGCACCACCGGCGCGCGGTAGACGTGCGCGAAGGTCAGCGCGGTGTGGAAGTCGGCTTCCGCGGTGGCGCCGTCGCCGATCCAGCCCGACGCGATGCGCGTGTCGCCCTTGATCGCCGAGGCCATCGCCCAGCCCACGGCCTGGATGAACTGCGTGGCGAGGTTGCCCGAGATCGAGAAGAAGCCGGCGCGCTTGAACGAGTACATCACCGGCAGCTGGCGGCCCTTGACCGGGTCGCGCTCGTTGCTCATCAGCTGGCACATCAGCTCGACCATCGAGACGTCGTCGCGGCTGAGCAGCAGGCCTTGCTGACGGTAGGTGGGAAAGCACATGTCGCCCGGCGCCAGCGCCATCGCGTGCGCGACGGCGATCGCCTCCTCGCCCAGGCACTGCATGTAGAACGAGATCTTGCGCTGGCGCTGCGCGATCAGCATGCGCGCGTCGAAGATGCGCGTCTTCATCATCGAGCGCAGGCCGGCGCGCAGCCGCGCGGCCGACACTTCCGGCGCCCAGGGGCCGACGGCGCGCGCCTGATCGTCCAGCACGCGGACGAGGCCGTAGGCGAGGTCGGCGGTGTCGAAGTGCGGGGTATCCACCGGCGGCCGCCGCACCGCGCCGGCGTCCGACAGGTGCAGGTACGAGAAGTCGGTGATGCAGCCGGGGCGCCCGGAGGGCTCGGGCACGTGAAGGCGCAGGGGCTCGGGTTGGCTCATTCGAAAAGTCTCCAGGCGTCGGTCACGCCGATGGTCGTTTCGCAACTCGCACGGGCGGGGTGGCCACCGCGTGCATCCAGGACCGCAACGGTGGTCGCGGCGTCAGCGAGTCTAGGACGAAGTCAGCCCGGCAGCGGCGCGGGGTCGTCGAACCACCGCGTCGGCGACAGCATGATCTCGTGGTGGCCCCGGCCCGCCGGGATCATCGGGAAGCAGTTCTCCTGCGCGGCGACCTGCACGTCCAGGAAGAATGGGCCGTCGGAGGCCAGGCATTCGTCCAGCGCGTCCGGCAGCGCCGCCGGATCGGCCACCCGGCGCGCGCGCCAGCCGAAGGCCTTGGCCAGCGCAACGAAGTCCGGCAGCGCCTCGTTCCAGCTGTGGCTCAGCCGGTTGCCGTGGTTGAGCTGCTGCCACTGCCGCACCATGCCCATGCAGCCGTTGTTGCACAGCACCAGCTTCACCGGCGTGCGGTGCTGGCGCGCGGTGGCCAGCTCCTGGATGTTCATCAGCACCGAGGCGTCGCCGCTCACGCACACGCACAGCGCATCGGGGTGGGCGATCTGCGCGCCGATGGCGGCCGGCAGCCCGTAGCCCATGGTGCCGGCGCCGCCCGAGGTGAGCCAGCGCCGCGGCCGCTCGAAGCGCAGGTACTGCGCGGCCCACATCTGGTGCTGGCCGACGTCGGTGGAGACGATGGCGTCGCGGCCCGCCAGCTTCGCCTGCAGCGCGGCGACGAGTTGCTGCGGCAGGATCTCGCCGCGGCGCGGCGCGAAGGCCAGGCAGTCGGCGCGGCGCCAGCGCTCGATGCGCGCCCACCAGGGCGCCAGGCGCTGCGGCGCCAGTTCCTGCAGTCCCTGCCGCGCCTGCAGCTCCGGCCGCGCCAGCAGGCCGGCCAGCACCTGGCCGCAGTCGCCGACGATGGGCAGGTCCGCCTTGACCGTCTGGTTGATGCTGCTGGGGTCGATGTCGACGTGGATCTTGCGGGCCTGCGGACAGAAGGCGTCGAGCCGGCCGGTGACGCGGTCGTCGAAGCGCGCGCCGATGTTGACGACGAGGTCGGCCTCGTGCATCGCGAGGTTGGCCTCCAGCGTGCCGTGCATCCCCAGCATGCCCAGGAAGCGCGGGTCCGACGCCGGGAACGCGCCCAGGCCCATCAGCGTGAGCGTGCACGGCGCATCGAGCCGGCGCACCAGCCGCGTGAAGGCCTCGCAGGCCGCCGGCCCGGCGTTGATCAGCCCGCCGCCGCCGTAGACCACCGGTCGCCGGGCCGTGGCGATCAGCTCGGCCGCGCGCTGCAGGCAACCGCGCGGCAGCGCCGGCGCACGCTCGCGGCGTGCGGGCCGCGCCGCGCTCGCACCGGCGGCGTCGGTGGCGACGAACTGGAGCTGCACGTCCTTGGGCACGTCCAGCAGCACCGGCCCCGGCCGGCCGCCGGCGGCGATCTCCAGCGCCCGGCGCACGGCGGCGGGGATCTCGCCGGCGCGGCGCGGCTGGCCATTCCATTTGGTCACCGGCCGCGACAGGCCCAGCGCGTCGCTTTCCTGGAACGCCTGGGTGCCGATCACGCCGGTGGCGACCTGGCCGCTGATGCACAGCAGCGGCACCGAATCCGACAGCGCATCCAGCAGCCCGGTGATGGTGTTGCCCACGCCCGGGCCGGAGGTCACCAGCACCACGCCCACGCGCCCGGTGCTGCGGGCATAACCTTCGGCCGCGTGCACCGCCGCCTGCTCGTGGCGCACCAGCACGTGGCGCAGCCGCGGCTCGCCGTGCAGCGCGTCGTACAGCGGCAGCGCGGCGCCGCCGGGGTAGCCGAACAGCGTGTCGACGCCGCCGGCCACCAGCGCGTCCAGCAGCGCCTGGGCGCCGTTGCGGGCGGCGGGTGCCGCCGGCGCGGGCGCAGCAGCCGGCTGCGCGGGCGCGGCGGCCGGCGGCGCGCCGGGGGTCAGGGCCTGTGCGTCCTGCACGTCGTCGGCGCGGGGCGGCCTAGCGGACGAGCGCGCGGATGTCCTCGATCACCAGCTCGTATTCGTCGGCCACGGTCTTCAGCCGCGACGCCAGCCTGGCGCGGTGCCAGTCGCGCGTGGCCTGGTCGAAGGGCAGGTTGCCGGCGTCGAGGTAGCGCACGGCGCCGCGCGCGTCGCGGCAGGCCAGCATGCGGCCGCAGTTGGAGGCGTTGACCGAATACGGGAACTCGTAGGTGCCCAGCTCGATCGCGCGGCTCACGCCGCGCGCCACGTCGCCGCGGCCCAGCTCGAAGATGGCGTCCAGGATCGCGCGGCTCTCCTTGCGGATCTGCGCGCACTCCTCCTCCAGCTCGGCGGTCTCCGGAAACGTCTGGCCGCGCGCCAGGTCCACGGCCTGGCGCGTGGCGCGCAGGCCTTCCACGTTGCCCTGGTTGGTCGGCGTGCCCAGGCCCTCCTCCGAGGACTTGACGATGATCTTGTCGACGCCGGCATAAACCCCGGTCACCGAATCGAAGGCGATGCGCCCGAGCGCGCGCGAGCGGTCCTCGGGGAAGGGGCCCAGCCACTGGTGGATGGCGTAGGCGATCTCGATGTCGCCGTAGCCGGCCTCGTGCGCGTAGCGGTCGCAAAACTCGCGCATCACGCGGCAGGCGGCGATGTCCTGCATGACGCTGGAATTCACCGGATAGGCCACGCAGTGGTACTTGACGCCCTGCTCGGCGGCCAGCAGCACCTCGACCACGCCGCAGACCACCGCGATGGCCGGCGGCACGATGGTGCCGGAGACGATGGTGCTGGACTCCTTGGCCGGCCGCGCGCCCATCTCGGTGAGCTTGCCGAGCAGCCGGTCCAGGTACTGCGTGTTGCGGATCGCGGTCGGCACGCTCATGCGCGCCTCGACGTTCATCACGAAGGCCAGCGCCGAGCCGTTGAACTCGGTGGCGCCGCCGGCCAGCATCATCGCGCAGTAGGCCTGCGGCGCGCCGGTGGCGCCGCGGCCGGAGATCGGCACCGAGGTCGCCTCGGTCACGCGGCGCGTGCCGGCGATGCCGTGGATCGCCGCCGGAAAGCCGTTGAGCATCGAGCGCTGGTTCTCGTGCGACAGCCTCACCGCATCGGCCGCGCGCCCGAACTCCTCGCGCCGGGAGTAGGTGTCCGACGACATGGTCTGCAAGTCGGCGCCGCCGTCCTTCTCCAGCACGCGCACGCCCTCCTCCTGCGCCTCGACGGTGGCGACGCCGAAGCGCGGCTGCAGCAGCACCTGGCCCTGCGCGCGCGCACGGCGGTAGGCGTCGGCGAAGGTGCGCGTGCCCACCACGTCGCGGTGGTACTGCGCCATCTCGTCGAGGTCCAGCTCGCGGAACGTGGGCCACAGCCCGCGCAGGCGGTCCAGCTCGCGGCCGAGTTCCTCGTCGCTCAAGCGGCGGTTGCTTACGTCCATCGACATCAAATCCTCCTGGTGAGGGCTTGCTTCAGCAGCCGCAGCGCGATGTCGGGCTCGCGCGCGGCCAGCAGGCCCATGGCATAGAACACGTAGCCGGCGTCCTGCAGCAGCAGCGGCGCGGCCGGGCGCAATGAATGCGGCAGGTCGGCGCGCCCCAGCGCCGCTTCCAGCACCGCCCAGGGCGCGGCGCCGTACGCGAACACACCGCCGACGCCGACCAGCGCCTTCACCGCGCGCAGGTCCTTGCCGTGCAGCAGCCGCACCGGGCCGTGGATGCCCCAGGCCTCCTGCACGTGGCCGACGTGGCGCTCGACGGCAATGTCCACGCAGGCCGAGGCCATCGCGACATCCAGCCGCCGCTCGGCCTCGCTCGCGGCCAGCACCTCGGTGTGCGCGGCCAGGTAGTCGCCGCGCTCGCGGGCGCCCGGCGCACGCAGCGCCGCGGCCAGGTCGGGCCGCAGCTCGCGCGTGGCGGCCAGCTCGATCACCGAATGCGCATTCACGCGCACGCCGAGGTCGCCTTCCACCGTGCGCTTGGCCATCGGCTCGGGCAGGCCGCGCGGCACCAGGCCTTCGCCCGGCGCTCCGGCGGCGACCGAGTGCACGTCGGTCGTGGCGCCGCCGACGTCCACCACCATCACGTCGCCCAGCCCCGGCTCGCCGGCCGTGCCCTGCGACAGCAGCTGCGCCGCCTGCATCACCGCGGCGGGCGTCGGCATGATGATCTCGTCGACGCGGCCGCGCGCGCGGTCCAACCCCTTGGCGTCGACGATGCGGCGCACGAAGACCTCGCGGATCACCGCGCGCGCGGGCTCCACGTCCAGCCGGTCCAGCTCGGGCAGCACGTTGGCGGTGGGATGGCAGGTCTTGCCGCCGGCCTCCAGCAGCGCCAGCACCTCGTCGCGCGCGACGCGGTTGCCGGCCACGATCACCGGCGCCGCCAGCGCCGAGCCGGCCAGCGCGCGCGCGTTGCGCGTGATCACCTCGCGGTTGCCGCCGTCGGTGCCGCCGGCCAGCAGCAAGAGGTCGGGCCGCAGGCCTTCGATCTCGGCCAGGTCGGCGCGCGTCAGTTCGTGCGAATACACCTTCACGACCTTGGCGCCCGCGCCCAGCGCCGCCTGGCGCGCGGCTTCAGCGGTCAGCTCGGGCACCAGGCCCACCGCCACCATGCGCAGCCCGCCGCGCGCCGACGACGAGGCCAGGCACAACTCCACCTCGCCGCCGGCTTCTCGGCGCAGGGTGTCGAGCACCCGCTCCAGCCCGACCGTGACGTCGGTGTCGACCGTGGACGGATGCTGCGCGCGCGCCACGATGGCCGGCCGCGCCAGATCGACGGCCACCGCCTTGGTGTAGGTGGAGCCGAAGTCGACCAGGACCGCGAGGCGCGCCATCAGGCCGCGATGCCCAGGTCTTGCTTCAGGTCGGCCACCACCTGCGCGGGCAGCACGTCCTGGCGGTAGATGCGGTCGAAGCCCAGGGCCTTGAACTCGGCCTCGATGTCTTCCCAGCACCGGTTCTGGCGCGAGACCGAGAGGTTGCCGCCGATGTACAGCAGCAGCTCGCCCAGCCCGGCCTCCTGGCAGCGGCCGCGCAGCCCTTCGGCGTCCAGCGCCGCCATGCCGTACGACGACGAGACCAGCACCGCGCGCGCATGCGTCTCCAGCGCGGCGTTCACCAGCTCGGCCTGCGACAGCATCGCGCCGGCGTTGACGACGTGGAAGCCGCCGCGGTCCAGCGCGTGCTTGAGGATCAGCACGCCCAGGTTGTGGATGTCCTTCAGCACGCCCAGCAGCACCACGGGCCGGGTGTCGACAGACTGGTTGTCGGGGGTGTTCATCGCGGGCGGCATCGAGTGGATCCGGCGGACACCTTAGCGGCGCGGCCGCAGGCGCGGAAGGCCGGCCCGCGGCCCCGTTTCAATCCGTGAACTTCCGCCGCCGCGCGCCGCGGCCGCGCGGCGGCGCGCGCTTATCGTGGCCGCGATGAACACCGCCGTCCCGCCCGCCCTGCGCGCCGAGATCGCGCCCACCGGGCCGCTGCGCGTGGCCTTGAACCGCGCCAACTTCCTGCTCGTGCGGCACGCCGCCAGCGGCGGCGACGCCGCAGGCATCGCCCCCGACCTGGGCCGCGAGATGGCGGCGGCGCTGGGCCTGCCGGTCCGCTTCGTCGCCTACGACAGCCCCGGCGAGCTGGCGGCCGACGCCGGCCGCGATGCCTGGGACGTCGGCTTCATCGCCGCCGACCCGGCGCGCGCGGCCGAGATCGCGTTCAGCCCGCCTTACGTCGAGATCGAGTCGATCTACCTGGTGCCGGCCGGCTCGGCCCTGCAGTCGCCGGACGACGTCGACCGCGCCGGCGTGCGCATCGCGGTGGCGCGCGCCACGGCCTACGACCTGGTGCTGCAGCGCACGCTGAAGGCCGCGGCCATCGTCCACGCCGAAGGGCTCGAAGCCTCGTTCCGGCTCTTCGCCGACCAGGGCCTGGAGGCGCTGGCCGGCCTGCGCGCGCGGCTCGTCGACGACCAGGCGCGCCTGCCCGGGTCGCGCGTGCTGGCCGGCAGTTTCGCGACCATCCTGCAGGCGGCCGCCGTGCCCAGCGGCCGCCCCGCCGCGGCCGCCTGGATCGCCGGCTTCATCGGCCAGGCGCGCGTGCAGCGCGTCGCGGCGCTGATCGAAGCGCACGGCGTGCGCGGGCTGCGCGTCGCCTCAGGCTGAAGGACCGCCGTCGCGGCGCGCGCGCCCGCGTGCCATGTCGGCGCCGGGCTTCAGCGAGCGCTCGAGCAAGTGGCAGGTGGCGATCAGCAGCCGCGCCGCCTCGTCCACGGTGGGCTCGATGCGGTGGCGCGGGCCGGCCAGCGTGACGCCCAGCGTCTCGCCGCCGAGCCGGATGGTGGTTGCCACCGCCCAGACGTCGGGCACGTTCTCGCCGCGCGTCAGGCTGTGGCCGCGGCGCCGGCTGTCGGCGATGTCGGCCGCCAGCTCGTCGACGCCGACCAGCGTGGCCGCGGTCACCGCGGGCCGCTCGATGCGCGCCAGCGTCGCCTGCAGCTCGGCAGCCGGCAGGCTGGCCAGCAGCGCCTTGCCCATCGCGCTGGAATGCAGCGGCTTGAACTCGCCGGGCTGCGCCGAGTAGCGGATCGCATTGAGCCCTTCGAACACCTGCAGGTAGATCACCGCGTCGCCCTGCCGCTTGCCGAGGATCACGGTCTCGGTGGAGGTGTCGCGCAGCCGCTCCAGCAGCGGCGTCGTGCGCTCGATCAGCGGGTCGTGCCGCAGCAGCTCGGCGGCGGCGTCGTAGAGCCGGCGCGTGGGGTACAGCGCGCGCGGCCGGCTCAGCGAATACAGGTAGCCGCGCTGCACCAGCGTCGCCACGATCGCATGCATGCTGCTCTTGGGCGCGCCGACGCGCTCGGCCAGCTCGGTCAGCGACATCGGCCGGCCGAGGGTGCCGAAGGTCTCGAAGACCGCGAGCACGCGCTTGACGGCGGTCACGGCAACGTTGGGGGGCGGCATTTCAGGATCTCGCTTTGTTCGGAATGCTGAACGAAAGGCAGCAGATTACTGGTGAACAGAGCCGATGCAGGGCCAGTTGACCCAGTTTGTTCGATATATCGAACAACAGTTCAGACGGTGTCCCTACAGTGCCCGCACCTTCCTGCCGGGACCCGACCCTTGACCGAACCGCCCCCGCCCGATGCACCGCTCGTGCTGAGCGAGACCCGCGCCCCGGGCGCGGTGTGGCTCACGCTGAACCGCCCCGACAAGCACAACGCGCTGTCGCTGCCCACGCTGGACGCCCTGCGCGCCGCGGTGCAGGCGGTCGGCGACTCTCCGTTAACCCGTTACGTGGTGATCACCGGCGCGGGGCGCCGCAGCTTCGCGGCCGGCGGCGACCTGAAGGAGCTGGCCGCGGTGCGCGACGACGCGGCCGTGCAGGCGATGCTCGAGCGCGCGCAGGCCGCGCTGGACGCCATTCGCCAATGCCCGGTGCCGGTGGTCGCGCTGCTCAACGGCGACGCGCTGGGCGGCGGCGCCGAGCTGGCCGCGGCCTGCGACCTGCGCGTGTTCACTGCGCAAGCGCGCATCGGCTTCATCCAGGCGCGGCTGGCGATCACGCCCGCCTGGGGCGGCGGCGTGGACCTGTGCCAGATCGTCGGCGGCGCGCGGGCGCTGCGCATGCTGGCGCGCGCCGAGCTCGTCGACGCGCCGACCGCGCTGCAATGGGGCCTGGCCGACGCGGTGGCGCGCGCCGGGCACGAGGCCGACGACGTCGAGGCCTTCCTGCGCCCGCTGGGCGAACGTCCGCCGCAGGTGGCGCGCGGCATCAAGGCCGCGGCCGCCGCGTGGCGGCGCGGCGCCGGCCACGACGAGCGCCGCCGCCTCGAGATCCAGCACCTGAAGACGACCTGGCTGCACGACGACCACTGGCTGGCCGCCGAGCGCGCCTTGTCGCGGAGCACGTCATGAGCGAAACCCCCGCCCGCACGCCGCCGCCGCGCTTCGGCACCCGCAGCGCCGCCGGCATCGAGGTGCCGCCCGCCACCGGGCCCGAGGCCGTCCAGCCCGAAGGCATCGGCCGCCCCGGCGACTACCCGTTCACGCGCGGCATCTTCCCCGACGGCTACCAGGGCCGGCTGTGGACCATCCGCCAGTACTCGGGCTTCGGCACCGCCGAGGAATCGAACGAGCGCTACCGCTTCCTGCTGGACCGCGGGCAGACCGGCCTGTCGGTGGCGCTGGACCTGCCCACGCAATGCGGGCTGGACCCGGTGCACCCGATGGCGCGGCCGGAGATCGGCAAGGTCGGCGTCTCGCTGTCCAACCTGAGCGAGGCCGAGATCCTGTTCCGCGGGCTCGACCTGGCGCAGATCTCGACCTCGTTCACGATCAACGGCACCGCGGCCATCGTCTACGCGATGTACCTCGCGGCGGCCGACAAGCAGGGCGTGCCGCGCGCCAGGCTCACCGGCACGATCCAGAACGACATCCTCAAGGAGTACGTGGCGCGCGGCACCTGGATCTTCCCGGTCAAGCCGTCGATGCGGCTGATCGCCGACTCGATCCTGTACTCCAACGAGCAGACGCCGCGCTTCAACCCGATCAGCATCGCCGGCGCGCATGTGCGCGACGCTGGCGCCACCGCGGTCGAGGAGATGGCCTACACGCTGGCCAACGGGCTGGCCTACGTGGACGAGCTGCAGCGCCGCGGCGGCGACGTGGAGAAGTTCGCCAAGCGGCTGTCGTTCTTCTTCTACGTGCACATGGACTTCTTCGACGAGGTCGCCAAGTTCCGCGCCGGCCGGCGGCTGTGGGCGCGGCTGATGAAGGAGCGCTACGGCGCGCAGGACCCCAAGGCGCAGCAGTTCCGCTTCGGCGTGGTGTGCGGCGGCTCGTCGCTGGTGGCGCCGCAGCCCTACAACAACATCGTGCGCGTGTCGGTGGAGACGATGGCCGCGGTGCTGGGCGGCGCGCAGTCGATCTTCACCTGCGCCTTCGACGAGGCCTACCAGATCCCCACCGAGTTCTCGGCCGAGATCGCGGTGCGCACGCAGCAGATCGTGGCCTACGAGAGCGGCATCGCGCGCACCGTGGACCCGCTGGGCGGCAGCTACTTCGTCGAGCAGCACACCGACCGCATGGAAGCCGGGATCGCGCAGGTGATGGACGAGATCGACGCCTACGGCGGCGTGGTCAAGGCGATCGAGGACGGCTGGATCCAGCTGCGGCTGGCCGAGCGCGCGCTCGAGCGCAAGCGCCGCATCGACAGCGGCGACACCGTGGTCGTGGGCCTGAACCACTTCCGCGACGACGACGCGCCCACGCGGCTGGGCGAGCTGTTCAAGCTCGATGCCACCGTGGCGCAGCGCGTGCTGGAGAAGTACCGCCGCGTGCTCGACACGCGCAACGCCGCCGAGGTGGAGCGCACGCTGGCCGCGCTGTCGCGCGCGGCCGCCGACGACCGCGAGAACGTGATGCCCCGGCTGGTGGACTGCTGCCATGCCTACGCGACCGTGGGCGAAATGGTGGCCTGCCTCAAGCGCGAGTGGGGCGAATTCCAGGAACCGGTGGCTCTATGAACACGACCTCCCCGCCGCTGGCCGGCAAGCGCATCCTGATCGGCAAGCCCGGCCTCGACGGCCACGACATCGGCGCCAAGGTGGTGGCGCTGGCACTGCGCGACGCCGGCGCCGAGGTGATCTACACGGGCCTGCGCCGCAGCCCCGAGCAGATCGCCCGCGTCGCGGTCGACGAAGGCGTGGACGCGGTGGGCCTGTCCATCCTCTCGGGCAGCCACAAGGAGCTGGTGCACGACGTGATGGCCGAGCTGCGCACGCGCGGCGCAGGCGGCGTGCGCGTCTTCGTCGGCGGCACGATTCCCGCGGAGGACCAGCCCGGCTTGCGCGAGCTGGGCGTGGTCGACATCTACACCGCGGACATGCCGCTGGAATCGGTGGTCGCGGCGCTGGCGGCGAAGCTGGCATGAGCGGTCCGCTGACCGGCATCCGCATCATCGAGGTCGGCCACATGCTGGCCGGCCCGTACTGCGGGCTGATGCTGGCCGACCTGGGGGCCGAGGTCATCAAGATCGAGCCGGCCGAAGGCGACATCGGGCGCCGCGTGAGCCCGCACGAGGTGGACGGCCACAACGCCTACTTCGCCAGCCTGAACCGCAGCAAGAAGAGCGTCGTGCTCGACCTCGCGTCCGGCGCCGGCCAGGCCGACCTGCGCCGCCTGGCCCGCGACGCGCACGCGCTCGTCACCAACCTGCGGCCGAGCGCGATCAGGAAGCTCGGGCTGACCCACGACGCGCTGCGCGAGGTGAACCCGTGCCTGGTGTGCGTCGCGCTCACCGGCTACGGGCTGGACGGCCGCTTCGCGGACCGGCCCGCCTACGACTACGTGATCCAGGCACTGACCGGCGTGATGGCGATCACCGGCGACCCGCAAGCGCCGCCCACCAAGGCCGGCTATTCCGCCGTCGACAACTCGGCCGGCCTGGTGGCGGCCATCGGCCTGCTGGCCAAGATCGTGCAAGGCCGCGGCGGCCAGGTCGACGTCTCGATGCACGACGTGATGCTCTCGCAGCTGAACTACCTGGCCGGCGCCGCGCTCAACGCGGGCGAGGAGCCGGCGCGGCTGCCGGCGTCGTCGCACCCCTACATCGTGCCGGCGCAGGTGTTTCCCACCGCCGACGGCTGGCTGGTGCTGTTCATCAGCCACGACGACTTCTGGCGCGGCTTCTGCCGCGAAGTGGGCCGCGACGACTGGGCCGCCGACGCGCGCTTCGCGACGATGGCAGCGCGCCGCAGCCACCGCGCCGAGGTGGTGGCCGCGGTCACCGAGGTGCTGTCGCACGCCGGCGCGGCCGAATGGGTGCGGCGCCTGGAGCCGCTGGGCATCGTGGCGTCGCAGATCCAGAGTCTGGGCGACGCGCTGGCCAGCGAGCTGACGGCCGAGCGCGGCATGGTGGTGCCGCTGGGCGATGGGCCGCTGCGCGCCGTGGGCCTGCCGATGCGCATCGACGGCGAGCGGCCGCACTACGGCGTGCCGCCGCGCCTGGACGAGCACCACGAGGCCTTGCTGGGCCGGAGTGGCGCGTGAGCGTGCATCCGCCGCTCGACCGCTGGGCGCTGGGCCGGGCGCTGACGCAGTTGTCCACGGGCCGCGCGGCCGAAGTGCCCGAGCCGGCGCCGGATGCCGCGCCGGCGCGGCGCATCGGCGTCACCGGCGCGCCGGGTGCGGGCAAGAGCTCGCTCGTCGGCCGCCTGGCGCTGCAGCGGCTGCGCGCGCGGCGCGTCGGCGTGCTGGCGATCGACCCGAGCAGCCCGCGCTCGGGCGGCGCCATCCTCGGCGACCGCATCCGCATCGACGAGATCGACGAGGCCGGCGAGCTGTACGTGCGCTCGATCGCCTCGCGCAGCGCGACCGACGGCCTGTCCGACCTGGCGCCCGAGATGCTGGCGGCGATGGAGGCCTTCGGCTTCGACGAGCTGGTGCTGGAGACGGTGGGCGTGGGCCAGGTCGAGCAGGCCGTGCGCCGCATCGTCGACACGCTGGTGCTGGTGATCCCGCCCGACGGCGGCGACCACGTGCAGGCGATGAAGGCCGGCATCGCCGAGCTGGCCGACATCGTGGTCGTGCACAAGGCCGACCTGCCCGCGGCGCAGCGCATGGCGGCCGACCTGCGCCGCGTGCTGGCGCTGTCGCGGCGCGCGCCGCAGGCCTGGGTGCCGCCGGTGCTGCTGACCTCGGTGCGCGACGCGGCCAGCGTCCAGGCGCTGTCGCAGGCCATCGACGAGCACCAGGCCTGGCTGGCCCGCTCCGACGCCGGCCCGGCCCTGCGGCTGGAACGCGCGCGCTACGCGCTGGCGCGCGCGCTCGAGCGCCTGGCGCGCCGCGTCGCCGACGAACAGGACACCGGCTTCTTCCTGCAGCCGGCGCAGCTGCAGCTGCGCCAGGCCGCGCTGCTGATCGCCAGGCACGCCGGCGCCGAAGACCGGCCGCCCCAACCCCAGAAGAACCACCAGGAGACTTCACCATGATGCATCGTCTGCTCCGCGCGGCGCTCGCCGCCGCTGCCACCGCCCTCGCCATCGCCGCCGGCGGGGCCCAGGCACAGGGCTTCCCGGACAAGCCGGTCCACCTGGTCGTGCCGCAGGCGCCGGGCGGCGCGTCCGACGCGCTGGCGCGCGCGATCGGCCAGCGGCTGTCGGCGAAGTGGAAGCAGCCGGTGGTGATCGAGAACCGCGCCGGCGCCGGCGGCAACATCGGCATGGAATACGTGATCGGCCAGCCGGCCGACGGCCACACGCTGCTGATGACCTATGCCGGCACGCATTCGATCAACGGCGCGCTGTACAAGAACCTGCGCTTCAGCATCGAGCGCGACCTGGTGCCGGTGGCCAGCGTCGCGACGCTGCCCTTCGTCGCCATCACGCACCTGAAGGCACCGGCGTTGAGCTTCGCCGACATGGTGCAGCTCGCGCGCACGCAGCCCATCCACTTCGGCTCGGCCGGCAACGGCTCGGTCAACCACCTGCTCGGCGAGATGGTCAACACGATGGCCGGCACGCGCATGCAGCACGTGCCGTACAAGGGCGCGGCGCCGGCGCTGCAGGATTTGCTGGCGGGCCAGATCCAGGTGGTGTTCACCAGCCTGCCGTCGGTGGCCGGCCTCGTGCGGGGCGGGCAGGTCAAGGCGCTGGCGGTGACCAGCGGGCGACGCAACGCCAGCTTCCCCGACATCCCGACGATCGCCGAATCGGGCTATCCCGGCTTCGACGTCACGCCCTGGTTCGGCATCGTCGCGCGTACCGGCACGCCGGCGGCGGTGATCCAGAAGATCAACGCCGACGTGCGCGAGGCGCTGTCCAGCAAGGAGGTGGCCGACCAGCTCGCGTCGCTCGGCGCCGATGCGCTGCCGCTGCCGGTGGACGAGTTCGCCGCCCTCATCAAGGCCGACATCGCGCGCTGGTCCGAAGCGGTGAAGAGCTCGGGCGCGCGCGTCGACTGAGCGGCCGTGCGGCCGCGCGGCTTCTAGAGCTCGAAGCGCTTGGCTTCCTTCGCCAGCGCATCGGCCAGCGCGAACAGCTCGTCGCGGATCGAGGCCAGCCGTGACTCGCCGTGCAGCTCCGGCGTGCCCAGCAGCCCGATGGCCGCGAACGCGCGCCCGTCGCGGCCGCGCACCGGCGCGCCGAAGGCATGGATGCCCAGCACCACGTCGCCCAGGTTGACGCCGAAGCCGTGCCGGTCGGAGCGCTCGCGCATGCGCTGCAGCCCCTGCAGCCGCACGCGGCCGCACCGCGCGACCTCTTGCGCCACGTTGTCCAGCAGCACGCCACGCGCTTCGGCCGCGGGCAGCGTCTGCAGGATGGCCACGCCGGAGGCCGCGCTGAACAGCGGCCGGCGCGTGCCCGGGTACAGCACCGAGCCGGTGAGCGGCAACGAGCCGGTCCGCAGGCTGCAGACCAGCTCGTTGCCGCTGCGCAGCACCAGCACCGCCACGCCGCCGAGCCCGCGCGCGAAGGCGGCGGCCAGCGTCGAGGCGCGCCGCTGGAACTGCGCCTGCTGGGGCAGCGCCAAGCCCAGCTCGTACATCAGCGGCCCGGGGAGGTAGTGGCGGTCCGACGCGCGCCGCTCCACCAGCCGCTCCTCGACCATGCAGGCCAGCATGCGGTGCACGGTGGCGCGGTCCAGCCCGCTGGCGGCCGCCAGGTCCGAGAGCCGCCAGCCGAACTGCGGCCGCGCTGCGACCGTGCGCATCAGCTTGACCATGCGGCCGAGGCTGCGCGTGCCCAGCCGGCCGGCCGCGACGGCGGCGTCGTCGTTCATCGCGCCAGCGCCAGCGAGAACGCCGGCACGTAGGTCACGAGGAACAGCACGACCAGCATCATCAGCACGAAGGGCAGGATCGCGCGCCCCACCTCCCACAGCTTCAGCTTCGCGATCGCCATGCCGACGAACAGGCAGTAGCCGATCGGCGGCGCGGCCATGCCGATCGCGACGTTGGTGACGATCATGCTGCCGAAGTGGATCGGGTCGACTGCGTACTGGCGGCCGATCGCGATCAGCATCGGCCCCAGGATCACCATGATCGCCACCTCGTCCATCACCGCGGCCAGCAGGAAGAAGCCCAGGTTCAGCACCGCGAGCATCAGCCACTTGTCGTGGACGTGCGCCGCGAGCCAGCGCGTGAGCGCCGGCGCGAGCTGCTCCTGCGCGACCAGGAAGCCGAAGCCCTGCGAGAAGCCGACGATCGCCAGCACCAGTGCGGTGGTCGACATCGCGCGCGTGATGGCGGCCGACAGCTCGCGCCAGCGCATCGAGCGCTCGACGAACAGCGCGATCACGATCACGTAGAGGCTGGCCACCACCGCCGATTCGGTGGGCGTGAACACGCCGCCGTAGATGCCGCCCAGCACGATGACGGGCGCCAGCAGGATCCACGCGCCTTCGCGCAGCGCCTGCACGATCTCGGCCAGGCTGGCGCGCCGGCCACGCGGGATGTCGCCCCGCCGCGCATGCCACAGCACCAGCAGCGCCATGCCCGCGGCCATCAGCAGGCCCGGCACGACGCCGGAGAGGAAGAGCCTGGCGATCGACTGCTCGGCGATCACGCCCCAGATCACGAACGCGATCGACGGCGGGATCAGCGGCGCCAGCACGCCGGCGCTGACGGCCAGCGCCGTCGCGTATGCGCGCGAGTAGCCGCGCTCGGCCATCGCCGGGATCATCACGGTGCCGATGGCCGCCGTGGTGGCCGGCGCCGAGCCGCTGACCGCGGCGAACACCAGCGCCGCGAGGATGGTCACCAGCCCCAGCCCGCCGGGCAGGTGGCGCACGAACACGTCGGCCACGTTGACGAGCCGACGCGACAGGTTGCCCGCGGCCATCACCTCGCCGGCCAGCATGAAGAACGGGATCGCCAGCAGGCTGAAGCTCTGCGTGCCGGCGACCAGCGTCTGCGGCAGCAGCATCGGGTCGAGCCCGGTGACGAAGATCGAGGCGATCACGCACAGCGCCAGCGCGAACGCGAACGGCATGCCCAGCAGCACCAGGGCGGCGAAGCCGAGCGACAGGATCGCGGCGACGGCGGTCACGTTTGCCGTTCCGCGGCGCGCGATGTCAGCAGCCGCTCCAGCGCGAACAGCGCGATCAGCGCCCCGCAGACCACCGCACTGGCGTACAGCAGCGGCATCGGATAGGCGACGGCCGCCGACGTGGTGCCCATCGAGGCGAGCGCGTAGTCGAAGCCTGCCCAGGCCAGGAAGCCGCCAATGAAGACGATGCCTGCGAGCACCACGCGCTCCAGCGCGGCCTGCGCCCACGGCGGCGCGGCATCGACCAGCAGGTCCATGCGCACGTGGATCGCGTCGCGCACGCCGCAGGCCACGGCCAGCAGCACGGCCCAGGTGAAGCCGAGCAGCGTGACCTCCTCGCTCCACGACGGCGGCGATGCGAGCGCCGAGCGCATGAACACCTGGTAGCCCAGCACCGCGAGCATCGCCACCGTGAGAAGGCGCACCAGCATCGCGGCGCCGGCGGCCAGGCCGGCGACCGCGGCCGCCACCGGCCCGCTGACCGACCGGCTCACTTGGTGCTGGTGGCGAGGATCTGGTCGAGCAGCGGCCCGAGGCCCGTGCCCCGCGCCTTGTCGTACACCGGCTTGACCTGCTTGCGGAAGGCGCCGACGTCGCCGATCGGGTTGACCTTCATGCCCAGCTTCTCCAGGCTGGCCAGCGCGCGCGGCGTCTCGGCGGCCATGAATTTGCGCTGCTCGTCGGCCGCCTCCTTGGCTGCCGCGTCGAACATCGCGCGCTGCTGCGGCGTGAGCCGGTCGTACAGCCGCTTGCTGACCATCAGCTCGTAGACCGTGAAGGTGTGCTGGGTCAGCGAGACGTACTTGACGAACTCGTTCATCTTCAGCGGCTCCACCAGCGCGATCGGCAGCTCCACGCCGTCGATCGTGCCCTGCTGGATCGCGGTCACCGCTTCGCCCCAGGCCATCGGCACCGCGGCGCCGCCCAGCGAGTTGACGAAGTCGATGTAGACCGGGTTCTGCATCACGCGCATCTTGATGCCGCCCATGTCCTGCGGCTGCTGCACCGGGCGCTTGTTGTTGAGCATGCTGCGAAAGCCGCCCTCGGTGTACGCCAGCACGACCAGCCCCTTGGCTTCCAGGCGCTTGGCGAGGTCGGCGCCGACCGCGCCGTCGAGCACCTTCCACGCATGGGCCTGGCTCTCGAAGACGAACGGCAGGTCGATGACGCCGAAGGCCGGCTCTACCTGCGCGGTGACCGCGTTGGTGACGACCGACGCCTCGACGGCGCCGAAGCGCATGCCTTCGACCACCTGCTTCTCGTCGCCGAGCTGGCGGTTGGGATAGAGCTGCACCTGGACGCTGCCGTTGGCGCGCTTCTCCAAGGCCTGCTTGAAGGCGCGCGCGCTCACGGCCACCGGATCCGTGGCGCCGTCGGACGTGGCCCAGCCGAGCTTGACGGTCAGCGTCTGTGCGCTGACGTTCAAACATGCCGTTAGCAGCGCGAGGCCGGCGAGGCGCGTGATGAAGGGATGCATGGCGTGTCTCCTTGGGGTCAGTCGTCGAAGCCGTAGAGGCGGCGCGGGTTGTCGGCCAAAAGCTTGCGCAGCACGGCGGGGTCGTCGACCCACTGCTGCAGCGACCGGAGGACGGCGGCCACGTCGACCGCATAAGGCGCGCTGACGTCGGTCGCGCGCGGCGCCGCGCCCGGCCGCGGATGCGGCCAGTCGCTGCCCCACAGCAGGCGGTCCGGGTTGGCCTGCACGAACAGCCGCGTCAGCGGCTGCAGGTCGGCGTAGGCCGGGTCGTCCGATCCGCGGTACGGCGCCGACAGCTTGACGTAGGCGCGCCCGCCCTCCACCAGCCCGAGCACCGCGGCCAGCCCGTCCTGCCGCGTGCCGCCGCCGGCGTGCGCGCCGGCATGGTGGTCCAGCACCACCGGCACCGGCAGCGCCTGCAGCGTGTCGGCGCAGGCCGCCAGCAGCGGCAACCGGGCGAACACCTGCAGGTGCCAGCCGCGCGGCGCGACGCGCTCGGCGGCGCGCCGCAGCTCGGCGCGGGCCTGCGCGACGGCATCGTCGCCGCCGAAGATCAGGTTCACGCGCACGCCCGTCACGCCGGCATCGGCCAGCGCGTCAAGCGCCGCGTCGGGCGTCGCGGCGTCGATCACCGCGACGCCGCGCGCACGCGCCGGGCCTAGCGCGCGCAGCGCGTGCAGCGTCGCGCGGTGGTCCAGGCCGTAGACGCTGGGCTGCACGACCACCACGCGCTCGATGCCGAGCCGGTCGTGCAGCGCGGCCAGCGCTTCGACCGATGCGGGCGGCGGCGTGTAGTGGCGCGCCGCGTCGAACGGGACTTCGCGCGGGTCCAGGAACACGTGCGTGTGGCAGTCGCACGCACCCGCCGGCAGGTTCAACGAGGAACCGGCGCTCTCGTTCATGGGCGAGGATCGTCGAACGCCGCGTCGATCTCGTCGATCGGCAGCTTCGCGTAGCTGGCCGCGGCGCCGCTCAGCTCCCACACCGTGACGCCGGCGGCCACCTGTTCCGCCATCCCGTCCTCGCGCCGCATGCGCGCCTCGGCCGCCTCGACCACCGCGGCGGCATGCCGGCGCGGGATCACGATCACGCCGTCGCCGTCGGCGACGACGAGGTCGCCGGGGTCCACCTGCACGCCGTCGCAGACCACCGGCGCGTTCACGCTGCCGTGGCCCGACTTGTCGGGATGGATCGGCGACACGTGCGTGGCCCACACCGCGCTGCCCAGCGCCTCCACGGTGTCGGTGTCGCGCACGCAGCCCTGCACGACGACGCCGGCCAGCCCCTTCTTCAGCGCGTGGCGCGCCGCCATGTCGCCCCACTGGGCGCCGGAGGTCGGCGCGTCGGAGACGACGACCAGCACGTCGCCCGGCTGCGCCAGCACCAGCGCGCGGTGCATCATCAGGTTGTCGCCCGGCGCGACGTGCGCCGTCACCGCCGGGCCGGCGATGCGCGCGCCCTTCTGCTGCGGCCGCATGCGGTACGACATCAAGCTGCGGCGCAGGCCGTTCAGGCCGGCGGCGAACGCAGCCTCGTGCAGGTCGGACACCGAGGTTGCGCGGGCGCGGGCGCATAACGCCGCAGCGACGCGGTTGACACGCAGGTAGACGGTCGAACGGGTCATGGCCGCCTCTACGCGTGCGGCACGCAGTAGCCATCCACCGGCAGGCGGAACGTGGTGCGCTTCATCAGCCGCGGCTGCGCCATGCTCATCTCGTCGCGCCGGTGCATCGTGCAGCCGTTGTCCCACATCATGAAGTCGCCGTTGCGGCACTTGTGGCGATAGACCAGACCCTCGCCGCCGCCGGCGGCGAAGAGGATGGGCAGCACGCGCTCGTTCTCCGCCTTCGTCAGCCCTTCGATCGCCACCAGCGTGGTCGGGTCGGCGTACAGCGCCTTGCGGCCGGTGACCGGGTGGGTCAGCACCACCGGGTGGCGCGCGTCCGGCAGCGCCAGCATCTTCTGGATCTGTTCGCTGCCGGCCAGCTCCAGCGGGTTGAGCTGCTCGTAGCGCTTGGCGTAGCGGCACACGCCGGTGCGGCCGTCGACGAGGCGCTTCACGTCGTCGGGCAGCCGGTCCCAGGCGCCGTACTGGTCGGCCCAGTAGATGTCGCCGCCGTCGTGCGGCACCTCCACGCCGTAGAGGATGGCGCCGGTGGCCGGGCGCTCGCGGAAGGTCTGGTCCGAATGCCAGCCCACGTCCTCGCCGCCGGCGAAGCCGCCGACGAACTGGCCGTCGGCATACCTCAGCGTGCTGAAGTAGATGATTTCTTCGTGATACGGCGACTGGATGTCCTTGCGCGCCGCGCTCTCGCAGTGCCCGAAGCGGTTGCTGAAGCTGACCTGCTCTTCTTCCAGCAGCGACTGGCGGCGGAAGATCATCACCGGCCAGTCGCGCCACAGGCGGCGCAGCCCGTCCAGCGCCTCGGCGGACTGGAGCAGGCGGTCGATGCGCTCGTCGACCTCGATCACGAAGTTGGGATGCAGCACGCGGTGCGCGATGCTCCCGGCAGCGGCGGGCATGGCAGTTCCTTTGTCTGGTGACGGGTTGGTCGGATGGCCGGCGCTACTCGGCCTTGACACCGGCCATGCGGATGGCCTCGCCGAACTTCCGGCGCGACGCGCGGATCCAGGCCTGGGTCTCGGCCACGCTCATCGCCGGCGCGGGGTCGAACCCCATGTCCTGCATCGCCTTGGCGGTCTCGGGCAGCGCGAGGATCTTGCGCATCGCCGCCGCCAGCCTGTCCTTGACCGCAGCGGGCGTGCCGGCCGGCACCATCAGCGCATTCCAGGCGACGACCTCGAAGCCGGGAATGCCCTGCTCGGCCACCGACTTGACGGTGGGCAGCGCGCCCATCGTCTTCGCCGAGGTCACGGCCAGCGGCCTGAGCTTGCCGATCTGCGGCCGCGTGGCGGCCACGGTGTCGATCAGCACCGGCACCTGGTTGCCGATCACCGCCGTGGCGGCGTCGGCCGACCCGCGGTACGGCACGCCGAACAGCGGCGCGTTGCTCTGGCGCAGCGTCTCCAGCACCAGCCGCGCGGTGACGCTGGGCACCGCGACATCGACCTTGCCCGGCCGGCTGCGCGCCAGCGCGAGCAGCTCGGCCACGTTCTTCACGTCCAGCGACGGGTGGACCGAGATCATCATCGGGATCACGACGGTGGCCACGATGGGCTCGAAGTCCCGGTCGGGATCGAAGCCCAGGTTGGCGTACAGGAACTCGTTCATCGCATGGGTGCCGGCGGCGCCCATCAGCAGCGTGTAGCCGTCGTTGGGCTGGCGCGCCGCGTAGGCCGTGCCCAGGTTGCCGAAGACGCCGCCCTTGTTCTCGACGTAGAAGGTCTGGCCCAGCGCCTCGGTCAGCTTGCCGGCGAGGTAGCGCGAGATGATGTCGGTGCTCTGCCCCGGCGGGTAGGCCACGACCAGCTTGACCGCCCGAGCCGGGTAGTCGTCCGCCGCGCGGACCGCGGCCGCCGGCGCCAGGGCGCCCAGCGCCAGCAGCGACGCTGCGCTGCGACGGGAAAGCGTCATGCAAGCTCCTTTTCGCTCGACAAGCGCGCCGGCAGCGGCGCGCGGCCACGATGCTGTCGCAAGGGCCTGCGCGCGCCTATGGGATCGCTACCGCCTTCGTACACCGAGTTTCACGGCTTGAACTTCGCGTTCAGCCGCGGCGCGCGTGCGAGTACATCGGGCGCCCCGCGACCGGCACGCGGGCGGTGAAGACGGTGCCGCTGCGCGACTCGATCATGTGCAGCGTGCGGCCGTCGTCGCCGCCGTACGCGCAATTGGTGGTGTAGAGGCCGCCGTCGGGCGCGTCGATGCGGTACAGCGGCTCGCCTTTGGGGCTGAAGATCCACACCGCGCCGAAGCCCACGTGGCACACCGCCAGGCCGCCGGCGGCGTCGAGCGCGATGCCGTCGGGGCCGCCGCCGCCCGACAGCCGGATGTAGGCGCCGACCTTGGTCGCCGTGCCGTCGTCCATCAGCGGCACGCGCCAGATGGCGTTGTCGCGCGTCACCGCGAGGTACACCGCGGTCCCGTCGAGGTTGGTCACCAGCCCGTTCGGGCTGGGCACGCCGGCGAGCACGACGTCGAGCCGGCCCGATGGGTGCAGGCGGAACAGGCGCCCGCTGGCATCGTGCAGGCCAGTCTGCCCCTGGTCGGTGAAGTAGAGGTCGCCGTTGGCGGCGAAGAAGAGGTCGTTGCAGCCCTTGAAGCCCTCGAGCCGCGCACGTTCGAGGTAAGGCTCGACGCGGCCGGTCTTGGGGTCCAGCACCATGATGCCGCGACGGTAGTCGGCGATGAAGGCGCGGCCGTCGGGGTGGAACTTCAGGCCGTTGGGCTCGCCGTCGTATTCGGCGGCCAGCTCCACGCCGCCTTGGCGGTCGATGCGGAAGATGCGGCCCCAGGGGATGTCGACGACCCACAGATTGCCGTCGAGGTCGAACGACGGCCCTTCCAGGAACACCGGCGCCGGCGCGCCGTGCAGCTGGACCTGGGCCCAGCGGCTGCTGCGGCCGCGCACGTGCAGGCGCTCGGGGATGCGGGCGAAGACCTCGGCCTGCAGGCGTTCAGGCGGTGCGAACACGGATGGCTCTCCTCGAAAGGTGTGAAGGTCTGAAGGGCGTCAGCGCCCGGACAGCTGCCCCGGCAGCCACAGCGCCAGCTCGGGCCACGCGACCAGCAGGCCCAGCAGCAGGAACATCAGCAGGTGGAACGGCACGGTGCCCATCACCACGTCGGCCAGCGAGCCGCGCGCGATGCTCTGGATCACGAAGAGGTTGATGCCGATCGGCGGCGTGATCTGCCCCATCTCGACGAAGACCACGACGATGATCCCGAACCACACCGGGTCGATGCCATAACCGGCCAGCAGCGGGTACAGCAGCGGTACCGTGATGACGATCATGCCCAGGCTCTCGACCAGCGCGCCGAGCGCCGTGAACAGCACCAGCAGCGCGACGAAGAACGCCAGCTTGGGCAGGTGCAGCCCGACGATGAACTCGGTGATGCGCTCGCCGACGCCGCCGTAGCTGAGCGCGTACGAGAACACGAAGGCGGCGTAGGTGATGAACAGGATGTTGCTCACCGCCAGCGTCGAGCGCTTCAGCGAGCCCAGCAGCACGCGGCGGTCCAGCGTGCCGAAGACGCGCGCGATCACGAACGCGAAGATGCAGCCGGCGGCCGCGGCCTCGGTCGGCGTGGCGATGCCGGTGTAGATCGCGCCCAGGATGCCGAGGATCAGCAGCATGAAGGGCACGACGTCGACCAGCGCCTTCAGCACCGCCGCGGGCGACAGCGGCTCGCCCGTCTCGCGCGGCACCAGACCCGGGCGCAGCACGGCGGCCAGCGCCACGTAGGCCATGAACAGCAGCGTGAGCACGATGCCCGGCACCACGCCGGCCATGAACAGCTTGGCCACCGAGGTGTCGGTGAAGGTGGCGTAGACGATCATCGCGATCGACGGCGGGATCAGGATGCCCAGCGTGCCGCCGGCCGCCAGGCTGCCGGTGGCCAGCCGCGCGTCGTAGCGGCGCGCCTGCAGCTGCGGCAGCGCCACCTTGCCGATCGACGCCGCGGTGGCGATGCTGGAGCCGCACACCGCGGAGAACACCGCGCAGCCGGCAATGTTGGTCTGCAGCAGGCCGCCGGGCACGCGCCGCACCAGCTTGGCCAGCCCGCCGTACACGCGCAGGCCCAGGCCGCTGGCCTCCAGCACGTCGGCCATCAGCACGAACAGCGGGATCGAGGTCAGCGTGTAGCTGTCCATGCTGCCCCAGCTCGTCAGCCCCAGCCCGTGCAGCGCGCCGATGCCGCCTTCAAGGAACAGGTAGACCAGGCCCGGCAGCAGGATCGCGAACGGCACCGGCATGCCGGTGGCCAGCAGCCCGATGAAGAGCCCGAAGACGATGATGATCTGCAGGTTCTGCATGCCGCGCCCTCAGTCCTGCACGGCGCGCAGGCGCCGCCAGCCGGCTGCCACCGTGCGCATCAGCGCCCAGGCGAGCAGCGCGGCGCCGACGGGCATCGCCAGCCGCGGCAGCCACAGCGGCGTCATCAGCGCCGTGGCCGCCACGTCGCCGGAGCGGAAGGTGATCCATTCGAAGCGCACGAACTCGATCAGCAGCACCAGCGCCACCGCCAGCGATGCGAGGTCGAACGCCAGCCGCAGCCGCGCCCGGCCGCGCGCGCCCAGGCGGTGCTCGACGAAGTGCACCCGATGGTAGGCGTGCAGGCACTGGCCCGAGGCCATCGACAGGAAGGTGATGCCGACGAGTGCATAACCGCCGACTTCATTGCTCCACTGGATGGACCAGCCGAAGAGGCTGCGCACGACCATCTCCACGCCCATCATCGCGACGAGGCCCACCGTGGCCGCCTGGCAGGCCCAGCGGCCCCAGCGGGCCGATGCGTCCTCGGGCGGGCTGAACGCGTCGGCGTTCTCGTGGTCGAAATCGACGTCGACTTCGGCGTCTGGCGCCGCGGCGCCGGGCGCGATGGAAGCCGCCTGCACCTCAGCGCCCCGTCGCGGCACGGACCTTGAGCAGCACGTCCTTCGCGGCCGGCCGCTGCTCGCCCCAATCCTTCCAGTACGGCGCGATGCGCTTCTCCGCCTCGGCGAGGTCGGCCGCGCTCGGCTCGGTGACGACCATGCCGCCTTCGGCCAGTTTCTTGGTCAGCGTCTGGTCCTCGGCCGCCATCGCGGCGCCGATCTTCGCGGTGTGCTCGTCCACCAGCGCCTGCACCTTGCTGCGCACCGCGGGCGGCAGCTTCTCCCATGCGGTCTTGTTGGCCAGCAGCAGCGAGTCGATGAAGCTCACGTTGAGCCGCCAGCTGTACTTCAGCAGGTCGCGCCAGACGTAGCCGTAGCCCGAGCTGGCGGTGGTCACGCCGTCGATCACGCCGCGGTCCAGCGCCGCCGCCACCTCGGAGGTGCCCAGCGTCACCGGGATGCCGCCCAGCAGCTTGATGAACTCGGCCTGCTCGGGCGAGACCACGCGGATCTTCTGGCCCGCCAGGTCGGCCAGCGACGTGAGCTTCTTCTTGGACCACAGCACGTTCTCCGGGAAGATGTAGCGGCCCAGCAGCACGACGTTCTTCTTGTCGTACTCGGCGCGCAGCGCCGGCGCCGCGAGGTCCCAGGCCTTCTCGAACTGCGCGCGCTGCGGCAGCAGCATCGGCAGGCGCACCGCGCCGCCCAGCGGCACGCTGCCGACGAAGAAGGCGTCGTCGCCGAGCTGCACCACGTTGTCGGACACGGCCTGCGTGATGTTGGTGGCCGTGATGGGCAGCGTGCCGCCGAGGTTCAGGCGCAGCG
The DNA here is from genome assembly GCA_047602205.1 of Rubrivivax sp. Taxonomy (GTDB): domain Bacteria; phylum Pseudomonadota; class Gammaproteobacteria; order Burkholderiales; family Burkholderiaceae_C; genus Rubrivivax. The sequence continues at coordinate 5,535,149 of JASGHX010000001.1, read as the reverse complement.
TCAGCTCGCCGTTGGTCTCCTTCTGGATCGCCTCGAACAGCGCGTTCAGGCCCTTGACCGCGGTGACCGTGGCCACCGCGTTGTAGGTGTAGGCGCGCCAGTGCTCGGCGGCCTGGGCGGCCGGCAGCGCCAGCCAGGCGGCGAGGCCCAGGGCGGCCGCTGCAGCGCGGCGCGCGATCGGGTGCAGGGGGTTCATGTCGTCTCCGTTGTCGTCGTGGAAGGGCGAGGGGCAGGCGCCGCGCGGCGCGCGGGTGCGCCGGCGGCCGGGGATGGCAGCGCCGCCGGCGGCGGCCACAGATAGCCGGGATCGAGGTCGTCGAAGCACGCGCAGCCGATCTGCGCCATGACCATGTCGATCTCCTTGCGCACGATCTCCAGCGCGCGCGCCGCGCCGGCCTGGCCGCCGACGGCCACGCCGTACAAGGTGGGGCGGCCGAAGATCGCCGAGTTCGCGCCCAGGCAGCGCGCGATCACGACGTCGGAGCCGCGGCGCACGCCGCTGTCCAGGATCAGCGGCAGCTCGTCGCCGACCGCGGCGCGCAGCGCCGGCAGCAGGTCCAGCGGCGCCGGCGCGGCATCGAGCTGGCGGCCGCCGTGGTTGGACACCACCAGCGCGTCGGCGCCCAGCGCGGCGGCCTGGCGCGCATCGTCGGGATGCAGCAGCCCCTTGACCACCAGCTTGCGCGGCCAGGCGTCGCGGATGCGGCGCAGGTGCTCCCAGCTCACCATCGGCGCCGGCGTCAGCGTGCCGTAGAGGTCGGCCACCTCGTCAGGCCCGGCGCCGGCCGGGGCGTACGGCGCCCAGTTCTTCATCATCGGGATGCCGCCGCTGCGCAGGTAGCGCAGCACCCACAGCGGATGGCCCAGCGCCTCCAGCGCGACGCCGGCCGTCATGCGGAACGGCCGCGAGAAGCCGTTGCGGCGGTTGCGCTCGCGGTTGGAGTTGACCGGCACGTCGACCGAGACCACCAGCACGCGCGTGTCGGTGCGCAGCGCGCGCTGCACGAGGTCGGCGTTGATGTCCTCGCGCGTCGTGCAGTACATCTGGAACCACACGTGCTCCGGCGCGATGGGCACCACCTCTTCGACCGAGCCGTTGGCCGCGCTGGACAGCAGGAAGGGCACGTCGGCCTCGCGCGCGGCGGCCGCCAGCAGGCGGTCGGCGTCGGGATGGAAGAGGCCCGCCAGGCCCGTGGGCGAGATGCCGATCGGGCTGCTGTAGCGCCGGCCGAGCAGCATCACCGACTGGTCGCGCCGCGTCACGTCGCGCAGGTAGCGCGGCACGAGGCCATGGCGCTGGAAGGCCTCGCGGTTGCGCTGCAGGCAATGCTCGTCGTCGGCGCCGCCGTCGATGAAGTCGAACGCGATGCGCGGCAGCTTCTTGCGCGCCAGCAGGCGCAGCTCGTGCAGGTTGACGGCGGTTTGAAGTTTCATCGGCGGCGCTTTGCGCCTGCGCACTGCAGGCGCCGCCACCTTAGGGAACCCCGCCGCCAGCGTGAAGGCGCCGCCGGCGCGCCTTTTCACATGTTGAACTTGCGGGCTTCGGCCGCCAGCAGGGCCGCGATCTCGTCCAGCGCGCCGCGGATTTCATCGACGCGCTCGGCGCCGTAGAGATCGGTCGTGCCGATCAGGCACACCGCCGCGAAGGCGCCCTGGCGCTCGCTCGTCACCGGCACGCCGAACGCATGCACGCCGGGCACGACGTCGCCCAGGTTGACGCCGAAGCCGTGGCGCGCCGAGCGCTCGCGCATGCGCTGCAAGGCTTCGAGGCGGCCGGCGCCCTGCTTGGCGATCTCCTGCGCGACGTTGTCCAGCAGGATGCGGCGCTGCGCGTCGGCATCCAGCGTCTGCAGGATCGCGATGCCGCCAGCCGACGTGAACAGCGGCCGCCGCGTGCCGGGGTAGACCATCAGCGCGGTGAGCGACAGCGCGCCGAGGCGCAGGCTGCAGACGTATTCGTTGCCGCTGCGCAGCTGCAGCAGCACCACCCCGCCCAGGCGGCGCGCGAACGGCTGCAGATGGCTTTCGGCCACGCGCTGGAACTGCGTCGAGTCGGGCAGCGCCAAGCCCAGCTCGAACATCAGCGGCCCGGGCAGGTAGTGGCGGTCGCTGGCGCGCTGCTCGACCAGGCGCTCGTCGACCAGGCAGGCCAGCATGCGGTGGACGGTGCCCTTGTCGAGGCCGCAGACCGCGGCCAGGTCCGACAGGCGCCACCCGAACTGCGGCCGCGTGGCGATGACGCGCATCAAGCGCACGCCGCGCGCCAGGCTCTGCGTGCCGCTGCGATCGGAAGCGGCGGCCGGCGGCGGCGCGCTGCGGTCGATGGACAGGTAAGTCATAGCCCATTCTCGGTACGCCGGCGCGCCGCCGCATCGCCATCGTCCCTCGTGCTCCGGGATAACACTGCCCCGGGCGTTCCATCCGTCGAACATTCTTTTCGGCGTGTGGTGCGCAAGGCACGGCAACGCTGGGAACATCGAGGCGATGAAAGACGAGAACGCTTGCATCGGCCTCATCGGCCTGGGCCATGCGGGCATGGCGCTGGCGACGCCGCTGCTGCGGCGCTTCGACGTCGTCGGCCACGACCTCGCGCCCGAGCGCGTCGGCGAGGCGCGCCGGGCCGGCGTGCAGATCGCCGCCTCGGCCGCCGACCTCGCCCGCCGCTGCGCCAACAAGCTCGCCGAAGGCCGGACGACCTTCCTCGTCGGCGCCGCCGAGGCCGACTACGCGCGCGCGCTGCCGGTGCTGGAGGCCGCGGCCGAGACGATCTTCCACCTCGGCCCCGCCGGCAGCGGCATGCGCGCCAAGCTGGTCAACAACGCGGTCGCGCACACCTGCATGGTGATGATCGTCGAGGCCGCGGCGCTGGCCGCGAAGGCCGGCGTGCCGATGGCCGTGTTCTACGAACTGATGGCGCGCGACTCCGGCCTCACGCGGCCGCTGACGCACCGCTTCGGCGAGCGCATCCTGAACCAGGATTTCGACGGCGGCATGTCGGTCGCCAACGCGCGCAAGGATTCGGCGCTGGTCCTCGAGCTCGCGCGCGAACTGGGCGTGCCCCTGTTCACGATGCAGGCCTCGCACACGGTCTACGAGATTGCCCAGCGCGAAGGCCTGAGCCGGCTGGACTACGCGGCGATCGCCAAGCTCTGGGAGCGGTGGATCGGCGCCGGCTTCAGTCGAGCTTGATCCGGCCGTTCTCGGCCACGCGCCGCCAGCGCGCGAGATCGGCCTCGAGCATGCTGCGGAAGCGCGCCGGCGGCTCCAGCACGGTGTCGACGCCGCGGCTGCCGAGCTGCTGCTTCATCTCGCCGCTGCCCAGCGACTTGTGCAGCGCCTCGTAGAGCCGCTGCGCGATCTCGGGGCTCAGGTTCGCGGGGCCCAGCACGCCGAACCACGCGATCGCCTCGTAGTTCTTGACGCCGGTCTCGGCGATGGTCGGCACCTCGGGCAGCGCCGCGGCGCGCGCGGCGCTGGTCACGCCCAGCGCGCGCAGCTTGCCGTCCTGGATGAACGGCAGCGACGAGGGCAGCGTGTCGAAGTAGGCCGAGATGCGGCCGCCCAGCAAGTCGGTGATCGCCGGGCTGCTGCCCTTGTAGGGCACGTGCAGGATCTTGCCCGCGCCGGTCGACTGCACGAACAGCTCGGCCGCCAGGTGCGTGATGTTGCCGATGCCCGCCGACGCATAGGTCGCGCGGTTGGCGTCGTCGCTCGCGAAGCGGATGAACTCGGCCACCGACTTCACCGGCAGCTGCGGGTTGACGACCAGCACCATCGGCGTGAAGCCGATCTCGGTGACGGGCGTGAAGTCGCGCAGCGCGTCGTAGGGCAGCTTGGGATAGAGCACCGGCGCGATCGACTGCGTCGCGGTCACGCCCAGCAGCAGCGTGTAGCCGTCGGGCGCGGCGCGCGCGACCTCGGCGGCCGCGGTGGTGCCGTTGGCGCCGGGCTTGTTGTCGACGACGACGCTTTGCCCCAGCGCCTGCGTCAACCCGGCGGCGACCTGGCGCGCCACGTAGTCGGCGCCGCCGCCCGGCGGAAAGCCGACGACGAGGCGGATCGGCTTGTCGGGATAGGCCGCCTGCGCCGCGGTGCCGGCGGCCAGCAGCAGCAGCGTCCAGAGTCGGGCCATCCAGGGTCGGGCAACGGCGGGGCACATGGTGGATTCCTTTTCGATGCGATGACGATGGCTCAGCGTCAGTCCCAAAGAATGCATCATGCTTTTTATTTTTGCAGCCCGGGACAACCCTGCGCTACGGCGCCGATCCGGCTTCGACCTCGGCGGCGATGCGGCGCGCGCGCTCGACCACCGGCTTGTCCACCATCTTTCCGTCCACCGCGACGGCGCCGCCGCCGCCCGCCTGGAAGGCCGCCAGCACGCGCGCCGCCCACTGCACTTCTTCGGGCGTCGGCCGCCAGGCGGCGTTGACCGCCGCCACCTGGCGCGGGTGGATGCACAGCTTGCCGCCGAAGCCCAGCCGGCGCGCGCGCAGCGCGTGGCCGCGCATCGCCGCCTCGTCGTCGAAGACCACGCTGACGCCGTCAATCGGCGGCTCCAGCCCGGCGGCGCAGGACTCCAGCACGATCTGCGTGCGCACCGCGGTCATGCCGTCGCCGTCGTCGGCGATGCCGGTCTCGACCTCGAAGTCGATGCTGCCGAACGCGATGCGCGCGACGCCCGGCGCGGCGGCCAGCGCGCGCAGCCCGAGGACGCCGCCGGCCGTCTCCAGCAACGCGACGATGCGCCGGCCCGGCAACGCCGCGGCCACCGCGGCGGCCGCCTCGGCGTCGGCCTTGGGCAGCATCACCGCGGCCGCCGGGGCGGCGCGCAGCATCGCCAGGTCGTCGTCGAACCACGGCGTGTGGCGGCCGTTGATGCGCACCGTCGCCCGGCGGCCGCCCGCCAGCCAGGCCGCGGCGACCGCGCGCGCCTGCGCCTTGGACGCGGGCGCGACCGCGTCCTCGAGGTCGACGACGATCTCGTGCGCCCCGCTGGCCGCCGCCTTGTCGAAGCGCTCCGGGCGGTCGCCCGGCACGAAGAGCAGGCTGCGCGCGAGCGCGGCCATGCTTCTTACCCGAACGCGACGTCGTGCGACGTCGCGTAGCGGCAGAAGCGCTGCAGGTTCTTGATCGCGGCCTCGTGCTCCTCGGCCGAGATCGCGGCGCAGCCGTCCTCGATGACGATGACCTCGTAGTCGCGGTCGTGGCCGTCGCGCACCATGGCCTGGACGACGGCGTTGGTCGACACGCCCGAGCAGTAGATGCGGGCCACGCCCTGCGCGCGCAGGATCGCTTCCAGGCTGGTGCTGTAGAAGGGGCTCACGCGGTGCTTGACGATGTCGAAGTCCTCGGGCCGCTGGCCGAGGTCGGGGTGCGTCTCGGTGCCCCAGGTGCCGAGCTTGAAGATGCCGTTCTTGCGCGCGCCGGAGAAGACCGGCGAGTTCGGCGGGCACTCGCGGTAGTCGGCCGAGAAGCCCACGCGCACGAAGCCCACCGGCACGCCGGCCGCGCGCGCCTTGTCGATCGCGCGGCGCGTGTTCGGCACGATCTGCCGGCCCTGCACCTGGGCGGCATAGCCGGCCTTGCCGTTGATGCCGTCGGCGTGCACGAGGTCGTTCATCATGTCGAGCACGAGGTAGATCGCGTTGCTGCTCATGGGCTGGTCCTTTGGCTGCTGTGGGTTCAGAGGATGACTTCGCGCGCCTCGAGGTCGGCGCGCTGGGCGCTGGAAAGGCCCAGCAGTTCGCCGAAGACGTAGTCCTCGTCCTCGCCGAGCGCGGGCGTCAGGCGGCTGATGCCGCAGCCGCCGGCCTTGGAGAAGCGCGCTGGCGCGCCGATGGCCAGCCGCTGCGGGATGCCGGGGCCGCTGACCGCGGTGACGGCGCCGCGCGCGCGCAGGTGGGCGTCGTCGGCCACGTCCTGCAGGTTCCACGAGACGTGGGCGCAGACGCCCGCCTGCTGCAGCAGCGCCGCGGTGGCGTCGGCGTCGCGCCCGGCCAGCCACTGCGTCAGCAGCGCATCGAGCTCGCCGCGGTGGCGCAGGCGCTGCGCCGCGGTGGCGAAGCGTGGCTCGGTGGCCGCGTCCGCATGGCCCAGCGCCGCGGCCAGCGCGCGCCACTGCGCATCGTCGCGCACCGCGATCGTCAGCCAGCGGTCGGGCCGGTCGGTCGCATAGACGCCGTGCGGCGCCATCGCCGGGTCGCCGTTGCCCGGCCGCGGCGGCGTCTCGCCGCGGCTGGACAGCACGAGCGCGTCGCCGATCATCGCCGAGGCCACCTCGCGCGCCGCCAGGTCCACGTGCTGCGCGCGGCCGGTGCGCCGGCGCTGGTGCAAGGCGGCCACCAGCGCCAGCGCCGCGTGCAGGCCCGCCGCGTGGTCCATCACATGGCGCATCTCCACCGGCGGCCCGTCGGGATAGCCGCTCATCCAGCCCAGCCCGCCCCAGGCGCCGAAGAGCGGCGCATAACCTGCGAAGTGGGAGTCAGGCCCGCTCTGGCCGGACGAGGACAGCGACAGCATCACGATGTCGGGCTTGACCTCGCACAGCGCCTCGAAATCCAGGCCCAGGCGCTTCATCACGCCGGGGCGGAAGCTCTCCGCCGCGACGTCCGACACCGCGACCAGCCGCTTGGCCAGCGCGACGGCCTCGGGCGACTTCAGGTTCAGCCGCACCGACAGCTTGTTGGCCGACACCTGGTCGAAGGTGGCCGCCGCCATGCGGCCGTAGACCGCGTGCGGCTTGCGGAACGCGTCCGGCCGCGCCTTGCTTTCTATCTTGATGCACTCGACGCCCAGCTGCGACAGCAAATGCGTGCCGAAGGGGCCGGCCGCGTGGATCGTGAAGTCGGCGATGCGGACGCCGGCCAGCGGCGCTTGCGAACGGCTCACGATGCCGCCTCCTGCACGGGTTCCTGCTCGAGCTCTCCGAGCGCCGGCACGCCGCTGGCCAGGTGCAGCGGCGTGGCGCGGAACTGGAACGGCGCCAGCAGCACCTCGGCGCCGCGGCCGTCGGGCAGCGCGACCGGCGCGAACAGCCCGCGCGCGCGCTCGTGCTCGCCTTGCGCCACTTCGGCCGGCGTGCGGTACTTGGCCGCCGGCACGCCCAGGTCCTGCGCCCGGCGCACGACCTCGGCCGCCTCGTGCCGCTTCATCCAGTCGCGCACGTGGCGGTTGATCTCCGCGCCGCGGCGGCTGCGCTCCAGCGGGTCGCGCAGCGCGTCGTCCAGCGCCCAGGCCGGTTCGCCCAGCAGCTGCACCAGCGACTCCCACTGCCGGTCTTCCAGCGTCAGCAGCTCGATGTAGCCGTCCTTCGTCTCGAACACGCCGCCGTAGCGGAAGCTGCGCGTCGCGCGGTGCTCGAGCGAGCCGTCGCCCAGGCGCTGCAGCGCGAAGGCACCGACCGCGAGCGCCGCGTCCTGCACCGAGGTGTCGACGTGCTGGCCGCCGGCGGCCGGCACCGCCCACCACGCGGCAAGCGCCGCGAACGCGGCCATCGCGCCGCCCTGGTAGCCGGCGAAGTGGCCGTAGATCTTGAGCGGCGGCCGCTCGGGGAACAGCTCCTGCGACAAGCCGTTGGGCAGCAGAAAGCCTTCGCCGCTGGCGTGGATCAGGTTCAGCTCCTCGCCGTCCCAGCCGGACTTGGGGCCGCTGGCGCCGAAGGGCAGCACGCTGACGTACACCAGCGCCGGAAAGCGCTCGGCGATGCGCTCCGGAGCCAGGCCCTGCGCTTCGCGCTGCGCGAGCGGCGTGTCGTCGATCAGGATGTCGGCCGCGGCCAGCTCGCGGTCCAGCACCTCGGCGCCGCCGGCCGACGGCAACTCGCAGACCCGGCTGCGCTTGCCCGCGGCCAGGTAGGCGAACAGCGCGCTCGGCCCCGTGCCCTGGTCCAGCCGCGGCGGCGCCTCGCGCAGCGGCGAGCCGGCCGCCGGCTCCAGCATCACGACCGTCGCGCCCATCGCCGCCAGCAGCCGCCCGGCGTAGGCCGCGGCAACCGTGCGCGAGCGCTCGGCCACCCGGCAGCCGGCCAGCGGCAGGTCGGCGGGGGCGTCGTCGCTGCGTGCCATGCGCGGCCTGCCTTTCAGCGCACGACCGGCAGCTCGAGGTCGACGCCGGCGCCGTCGATGAAGGCCGGCAGCTTGACGTCGCGCGAGGGCAGCGCCACGGTCGCCAGGCCCGGCGTCGTGACCTCGCCGCGCTGGTTCTCGGCCGCGATCTCGATGTCCACCAGGCCGGTCTTGTCCTTGACGTACTTGCGCACGACGCGGCCCTTGCAGAACGTGGTGTCGCCGACGATGTTGAAGCGCCGCATCTCGGTGCGCACGCGCTTCAGGAAGCCGGCGTCGCCCATCCAGTTGCTGACGAGCGAGCACATCCAGGCCGAGCGCTGCGGGCCGTAGTCGTAGGTGCCGGGCACGCCCACCTCCTTGGCCACCGACTCGCGGTGGTGGCCGATGCCGGTGTATTCCACGCCGCCGCCGGCCTCGGGGTTGCGGAAGAAGTGCCCCGGGTGCTTGACCGCCGCCTGCAGCACGACGCCGTGCGTGTGGCCGCGGCCGCAGCCGACCAGGAAGCCCATCGTGTCCATCAGCGACAAGGGGCCGCGCGCGATGGTCGGCAGTTGCTCGCCCTCGGTCACGTCCTCCCAGTAGCGCACCACCTGGCCGCGGACGTTGCGGGGCTCGTCCAGCACCATCTCGTCGATGCGGTCGCGCTCCTCGTTGCTGTACTCGTGCTGCGTGATCTCCTTGTACTTGCCGGTGTCGCGCGCCGCCTTGCGCTCGTGGCGCGTGCAGGTGCCTAAAGCGCGCCCGACCAGCTCGCTGCGCTGGTTGTAGTAGCAGGCCTCGACGTACTGCAGCACCAGGCGGCCGGAGAACTTGCTCTCCTTCTCCTCGACGCCAACGACGCGCTCGATCGCGGTGATGCGGTCGCCCGGGCGCACGTGGCGGAACAGCTCCCAGTCGTTGCCGGCGTAGAAGCCGTGCACGCCGGGCAGGCCCCAGCGCGTGCGGCCCAGCCAGCCGAAGGCCATCGGAAACATCGGGTGGCCGAGCTGGGTGCCGTAGCGCGTGGCGATGCCGTAGCCGGGGTCGCGGTACAGCGGGTTCAGGTCGCCGATGCCGTTGCACCAGTTGCGCAGCGTGTCGGCGGTCGCGTCCTGCAGGTAGGGGCCTTCGGGACGAAGGTGCAGGCCGACCATGGCGCGGGCGGCGGCAACCGCGTCGTCGGTGATCTTGCCTTCGGCGGGCGCGTTGCCGACGTCGCCTTGTGCGGTGATGGTGCTCATGTCAGGACTCCGGTTCACAGATGGACTTTGTTGATATTGAATGCAGAATGCATTCTTTTGGGAGAGATGTCAATGCTCGCGGACCCGCTAGCCCTACTCCAGGCGGATGTCGGCCGCCTTGATGGCCGCGCCCCACTTGGCGCGCTCGTCGTGCACGAAGCGGGTCAGCTGCGCCGGGTCCATGAACAGCGGCTCGACGCCGATGTCCAGCAGCTTGCGCCGCGTCGCCGGCTGCTCGAGCGCCCGCCGCAGATGCTCGGCGACCTTGGCGACGATCTCCGGCGGCGTGCCCTTGGGCGCGAACAAGGCGTCTCAGGCGACGACGTCGAAGCCGGCGACACCTTGCTCGGCCACCGACTTGACGCCCGGCAGCATCTCGCTCGCCTTCGCCGACGTGATGCCCAGCGCGCGCAGCTTGCCCTCGGCCAGCCGCGGCCGCGTGGCGGTGACGGTGTCGATGACCAGCGGGATGTGGCCGCCCAGCACGTCGGTCATCGATTGCGCCGACGACTTGTACTTGACGCCGAACAGCGGCGCTTGCGCCGTCTTCACGAACTGCGCGAACACGACCTGCGCCGTCGTGCTGGGCAGGCCCACGCTCAGCGCGTCGGGCTTGGCGCGCGCCGCGGCGATGAGCTGCGGCACGCCGTTGGTCGGCAGTTCGGGCGCCGTGGTGGAGATCACCATCGGCAGCAGGCCGATCATCGCCACCGCGTCGAAATCCCTGGCCGAATCGAAGCCCAGCTTGGGATAGAGGAACTCGTTCGCCGCATGTGTGGCGTTGGTCCCGATCATGAAGGTGTAGCCGTCGGGCGCCGCCTTGGCGGCCGCCGCGGTGCCGATGTTGCCGCCGGCGCCGGGCTTGTTGTCGACGACGAAGGTGGCGCCCAGGGTCTTGGCCAGCTCGTCGGCGACCAGGCGCATCAAGATATCGGCGCCCTGCCCCGCGGCGTAGGGCACGATCAGCACGACGGGCTTGGCCGGCCATGCGCTCTGGGCGCCCACCGGCATCGCCGCGGCGGCCAGGCAGGCGGCGGCGAACTTCAGCAAGGTTCTTTTCATCATTGGCCTTACGCAGTGAGTTGGAGACCCGGGCGCGCCCACGGCGCCGCCCACAGCTGGCCGTAGCCCGACAGCGTGATGAAGGCCGTGCGCCGGTCGGCGCCGCCGAAGCAGATGTTGGTGCAATAGCCCTCGGGCGCCTCGTGGAACTCCAGCCATTCGCCCGCCGGCGAGAACACGCTGATGCCGCCGCGCACCAAGGTCGCGACGCAGATGTTGCCGCCCTCTTCCACCGCCAGCGAATCGAAGCGCTGGTAGCCCGGCAGGCCGTGCACCAGCCTGCCGCCGTTGGGCGAAGGCCAGGGCTCGTGGCCGAGCTCGCCCGGCCCGTGGATCGGATAACGCCACAAGCGGCTGGTCTCGGTCTCGGTCACGTACAGCGTGCGGCCGTCGGGCGAGAGGCCGATGCCGTTGGGCGTCAGCACCGGGTGCGCGGCGCGGCGGATGAAGCTGCCGTCGCTGCGCGCGTAGTAGACCGCGCCGCGCATCAGCCGGTCCTCGAAAGCCTTGCCGAAGTCGGTGAACCAGAAGCCGCCCTCGCCGTCGAAGACGATGTCGTTCGGCCCGTGCAGCGGCACGCCGTCGCAGTGCGTGTACAGCGTCTCGAAGCGGCCGGTCTCGATGTTCACGCGCTGGATAGCCCCGCCTTGGTAAGACGGGGCCGCGCCGGTCGGCCGCGTGAAGCCGTCGTCGGTGCGCCAGCTGAAGCCGCCGTTGTTGCAGACGTAGCAGTGGCCGTCCGGCCCCATCGCGGCGCCGTTGGGGCCGCCGCCGAGTTCGGCGACGACCGAGACCTGGCCCGCGGGCGACACGCGCGTCAACGCACCGCCGGCGATCTCGACGACGAGCACGCTGCCGTCGGGCAGCGCGATCGGGCCTTCCGGAAAACGCAGGCCGGTGGCGATCACGCGGCCTTGCAGCTTGTTGGGGGTCATGCCGTCTCCTGTGGTGCGGCGCTCAGGCGCTCGCCGCTTCTTCCTTGCGCGCGCCGAGGTAGGCGTCGATGGCCTGCTGCCGCCCTTCGCGGCTCTTCAGCGATGCGGGGCCGAGCTCGGCGACCAGGTGGCCGTGGCGCATCACCCAGGCGCGCGTGGCCAGCCGGGCGGCGGCGTGGAAGCTCTGCTCGACCAGCAGCGCGGCGAGCTTGTGCTCCCGCTGGATCAGCGCCAGCCGCTCGTAGACGCGCGCGACGAGCAGCGGCGCCAGGCCGAGCGACGGCTCGTCCAGCAGCAGCAGCCGCGGCGCCGACATCAGCCCGCGGCCGATGGCCAGCATCTGCTGCTCGCCGCCGGACAGCAGGCCCGCCGGGGCGCGCAGCCGGTTCGCGATCTCGGGGAACAGCTCGAGCACCGTCTGCTGCCGCTGCGCGCGCGTGCGGCCGTCGACGAAGTACGAGCCCAGCGTCAGGTTCTCGGCCACCGAGAGGTCGGCGACGATCGCGCGCCCTTCGGGCACGTAGACGATGCCGGCGCGGAAGCGCTGCGCGGCCGACAGCCGGCTGATGTCGCGGCCTTCGAACAGCACCCGACCCTGCGCCGGCTCCAGCCCGGCGACCGCGCGCAGCGTGCTGGACTTGCCGGCGCCGTTGGCGCCCAGCAGCGCAGCCACGGCGCCGTCGTCCACGCCGAACGAGACGCCGTGCACGACGGGCCCGCCGCCGTAGCGCACGGACAGGTCGCTCACCTGCAGCAGCGGCGCGGCTTCAATCATCGTCGTCCCCGAGGTAGACGCGCACGACGTCCGGGTTGGCGCGCACCTCGGCCGGCGTGCCCGACGCCAGCAGGCGGCCGACGTTGAGCACGTGGATGGTGTCGCAGACGTCCATGATCAGGTCCATGTCGTGCTCGACGACGACGAGCACGAGCCCGGGCGCGCGCAGCCGCTTCAGCGCGTCCGACAGCTCGCGCGTCTCGACCGAGTTCAGGCCCGCGGCCGGCTCGTCGAGCAGCAGCACGCGCGGCCCGCCGGCGATCGCGCGCGCGATCTCGGTCAGCCGCAGCACGCCGGGCGGCAGCTGCGTCGGCGAGGCCTCGGCCAGCGCCTCGATGCCCAGCCGCGTCAGCGCGGCCAGCGCGCGCTCGCGGTTCGCCGCGCGTTCGCGCCGGCCGCGCGGCAGCGGCAGGAAGGCGTCGAGCCAGCCGGCTTGCGATTCACGGTCGAGGCCGATCATCACGTTCTCGATCACGCTCAGCTCGGGGCACAGCGCCACGTGCTGGAAGCTGCGCGAGAAGCCCAGCGCCGCGCGTCCCGGCGGCGGCACTCGCTGCAGCTGCAGGTCGCCCAGGCGGATGACGCCGCGCTGCGGCGAGTACAGCCCGGTCAGGCAGTTGAAGAAGCTCGTCTTGCCGGCGCCGTTGGGACCGATGAGGCCGGTGATCTCGCCCGGCCGCAGCGCCAGCGCGATGTCCTGCAGCACCTGGATGCCGCCGAACGACAGCGCCAGGTCCTCGACGACCAGCGGCTGCGGGGCCAATGCCGCGGTCACGTCGCCCGCCCTTCCAGCCTGGCCCGCCAGTTCGGCGGCAAGGCGTTGACGCCGAGCACGACGATCAGCAGCGCGGCACCGTAGAGGATGGGCACCCAGTCGCCCGCGCCCGCCAGCAGCAGCGGCATCAGCGTCAGGAACACGCCGCCCACCAGGCTGCCCAGCACCGACAGCGAATACAGGCTGACCACCGAGCCGACGAGCAGGAAGATCGAGGTCCACAGCGTGAAGCTGTTGGGCGACACCGTCGACGAGCTGAACGACAGCAGCGCGCCGCCGATCGCGGCGATCGCCGCGCTGAGCGCCATGCACGACAGCCGCGCCCAGCTGCGGCGCACGCCGAAGGACTCGGCCGCGTGCGCCGAGGTGCGGATCAGCAGCAGCGCCATCGCCTGGCGCGAGCGCCGGAAGTGCACCAGCAGCGCGACGACCGCGACCAGCCCGATCAGCGGCAGGTAATACTGCTGCAGCCCCTTGGGCACGCCGGGCAGCGGCGCCAGCTTGACGTACAGGCCTTCGTAGCCGCCGGTGACCGTGGGGAAGTACAGCATCACCTCGGGCAGCGCGAGCGCCAGCGCCAGCGTCGCCACCGACAGGTAGATGCCCGACAGGTTGCGGGAGGGGAACGCGAAAGCCAGCCCGAGCACGGCGCCGATCACGCCCGCCAGCGGCAGGCTGGCCAGCAGCGACAGGCCGAGGAACTTCTCGACGATCGCCACCGTGTAGGCGCCGACGGCGGCGAAGACGCCGTTGCCGATCGACACCTCGCCGCCGTAACGCACGAGGAAACTCACCGAGATGATGATGATCGCGTTGGCGAAGCACAGCCCCAGCGTGTAGGTCCAGTAGCTGCCGGTCAGCAGCGGCAGCACGGCCAGCGCCAGCAGCCCGATGGCGCCCAGCACGCCGACGGGGCGGCGCGCGCCGCGCGCGCCGCGCGCGGCCGCGGGTGCCGCCGGCGCGGTGGCGTGTGGGGTCGGCACGGGCACGCTAGACACGGCTGCCCTGGCGCGCGGCGAGCACGCCCTTGGGGAAGAGGTTGAGGACGATCAGCATGGTGAGCAGCAGGTAGGTGTTGCTGAACTCGGCCGAGACGTAGAACGACAGCAGGTTCATCAGCACGCCGATGAAGATGCCGCCGACCACCGCGCCCGGCAGGCTGGCGAAGCCGCCGACCACCGCGGCCGCAAAGGCCTGCAGCATGAAGGAGGCGACGCTGGTCGAGGACAGGAAGGTGGTCGGCACGATGAGCAGCGAGGCCACCAGCCCCAGCAGCCCGGCGGCGACCCACGAGAACAGATGCACCAGGCGCAGGTTCAGCCCGCAGACGCGGGCGGCGAACGGGTGCGCCGACACGGCGCGGAAGGCGATGCCGATGCGCGTGCGCTCGATCAGCAGGTACAGCAGGCCGATCGCGACGGCGGTGACGATCAGCACGGCCACGTCGTAGGCATTGACGTGGATGGGGCCGAGCTGCGCGCGCCAGCTCGGCAGCGGCAGCTTCAGCGAGACGACGTCGGAGCCGAAGGTGAGCTGCGTCAGCCCTTGCACGACCAGGCCCACGCCGAGCGTGGCGATCGTGCTCGTCAGGTCCGACTTGAACACCAGCGGCGCGATCAGCAGGTAGCTCACCGCCATCAGCGCCACCATGATCACCAGCGTCAGCAGTACCGCCGAGCCCCAGGCCATGCTGGCGAAGTGGCCGGCGCTGAAGCCGAAGACGAGGAAGGCCGCCAGCCCGGCCAGGTTGCCGTGGGCGAAGTTGACGACCATCGAGCTCTTGAAGATCAGCACGAGGCCGATCGCGCCCATCGCGTACAGGCAGCCGCTGACGATGCCCGACCAGACCAGGCCGATGAGGTCGACCATCGGTTCAGCCTTTCGCCGGTGCCGGCGCCGGGCCGATGCCGCGGTCGACGATCTCGATCACCGCCGGGAAGTAGCGGCCGCCGAAGCCGTGGCCCGCCGTCGCCGCGTAGTAGCGCTGCGCGAGTTCGGTGACATGGGTCGCCACCTGCATCTGGCCGGCCAGCTCGAGCACGTAGCCGATGTCCTTCAGCACGTACTCGGGCGGGAAGGACTTCTCCGGAAACTCGCGCGGCACCATCGCCTTGCGGCCGTGGTTGCGCAGCACGAAGCTGTCGCCGGAGCCCTTGGACACCGCGTCCAGCAGCGTCGCCGGCTGCACGCCAGCACGCTGGCCCAGCACCATCATCTCCGCCAGCGCCATCGTGTTCTCGAACACCAGCGCGTTGTTGATCAGCTTGACCACCTGCCCGCAGCCGGCCTCGCCGCAGCGCGTGACGTCGGATCCGATGTGGCGCAGCAGCGGCTCGATGCGCGCGAACAGCGCCTCGCCGGCGCCCACCATGATGGACAGCTCGCCGCGCTGCGCCGCCTCGCGCGTGCGCGCCACCGGCGCGTCGGCGAAAGCCACGCCCCGCGCCGCCAGCGCGGCGGCGATGCCGCGCGCCGCGGCCACCGTGGTCGTGCTCAAGTCGACGATCACCTGCGGCTTGCGCGCGCCGGCGGTCAGGCCCTGCGGGCCCAGGCACACCGCCTCCACCTGCGGCCCGCCGGGCAGCGACAGGAAGACGACGTCGGCCTCGGCGGCCAGCTGCGCCAGCGTCGCGGCGCGCCGCGCCGGCGTGCCGTCCAGCACCTGGAAGGCGGCCGCGTTGGTGTCGAACGCGATCACGCCGCCGCCGTGCTTGACGGCCATGTTGCGGCACATCGGGCCGCCCATCACGCCCAGGCCGACGAAGCCGACGAAGCCGGCGACGCCGCCGAAGCCGGTCAGGGGCACTGCATCCGTTGTCACGGGGCTGTCTCCTTCAGTCCATCCACATGCCGCCGCTGATGTCGAGCGACGTGCCGGTGATCCAGTTCGAGGCCGGCGAGCACAGGAAGAGCGCCGCCTGCGCGATGTCGACCGCATTGCCGTAGCGGCCCAGCGGCACGGTGGCGTTGGCCGCGGGCGCGGCGTTGCTCGTCACGTTGGCCCACATCGCGGTTTCCACCGGCCCCGGGGCCAGCGTGTTGGCGTAGACGCCGTGGGGCGCGCCGGCCTTGGCCATCCAGCGCACCATGCCGTGCACCGCGGCCTTGGACGCGACGTAGGCCGGGCCCGAGGCGACGCCGCCGTTCTTGGCCGCGATCGAGCCCGCGGCCAGGATCTTGCCGAAGCCGCGCTGGCACATGATGGGGAACAGCTTGCGCGTCGGGTTGACGACGCCTTGCACGTTCACCGACAGGATGGCGTTCCACTCTTCGTCGGTGCTGTCGCCCAGCGGCGTGCGGGCGATGATGCCGGCGCACAGCACCAGGATGTCGATCTTGCCGTGCTCGGCGAGCACGGCGTCGATCACCTGGTCGGTGTCGGCGCGCGAGGTCACGTCGTAGCGCCGGTACTGGATGCCGGGGCCGATGTCCTCGTGCTCGGCGCGGTCGGTCGCGACGACCTGGGCGCCGGCGGCCTTGAAGGCGGCAGCGATCGCGCGGCCCATGCCGCCGGCGCCGCCGGTGATCAGCGCGACCTGGCCTTCCAGGCTGGGCGGTCCGCTCAAGTGCTGAGCCATCTGATGTCTCCTTGTCGGGTGTCGAAGCGGGCCACTCAGCGGAACGCGGCGCTGGCCGACATCGCCAGCTCGCCGTCCGGGCCGCGCGCCCACAGCTCCAGGGCATCGCCCTCGGCCGCGCGGCCTTCGATGCGGAAGGCGCGGCCGACGAACAGCGGGCTGACGCCGCGGAACTCGAAGCGCGCCAGCGGCCGGCCGTTGCCGTGCTCCAGCGCCAGCTGCTGCAGCAGCGTCGCGGTCAGCGGGCCGTGGACGACGAGATCGGGGTAGCCCTCCTCGTCGCGCGCATAGGCCTGGTCGTAGTGGATGCGGTGGCCGTTGAAGGTCAGCGCCGAATAGCGGAACAGCAGCGTCGTGTCGGGCTCGACGGCGCGGCCCCATTGCGCCTGGCCGTCGTACGGCAGCGGCCTGGGCTGCGGCGTGCCGGGCGGCGTCGCCTCGCGGTAGACGATGTCCTGCTCCTCGACGATGCAGGGCGTGCCGGCCTGCAGCGTCGTGTGCTCGACGGTCACGAACCACAGCGAGCCGCGCTTGCCGACCTTGTTCTCGACCTTGGCGATGCGGCTCCGGCGCGTCGCGACGGCGTCGACCGCCAGCTCGGCCAGATACCGGATGCGGCTGCCGGCCCACATGCGGCGCGGCAGCTCGATCGGCGGTAGGAAGCCGCCGCGCCGGGGGTGGCCGTCGGCGCCCAGCCCGCTGCGCGGCACGACCGGGTTGAAGAACAGCCACTGCCATCCCGGCGGCAGCGCGTCGCCGGCGGCAGGCGCGGCCGGCAGGTCCAGCGTGGCCGCCAGCGCCTGCACCGGCCAGGCCGCGAGACGCTCGCTGCGCTCTTCCTCGCGCCCGACCCAGGCGTCATAGCTCGTGTTCATGTTCAAGCACATCGATTCGACAATGCATTCTATAAATCAACTGCGACACCGAATATCCAGGGTTTTCACTGTGAAAATAACGATGGACGGGTCGGGTCCTTCTATTTATAGAATGCATTCTGCATGGCAACTCATCCACGTCCGCCCTCCATGACTCCCCCTCCTCTTGCCGGACGCCGCGTCGTCGAACTGGGCACCATGCTGGCCGCGCCCTTCGCGACGCACATCCTGTCCCAGCTGGGCGCCGAGGTGATCAAGGTCGAGCCGCCGCGCGGCGACCCCACGCGCGCGCTGGTGCGCGGCGGCCCCAGCGGCACCTTCATCGCCTACAGCCACGGCAAGAAGAGCGTGTGCCTGGACTTGGCGACGCCCGACGGCCGCGCCGCCTTCGGCCGGCTGCTGGCCACCGCGGACGCCTTCGTCCACAACCTGGCGCCCAAGGCGGCACGCAAGCTCAAGCTGACGCGCGAGGATTGCGAAGCGGCCAACCCCCGGCTGATCTACTGCCACATCCGCGGCTACGGCCCGGGGCCGCAGGAAGACGACCTCGCCTCCAACCCGGTGGCCGAGGCCTCCACCGGCGTGATGGAAGCCAACCGCATCGACGGCCGGCCCAGCCGCCTGGGGCCGTCGTACCACGACCAGTTCGCCGGCGCCTACGCGGTGATCGGCATCCTGGCGTCGATGCTGCAACCGGCGCAAGGCCGGCCGCGGCAGCCGGTGGAGGTGGGGCTGTACGAGACCGGCCTGCACGTCGCCGCGCGCGACCTCGTCGGCGTGCAGCTGAAGACGCAGCTGCTCGGCAAGCCCGAGCGCGAGCCGCACGGCGAGTTCAGCATGCCCGGCTACGGCGCCTACCTGACGGCCGACGAGCGCTGGCTCTACCTGCTGATGCTGACCGACGCGCACTGGGCCAAGTTCTGCCAGGCGCTGCAATTGCCCGAGGCCGACGATGAATCGCTGAGGGCGCTGCGCGACCGCAAGAAGGCGCGCGAGCGGGTCGAGGCCACGGTGCGCGCGGCGATCGGCGCGCTGGCCTTCGACGACGCCGT
The DNA here is from genome assembly GCA_047602205.1 of Rubrivivax sp. Classification (GTDB taxonomy): domain Bacteria; phylum Pseudomonadota; class Gammaproteobacteria; order Burkholderiales; family Burkholderiaceae_C; genus Rubrivivax. The sequence continues at coordinate 5,516,811 of JASGHX010000001.1, read as the reverse complement.
CGCCCGCCTGAAGGCCGCCGGCGTCGGCTGCACCGAAGTGCTGCCGCTCGAGCGCGTGCTCGAAGCGCCGCAGGCGCACCAGAGCGGCACGCTGCGCGGCGTGTCCTACCGCGGCCTGGACTTCGAGGTGCCCGAGTTCCCGCGGCTCCATGCTGCCGGCGACGGCATCGCGACGCTGCCGCCGCCCGAGCTGGGCGCGCACACGCGCGAGGTGCTGTTGGCCGCCGGCGTCGCGCGCGAGGCCTGCGACGCCCTGCTCGACGCCGCGCCGCCGGGCGATTTCCCGTGGGCGCCGCTGCGGCGCGGCGGCTGAACGGCGGCGGGAAGCGGCAACCATGGCATCGAGCGTCGCATGCAGGCAGCGCCCGGCCCCGCGCGGCGCCGCGCCGAAGTTTCAGCGCGTGGAACTTTCCATCGCGCCCATGACCAGCGCCTCCGATGCGCTTCCTAAGCTCGCGGACCCCAGCGTCCCCGGCCTCATCCATCACGTCGACTCAACCACGGAGACAAACCATGCGTAGGAGAACCTTCCTCACCGGCAGCACGGCTGCCGCATCGGCGGTGGCCTTGCCCGGTCTCGCGCAGGCCCAGGCCGCGTCGCCCGGCATCGACGAGGCCAACAAGGTCGTGACCGTCGGCGCGTTCACGCCGGTCACCGGGCCCGTGCCCTTCTACGCCATCCTCACGCACGGCGCCGACGCGTACTACAAGTGGATCAACGAGACCAACCAGCTCGACGGCTGGAAGATCAAGTACGTCACCTACGACGACGGCTACGAGCCAGCGCGCAGCGTCGCGGTGACGCGCCGCCTGGTCGAGGAGGACAAGATCTTCGCGCTGGCCGCGCCCATCGGCACCGCGCAGTCGGTAGCGGTGATTCCGTACGCCAAGGAAGTGGGCCTGCCGATGGTGGCGCCGATCGGCGGCGCCACCGCGCTGTTCTCCGAGCGCCTGGTGTTCCCGCTGCTGCCCGACTACGGCTGGTCCGCGGCGTCGAACCTGGACTTCGTGACCGGCGCGCCGATCAACGCCAAGCGCGTGGCGCTGCTGTGGCAGAACGACGAGGTCGGCCGCTCGGCCAAGCGCGGCTTCGACCTGCACGCCGGCCAGACGAAGATCGAGCCGGTGGAGTCGATCGCGTTCGAGATCCGCAACACCGACTTCACACCGCACGTGCGCCGGCTCGCCAACGCCAAGGCCGAGGCCGTGATCCTGTTCGGCTCCAACGCCAACCTGGCGGCGGCGCTGATCGCGGCCGACCGCATCGGCTACAAAGGCAACTGGCTGGCGCCCTTCTACACGGCCGACCCGACGACGCGCAAGCTCGCCGGCCCGCTGCTGGACGGCGTGTACTTCTCGTCGTGGCTGCTGCCGGTGACCTCCGACGACCCCGAGGTCAAGGCCTACCGCGACACGGTGGGCAAGTACTACCCGAACGACCCGATCGGCGTCTTCGGCCTCAACGGCTGGAGCAACGGCGCGCTGTTCGTCAAGGGCTTCAAGGCGCTGCTCGCCAGCAAGAAGCCGCTCACGCGCGCCAACCTGGTCGACGTGCTGGAGACCACCGCCGGCATGAACCTCGGCGGCGCGCGCAACGTCTCGTTCAAGGCCGGCGACCACCGCGGCACGCGGCAGGAGTGCATCGTCCAGGCCACGGCCGACGGCTTCAAGCTGGCGCGCGACTTCAAGCCTTACCCCGCCGACGTGTTCAACGCCAAGCCGGCGTGAGGCTGGCGCAGGCGCATTCGATCGCCGACCTGCGCCGCATCGCGCAGCGGCGCCTGCCGCGCGCGGTGTTCGAGTTCATCGACGGCGGCGCCGAGGACGAGATCACGCTGCGCGACAACCGCGCGGCGTTCGAGCGGGCGCGCCTCGTGCCGCGCGTGCTGAACGACGTCGCCGCGCCGCGCCTGCAGACCACGATCCTCGGCCGCCCCGCGGCCGCGCCGCTGCTGGTGGCGCCGATGGGCTGCTGCATGCTCGCCTGGCCGCAGGCCGACCTGGCGATCGCGCGCGCCGCGGCGTCGCTGGGCCTCCCGTACACGATGTCGACGATGGCCGCGATCGGCATCGAGCAGATGGCCGACGCGGTGCAGGGCGAGCTGTGGTTCCAGCTCTACGTGCTGAAGGACCACGCGTTCAACGACCGACTGGTCGAGCGCGCCCGCGCCGCCGGCTACCGCACGCTGGTCGTCACCGCCGACCTGCAGACCGGCGGCCGGCGCGAGCGCGACCTGCGCAACGGCCTGTCGGTGCCGCTCAAGCCCGGCCTGCGGCTGGCGCTGGACGGCATCACGCATCCGCACTGGGCGCTGCAGATGCTGGCCAGCGGCATGCCGCAGTTCGAGAACGTGCGCGGCTACCTGGGCGATGCCGGCGCCGGCCTGTCGATCGCCGCGCGCGTCGGCCAGAGCCTGGACGCCGCCTGGAGCTGGCAGCACCTGGCGCGCCTGCGCGACCGCTGGCCGGGCCCGCTGGCCGTCAAGGGCGTGCTGCATCCGGCCGACGCCGAGCGGCTGGCGCGCATGGGCGTCGACGCGATCTGGACCTCCAACCACGGCGGCCGCCAGCTCGACGGCGCGCTGGCAGCCGCCGATGCGCTGCCAGCGATCGCCGCCGCGGTGAACGGCAAGGCCGCGGTGCTGCTGGACTCCGGCGTGCGGCGCGGCGTCGACATCCTGAAGGCGCGCACGCTGGGCGCGCAGGCCGTGGCCGTGGGCCGCGCCGCGCTCTACGGCGCGGCGGCCGGCGGCGAGGCGGGCGCGAAGCGCGCGCTGCAGATGCTGATCGACGAGCTGCGCACCGCGCTGATGCTGCACGGCACGCCGGCGGTCGACGAGCTCGCGCCGGCCGCCTGAGCGGCCGCGCCGTGGCCGGCCCTTCAGGGTTTCTTCGCTTCGACGACCGCGCCGCCCCAGGCCTCGACGACGCGGCAGATCTCGGTGAAGTCCGACTGCGGGCCGCGGATCGCCTTCGTCAGCAGCAGCATCTCCTTGGCCGTCGCACCCATCAGCATCGGCACGCCGGCGGCCTCGGACTCGCTAACGCACAGGTTGATGTCCTTCAGCGCCAGCTCGGTGGCGAAGCCGAAGTCGAAGCTGCGCGGCAGCACCGCGCGCGGGAACTTGTCCTGCGTCGCGCTGTTGCGGCCCGAGCCGGCGTTCAGGATCTCCAGCATCACCGCCGGGTCCAGGCCCGCCTTGACGCCGAACACCATCGCCTCGGCCGTGGCCGCCAGCGCGCAGGCCGAGAGCATGTTGTTGACCAGCTTCATCGTCTGCCCCAGCCCCGGCTCGCTGCCGACGAACTGCGGCTTGCCGAACAGCGCCAGCGTCTCGCGCAGGCGCTCCCAGGCCTCGGGCGGGCACGACACCATCATCAGCAGCTTGCCGCTGCCGGCGCCCGCGACGCCGCCGGCCACCGGCGCGTCGACGTAGGTGATGCCGCCGGCCGCCAGCGCCTGGCCGACGTGGGCCGCGGCGCGCGTGCCGATGGTCGAGAAGTCGACCACCGTCTTGAGCTGGCGGCCCTGCACCAGCCCGCGCTCGCCGAGCGCGACGCGCGTCACGACCTCGGGCGTCGGCAGGCTCAGGAACACCGTCTCGGCGGCGTGGCCCACTTCCTCGGCCGAGGCGCAGGCCTGCACGCCGGGCCCGGCGACGGCGCGCAGCTTGGCGTCGTCCACGTCGTGCACGGCAAGCTTCAGCCCCAGCCCGGCCAGGCGCCGCACCATCGGCGCGCCCATGTTGCCCAGGCCGATGAAGCCGTACGAGAGGTGCTTTTCTGCCATCCGTCGTCTCCGCGCGATGTCGTTGCGATGGCGACGCAGCTTAAGCAGGCGGCGCGGCCCCGCGGCGCGCGCCGCGGCACCAGAAGTTCAACCCATGAAAACAACGGCGGCGGCGCCGCGCATCCGGCACCGGACGGCCCGTATCTTTTGGCGCCATCGCAGCAGGACAACGGAGCGCAACGTGAGCAGAGTGTGTGTCGTCGGCGCCGGTGCCGTGGGCAGTTACGTCGGCGCGCACATCGCCAAGGCCGGCATCGACGTGATCCTGGTCGACGCCTGGCCCGAGCACGTGGAGGCGATGCGCCGCCACGGCGTGACCGTCACCGGCATGGACGGCGCCGGCTCGGTGCAGACGCCGGTGCGCGCGCTGCACGTCCACGAGGTGCAGCAGCTCGTGCGCGAGCCGCCGGTCGACATCGCCTTCATCGCGGTGAAGTCCTACGACACGCGCTGGGCGACGCAGCTGATCCTGCCCTACCTCGCGCCCACGGCCTGCGTGGCGTCGCTGCAGAACAGCATCAACGAGCCCGCCATCGCCGGCATCGCCGGCTGGCACCGCACGCTGGGCGTCTCGGTCAGCGCGCTCGCGGCCGAGCTGGTGGCGCCCGGCCAGGTGGTGCGCAATTCGCCGCTGGGCGACGCCAAGAAGGCGGGCATGCGCGTCGGCGAGGCGCACGGCCAGGTCACGGCGCGCGCCGAGCGCCTGTGCGAGCTGCTGGCCCACGGCGACACCTGCAAGGTGACGACCAACCTCTGGGGCGAGCGCTGGTCCAAGCTGACGATCAACGCGATGCGCAACGGCCCTTGCGCCTTCACCGGCATGACGGGCCGGCAGCGCGACACGGACGAGCGCTCGCGCACGCTGTCGATCCGGCTCGGCAGCTCGGCGGTGCGCGTGGGCCGGGCACTCGGGCTGACGCTGGAGCCGGTGGGCGGGCTGGACCTGGACCTGCTGGCGCGCGCCGAGAGCGATGCCGGCGCGCTGGACGCGATCACGCAGCAGATCATGGAAGTCGCCAACTCGCGCAGCGACCGGCAGCGGCCGTCGATGGGCCAGGACATCCTGAAAGGCCGGCGCACCGAGACCGACGACATCAACGGGCTGGTGGCGCGCCGCGGCGCCGAGGTGGGCGTGGACGCCGCGCTGCACGCGCGCGTCAACGACGCGATCAAGCGCATCGAGCGCGGCGAGCTCGCGCCCAGCCCGGACCTGCTGGCGGACGTGCTGGCCGAGACGAACGGCGCCACGACGAGGACATCGCGATGAACCCCGACGCCCACGACGAAATCGACGTCGAAGACGTCGAATACCTGCGCCACGGCGACGCGCCGCTGCTGGCGCGCCTGTACCTGCCCCGCGGCGCGGGCCCGTTCCCGCTGGCCGCCGAGATCCACGGCGGCGCCTGGTGCCGCGGCACGCGGCTCGACGAGGACGGCGTCAACCGCAAGCTGGCGCAGCAAGGCATCGCGGTCGCCGCGCTCGACTTCCGCCAGCCGCCCGAGGCGGCGTACCCGGCATCGCTGGCCGACATCAACCACGGCATCCGCTGGCTGAAGGCGCATGCGGCGCGCTGCCGCTCGCGGCCCGATCTCGTCGGCGTGATGGGCCTGTCCAGCGGCGCGCACCAGGCCATGCTGGCGGCGATGCGTCCGCACGATCCGCGTTATGCGGCGATCCCGCTGCCCGGCGCGGCCTTCGACGCCGGCGCGGCCTTCGCGGTGCTGTGCTGGCCGGTGATCGACCCGCTCGGCCGCTACCGCCACGCCAAGGCGCTGCGCGCCGGCGGCCAGCCCTATCCCGAGGTCATCGACCGCGTGCTGCCCGACCACGACCGCTACTGGCCCAGCGAGGACGCGATGGCCGAAGGCAACCCGGTGATGGCGCTGGAGCGCGGCGAGCGCGCCGCGCTGCCGCCGGTGATCTACCTGCAAGGCGACGCCGACACGGCGCACCCGGCGCCGCAGATGGAGCGCTTCGTCGCCGCGTACCGCAAGGCCGGCGGCACGCTGACGCTCAAGCGCTATGCCGGCGAGGACGCGGGCTTCATCAGCAAGCGGCCCGACGCGCCGGCCACTGCCCAGGCGCTGCGCGACATCGCCGACTTCGTGCGGCGCGCCGCGCGCTAGGGAAAGGCCGGTTGCCCGTGGCGCGGCGGCCCCGCATCATCGGCGCTGCGCCTGCGGCGCTGTCCGCCCGGCACGCCACCCTGCCGATGCCGAGCCCGTACCCCTCCCCTTCAGCGCACGACGAACCGGAAGCACTGCCGGGTGCCGCCGAATCGCCGGCCGGCACGCGCAGCGTGCAGCGCACGCTGCTGCTGCTGAAGGAGCTGAGCAGCCGCGGCGAATTCGGCTGGCGCCTGTCCGATTTAGCCAAGCAGGTCGGCCTGGACCGCGCCACCTGCCACCGCATGCTGGCCTGCCTGATCAAGGAAGGCTTCGCGCAGCGGCACGAGAACGACCTCAAGTACTACCCCGGCCAATTGCTGTTCGAGATGGGGCTGGCGCTGCCGCCCTACGAGGCCTTGCGCGAACGCGTCGAGCCGCGCCTGGCCGAGATCTGCCGCGCCACCGGCTGCATCGCCAGCTTCAGCCTGCGCAGCGGCAACGACGTCGTCTGCGTCTTCCAGCAGCGCTGCGGCATCGAGCTGGCGGCGATGATGATCCGCACCGGCACGCGGCGGCCGATGTTCGCCGCCGTCGGCGGCCTGGCGATGCTGCAGCGCCTGCCCGCGGCCGAGGCGGCGCGCATCGTCGAGGAGAACACGCAGCGCGAGGTCACGATGCGCGGCGGCCACCGGCTGGGCGCGCTGCAGCGCATGCGCCGGCGCAGCGACGAGGCGGGCTACGGCTTCACGATCGGCGACCTCGCGCCCGGCGTGCGCGCGCTGGCGGTGCCGGTGCACGACGCCAACGGCGAGCCTTTCGCCGCGCTCACGCTGACCGGCAGCGACGCCGCCGTCAGCGACGAGCGCATCGGCGCATACCACGCGCTGATGCTGGCCGCGGCGGTGGCGATCGAAGCCGACGCCGCGGCTTGCCTGCGCCGGCCGGCGAGCGGCACCAGCCACTGACGGTTCAGACCGCCCCTTCGCGGCGCAGCCGCGCGATCGCGTCCGCCGACCAGCCCAGCTCGGCCAGGATCGCGTCGGTGTGCTGGCCCAGCGCCGGCACCGCGTCCATGCGCGGCGCGAAGGCCGTGCTCAGGCCCGGCGGCAGCAGCGCCGGGACAGGCCCGGCCGGCGTGCCGACCTGCGTCCAGCGGCCGCGCGAGCGCAGTTGCGGGTGCCGCCAGACCTCGTGCATGTCGTTGACGCGCGCATTGGCGATCTGCGCCGCGTCCAGGCGCTCGATCAACTGCACCGAGGTCAGCGCCGCGAAGGCCTCGACGATGATCGCGTGCAGCGCGTCGCGGTGAGCGTTGCGCCGGGCGTTGGCCGAGAAGCGCTCGTCGCCGGCCAGCGCCGGCTGCCGCAGCACGCGCTCGCAGAACGCCGCCCACTCGCGCTCGTTCTGCAGCCCCAGCATCACGGTGTGGCCGTCGCCCGTCGGGAACGGGCCGTAGGGATAGATCGTCGCATGCGCCGCGCCGGCGCGCGGCGGCGGCGGCGCACCGTCGTACGCGTAGTACAGCGGATAGCCCATCCACTCGACCATGCTCTCCAGCATCGAGACGTCGATGCGGCAGCCCTCGCCGGTGCGCCCGCGCTGCAGCAGCGCGGCGAGAATGCTCGAATAGGCGTGCATGCCGGCGGAGATGTCGGCGATCGAACAGCCGGCCTTGGCCGGCTCGGCAGGCGAACCCGTGACCGAGACGAAGCCCGACTCGCTCTGGATCAGCAGATCGTAGGCCTTCTTGTCGCGGTACGGGCCGTCGTCGCCGTAGCCCGAGATGTCGCAGACGACGAGCCACGGGTGCCGGGCGCGCAGCGTCTCGTACGACAGCCCCAGCCGCGCCGCGGCACCGGGCGCGAGGTTCTGCACCAGCACGTCCGCGCCTTCGATCAGCTTCGCGAGCACAGGCTGCGCCTGCGGGTGCTTGACGTCGAGCGTCAGGCTTTCCTTGGAGCGGTTGGTCCAGACGAAGTGCGAGGCCAGGCCCTTGACGCGGTCGTCGTAGGCCCGCGCGAAGTCGCCGCTGCCGGGGCGCTCGACCTTGATCACGCGCGCGCCCAGGTCGGCCAGCTGGCGCGTGCACAACGGCGCGGCGATCGCGTGCTCGAGGGTGACGACGGTCACGCCGTCCAGCGGGCGGGTCATCGCAGCCTTCAGTAGGAGCGCGGCAGGCCGAGCACGTGCTCGGCAATGAATGCCAGGATCATGTTGGTCGAGATCGGCGCCACCTGGTACAGCCGCGTCTCGCGGAACTTGCGCTCGATGTCGAATTCGCAGGCAAAGCCGAAGCCGCCGTGGGTCTGCAGGCAGGCGTTGGCCGCCTCCCATGAAGCCTTCGCCGCGAGGTATTTGGCCATGTTGGCTTCGGCGCCGGCGCTTCGCCGGGCATCGATCTTCTCGCAAGCGCGCCAGCGCATCAGGCTGGCGGCTTCGATCTCGATCAGCGCCTCGGCCAGCGGGAACTGCACGCCCTGGTTCTGGCCGATCCTGCGGCCGAAGACCACGCGCTCGCTGGCATAGCGCGTGGCCCGGTCGATGAACCAATGGCCGTCGCCGATGCACTCGGCGGCGATCAGCGTGCGCTCGGGGTTCAGCCCCTCGAGGATGACCTTGAAGCCCTCGCCCTCGGCGCCGAGCAGGTTCTCGTCCGGGATCTCCAGTTCGTCGAAGAACAGCTCGTTCGTCTCGTGGTTGACCATGTTGGGAATCGGCCGCACGGTCAGCCCCTTGCCGACGGCCTGCGCCAGATCGACGATGAAGCACGACAGGCCGGCCGTCTTCCTGGGCACCTGGTCCAGCGGCACGGTCCGCGCCAGCAGGATCATCAGGTCGCTGTGCTGCACGCGGGAGATCCAGACCTTCTGGCCGTTGACGACCCAGCGCCCGTCTTTGCGCACCGCGCTGGTCTTGAGCCTGGTCGTGTCGCTGCCGGTCGCCGGCTCGGTCACGCCCATCGATTGCACGCGCAGTTCGCCGGCGGCGATTCTCGGCAGGTACTTCTGCTTCTGCGCCTCGGTGCCGCAGCGCGTGATGGCGTTCATCACGTACATCTGGCCGTGGCAGGCACCGGCGTTGCCGCCGCTGCGGTTGATCTCTTCCATGATCACCGATGCCTGGGCCATCGTCAGGCCGGGACCGCCGTACTCCTGGGGAATCAGCGCCGCCAGCCAGCCGGCCTGCGTGAGCGCGGTGACGAACTGCTCGGGGTAGCCGCGCTGCTCGTCGACCCTGCGGAAGTACTCGTCGGGGAACTGCCTGCAGAGCTGGCGCACTGCGTCGCGAAGGTCCTGATGCTGGTCGGGCTCGTCATCCATGGCCGGTCATTCTGGCGCCGGGCCGGCTATCTGCAAAATACATCATCGGCCTAGGAGCTAGACGAACTGCAGATACCCATGGAACTGCGCCAGATCCGCTACTTCGTCGCCGTCTGCGAATCCGGCAGCCTGCTCAAGGCCTCGGCCCGGCTGCACGTCGCCCAGCCCGCACTCGGCCAGCAGATCGCCGCGCTCGAGCACGCGCTGGGCAGCCACCTGTTCGAGCGCACCAGCCGCGGCATGGTGCCGACCGAGGCCGGCACCACTTTCCTGGAGCACGCCAAGGTCGTGCTGGCCGACGTCGACCGGGCACGCGCCGCGGTGCGCGAAACGGCGGCCGTGCCGCGCGGCGAAGTCGCCATCGGCCTGCCGACGACGATTGCGCTGGCGGCGACGCTGCCCATCCTGCAGGCCTGCCGCGAAGGGTTGCCGCAGGTGCGGTTGAAAGTGATCGAGGCCTACAGCGGCTTCCTGCGCGAATGGCTGCAGGCCGGCCGCCTGGATCTGGCCTTCCTCTACGGCGACGCACCCGAGGCGGCCATCGTCAAGCATCCGCTGCTGGACGAGCGGCTGGCCCTGGTCACCGGCGCGGCCGGGCCGCCGTTGCCGGCCCGCCTGTCGCTCGCCCGCGCGGCCAGGCAAGAGCTGGTGCTGCCCAGCCGCGAACATGGCCTGCGCCGCATCATCGACCAGGCCTGCGCGCCGCTGGGGCTGGAACTCACCGTGGTCGCCGAGATCGATTCGCTGCCGAGCGTGAAGCAGGCCGTGGCCGCGGGCATCGGCAGCACCATCCTGCCGCTGTCCGCGGTGGCCGGCGAAGTGGCGGCCGGCCGGTTGCGCGCGGCGACCCTCATCGATGCCGTGATGCGCCGGCGCGTCGTGCTGGCGACAACCCTCGTGCGCCCCGCCACACTGGCCGGCGCGGCGGTCATGCGGCTGGCCATCGCGGTGGTCCGCGCGAAGGTGCAGTCCGGCGCCTGGCCTGCGAGCTGGATCAGCGAGCCGCGGCGCGACGCAGCAGCCGCACGTGCAGCGGGCGCATGAAGCGCGCGCCGTCCGGCCCCTGGTGCGGCTGGTAGCACTCGCGAACGCGCGCCAGGATCGCGTCGTCGAGGTGGTGATCGGCGAAGGTCGGGCGCATCTGGCGCTGCTCGAAGTCGGCGAAGTCGCGGAAGCGGACCGGGCTCAGGATGCGCCGTTCGGCCGCCTGCGTCCAGGCGCCGCCGGCGATCGCGGCATCCAGCGCCTGCTGCGCGGCGGCGCGCACGGCGCCTTCGTCGTTGTAGATCCGCACCAGCTCGTTGTAGTCGCCGCCGTACACCGGCTCCGACACGTACAGCCAGCCGCCGGGCCTGACGACGCGCGCCATCTCGGCCAGCGCGCCGGCCATCAGCGCGCGCGGCACGTGGTGCAGCGACTTGAGCATCAGCGCGCCGTCGAAGCGGGCATCGCCGAACGGCACGGCCTGCGCGCCCGCGAGCACGAAGCTCAGGCCCGACGCCGGCGCTGCGAGGTTCTTCGCATGCTGGCGCTCGTCCACCTCCAGGCCGGTGACTTTGGCATCCGGGTAGCGCTGCAGCAGCGCGCGCGCCAGTTGCGCCGCGCCGCAGCCGGCCTCGAGCAGCGTCGCGCCGGCCAGCGGCACCAGTTCGTCGAGCAGATCGAGTTCGTTGTCGAGCGTCGGCCAGCCGTCGAAGTCCATGCGCCGTCTCCCCGCTTTTTGCTTAGGCCGACTTCAGCACCGCCCAGCCGGATTCGATGTGCTTGCGCATCGCGAGCATCGCGACCGAGGCATCTCCGGTGGTCAGGGCCTGCAGGATCTCGTCGTGCTCTTTCACCGCGTCCTTGCCGCGGCCGGCCACGGCGTTGATCAGATCGAAGGGGTAGCGCGCCCACAGGATCTGCACGAAGTGCAAGGTCTGCGGCATCTGCGCGATGTCGTACAGGCGGCGGTGGAAGCGGTAGTTGACGCCGCGGGCGACCGCGCGGTCTCCGCTCTCGAACGCCGTTGCGAATTCACGGGCCAGCGCCTGCAACTCGCCGATGTCCTGCGCGGTCACCTTCTCCGCGGCACCGCGGACGAGCTGCGTCTCGAGCAGCAGCCGCAGCTGCAGGATCTCGCCCGACGCCGCAGCGTCGAACGGCACGACGCGCGCACCTCGATACGAGTCGCCGCTGATGTAGCCCTCGGCCTCCAGCAGCTTCAGCGCCTCGCGCACCGGCGTGATGCTCAAGCGCAGCTGCTCGGCGATTTCCGCCTGTTTCAAGCGCGAGCCGCGCGGGTACACCCCCGAGATGATCCGTTCGCGCAGATAGTCTGCGACCTGCTCTTCTTTGGTTCGGTAGTCCATCTGCTGCAGAGCCCGACTCGGCCGAGGTCGGCTTCGACATCGCCGGACAGTCACCCCCGACGCTCGCGTCGCGAATTGGACGCAGACTTGCCGGCGCGATTCTATGCGGCGCTCGCGTCGTACCGCCCGTCCAAGACGATGCGCCGCGCCACCGCACAGCAGCGCCGCCACCTGCAGGACGAGGCGTTCACGGACTGGAACCACGCACTCCTCATTCAGCGCCTGGGCTCGCGTCTCGAGGGATCGCAGACCTGACCGAAGGAAGCCCTGCAACCGGCTCGGACGGGCCTCGCATCACCAAAGAACAAGGGCCTGGCGTCGCCGCCAAGCCCTTGATCCCTACCATTCTGGTAGGCGCGAGTGGACTCGAACCACCGACCCCCACCATGTCAAGGTGGTGCTCTAACCAGCTGAGCTACGCGCCTGTCGAGCCTAAGAGTATAACCAGCTTTCCATGCCCTGGATCGTGCAGCTCGACAGCGAGTGGGTGGTCGTGAACAAGCCCGCAGGGCTGTTGTCGGTGCCGGGGCGCGGGCCTGAGGGTGAGGACTGCGCGTGGGCGCGCGTGCGGGCGCTGGCGCCCGATGCGCTGGTGGTGCACCGGCTGGACATGGCCACCTCGGGCCTGCTGCTGTTCGCGCGCAGCGCGGCGCTGCAGCGCGCCTGCAGCATTGCCTTTGCCGAGCGGCGCGTGCACAAGGCCTATGTCGCGGTGGTCGAAGGCGGGCCCGAGGCCGAGGCCGGGCAGATCGAGCTGCCGCTGGCCGCCGACTGGCCCAACCGTCCACGTCAGCAGGTGGATCCGCTGCACGGCAAGCCCAGCCTCACGCGCTGGCGGGTGCTGGAGCGGATGCCGGGGCGCGCAGGGCCGCGCACGCGGCTGGCGCTGCAGCCGCTGACCGGGCGCTCGCACCAGCTGCGCGTGCATGCGGCGGCGATGGGCTGGCCCATCGTCGGCGACCGGCTGTACGGCAGCACGGCGGCGCAGGCCGAGCCGCGGCTGCTGCTGCACGCCAGCGAGCTGGCGCTGGCGCATCCACGGGACGGGCACGCGCTCGGCTGGTCGTCGCCGGCGCCGTTCTAGCTCTACCCCCAATGTCCCAGAACGCGCCGCATGTCCACCGCCAGACGCTGGGCTTGTGCGTCGTCCAACGTCGAAACGCTGATGCGCAAGCCTCGCGCAGGCGTCTGCACCCCGAAGGCTTCACCGGCACGGACCAGCCAGCCATAGCGAGCCAGGGCGGCTGCGATGGGCTGGCTGTCCTGCCGCAGCGGCAGCCACAGATTCAGTCCGTCCGCCGGTGTTGCGGCGGCAATGCCTTGCGCGGCCAAGGCCGATGCCAGCGCGCTCCTGCGAATCGCATATTCGTCTCGCGCACGCGCAACCTGAGCGGCCATTTCCGATGAAGAAAGACATGCATCCACGGCATCCTGCAGGAAATGGCTGACCCAGTTGGTGCCAGAGGCGAGCCGCCGCCGCAACCGCAGCGACGTCCGGGAGTCGCTTGCGACGAATGCCAGACGGAGATCCGGACCCAGCACCTTGGAAACCGAACGAATCAACGCCCAACGTTGGGCAGAGGTGGGGATGATGCTGTGGTAAGCCGCCTCGCAGAGCAGCGCGAAATGGTCGTCAACGATCACCAGCACGTGCGGGTGTCGCTCCAGCAGCGCGCGCAACTCACTCGCGCGTTTGCGACTCAGACTGCATCCGGTCGGATTGTGTGCTCGCGGCGTCACGATCACCGCCTGCGCGCCTTGCGCCAGCGCCGCTTCCAGCGACTCAGCCTGCATGCCTTGCGCATCGACGGCCACGCCCAGCGCCTGAAACCCGGAGATGCGCAGCGTATTGATGCTGCTCAGGAAGCACGGGTCTTCCACGGCCACTGGGTCACCCGCCACCAGATACGCCGACAACAAGCGTTCGATGGCATCCACCGCGCCGTGGGTCAGGTCGATCTCGAAGCGTGCGGGGCAGTCGCCGGCGAACCACTGCCGAGCATGGGCATCCAGTTCAGGCTGCACTGGAGGTTCACCGTACAGACGCGGCCGGTAATGCCTGCGCGTGAACCCGGCGGCCAGGTCCGGAAGCCAGGCGGGATCGGGGTTGCCGCTGGCCAGATCGATCAATGGCGAGCCTGGCAGGACACCTTCCTGTTCGCCGGCCCCTTCGAGGCCGCGGATGACCGTGCCCAAGCGCCCCTGCGTCGCCGCGATCCCGGCCGCGACCAGACGCTTGTAGGCCGAAGCCACCGTGTTGCGGTTCACGTCCAGCGTGGCCGCAAGGTCGCGCACCGGCGGGAGCGCCTGGCCCGGTTGCAACTGCCCTGTCTGAGCCAAGCGTCGAACGCTGTCGAAGATTTCAGCGGCGCTGGCTCCGATTATTTTCATTTGGCCTAGGCTCGAATATGATTTGTCCTATGACAATTATGGCTTCTCGGACGCCGATGGACAACGAAGCATCGTTGACCACGCAGACCCGACACGACCTGCATGGCCGCCATCCCAGAGCCGCCACGGTGGAGGACTTCCGGCGCAACCTGGCCGCCGTCCAAGCCCGCATGGCCGAAGCCTGCGCGAGGGTGGGCCGCAACCCGGCAGGCGTGCGCCTGCTGCCGGTGAGCAAGACCATCGACGAAGCCCGTATCCGCCTTTCATACGCAGCCGGCTGCCGCCTGCTCGGCGAGAACAAGGTGCAGGAAGCGCATCGGAAGTGGGAAGCGCTGCGCGATCTCGCCGACCTGAAGTGGTCCGTCATCGGCCATCTCCAGACCAACAAGGCCAAGCTGGTCGCACGATTCGCCTCGGAATTTCAGGCGCTCGACAGTTTGCGCGTGGCGCAGGCGCTGGACCGGCGGCTTCAGGTCGAGGGCCGGCCGCTGGACGTGTTCGTGCAGGTCAATACCTCTGGCGAGGCCAGCAAGTATGGGCTGCATCCCGACGGCGTGGCCGCCTTTCTGCGCGCGCTGCCCGCCTTTTCCGCGCTGCGCGTGCGCGGCCTCATGACGCTCGCGCTGCTGTCTGCCGAAACCGGCCGGGTACGCGAATGCTTCATCCTGCTGCGCAAGCTGCGCGATCGGTTACGCCAGCAAGCGCCGGACGGCATCGGGTTGGATGAGTTGTCGATGGGCATGTCCGGAGACTTCGAGATCGCCATCGAGGAAGGCGCCACCGTGGTGCGGGTCGGCCAGGCCATCTACGGCGCCCGCGACCTGCCGGACAGCCATTTCTGGCCCACCGATTCCCAACGCTAGGAGCCGCTGCATGAGGACTGCCGTCGCCATCCGCCACGTTCATTTCGAAGATCTGGGCACGCTGGAACCGCTGTTGCGTGAACGCGGCTGCGCGGTGCAGTACGTCGATGCCACGGTCGACGATCTGCCGACGCTCGACGTCCTGGGCGCCGACCTGCTGGTGGTGCTCGGCGGGCCTATCGGTGCCTTTGACGAGCGGTCCTATCCGTTCCTCCAGGACGAACTCGCGCTGGTGCACCGCCGCTTGGAGAGCGGACGCCCGATCCTCGGCATCTGCCTGGGGGCGCAACTGATGGCTCGTGCACTCGGGGCCGAGGTCTATGCGCTGGGCCACAAAGAGATCGGATTCGGACCGCTCGCGCTGACCGACGCAGGACGTGCGTCGCCTCTTGACGCGCTAGGCGATGCACCGGTGTTGCACTGGCATGGCGACCAGTTCGACATACCGCCGGGGGCCGCGCGCCTGGCCGGTACGGAGATCGGCGCGAACCAGGCATTCGCGATGGGCGATCGGGTCTTGGGGCTCCAGTTCCATCTCGAAGCGGATACGCGCTCGATCGAGCGCTGGCTGGTCGGTCATGCCTGCGAGTTGGGACAGGCCGGAATCGACCCGTGCGCATTGCGCAAGCAGTCGCACGACCACGGAGCACGGCTCGCGGTGGCGGCTCGCAAGGTCTTCACGGCGTGGCTCGACGGCATCGAGAATGGAGCCGCCGGCCGACGCTGATTCATGGCGGCAGCGAAGCCGCGGATGCTGCGGCCGGCAGCAGCAGCGGCGCGCGCAGCCGGCGCTCGAACTCGGGCGGCGCCACCACCTGCAGTACGGTGCGGCCGCTGCCTTCGTCCTGCGCGATCGCCAGGCCGCGGTCCGGGTACAGCCAGTGCCGCGTGCCGTCGGTGCCGGCGAGGATCTGCGCCGGCGGTCCGAAGCGGCTTTGCAAGGTGTCGGCGTCCAGCCGGCGCGAGGGCACGAAGCTCAGGCCCGCGACCGGGCTGCGCAGCGCCGCCTCGCGATCGTCGGCATGGAGGTGCCAGCGCTGCGAGCCGCCCTCGAAGACCTCGCGCTTGGGCGATCGCGCCCGCCATTGCTGCAGCAGCGCGGGCGGCACCTCGGCCGCCAGCACCAGCTTGCCGGTGATGCCGCCGCCGCTCCAACGATCGGTGTAAGCCTCCAGCGCCGCCTCGCGGCCGGGGCCGGAGGCGATGAGGCCGATCAGCAGGTCGTCGCCCCAGATCGCCGCCGCGTCGGCCAGCGTGGCCTGCGGCAGCCGCAGGCCGAAGGCGCGCACGCCGCCGGCGCCGTCGGACTGCACCTGCCAGGGTGCGGGCAGTTCGCGCGCCACGCCGGCCGCGGGCGGCGGCGGCTGCAGCATGCGCCAGCCGACCGGCACGAAGGCCGCCACCAGCACCGCCAGGCCGGCCAGCGCGGCCCAGAACAAGGGACTGCGGTTTTTCATCGCGCCCGATGATGCCAGCGCACCGCCGCTATGCTGCACGGCCATGAAGACCGCATTGACCATCGTCACCGGCGCCTCGCGCGGCCTGGGCCACGCGGTGGCCGCCCAACTGCTGGCGCAAGGGCATCAGATGATCGCCATCTCCCGCCGCGCGCCGGCCGATCTGGCCTCGCCGCGGCTGCTGCACTGGCCGGCTGACCTCGCCGACGCGCGCGGCGTCGCGCAGCAACTGCACGACTGGCTCGCGGCGCAAGGGCCCGGGCCCTGGTCCAGCGCGACGCTGATCAACAACGCCGGCGTGGTGTCGCGTCCGGCGCCGCTGGCCGACGGTGAGGCCGGCGACCTCGCCAACGCGATCCGCGTGGGTCTGGAGGCGCCGCTGCTGCTGAGCGCCGCCTTCCTGCGCGCCACGCGCGGCTGGCCGCTGCCGCGCAAGCTGCTGCTGGTGTCCTCGGGCCTGGGGCGGCGGCCGATGGCCGGCAGCGTGTCGTACTGCGCGGCCAAGGCGGGGCTGGACCACCTGGCGCGCGCGCTGGCGCTGGAAGAGGCGGCGCGGCCCGACGGCGCGCGCGTGGTCTCGCTGGCGCCGGGCGTGATCGACACCGACATGCAGCAGCAGCTGCGCGGCGCCGACCCGCAGGCCTTTCCGGAGCGCGCGCGCTTCGCCGAGCTGCACGCCGGCGGCCAGCTCGACAGCCCGGCCGCGGCAGCCGCCAAGCTATTGCGTTATCTGAATCGTTCCGATTTCGGCAGCAACCCCGTCGCCGACGTGCGCGACGCCTGATTCAACCGTGATGGAGAGCCCACCTTGACCGAAGACCTGATCCTCGTCGACCGCGACACGCCCGGCCTGGCGGTGCTGACGCTCAACCGCCCGCAGGCGATGAACGCGCTGTCGGGCGCGCTGATGGCCGCGCTGGCGGCGCAGATCGACGCGCTGGCCGCCGACCCCGCGGTACGCGTGCTGCTGCTCACCGGCGCCGGCCGGGCCTTCTGCGCCGGGCTGGACCTGAAGGAGATCGGCGCCGGCAGCCGCCGCCTGGGCGACGGCGAGATGGGCGTGTCCGAGCACGACCCGGTGGCCGCGCTGGAGCGCTTCGCAGGCCCGGTGATCGGCGCGATCAACGGCGCCGCGGTGACCGGCGGCTTCGAGCTGGCGCTGGCCTGCGACGTGCTGCTGGCCAGCCCCGAGGCGCGCTTCGCCGACACGCATGCGCGCATCGGCATCGCGCCGGGCTGGGGGCTGTCGCAGAAGCTCAGCCGCGCGATCGGGCCCTACCGCGCGCGCGAGGTCTCGTTCACCGGCAACTGGGTCAGCGCCGAGCAGGCTGCGGCCTGGGGCTTCGTCAACCGCGTGGTGCCGGCCGAGCGGCTGCTGGCCGAGGCACGCGCGCTGGCCGCCGACATGCTGAGCACGGTGCCCGCAATGCTGCTGCGCTACAAGGCCGTGATCCGCGACGGCTATGCCCTGCCCTTCGGCGAGGCGATGGCGCTGGAGCGCCAACGCGGCCGCGAGCACAACGCCCGCGTGGCCGCCCACGCGGTGGAAGCGCGGCGCGAGGCGGTACGCGCGCGCAACCGCGGCGGCTGAAAGCGCGGCACGGCGCCGGCCGCACGGCTCCCGTGCCGCGCTTCAGCTGCCCAGCATCACGCCGATGCCGCGCGCCGCCCGGATCAGCGCGTGGTCGGGCGGCACGTCGCGCGTGCGGCCGGCCACCTGGTCCAGCGCAACGCTGGCGATGGCCTCGCCCTGCAGCGTGACCATGCGGCCGAACTGCCCGGCGCGCACGAGCTGCGCCGCGTGGTAGCCGAAGCGCGTGGCCAGCACGCGGTCGAAGGGCGTCGGCGAACCGCCGCGCTGCACGTGGCCCAGCAAGGTGTTGCGCACTTCGCTCGTCAGCCGCGCCGCCAGCATCTGCTGCAACTGCTGGCCCACGCCGCCCAGGCGCAGCGGGTCGGGGCTGTCGGCGATGCGCTCGCGCACCGCCAGCTCGCCGCCCTGCAGCCGCGCACCTTCGGCGATGCAGATCAGCGTGTGGCCGGCGGTCCGCTCGCGCTGCCGGCAATGCTCGGCCACGGCTTCCACGTCCACCGGCAGCTCGGGCAGCAGGATCACGTCGGCAGCGCCGGCCATGCCGCCTTCCAGCGCGATCCAGCCCGCGTAGCGGCCCATGGTCTCGGCGATCATCACGCGGCCGTGGCTGCGCGCGGTGGTCTCCAGGCGGTCCAGCGCCTCGGCCACCACGGCCACCGCGCTGTCGAAGCCGAAGCTGCGGTCGGTGTGCCACAAGTCGTTGTCGATGGTCTTGGGCACGCCCACCACCGGCAGGCCGAGGGCGCTGAAGCCTTGAGCGATCGCCATCGTGCCGTCGCCGCCGATAGCCACCAGCGCGTCCAGCTTCAGCTCGCGCACGTAGGCCAGCGCGTCGCCCGAGCAGTCGGCCCCTTGCGCGCCGAAGTAGTGGAAGGGGTCGCAGCGGTTGTGCGTGCCCAGCACCGTGCCGCCCTGGGCCAGCAGGCCTTGCACGGCCTGCGCGTCCAGCGGCCGCACCTGGCGCGTCAGCAGACCCAGGAAGCCGCGCTCGATGCCGGTGACACGCGCGCCGGCCTCGTTGACCAGGGCCAGCGTGACGGCGCGGATCACCGCGTTAAGGCCGGGGCAGTCGCCGCCGCCGGTGAGGATGCCGACGTGCATGGTCGCTGCTTCAGCCCAGCCAGCGGCTCAAGTCGGCCTTCAGCTTGGCCAGATCCGCGCCGCGCGTGTACATCATGTGGCCGGCGTCGTAGTAGTGGTGCTCGATGCGCGCGGCCACGTCGAGCGGCACGTCCAGGTGGGCCAGCGACCAGTCGCTGGCGCTGTAGGGCGTGCCCAGGTCGTAGCGGCCGCTGGCGACCAGCACGCGCAGGTGCGGGTTGCGGCGCAGCGCGCGGGCCAGGTCGGGCGTGGTGCTGGCGAAGCCGTTGCCGTTGGCGTCGCCGCGGTTCCAGCTCCAGCTCTTGTGCGCCTCGCGGTTCAGCGCCTCGTAGCGCGTTTCGAGGTTCACGCCCAGGGTCTGGCCGAAATAGCCCAGCGCGCAGGCGGTGTAGGCCGGCGCGATGCTCTCGATGCCGGGGTCGAACTCCCACTGGTGGCTGCGCACCGCGGCCATCGGGCCGGTGACGCGGGCGTCCAGCCGGCCCATCAGCCGCCCTTGCGCGCGCATGGCCTCGGTGAAGTAGGTCTGGTCGCTGATGCGCAGGTTGCTGGCCTCCACCAGCGCGCGCGGCAGCCCGGTCAGCTCGGCGATGCGCGCGGCCACGCGCTCGCGCCGCGCGCCGTCCAGCCGGTGGCCGGCGTGCAGCGCGGCCAGGTAGTCGTCGGCGACGAAGGCCTCGGCCGCGGCGCGCGCGGCCTCGGGCGACGCGGCGAGTTCGCCTTGCAGCAAGCCGTGGTACTGCGAGACGTTGGCGAAGGCCGGCAGGAACAGTGCGTAAGGCAGCTCGTTGGCGGGCGTGAAGTCCAGCGTCTGCAGGTCCATCGCGCAACTGATCAGCACCAGGCCGCTCAGCGCGACGCCGGCGCTCTGCAGGCTGTCGGCCAGCGCGGCGGCGCGCGTGGTGCCGTAGCTTTCGCCGGCCAGCACCACCGGCGAAGCCCAGCGCTGGTGGCGCGTGAGCCACACGCGCATCACCTCGGCCAGCGCCTCCACGTCGCCGTCGACGCCCAGCATGCGCTTGCGCGCCGCCTCGCTGGCGCAGACCGACCAGCCGGTGTGCGGCGGGTCGATGAAGACGAGGTCGAAATGGTCGAACCACGTGAGCGGGTTGTCGACCAGCGCATAGGGCGCGCGCGCTGCGGTGCCGTCGTCGGGCACCAGCACGCGCTTGGGGCCCAGGGCGCCCAGGTGCAGCCACAGCGAGGCCGAGCCGGGCCCGCCGTTGAAGGCGAAGCACACCGGGCGGTCGGCTGGGCGCACGCCTTGGCGCTTGTAGCTGGTGACCATCACCGCGGCCTGCGGCTCGGCGAGCACGCCGTCCAGGCCCTGCGCCATCACCGGCAGGAACTCCACCCGCGCCTCGTAGCGCAGCGGACCGCGGCTGCCGGCGGGCTGCACCGCGCCTTCGCTGATGGCGGGCGGACGCAGCAGCAGCCGTTCCACCGCCTGGCGCAGCTTCTTGTCGGATTCGCGCTCGCCCTCGCGCCGGTCGTCGCCGGCCGCGGCCGGCTTGGATTGCTCGTCAGCCATTGCATGCTCCCTTCGTTCGTTGTTCCCTCAGCCGTGCAGCAGCGCGGCGTAGGCGGCCAGATCGACGTTGCCGCCGCTGAGAATCACGCCCACGCGCTTGCCGCGCAGCTCGATCGCGCCTTCCAGCAGCGCCGCCGCGGCCAGGCAGCCGGTGGGCTCGACGACCATCTTCATGCGCTCGGCAAAGAAGCGCATCGTGCGCACCAGCGCGTCGTCGCTCACCGTCACGATGCCGCTGACGAGCTGGCGGATAACCGCAAAGGTCAACGTGCCGCAATGCTGGGTTTGCGCGCCGTCGGCGATGGTCTTGGGCGTGTCGATGTGGACGATCTCGCCCTGGGCCAGGCTTTGCTGCACGTCGTTGCCGGCCGCCGGCTCGACGCCCCAGACCTCGATGCCGGGCGAGCGCGCGTGCGCCGCCACCGCGCAGCCGCTGATCAGCCCGCCGCCGCCCACGCAGACCAGCAGCGCGTCGAGCGGGCCCACGTCCTCGATCAACTCCAGCGCCGCGGTGCCCTGGCCGGCCATCACGTCGGCGTGGTCATAGGGCGGGATCAGCGTCATCCCGCGCTCGGCGGCGATGCGCCGGCCGATGGCCTCGCGGTCCTGCGTGTAGCGGTCGTAGAGGACCACTTCGCTGCCCGGCTGGCCGAGCTGGTAGCCGCGCGTGGCCGCCAGCTTGGCCGCCGGCGCGTCCTGCGGCATCACGATCACCGAGGGCATGCCCAGCAGCCGCGCCGCGAGCGCGATGGCCTGCGCGTGGTTGCCCGACGAGAACGCAATCACGCCGGCACGGCGCTGCTCGGCGCTGAAGCGCGCCAGCGCGTTGTAGGCGCCGCGGAACTTGAACGCGCCCATGCGCTGGAAGTTCTCGCACTTGAAGTAGACGGTGGCGCCGCAGGCCTCGTCGACGGTGCGCGAGGTGCGCGCCGGCGTGCGGTGGGCCACGCCACGCAGGCGGCCGGCGGCGGCGGCGACGTCGGCGAACTGGATCGGCAGATCGGTGGCAGGTGCTTTGCTCATGCGCCGAGCATAGTCTGCGGACCCTGGAAGCCGCCGCGCCTCAGGGTCAGCACCAGGGTGTCGCGCCAGGCCGGCGCGTCGCTGCGCAGCGGCTGGATCGGCGTGCTCTCGTGGATCACGCGCGCGTCGTCGAGCAGCAGCACGCTGAACGGCTCTTCCAGCGTGAAGCGCACGCCTTGCGGGCCGGCGGCGTCGAAGACGCGCGTCTCGCCGCCCTTCACGCCGTGGCGGTCGACCAGGAACACCGCCACCAGATCGACGCCGTCGCGGTGCGCGCCTTCGGGCGTGGGGCGGCCGATGCCGTCGGTGGTGTCGATGCGGAACACGTGCGCCTCGGCGAACCAGCGCGCGGCCGGGTGCAGGCCGTCGGCGACCCGCGCCATCGCCTGCAGCAGCGCGGTCCAGCGCGCATCGGCCTCCAGCGCGGGAGGCAACGGCTCGAACCAGCGCTCGATGCCGCCGTGCAGTGCGTTGTATTCCACGGGTTGCCAGTGCGCCCGGTGCGCGACGGCCTCCACCCGGCCTTCGTCGATGACGAAACAACCGTGGCGGCGGCGGCGGTAGCGGCCGCCGTCGCGCAGGTGGTTGTCGGGCGGCAGGTCGGCCCAGTGGGCCTGCCAGTCCAGCGGCGGCCGCGGCCAGCCGATCAGGCCGGCGGCGGTGTCGGCGCTCAGCACGGCGAAGCCGGCCTGCGCCAATTGCTGTTGCACTTGCGCAGCAGCCGTCAAGGGCGGAAGGGGTGGACTGTTGGACATGGGCAACGCGGGGCAGTCAACGGGTGGGCCAGGGGTCTATTCTGGAGAGATTGCTCGAAAGATCCCTCCAAAGGGGTGGCCGCGCTGTCAGCTTCGAGCCAAGCTCGGCCGTTAAGGTCAATGTGGAAGATCAGGACAAGTTGCCGCCGATGAACGCCACCACGCAAAGCGAACGCCAGGGCCTTGAGTTGGTGGACATCATCGACTTCAAGTGGCTGCTGGCCAAGGAAGGCCTGCACGTGCACGTGGAGCGCCTGCAGAAGGACCCGGCCTATGCGCTGGAATGCCTGAGCAGGGCCGCCGCGTCGCCGCGCGAAGCGGTGCGCGCTGCCGCGCAGCGGCTGCGCAGCCGGCTGGGCATCTGAAGACGGCCTTTCGTCACGCCGGCGGCCAGGGCTCACCGGCCTCCATCTGCCGCAGCTCGGTCTTCAGCACCTTGCCGTAGTTGTTCTTGGGCAGCGCCGCCACGAAGCGGTAGGCCTTGGGCCGCTTGTAGCGCGCCATCTGCGCCAGGCAATGGGCGTCCAGCGCGGCGGCGTCGGCCGCTTCGCCATCACGGCCGACCACGTAGGCGACGACCGATTCGCCCCACTGCGCGTCGGGCCGTCCGATCACGCTGACCTCGGCGACGCCGGAGTGCGTCAGCAGCACCTCCTCCACTTCGCGCGGATAGATGTTGTTGCCGCCGCTGATCACCAGGTCCTTGCTGCGGTCCAGCAGCGTCAGAAAGCCTTCCTCGTCCAGGCGGCCGACGTCGCCGGTCCACAGCCAGCCCTCGCGCAGCGCCGCGGCCGTGGCCTCGGGCTGCTGCCAGTAGCCGGCCATCACGACCTCGCCACGCACGCAGACCTCGCCCACTTCGCCGACGGGCAGCGCGCGGCCGTCGGCGGCGCGGATCGACAGCTCGACCATCGGCTGCGCGACGCCCACCGAAGCCATGCGCTCGCGCCAGCGCGGGTGGCCGCAGTCCTCGACCACCGCCTTGGGCAGCACGGTGATGGTCATCGGGCTCTCGCCCTGGCCGTAGATCTGCGCCAGGTGCGGGCCCAACGCGGCGCGCGCCGCTTCCAGGTCGGCCAGGTACATCGGCGCGCCGCCGTAGACAATGGTGGCCAGGCCGTCCAGCGGCGGCCGGTGGCGCGCGGCGTGCTCGGCCAGGCGGCGCACGATGGTCGGCGCGGCGAAGCAAGAGGCGTTGCGCCAGTGCGCGGCCAGCGCGAAGAACTCGGCCTCGTCGAAGCCCCGCGAAGCCGGGATCACGTTGACGCCGGCGTTCATCACGTAGGCCAGGTGGTACAGCCCGCTGCCGTGCGACAGCGGCGCCGGGTGCAGGCAGACGTCGCCCGGCGCCACCGGCTGCACGGTGGCGACGTAGGCCATCGCGGCCCAACGCAGGTTGCGCTGCGTCAGCGTCACGCCCTTGGGGCGGCCGGTGGTGCCGCTGGTGTAGAAGAGCCACGCGGGGTCGTCCTCGGTGCGGTCCGCGGGCGGTTCGATCCGGTCGGCGGCCGGCGCTTGCGGCTCCTGCCACAGCGCCACGCCGTCCGGCAGATGCGGCACCAGGTCCTCGGCATGCTTCGCATCGGCGACGCAGGCGCGCGCTTCGCATTGGCCGAGGATCCAGCCCGCCTCGCGGCCGTGCAGCCGCGCGTTCATCGGCACCGCGACGGCGCCCAGCCACCACAGGCCCCACAGCGCGAACAGGTAGTCCGGCGCGTTGTCCATGAACAGGCCCACGCGGTCGCCGGCGGCCACGCCCTGCTGGCGCGCCCATTGCGCAAAGCCGCAGGCGGCGCGGGCGAGGCCGGCGTAGTCGTGAACGGTTTGCGTGCCTGAAGCGACGGCGGGACACGGACCGAAGGCCAGCGCATTGCGGTGCAACCAGAGGGCGAGGTTCATCGTTGTCTCCGGGTTCTAGTGATGGGCGATCTGCTGCCAGGCTTTATCGAGCCGCTTGGCGCTGACCGGCTGCGGCGTGCGCAGCTCCTGCGCGAAGAGGCTCACGCGCAGCTCTTCCAGCAGCCAGCGGTATTCGTCCAGCCGCGCGTGCGGGGCGCCGCGCAGCTCGGCCACGCGGCGCAGCCAGGGCTGCTCCAGCGGGCGCAGCTCGGTTGAGCGCGCGGCATCGCGCGCGGGGTCGGCGCGCAGCTTGTCCAGGCGCAGCACGACGGCCTTCAGATAACGTGGAAAATGCTGCAACGCCGCCCAGTCGGTCTGCGCGATGAAGCGCTTGGGCGCCAGCCGCTGCAACTGCGCCGCGATGTCGTCGGCCACCTCGCGCGGCGGCTTGCTGTCTTTCAGCTTGCGCTGTGCCGCGGCCAGCTCGACCAGCACGGTGCCGGCCAGGCGCGCGACCTCGGCGGCGATCAGGTTCAGCCGCGCGCGGCCTTCGTCGATGCGCGCCTTGAACGCGGCGGCGTCGGTGGGCAGCGGGTCGGCCAGGAAGGCGCGGTCCAGCGCGACCTCGATGATCTGCTCGCGCAGTTCTTCCAGCGTGCCCAGGCTCATGTAGGCGGCGGCCATCTGCTGCAGGCCGGGGATGTTCTTCTCCAGGAACTTCAGCGGCTCGCGCAACTGCAGCGCCAGCAGCCGGCGCAGGCCGGCACGGTGGCGCGCGGCCGCGGCCTCGGGCTCGTCGAAGACCTCGATCTCGACGTGCGTGCCGCGGTCCACCAGCGCCGGAAAGCCGATCAGCGTCTGCCCGGCCTTGCGCAGCTCCATCAGCTCGGGCAGTTCGCCGAAGGTCCAGTCGGTGTAGCGCTGCGGTTCGGGCTCCCTCTCCCGCGGGGCGGGAGAGGCTTGGGGTGAGGGTGCCGACGGGAGCAGGGGAAGAGGGGCATTCCTGGTCTTCAGCCCCGCCAGAGGCCTGGAACGCGCTGCGCGCCAGTCCGCCCAGCTCGGCCTTCAGGCCCGCCAGGTCGCGCCCGGCGCCGAGCTGGCGGCCGTGCTCGTCGACGACGCGGAAGTTCATCAGCAGGTGCGGGCTCAACTGCTCGAGCTTGAAGTCGTTGCGCTGCACCGGCAGCTGCGTCTTGTCGCGCACGGCCTGCAGCAGCGTGTCCAGCAGACTGCCGTCGCCGAAGGCGTGGCTTTCGATGAAGCCGTCGGCGAACTCGGCCAGCGGCATCAGCCGCGAGCGCGGCCGCTGGTGCAGGCTCTTCACCAGCGCCAGCACCTTGTCCTTCAGCATGCCCGGCACCAGCCATTCGCAGCGCTCGTCGGCCACCTGGTTCAGCGCGTAGATCGGCACCGTGACGGTCAGGCCGTCGCGCGCGTCGCCGGGCTCGTGCAGGTAGCTGGCGGCGCAGTCGATGCCGCCCAGGCGCACGGTGCGCGGGAACGCCGACGTGGTGATGCCGGCGGCCTCGTGCCGCATCAGCTCGTCGCGCGAGAGCTGCAGCAGCTGCGGCTGGCGCTTCACCTCGGCGCGGAACCAGCGCTCCAGGCTCGCGGTGCTGCAGACGTCGGCGGGGATCTGCTGGTCGTAGAAGGCGTGGATCAGCTCGTCGTCGACCAGCACGTCCTGCCGGCGCGCCTTGTGCTCCAGCTCTTCCACCTGGCGGATCAGCTTCTGGTTGTGCGCGAGGAAGGGCAGCCGCGTCTCGATCTCGCCTTGCACCAGCGCCTCGCGGATGAAGATCTCGCGCGCGGCGGCCGGGTCCAGCAAGCCGTAGTTCACCCGTTTATTGTTGTAGACGACGATGCCGTAGAGCGTCGCGCGTTCCAGCGCGACCACCTCGCCGGCCTTCTTCTCCCAATGCGGCTCCAGCAGCTGCGTTTTCAGCAGGTGGCCGGCGATCGCGGGGATCCACTGCGGCTCGATCGCCGCGAGGCCGCGGCCGAACAGCCGCGTGGTCTCGACGAGCTCGGCCGCGACGAGCCAGCGGCCGGGCTTCTTGCTGAGATTCGCGCCCGGATGACGCCAGAACTTGATGCCGCGCGCGCCGAGGTACCAGTCTTCATCGTCGCTCTTGCAGCCGATGTTGCCCAGCAGCCCCGAGAGCATCGCCAGGTGCACCTGCTCGTAGGTGGCGGGCACGGTGTTGAGCCGCCAGCCCTGCTCGGCGGCGACGGTGTGGAGCTGGCTGTGGATGTCGCGCCATTCGCGCACGCGGCGCGGGCTGATGAAGCGCTCGCGCAGGCGCTGCTCCTGCTGGCGGTTGGACAGCTTGTGCGCGGTGTGGCCTTCGCCGTGGCCGCGGCCTTCCTCGATCCACTTCCACAGCTTGAGCGTGCCGATGAACTCGGACTTCTCGTCGTCGAAGGGCTTGTGCTTCTCGTCGGCGGCCTGCGCCTGGTCCTGCGGGCGGTCGCGCACGTCCTGGCCCGAGAGCGCGGCGGCGATGACCAGCACCTCGGCCAGCGACTGGCGCCGCGCGGCTTCGAGGATCATGCGGCCCACGCGCGGGTCCAGCGGCAGCCGCGCGAGCTGGCGGCCGGTCTCGGTCAGCGCGTTGTCGTCGTCCACCGCGCCCAGCTCCGACAGCAGCGCGTAGCCGTCGGCGATGGCCTTGCGCGGCGGCGCTTCCAGGAACGGGAAGTCCTCCACCGCACCCAGGCGCAACGCCTTCATGCGCAGGATCACGCCGGCGAGCGAGCTGCGCAGGATCTCGGGATCGGTGAAGCGCGGCCGCGCCGCGAAGTCGTCCTCGCCGTAGAGCCGGATGCAGATGCCGTTGCTGACGCGCCCGCAGCGCCCGGCGCGCTGGTTGGCGGCGGCCTGGCTGATCGGCTCCACCTGCAGCTGCTCGACCTTGTTGCGGTAGCTGTAACGTTTGACGCGCGCCAGTCCGGCGTCGACCACGTAGCGGATGCCGAGCACCGTCAGCGAGGTCTCGGCGACGTTGGTGGCCAGCACGATGCGCCGTCCGTTGCCCGGCTCGAACACGCGCTCCTGCTCGGCCTGCGACAGGCGGGCGAACAGCGGCAGGATCTCCGTTTGCGGCCCGCCGCGGTGCTGCGCCGCCAGGTGCTTGCGCAGGTGGTCGGCCGCCTCGCGGATCTCGCGCTCGCCGGGCAGGAAGACCAGGATGTCGCCCGGCCCTTCGCGCCACAGCTCGTCGACGGCGTCGGCGATCGCGTCTTCGAGGTCGGCGTCCTTGCGGTCTTCGAAGGGCCGCCAGCGCTGCTCCACCGGGAACAGCCGGCCCGAGACCATGATCACCGGCGCCGGCCCCTGCGCGCCGGCGAAATGCTGCGCGAAGCGCTCGGCGTCGATGGTCGCCGAGGTCACGACGATCTTGAGGTCCGGCCGCCGCGGCAGGATCTGCCGCAGGTAGCCCAGCAGGAAGTCGATGTTCAGGCTGCGCTCGTGCGCTTCGTCGATGATCAGCGTGTCGTAGGCCGAGAGCAGCGGGTCGCGCTGCGTCTCGGCGAGCAGGATGCCGTCGGTCATCAGCTTGACCGAGGCGCCGCTCTGCAGCCGGTCCTGGAAGCGCACCTGGTAGCCCACGACCTCGCCCAGCGGCGAGCGCAGCTCCTCGGCGATGCGCTTGGCCACGCTAGTGGCGGCGATGCGCCGCGGCTGCGTGTGGCCGATCAGCCCCTTGCCGCCGGCGCCGCGGCCGCGGCCCAGCTCCAGCGCGATCTTGGGCAGCTGCGTGGTCTTGCCCGAGCCGGTCTCGCCGCAGACGATGACCACCGGGTGCTGCCGGATCGCGCGCGCGATCTCCTCGCGCCGGGCACTGACCGGCAGCGATTCGGGGTACTGGATGGGCGGGACGGGATGGGCCGCGCCGGCGGCGGCCGCTTGGGGCTTCACGGGGCGCGGATTATCGGCCGCGCCCCGCGCTGCCGGCGCCGGCCGCTACGGCATCTTGTAGCTGATGGCGTTGATGAAGGCGCCTTGCGGATCCTGCAGCACGACGAAGCGGCCGACGTTGGGGATGTCGGTCGGCGGCACGCAGACCTTGCCGCCCAGCTCGGTGCAGGTGCGGGCCGTGGCGTCGACGTCGGCCACGGTGACGTAGCAGCTCCAGGCCGGCGGCATCGGGCCGGCGTCGGGCGGCGTCTTCATCAGGCCGCCCACGCCGTCGCTGCCCACCTTCACCACGTGGTAGGGGCCGGTGCCCATGTCCATGGTCTCGATGGTCCAGCCGAACAGCTTGCCGTAGAAGGCGCTGGCCGCTGCGGGGTCGCTGGTCATCAGCTCGCACCAGCTGAAGGCGCCGGGGGTCTTGAACGCGTCCATCGCAGGTCCTCTCGTCGGGAGTGGTTGAAGGCGCGGATGCTGCGCCCGCGACGGCGTCATCGTCAACGTCGATGCCGCACAATGCGCGCCGCCATGAAGCTCGCGCCATGAACCTCGTCTTCCCGCACACCTTCGTCCCCTGGTTCCGTTCGGTGGCGCCCTACATCCACGCCTACCGCGGCAAGACCTTCGTGGTGGCGCTGGCCGGCGAGGGCATCGCCGCGGGCAAGCTCAACGCCTTCGTGCAGGACCTGGCGATCCTGCACGCGATGGGCATCAAGCTGGTGCTGGTGCACGGCTTCCGGCCGCAGGTCAACGAGCAGCTCAAGGCCAAGGGCCACGTCTCGAAGTTCAGCCACGGCATCCGCATCACCGACGCGGTGGCGCTGGACTGCGCGCAGGAGGCCGCCGGGCAGTTGCGCTTCGAGATCGAGGCCGCGTTCAGCCAGGGCCTGCCCAACACGCCGATGGCCAACGCGACGGTGCGCGTGGTCTCGGGCAACTTCCTCACCGCGCGGCCGGTGGGCATCGTCGACGGCGTGGACTTCCAGTTGAGCGGCCTCGTGCGGCGCGTGGACGGCGCGGCGATCCGTCGCGCGATCGACATCGGCGCGCTGGTGCTGCTGTCGCCCTTCGGCTTCTCGCCCACCGGCGAGGCCTTCAACCTGACGATGGAAGACGTGGCCACGCAGGCCGCAATCGCGCTGCAGGCCGACAAGCTGGTCTTCATGACCGAGGTGCCCGGCATCCGCGAGAACCTCGACGACGCCGACAGCGGCATCGACACCGAGCTGGCGCTGGCCGATGCCAAGCGGCTGCTGGCGCGGCTGCCGCCGCCGCAGCAGCCCAGCGACCCGGCGTTCTACCTGCAGCATTGCGTCAAGGCCTGCGAGGGCGGCGTCGAGCGCTCGCACATCCTGCCCTTCGCCGCCGACGGCGCCTTGCTGATGGAGGTGTTCACGCACGACGGCATCGGCACCATGGTGGTCGACGAGAAGCTGGAGAGCCTGCGCGAAGCCACGCCCGACGATGTGGGCGGCATCCTGCAGCTCATCGAGCCCTTCGAGCGCGACGGCACGCTGGTGCGGCGCGAGCGCGCCGAGATCGAGCGCGACATCAGCAACTACACGGTGATCGAGCACGACGGCATCATCTTCGGCTGCGCGGCGCTCTATCCCTACCCCGAGGGCCGCACCGCCGAGATGGCGGCGCTGACCATCTCGCCGCAGGTGCAGAGCCAGGGCGACGGCGAGCGCATCTTGAAGCGCATCGAGCAGCGCGCGCGCGCCGCCGGGCTGGACAGCATCTTCGTGCTGACCACGCGCACGATGCACTGGTTCATCAAGCGCGGCTTCGTGCCCGTCGACCCCGAGTGGCTGCCCGAGGCGCGCAAACGCAAGTACAACTGGGACCGGCGCTCGCAGGTCCTCGTCAAGAAACTCGGCTGATCAAAGGAGAAAGACCATGACCCGCATGGTGCAGTGCGTGTACCTGAAGAAGGAAGCTCCGGGCCTGACCTACGCCCCCTACCCCGGCGAGCTGGGCAAGCGCATCTATCAGCAGATCAGCGCCGAGGCCTTCGAGCTGTGGAAGCGCCACCAGACCATGCTGGTCAACGAGAACCGGCTCAACCTGGCCGATGCGCGCGCGCGCCAGTACCTCGCGCGGCAGATGGAGCAGTTCCTGTTCGGCGGCCAGGCCGAGACGCCGGCCGGCTACGTGCCGCCGTCGGCCTGAGCGCCGCCGTCGCCGGCATTGGCCGGTTGACCTGATTCCGCGCAGGCCCTCTCAATTGAGAGTGGTTCTCGTTCAGCTAGCATCCGCGCCTTCCAGAAATCACTTGGGAGTGACGCCTTGCGCCGCCTGTTCCATCTCCGTCTCGCCGCCCTGGCGCTGGTTGCCGGCCTGTCCGCGCCGGCCTTCGCCCAGGACGCCAAGGTGCTCAACCTGTACTCGGCCCGCCACTACCAGACCGACGAGGCGCTGTACGACACCTTCACCCGGCAGACCGGCATCCGCATCAACCGCGTGGATGCCGACGACGCCGGCATCGTCAACCGCCTGAAGAGCGAGGGCGCGGCCAGCCCGGCCGACGTGGTGCTGCTGGTCGACGCCGCGCGGCTGTGGCGCGCCGAGAACGACGGTCTGTTCCAGCCGGTG
This sequence comes from Rubrivivax sp., assembly GCA_047602205.1. Classification (GTDB taxonomy): domain Bacteria; phylum Pseudomonadota; class Gammaproteobacteria; order Burkholderiales; family Burkholderiaceae_C; genus Rubrivivax. Next base: position 5,486,176 of record JASGHX010000001.1, on the reverse strand, counting down.
CGCAGCGCGGTGCTGGAGCAGCGCATTCCCGCGCAATTGCGCAGCAAGGACGGCGGCGAAGGCTCGTCGTGGTTCGGGTTTTCGACCCGCGCCCGCGTCGTGGTCTACGACAAGGCCGCGGTCTCCCGATCCGACGTCGACCAGTACGAGAAACTCGCGCTGCCGGTCAACAAGGGGCGGCTTTGCACCCGTTCCGGCTCGCACCCTTACAACCTGTCGCTGTTCGGCGCGATGCTGGAACACCTGGGTCCCGAAAAAGCCGAAACCTGGCTCAAGGGCCTGGCGGCCAATATGGCGCGCAACCCCAAGGGCGGCGATACCGACCAGATCAAGGCCGTGGCCAGCGGTGAATGCGCAGTGGCGCTGACCAATAGTTATTACCTGGCGCGGCTGATGCGCTCGACGGTGCCCGGCGAACGCGAAGTGGCCGAGCGTGTCGGCGTCGTCTTCCCCAACCAGGGCGACCACGGCACCCACGTCAACGTGGCCGGCGGCGCGGTGGCGCGCCACGCCAAGAACCGCGAGGTCGCGGTCAAGTTTCTGGAATACCTCTCCAGCCCCGAGGCCCAGCGGTATTTCGCCAATGGCAATAACGAATGGCCGGTGGTCGACGGCACCAAACTCGACAACCCCGCACTGGATGCCTTCGGGCCGTTCAAGCGCGAAACCGTGCCGGTATCGGTGATCGGGATGAATCAGGGCAAGGTGCAGCAGATTCTCGACCGCGCCGGCTACAAATGAGTCGGGAATCAGCGCGATTCGATTCCGCGATAAAGGCCTGATATATTCCGCATCGGTTTCCACCCGATGCGGAGTTTGTTCATGGCCACCCGACTCAGCGACCTGCTGGCCAAAAAGGCCGAACTCGAGCAGCAGATCATCTCGCTGCAGCGCGAGGAGCGCGGCGCCGCGATCGCCCAGATCAAGGTCTTGATGGCCGAGCACGGCCTGACGCCGGCCGACCTGGGCTCGTCGCGCGCCGCCGCCGGCCCGGCGGCCATGCCCAAGGGCCGCACCGGCGGCAAGGTGCCGCCCAAATACCGCGACCCGGCCAGCGGCCAGACTTGGTCGGGCCGCGGCCTGCACCCCAAGTGGCTCAAGCAGGCGCTGGACGGCGGCGCCCAGCTCAGCGACTTCGCGCTTTGAACGGCGCCGGCCGTGACGCCTGACTGGGGCCTTTACCAGCAGCGCCCAGGCGCTGCCGGCGCTAGCATGCGCCGCACGCTGAGCCGCTGACCCGACGGGGACGGTTCGTGAATCGCCCCGACCCGCCCCTCCCCCTTCCCCCCCATCCGCCGCCGCCCGCGGCTCCGGCCGAGCCGTCCGCCAACGCCGCCGGCTGGCTGGAGCGCCACCCCCGATGGCTGGCCGCTTGGCGCCCGCTTCGCGTCGGGCTGCTGAGCGGCCTGCTGGGCCTGCTGGCCTACGCCGCAGCCGGCGCCGGGCTGCGCGGCGCGGCCGCCGCGCTGGGCGTCGCCGTCGGCATCGGCATCGCGGCGCTGGCCCGCCAGCAGGAGCCCACGCGGCCGCTGGCCGCGACGCTGGCGCTGGCCCTCGGCCTGTGGTGGCTGGGCGCCGGCCCGGCGCTGGCCGTCGCGCTGGGCTTGCTGTGTGCCGTCGCGCTGGCCGCGGTGGGCCTGGGCATGAGCCACGTGGCCTTCGACTGGCGGCTGGAACGCGCGCGCGACCTGTTGTGGCTGCTGTGCGCGGCCGCGGCGCTGGGGCTCGTCGCCAGCTTCTTGCTGCCGCTGCTGCACGCACGCTTCGGGCCCTTGCAGGAGGCCACGCCGCCGCGCTTGGTGCTGGGCTGCCTGCTGCTGTCGGGCACGCTGTTGTCGGCGCTGCCGGCCTGCGGCGTGCGCCTGGGCTGGCCCAAGGCGCCGCGGCTGGCGCTGCTGGCCTTGCTGTCGCTGCTGCTGCTGAGCGCGCCGCTGGCGCCGGCGGCGATGCGGCTGGGCTTGGCCGGCCCGTGGTGGTGGACGCTGCCCTTCGTCGCGCTGGCCGCGCTGGCGATGCTGGGCGGCGTGGCGCTGGCGTCTGCGGTGCTGCTGCCGGCCGCGCTGGGCCTCGGTCTCGCCAGCGTGGCGGCCGGCGCGGCGGTGCAACTGCAGGCGCTGTCCACCGTGCTGGCGCTGCAGGGCCTGCTGCTGGTGGCACATGCGCAGAAAGCCGAATCGGCCTGGCGCGAGCAGCGCTGGGAATGGGCGCTGGACGGCTCGCGGCTGGGCGTCGCCGACTGGGGCCACACGCCGGGCGACAGCTTCGTCTCCGCCGCCTGGCGCTCGCTGGCCGGCTTCGGCGGCGCCGTCTGGTCGCCCGACGCCTGGGTCGAGGCCGTGCACCCCGACGACCGCGCCGAGCTGCGCCACGCGCTGGCGCAGGTGTCGGCCGGCGAGGCCGGCCGCGTGCGGCTGGAGCTGCGCATGCCGGTGGTCGACGGCTGGCGCTGGCTGGAAGCCACGCTGCTGGTGATCGAGCGCGACGCCGACGGCCACCCCTTGCGCCTGCTGGCCACCTTGCTCGACGTCGACGAGCGGCACGACGCGCAGGAGCGCCAGCGCCTCTCGGTCAGCCTGTTCCAGCACCTGCACGAAGGCCTGCTGATCACCGACGCCGATCTGCACGTGCTGGACGCCAACCCGGCCTACACGCAGATCCTGGGCGTGCCGCGCGCCGAGCTGCTGGGCCAGGTGCCGTCGCTGCTGCGGCCCTCGCCGGCCGACCCGCTGGCGCGCCAGCAGCGCGCCGCGATGTGGTCGGCGCTGCGCGCCGACGGCGGCTGGCGCGGCGAGCTGCTGGAGCGCCGCCGCTCCGGCGACGTGTGCACGCTGCAGGCCACGATCTCGTCGGTGCGCGGGCCCCAGGGCGACCTGCGCTACCACGTGCTGGTGATCACCGACGTCACCGAGCAGCGCGTACAGCGCGAGCGGCTGGAGCGCCAGGCCCACTTCGACGAGCTGACGCGGCTGCCCAACCGCGCGCGGCTGTCGCAGCTGCTCAGCGACGCGATGCGCGCCGCCGACCGCGACAAGTACCTGCTGGCCGTGTGCTACCTCGACCTCGACCGCTTCAAGCCGGTGAACGACCGCTACGGCCATGCCGCCGGCGACCGGTTGCTGGTGGAGCTGGCCGGCCGCTTGCGCAGCGCCTTGCGCACGCGCGACACCTGGGCCGACACCGCGGCCCGGCTGGGCGGCGACGAGTTCGTGCTGCTGCTGCGCGCCGAATCGCTGGAAGAAGCGCGCATGGCCGTCGAGCGCGTGCTGCGCGTCGTCGCCCAGCCCTACGTAGTGGACCCGGCCGAAGAGCCGGTGCAGGTGACGGCCAGCATGGGCGCCACGGTCTACCCGATCGACCGCAGCGACGCCGACACGCTGCTGCGCCATGCCGATCACGCGATGTACGGCGCCAAGCAGTCGGGCCGCAACGGCTACCTGTTCTTCGACGCCGAGCACCGCCGCCGCACCGAAGAGCGCGTGATGGCCATCGGCCGCGTGCAGGACGCGCTGGACCAAGCCGAGTTCGTGCTGCACTACCAGCCCAAGGTGGACATGCGCGCCGGCCGCGTGCTGGGCTTCGAGGCGCTGCTGCGCTGGGACCATCCGCAGCACGGGCTGATCGCGCCGATGCAGTTCCTGCCGCTGATCGAGAACACGGGGCTGTCGGCGCGCGTCGGCGACTGGGTGTTCGCGCAGGCGCTGGAGCATTTGTCGCAATGGCGGCGCGGCGGGCTCGACATCTCGGTCAGCGTCAACGTCTCGGCGCGCCACCTGCAGGAACCCGACTTCGCGCAGCGCCTGTCGGAGCTGCTGGCGCGCCACGGCGAGCCGCTGGCGCCGCACTTCGAGCTGGAGATGCTGGAGACCGCGGCGCACGCCGACATCGAGGCCACCTCGGCGCTGCTGGGGCGCTGCCGCGCCCTGGGCGTGCGCTTCGCGCTCGACGACTTCGGCACCGGCTACTCGACGCTCACCTACCTCAAGCGGCTGCCGGTGGACGTGCTGAAGATCGACCGCAGCTTCGTGCACCACATGCTCGACGACCCGCAGGACCGCGCCATCGTCGAAGGCGTGGTCGGCCTGGCGCGCACCTTCGGCTGCGCGGCGGTGGCCGAGGGCGTTGAAAGCCCGGCGCAGGCGCGCACGCTGCTGGACATGGGCTGCGACATCGGCCAGGGCACCGGCATCGCGGCGCCGATGCCGGCCGGCCAGGTGGCCAACTGGGCGCGCCAGTACAAGGGCATGTTCGCGCTGGCGCCGGCCGCGGTGGCCGACGACGCCGGCGGCACGGGCACGGCCGCGGTCTGAGTGGGATCGATGACCTAGACTCGGCCGGGTGATCCCCGCCGGCTTCCTGCAGGACCTGCTGTCGCGCGTCGACATCGTCGACGTCGTGGGCCGCCACGTCGAGCTCAAGCGCGGCGGCGCCAACCTGATGGGGCTGTGCCCCTTCCACGCCGAGAAGTCGCCCAGCTTCTCGGTCAGCCCGTCCAAGCAGTTCTATTACTGCTTCGGCTGCGGCGCCAGCGGCGACGCGATCCGCTTCCTGACCGAGCACACCGGGATGAGCTTCGTCGACGCCGTCACCGAGCTGGCGCAGGGCGTGGGCATGCAAGTGCCGCAGGAGCAGGTCAGCCCCGAGGAGCGCGAGCGCCGCCAGCGCCTGTCGGAGCGCCGGCTGTCGCTGACCGAGCTGCTGCAGAAGGCCGCGCGCCACTACCGCGCCAAGCTGCGCGAATCGCCCGAGGCCATCGCCTATCTCAAGCGGCGCGGGCTCTCGGGCGAAATCGCCGCGCGCTTCGGCCTCGGCTATGCGCCGCCGGGCTGGCGCGGGCTGGCCAGCGTCTTTGCGAGTTATGATGATCCGTTGCTGGAGGAAGCCGGCCTCGTGCGCAGCCCCGACGACGGCGACGAAACCCCGGCCGAAGACCGCAAGCGCTACGACTGGTTCCGCCACCGCATCATGTTCCCGATCCGCGCGGTGGGCGGCGAAGTGATCGGCTTCGGCGCCCGCGTGCTCGACGACAGCAAGCCCAAGTACCTGAACTCGCCCGAGACGCCGGTCTTCAGCAAGGGGCGCGAGCTGTACGGCCTGTTCGAGGCCCGGCAGGCGATCCGCGAGCGCGGCCATGCGCTGGTGGTCGAAGGCTACATGGACGTCGTCGCGCTGGCCCAGCACGGCTTCGGCAACGCGGTGGCCACGCTCGGCACGGCCTGCACCGGCGACCACATCCAGAAGCTGTTCCGCTTCACCGATTCGATCGTCTTCAGCTTCGACGGCGACGACGCCGGCCGCCGCGCCGCGGCGCGCGCGCTGGAGGCGGCGCTGCCGCACGCGACCGAGCTGCGCCAGGTGCGCTTCCTGTTCCTGCCGCCCGAGCACGACCCCGACAGCTTCGTGCGCGAGCTGGGCGCGCAAGCCTTCGAGCAGGCGCTGGCGCAGGCGGTGCCGCTGTCGCGCCAGTTGATCGAGCAGGCGGCGCAAGGCCAGCCGCTGGAGCTGGCCGAAGGCCGCGCGCGCTTCCTGGCCCAGGCGCGGCCGCTGTGGCAGGCGATGCCGGCCGGCGCCTTGCGCGACCAGTTGCTGGGCGAGATCGCGCAGGCCGCGCGCATGGCGCGCGAGGAACTGGCCGCGTCCTGGGGCCACGGCGGCGCGGCGGCGGCACCGGGTGCCGGGGCGGCCGCCGGCCCGCGCCGCAGCGGCCCGCCGCCGCGCCGCAGCGCGCCGCGCGTGGCCGCGCGGCTGCCGCAGGACCGCGCCGCCGCCCTGCTGCTGCAGCGCTGCGAATGGTGGGAGCAGTTGAGCGGCGACGACCACGAGCTGCTGGCCGGCCTGGCCGACTGGCACGGCGAGCTGTTCCGCTGGATCGACCGCTGGGTGGCCGAGCACGGCGCCACGCCCTGGTCCAGCCTGCGCGAGTGGGTCGCCGCCGAAGCCTGGGGCGAGGCCGCGCGCACGCTGGTCGACGGCGCCGAGGTCGCCGTGGAGCCGGTGGCCGAGGACCTGCAGGCCGCCCTCGGCCAGATCCGCTTCGCGCGCCGGCAGCAGGCCGCCTGGGCCTTGCTGGGCCGCCGATAGCGGCTCCGCGCCGCGGGCCGATCGGCCTTGCGGGTCAAGGCTTTGCAGCGAGGCGCCGGTATAATCCGCGTTTCACTGCAGCGGCAAGAGTGACGGCAGCGCCTGAAGGGCCCCCGACCACCCTCTGAACAGGGTTCATGCAATGGTCAACCTTCCCCCAGGCCTGCAAACGCCTTCGGTCACGCGAACTTGCCATCCGGTTCCAGGTCTTCTCGTCGCGCCGAGGCCGGCGCCGGCCCCGGCACGTCCGCCGGGCCTGAACGAGAGGCCGCCGACCGGAAGCCGCCACCGCCCCAACCGAGGATCCGCATGACCGCGAAGAAGTCCGCCGCCAAGCCGAACGCCGCCGAACCCGCTGCCAAGACCGCCAAGCCCAAGGCCGCCGCCCCGGCGCCCAAGCCGGCGCCCAAGCCCGCCGCCAAGGGCGAAGCCGAGACCAAGGCCGGCGCCAAGGCCGCCGCGTCCAAGCCGGCGCCCAAGACCGCGCCGGCCAAGGGCGGCAAGAAAGCCGAAACCAAGAAGCCCGCCGACGCCGAAGACGAAGACCTGGGCGACATCGAATCCGACCTGGAAGGCGAGGTCGAAGCCGAGGCCGAGGCCGACGGCGCCGACGACAAGGAAGCCAAGGCCAAGCCGCTGCGCATGAAGGTCAGCCGCGCCAAGGAGCGCGCGCTGATGCGCGAGTTCGGGCTCGACGAGACCACGCTGACCGAGGAGGAGGTCGCCAAGCGCCGCCAGGAGCTGAAGACGCTCATCAAGATGGGCAAGACGCGCGGCTTCCTGACGCACCAGGAGATCAACGACCACCTGCCCGAGAAGCTGGTCAACGAGGAGATCCTGGAAGCCATCGTCTCGATGCTCAACGACATGGGCATCGCGGTCTACGAGCAGGCGCCCGACGCCGCGACGCTGCTGATCAGCGGCAGCAACACCGCCACCGCCACCGACGAAGAGGCCGAGGAAGCCGCCGAGGCCGCGCTGTCCACCGTGGACAGCGAGTTCGGCCGCACCACCGACCCGGTGCGCATGTACATGCGCGAGATGGGCACGGTGGAGTTGCTCACGCGCGAGGGCGAGATCGAGATCGCCAAGCGCATCGAAGGCGGCCTGCAGGCGATGATGCTGGCGATCAGCGCCAGCCCGACGACGATCGCCGAGATCATGGCCTACGCCGGCAAGATCGCCAGCGGCGAGATGCAGATCTCCGAGGTGGTCGACGGCTTCGTCAGCGACGACGAGGCCGACGACTACGTGGCCGAGGAGGACTTCGACGAGTTCGACGAAGAGGACGACGACGACGGCTCCGGCGGCTCCAAGGCGCTGACCAAGAAGCTCGAGGAGCTGAAGAACCAGGCGCTGGAGAAGTTCACGCTGCTGGGCAGCCACTTCGACCGCATGCGCAAGGCCTACGAGAAGGAAGGCTACAAGTCCGGCGCCTACAACAAGGCCCAGCACGCCATCAGCGACGACCTGATGACGATCCGCTTCACCGTCAAGACCATCGAGCGGCTGTGCAACATCCTGCGCAGCCAGGTCGACGACGTGCGGCGTTATGAGCGCGAGATCCGCAAGATCGTGGTCGACAAGTGCGGCATGCCGCAGGAGCACTTCATCAGGACCTTCCCGCCCAACGTGCTGAACCTGAAGTGGGCCGAGCGCGAGATCGCGCTGGGCAAGCCCTACAGCGCGGTGCTGGCGCGCAACCTGCCCGCGGTGCAGGAGCTGCAGCAGAAGCTGATCGACCTGCAGGCGCGCGCCGTGGTGCCGCTGGAGGACCTGAAGGAGATCAACAAGAAGATGAACGAGGGCGAGAAGGCCAGCCGCGACGCCAAGAAGGAGATGATCGAGGCCAATCTGCGCCTGGTGATCTCGATCGCCAAGAAGTACACCAACCGCGGGCTGCAGTTCCTCGACCTCATTCAAGAGGGCAACATCGGGCTGATGAAGGCGGTGGACAAGTTCGAATACCGCCGCGGCTACAAGTTCTCGACCTATGCGACGTGGTGGATCCGCCAGGCGATCACGCGCAGCATCGCCGACCAGGCGCGCACCATCCGCATCCCGGTGCACATGATCGAGACCATCAACAAGATGAACCGCATCTCGCGCCAGCACCTGCAGGAGTTCGGTTATGAACCCGACGCGCCGACGCTGGCCGAGAAGATGGAGATCCCCGAGGACAAGATCCGCAAGATCATGAAGATCGCCAAGGAGCCGATCTCCATGGAGACGCCGATCGGCGACGACGACGACAGCCACCTGGGCGACTTCATCGAGGACACCAACAACGTGGCCCCGGTCGACGCCGCGATGCAGGCCGGCCTGCGCGACGTGGTGAAGGACATCCTCGACAGCCTGACCCCGCGTGAAGCCAAGGTGCTGCGCATGCGCTTCGGCATCGAGATGAGCACCGACCACACGCTGGAAGAAGTGGGCAAGCAGTTCGACGTCACGCGCGAGCGCATCCGCCAGATCGAGGCCAAGGCGATCCGCAAGCTCAAGCATCCGAGCCGCTCGGACAAGCTGCGGACCTACCTCGACAACCTGTAGTCCCGCCACCCGCAAGCCCTCGGCATGACCCAGATCGCCGACCGCACCGTGCTGTTCGCCGACCTGCGCGGCAGCACCTCGCTGTACGAGACCCTGGGCAATGCCGAGGCCACCTCGGTGGTCACGCACTGCGTGAACGCGATCGGCCGCCCGGTGGCCGACCATGGCGGCCACGTCGTCAAGACGCTGGGCGACGGGCTGATGGCGGTGTTCGCCGATTCGCGGCCCGCGGTGCAGGCCTCGATCGTGATGCACGAGGTGCTGGATTCCATGGTCCAGAAGGGCCGCGAGCGCGGCGCCTCGCCGGGGCTGCGCGCGCTGCGGCTGCAGGTGGGCATGGCGCGCGGCGAGGTGGTCGAGATGGGCGGTGACTGCTTCGGCGACGCCGTCAACGTGGCCGCGCGGCTGATCGACCACGCCGGCGACAACGAGACGCTGGTCACCGTCGACGTGCTGCAAGGCCTGCCCAACGAGCTGCAGTCGCGCTTCCGCAGCCTGGACCGCCTGGCGCTGCGCGGCCGCGCCGAGCCGGTGCAGGTGCACGTGCTGGGCCGCCGGCGCGGCGGCGACGCGGCGGCGGTCACGCAGTTCGGCGACGTCTCGATCAGCGGCGAACCCGAGGGCCTGCGCCTGAGCTGGAACGAGTTGAGCCGCGTGTTCGACAACCGCCAGCTGCCGGTGGTGCTGGGCCGCAGCCCGCAGGCCAACTTCTGCGTCGACGATTCGCGCGTCTCGCGCTCGCACGCGCGCGTGGACTGGTACAGCGGCAGCTTCCAGCTCACCGACCTCAGCTACAACGGCACCTACGTGCGCTTCAACGACGGCGAGATCGTCAGCCTGCGCCGCGGCAGCTGCACGCTGCACGGCAGCGGCAGCGTGGGCCTGGGCGCCTCGCCGGTGGACCCGGGCGCCGCCTGCGTGCGCTTCGAGGTTGTGCACTTCGGCGACACCCAGGCCGGGCCCGAGGCCGGGCTGCAGCCGCCGTCCAAGCCTGCCTAACGTCGCATCCGCTGCTGCCGGCATGCGCTTTCGCCCCGAGCCTTCCGCTCCCGCCGCCGCGGCCGAAGCGCCGCGCACCGCGCTGCTGCTGGTCAACCTGGGCACGCCCGATGCGCCCACGGCCGCGGCGCTGCGCCGCTACCTGGCCGAGTTCCTGTCGGACCCGCGCGTGGTGGAGATCCCGCGGCCGGCCTGGCTGCCCATCCTGCACGGCATCATCCTGCGCTTGAGGCCGGCGCGCTCAGCGGCCAAGTACCGCTCGATCTGGCTGCCCGAAGGCTCGCCGCTGGCAGTGTGGACCGGGCGCCAGGCGCGCGCGGTGGCCGCCGTGCTGGCGGCGCGCGGCCACCGCATCGAGGTGCGCCACGCGATGCGCTACGGCCGGCCTGCGATGGCCGGCGTGCTCGACGAGCTGCGCGCCGCCGGCTACACCCAGGTGCTGGTGCTGCCGCTGTACCCGCAGTACGCCGCCGCCACCACCGGCAGCGCCGCCGATGCGCTGCACCGGTGGGCCTTGCGCGCGCGCCGCGTGCCGGCGCTGCGCAGCGTCGCCGACTACCATGATGACGAAGGTTATGTCGATGCGCTGGCGCACAGCGTGCGGCGCCACTGGCAGCGCCAGCCGGCCGCCGAGCGGCTGCTGCTCAGCTTCCACGGCGTGCCCGAGCGCAACCGCCGGCTCGGCGACCCTTATGACGAGCAATGTCAGCGCACCGCGGCGCTGCTGCGCCGGCGTCTGGAGCTGCCCGCCGAGCGGCTGCTGGTCACGTTCCAGAGCCGCTTCGGCAAGGCGCAGTGGCTGCAGCCCTACACCGAACCCACGCTGCGCGATCTGGCGCGGCAAGGCATCAAGAGCGTCGACGTGATGTGCCCCGGCTTCGCGGCCGATTGCCTGGAGACGCTGGAAGAGATCGCGCAGGAAGCGCGCGAGGCCTTCCTGCACGAAGGCGGGCAGGCCTTCAACTACCTGCCCTGCCTGAACGACGACGAGGCCTGGATCGGCGCGCTGGCCAACCTGGCCGAGCGCCACCTGCAGGGTTGGGACACGCGCGGCTGAGGTCCGGGTTTCAGCCCCCGCGCCGCACGCGCCGCCGCCAGGCCAGGAAGCGCGGCACGACCAGCACCGCGACGACGACGATCAAGAGCGCCAGCGACATCGGACGCTCGACGAAGACGCTCCACTTGCCCTCGCCGATCGACAGCGCGTTGCGCATCTGCGCCTCGGCCAGCGGGCCCAGGATCATGCCCACGACCACCGGCGCGGTCGGGAAGTCGAAGCGCCGCATCACCACGCCCAGCAGGCCGATCGCGTACAGCAGGAACAAGTCGAAGGCCGACTGCCGCATGCCGTAGACGCCCACGGTCGCGAAGATCAGGATGCCGGCATACAGGTGCGGCTTGGGCACCTTCAGCAGCTTGACCCACAGGCCCACCAGCGGCAGGTTCAGCACCAGCAGCATCACGTTGCCGATGTAGAGGCTGGCGATCAGCGCCCACACCAGCGCCGCGTTCTTGTCGAAGAGCTGCGGCCCCGGCTGGATGCCGTAGTTCTGGAACGCCCCCAGCAGGATGGCCGTGGTGTTGCTGGTCGGGATGCCCAGCGTCAGCAGCGGCACCAGCGTCGCGGTGATCGCCGCGTTGTTGGCGGCTTCCGGCCCGGCCACGCCCTCGATGGCGCCGGTGGTGCCGAACTCCTCCTTGTGCTTGGACAGCTTCTTCTCGGTGGCGTAGCTCAGGAAGGTGGGGATCTCGCTGCCGCCGGCCGGGATGCAGCCGAACGGAAAGCCGATGAAGGTGGCGCGCAACCAAGCCGGCCACGAGCGGCGCCACTCGTCGCGCGTCATGTGCACGCGGCTCATCTTGTTCTGCGACTCGGCGACGCGGCCTTCGTACAGCACCGCGTACAGCGACTCGCCCACCGCGAACAGGCCCACCGCGATCAGCACCACCTCCAGCCCGTCCATCAGCTCGGGCACGCCGCCGGTGTAGCGCGCCTGGCCCGAGATCTGGTCGATGCCCACCAGCCCCATCGCCAGGCCGACGGCCAGCGCCGTCATGCCGCGCAGCGCGCTCTGGCCCAGCACCGCGCTGACGGTGATGAAGGCCAGCACCATCAGCATGAAGTATTCCGGCGGTCCCAGCTTCACCGCGTAGGTGGCGACCACCGGCGCGAAGAAGGTCACCAGCACCGTGGCGATGGTGCCGGCCACGAACGAGCCGATGGCCGCGGTGGCCAGCGCCGCGCCGGCACGGCCGCTCTTGGCCATGCGGTTGCCTTCCATCGCGGTGACCATCGAGGCGCTCTCGCCCGGCGTGTTGAGCAGGATCGAGGTGGTCGAGCCGCCGTACATCGCGCCGTAGTAGATGCCGGCGAAGAAGATCATGCTGGCCGTCGGATCGACCTTCAGCGTGATCGGCAGCAGCATCGCGACGGCCGTGGCCGGGCCGATGCCGGGCAGCACGCCGATCGCCGTGCCGATGGTGCAGCCCAGCAGCGCCCACAGCAGGTTGACCGGCGTGCCGGCGGTCATGAAACCCTGCAGCAGTTGGTTCCAGATGTCCATCACAGCCACCCCGTCTCAGTGAGCCCGGGCAGGTTGATCGCCAGGAACTGCGTGAACATCCAGTAGACCGGCGCGGCGATCGCCAGGCCGATCGCCAGGTCGCGCACCCAGGCCAAGGGTCTCCAGTCGGGCTTGCCTTCGCTGTGCTTGAAGCCGCGCACCGCCAGCACGAAGCACAGCGTGCAGCTCAGGATGAAGCCGATCGTCGTGATCAGCGCCGCGTTGGCCAGGATGCCCACGCTGACCCAGGCGAAGCCCAGCCAGTCGCCGGTCTCGCCGCCGGAAGGCTCCTCGCGGTTGCGGAAGGCGCCGTGGCGCCGCACCTCGGCCAGCAGCAGCGCGCCGCACACGGCCAGCAACGCGGCCACCACCCAGGGCAGGAAATTGGGACCGACGCCGCCGTAGCCGGCGTCACCGGGGATCGAGAGCGCGCCCGCCGCCAGCCCCAGGCCGGCCGCGAGCACGCCAGCGCCGACCAGCGCCTGCGGCGTGCGCGGCGACACGGTCAGATCATCCCGCTCTTGGCCATCACCGCGCGCAGCGACGCGAACTCGTCGTCGACGAACTTGCCGAAGGCGTCGCCCGACATCACGGCCGGCGTCCAGCCGTTCTTGTCCAGCGCCTCGGCCCAGGCCTTGGTGTTCAGCGCCTTGAGCACCAGGTCGATCAGCGCCTTGCGCTGCTCGGCGTTGATGCCGCCGGCGCCGTAGACGCCGCGCCAGTTGCCGATCACGAGGTTGTAGCCCTGCTCCTTCATCGTCGGCACGTCGACGCCTTTCAAGCGCTGCTCGGAAGTGACCGCGATGGCCTTCATCTTGCCCGCCGCGATGTACTCGGCGAACTCGCTGTAGCCGCTGCCGCCCACGGTGACGTTGCCGCCCAGGATGGCTGCGACGGCCTCGCCGCCGCCGCGGAAGGCGACGTAGTTGATCTTGGCGGGATCCACGCCCACCTCGTGCGCCAGCATCGCGGCGGCGATGTGTTCGGTGGAGCCGCGCGAGCCGCCGCCCCACTTGACGCTGCCGGGGTCCTTCTTCAACTGTTCGACCACGTCCTTCATCGTCTTCAGCGGCGAGTTGGCCGGCAGCACGAAGACGTTGTATTCGCTGGTCAGGCGCACCAGCGGCGTGACCTTGTCCAGCCCCACCGGCGGCTTGCCGGTGATGATGCCGCCCACCATCACCGCGCCCATCACCATCAGCGCGTTGGGGTCGCCCTTGCTGCCGTTGGCGAACTGCGCCAGGCCGATGGCGCCGGCGGCACCGCCCTTGTTGTCGTAGCTGACGGTGGCGGCACCCGCCTCCTGCAGCGCCTTGCCCAAGGCGCGGCCGGTGGTGTCCCAGCCGCCGCCGGGGTTGGCGGGGATCATCATCTTCAGGTTGGCGGCGGCGCGGGCCGCCGGCAGCGCGCCGGCAGCGGCCAGCGCGGCCAGGGTCTTGAGGAAATGGTCGCGGCGCATGGCTTGTCTCCTTGGTTTCGAAGGTTTGGCGAACGATCGATGCTGGCCGCCCACGCTGTCAACCGGCTGTCTGCCGCGCTGGGGAAAACCCCGAGCCTCCAGTGCCCATAATCGGCCGCCGCATGAAGCTGCTGTTGGTCGAAGACAACCTCGCGATGCAGACCACGCTGCAGCGCTCGCTGCAGCGGCGCGGCATGCAGGTGGTGGTGTGCGGCGACGGCGCGCGCGCGCTGGACCGCTGGCGCGCCAGCGTGCCCGACGTGGTGCTGCTGGACCTGAGCCTGCCCGGCGAGGACGGCCTCAGCATCCTGGCCGCGGCGCGCGCCGAAGGGCTGCAGACGCCGGTGATCGTCATCACCGCGCGCGGCACCGTCGGCGACCGCGTGCTGGGCCTGAACACCGGCGCCGACGACTACCTGCCCAAGCCTTTCGACCTGGACGAGCTCGAAGCCCGCGTGCAGGCCGTGCTGCGGCGCCAGCAGCCTCAGCCCGGCGGCGGGCCGCTGCGCCGCCCGGACTTCGCCGGCCTCTCGGTCGACGACGACAGCGGCGCGGTCTACCTCGACGGCCAGCCGCTGGAGCTGAGCGCGCGCGAAGCGGCGCTGCTGCGCGCGCTGCTGGCGCGGCCCGGCCAGGCGGTCGGCAAGGAGCGCCTGAGCGAGCTGGTCTTCCCCGGCCAGGCCGAGGTGGCGGCCGACGCGATCGAGGTCGTGGTCTACCGCCTGCGGCGCAAGATCAAGGCCGCCCCGGTCGAACTGGTCACGCTGCGCGGCCTGGGCTACCTGCTGCGCCGCTCGGGATGAGGACGTCCGCGGCGCGCCCGGCCCGCTCGCTGCGCCGGCGGCTGCTGCTGGGGCTGCTGGCGCCGGTGCTGGGCTTCGTGCTGATCAACAGCGCGTGGCTGTACCGCCAGGCGCTGCAGGCGGCCGACACGGCCTACGACCGCACGCTGCTGGCCTCGGCCAAGACCATCGGCGAGCTGCTGGACGTGGCGCTCGTCGACGGCCACACGCGGGTGCAGGCCAACCTGCCCTACAGCGTGCTGGAGGCCTTCGAGGCCGACAACCGCAGCCTGCTGTACTTCCGCGTGACCGGCTTCGACGGCGAGATGGTGGCCGGCTTCGAAGACCTGCCGCCGCCGCAGCCGCGCGGCAGCAACACCGCCTACGCAGCGCTGGTGCGCTTCTACGACGAGCGCATGCGCGGCGAGCCGGTGCGCATGGCCGTGCTGCTGCAGCCGGTGGCCGGCACCCTGGGCCAGGGCATGGCGACCATCCAGGTCGCCGAGACGCTGGAGCTGCGCCAGGCGCTGGCGCGCCGGCTGCTGGTCGACCTGCTGTGGCGCCAAGCGCTGCTGCTGGCGCTGATCGCCGGCGTCGTGCTGCTGGTGGTGCAGCGCGCCACGCGGCCGGTGCGCGCCTTGAGCGATCAACTGCGCCAGCGCGCGGCCGACGACCTGTCGCCGGTGGCCGCCGCCGACGCGCCGCGCGAGCTGCAGCCGGTGATAGCGGCCACCAACACCGTGATGGCACGCCTGGGCGCGCTGCTGGAACAGCAGAAGCGCTTCGTGCGCGACGCCTCGCACCAGCTGCGCACGCCGCTGGCGGTGCTGAAGGCCCAGGTGCAGTCGGCGCGGCGCGGCGACGTCGAGCCGCAGCAGGCGCTGCAGGAGATCGACGCCACCGTCGACGGCGCCGCCGAACTGGCCAACCAGATGCTGGCGCTGGCCAAGGTGGAGCAGTTGCGGCAGCAGGGCGACGCGCCGGTGGCCGACTGGGAGCCCATCCTGCGCGCGGTGGCGCTGGAGCTGGCGCCGCTCATCGCCGAGCGCGCGCTCGACTTCGAGCTGCAGGCCGCGCCGGCGCGCGTGCGCGCGCACCCCTGGTCGCTGCGCGAGCTGGTGCGCAACCTGCTGCACAACGCGATCAAGCACACGCCGCCCGGCGGCCCGCTGCTGATCAGCCTGCAGGCTGAAGCCGGCCAGGCCGTGCTGACGGTGGCCGACGGCGGCCCCGGCATCGGCGACGAGCAGCGCGCTCGCCTGTTCCAACCCTTCGCCGCCGGCGATCCGCGCAGCGGCTCGGGCCTGGGCCTGGCCATCGGGCTGGAGATCGTGCGCGCCGCCGGCGGCCGCATCGCGCTGGACAACCGGCTGCTGGACGGCCGCGTGGCCGGGCTGGACGCCGTGGTGCGCCTGCCGCTGGCCGACAATGCCGGCTGGACGAGCTGAACACGATGGCCGAAACCCGCCCCCCGGACCGCGTGCGCCTGGACAAGTGGCTGTGGGCCGCGCGGCTGTACAAGACGCGCTCGCTGGCGGCCGAGGAGGTCGACAAGGGCCGCGTGACCGTCAACGGCCAGGCGGCCAAGCCGGCGCGCGAGCTGCGCCCCGGCGACCGGCTGGAGATCCGCCAGGGCCCCGTGCTGCGCGTGCTGCGGGTGCTGGCCCTGAGCGCCGTGCGCGGCCCGGCGCCGGTGGCCCAGGCCCTGTACCAGGAGACCGCCGAGAGCCTGGCCGCGCGCGAGGCTGCCGCGGCCCAGCGCCGCCTGGGCGTGGAGCCGGCCGACAGCCTGGACCACGGCCGCCCGACCAAGCGCGACCGCCGCCGCCTGGCCGACTGGCAGCGCTGGAGCGCCAGCCTGGACGACGACCCCTCTTGAAACCGCGGCCGCCGCCCCGATGTAGGCGCGCGTACCGTTCATCCACCCGCCATGAGCACCGAAAACGAACCGCAGCAGCCCAGCCCTGCCGACCACGGCGCCCCCCCGACGGCCGAAGCCCAGCTCGCCGAGCTGCAGGCCAAGTACACCGAGATGTCGGATGCCTACCTGCGCGCCAAGGCGGAGACCGAAAACGTCCGCCGCCGCTCGGAGGAGGAAGTGTCCAAGGCGCGCAAGTTCGCCGTCGAAGCCTTCGCCGAGAGCCTGCTGCCCGTCAAGGACAGCCTGGAAGCCGCGCTGGCCACGCCCAACGCCGCCGCCGAGCAGGTGCTGCAAGGCGTCAAGCTCACCCTCAGCCAACTGGTGCAGGCGCTGGAGCGCAACAAGGTCGTGCAGGTCGACCCGCCCGTGGGCACCAAGTTCGACCCCCACCAGCACCAGGCGATCAGCATGGTGCCGGCCGACCAGGAGGCCAACACCGTGGTGAACGTGCTGCAGAAGGGCTACCTGATCGCCGACCGCGTGCTGCGCCCGGCGCTGGTGACCGTCGCCGCACCCAAATGACCCGGCGGCGCCCTTGAAAAGCGGCGCGGCTATCCACAACTCGACGACAACCGGATTCCAGTTTCAGGAGCACACAACATGGGCAAGATCATCGGCATCGACCTCGGCACCACCAACTCCTGCGTCTCCATCATGGAGGGCAACAGCACCAAGGTGATCGAGAACAGCGAAGGCGCGCGCACCACGCCTTCGATCATCGCGTACCAGGACGACGGCGAGATCCTGGTCGGCGCCAGCGCCAAGCGCCAGGCCGTCACCAACCCCAAGAACACGCTGTACGCGGTGAAGCGGCTGATCGGCCGCAAGTTCACCGAGAAGGAAGTGCAGAAGGACATCGACCTGATGCCCTACAAGATCGTCGCCGCCGACAACGGCGACGCCTGGGTGGAAGTGCGCGGCAAGAAGCTGGCGCCGCCGCAGGTGTCGGCCGAAGTGCTGCGCAAGATGAAGAAGACCGCCGAGGACTACCTCGGCGAAGAGGTCACCGAGGCCGTGATCACGGTGCCCGCGTACTTCAACGACAGCCAGCGCCAGGCCACCAAGGATGCCGGCCGCATCGCCGGGCTGGAGGTCAAGCGCATCATCAACGAGCCCACCGCCGCGGCGCTGGCCTTCGGCCTGGACAAGCACGGCAAGGGCGACCGCAAGATCGCGGTGTTCGACCTCGGCGGCGGCACCTTCGACATCTCGATCATCGAGATCGCCGACGTCGACGGCGAGAAGCAGTTCGAGGTGCTGTCGACCAACGGCGACACCTTCCTGGGCGGCGAGGACTTCGACCAGCGCATCATCGACTACATCGTCACCGAGTTCAAGAAGGAACAAGGCGTCGACCTGACCAAGGACGTGCTGGCGCTCCAACGTTTGAAGGAAGCCGCCGAGAAGGCCAAGATCGAGCTCTCCAACAGCACGCAGACCGACGTCAACCTGCCCTACATCACCGCCGACGCGACGGGACCCAAGCACCTGAACATCAAGCTCACGCGCGCCAAGCTGGAAAGCCTGGTCGACGAGCTGATCGAGCGCACGATCGAGCCTTGCCGCACTGCGGTGAAGGATGCCGGCGTCAAGCTGTCGGACATCGACGACGTGATCCTGGTCGGCGGCATGACGCGCATGCCCAAGGTGCAGGAGAAGGTCAAGGAGTTCTTCGGCAAGGATCCGCGCAAGGACGTCAACCCCGACGAGGCGGTGGCCGTGGGCGCGGCGATCCAGGGCCAGGTGCTGGGCGGCGAGCGCAAGGACGTGCTGCTGCTGGACGTGACGCCGCTGTCGCTGGGCATCGAGACGCTGGGCGGCGTGATGACCAAGATGATCAAGAAGAACACCACGATCCCGACCAAGTTCAGCCAGGTGTTCAGCACCGCCGACGACAACCAGCCGGCGGTGACGATCAAGGTCTTCCAGGGCGAGCGCGAGATGGCCACCGGCAACAAGAGCCTGGGCGAGTTCAACCTCGAAGGCATCCCGCCGGCGCCGCGCGGGCTGCCGCAGATCGAGGTGACCTTCGACATCGACGCCAACGGCATCCTGCACGTCAGCGCCAAGGACAAGGGCACCGGCAAGGAGAACAAGATCACCATCAAGGCGAACTCGGGCCTGTCCGAGGCCGAGATCGAGAAGATGGTGAAGGACGCCGAGGCCAATGCCGCCGAGGACCACAAGAAGTTCGAGCTGGTGCAGGCGCGCAACCAGGCCGACGCGATGGTGCACTCGGTCCGCAAGAGCCTGGCCGAGCACGGCGACAAGCTCGACGGCGGCGAGAAGGAGAAGATCGAGGCCGCGCTGAAGGCCGCCGAAGAGGCGATCAAGGCCGACGACAAGGCCGCGATCGAGGCCAAGACCGAGGCGCTGATGGCGGCCAGCCAGAAGCTGGGCGAGAAGATGTACGCCGATCAGGCCGCGGCGGCGGCCGCCGCGGGCGGTGCGCCCGGCGGCGAGGCGCCGCAAGGCGGCGGCGCGCAGGGTGCCTCGTCGTCCAAGCCGGCCGACGACAACGTGGTCGACGCCGAGTTCAAGGAAGTGAAGAAGTGATCCGGCCGGCAGCCCACGAGGGCTGTCGACCGCTTTCGCCGCGCATGAGCTGCAAGGACGAACTTGCAGGTCTGCGCGGCGGCTTCGCTTGATCGCACCCGAAACCGACCATGGCAGCAAAACGCGACTACTACGACGTCCTGGGCGTGCCCAAGAACGCCTCCGAGGACGACATCAAGAAGGCCTACCGCAAGCTGGCCATGAAGTACCACCCTGACCGCAACCAGGGTGCCGAAGGGAAGAAGGCGGAAGAGCGGTTCAAGGAGGCCAAGGAAGCCTACGAGATGCTCTCCGACGGCCACAAGCGCGCGGCCTACGACCAGTTCGGCCACGCCGGCGTCGACCCCAGCATGGGCGGCCGCGGCGGACCGGGGGCGGAGGGCTTCGG
Organism: Rubrivivax sp.; assembly: GCA_047602205.1. GTDB lineage: Bacteria > Pseudomonadota > Gammaproteobacteria > Burkholderiales > Burkholderiaceae_C > Rubrivivax. The sequence continues at coordinate 5,466,879 of JASGHX010000001.1, read as the reverse complement.
CGGCTTTGCCGAGGCCTTCGGCGACATCTTCGGCGACATCTTCGGCGGCGGCGGACGCCGCGGCGGCGGCCAGCAGGTCTACCGCGGCAGCGACCTCAGCTACGCGATGGAGATCACGCTGGAAGAGGCGGCCAACGGCAAGGACACGCAGATCCGCATCCCGAGCTGGGACAACTGCGAGACCTGCAAGGGCAGCGGCGCCAAGCCCGGCACCAGCGCCAAGACCTGCCCGAGCTGCAACGGCAGCGGCACGGTGCACCTGCGCCAGGGCTTCTTCAGCATCCAGCAGACCTGCCCGCACTGCCGCGGCAGCGGCAAGATCATCCCCGAGCCCTGCACCGCCTGCAGCGGCGCCGGCAAGATCAAGCGCCAGAAGACGCTGGAGGTGAAGATCCCCGCCGGCATCAACGAGGGCATGCGCATCCGCTCGGCCGGCAACGGCGAGCCCGGCACCAACGGCGGCCCGGCGGGCGACCTGTACATCGAGATCCGCATCCGGCAGCACGAGATCTTCGAGCGCGACGGCGACGACCTGCATTGCACCGTGCCGGTGAGCCTGACCACTGCCGCCCTGGGCGGCTCGATGGAGGTGCCCACGCTGGCCGGCAAGGCCGAGATCGAGCTGCCCGAAGGCACGCAGCACGGCAAGACCTTCCGCCTGCGCGGCAAGGGCATCAAGGGCATCCGCTCCAGCTACCCCGGCGACCTGTACTGCCACGTGACCGTGGAGACGCCGGTCAAGCTGACCGAACACCAGCGCAAGCTGCTGCGCGAGCTGGACGAGTCGTTCCGGAAGGGCGGCGACAAGCACTCGCCCAACGCCAAGAGCTGGACCGACCGCGTGAAGGATCTCTTCAAGTAGACCGTCAGAACAGGCTGCCTTGGCGCAAGTCGCCAGGGCGCCTGAACTGCGTGAGGTCCAGTTCCACGCGCTGCTGGTTGAGCCCCAAGCGAGCGCAGGCCTTGTGGTAGCGCTGGCGCAGCAGTTGCGCCCAGATCCCCTGCCCCGTCATCCGCGCGCCGAAGCGCGTGTCGTTGTCCTTGCCGCCGCGCATCTCGCGCACGCGCGCCATGATGCGCGCGGCCTTCTCGGGCACGTGCTGCTGCAGCCAGTTCTGGAACAGCGGGTTCACCTCCCAAGGCAGGCGCAGCACGACGCTGAAGGCCGACGTCGCGCCGGCCTCGCGCGCCGCTTCGAGGACGTGCTCCAGCTCCGGCTCATTGAGGAAGGGGATGATCGGCGAGACGCTGACGCCCACCGGGATGCCGGCCTGCGCCAATGCCGCGATCGTGCGCAGCCGCCGCGCCGGCGCCGCGGCGCGCGGCTCCAGGATGCGCGCGAGCTGCGGATCCAGCGTGGTGATCGAGACGTAGACCGCGGCCAGCCGCTGAGCCGCCATCGTCGCGATCAGGTCGATGTCGCGCTCGACGCCGGTCGACTTGGTGATCAGCGAGAACGGATGCCGATGCTCGGCCAGCACTTCGATCACCGAGCGCGTGATGCGCAGCCGCCGCTCGGCCGGCTGGTAGGCGTCGGTGGCCGAGCCGATGTTCAGCAGCAGCGGCTCGTAGCCCTTCTGCGCGAAGGCGGCGCGCAGCCGCTCGGCGGCGTTGACCTTGGCGATGATGCGCGTTTCGAAGTCCAGCCCCGGCGACAGGTTCAGGTAGCTGTGCGTGGGCCGCGCGTAGCAGTAGATGCAGCCGTGCTCGCAGCCGCGGTAGGGGTTGATCGACAGCTCGAAGCCGATGTCGGGCGAATCGTTGCCGGCCAGGATGGACTTGACGCGCTCCTCGATGATCTGCGTCTGCGGCGCCAGCACTTCCTCTCGCGCCGCCTGCTCCAGCGTGCCCCAGCCGTCGTCGAAGGCCTCTCGCTGGTCGGCGCTGAAGCGGTGCTCCAGCGCCCACACGGTGCCGCGGCCTTTTTCGGTGCGTCGCGGCGCGTAGACCAGGGTGGCGGAGGCGGCGGTTTCGGTCTGGGGAGGGGAAGCGCGCATACTGGATATTCATCCAGTCTTTGCGCACCGTCAAGCGCCCCTTCGCGAAAGTTCAGTATTCGCCGCCGAGGCTGCCGGGCGCGAGGTTGTCGAACTTGGTCAGCGGCTTCAGGAAGGTCAGCTTCACCGTGCCCACCGGCCCGTTGCGCTGCTTGCCGATCACGATCTCGGCGATGCCGGGCTCCTTGCTGTCCTTGTTGTAGTACTCGTCGCGATAGATGAACATGATGACGTCGGCGTCCTGCTCGATCGCGCCGGATTCGCGCAGGTCGCTCATCATCGGCCGCTTGTCGTTGCGCGTCTCGACCGAGCGGTTGAGCTGCGACAGCGCGATCACCGGGCACTGCAGCTCCTTGGCCAGCGCCTTCAGGCCGCGGCTGATCTCGCCGATCTCGGTCGCGCGGTTCTCGTCGCTGCCGCTGCTGGAGCCGCTCATCAGCTGCAGGTAGTCGACGACGATCAGCCCCAGCGTGCCGCCGAACTGGCGCGCCATGCGCCGCGCGCGCGCGCGCAGCTCGGCCGAGCTGAGCGCCGGCGTCTCGTCGATGAAGACCGAGGCCGTCTTCAGCCGGTCCACCGCATCGGCCAGGCGCTCCCAGTCGCCGTCCTTCAGGTTGCCGGTGCGCAGGCCCGACTGGTCGATGCGGCCCAGCGAGCCCACCATCCGCAGCGCTAGTTGCGAAGCGCCCATTTCCATCGAGAACACCAGCACCGGCAGGCCCTCGGACACGGCCACGTGCTCGGCCATGTTCAGCGCGAAGGCGGTGTTGTGGGTCACGACGTCGCCGTCGGTGATGTACAGCCGCGACGGGTGGCTGACGGCGATGCAGCGGCAAGGCGCTTCGCGCGACGGCTCGATCGACTCGATCGTCAACCGCTTCTGGCGCGCCCAGGCGGCCGGCGCCCGCGCCTGCTTCTCCGACAGCAGGAACAGCGAGCGCGGCTCGGGGTGCGTGATGTGGCAGACGTAGGCCGGCAGCCCGGCGACCTGGAGGCCCGCCACGTTGGTGAAGCGCGGCTGCTTGACCGACACCGAGCACCAGCCGCCGAGCGAACGCACCAGCTCGGTCACGTCGTCGGCCAGTTGCCGGCTGGACGTCGACAGCCGCACGCTGCCCCAGCGCTCGACCCAGCCGTCGGTGTCGAGCAGGCCGCGCAGCAGGTCGAGCCGGTGCTCGCGGCCGGCTTCCAGGTACAGCCGCGGAATGAACTTGCGGTCGCTGGGCAGGCCCGAGAGCGCCAGCGCCTGCAAGGCCAGGCGCAGCGGGTTGGCCTGCGCGCCCATGTGCCCGGCGGGATGGCCGCGGTCGTCGCGGACGATGCGGTAGTCGTAAGCGCCGACGTGCGTGACCTCCATGCCGTCGGCGACGCGCTCGCGCACCCGCGCGACGATCTGCGGCGACGCGGTCGAGAACCGCACCGAGCCGCTGCCGGTGAGGTTGCCGTCGCCCAGCAGGCAGCCCAGCAGCCAGGGGTCGACCGGCAGCTCGGCCAAGTGCCCGAACTCGCCGCCGTGGCGCTCGATCCACAGACGCTTCTGGTAGCGCTTGCGCTGCAGCAGCGCGGCGATCGCCTCGGTGGCCAGCACGCGCGGCTCGCGCCAGTGGCGGCAATGCACACGCCACAGGTGCTCGGCGCAGCACTCGGCCGAACGGCCGTCGGAGAAGCGCATCCGCAGCACCGGCTTCACGCCTTGCGGGAAGATGCCGCTGACGATGGACGGCGCACCATCGACCGAGGCCAGCGCATCGCCGACTTCCAGCTCGCCCATCGCCTTCCAGCCCGAGCGGGTGCGCACGCGCGCATCCAGCGGCTGTGCCTTGCCCATGCTCGGCCGCGCCGCCAGCACGATCAGGTCGCCCTTCTGCAGCCCGGCGGTCATGCGGTCGAGGTCGTAGAAGCCGGTGCGCACGCCGGTGACCTCTTCGGCGCCGTTCTCGGCCAGCTCGTTGACGCGGTCCAGCAGCGCAATCACCAGCTTGTCCATGCTCTGGAAGCCCTGGCGCTGGCGCGAGCCTTCCTCGCCGATCTTGAAGATCTTGCCTTCGGCCTCGTCGAGGATCTGCGTCACCGCGCGGCCCTGCGGGTTGAACGCGGTGGTGGCGATCTCGTCGCTGACGGCGATCAGCTTGCGCAGGATCGCGCGCTCGCGCACGATCTCGGCATAACGCCGCATGTTGGCGGCGCTGGGCACGCTCTGCGCCAGCGCGTTCAGGTAGGCCAGGCCGCCGCAGTCATCGGCCTTGCCCAGCGCCTGCAACTGCTCGAACACCGTGATCACGTCGGCCGGCTTGGAAGCATTGACCAGCGCGCCGACGGCGGCGTAGATCAGCTTGTGCTCGTGGCGGTAGAAGTCGCTGTCGGACAGCAGGTCGGACGCGCGGTCCCAGGCCAGGTTGTCCAGCAGCAGGCCGCCCAGCACGCTCTGCTCGGCCTCCACCGAGTGCGGCGGCACGCGCAGGCGGGCCACCTCGTCGTCGCGGGGAGCGGCGGAATCGCGGGGGTCGAAAAGGGTCGACACGGCTGAAGCCCTCGGTGTGTGGGGAAGTCTGTGGACAGCTTGCGAGCAAGAGTGGGACAACTGCGGCGCCCGAAATGCGAAAGGCCGGCGGATGCCGGCCTTCCTCGAAGGGCGTTGAAGCGTAGCCGGCTCAGTCCGCCTGCGCAACCACCTGCACGGTGACGTCGACCAGCACGTCGGTATGCGCGGCCACCTGCACCGGGTGCTCGCCCACGGCCTTCAGCGGGCCGTGCGGCATGCGCACCTGCGACTTGGCGACCGTCAGGCCCAGCTTGTCCAGCGCTTCGGCCACGTCGGCGTTGGTGACCGAGCCGAACAGCCGGCCGTCGACGCCGGCCTTCTGCGCGATGCGCACGGTCTTGCCGCTGAGTTGCTCGCCCAGCGCCTGCGCGGCGGCCAGCTTGGCGGCGGCGGCCTTTTCCAGGTCGGCGCGGCGGTTCTCGAACTCCTTGATCGCGGCTTCGGTGGCACGACGCGCCAGCTTGCCCGGAATCAGGAAGTTGCGGGCGTAACCTTCCTTGACCTTGACGACGTCGCCCAGGTTGCCGAGCTTGCCGACCTTCTCCAGAAGAATGACTTGCATGGATCGGCTCCGTTCAGACCTTGTGTTGATCGGAATACGGCAGCAGCGCCAGGAAGCGCGCGCGCTTGATAGCGGTGGTCAGCTGGCGCTGGTAGAACGCGCGCGTGCCGGTCAGGCGGGCCGGCGTGATCTTGCCGTTCTCGCCGACGAAGTCGCGCAGCACGTCGATCTCCTTGTAGTCGATGTGCTCGACGTTGGCGACCGTGAAGCGGCAGAAGCGCTTGCGGCGGAACAGCAGCGACTGCGTGTTGCGCTTGGGGCGCTTGTCCTTGGAACCACGACCTTTACCGCGGGGTGGGGGCATGAGGAACCTCCGAAGAATCTGTGTGTGACGAAATCGAATGAACAGGCTGGCCCTGGGGGTCGACCTGTGTGATGTGGAAGAGCAGTCCGCGTCCGTTGCGCGCGCTGGTGACGAAGCCGGCGAACACCGCCGCGCCGCCCAGCGCCATCGCCGCCAGTGCCTGCGTCACCTCGCCGATGGCCACCGCGCGCATCTCCATCGAGACCTTGCGGGGCTGGCCGTTCTCGCTGAGCTCGGACTCGTGCTTGAGCACCAGGTCCAGAGCCGGCAAGCCGGCCGGCGTGTAGCGCAGCGCCGCCCTTTCGGTCAGTTGCGCGCTCAGCAGCAACCGATTCATCGGGCCGGCGGCGGCAACGTCAGGCGGCGGCCTCCTGGCGCTCCTTGCGGGCTTCTTCGCGCTCGACGGCCTTCATCATCACCGACGGGGTGGTGATCGCCTTGCCGGTGTTCACCGTCAGGTGGCGAAGCACGGCGTCGTTGAAGCGGAAGCCCGTTTCCAGCTCGTTCAGCGTCTCCTGGCTGCACTCGATGTTCAGGCACAGGTAGTGCGCCTTGGCCAGCTTCTGGATCATGTAGGCGAGCTGGCGGCGGCCCCAGTCCTCGACCCGGTGCACCTTGCCGCCGGCGTTGGTGACCAGGCCCTTGTATCGCTCCAGCATCGCCGGAACCTGTTCGCTCTGATCCGGGTGGATCAGCAGCACGATCTCGTAATGACGCATGCACGCTCCTTGTGGTTTCCCGTTGCAGGAAGCCGCCCCGGCAGCGTCGTCCAGGAAACCCTGGGGCCGGGTGCGGCAAGAAAAGCCGATGAGTATACCAATTCGGCGTACCGCGGCGCTCAGGGCGCCTTGGCCAGCCGCTGCCAGGTGTCGACCACCGTGTCGGGGTTCAGCGAGATCGAGACGATGCCCTCGGCGGCCAGCCAGTCGGCGAAGTCGGGGTGGTCGCTCGGGCCCTGGCCGCAGATGCCCACGTACTTGCCAGTGGCGCGGCAGGCGGTGATGGCGCGGCTGATCAGCGCCTTGACCGCCGGGTCGCGCTCGTCGAAGTCGTGTGCCAGCTGCTCCAGCCCGCTGTCGCGGTCCAGGCCCAGCGTCAGCTGCGTCAGGTCGTTGGAGCCGATGGACATGCCGTCGAAGTGCTGCAGGAACGCTTCCGCCAGGATCGCGTTGCTGGGCACCTCGCACATCATGATCAGCTTGAGCCCGTTGGTGCCGCGCTGCAGCCCGCGCTCGGCCAGCATCTGCACCACGCGCTCGGCCTGACGCACGGTGCGAACGAAGGGCACCATGATCTCGACGTTGGTCAGCCCCATGTCGTTGCGCACGCGCTTCAAGGCCTCGCACTCCATCGCGAAGGCGTCGCTGAACTCGCCGCTGATGTAGCGGCTGGCGCCGCGGAAGCCCAGCATCGGGTTCTCTTCGTCGGGCTCGTAGCGCGTGCCGCCGATCAGCTTGCGGTACTCGTTGCTCTTGAAGTCCGACAGCCGCACGATCACCGGCTTGGGCCAGAACGCGGCGGCGATCGTCGCCACGCCTTCGGCCAGCTTGTCGACATAGAAGGCGCGCGGGCTGGCGTGACCGCGCGCCACCGATTCCACGGCCTTCTTCAGTTCGGGGTCGATGTTGGGGTAGTCGAGGATCGCCTTCGGGTGCACCCCGATGTTGTTGTTGATGATGAACTCCAGCCGCGCCAGGCCGACGCCGCTGTTGGGCATCTGCGCGAAGTCGAAGGCGAGCTGCGGGTTGCCCACGTTCATCATCAGCTTGATCGGGCAGTACGGCATCTCGCCGCGCTGCACCTCGGTGACCTCGGTCTCCAGCAGACCGTCGAAGATGTAGCCGGTGTCGCCCTCGGAGCAGGCCACGGTGATCAGCGCGCCTTCCTGGATGCGCTCGGTCGCGTCGCCGCAGCCCACCACGGCCGGGATGCCCAGCTCGCGCGCGATGATGGCCGCGTGGCAGGTGCGGCCGCCGCGGTTGGTGACGATGGCGCTGGCCTTCTTCATCACCGGCTCCCAGTTGGGGTCGGTCATGTCGGTCACCAGCACGTCGCCGGGCTGCACGCGGTCCATCTCCGACAGGCTGCTGACCAGCCGCGCCGGGCCGGTGCCGATCTTCTGGCCGATCGCGCGGCCCTCGGCCAGCACCGTGCCGCTGCCCTTGAGCTTGTAGCGCTGCTCGATCTTGCCCTCGGCCTGGCTCTTCACCGTCTCCGGCCGCGCCTGCAGGATGTACAGGCGCCCGTCGACGCCGTCCTTGCCCCATTCGATGTCCATCGGGCGGCCGTAGTGCTGCTCGATGATCAGCGCATAACGCGCCAGCTCCATGACATCGGCGTCGGCCAGCGAATAGCGGTTGCGCTGCTCGGGCGGCGTGTCCACGGTGCGCACCAGGCGGCCGCCGGCGGCCTTGTCCGCTTCCGGCGGCGCGAACTCCATGCGCTGCAGCTTGCTGCCCAGGCTGCGGCGGATCACCGCGAAGCGCCCGGCCTGCAGCGTGGGCTTGTGGACGTAGAACTCGTCGGGGTTGACGGCGCCCTGCACCACGGTCTCGCCCAGGCCGTAGCTGCTGGTGATGAAGACCACGTCCTTGAAGCCCGACTCGGTGTCGATCGTGAACATCACGCCGGCGGCGCCGAGGTCCGAGCGCACCATGCGCTGCACGCCGGCCGACAGCGCCACGTCGCCGTGCGCGAAGCCCTTGTGCACGCGGTAGCTGATCGCGCGGTCGTTGTACAGCGACGCGAACACCTCCTTGACGCGGTGGAGCACGTCGGCTATGCCGCTGACGTTGAGGAAGGTCTCCTGCTGGCCGGCGAACGAGGCGTCGGGCAGGTCCTCGGCGGTGGCCGACGAGCGCACCGCATAGCTGCCGCCCGGGCTGTCGCGGTCCAGCAGGCCGAACTGCAGCCGGATCGCGGCTTCCAGCTCGGCCGGGAACGGCGTTTCCAGCACCCAGCCGCGGATCTGCGCGCCGGCCTCGGCCAGCGCGCGCACGTCGTCGGTGTTCAGCGCGGCCAGGCGTGCGGCGATGCGCTGTTCGAGCGCGCCGTGCTGCAGGAACTGCCGGAACGCGTGCGCCGTGGTGGCAAAGCCGCCGGGCACGCGCACGCCGGTGGCGGCCAGCTGGCTGATCAGTTCGCCGAGGCTGGCGTTCTTGCCGCCGACCGCCTCGACATCGGTCATTCTCAGTTGTTCGAACGGAACGACCAGGGCGGTCGCCAGAGGGGCTGAAGACATGGGAAAGCTCCGAGAGGTGAGAAAACCGGTGCTTCCGCATGCGCGCGCGAACCCCACGGCCGGGAGCCTGTGCGTTCGAATGATCGTCTCGGGCGGTTCATGCGCGGCCTGAAAAGAGGCTGAAGGCGGAATGTTGGAGGCGGATTCTAGGGAGTTCTTCCTTATGATGAGCCGTCAAGGGGGACCCTCGATGCCTGAACGAACCGTGTTCTTTGTCTCGGACGGCACCGGCATCACCGCCGAGACCTTCGGCAACTCGATCCTGGCGCAGTTCGCCGGCCGCCCGCGGCACGTGCGCCGGCCCTTCATCGACACGGTCGAGAAGGCCGCCCTGGTGGCCGCCGAGATCGACGAGGTGGCCGCGCGCGAAGGCCGGCGGCCCATCGTCTTCATCACGCTGGTGCGCGACGAGGTGCGCGACATCATCACCGACCCGCGCGGCAAGGGCATGGTGCTGGACATGTTCCGCGCCTTCGTCGAGCCGCTGGAGGCCGAGCTGGGCGTCAAGAGCAACCACCGCATCGGCCGCTTCTCCGATGCCAGCCAGAGCAGCGAATACCACGACCGCATCGAGGCCATCAACTTCAGCCTGGCGCACGACGACGGCCAGTCGGCGCGCAACCTGGACATCGCCGACGTGATCCTGGTCGGCGTCAGCCGCAGCGGCAAGACGCCCACCTCGCTGTACCTGGCGATGCAGCACGGCATCAAGGCAGCCAACTATCCGCTGATCCCCGACGACTTCGAGCGCGGCAGGCTGCCGTCCATGCTCGCGCCGTACAAGCGCAAGTGCTTCGGCCTGACGATCGACCCCGAGCGCCTGGCGCAGATCCGCCACGAGCGCCGCCCCGGCAGCCGCTACGCGGCGCTGGAGAACTGCCGCTACGAGATCAACGAAGCCGAGGCGATGATGCGCCGCGAAGGCATCGCCTGGCTGTCGTCGACGCACAAGTCGATCGAGGAGATCGCGACGACCATCCTGCGCGACCTGCAGCCGGACCGGCTGGTCTACTGACCCGTGCGGCGCAGGCCCTCGTAGAAGCAGATCGCCGCCGCGGCGGCGACGTTCAGCGACTCCTCGCCGCCCGGCTGCGGGATGCGCACGCGGGCCTTGCAGGCGGCCGTCAGGCGCGGCGAGACCCCCCGCCCTTCATGCCCCAGCAGCCAGGCCGCCGGCTGCGGCAGCGCGGCCTGCGGCAGCAGCTCGCCCTCGTGCGAGCTGGTGCCGATCAGCGGCAGGTCCAGCGCCAGCACGCCATCCTCGTCCAGCCCTTCGGCCAGGCGCAGCGCGAAGTGCGCGCCCATCCCCGCGCGCAGCACCTTGGGCGACCACAGCGCCGCGGTCCCTTTGAGCGCCAGCACCTGCGCCACGCCCAGCGCCGCGGCGCTGCGCAGGATGCTGCCGACGTTGCCGGTGTCCTGCAGCCGGTCCAGCACGACGGTGGCCCGCGCGGCGTCGGGCACCGCGGGCGCGGGCGCGTCGATCACGAAGCCGATGTCGGCCGGCGATTCCAGCGTGCCCAGTTCGGCGAACAGCGCGTCGGGCAGCAGCGCGATGCGCGCCGCGGCCGCGCGCGCGAGGTCGCGCCGCGCCGGGCGCGTCCAGCCGGTTTCGCTGACCAGCGCCTGCCTAACCTGCATTCCGCGCGCCAACGCCGCGGCGCACAAGTGCTCGCCTTCCAGCCAGACGCTGCCGCCGCGCCGGTACGCCGCGCCGTCGCGCAGCAGCTTGCGCAGGCCCACCAGCAGCGGGTTGGCGCGCGAGGTGATGGTCTGTGGAGATGCCTCGCTCATCACTCGCAAGCCTCGCGCACCGGCGCAAAGCTGCGGCGGTGCTCCGGGCAGGGCCCGTGCTCGCGCAGCGCCTGCAGGTGCAGCAGCGTCGGGTAGCCCTTGTGGCCGTCGAAGCCGTAGGCCGGCCATTGCGCATGCAGCGTGCTGCAGCACCAGCGGTCGCGGTGCACTTTGGCGACGATGGACGCGGCCGAGATCGCAGCCACCGTCGCGTCGCCTTTCACGATCGCCTGCGCCGGCACCTTCAGCACCGGCAGCCGGTTGCCGTCGACCAGCACGCGCGCCGGCGGCAGCCGCAGCTTGTCCACCGCGCGCCGCATCGCCAGCAGCGTGGCCTGCAGGATGTTGATGCGGTCGATCTCGGCCGCGCTGGCCTCGGCGATCGCCACGCACAAGGCGTGCGCCATGATCTGGTCGTACAGCCGCTCGCGCTGCAGCGCCGTCAGCGCTTTCGAATCGCGCAGGCCCTTGATCGGGCGCTCGTCGTCCAGGATCACCGCGGCCGCCACCACCGGTCCGGCCAGCGGGCCGCGGCCGACCTCGTCGACGCCGGCCAGCAGGCCCGGCGCCGCGTCCCAGGGCAGGCCCAGCTGCTCAGGCGGCCAGCGTTTGCGCGATGGCATCGGTGGCCAGCCGCGCCGTGTCCTGGCGCAGGCGAAGGTGCAGGTCCTCGAAGCGCTGCTGCAGCGCCTGCACGCGCTGCGGCTGGTCCAGCCACGCGAACACCGCGTCGGCCAGCGCCGGCGGCGTGCACTCGTGCTGCAGCAGCTCGGGCACGACGAAGTCGCGGCACAGGATGTTGGGCAGCCCGACCCAGGGCTGGTAGGCCATGCGCTTCATCAGTTGATAGGTCACGGGATGGAGCTTGTAGCCGATCACCATCGGCCGCCGGAACAGCGCCGCCTCCAGCGTCGCGGTGCCGCTGGCGATCAGCGTCACGTCGCAGGCCGCCAGCGCTTGATGCGAGCCGCCGTCGGTGACCTGCAGCGGCAACCCCGGCGCATGCTGCGCGAGCAGCGGCTCGACCATCGCGCGCAGCCCCGGCGCGACCGGCAGCACGAAACGCAAGCCGGGCCGGCGTCGATGCATCAGCGCCGCGGCCTGCAGGAACGGCGGCGCGTCGTACTGGATCTCGGAGCGGCGGCTGCCCGGCAGCACTGCGATCAGCGTCTCGTCGGGCGCGATGCCCAGCGCCGCGCGCGCCGCGTCGCGCGGCGGCTGCAGCGGGATCGCGTCGGCCAGCGGATGGCCGACGAAGGTGGCGGCCACGCCGTGCGCGCGCAGCAGTTCGGGCTCGAACGGGAACAGGCACAGCACGTGGTCGCAGGCGGCGGCCAGCTTCTTGACGCGGCCGCCGCGCCAGGCCCAGATCGACGGGCAGACGAAGTGCACGGTCTTGAGGCCGGCGCGGCGCAGGCGCAGTTCCAGCCCCAGGTTGAAGTCGGGCGCGTCGACGCCGATGAAGGCGGCCGGCCGCTCGCGCAGCAGCCGCTCGGCCAGCGCGTTGCGGATGCCGGCGATCTCGCGGTAGTGGCGCAGTACCTCGACGTAGCCGCGCACCGCCAGCTTGTCGCTGGGCCACCAGGCGTCGAAACCTTGGGCGGCCATCTGTGGGCCGCCGATGCCGGCCGTCAGCAAGTCGGGCCAGCGCTGCTTCAGGCCGCCCAGCAGCAGCGCGGCCAGCAGGTCGCCCGAGGCCTCGCCGGCCACCAGCCCGAAGCGCATGCCACGCCCTTCGCTGGTCAGCGCGCGATGCCGCGCTTGGCCGCGGCCAGGAAGTCGAGCATCACCTGCACGTCGCCGTCGCCGTCGGGCGCGCTGCCCTTCAGCGCCGCGATCTGCGCCACTGCCTCTTCCAGCGGCAACTTGCTGCGGTACAGCAGCTTGTGCATCTGCCGGATCAGCGTCTGGCGCGTGTCGCTGAAGTCGCGCCGCTTCAGGCCCACGAGGTTCACGGCGCGCACCGCCAGCGGGTTGCCGTCGACCGTCAGGTAGGGCGGCACGTCCTGCGCCACGTGGGCCTGGAAGCCGACCATCGCGTGCGCACCGACGTGCACGAACTGGATCAAGCCGGACAGCCCGCCAATCGTGGCCCAGTCGCCCAGGTGCACGTGCCCGGCCAGCGTGACGCCGTTGGCCAGCACGCAGTGGCTGCCGATCCGCACGTCGTGCGCCACGTGCACGTAGGCCATGATCCAGTTGTCCGAGCCGACGCGGGTGACGCCCTCTTCCTTGAAGGTGCCCGTGTTGAAGGTGCAGAACTCGCGGATGGTGTTGCGGTCGCCGATCACGAGCTGCGTGACCTCGCCGCCGTGCGACATGTCCTGCGGCATCGCGCCGATCGAGTTGAACTGGAAGATGCGGTTGCCCTCGCCGATCGTCGTGCGGCCTTCGATCACGCAATGCGCGCCCACCGTGGTGCCGGCGCCGATGCGCACGCCAGGCCCGACCACGGTGTAGGGGCCGATGGCGACGCTGCCGTCCAGCTCGGCGCGCGGATCGACGATCGCGGTGGGATGGATGCCGCTCATCAGCCGAACTGGCGCATCGTGCACATCAGCTCGGCCTCGGCCACGACGTCGGGGCCGACGAAGGCCTTGGTCTTGTACTTGTAGATGCCGGCGCGCGCGCGGTCCAGGTCGGCCTGCAGCACGAGCTGGTCGCCAGGCTCGACCGGGCGCTTGAAGCGCGCGCCGTCGATGCCGGCGAAGTAGACCACCATGTTGTCGGCGATGTCCTGGCCCGCCGACTCGAACGACAGCAGCGCCGCGGTCTGCGCCAGCGCCTCCAGGATCAGCACGCCCGGCATCACCGGCCGCGCGGGGAAGTGGCCAGCGAAGAAGGGCTCGTTGATCGTGACGTTCTTGATCGCCTTCAGCCGCTTGTCCTTCTCGAACTCGATCACGCGGTCGACCAGCAGGAAGGGATAGCGGTGCGGCAGCCGCTTGAGGATCTTGTGGATGTCGAGCACGGCGGGGGCGGTCATGGCTTGTTCTCCAGCGCGCGGATGCGGTCGCGCAGCGTGTGCAGCTGCTTGAGCGTGGCGGCGTTCTTTTCCCAGCTCGCATTGTCGTCGATGGGAAAGAAGCCGCTGTAGACGCCGGGCTTGCGGATCGAGCGCGAGACCACGGTCGCGGCGCTGATGTGCACGTGGTCGGCGATCTCCAGGTGGCCCAGGATCATCGCGCTGCCGCCGGCGGTGCAGTGGCGCCCGATGCGCGTGCTGCCGGCCACGCCGGTGCAGCCGGCCATCGCGGTGTGAGCGCCGATGCGGCAGTTGTGGCCGATCTGGATCAGGTTGTCGAGCTTGACGCCGTCCTCGATCACGGTGTCGTCGAGCGCGCCGCGGTCGATGCAGGTGTTGGCGCCGATCTCGACGTCGTCGCCGATCCACACGGCGCCGAGCTGCTCGATCTTCACCCACTGGCCTTGCTGCGCGGCATCGGGCGCGAAGCCGAAGCCGTCGGCGCCGATCACCGCGCCCGGCTGCACGAGGCCGCGCGCGCCGATGCGGCAGCCGCGCTCGAAGACCACCCGCGCGCCCAGCCGCGAGCCCGGGCCCACCTGGGCATCGGCGCCGACGAAAGCCTGGGCGCCGATGACGGCGCCGGCGCCGATGCGCGCGCCCGCGGCCACGAAGGCCAGCGGCCCCACGGTGGCGCTGGCGTCGACGTGCGCGCCGGCCTCCACCACCGCGCTGGCGTGCACCCCGCCGGCGGCCGCCGGCCGCAGCCGCGCCGCCCACCATTGCGTGAGCCGCGCAAAATAGAGGTAAGGGTCGGCGGTGACGATGGCCGCGCCGCGCGCGACCGCCGCGGCCTGGTGCTCGGGCCGCACGATCACGCAGGCGGCGCGGCTCATCGCCAGTTGCGGCGCCAGCCGCGCCTGCGCCAGGAAGCTGATGTCGTGCGGGCCGGCGCGCTCCAGCGGCGCGATGCGCTCGACCGTCAGCGCGGGGTCGCCGAGCAGGCTGCCGCCGAGGGCGGCCACCAGTTCGGCCAGGCTGACCTGCACGCGGCGCGCCCGGGGCTGACGGCCAGGCTTGGCGGCTCTACTTGGCCGGGCCGGCCGCGTTGAGCGCCTTGATGACCTTGTCGGTGATGTCGATGCGCGTGCTGGCGAACACCACCTCCTGCAGGATCACGTCGTACTTCTCCTGGTCGAAGATCTGCTTGATCACGCGGTTGGCGCGCTCGACCACGCTGGCCAGCTCTTCGTTCTTGCGCTGGTTCAGGTCTTCCTGGAACTCGCGGCGCTTGCGCTGCAGGTCGCGATCCTGCTCGACCAGCTCGCGCTGGCGGCGCGTGCGCTCGGCCTCCGACAGCGTGGGGGCGTCCTTGTCCAGCTTGTCGGCCGCGGCCTTGAGCTTGGTGGCCTGGTCGTTGAGGTCGCGGTCGCGCTTGCTGAACTCGGCCTCGAGCTTGGCCTGCGCGGCCTTGGCCGGCGAGGCTTCGCGCAGCACGCGCTCGCTGTTGACGTAGCCGATCTTCAGCTCTTGCGCCGTCGCCGTGGCCGAGATCGCGGCCAGCGCCAGCGATGCCGCTACGGTCTTGAGCTTCGAGGTCTTCATCAGAACGCGGTCCCGATCTGAAACTGGAAACGTTGGATTCTATCGTTGGGCTTGACCTTCAGCGGCACGCCCCAGCTCAGCTTGAGCGGGCCTACCGGCGAGATCCAGCTCAGGCCCACGCCGGCCGATGCGCGCAGACTGCCGGCGTCCATCTTCTCGTCCTCGCGCCACACGTTGCCGGCGTCGGCGAAGGCGAAGATGCGCAGCGTCTTGTCGTTGCCGGTGCCGGGCACCGGGAAGTACAGCTCGGTGTTGAAGTTGAGCTTCTTGGCGCCGCCGATGAAGGCGCCGGTGGGGTCGATCACGCCCAGCGAGCTTTGCTCGAACACGCGCACGCTGCCCAGGCCGCCGCCGTAGAAGTTCTTGAAGATCGGGAACGGCCGCCCGCCCAGGCCCTTGCCCAGGCCCAGTTCGGCGTTGAACATCAGCGACATCTTCCACGGCAGCGGCCAGTACTCCTGGTACTGCAGGTTGCTGCGCAGGTAGCGCACGTCGCCGCCCACGCCCCATTCGAGGTTGACGCGCTGGTAGCGGCCCGCGGTGGGCGCCAGCGCGCTGTCGCGCGCGTCGCGCGCCCAGCCCAGCGTCAGCGGCAGCGAGAAGCTGTTGGCGCCGTAGGTCTCGCGGTACAGGAAGTAGCTGTTGGGGATGCCGGTGGAGGT
Organism: Rubrivivax sp.; assembly: GCA_047602205.1. Classification (GTDB taxonomy): domain Bacteria; phylum Pseudomonadota; class Gammaproteobacteria; order Burkholderiales; family Burkholderiaceae_C; genus Rubrivivax. Next base: position 5,451,207 of record JASGHX010000001.1, on the reverse strand, counting down.
GCCGATGCGCGTGCTCTCGGCGCCGACGCCGACGAACACGGTGTCGAAGTCGGTCACCGGCACGCCGAAGCGCACCGAGGCGCCGGGCGTCGCGATCTGGTAGGTGTCGCCCTGCGCGTTGTAGGGCCGGCTGGTGCGGTAGTACAGGTCCACCGCGCGCGAGATGCCGTCCACTGTGAAGTACGGGTCCACCGCGCTCAGCACCAGGGTGCGGTAGTACTTGCTGGTGTTGACCTCCACGCCCAGGTAGTTGCCGGAGCCGAAGACGTTGTCCTGCTTGATCGACAGCGTCAGGCCCAGCTTCTCGGCATTGGAGTAGTTGGCGCCGATCAGCAGGTTGCCGGTGGGCTTCTCGCTGACCGTCACCGTCAGGTCCACCTGGTCGGGCGCGCCGGCCACCTCGGCGGTGTCGACGTTGACGTCCTTGAAGTAGCCCAGGCGGTCGACGCGGTCGCGCGAGAGCTTGATGCGGTTGCCGTCGTACCACGACGATTCGAGCTGGCGGAACTCGCGCCGCACCACCTCGTCGCGCGTGCGGGTGTTGCCGGCCACGTCGATGCGGCGCACGTAGACGCGGCGCTGCGGCTCGGCCACCAGCGTGACGGCGACCAGGCCCTTGGCGCGGTCGATCTCGGGCCGCGAGTCCACGCGCGCGAAGGCGTAGCCGTAGGCGCCGAAGAGGTCGCCGAAGGCCTTGGTGGTCTCGGTGACGGCCTCGCCGCGGTAGGGCTCGCCGGGCTTGAGCCGCACCAGCGAGCGGAACTCGTCCTCCTTGCCCAGGTAGTCGCCTTCCAGCTTGACGCCGGTGACGGTATAGGGCTGGCCCTCGCGGATCGAGATCGTGATCGCGATCTCCTGCTTGTCGGGCGAGATCGTGACCTGCGTGGACTCGACCGCGAACTCCAGGTAGCCGCGGTTGACGTAGTAGGCGCGCAGCGTCTCCAGGTCGGCGTTGAGCTTGGCGCGCGAATAACGGTCCGACTTGGTGTACCAGGTCATCCAGCCGCTGGTGGTCAGGTCGAACAGGCCCAGCAGCGTGGATTCGGAGAAGGCCTTGGCGCCGACGATGCGGATGTCGCTGATGCGCGCCGCGTCGCCCTCGGTCATCGTGAAGGTCACGCCGACGCGGTTGCGCTCCATCGGCGTGACGGTGGTCACCACCTCGGCGCCGTAGAGGCTGCGCGAGAGGTACTGGCGCTTGATCTCCTGCTCGGCGCGGTCGACCAGCGCGCGGTCGAAGGGCAGGCCCTCGCCGATGCCGGCCTCCTTCAGCGACTTGGTCAGCGGGTCCTTGTCGAACTCCTTCAGGCCCACGAAGCTGATGGTGGCGATCACCGGGCGCTCGTCGACGATGATCACCGCCACGTCGCCTTCGATCTCGATGCGCACGTCCTTGAAGAGGCCGGTCGCGAACAGCGAGCGCAGCGCGATCGCGCCCTTCTCGTCGTTGTAGCTGTCGCCGATGCGAAAGGGCAGCGCCGCGAACACGGTGCCGGGGTCGGTGCGCTGCAGGCCTTCGACGCGGATGTCCTTGATGGTGAACGGCGCCACCGCCTTGGCCGCGGGAACGGCCAGCACGGCCAGGGTGACAACGGCGGCCAGGCTGCGCGCCGGAGCGATCGGGAATGCGGGGAACATGAGGCGGTCAGTGCAGGCCCAGCAAGCGGGCCACGTCGTTGAACAGGGCCACCGACATCATCATCAACAGCAGCGCGATGCCGCCTCGTTGCAGACGCGCCAGCCAGAGATCGGAGACCGGACGGCCGGTCAGACCCTCGAAAGCATAGTACATCAGGTGCCCGCCATCGAGCATGGGCAGCGGCAGCAGGTTCAGCACGCCCAGGCTGACGCTGACCAGCGCCAGGAACGCGAGGTAGTAGCTGAAGCCCTGCTGCACCGACTGGCCGGCGTAGTCGGCGATGGTCAGCGGCCCGCTCAGGTTCTTGATCGAGGCCTCGCCCACCAGCATGCGGCCCAGCATGCGCAGCGTCAGCGCCGAGACCTCCCAGGTGCGCTGCGCGCCCAGCGCCAGCGCGTCCAGCGGGCCCTGGCGCACGGTCACCATCTCGGGCGGCGGGCCGACGAAGGCGTCGATGCGGCCGAACTCGCGCCCGCCTTCGTTGACCATGCGCGGCTGCACCGCCAGCTCCAGCACGCGGCCTTCGCGCTCGATGCGCCAGCGCTGCTCGGCGGCAGCACCCTTGCTCACCGACTTCATGATGCGGTCGCGCACGCTGAAGGCATCGGCCACCGGCAGCGCGTCGATGCTGAGCACGCGGTCGCCCTTGTGCAGCCCGGCGGCGGCGGCCGGGCCGCCGGCCTTGACCTCGCCCATCACCGGCTCGCTGTAGGCAGGCCCGAGTCCGATCGCCTTCATCGTCGAGGCATCGACCTCGCGCGTGGCCAGTTGGCTCAGGTCGATGCGCGTGCGGCGCTGGCCGTGGCCTTGCGCATCGCTCAGCATCAGGTACAGCGGCTCGCCGGCCAGCGCGGCCTGCGTGATCCGCCAGCGCAGGTCGGTCATCGACGAGACGTCGCGCCAGTCCTCGCCGTCGGCCGAGACCGAGCGCACCCAGTCGCCGGCCTTGACGCCCGCGGCCTCCATCAGGCTGGCCGGCGCCGGCGTCGACAGCACGGCCTTGGGCTCGACCACGCCGACGAGGTGCGCCGCTGCGTACAGCAGCACGGCCAGCAGCAGGTTGGCCACCGGCCCCGCGGAGACGATGGCCGCGCGCGCCCACAGCGGCTTGCGGTTGAAGGCGCGGTCGCGCTCGTGCGGCTGCACGTCGCCTTCGCGCTCGTCCAGCATGCGCACGTAGCCGCCCAGCGGCAGCGCGCAGACGACGAACTCGGTCGCTTCGCGGTCTTTCTGGCGCCGCCACAGCACGCGCCCGAAGCCGACCGAGAAGCGCAGCACCTTGACGCCGCAGGCCACGGCCACGCGGTAGTGGCCGTATTCGTGCACCACGATCAGCACACCCAGCGTCAACAGGAAAGCAAGGACCGTCGTGATCACAGGGCCAACTCCTCGGCATGGCGTGCCGCTTCGACGCGCGCGCGGCGGTCCAGTTCCAGCAGATCGGCCACCGAGCGCGGCGCGGCCGGCGGCGCCACGCGCTCCAGCGTGCGGCAGTTGACCGCGTGGATCGCCGTGAAGCCGATGCGGCGATCGAGAAAGGCCTGCACCGCCACCTCGTTGGCGGCGTTGAGCACGGCGCTGGTGCCTTCGGGCGCGCGCAGGCAGTCGTAGGCGAGTTGCAGGCCCGGAAAGCGCTGCAGGTCCATCGCCTCGAAGCTCAAGTCCGCCAGCGCGCTGAAGTCCAGCCGCGACGCGCCCGACTCGATGCGCTGCGGGAACGACAGCCCGTAGGCGATGGGCACGCGCATGTCGGGCGTGCCGAGCTGCGCCAGCACCGAGGCGTCGCGGCACACCACCATCGAGTGCACGATGCTCTGCGGATGCAGCACGACGCGGATGCGCTCGGGCGGCAGCTCGAACAGCCAGTGCGCCTCGATCACCTCCAGCGCCTTGTTCATCATCGTCGCCGAGTCGACCGAGATCTTGCGCCCCATCACCCAGGTGGGATGGGCGCAGGCCTCGTCGGGCGTCACCGCGTGCAGCGTCGCCGGGTCGCGGCGGCGGAACGGCCCGCCCGACGCGGTGAGCACGATGTGGTCGATGTGCGCGGCCCAGCGGCCGCGGTCCTCGGGCAGGCACTGGAAGATCGCCGAGTGCTCGCTGTCGATCGGCAGCAGCGTCGCGCCGCCTTCGCGCACCGCCTGCATGAACAGCGCGCCGCCGACCACCAGCGCCTCCTTGTTGGCCAGCAGCAGCCGCTTTCCGGCGCGCGCTGCGGCCATGCAGGGCTCCAGCCCCGCGGCGCCGACGATCGCGGCCATCACCGCGTCGACCTCAGGGTGTGCGGCCAGATCGGCCAGCGCGGCCGCGCCGGCCAACACCTCGGTGCGCAGGCCGTCGGCCGCCAATGTCTGACGCAAGGCGCGCGCCTGCTCGTGACCCGGCACCGCGGCGAAGCGCGGGCGCCATTGGCGGCATTGCGCGGCCAGTTCGTCGAGCCGCCGGTTGCCGCTGAGCGCGAAGACCTCGAAGCGCTCGGGATGGCGCGCGATCACGTCCAGCGTGCTGCCGCCCACCGAGCCAGTGGAGCCCAGGATCGCGATGCGCTGCGGCCGGGTCATGCTTGCGAATCTTTCACCAGGTGACGAAGGCCAGCGCCAGCGGGAACACCGGCAGCAGCGCGTCCACGCGGTCCAGCACGCCGCCGTGACCGGGCAGCAGGTTCGAGCTGTCCTTGGCGCCGACCGCGCGCTTGACCAGCGATTCGATCAGGTCGCCGACCACACTCATCCCCACCAGCGCCAGCAGGGCCAACGCACCGGCGAACGAGCCCAGGCGGTCGAACAAGACGCCGAACAGGCTGCGGCTGTCGGCGCCGCCGCCCGCTTCGACCGCCGCCCAGACGAAGGCCAGCAGCAGCACGCCGGCCATGCCGCTCCACACGCCCTCCCAGCTCTTGCCGGGGCTGATGGTCGGCGCCAGCTTGCGGCGCCCGAAGGCGCGGCCGCCGAAGTAGGCGGCGACGTCGGCCATCCACACCAGGCACAGCACCGAGAGGATGAAGTTGATGCCGATAGCGCGCGCCTGCGCCAGCGCCAGCCAGCCGGCCCACAGCAGCGCCAAGCCCAGCAGCAGGCGCAAGCCCTTGGGCAGCGTGGGCCAGGCCGGCGGCCCGGCGCGCAGCGCGGCGATGCCGCCCAGCACCCAGGCCGCCGCGGCCAGCCACCAGACGAGGCGCGGCGCCTGCTGCGTCCAGCCGGCCGCCAGCGCCGCGGCGCAGGCCGCGGCCAGCAGCAGCCCCGCGATGACCGCGGGCGCGCCGGGCGATCCGTTGAGCCGCGCCCATTCCCAGCCCGCAGCGCCGATCATCGCCAGCGTGACCAGCGCGAACGGCCAGGCGCGCGCAGCGAACAGCGCCGGCAGCAGGATGGCCAGCAGCACCAGGGCCGTGATGATGCGCTGGCGCAGCACCGCAGACTCAGGCGCCTTGCGGCACGCCCTCGGGAGCGCCGTGCACGCCGCCGAAGCGGCGGTCGCGCCGGGCATAGGCGGCCAGCGCGGCGTCGACCTCGGCGGGGCCGAAGTCGGGCCACAGGCAGTCGCTGAAGTACAGCTCGGCATAGGCCGTCTGCCACAGGAGGAAGTTGCTGACCCGCATCTCGCCGCCGGTGCGGATGAAGAGGTCGGGATCGGGCGCGAAGGCCAGCGCCATGCGCTCGGCCAGCGCCGCCTCGTCGATCTGCCCAGGCCGCAGGCCGTCGGCCACGGCGCGTTGGCAGGCCTGCACCACGTCCCAGCGGCCGCCGTAGTTGAAGGCCACCGAGAGGTGGATGCGCGTGTTGGCGGCGGTATCGGCCTCGGCCTCGTCCCAGGCGGCACGCAGCTTGTCGGAGACGCCGGCGCGGTCGCCGACGATGCGGATGCGCACGCCCTCGGCGGCCAGCTTCTTCAGGTACTTGGCGACGCCGATCAGCACCAGGTTCATCAGCCCGGAGACTTCCTCGTCGGGGCGCTTCCAGTTCTCCGACGAGAAGGCGAACACGGTCAGGTACTGCACGCCGCGCGCGGCGAAGACGTCGATCACGCGCAGCAGCGTCTCCATGCCCTGCTCGTGGCCGAAGAAGCGCGGCATGAAGCGGCGCCTGGCCCAGCGGCCGTTGCCGTCCATCACGATGGCCACGTGCCGCGGCACGGGCTGCGTCGGTGTCGCCGACATGCGCTGCTGCGGAGCCTGTGCCTCAGACGGCGAGGACTTCGGCTTCCTTGGCGTGCACCAGGCGGTCGACCTCGGCGATCGTCCGGTCGGTGAGCCGCTGCACCTCGTCCTGCGCGCGGCGCTCGTCGTCCTCGGACACGGCCTTGTCCTTCAGCAGCTTCTTCAGGTGATCGTTGGCGTCGCGGCGGATCGCGCGCACCGCGATCTTGGCCTCCTCGCCGGTGTGGCGCACGACCTTGGTCAGGTCCTTGCGGCGCTCCTCGGTCAGCGCCGGCATCGGCACGCGCAGCAGGTCGCCCTGCGCCGAAGGGTTGAGGCCGAGGTCGGACTCGCGGATCGCTTTCTCGATCTTGCTGCCCATGCCCTTCTCCCAGGGCTGCACGCTGATCGTGCGCGCATCCAGCAGGCTGACGTTGGCCACCTGGCTGATCGGCACCATCGAGCCGTAGTAGTCGACGTGCACCTGGTCCAGGATGCCGGGGTGGGCGCGGCCGGTGCGGATCTTCTGCAGCTCGGCCTTCATGGCCTCGACCGACTTGGCCATCTTCTGCTCGGCGGTCTTCCTGATCTCGGGGATGGTGGTCGTCATCGTCGATGCGCCTCGTCAAACATGCACCAGGGTGCCTTCGTCCTCGCCCTGCACCACGCGCTTGAGCGCGCCGGGCTTGAAGATGGAAAAGACCTTGATCGGCAGCTTCTGGTCGCGGCACAGCGCGAACGCGGTGGCATCCATCACCTGCAGGTTGCGCGCGATCGCCTCGTCGAAGCCGATGCGCGCATAGCGGGTGGCCGTGGGGTCCTTGTTGGGGTCGGCGCTGTAGACGCCGTCGACCTTGGTCGCCTTCAGCACGATCTCGGCGCCCACCTCGGCGCCGCGCAGCGCGGCCGCGGTGTCGGTGGTGAAGAAGGGGTTGCCGGTGCCGGCCGCGAAGACGACGACCTTGCCTTCTTCCAGGTACTGCAGCGCCTTCGGGCGCACGTAGGGCTCGACCACCTGGTCGATCGCGATCGCCGACATCACGCGCGCGGTCATGCCTTCCTGCCGCATCGTGTCGGCCAGCGCCAGCGCGTTCATCACGGTGGCCAGCATGCCCATGTAGTCGGCGGTGGCGCGGTCCATGCCCACCGAGCCGCCGGCCACGCCGCGGAAGATGTTGCCGCCGCCGATCACCACCGCCACCTCGCAGCCGAGCTGCGTCACTTCCTGCACCTCACGCACCATGCGCACGATGGTGGCGCGGTTGATGCCGTAGGCATCGTCGCCCATCAGGGCTTCGCCAGACAACTTGAGCAGGATGCGCTTGTAGGCCGGCATTCGGCAGGGCTCCGTTCGCGGGGGATCGTCGAGTGTAAGGCGCCGGGGCGCGCTCGCGCCCGGCGCCGGAGGCTCACGGCCTCACGGCCCCTTCGCGGCGGCGACCTGGGCCGCCACTTCGGCGGCGAAGTCGTCGGTCTTCTTCTCGATGCCCTCGCCCACCACGTACAGCGTGAAGCCCTTCACCGCGGTGTTGGCGCCCTTCAGGTGCTGGCCGACCGTCTGCTTGCCGTCGGCCGCCTTCACGAACACCTGGTCGAGCAGCGCGACTTCCTTCAGGAACTTCTGCACCGAGCCTTCGACCATCCTGGCCACGATGTCGGCCGGCTTGCCGCTCTCGGCGGCCTTCTCGGCGGCGATCTTGCGCTCCTTCTCGACCAGCTCGGCCGGCACCTCGGCCGACGACAGCGCCGCGGGCTTCATCGCCGCGACGTGCATCGCCACGTCCTTGGCCGCGCTGGCGTCGCCGTCGAACTCGACGATCACGCCGATGCGCGTGCCGTGCAGGTAGTGCGCCAGCGCCTTGCCGCCGTCATAGCGCTTGAAGCGGCGGATCGACATGTTCTCGCCGATCTTGCCGATCAGGCCCTTGCGCACGTCCTCCACCGTGGGGCCGAAGCCGTCCTGCTGGTACGGCAGCGCCGACAGCGCGGCCACGTCGGCCGGATCGTGCTTGGCCACCAGCTCGGCGCAGGCCTTGGCAAAGGCCAGGAACGAATCGTTCTTGGAGACGAAGTCGGTCTCGCAGTTGATCTCGACCAGCGCGCCGGTGCTGCCGGCCACCGACGCGGCCACCACACCCTCGGCGGTGATGCGCGCCGCGGCCTTGCCGGCCTTGTTGCCGAGCTTGACGCGCAGGATCTCCTCGGCGCGGCCCATGTCGCCGTCGGCCTCGGTCAGCGCCTTCTTGCACTCCATCATCGGGGCGTCGGTCTTGGCGCGAAGCTCGGCCACCATGCTTGCGGTGATTGCTGCCATTGCAGTGCTCCGATCAGGCTTCTTCGCGGACTTCGACGAACTCGTCGCCGCCGCCGGCGGCCTGCACCACGTCGGCAGCGGCGCTGGCCTTGCCTTCCAGCACGGCATCGGCCACCGCGCGGGCGTACAGCGCCACGGCCTTGGCCGAGTCGTCGTTGCCCGGGATCACGTAGTCGATGCCCACCGGCGAGTGGTTGGTGTCGACGACGCCGATCACCGGGATGCCCAGCTTCTTGGCCTCGGACACCGCGATCTTGTGGTAGCCGACGTCGATCACGAACATCGCGTCGGGCAGCGCGCCCATGTCCTGGATGCCGCCGATGTCCTTCTCCAGCTTGCCCAGTTCGCGGTCGAACAGCAGCGCTTCCTTCTTGATCATCGCGTCGGTGCCGGCCTCCTTCGTGGCCTGCATCTCCTTGAGCTTCTTCAGCGAGCCCTTGACGGTCTTGAAGTTGGTCAGCATGCCGCCCAGCCAGCGCTGGTCGACGTAAGGCATGCCGCAGCGCTGGGCTTCCAGCGCCACCACCTCGCGCGCCTGGCGCTTGGTGCCGATCATCAGGATGGTGCCGCGGCGGGCGCTGAGCTGGCGGATGAACTTCATCGCCTCGTTGAAGAGCGGCTGCGTCTTCTCGAGGTTGATGATGTGGATCTTGTTGCGATGGCCGTAGATGAAGGGGGCCATCTTGGGGTTCCAGAAGCGCGTCTGGTGGCCGAAATGGACACCCGCTTCCAGCATTTCACGCATGGAGACAGACATGGAAACTCCGAAGGTTGGTTCTAGAATCCCGGCGCCAATCGACGCCCTTTTCTGGTAGGGCGCCGACACCTGGAGAAGCCGGGCTTCGCGACTCGCGGACCGCCACCGGCGAAGGACGACGGTCCGCTGTGGTGCTTGGCCACCGGGCGCCGATGCCCGACGTGAAACGCCAGCCACCTGCCCGAAGACAAACCCGATGAGTTTAGCACGAGCCGAGCTGCCCGATCTGCGGGCCGCCCGTGACGCCGTGGCCTGCGCGCGCGCCGGCGCGGCCGAACTGCTGGCCGAGAGCCTGCGCGCCGCCGACGGCGCCGCCTGCGCCAACGCCTTCATCCGCCGCTTCGACGGCACCGCGCGCGCCACGGCGGCGGCCGTCGACGCCCAGCGCGGCCAAGGCGCGCCGCTGCCGCCGCTGGCGGGGCTGGCGGTCTCGGTCAAGGACTTGTTCGACGTCGCCGGCCAGCCCAGCACCGGCGGCTCGGCAGCATTGGCCGACGCGGCGCCGGCCGCGGCCGACTGCCCCGCCGTCGCGCGGCTGCGCCGCGCCGGCGCGGCGCTGGTGGGCCACACCAACCTGTCGGAGTTCGCGTTCTCCGGCGTCGGCATCAACCCGCACCACGGGACACCGGCCAACGCGGCAACCCTGGCGCTGGACCCCGGCACGCCGCGCGTGCCCGGCGGCTCCACCTCGGGCGGCGCCACCTCGGTGGCCGCCGGCGCGGCCTGGGCGGCGCTGGGCTCCGACACCGGCGGCTCGATCCGCATCCCGGCGGCGCTGCAAGGCCTGGTCGGCTTCAAGAACACGCAATCGCTGACGCCGCTGGCCGGCTGCATCCCGCTGTCGACGACGCTGGACACGGCATGCGCGATCACCCGCTCGGTGCGCGACGCGGTGCTGCTGCACGAAGTACTGGCCGACCGCGCCTGCGCGCCGATGCCGCGGCCGCCGCGGCTGCTGCGCCTGGCGGTGCCGGCCACGCTGATGCTGGACGACCTGGAGCCCGCGGTGGCCCAGGCCTTCGAGGCCGCGCTGCGCACGCTGCGCGCGGCCGGCGCGGTGATCGACGAGCTGCCGCTGCCGGCGCTGGCCCGCCTGGCCCTGCTCAACGCCCAGGGCGGCTTCACCGCCGCCGAGAGCTGGGCCTGGCACCGCCGGCTGCTGGCCGAGCGCGGCGACCGCTACGACCCGCGCGTGGCGCTGCGCATCCGCCGCGGCGAGGCGATCAGCGCCGCCGACTACATCGACCTGACCGCCGCGCGCCGTGCCTGGATCGCCGAGGTCCAGGCGGCGATCGCTGGCTACGACGCGCTGCTGTCGCCCACGGTGCCGATGGTGGCGCCGCCGCTGGCGCCGCTGCTGGCCGGCGACGAAGCCTTCTTCGCGGCCAACGCCAGGCTGCTGCGCAACCCCGCGGTGGTGAACTTCTTCGACGGCTGCGCCTTGTCGCTGCCCTGCCAGGCCGCCGGCGCCCTGCCGGTGGGCCTGATGGTCTGGGCCGGCGCGCTGGCCGACGAGCGCGTGCTGGCCGTCTCGCTGGCCATCGAGCAAACGCTGGCCGCCGGCCGCGCGGCGGAGGCCTGAGTTGCGCATCGCAGTGATCGGCGCCGGCATCGTCGGCGTCACGACGGCCTACGAGCTGGCCGCCGATGGGCACGAGGTCTCGGTCTTCGAGCGCCGCGCCGCGGTGGCGGCCGAGACCAGCTTCGCCAATGCCGGCGTGCTGGCGCCGGGCTACGTCACGCCGTGGGCGGCGCCCGGCATGCCGCGCAAAGTGCTGTCACAGCTGTTCGACCGCCATGCGGCGGTGCGCTTGGGCGGATGGTCCACGCTGGCGCTGCTGCCGTGGATGTGGCGCTGGTGGCGCGCCTGCCGGCCCGAGGTCTACCGCCGCAACCGCGGCGCGATGCAGGCGCTGGCGCACTACAGCCGGCAGCGCCTGCAGACGCTGGCCGGCGAGCTGCGGCTGGACTTCGAGCAGGCCGCCGGCTACTTGGTGCTGCTGCGCGGCAAGCCCGAGCTGAAGGCCGCGCGCACCAGCCTGGACGTGCTGAAGGAGCTGGGCGTGCCCTACCGCCTGGTCGACGGCGCCGAGGCGCGCCGCATCGAGCCGGGGCTGAACCCGCAGCAGCCGCTGGCCGGCGCGATCCACCTCGCGCAGGACGGCGTCGGCAACTGCCGCCAGTTCGCCCAGTTGCTCAAGGCCGAGGCGCAGCGGCTGCAGGCGCGCTTCCGGTTCGAGCACGAAGTGCTGCAACTGCAGCCCGGACGCCAGCCGCGCCTGCGCTGGCGGCACGAAGGGCGCGACGGCGAGGACACGTTCGACGCCGTCGTCGTCTGCGCCGGCGTGCAGGCCAACGCGGTGCTGCGCGACTGCGGCTTGCAACTGCCGCTGGCGCCGGTGCACGGCTACTCGATCACCGCGACGCTGCGAGAGCTCGAAGGCCACGCCGTCGGGCCGCGCTCGGCGGTGATGGACGAGGCCTACAAGGTCGCGCTGTCGCGCCTGGGGCAGCGCTTGCGCGTGGCCGGCAGCGCCGAGCTGGGCGGGCCGCTGGAACGCATCAGCCCGGCGCCCGTCGCCACGCTGTACCGCGTGCTGGACGACTGGTTCCCCGGCTCGGTGCTGGCGCGCGACGTGCAGGTCTGGAAAGGCGCGCGGCCGATGCTGCCCGACGGCCCGCCGGTGCTGGGCCCAAGCGGCGCCGACGGCGTGTGGCTGAACCTGGGCCACGGCTCCAGCGGTTGGGCCTTGTCCTGCGGCTCGGCGCGCGTGCTGGCCGACCTGCTGGCCGGGCGCGAGCCGGCGATCGAGCTGTCGCAGCTGGGCTTGCAGCGGCTGCGCTGAGGCGGCGCATACTGGGCCTCACGATGATGGCCTCGCAGCAAGAACATCCCGGCCCCTGGCGCGTCTTCGCGTCGCCCACGCCCTGGCCCTTGCACGACAACGCCGGCACGCGCGCGCACGAGGCGGCGGCGCTGGCGGCCACCGCGCCGCATGCGCTGATGGCCCGCGCCGGGCGCGCCACGGCACGCCTGGTTCTGGCGTTGGCGCCGCACGCGCGGTCGGTCACCGTGCTGGCCGGCCCCGGCAACAACGGCGGCGACGGGCTGATCGCCGCCTGCCACCTGCAGCAGCAAGGCCTGCGCGTGCGCGTGCTGCACCTGGCCAAGCGCAGCCGGCTGCCGGCCGACGCCGCCGATGCGCTGCAGCAGGCGCTGGCGGCCGGCGTCCCTTTCGTCACGCAAGTGCCCGACGACCTCGGCGACGACGATCTCCTGATCGACGCGCTGCTGGGCCTGGGCAGCACGCGCGCGTCGGAAGGCGCGCTGGCGCTGGCCATCGCCGCCGCCAACGCCAGCGGCCGGCCGCTGCTGGCGGTGGACCTGCCCTCGGGCCTGGACGTGCAGACCGGCTGCCGGCTGGGGGACCCGGCGATCCGCGCCGACTGGACCCTGAGCCTGCTGACGCTCAAGCCCGGCCTCTTCACCGCCGAGGGGCGCGACGCTGCCGGCGAAGTCTGGTTCGACGACCTGCAAGCCGGCGCGGCCGGCGCGCCCACCGCCTGGCTGGGCGCCTTCGGCGCGCCGCCGGCGCCGGGCTTCGCGCCGCGGCGGCACGCGCAGCACAAGGGCAGCTTCGGCGACCTGATCGTCGTCGGCGGCGCCGCCGGGATGCAGGGCGCCGCGTGGCTGGCCGCGCGCGCGGCGCTGACGGCCGGCGCCGGACGCGTCTACCTGAGTCCGCTGAGTCCGGCCGTCCCGCTGCCCGCGCTGCCGGAGCTGATGCAAAGACCCGAGGCCTGGGCCGGCGACCCCGCGCGGCTGCGCCGAAGCACCGTGGTCTGCGGCTGCGGCGGCGGCGATGCCGTAGCCGTGGCGCTGCCGCCGCTGCTGCACCATGCCGGCCGCCTGCTGCTGGACGCCGACGCGCTGAACGCGATCGCGCGCGACCCGGCGCTGATGGAACTGCTGGTCGCGCGCGGCCGCCGCGGCGACGCCACGGTGCTGACGCCGCACCCGCTGGAGGCCGCGCGGCTGCACGGCACGTCGGCCGCGGCGGTGCAGGCCGACCGCCTCGGCAGCGCGCAGGCGCTGGCGCGGCGCACCGGCGCCGTGGTGCTGCTGAAGGGCTCGGGCACGGTGATCGCGCAAGCGCAGCGCGCGCCGTGGATCAACGCCAGCGGCAATGCCGCGCTGGCCGCACCCGGCAGCGGCGACGTGCTGGCCGGCTGGCTGGGCGGCCTGTGGGCGCAGCAGGCCGAAGGCGCCGACGCCGCTGAAGCCGCTGAAACCGCCGGCTGGGTCGCCCGCGCCGCCTGCTGGCTGCACGGCCACGCCGCCGACCGCCACCTCGCGCCGGCGCGGACCGCCTGCCTGCCGCTGCGCGCCGGCGACCTGATCGACGCGATGGCCGAAGCCGCCGAGATTTCGCGTTAGCGGTTCAGCGCCGGCTGCGCCGCTTCGCGCCGGACGGGCCCGCCGGCGCCGTGGCGCCGGCCTTGCGGCCGCCCTTGCCCGCCTTGCTGCCCTTGCCGCCTTTGACGCCGGCGCCCGCGCCGGCCAGGCGCTCGCGGCTGGCCTCCTTGGCCTTGCGGTCGGCGCTGCGCAGCTGGCCCAGCTCGTCGACGGCCGACGCCGGCTGCTTGGCCTTCTCGGCCCGGCCCTGGGCCAGCAGCCGCTCGCCCTCGCCTTCGCGCACCAGGCGGAAGTCGATGCGCCGCGCGTCCAGGTCGACGCGGCTCACCTGCACCTGCACGCGCACGCCCACGGTGTAGCGCACGCCGGTGCGCTCGCCGCGCAGCTCCTGCCGCGCCTCGTCGAAGCGGTAGTACTCGCCGCCCAGCTCGGTGATGTGCACCAGGCCGTCGACGTACAGATCGTCCAGCGTGACGAAGAGCCCGAAGCTCGTGACCGCGCTGACCGTGCCGCTGAACTGCTCGCCCAGGCGCTCGCGCATGTAGCGGCACTTGAGCCAGGCCTCGACGTCGCGCGTGGCCTCGTCGGCGCGGCGCTCATTGGCGCTGCAGTGCGCGCCGGCGGCCTCCCACAGCGCCATCTCCTGCGACATCGGCTTCGGCGCGCGCTGCGGCAGCGCCTTGCCGCCGCGCCGCACCTCGGGCGCGCGCGTCTTGGGGCTGGGCACCAGGTGGTACTTGCGGCCGCCCAGCAGCGCCTTGATCACGCGGTGCACCAGCAGGTCGGGGTAGCGCCGGATCGGGCTGGTGAAGTGCGTGTAGGCCTCGTAGGCCAGGCCGAAGTGGCCGCTGTTGTGCACCGTGTAGATGGCCTGCTGCATCGAGCGCAGCAGCATCATGTGGATCTGCGCCGCGTCGGGCCGCTCCTGCGTGGCCTTGGCGATCGCGGCCATCTCCAGCGGCGTGGGCTCGTCGCTCAGGTGCAGGCCCAGGCCCAGCGCGCGCAGGTAGCTCTGCAGCGTGACGCGCTTCTCCGGCGTCGGCCCTTCGTGCACGCGGAACAGCGCCGCGTGCGACTGCGTGCTGATGAAGTCGGCCGCGCAGACGTTGGCGGCCAGCATCGCCTCCTCGATCAGCCGGTGCGCGTCGGTGCGCGTGCGCGGCACGATCTTCTCGATGCGGCCCTGCTCGTCGCAGACGATCTGCGTCTCCACGGTGTCGAAGTCCATCGCGCCGCGCACGTTGCGCTGCTTCAGCAGCGCGCGGTAGACCTCGTGCAGGTGCAGCAGGTGCGGCAGCAGCTCGGCGCGCTTCTCGGCCTCCGGCCCGCGCGTGTTGGCCAGCACCGCCGCCACCTCGGTGTAGGTGAGCCGCGCGTGCGAGCAGATCACCGCCGGGTAGAACTGGTAGGCGTCGATGCGGCCGTCGTCGGCGACGATCAGGTCGCACACCATTGCCAGCCGGTCGGCGTCGGGGTTCAGCGAGCACAGGCCGTTGGACAGCTTCTCCGGCAGCATGGGGATCACGCGGCGCGGGAAATAGACCGACGTCGCGCGCTCGTAGGCGTCCTCGTCGATCGGCTCGCCGGGCTTGACGTAGTGGCTGACGTCGGCGATGGCCACCAGCAGCCGCCAGCCGCTGAACGCGGTCTTGCCGCGGCCGCGCTTGTAGGGCTCGCAGTAGACGGCGTCGTCGAAGTCGCGCGCGTCCTCGCCGTCGATCGTCACCAGCGGCACGTCGGTCAGGTCCACGCGCTGCTTGCGGTCGACGGCGCGGATGCGCTCGGGCAGCGCCGCCGCCTGCGCCAGCGTCTCGGGCGAGAAGCGGTGCGGCACCTCGTACTTGCGCACCGCGATCTCGATCTCCATGCCGGGGTCGTCGATGTCGCCCAGCACCTCCAGCACGCGGCCCACGGGCTTGCTGTGCAGCGACGGCGGCTCGGTCAGCTCCACCGCCACCACCTGCCCCGCGGCCGCGGTGGCGGTGGCGTTCTTGGGGATCAGGATGTCGTGGCCATAACGCCGGTCTTCGGGGGCCACGACCCACTGCCCGCCTTCGAGCAGCAGGCGGCCGATGATGGGCGTCTTGCGGCGCTCCAGGATGTCGAGCACGCGGCCTTCGGGCCGGCCCTTGCGGTCGAAGCGCAGCACACGCACGCGCACGCGGTCGCGGTGCATGACCGAGCGCATCTCCTCGGGCGAGAGGTAGATGGCGCTGTCGCCGTCGTCGCGCCAGACGAAGCCGTGGCCGTCGCGGTGGCCTTCGACCTGGCCTTCCACTTCGCTGAGGATTCCGAGCGAAGCGCTTGTGGTGTTCTTTTCTTTGATGATATAGTCCTCGGTTCCTGAAAGCCCAGGTGGCGGAATTGGTAGACGCACTAGTTTCAGGTACTAGCGCTGAGAGGCGTGGAGGTTCGAGTCCTCTCCTGGGCACCAAAAGGTTTTGAATGAAGAGCGGGCCGGCTTTGCCGGCCCTTTCTTTTTTCCGGCCCTTTCTTTTTGCTTTTCTACAGCGCGAACTTCTTCGCCAGCCCCTCCGGCCGCAGCGTGTCGTAGTCCTCGAACGGCTGGTGGATCCACGGGCTGGTGGGCAGCACTTCGCAATAGTAGTCGGGCGTGTAGGTCGACACGCCCTTCACCCACAGCACCGCGGCGCGCAGCTCGCTGATGGCGGGCATGCCGCGCAGCCGGTCGACCACGGCGCGCAGCGTCACGCCGGTGTCGGCCAGGTCGTCCACCAGCAGCACGCGGCCGGCCAGTTCGCCCTTGGGCATGGTGATGTACTTGGCCATGTCCAGCCGGCCCTGGATGGTGCCGGCTTCCGAGCGGTAAGAGCTGGTCGACATGATCGCCAGCGGCTTGTCGAACACGCGCGACAGGATGTCGCCCGGCCGCATGCCGCCGCGCGCCAGGCACAGGATCTGGTCGAACTGCCAGCCCGAGTTGTGCACCTTGAGCGCCAGGCGCTCGATCAGCAGGTGGTATTCGTCCCAGGAGACGTACAGGTGCTTGCCGTCGTCGGTGAGCATGGAGAGGGTCCTCGTCGCAGAAGATCGGAGCCAGGGATCAGGGCCTGAAAGGGTGGCGCAGCAGGATGGTGTGCACGCGGTCGGGGCCGGTGGACACCATGTCGATCGGCGCGTCGACCAACTGCTGCACGCGCTCCAGGTAGCGTCGGGCGTTGGCCGGGAGCTGCTCCCAGTTGGTCAGGCCGGCGGTGGTCTCGGTCCAGCCCGGCAGCGTCTCGTAGACCGGCTCGCAGGCGTCGATCTCGTCGGCGTCCAGCGGCAGGATGTCGAGTGCCTGGCCGTTCAAGCGGTAGCCGACGCAGACCTTGATCTCGGCCAGCCCGTCCAGCACGTCGAGCTTGGTGATGCAAAGCCCCGAGACGCCGTTGATGATGATCGCTCGCTTGAGCGCCGCCGCATCCAGCCAGCCGCAGCGCCGCGCGCGCCCGGTGACGGTGCCGCGCTCCTGGCCCACGGTGCTGAGGTGGTGGCCCACGCTGCCGGGCGCGTCGATCGGCAGCTCGGTCGGGAACGGCCCGCCGCCCACGCGCGTGGTGTAGGCCTTGGTGATGCCCAGGATGTAGTGCAGCATGCCCGGCCCCACGCCGGCGCCGGCGGCCGCGTTGCCGGCCACGCAGTTGCTGGAGGTGACGTAGGGGTAGGTGCCGTGGTCGATGTCCAGCAGCGTGCCCTGCGCGCCTTCGAACAGCAGGTTGGCGCCGTTCAGGTGCGCGTTGTGGATGCGGTAGCCGACGTCGGTCATCAGCGGCCGCAGCGCGTCGGCGGCGCGCAGCGCGCCGTCCAGCACCGCCTGCGCATCGACGGCCGGCGCACCCAGCGCCGCCAGCTCGTGCCCGTGGTACGCCAGCAGCTCGCGCAGCCTGGCCTCGAAGCGCTCCGGGTGCTTCAGGTCCTGCAGGCGCAAGGCGCGGCGCGCCACCTTGTCCTCGTAGGCCGGGCCGATGCCCTTGCCGGTGGTGCCGATCTTGCCGCCGCTGGAGTGCTCGCGGTGCGCCTCGCGCGCGCGGTCGATCTCGACGTGGAAGGGCAGGATCAGCGGGCAGCTCTCGCTGATCAGCAGCCGCGAGCGCACGTCCAGGCCCAGCGCTTCCAGGCGCTCGATCTCGCCCAGCAGGTGCGCCGGGTCGACCACCACGCCGTTGCCGATGTAGCAGGCCACGCCCTCGCGCATCACGCCCGAGGGGATGAGCTGCAGAGCAGTCTTACGGCCGGCGATCACCAGCGTGTGGCCCGCGTTGTGCCCGCCCTGGAAGCGCACCACGCCTTGCGCGTGGTCGGTCAGCCAGTCGACGACCTTGCCCTTGCCCTCGTCGCCCCACTGGGTGCCGACGACGACGACGTTGCGGCCCGGCGTCACCCGGTGTGCGATCTGCATGCGGTTTCCTCTTTCGTCTTGCGACGGGTTCAATCCAGGGCTCGGGCCTGCACGACCCAGCGGCCGCCGGCCGAGACCAGCTCGCGGTCGCAGGCCACGGCCTGCGGCTGCGCCTCGTGGCCCGGCAGCGCGAAGACCACCACCTCGCCGGCCTCGCGCAGGCTGCGCACCGCGGCGCGCAGCCCGGCGTCCTCGCTCCACGGCGCCAGCACCGCGGCGGCCGGGCCGGGAAGCTGCGCCACCTCGGCCAGCGCCTTCAAGTCCAGGCTGAAGCCCACGGCCGGCCGGTTGCGGCCGAACACCGCGCCCACCTCGTCGTAGCGGCCGCCGCGCGCCAGCGCGTCGCTCCAGCCGGCGCCGTAGAGCGCGAAGCGCGGGCCGCTGTAGTAGGCGTAGCCGCTCATGTCCGAGAGGTCGAAGCCGATCTGCAGGTCGGGGCAGGCCGACTGCAGGTGCGCCGCCAGCCAGGCCAGGTCGTCCAGCGCCTGGCGCACCAGCGGGCGGTCGGGCAGCGCCTTGGCGGCCTCGGCCAGCACCTCGGCGCCGCCGTAGAGCTGCAGCAGTGCCAGCAGGCCTTGCCGCGCCTCGGCCGGCGCCGCGGCGCTCAAGCTCCGCAGCGCCGGCGCGTCCTTCTCCGAGAGCGCCTGCACCAGGTCTTGCAGTTGCGCGGCGTCCATCGCCACGCCGGCCAGCACGCCGCGCAGCACGCGCGCGTCGGCGAGGTCGATCACCAGGCGCCGGACGCCGGCGCCGCGCAGCAGCTCCAGCGCCAGCTCCTGCGCTTCGAGGTCGGCCTCCAGCCCGGCATGGCCGAAGATCTCGGCGCCGAACTGCAGCGGCTCGCGGCTGGCGCGCAGGCCTTGCGGCCGCGTGTGCAGCACCGGGCCGCAGTAGCACAGCCGCGTCACACCGTCGTGGTTGAGCAAATGGGCGTCGATGCGCGCGGCCTGCGGCGTGGTGTCGCCGCGCAGCCCCAGCGTGCGGCCGCTGAGCTGGTCCACCAGCTTGAAAGTGCGCAGGTCGAGCTCGTGGCCGGTGCCGGAGAGCAGCGATTCCAGGTGCTCCAGCAGCGGCGGGATCACCAGCTCGAAGCCGGCGCAGCGTGCGCGGTCGAGCAGCCGGCGCCGGAGCGCCTCGATGCGCGTAGCCTCGGCGGGCAGGACATCGGCGATGTGCTCGGGCAGCAGCCAAGCAGAGAGCATGAAAAGCGCACCGGGGTTGAAAACGGCATTCTACCGGCGCGACCGGGGCCGAGAATCAGCGCCAGAGGATCAGCAGCAACACCCCGAGCAGCATGCTGCTCAGGCCGATGAAGCGGATCTGGCCGTCGCTCAAGCGCGTGGCGCGCTCGAACACCTGGCGCCAAGCGCGCGGGCTGAAGAAGGGCAGCAGGCCTTCCAGCACCAGCATCAGGGCCAGCGCGCCCCACAGCCAGTCCCACATGCCGTTGAAAAACCGGGTTAGCGGCCCTTGGCCGCCGGCGCGGCCGCGGCCGGCGCGCCGCTGCCGCGCATGGCCTTGAAGAACTCGCTGTTGCTGTCGACCACCATCACGTCGGAGCGGCTGCGGAACGACGCGCGGTAGGCCTCCAGGCTGCGGTAGAACTGCGCGAACTGCGGGTCGCGGCCGAAGGCGTCGGCGTACAGCGCCGAGGCTTTGGAGTCGCCTTCGCCCTTGATCTTCTGCGCGTCGCGGTAGGCCTCGGCGATGATCACCTCGCGCTGGCGGTCGGCGTCGGCGCGGATCTTCTCGCCGTCGGCCGCGCCCTGCGAGCGCAACTGGTTGGCCACCTGCTTGCGCTCGGATTCCATGCGGCGGTAGACCGAATCGGTGATGTCGGCGACGAAGTCCACGCGCTTGATGCGCACGTCGACGATCTCGATGCCGAAGGCCTTGGCCTCGTCGGACAGGCGGTTGCGCACGTCCTGCATGATCTTGTCGCGCTCGCCGGAGAGCACGCCGCGCACGTCGCGCTTGGTGATCTCCTCGTTGAACGCGGCCTGCACCACGGGGCTGAGCCGGCTTTCCAGGTTGCGCAGGTCGGTGCCGTTGTTGCGGATGAACTGGCGCGGCTCGGCGATGCGCCACTTGATCAGCCAGTCGATCACCAGGCTCTTCTTCTCGGCGGTGAAGATCGGCCGCGTCTCGGGGCTGTCCAGCGTCTGGATGCGCTTGTCGAGGAAGACGACGTTCTGGAACGGCGGCGGCAGCTTGACCTTGAGGCCCGGCGTGGCGATGACCTCCTTGATCTCGCCCAGGGCGTAGACCACGGCGAGCTGGCGCTGGTCGACGATGAACAGCGTGGAGGCGGCGATGATCAGGGCCAGCAGCGCGGCGCCGACGATGAGTCCGATGCGGTTCATGGTGTTCAGCGTCCTTCGCGGTCGCGCGTGCGCGAGCCGTCGCGGGAACGGGGATCGACGGCGGCCGCGGGGGCCGGCGCCTCGGCCGGCGCCACCGACAGCGGCGGCGCGGACGCCGTCTGCCCGCCGCCTTGCAGCAGCTTGTCCAGCGGCAGGTACAGCAGGTTGGAGCCGGCGCGCGTGTCCACCATCAGCTTGCTGACGTTGGAGTACACCTGCTGCATGGTCTCCAGGTAGAGCCGGTCGCGCGTGACGGCCGGCGCCTTCTGGTATTCGCCCAGCACCAGGCGGAAGCGCTGCGCATCGCCCTCGGCCTGCGCCACCACGCGCGCGCGGTAGCCCTCGGCCTCCTCCAGCAGGCGCGAGGCGGTGCCGCGCGCCTTGGGCACCACGTCGCTGGCGTAGGCCTGGCCTTCGTTCTTGAAGCGGTCGCGGTCGGCGCCGGCCTTGACGGCGTCATTGAACGCGGCCTGCACCGAGTCGGGCACCAGCACGTTCTGCACGTTGACGTTGGCGATCACGATGCCGGCCTTCAGCCGGTCGAGCTGCGACTGGATGGACTTGACGAGGTCGGCGGCCAGCGCGTCGCGCTGCTCGTACAGCACCGAGTCGACCTTGCTGCGGCCGACGATCTCGCGCACCGCCGACTCGGCCGCCTGCACGACGGCGGCATCGGGGTCGCGGTTCTCGAACAGGTAGGCCCGCGCGTCGCTGAGCCTGTATTGCACGGTGAAGCGGATGTCGATGATGTTCTCGTCCTGCGTCAGCATCGACGAGTCGCGCAAGCCGGTGGCCTGCACCACCGAGTTGCGGCCGACGTCGACCGAGCGCAGCTGCGTCACCGACACCGTCTCGTGCGCCTGGAAGGGGTATGGAAAGCGCCACTGGAAGCCGGCGTCCACCGTGTGGCTGTACTTGCCGAATTGCGTGACGACGGCCTGCTGGCCTTCCTGCACGATGAAGAAGCCGCTGCCCAGCCAGCCCAGCAGCACCACCGCCGCAATCAGCCCCAGGCCGATGCCGGCGCTGCGCATGTCGGGCTGGAAGCCGCCGCCGCCGGGGCCGTTGCCGTCGCCGCGGCCGTTGGGGCCGGGCGAGCCGCCGCCGCGGCCGCCGAACAGGCCGCTGAGCTTGCGGTTGAAGTCGCGCCAGAGCTCGTCCAGGTCGGGCGGGCCGTCGTTGCGGCCGTTGTAGACCAAGCGGGGGTCGTTTGGATGTGGCATGTCGTTGGAAGGCTGGTCCGGCGTGCCGTCAGGGGGCCGGCGGTCGCGGCTCGGCGGCCGGCCGGGGATTGTCGTCCAGTCCCGCCGGCACTGGCAGGGCATCAGGTGGGGCGTCGCCGTCGGCGTTCAAGCGGCCGGCCGCCGCGGCCGCGATGATGCGCCGCAGCGCATCGAGCCCGCTGCCGGTAAGGGCACTGACGAAGACCCGCGGCACGCGCACGCCGGGATGCGTCTCCACCCAATCGGCCTGCACGCGCGGGCGCCGGCTGTCGTCGAGCAGGTCGCTCTTGTTGCAGACCCAGACCTGCGGCACCTGGCCGGCGCCGATCTCCTCCAGCACGCGCTCGACGTCGGCGCGCTGCTCGGCGGCGTTGGGGCCGGCGACGTCCATCACGTGCAGCAGCAGGTCGGCGTCGGCCGCCTCCTGCAGCGTGGCCTCGAAGGCCTCGACCAGCTTGTGCGGCAGGTCGCGGATGAAGCCGACGGTGTCGGACAGGCTGACCGAGAAGCCTGCTTGAGTCGCTCCGGCTCCGCCGGGCGACTCAATCCCCTCGGGGGACGACGGCGGCGAAGCCGACGTCCAGGGGCTCAAGTTCTCCAGCCACAGCGATCGCGTGGTGGTGTCCAGCGTCGCGAAGAGCTGGTCGGCCGCATAGGCGCGCGCCTTGACCAGCGCGTTGAACAGCGTCGACTTGCCGGCGTTGGTGTAGCCCACCAGCGAGACGCGGAAGGTGCCGCGCCGCTCGCGCGCCTTGCGCTGCGTGCCGCGCTGGCGCTTGACCTTCTCCAGCCGCTCCTTCACCGACTTGATGCGGTCGCCGATCATGCGGCGGTCCAGCTCGATCTGCGCCTCGCCGGGGCCGCCGCGGGTGCCGATGCCGCCGCGCTGGCGCTCCAGGTGGCTCCAGCGCCGCACCAGGCGCGTGGCCATGTACTGCAGCCGCGCCAGTTCCACCTGCAGCTTGCCTTCGTGGCTTTGCGCGCGGGCGGCGAAGATGTCCAGGATCAGCGAGGTGCGGTCGGCCACCGGCACGCCCAGGTGGCGTTCCAGGTTGCGCTGCTGCGCGGGGCTGAGCGCCTGGTCGAAGATCACGCCGTGGGCGTCGGTCTCGGCCACCAGCAGCTTGATCTCGTCGGCCTTGCCGCTGCCGACGAACAGCGCCGGGTCGGGCGCGCGCCGGCGCGCCAGCACGCGGCCCACGGCCACGTCGCCGGCCGACTGCGCCAGCAGCGCCAGCTCGTCCAGGCTGGGGTCGAAAGGCAGCGTGCCGCCCAGGTCGACGCCGACCAGCACGGCGCGGGTGGCTTGGGCGTCGGCGGCGGTCTGGTCCGTCGTTGCGGCTTGGCTCAAGGGTCTGGAAAAGCGCCCGGCCCGCGGCCGTCAGGCCGCGTCGGGCGATTCGTTGGCGTGGAAGTTCACCGCGCGGCCCGGCACGACGGTGGAGATCGCGTGCTTGTAGACCATCTGCGTCACGGTGTTGCGCAACAGGACGACGTACTGGTCGAAGGACTCGATGTGCCCTTGCAGCTTGATGCCGTTGACCAGGTAGATCGAGACCGGGATGTGCTCCTTGCGCAGCAGGTTCAGAAAGGGATCTTGCAGGAGTTGACCTTTATTGCTCACGATATGCTCCGTGATGTAAGACAGAAGTGCCGCCCACGTTATCACACGCGGTCGGCGCGGGGCGGCATCGCCCCCATAAAGCCATCAGGATCAGCTTTCGTCGAAGGGGTTGCGCCCGCTGCGCAGCTCGATGCGCAGCGGCGTGCCCACCAGCTTGAAGTGCTCGCGGAAGCGCCCTTCCAGGTAGCGCTTGTAGGCGTCGGTCACGTGCTCCAGGTTGTTGCCGTGGATCACCACGCGCGGCGGGTTCATGCCGCCTTGGTGGGCGTAGCGCAGCTTGGGGCGGAAGCGCCCGGCACGGCGGGGCTCCTGGCGCTCCACGGCCTCGCGCAGCAGCCGCGTCAGCACCGGCGTGGGCATCTTGCAGGTGGCCGAGGCGTGGGCCTGCAGGATGGCCTTCCACACCGCCGACAGGCCCTGCCGCTTGATCGCCGAGATGTGCAGCACCGGCGCGAACTTCAGGAACGCCAGCCGGCTTTCGATCGAGCGCTCGAGCTGCTGGCGCTGGTAGTCGTCGGTGGCGTCCCACTTGTTGACGGCCACCACCACCGCGCGCCCGGCGTCGAGGATGTAGCCGGCGATGTGCGCGTCCTGGTCGCTGACGCCCTCGGTGGCGTCGATCAGCAGCAGCACCACGTGCGCGTCGGCGATGGCCTGCAGCGTCTTGACGACCGAGAACTTCTCCACCGCCTCGAACACCCGCCCCTTGCGGCGCAGCCCGGCGGTGTCGATCAGCTCGAAGCGGCGGCCCTCGCGCTCGAAGGGCACGGTGATCGCGTCGCGCGTGGTGCCGGGCTGGTCGAAGGCGACCAGCCGCTCCTCGCCCAGCCAAGCGTTGATCAGCGTCGACTTGCCGACGTTGGGCCGGCCGGCCACCGCCAGGCGGATCGCGCCGTCGGCCTCGGGCGCGGCGGCTTCCTCGTCGTCCTCGGGCCCGAAGTCGTGCGCGGCCAGTGCCGCTTCCAGCAGGCTGCGGATGCCCTGGCCGTGCGCGGCCGACACCGGGTGCGGCTCGCCGATGCCCAGCTCGTAGAACTCGGCCAGCAGCGGCGACTCGGCCATGCCCTCGGCCTTGTTGACCGCCAGCACCACGGTCTTGCCGCAACTGCGCAGGTAGCGCGCGATGTCGTGGTCCTGGCCCGAGAGCCCGGCGCGCAGGTCGGTGACGAAGATCACCGCGTCGGCCTCGGCCACCGCCTGGCGCGTCTGCTTGGCCATCTCGGCCACCACGCCGCTGGGCTTGTCGGGCTCGAAGCCGCCGGTGTCGATGACGATGAACTCGCGCTTGCCGAGGTGCGCGTCGCCGTAGTGGCGGTCGCGCGTCAGGCCGGCGAAGTCGGCGACGATGGCGTCGCGCGTCTTCGTGATGCGGTTGAACAGCGTCGACTTGCCGACGTTCGGACGCCCGACGAGTGCGATGACGGGCTTCACGGCCGGCTCAGGTCTTGCGCTCAGTTGACGCGGAACGCGTACAGCCCGCCGGCCTTGGTGGCCACCAGCAAGGTGTTACCGGCCAGCAGCGGCGTGCCGATCACCGGCTTGCCGTCGGTGGGCAGGCGCAGCTGGGTCTGGCCGTCGGCCGCCGACAGGAAGTGCACCTGGCCCTCGACGTCGCCGAAGACCACCGATTGGCCGACCGCCAGGCCGCCGCTCAGGCCGCGGTGCAGCAGCTTCTCGTTGGTCCACGCGAGGTCGCCGTTGGCGGCGCTCCAGGCGCTGACGCGGTCGACCGCATCGGCGCCGACCAGGCGCTCGGCATTGCCGCCCAGCGCGCCGGCGCCGCCGCTGTTGCGCGACCACAGCACGCTGTTCCTGGCCAAGTCGACGCAGCCGACCGCGGTCTGGAACGAGCGCGCGCACAGCCGGTCGCCATCACGCACCGCCGGGCCCACCAGGTCGGCCAGGCGCTCCACCTCGTTGGAGCCGCGCGGCTGGCCCAGCGGCAGGTCCCAGATCACCGTGCCGCGCAGCGGGTCCAGCGCCACCAGGCGGCCGCCCTGGCCGGCCAGCAACTGGTTGCGCGCGGCCATCAGCACCCCCGCCTGGGCCAGCGTCAGCGCGTCGCCGGCGCGCTGGAAGGTCCACAGGCGGCGGCCGTCCAGCGCGTCGAAGGCGTGCACGCTGCGGTCCACCGCCATCACGAAGACGCGCTCGCCGGCCACCAGCGGCGCCGTCACCACGCGCGAGGGGATGCGCTGCTTCCACAGCAGCTTGTCGCCGTCGAAGGTCACCACCTCGTTGTTGCGCGTGACCACGGCGCTGTAGCGGCCGTCGCTGCCGACGCCGGCGGTCAGCGGCGCGCCGGCCTGGGCGCGCCAGGCTTCGGCGCCGGTCTCGGCATTCAGCGCCAGCACGGTGCCGCTGGACGACGCGGCGATGAACTGCCCGTTGCGCGCCGCGACCGAGAGCGCGAAGTCGATGCCGCCGATGTTGGCCGACCAGAGCTGGCGCCCGGTCAGGCTGGGCGTGAAGCTCTCCAGCGGCGTGGGCTTGGGCTTGTCCGACGAGCAGGCGGCGAGCAGGGTACTCAGCACCAGCAGCGCGGCCGCCCAGCGCGTCCGCGTCATCGGCCGGCCCCGGAAGTTGCCACACTCGCCGCGGCGCTGGCCGCCGCCACCGGCGCCGCCCCCAGCGCCACCAGCTTGGCTTCGACCAGGCGCTTGTAGTCCAGCTTGTCGTCCATCGCGCCCCAAGCCGCCTGATACGCGGCACGCGCGGCGTCCTTCTTGTCCTGGGCCTGCAGCACGTCGCCGCGGCGGTCGGCGACCAGCGCTTCGAAGGGGGGCGACTTGATCTCGTCGAGCTGTTTCAGCGCCTCGTCGTACTGCTTGGCCTGCGCCAGCAGGCCGGCCAGGCGCAGCCGCGCCAGGCTGCGCAGGTCCTCGTCGGGTCCGTTGCCGGCCACCCAGGTCAGCGTGGCCTTGGCGGCGTCGGCCTGGCCCTTGTCGAACTGCAGCTTGGCCGCGCCCAGGCCGCCCTGCTGCGCGAACGCGGTGCCGGGGAAGCGCTCCTTCAGGTCGCTGAAGACGCGGCCGGCCTTGTCGGCGTCGCCGGCCGCCACCGCGCGGTCGAGCTCCTCGAACATCGCGCCGGCCTTCAGTCCCTGGTCGCGCTGCCACCAGTTCCAGCCGTTCCAGGCCGCGAAGGCGCCCAGCGCGAGGATCAGCACCCAGGTGATCAGGTTGCCGTACTGCTTCCAGAACGCCTTCAGGGCGTCGATCTGTTCCTGCTCTTGCAGGTCGAGGGAGGTGGCCATGGGGGGTGCGGACTCTTGGCTGCGGGCAGGCGGGAAAACCCGTGATTATGCGTGGAGCAGTTCGCCGGCCCACTGCGCGGCGTCGGCCAGCGCGCGCGTGGCCTGCGCCGCGTCGGCGCGGCGCAGCGGCTTGATCGCCACCTCGCCGCGCGCGAGCTCGTCGGCGCCGAAGACCAGCGCGTGGCGCGCGCCGCTGGCGTCGGCGCGCTTGAACTGCGACTTCATGCTGCCCCAGCCGTCCTTGCCCGCGGGGTGCATCAGCACCGAGACGCCGGCGGCGCGCAAGGCGTCCAGCGCCGCCAGCACGCGCGGCAGCGGCGCGCCGTCGCCGATCACCGCGTAGGCGTCGGGCGCGGCGCCGGGCACCGGCAGGCCCAGCTCCTGGATCAGCAGCAGCAGCCGCTCGATGCCCAGGCCGAAGCCGATCGCCGGCGTGGGCTTGGCCGCACCAAGTTGCTCGAACAGCCCGTCGTAGCGGCCGCCGCCGCACACCGTGCCCTGCGAGCCCAGGTGGTCGGTCACCCACTCGAAGACGGTGAGGTTGTAGTAGTCCAGCCCGCGCACCAGCCGCGGGTTGATGCGGTAGGGCAGCCCGGCCGCGTCCAGCACCGCACGGACGGCATCGAGGTGGGCGCGCGATTCGGCGCCCAGGTGCGCGTCGAGCTGGGGCGCGGCCTCGATCAGCGATTGCAGCGCCGGGTTCTTGCTGTCCAGGATGCGCAGCGGGTTGCTGTGCAGCCGGCGCTTCGAGTCGTCGTCGAGCTGCCCGGCATGACGCTCGAAATAGGCGACCAGCGCCGCGCGGTGCGCCGCGCGCTCGGCCGGCTGGCCCAGGCTGTTGAGCTCCAGCCGCACGTGGCGGCCGACCTCCAGCCCCAGCGCCTGCCACAGCCGCCGCACCATCAGGATCAGCTCGGCGTCGACGTCGGGGCCGGCGCAGCCCAGCGCCTCGACGTCGAGCTGGAAGAACTGCCGGTAGCGGCCCTTCTGCGGCCGCTCGTGGCGGAACACCGGGCCGATGGACCACACGCGCAGCGGGCCGTTGTAGAGCGCGTTGTGCTCGATCATCGCGCGCACGATGCCGGCGGTGATCTCGGGGCGCAGCGTCAGCGCGTCGCCGTTCATCGCGTCGGTCCAGGAGTACATCTCCTTCTCGACGATGTCGGTGACCTCGCCGATGCCGCGCACGAACAGCGGCGTGGGCTCGACCACCGGCGTCAGCAGGTACTGGTAGCCGTGCGCGGCCATCACCGCGTCGACCGTGCGCTCGAACCAGCGCCACAGCGCGGAGTCGGGCAGCTTGTCCTTGCGCGGGACGCTGCCCGGCAGGATGTCGTTCATGCCTTTGATGGCGAGCAGCTTTTCGGCCATGGTTCAGACGGCGCAGCGACGCGCCGGACGAGTTCGAGGGATGAGGTGGCGAGGCGGCGGCGCCGTCAATGCGCGGCCGTCACGCTGCCGAAGCGGCGCTCGATGTAGCCCTCGACGATGCGGTGGAACTCCTGCGCGATGCCCTCGCCGCGCAGCGTCAGCGCCTTCTCGCCGTCGATGAACACCGGCGCCGCCGGCGCCTCGCCGGTGCCCGGCAGGCTGATGCCGATGTCGGCGTGCTTGCTCTCGCCGGGGCCGTTGACGATGCAGCCCATCACCGCGATCCTGAGGGTCTCCACGCCGGGATAGCGCGCACGCCACACCGGCATCATCGTGCGCAGGTGATCGTCGATCTGCTTGGCCAGCTCCTGGAACGTGGTGCTGGTGGTGCGGCCGCAGCCCGGGCACGCGGTGACGCTGGGGTTGAACGCGCGCAGCCCCAGCGCCTGCAGGATCTCCAGCGCCACCACCACCTCCTGCGTGCGCGCCTCGCCGGGCTGCGGCGTCAGGCTGACGCGGATGGTGTCGCCGATGCCTTCCTGCAGCAGCTGCCCGATCGCCACCGCCGAGGCCACCGTGCCCTTGGTGCCCATGCCGGCCTCGGTCAGGCCCAGGTGCAGCGCATAGTCGCAACGCCGGGCCAGCGCGCGGTAGACGGCCAGCAGGTCCTGCACGCCGCTGACCTTGCAGCTGATGATGATCTGGTCCGGGTCCAGCCCCAGCTCGCGCGCGTAGTCGGCCGAGCCCAGCGCCGACTGCACCAGCGCCGCGTACATCACCTGCTTGGCGTCCCAGGGCTGGGCGCGCCGCGCGTTGGCGTCCATCAGCGAGGCCAGCAGCTCCTGGTCCAGGCTGCCCCAGTTGACGCCGATGCGCACCGGCTTGTCCAGCCGCGCCGCGACCTCGACCATCTGCGCGAACTGGCGGTCCTTCTTGTCGCCCTTGCCGACGTTGCCGGGGTTGATGCGGTATTTCGACAAGCGCCTGGGCCATCGCCGGGAACTCGGTCAGCAGCCGGTGGCCGTTGTAGTGGAAGTCGCCGACCAGCGGCACGTCGATGCCCATGCGGTCGAGCTGCTCGCGGATGTGCGGCACCGCGGCCGCGGCTTCGGGCGTGTTGACGGTGATGCGCACCAGCTCCGAGCCGGCCACCGCCAGCTCCTTGACCTGGATCGCGGTCTCGATCACGTCCACCGTGTCGGTGTTGGTCATCGATTGCACGCGCACCGGCGCGTCGCCGCCCACCGTGACGACGCGGCTGCCCCAGGCCACGCGGGCCTGGCGCGAGCGGCGCGGCCGCGGCGCTGACGGGGTGATCGGCGTGTCGTCGTCGGACCGGGCGTCGTTCATGGTGCAGCTCAGCGCAGCTCCAGGCGGGCCACGTTGTTGCGAGTGTAGGGGGCCAGGTCCTGCGGTTGCCCGCGGAAGGTCACCACGGTGCCGCCGGCATTGCCCACGCGCAGGCGCAGCGGCGGCTTGCCGTCGACGGCCACCGTCTCGCCGGCGCGCAGCAGCCGCTCGAACAGCGGCTTGCCGTCGGCGTCCAGCACCTCCACCCAGCTCGGCGCGCTGGCCGCCAGGTTCAGCAGGCCCTGCGGCGCGGCCGCGGCGGAGGCCGGCGCCGAGGCAGCCGGCGGGACGGGCGTCGACGCTGACGGCGCCGCGGCAACGACCGCTGAAGCCGCCTGCTCCGCTGCCGCGACGACGGCCGAGGCAGCGCCGCCGGCCGCATCGACGGCCGCGCTGGCCACGGCTGCCATCACGTCGGCCGCCGAGGCCGCGAGCGGCGGCACCGCCGGCGCCGACGCGGCGGCAGTGCCGCTCGCGGCCGGCGCCGCGTCCGCGCCCGGGCGCCAGCGGTCCAGCCAGTCCGGCGGCAGCAGGCCCACCACCACCGCGGCCAGCAGCAGCACGCCGCCGGCCAGGAACATCGGCTTGCTGGCCCAGGCCAGGCCGTTGCCTTCGGAACGCGACGAACGCTCCTGGAACGGCGTGTTCAGCGAGCCCATCGCGCCTTCGAGCGGCGGCGTCTCCACCTGCGGCAGCAGCGCCAGCACCGGCCGCGGGTCGATCTTGAGCGAGCGGCAGACCGACTGCGCCAGCGCGCGCGCGAAGGTCAGGTTGGGCAGCTCGTCGTAGCGGCCCTTCTCCAACGCCTCCAGCTTGGCCGGCGCCACCTTGATGGTGGCGGCCAGCACCGCCAGATGCAGGCCCTCACGCTCGCGCGCGGCCTTCAGCAGGCTGCCGGCGCTGGGCGCTGGCTCGGGCGGCTGGCCGCGGCCGCTGCGGTCGGCCGCGCCGGCGTCCGGCATCGGCTCAATCATCGAACTGCCCAAGCTCCAGGCGCCGCGCTTCGGCGGAATCGGGGAAGCGCTCGCGCAACTGGCGCGCGAAGTCGTCCACCCCGGGCCGGTTGCCCAGGCGGCGCTCGATGCGTGCGGCCAGCCACAGCGTCTGCGCGTTGGACTGCTCGGGCTGGGCGTTGATGCGGCGCACGTAGAAGCGGGCGCGCTCGTACTCGCCGCGCTGGTACAGCACCTCGCTGTAGGCGAAGGCGGCGGACGGGTTGCCGGGGTCGAGCTCGAAGGCGCGCGCGAGCTGGCGCTCGGCGTCCGGCCAGCGGCCGGCGCGCGCCAGGCAGATGCCGCGCGCGGTGAGCGTGCGCGCCGCGCCGGTGTACTGCGGCGCCGCCAGCGCGGCGTTGAACTGCGCCTCGGCATCGTCGAAGCGGCGCTGCTGGCAGGCGAACCAGCCGTAGTTGTGCAAGGTGTCGCCGTCGCGGGGGTTGAGCTGCAGCGCGTGCTGGAAGCTCTGCTCGGCGAGCTGCGGCTCGTTCAGGCTGGCGTAGATCAGGCCGCGCAGGTTGAAGGCCTCGGCCAGGTCGGGCTTGGCGGACAGCGCCTGCTTGACCTCGTCCAGCGCCGTGGTCGACTGGCCGCGCGCGAAGTAGGCCGAAGCCAGCTCCAGCCGCACGCGGGCGCGTTTCTCGGCGCTGCTCTGGTCGGAATCGGTGCGGATCTCACGGTCGCCGCCGGGCGGCGCCGCGACGCAGCCGGCCAGCGCGATGACGATCAAGCCGATGCACGCCGCCCTCATGTGCTTGCCTCCTGCTGCTGCGGGAGCACCAGCTGCAGCGCGATCACCGCGCGCCGG
Organism: Rubrivivax sp.; assembly: GCA_047602205.1. GTDB lineage: Bacteria > Pseudomonadota > Gammaproteobacteria > Burkholderiales > Burkholderiaceae_C > Rubrivivax. The sequence continues at coordinate 5,420,553 of JASGHX010000001.1, read as the reverse complement.
CGCTGCATGCGCTCGCGCACGTGGGTGCGGTCGGCCACCTCGCCGGCCAGCTGGCCGCAGGCGGCGTCGATGTCGTCGCCGCGGGTCTTGCGGATGGTGGCGACGAGCCCGGCATCCTGCAGGATGCGCGCGAAGGCCTGCACCCGCTCGCGCGGCGAGCGCTTGAGCCCCGACTGCGGGAAGGGGTTGAACGGGATCAGGTTGATCTTGCAGGGGATGCGGCCACGCACCAGCTCGACCAGCTCGCGCGCCTGCGCGTCGCTATCGTTGACGCCGTCCAGCATGCAGTATTCGAAGGTGATGAAGTCGCGCGGCGCGCGTTCCAGGTAGCGCTTGCAGGCCTGCAGCAGATCGTCCAGCGGGTGCTTGCGGTTCAGCGGCACGATCTGGTCGCGCAAGGCGTCGTCGGCCGCGTGCAGCGAGACGGCCAGCGCGACCGGGCAGTCGTCGCGTAGGCGGTCGATCAGCCGCGCCATGCCCGAGGTGGAGACCGTCACGCGGCGGCGCGACAGGCCGTAGCCGTGGTCGTCGAGCATCACCTTCAGCGCCGGCACCAGCGCCGCGTAGTTCTGCAGCGGCTCGCCCATGCCCATCATCACGACGTTGGTGATGGCACGCTCGCCGGGCGGCAGGTTCAGGCGGCGGCGCAGCGCGTGCTCGGCATGCCAGAGCTGGGCCAGGATCTCGCCGGTGGCGAGGTTGCGGCTGAAGCCCTGGTGGCCGGTGGAGCAGAAGCGGCAGCCCACCGCGCAGCCGGCCTGCGAGCTGATGCACAGCGTGCCGCGGTCGTCCTCGGGGATGAAGACGGTCTCGATCGCATTGCCGGCGCCGACGTCGAACAGCCACTTGACGGTGCCGTCGGCCGAGACGTGCTCGCTGACCACCGGCAGCGGCCGCACCTCGCAGCGGCCGGCCAGCTTGTCGCGCAGCGACTTGGCGAGGTCGGTCATGCGCTCGAAGTCGGCCTCGCCCTTCTGGTGGATCCAGCGGAAGAGCTGCACGGCGCGAAAACGCTTCTCGCCCAGCGTGGCGCACCACGCCGCCAGCCCGTCGAGATCGAAATCGAGCAGGTTGACGGTGTCGGCCATGACGACGGGACCGCGGCGGCCGCCGGGACTCAGCGGCTGTAGACGTTCATGCCGGGGAAGAAGAAGGCCACTTCCACGGCCGCGGTCTCGGGCGCGTCGGAGCCGTGCACCGCGTTGGCGTCGATGCTGTCGGCGAAGTCGGCGCGGATCGTGCCCTTTTCGGCCTTCTTGGGGTCGGTGGCGCCCATCAGCTCGCGGTTCCTGGCGATCGCGCCCTCGCCTTCCAGCACCTGGATCATCACCGGGCCGGAGATCATGAAGCTCACCAGGTCGTTGAAGAACGGGCGCGCCTTGTGCACCGCGTAGAAGGCCTCGGCCTCGCCGCGCGAGAGGTGTGCCATCTTCGCGGCGATGACCTTGAGGCCGGCGCCTTCGAAGCGCGAATAGATCTGGCCGATGACGTTCTTGGCCACGGCATCGGGCTTGATGATCGACAGGGTGCGTTCGACGGCCATGATGAGTCTTCTCCTGAGGGGGATGCTTGAAACGAAACCGCGAATTCTAATCAGCGGCCACCACCGCCGCCGCCGCTGCCGCGGTTGCCACCCCGGTTGCCGCCGGGGCCCTGGCCGCCGCCCTTGCCGCGGCGCTGGTTGCGGTTGCCGCCCTTGTTGCCGCGGCTGCGGAAGGCATCGGCGCCGATGTAGCCCACGGCCGTCTGCATCGGGTCGGGCTGGCGCTGGCCGCCGCCCTGGCCGCCACCTTGCCCGCGCCCGCCGGCACGGCCGCCGCGGCCGCCACCGCCACCGCCGCCGGTCTTCTGCACGAAGCGCTTGTCGTAGGTCTGCTGCAGCGGGTTGGGGATCGGGCCGTCCTCGGGCAGTTCGCGCCGCGGCGCGCGCTCGCGCTGCAGTGCGCGGCGGTCATAGGTCTGCTGCAGCGGGTTGGGGATGGGGTCGTCCTCGGTCAGCTCGCGGCGCGGCGCGCGGGCCTGCTGGATCGCGCGCTTGTCGTAGGTCTGCTGCAGCGGGTTGGGGATGTACAGCGGACCGTCGCCGTCGGGCCGCGGCTCGCGTTCGGCACGCGGCTCGCGATCGACACGGGGCTCACGCTCGGCGCGCGGGCCCCGGTCGGGCCGCGGCCCACGGTCAGCGCCGCGGTCGGGGCGGTTCTTGCCGCCGCGGCGGCCGCGCTTGTTGCGCGAGCTATCGCCGCCTTCGCCGCGGTCACCGCGGTCGCCACGATCACCATCGCGCGGCCGGTCGGTGCCGGTCAGGCGGCGCAAAGCGCGCACGTCGAGCTCGGGCAGGTCGACCCAGACGCCGCGCTTCAAGCCCTTGGGCAGCACCACGCAGCCGTAGCGGATGCGGATCAGCCGGCTCACCGCGTGGCCCACGGCCTCGAACAGGCGGCGCACCTCGCGGTGGCGGCCTTCGGCGATGACGCAGCGGTACCAGTGGTTGGCGCCTTCGCCGCCGCCGTCCTCGATGCGCTTGAAGCCGCAGCGCTGGCCTTCGATCTCCACGCCGTCCAGCAGGCGCTGGCGCTGCTCGTCGTCCAGCGCGCCGAGCGAGCGCACCGCGTATTCGCGCTCGACGCCGAAGCGCGGGTGCATCAACTGGTTGGCGAGGTCGCCCGAGTTGGTGAACAGCAGCAGGCCTTCGGTGTTGATGTCCAGCCGGCCGACCGACTGCCACTTGCCATGCGGCAGCCGCGGCAGGCGGCGGAACACCGTGGGCCGAGCTTGAGGGTCGTCGTGCGTGACCACCTCGCCCACCGGCTTGTGATAGGCCAGCACGCGCGGCGGCGGCGGCGCGATGCGCAGCTTGACGGGTTTGCCGTTGACCGCGACGCGGTCGCCGAAGGAGATGCGCTGGCCCGTGTGCGCCGGCTGGCCGTTGACGGTGACGCGGCCTTCCAGCACCCATTGCTCCATGTCGCGGCGCGAGCCGATGCCGGCCTGCGCCAGCACCTTGTGCAGCTTGGGCGCATCGGGCTCGGGCGCCAGCACGCGGCGCGGCGGCTCGGTGGGGGTGGCGGCGGCATCGGTGGCTTCGGCGGCTTCTTCGGGTGCCGGCTCGGCGTCGAAGGCGCCGGACAGCACTTCGGCGAACAGCTCATCGGGATCGGTGGGCGGCAATGCCGGCGCAGGCAGCGCGGCGGCAGCGATCTCGTCGGTGGCGTCGTCGTCAGCTTCGGCCTCGGCCTCGGCATCGACCTCGCCTTCGGCCCGCGGCGGACGCGGCTCGCGGTCGCGCTCGCGGCGGTTGCGGCGGCGGTTGCGGTTGCGGCGATTGCCTTCGCGCGGGGCGGCCTCGCCGGCGGCGGTGGACGCTTGATCGCCGGCGGCGGGGGCGGCCGCGTCGGCCGCATCAGCCGCATCGACGGGCACGGCCACGGCGGCGACAGGCGCGACTTCGGCGGCGGGCGGCACCGGCGGCACGGCCTCGCTCGGCGCGGCAGGCGCTTCAGCGGCAGGCTCGGCCGCGGCTTCGACGGCCGCCTTGCGCCGGCGCGGCGCGCGGGCCGGCTTGGGCGCGGCTTCGGCAGGCGCGGGCTCGGTCGGCGCGACGGCCGCCGGCGGCGGCGCGACGGGCTCATGGCCGGCGTCGGGCGGCGTCTCGGCGGCGGCAGCGGACTTGGGCGTGCGGCGGCGGCGCGGCTTCGGCGGCGCGGCGTCGGCCTCCGGCGTTTGCGCAGGAAGCGTCGACTCGTCTGGCTCGTTGGCGTTCATGGCTGCTCGGTGAGCGGGGGCTCGGGGGGAGGTTCGGGGAGGGGCTCGGCGCTGGCCGCCGGGTCTTCGGCAAGGGCGGGTTCTTCGACGAGGACTTCGGCGGCCGGGGGCTCTGCAGCGCCGGCCTCGCCCAGCGGCAGGCTGGCCTGGCCGTCCTCGGGCGCCAGCAGCGAGACCTGCGCCTGCAGCGCGGCCACCGCTTCGGGCGGCGCCTCGCCGGCGGCGCCCAGCGGCGGCAACTGGTCCAGCGATGTCAGGCCCAGGTCGTCGAGGAACTGCTGCGTCGTCGCGTACAGCGCCGGGCGGCCGGCGGCCTCGCGGTGGCCGATGGTCTCGATCCAGCCGCGGTCTTCGAGCTGCTTGACGATCTGCGAGCTGACCGTGACGCCGCGGATGTCTTCGATGTCGCCGCGCGTCACCGGCTGGCGGTAGGCCACGATGGCCAGCGTCTCCATCGCCGCGCGCGAATACCGGGGCGGCTTCTCGGGGTGCAGGCGGTCGAGGTACTCGCGCATCTCGGGCCGGCTCTGGAAGCGCCAGCCGGTGGCCAGCGCCACCAGCTCGACGCCGCGCTCGGACCAGTCGCGGCTGATCTCGTCGAGCAGCATGCGCAGGCTGTCGGGCCCGACTTCGTCGTCGAACAGGACGCGCATCTCGCGCAGCGGCATCGGTGCCGGGGCACACAGCAAGGCCGTTTCGAGGATGCGCTTGGCTTCGGCGCTCGTCGTCATCGCAAAGGGGCGGCTGTCAGGGGGCGTCACCGGCTGGGCCGGTGCGACAGGGGCGGTTCGGGTTGGGTCTGGGCCCTGCCGCGATGCAAGCGTCGCCTGGTGGGCACGCTGCCATCAAGGGCGCGGTGGGCCGTCTGCATGGCGCCGGGCGGGGCCTGCCCATCCGAAAAAAGCTAGGACGGCGGCTGCACCGCAGGGGCGCGGACGATGCGCATTGTAGCCGCGCCGGCCACCTGGGCACACACCTGGGTCCAAGCGGCCGCGAAGTCGGCCGGCGGATCGCGTTGAAAAGCCATGGGCTTGCGGCTCAGCGGATGCTCGAAGGCCAGCCACTCGGCATGCAGGGCCTGGCGCTGCAGGCCCAGCGCGGGCTTGCCGCCGTACAAGGCGTCGGCCACCAGCGGGTGCCCGCGCGACGCCAGGTGCACGCGGATCTGGTGCGTGCGCCCGGTGTGCAGCTTGCAGCGCAGCGCGCTGAAGCCCTCGTGCACGGCCAGGCATTCGACGTCGGTCTGCGCCGGCCGGCCGCCGGCGACCACGGCCATGCGGATGCGCGAGGCGGGGTCGCGGCCGATCGGCGCATCGATGCGCTGCACCGCCGGCTGCACCGCGCCCCAGGCGATGGCGAGGTATTGGCGCTGCACCTCGCGCGCGGCGATGTCGCGCACCAGCGCGGTCACCGCGGGCAGCGTCTTGCCGACGACCATCAGCCCCGAGGTGTCCTTGTCCAGCCGGTGCACGATGCCGGCGCGCGGCAGTTGCGCGGCACCGGCGTGATGGGCCAGCAGGCCGTTGAGCAGCGTGCCGCTCCAATTCCCGGCAGCAGGATGCACCACCAGGCCGGCGGGCTTGTCGATCACGAGCACCTGCTCGTCCTCGTGCACGATGTCCAGCGCCATCGCCTGCGCGCGGAAGGCCAGGCTCTCGGCGGTGGGCACCAGCGTCACCTCGATCCGCTGCCCGGCGCGCAGCTTGCGCGCGCTGTGCGTGCAGACCTGGCCGTCGACGCTGACGTGGCCGGCCTCGGCCAGGCCTTGCAGGTGGCTGCGCGAGAACTCGCTGCAGGCCAGCGCCAGCAGCTTGTCCAGGCGCTGGCCGTGGCCATCGGCATCGACGGCCCAGGTGCGCCGCTCGGGCTCCAGGCCGTCCGGCTCGGCGTCGGCCTCGGGGCCTTGTTTCATCGGCTTCCTATAATCCGGCGCCTTGTCTTCAGGGCGCCGCGGCTTTGCCAATACCCAAGCCGGCGCACCGACCACCGCACCGATGCATCCTGTTCAAACCTGGCGCCGCGCCGCGGCCTTGCTGGCCGCAGCGGCCCTGACGATCCTGGCGGGCTGCGCCTCCGACGGCAAGGACGAATTCGCCGGCCGCAGCGCCGACAAATTGTATGCAGAGGCCAAGGCCGACGCCGACGCCGGCAGCTACGACCGCGCGATCAAGGCGCTGGAGCGCGTGGAAGGCCTGGGCGCCGGCACGCTGCTGGCGCAGCAGGCGCAGCTCGACCTGGCCTACCTGTACTGGAAGACCAGCGAGAAGGCGCAGGCGCTGTCCACCATCGAGCGCTTCATCAAGTACAACCCCTCCAGCCCGGCACTGGACTACGCGCTGTTCCTGCGCGGCGTGATCAACTTCAACGACAACCTGGGCCTGCTGGGCAACCTGGCGGGGCAGGACCTGTCGGAGCGCGACCAGCGCGCGTCGCGCGACGCCTACCAGGCCTTCAAGCAGTTGATCGAGCAGTTTCCGGCCTCGCGCTACGCGGCCGACGCGCGAGTGCGCATGGACTACATCGTCAACACGCTGGCGGCCTACGAGGTGCACGTGGCGCGCTACTACTACAACCGCGGCGCCTACGTGGCCGCGGCCAACCGCGCGCAGCAGGCAGTGACCGAGTTCCAGCAGGCGCCGGCCACCGAGGAGGCCTTGCACATCATGGTGCGCAGCTATGACAAGCTGCAGCTGCCGACGCTGCGCGACGCCGCCGAGCGCGTGCTGAAGGCCAACTTCCCCGACAGCGCCTTCATCCCGGGCGCCCAGCCCAGGCAGGCGGCGGCCAGGCCGTGGTGGCGCTTCTGGTAGACGCTGCGTCCGGATGCATCGAGGCCAGCAGCGCCAGCCAGTCCAGCGCCTGCGCCTCGTCGTTCAGCACGCCCATCGCCGGCAGCGCCGCCTGCAGCCGGCGGCCGTAGGCCATCTGCCGCAGCCGCGGGTCGCACACCACCAGCAGGCCCCGGTCGGTCTCGGAGCGGATCAGGCGCCCGGCACCCTGCTTCAACGCCACCGCGGCCTCGGCCACGTGCAGCTCGTCGAAGGCCTTGCGGCCCTGCGCCAGCAGTTGGCGCGAGCGCGCCTCGACCAGCGGATCGTTGGGCGGCGGGAACGGCAGCTTGTCGATCAGCACGCACTGCAGCGCGTCGCCGGGCATGTCGATGCCTTCCCAGAAACTGTGCGAGCCCACCAGCACCTTGCCGCGGCCGTCGGCATAACGCTGCAACAGCGCACGCCGCGGCTGCGAGCCCTGCGTCAGCACCTCCAGCTCGGCGCCGATGCGCGCGGCCTCGTCCTGCAGCGCGGCGGTCACCGCCTCCAGTGCGCGCAAGGTCGTCGTCAGCACGAAGCAGCGCCCCTGCAGCGCTTGTGCCAGCCGCGCCGCCAGCCGGCCCACCGCGGCCGGGTGCGCCGCCTCGTTGGGCTTGGGGAACGGCAGCGGCACCCACAGCCGCGCGTGCTCGGCATAGTCGAATGGGCTTTGCACGCGCAGCGTGGCCGCGTCCTCCAATGCCGCCTGGCGCGTGAACCAGCTCAGCCGCTCGTCGTCGCCCAGCGTCGCCGAGGTGAAGATCCAGGCCCGCGGCGCCAGCGCGCGCTGCTCGGCCAGCAGGTCGCGGATGTCCAGCGGCGACTCCACCGCGCGCGCCTGCTGCGGCGACAGGTCGATCCAGCGCACGCGCGCATCGGCCGCCGGCTGACTGAAGCGCTGCGCCAGCGCGCTCAAGTCCAGCGCGCGCTGCTGCAGGCGGCCGAAGTCGGGGCCGATCTCGGCGCGCGCGGCCAGCGCCTCGGCCGCGTCGCGCAAGGCCTGGTCGAGCTGCTGCAGCGCGGCGGCCAGCTCGGCGCGGTCGGCGCGCTCGTCCCAGCGCAGCTTGCGCAGGCCGCGCACCTCGCGCAGCTCGCCGGCCAGCGCCAGGCGCAGGTCGCGCGCGCCCTTCTCCACCGCAGCGGCCAGCGCCTGCCACGGTGACAGCCCGCGCGCCTGCGCGTTGCCCACGGCCAGCAGGTCGCGCGCGAAGTCCAGCGTCTGCGCGGTGCCCAGCGTCTGGCCGAGGAACTGCACGCCGGTGTCGACGAGCTGGTGCGCCTCGTCGAAGACCGCGGCGTCCACCGTGGGCAGCAGCTCGGCCATGCCGCTGTCGCGCAAGGCCATGTCGGCGAAGAACAGGTGGTGGTTGACGACCACCAGGTCGGCCGCCATCGCCTCGCGCCGCGCCTGCACCACGTGACAGTGGCGGAACTCGGGACATTCGCTGCCCAGGCAGTTGTCGCGCGTGCTGGTGACCAGCGGGATCACCGGCGAGCGTTCATCGAGCCCGTCGATCTCGGCCAGGTCGCCGCTGCGCGTGGCCGGCGCCCAGGCCTCCACCCGGGCCAGCGCGCGCACCGCGAAGCGGTCGGGCAGCTGCGCCGTCAGCCGCGCCTGCTGCAGGCGGTGGCGGCACAAATAGCTGGCGCGGCCCTTCAGCAGCGCCGTATGCACCGGCAGGTCGAGCTGGCGCAGCAGCCGCGGCAGGTCGCGCAGGAAGAGCTGGTCCTGCAGGCTCTTGGTGGCGGTGCTGACCAGCGCGCGGCCGCCCGACAGCAGCAGCGGCACCAGGTACGCGAAGGTCTTGCCGACGCCGGTGCCGGCCTCGGCCACCAGCGCCCGGCGCTGCTCCAGCGCCGCGCAGATCGCTTCGGCCAGCGCCATCTGCGCCGGCCGCGGCCGGTACTGTGGATCGGACCGGGCCAGCGGCCCGTCGGCGCCGAAGACGGCCTGGGTACGCGCCCAGAGCGATGAAGTCACGCCGGTTCCGGCGGCTCCAGCTCGCCCTCGAGCCGGGCGATCTGATCGCGCAGCAGCAGCCGGCGCTTTTTCAGGCGCCGCAGGGTCAGCTCGTCGGCCAGGGGATCGTCGGTGTTGCGGTCGATCAGGTCGTCCAGGTCGGCGTGCTCGATGCGCAGCTCGATCAATCGGCGCTGGGGAGAATGCAGGTTGTCGTTCATTGCAGCACGCCGGTGCGGGGAGGCAAAGTTTATATTCGGCGGATGAATTCGACTGCCCAGGCCTTCCGCCTCACCGCGGCCACGGGGCTGCACAAAGGAGACCGGGCCTACCAGCAGGACCAGGTGGAAGTCCTGATCCATCAGCGCGCCAAGGGCTGCGCCCTGGGCATCGTGGCCGACGGCATGGGCGGCAAGAGCGGCGGGCGCAAGGCGGCCGACCAGGTGCTGCTGACCGGCCGCCAGGTGTTCGAGCGCTTCGTGCCCGACCAGGACGATGCCGGCGAGCTGCTGCACCAGCTCGTGATGGAAGCGCACCTGATGATCAAGCTCACGGCCATCACGGCCGAAGAAGAGCCGCACAGCACGATCGCCGCGTTCCTGGTCAACCCCGACCTCGAGACCTGGGCGGTGCACGCGGGCGATTCGCGCGTCTACCACTTCCGCGGGCCCGACCTGGTCAAGCGCACTTCCGACCATTCGTTCGTGCAGCGCCTGGTCGACGAAGGCAAGCTCAGCGAGGAGGCGGCCAACACGCACCCGCAGTCCAACCTGCTGACCGGCTGCCTGGGCACGCAGACCGACCCGCCGGTGACGCTGTGGCAGATCGACAAGCTCGCCTTCGGCGACACGCTGCTGGCCTGCAGCGACGGGCTGTGGCACTACTTCACGCCCAAGGAGATGGGCGCCATCGTGCACGCGCTGCCGCCGCGCGAAGCCGGCGAGATGCTGATCACCAAGGCGCGCCAGCGCGCCCGCGGCGGCGGCGACAACCTGTCGGTCGCGCTGCTGCGCGTCGACGCGCTGAAGTAGTTCAGTTCGATCGGGATGCCGCGGACGCCGCCGGCAGCGGCGGTAACGGCGTCACCGGCTTGCCCTGGGCCTTGCGCTTGGCCACCCGCGCGTCGATGCGTGCCTGGTCGGCCTCGATCTCTTGGCGCCGCTGGGCCGCGGCCGATGCGCGGGCCGCGGCACGCTCGGCGCGGGCCTCGGCGGCGGCCGCGCGGTCGCGCCTGGGCTTGGGGGCCCTGGCGGCAGCCGAGGCGGCATCGGCTGCCGGGGACGCCGCTGCTACCGATGCGGCCGCCGCAGCCGCTTCGGGCACCAGCCGCTGCGCCAGTTCCTGCTGGCGCGCCTGCACCTCGGCCTGGCGCCGTGCGCTGCGCTCGCGGCGCTGCGCTTCGTCGAGCTGCTGCTGCCGGGCCTGCACGGCGGCCAGCGCCTGGCGTTCGCGCTTGCGCGCTTCGTCGCGGCAGGCGTTGACGGCGAAGCGGCCGGCGCAGTCCTTCAGTTCCTGCGCGTAGCGGTGCTGGATCGCGGCGCGCTCCTGCGCAAGCTGCTGCTTGTCGGCGTCGGCAGCGGCGGCCAGCAGCGGCACGAAGAGAGCGATGACGAGCAGGCACCGCATGCTCTTCACGTCAGCGAGGTGTCGACCTCGCGCCGCGCCAGCGCCAGGTATTCGGCGGACTGCATCTCCGACAGGCGCGAGACCGTGCGCGGGAACTCGTGCGCCAGCGGGCCTTCGGTGTAGAGCTGGTCCGCCGGCGCCGCGGCCGAGATCACCAGCTTGACGCGGCGGTCGTACAGCACGTCGATCAGCAGCGTGAAGCGGCGCGCCTCGCTGGCCAGGCGCGGCGGCATCTGCGGCACGTCGGACAGCAGCAGCGTGTGGAAGCGCGAGGCGATCTCCAGGTAGTCGTTCTGCGAGCGCGGCCCGCCGCACAGCGTGCGGAAGTCGAACCACACCACGCCGCCGGCGCGGCGCAGCGCGCGCAGCTCGCGGTGCTCGATGTGCAGCCGCGGATCCTCGTCCTTGGCCTCGGCCAGGCGCTCGAAGCTGCGCGCCATCTGCGCGTCGGCCTCGGGGCCCAGCGGCCAGTGGTACGTCTCCACCTGCGACAGCGTCTGCTGCCGGTAGTCGGTGCCGGCGTCGACGTTGATCACTTCCAGGTTTGCTTTCAGCAGCTCGATCGCCGGCAGGATGCGGTCGCGGTGCAGGCCGTTGGGGTACAGCCCGTCGGGCGGGAAGTTGGACGTGGTGACGATGCTGACGCGGTTGTCGAACAACGACTGCAGCAGCCGGTGCAGGATCATCGCGTCGGTCACGTCGGCGACGTGGAACTCGTCGAAGCAGATCAGCCGGTAGCGCCGCGCGACGCGCCGGCCCAGCTCGTTCAGCGGGTTGGCGGTGCCCTTCAGGTCCTGCAGTTCGCGGTGCACCTCGCGCATGAACTCGTGGAAGTGCAGCCGCGTCTTGCGCGTCAGCGGCACGGACTGGAAGAAGCAGTCCATCAGGAAGCTCTTGCCGCGCCCGACGCCGCCCCACATGTAGACGCCGCGCGGAATGGGCGGGCGCACCAGCAGCCGCGTGACCGCGTTGCCGCGCCGCGACTTGTACTGGCTCCACTCGCGCTCGCAGCGCGCCAGCGCCTCGACCGCGCGCAGCTGCGCCTCATCCGCCTGGTAGCCGCGCTCGGCGAGCGTCTGCCGGTAGAAGCGTTCGACTTCGGACATCAGTACCGCCCGGCCGTTCCGAAGGTACTGAGCGCCCCCCCGGGGGGCCGCGAACGAAGTGAGCTTGGGGGCATATTCGCCCTGATGCTAGTCGACGACCACGCGGCAGCGGCCGCCGCGCTTGGCCTGGTACAGCAGCAGGTCGGCGCGCGCCACCGCATCATCGAAGCCTTCGCCAGGCCGCAGCGGCACGACGCCGGCGCTGAAGCTGACGGCCAGCCCGGGAGACAGGGTTTCCCAGTCGTGCGCACGAACGGCGGCCAGCAGCGCCTCAATGCGGCGCGCCGCGGCGGCGGCGTCGGCGCGGGCCAGCAGCACCAGGAATTCCTCGCCGCCGTAGCGGCCGACCAGGTCGTCGCTGCGCAGGCCCTTGACCAGCAGCCCGGCCACGACCTGCAGCACGGCATCGCCGACCCCGTGGGTGTGGCGGTCGTTGATGGCCTTGAAGTGGTCGAGATCGATCAAGGCCAGCGCCGCCCCGCCAGCGCCGGCGGCCAGCGGCGCGAATCGCTCCGCGAAGCCCTGCATCAACGCGCGCCGGTTGGCCACGCCGGTCAGCGGATCGGTGGTCGCCAGCTGCGCCAACTGGTGCACGCTGGCGGTCAGGCCTTCGGCCTGGCTGCGGAGCTGGGCGTTCTCCACCTTCAGCGACTGCGTGGCCAGCGCCACGCCCAGGTCCTCGATGCGGGCCTCCAGCGCCTCCACCACGTGCAGGTGCAGCCGGCGCTGGTGGCGGCGCCACAGCGCCAGCGCCGCCTGCGGCCGCCCGGACAGCTCTTCGATCAGCGCCAGCCGCGGCAGCTCGGACGCATGGGGCTCGCCGGCCTCGGCCTGCGCCGCCGCGGCCAGCGCAACGCAGTCGGCCATGCCCGCCTCGTCGCCGCAGTGCCGGCGCGCCAGCGCCAGCTCCAGCCACAGCTCGGCACGCAGCCCCGGCTGGCCGTTCCACTGCGGCGTGAGAAAGCCCTCCAGCACGGCCCGCGCTTCGGCCTGGCGGCCGTCGCGGCGGTGCACGCCGGCCTGGTACAGGCAGTAGTTGGCACGGCTGGCGTCGCCGCGCTGCGCGGCGGCGCCGGTGGCGGATTCCATCGCGGCGCAATGGCCGCGCAACTCCTGCATCAGCCGCTCGGCCTCCGCCGGGTCGTCCTCGGCGATCAGGTCCCACAGGTCCAGTCCGTGGGCCACTAGGTTCAGGGTGACGTGAAGCTGGGTGGGCGCATCGGCGCAGGTGCGCGACAGTTGCAGCGCCTCGCGCATGGCGTCCACCGCCAGGCGCGGCAGGCCCAGCAGGCCGTAGGTCAGGCCAATGCTGACGCAGGTGCCCATCAGCGCGCGCGGCGAACTCAGCGCCGTCAAGCCGCCCAGCACGCGGCCCAGGGCCTGCATCGCCGCCCGCGGGCGGTCGTCGTGCGCCAGCACGCTGGCCGTCACCACCCAGGCCGCCACCTGGCCCGGCAGGTCGCTCGCCTGCCCGGCCGCGTCGGCGGCGCGTTCGGCCCAGTCCAGCGCGTCCTGCGAACGCTCGCCGTTGGCCGCCGCCTTGGCCGCCATCAGCGCCGCATCGCTGCGCCGCCCCGGCGCCGCGGCGGGCATCCGCTCCCAGGCCGCCTGCGCCGCCTGAAGCGCGGCGGCGTTGTCCATGCGCGCGAGCGCCGCACGGGCCACGGCGAGTAGCGCCTCGGCGTCCGCAGCGTCGGCCGTGGCGGCGCGTTCGCTCACGCCGTCAGAAGTTCAGCGTGCGCTTGTCGACGGCCAGCGCGGCTTCCTTGGTCGCCTCGGACAACGACGGGTGCGCGTGGCAGATGCGCGCGATGTCCTCGCTGCTGGCCTTGAACTCCATCGCCACCACCGCTTCGCTGATCAGCTCGCTGGCCAGCGGGCCGACGATGTGCACGCCCAGGATCTCGTCGGTCTTGGCATCGGCCAGGAACTTGACCATGCCCGTCGTGTCGCCCAGCGCGCGCGCGCGGCCGTTGGCCAGGAAAGGGAAGGTGCCGGCCTTGTAGGCGCGGCCCTCGGCCTTCAGCGCCTGCTCGGTCTTGCCGACCCAGGCGATCTCGGGGCTGGTGTAGATGACCCAGGGCACAGTGTCGAAGTTGACATGCCCATGCTGCCCGGCGATGCGCTCGGCCACCGCGACGCCTTCTTCCTCCGCCTTGTGCGCCAGCATCGGGCCGCGCACGACATCGCCCACCGCCCACACGCCGGCCAAATTGGTGCGGCACTGCTCGTCGACGACGATCGCGCCGCGCTCGTCGAGCTTCAGGCCCACGGCCTCGGCGTTCAGCCCGGTGGTGTTGGGCACGCGGCCGATGGAGACGATCAGCTTGTCGACCTCCAGCGCTTGCGCGTTGCCCTTGGCATCGGTCCAGGCCACGCTGACGCCCTTCTTGGCCGTCTTCACCTCGCCGACCTTGACGCCGAACTCGATCTTCAGGCCCTGCTTGGTGAAGGCCTTCAGCGCCTCCTTCGCGATCTGCTCGTCGGCGGCGGCGAGGAAGGTCGGCATCGCCTCGAGCACCGTCACTTCGGCGCCCAGGCGGCGCCACACCGAGCCCATCTCGAGCCCGATCACGCCCGAGCCGATCAGCCCGAGCTTCTTCGGCACCGCGCCCAGCGCCAAGGCGCCGTCGTTGCTGAGGATCTGCTCTTCGTCGAACGGCACGCCGGGCAGCGGCCGCGGGTTGGAGCCGGTGGCGACGATCACTTGGCCGGCCAGCAGCGTCTCGCCATCGACCGCGATCTCGTAGCCGCCCTCGACCGCCTTCACGAACGAGCCGCGGCCGTGGAAGAACGCGACCTTGTTCTTCTTCAGCAGGTACAGGATGCCGTCGTTGTTCTGCTTCACGACGGCGTTCTTGCGCGCCACCATCTTGGCGACGTCGATCGTCAGGTCCTTCAGCCCGATGCCGTGGTCGGCGAAATGGTGCGCGGCATGCTCGTAATGCTCGCTGGACTGCAGCAGCGCCTTGCTGGGGATGCAGCCGACGTTGGTGCAGGTGCCGCCCGGCGCCGGGCCGCCCTTCTCGTTCTTCCACTCGTCGATGCAGGCGACGTTGAAACCGAGCTGCGCCGCGCGGATCGCGGCGATGTAGCCGCCGGGACCGCCGCCGATCACGACGACGTCGAAGTTCTTCGTGCTCATCGTGTGCCCGGCCCTCAAATATCGAACAGCAAGCGCGCCGGGTCTTCCAGCGCTTCCTTCATCGTCACCAGGCCCAGCACGGCCTCGCGGCCGTCGATGATGCGGTGGTCGTAACTCATCGCCAGGTAATTCATCGGGCGCACCACGATCTGCCCGTTCTCGACCACCGCGCGGTCCTTGGTCGCGTGCACGCCGAGGATGGCGCTCTGCGGCGGGTTGATGATGGGCGTCGACAGCATGCTGCCGAAGGTGCCGCCGTTGCTGATCGAGAAGGTGCCGCCGGTCAGCTCTTCGATGCCCAGCTTGCCGTCGCGCGCCTTCTGGCCGAACTCGGCGATCTTCTTCTCGATGTCGGCGAAGCTCATCTGGTCGGCGTTGCGCAGGATGGGCACGACCAGACCGCGCGGCGAGCCGACCGCGATGCCGATGTCGAAGTAGCCGTGGTAGACGATGTCGTTGCCGTCGACGCTGGCGTTGATGACCGGGAACTTCTTCAGCGCCGCGACCGCGGCCTTGACGAAGAAGCTCATGAAGCCGAGCTTGACGCCGTGCTCCTTCTCGAACTTCTCCTGGAACTTCTTGCGCATCTCCATCACCGGGGCCATGTTGACCTCGTTGAAGGTGGTGAGGATCGCGTTGGTGGACTGCGACTGCAGCAGCCGCTCGGCGACGCGCGCGCGCAGGCGCGACATCGGCACGCGCTGCTCGGGGCGATCGCCCAGGGCCTGACCGATCGGCGCGGCGACGGCGGGCAGCGGCTTGGCGACCGCCGGCGCAGCCGGCACGGCGACGGCCGGCGCGGCGGCCGCCGGCTTGGGCGCGGACACCGCGGCCAGCACGTCACCCTTGGTCACGCGGCCGTCCTTGCCGGTGCCGGACACGGAGCCCGCGGCCAGGTTGTTGTCGGCCATCAGCTTGGCGGCGGCGGGCATCGCGACGCCGGCCTTGCCTTGGGCTTGAGCAGCCGCGGGCGCAGGCGCGGCGGCGGCCGGTGCGGCGGCGACAGCAGGCGCAGCAACGGCGCCGGCCTTGCCCTCGGTGTCGATCTTCGCGATCAACTGGTCGCTGACCACGGTGCCGCCGTCGGCCACCACGTGCTCGGCCAGCACGCCGGCGGCGGGCGCCGGCACTTCGAGCACGACCTTGTCGGTCTCGATCTCGATCAGGATCTCGTCCATCGCCACGGCTTCGCCGGGCTTCTTCTTCCACTGCAGCAACGTGGCCTCGGCAACCGATTCGGACAGTTGCGGGACCTTGACTTCTACGATCGCCATGATGTTTCTCGTTGGGTTCGGTCGTGCGCGGGCGGCATGGAGCCGGCGCCTTGCGGCCGCCCCATGCCGAGCCGTCGATTTACTTCGTTAGGATGAAGCCCTTGAGCTTGCCGAAGGCCTGGTCGAGCAGCGCCTTCTGCTGCTCCTGGTGCAGGTGGCTGTAGCCCACCGCGGGCGACGCCGACGCGGGACGGCCGGCGTAGCCGAGCTTCTGGCCTTCGGCCATGTTCTCGTGCACGTAGTGCTGCACGAAGAACCAGGCGCCCTGGTTCTGCGGCTCGTCCTGGCACCACACGATCTCGGTCGCGTTGGGGAAGCGCTTGATCTCGGCCGCGAAAGCCTTGTGCGGGAACGGGTAGAGCTGCTCCACGCGCAGGATGGCCACGTCCCAGGCCTTCTTCTCGTCGCGCTTCCTGATCAGGTCGTAGGCCACCTTGCCCGAGCAGCAGATCACGCGCCTGACCTTGTCGGCTTCGACCTCGCTGCGCACCGGGCCGATCACGGTCTTGAACTCGCCGCGCGTGAACTCGGCGAGCGGCGACGTCGCGTCCTTGTTGCGCAGCAGGCTCTTGGGCGTGAAGATGATCAGCGGCTTGCGGAACTGGCGCACCATCTGTCGGCGCAGCAGGTGGAAGATCTGGCTGGCGCTGGTGGGCTGCACGACCTGCATGTTGTTGTCGGCGGCCAGTTGCATGAAACGTTCGAGCCGCGCCGAGCTGTGTTCGGGCCCCTGGCCTTCGTAGCCGTGCGGCAGCATCAGCGTCAGGCCGTTGACGCGGCCCCACTTCACCTCGCCCGAGGCGATGAACTGGTCGATCACCACCTGCGCGCCGTTGGCGAAGTCGCCGAACTGCGCCTCCCAGATCACCAGCGTGTTGGGCTCGGCGCTGGCGTAGCCGTACTCGAAGCCCAGCACGGCCTCCTCCGACAGGATGGAGTCGATCACCGTGAACGGCGCCTGGCCCTCGGCCACGTGCTGCAGCGGGATGTAGGTGCCTTCGTCCCAGCGCTCGCGCTTCTGGTCGTGCAGCACTGCGTGGCGGTGCACGAAGGTGCCGCGGCCGCAGTCCTCGCCCGACAGGCGCACGGCGTAGCCGCTGGCCACCAGCGAGGCGTAGGCCAGGGTCTCGCCCATGCCCCAGTCGACGTTGATCTCGCCGCGGCCCATCGCGGCGCGGTCGGCGATCACCTTCTCGACCAGCGGGTGCGCCTTGAACGAGGCGGGAATCGTCGTCAGCCGCTCGGCCAGGCGCTTGATCTCGGCCAGCGGCAGCGCGGTGTCGGCGCTGTCGGTCCACTTCTTGCCGAGGAAGGGCGCCCAGTCGACGGCGTACTTGCTCTTGAAGTTGGTCAGCACCGGGTCGGAGGTGTGCTTGCCGGCGTCGAAGGCGGCGCGCAGCTCCTTGACCATCTGGTCCGGGCCCTCGTCGACCAGCACGCCCTGCGCGACCAGCTTGTCGCCGTAGAGCTTGCGCGTGCCGGGGTGCTGGGCGATCTTCTTGTACATCAGCGGCTGCGTCAGGCTGGGCGTGTCCTGCTCGTTGTGGCCCAGCTTGCGGAAGCAGATGATGTCGACCACCACGTCCTTCTTGAACTGCTGGCGGTAGTCCATCGCGAGCTGGGTGCACAGCACCACGGCCTCGGGGTCGTCGCCGTTCACGTGCAGCACGGGCGCCTCGATCATCTTGACCACGTCGGTGCAGTACAGCGTGGAGCGGGCGTCGCGCGGGTCGCTGGTGGTGAAGCCGATCTGGTTGTTGATGACCAGGTGCAGCGTGCCGCCGGTGTAGTAGCCGCGCGTCTGCGCCAGCGCCAGCGTCTCCATCACCACGCCCTGGCCGGCGAAGGCGGCGTCGCCGTGCACCAGCACGGGCAGCACCTGGTCGCCGTCCTTGTCGCCGCGGCGCTCCATGCGCGCCTTGACCGAGCCTTCGACCACCGGGTTGACGATCTCCAGGTGGCTGGGGTTGAAGGCCAGGCTCAGGTGCACCGGGCCGCCGCCGGTGGAGATGTCCGACGAGAAGCCCTGGTGGTACTTGACGTCGCCGGCCGGCAGTTCTTCGGGCGCGGTGTGGTCGAACTCGGCGAACAAGTCCTTGGGCATCTTGCCCAGCGTGTTGACCAGCACGTTGAGGCGGCCGCGGTGGGCCATGCCGATCACGATCTCCTGCACGCCGTTGCGGCCGGCGCGCTGCACCACCTCGTCCATGCTGGCGATGAAGCTTTCGCCGCCTTCGAGGCTGAAGCGCTTCTGGCCCACGTACTTGGTGTGCAGGTAGCGCTCCAGGCCTTCGGCGGCGGTCAGGCGGTCGAGGATGTGCTTCTTCTCGTCGAGCGTGAAGCTGGGCTTGCTGCGGATGGACTCCAGCCGCTCCTGCCACCAGCGCTTCTCGGCGGGGTCCATGCAATGCATGAACTCGGCGCCGATGGCGCCGCAGTAGGTCTCGCGCAGCGCCTGCAGGATCTCGCGCAGCGTCATGTTCTCGGCCTTGCCGAAGAAGGTGTTGGCCGCCGAGAAGGTGATGTCCATGTCGGACTCGGTCAGGTCGTAGAACGCCGGCTCGAGTTCGGGGATCTTGGGGCGCTCGGTGCGCTTGAGCGGGTCGAGGTCGGCCCAGCGGCTGCCCAGGTTGCGGTAGGCCGCGATCAAGCTTTGCACGTGCACCTGCTTGCGCGCGACCGCGAGATCGGCCTCGCTGGCCTTCAGCGCGAAGGCATTGGCCTTGGCGCGCTGCGCGAAGGATTCGACCACCGGCGCGTGGGCCACGTCGCGGCTGTCGCTGCCGTCGGCGGCGGGCACGTGCTGCAGGTTGTCGAAGTAGGCGCGCCAGTTGTCGGGCACGCTGCCGGGGTTGTCGAGGTAGGCCTCGTAGAGCTCCTCGACGTAAGGGGCGTTGCCCCCGAACAGGTACGAGTTGGACCTGTACTGCTGCATCATCTTTCGCTCACCTTTCGCCGGCGGTTTCCGCGCAGCTCCGATGGGTTGCCAAACCTTCCGCGACCCCGGCTTCACCGGGCTGGCGGACAAGCGACCCGCCTTGCTGTTGTCTCGCAAGCTCAGCAAGGGGACGGGGAAGGACCATAACTTCCTTGAAGGGCGCGACTGTATCACCGTCGTTCGTTGCCCGTGGCCGCCATTGAACCGCAGCAAGGCTTCCGGTTTGCTGACAAAGCGGCGCGCGGCGCCCGACTGTCAGCGGGGTGCGACAGTCGGCGCAGCCGCGCTCAGGCCGCCTGCAGCAGGCGCCGGCGCGCCGCCAGGTACTCGCGCTGGATCCGCGCCACCAGCTCGGCCGCCGGCACCACGGCCTTCACCGCGCCGATGCCCTGGCCGCAGCCCCAGATGTCCTTCCACGCCTTGGTCTTGTCACCGGCGAAGTTCATCTGGCTGGGATCGCTCTCGGGCAGGTGGTCGGGGTCCAGCCCGGCGTTGCGGATGCTGGGCTTGAGGTAGTTGCCGTGCACGCCGGTGAAGAGGCTGGAGTAGACGATGTCGTCGCTGCTGCTGTCGACGATGCACTGCTTGTAGGCGTCGGCGGCGCGCGCCTCGTCGGTGGCGATGAAGGCCGAGCCGACGTACGCGAAATCGGCGCCCATCGCCAGCGCCGCCAGCACCGCGTCGCCGGTGGCGATGGCGCCCGACAAGGCCAGCGGGCCGTCGAACCATTCGCGGATCTCGGCCACCAGCGCGAACGGGCTCTTGACGCCGGCGTGCCCCCCGGCGCCCGCGGCCACCGCGATCAGGCCGTCGGCGCCCTTCTCGATGGCCTTCTTCGCGAAGCCGTTGTTGATGACGTCGTGCAGCACCACGCCGCCCCAGGCGTGCACCGCGTCGTTGACGTCGGTGCGCGCGCCCAGGCTGGTGATCACGATCGGCACCTTGTACTTGGCGCAGACCTGCATGTCGTGCTCCAGCCGGTCGTTGGACTTGTGCACGATCTGATTGATCGCATAGGGCGCGGCCGGGCGGTCGGGATGATCGCGGTTCCAGGCGGCCAGGCCTTCGCTGATCTCGTGCAGCCATTCGTCGAGCTGCGCCGCGGGCCGCGCGTTGAGCGCCGGCATCGAGCCCACCACGCCCGCCGTGCACTGGGCGATCACCAGCTCGGGCGTGCTGACGATGAACATCGGCGACGCGATGATCGGCAGCGGCAGGTTTTGCAGCACGGGCGGCAGGCGGCTCATCAGAAGGACTCCAGGGCCAGCGCGGTGGCGGCTTCGGCACCGTCGACGATGCTGTCGCGCAGCCCCGGCGCCTTGTTGAGGATGTGTTCGGCGTAGAAGTGGCAGGTGGCGATCTTGGCGCGCATGAAGTCGCTGTCTGTCCCTTCGGCGACGCGCGTCTCGGCGGCGATCAGCGCGCGCGCCATCTGCCAGCCGGCCACCACGATGCCGGCCAGCATCAGGTAGGGCACGCTGCCGGCGTACACCGCGTTGGGGCTGGCCTTGGCACCGCCGGCGATGAAGTCCACCGCGTCGACGAAAGCCTGGCGGCCGGCGGCCAGCCGCTTGGCCATCGCCTGGCAGGCGGCGCTGTCGCGCGCGGCCAGTTCGGCTTCAGTCCGCTCGATCTGCGCGGCCACCGCGCGCGCGCCCTGGCCGCCATCGCGCGCGGTCTTGCGGCCCACCAGGTCGTTGGCCTGAATGGCCGTCGTGCCCTCGTAGATGGTCAGGATCTTGGCGTCGCGCAAGTGCTGCGCGGCGCCGGTCTCCTCGATGAAGCCCATGCCGCCGTGCACCTGCACGCCCAGGCTCGCGACCTCCAGGCTCATCTCGGTCGACAGGCCCTTGATCAGCGGCACCATGAACTCGTAGAAGGCCTGGTTCTGCGCCCGCGTGTCGGCGTCGGGATGCGCGTGCGCGGCGTCGTAGGCGGACGCCGCCACCAGCGCCATCGCGCGGCAGGCCTCGGTCCACGCACGCATCGTCATCAGCATGCGGCGCACGTCGGGGTGGTGGATGATGGTCGCGGCTTTGGGCAGCGAGCCGTCGACCGGCCGGCTTTGCACGCGCTCGCGCGCATACGCCACGGCCTGCTGGTACGCGCGCTCGGCCAGCGCGATGCCTTGCACCCCGACGCCGAAGCGCGCCGCGTTCATCATCACGAACATGTATTCGAGGCCGCGGTTCTCCTGGCCGATGAGGTAGCCCACCGCGCTGCCATGGTCGCCGTACTGCAACACGGCCGTCGGGCTGGCCTTGATGCCCAGCTTGTGTTCGATGCTGACGCAGTGCACGTCGTTGCGCGTGCCGTCGGGCATGAACTTGGGCGCGATGAACAGCGAGATGCCCTTCACCCCTTCGGGCGCGCCGGCCACGCGCGCCAGCACCAGGTGGACGATGTTGTCCGCCATGTCGTGCTCGCCGTAGGTGATGAAGATCTTGGTGCCGAAGAGCTTGTAGCTGCCGTCGGCCTGCGGCTCGGCACGCGTGCGCACCATCGACAGGTCCGAGCCGGCCTGCGGCTCGGTGAGGTTCATCGTGCCGGTGCAGCGGCCGTCGATCATCGGCGGGATGTAGGCCTGCTTCTGCGCGTCGCTGCCGGCGGTGAGCAGCGCCTCGATCGCGCCGTCGGTCAGCAGCGGACACAGCGCGAAGCTGAGGTTGGCCGACTGCACGATCTCGCTGCAGGCCGCGTGGATCAGCTTGGGCAGACCCTGGCCGCCGTAGGCCACCGGGTGATGCAGGCCCTGCCAGCCGCCGTCGACGAACTGGCGGAACGCCGGCTTGAAGCCGGGCGTCGTGCGCACCTGGCCGCCGGCGAACGACGAGGGCTGCAGATCGCCTTCGCGGTTGAGCGGCGCGATCACGTTCTCGCCGAGCTTGGCGCATTCCTCCAGCACCGCGGCCGCGGTGTCGTAGCCGGCTTCTTCATGGCCCGGCAGCCGCGCCACGGCGTCGATGCCGGCCAGTTCCTTCATCACGAAGAGCAAGTCCTTGACGGGCGCTCGATAGCTCATGCTGCTGTCTCCCGATGGAAAAAAGGGCGCCGTTGGGGCGCCCTTGTCTGACGTTATGCCGCGAGGGGACGGACGCTCAGAGGCTGGCCACCAGCTCCGGCACGGCCGTGAACAGGTCGGCCTCCAGCCCGTAGTCGGCGACGCTGAAGATCGGCGCCTCCGGGTCCTTGTTGATCGCGACGATGACCTTGGAGTCCTTCATCCCGGCCAGGTGCTGGATCGCGCCGCTGATGCCCGCCGCGATGTAGAGCTGCGGCGCCACGATCTTGCCGGTCTGGCCGACCTGCCAGTCGTTGGGCGCGTAGCCGGCGTCCACGGCGGCTCGGCTGGCGCCCAAGGCGGCGCCCAGCTTGTCGGCCAGCGGGGTCAGCACTTCGTTGAACTTGTCGCTGCTGCCCAGCGCGCGGCCGCCGGAGACGATGATCTTGGCGCTGGTGAGTTCGGGACGGTCGAGCTTGGCGATTTCCGAGCCCTGGAAGCTGCTGAGGCCGCTGTCGGCCACTGCCGCCAAGCTTTCGACCGGGGCGCTGCCGCCTTGGGCCGCGGCATCGAAGCCGGTCGTGCGCACGGTGATCACCTTGATCGGGTCGGCGCTCTGCACCATCGCGATCGCGTTGCCGGCGTAGATCGGGCGCTCGAAGGTGTCGGGGCTGATGACCTTGGTCGCGTCGCTGATCTGCGCGACGTCCAGCAGCGCCGCCACGCGCGGCGCGACGTTCTTGCCGCCGGCGGTGGCGGGGAACAGGATGTGGCTGTAGTTCTTGGCGATCGCAACCACTTGCGCCGCGAGGTTCTCGGCCAGGCCATGCGCCAGGCCTTCGGCGTCGGCGTGCAGCACCTTGGCGACGCCGGCGATCTGCGCCGCGGCTTGTGCGGCCGGGCCTGCGTTGGCGCCGGCGACCAGCACGTGGACTTCACCGCCGCATTGGCTGGCGGCGGTGACGGTGTTGAGGGTCGCGGGCTTGATGCCGGCGTTGTCGTGTTCAGCGATGACGAGGGCGGCCATGTTCAGATCACCTTGGCTTCGTTCTTGAGCTTGGCCACCAGCGTGGCCACGTCGGGCACCTTGACGCCGGCGCCGCGCTTCGGGGGCTCGGTGACCTTCAAGGTCTTGATGCGCGGCGTCACGTCCACGCCCAGGTCGGCCGGCTTCACGACGTCCAGCGTCTTCTTCTTGGCCTTCATGATGTTGGGCAGCGTCACGTAGCGCGGCTCGTTCAAGCGCAGGTCGGTGGTGACGATCGCCGGCAGCTTCAGCG
The DNA here is from genome assembly GCA_047602205.1 of Rubrivivax sp. Classification (GTDB taxonomy): domain Bacteria; phylum Pseudomonadota; class Gammaproteobacteria; order Burkholderiales; family Burkholderiaceae_C; genus Rubrivivax. The sequence continues at coordinate 5,397,651 of JASGHX010000001.1, read as the reverse complement.
ACAGCGTCTCCAGGCCGCCGTCGACTTCGCGCGTGACCTTGGCTTGGCCATCAGCCACTTCGACCTTGCTGGCAAACGTCGCCTGCGGCAAGCCGGCCAACGCCGCCAGCATCTGCCCGGTCTGGTTGCAATCGTCGTCGATCGCCTGCTTGCCCAGGATCACCAGGCCCGGCTGTTCCTTGTCGACCAGCGCCTTCAGCAGCTTGGCCACGGCCAGCGGCTGCAGTTCGTCCGCGCACTCGACCAGGATCGCGCGGTCGGCGCCGATCGCCATCGCGGTGCGCAGCGTCTCCTGGCATTGCGTCGGGCCGCAGGACACGGCAATGACCTCAGTCGCCACGCCCTTCTCCTTCAAGCGCACCGCCTCCTCGACGGCGATCTCGTCGAAGGGGTTCATGCTCATCTTCACGTTGGCCAGGTCGACGCCGGAGCCGTCGCTCTTGACGCGGACTTTCACGTTGTAGTCGATGACCCGCTTGACCGGGACCAGGATCTTCATGAGGCGGAACTCCTGCGTTGTGATTGACGTTTACGTTAACTGCCGATTCTAGGCATCGGACTCGGGCCGACCGGCGCGAGTCCAGAATGAGGAAGAAGACGGTCCGCAACGGCCTGCCGCCTTGTGGGCGGCGCCGAGTCTGGTACCCGGGACGGGACTCGAACCCGTATGCCCTGTGACGGGCCGCGGATTTTAAGTCCGCTGCGTCTACCGATTTCGCCACCCGGGCGGCGGCGCATTATCGACGGCGAAGAAGACGACGGGCTCCCGCAGGAGCCCGTGTCGAATCGATCTTGGAGGCGCGAACCAGAGTCGAACTGGTCTAGACGGATTTGCAATCCGTTGCATAACCGCTTTGCTATCGCGCCGTGGCTTGCATTGTCATGAAAAAGGGAAGCCGCGGCTTCCCTTTTTCTGGACATCTGGAGCGGGAAACGAGTCTCGAACTCGCGACCTCAACCTTGGCAAGGTTGCGCTCTACCAACTGAGCTATTCCCGCACGCTTCGCTCGGATCAGCGAAGATATTGAGTATATGCCGGATGCAGCGGCCTTGGCAAGGCCGCTGCACCGCGGCGTCAGTGCGGCAGCGCGTCGCTGGCTGTCGCGGCAGGCTTGCCGGGCTCGGTGCCGGCCGTCGCGGCCGTGGGCACGGCCTCTTCGTCGGGCAAGGGCTGCGGCACGCTTTCCAGCGCGACCTCCAGCACGCGGTCGATCCAGCGCACCGGCACGATCTCCAGCTTGTTCTTGGCGTTCTCGGGGATGTCCTGCAGGTCCTTGACGTTTTCTTCCGGGATCAGCACCGTCTTGACGCCGCCGCGCAGCGCCGCCAGCAGTTTCTCCTTGAGGCCGCCGATCGCCGTGACCTCGCCGCGCAGCGTGATCTCGCCGGTCATCGCCACGTCCGATCGCACCGGAATACCCGTCAGCGCCGAGACGAAGGCCGTGGTCATCGCGGCGCCGGCGCTCGGGCCGTCCTTGGGCGTCGCGCCGTCGGGCACGTGGATGTGGATGTCGCGCTTCTCGAACATCTCGTCCTTGATGCCCAGGCGGCGGGCGCGGCTGCGCACCACCGAGCGCGCGGCCTCGACCGATTCCTTCATCACGTCGCCCAGCGATCCAGTGCGGATGATGTTGCCCTTGCCGGGCATCACCGCCGCCTCGATGGTCAGCAGGTCGCCGCCGGTCTCGGTCCAGGCTCAGGCCCACCACCTGCCCGACCTGGTTCTTCTTCTCGGTGCGGCCGAAGTCGAACTTGCGCACGCCCAGGAAGTCGTTGAGGTTCTCCTCGGTGATGACCACCGTGCCCTCGACCTTCTTGAGCTGGATGCCCTTGACCACCTTGCGGCAGATCTTGGAGATCTCGCGCTCGAGCGAACGCACACCGGCCTCGCGGGTGTAGTAGCGGATGATGCCCCGCAGGCCGCCTTCGGTGAGGTCCATCTCGCCTTCGCGCACGCCGTTGTTCTTCTGCTGCTTGGGCAGCAGGTAGCGCTGCGCGATGTTGAGCTTCTCGTCCTCGGTGTAGCCGGCCAGGCGGATGACTTCCATCCGGTCCAGCAGCGCCGGCGGGATGTTCATGCTGTTGGACGTGGCGACGAACATCACGTCCGACAGGTCGAAGTCGACCTCGACGTAGTGGTCGCTGAAGGTGTGGTTCTGCTCGGGATCCAGCACTTCCAGCAACGCGCTCGACGGATCGCCGCGGAAGTCCATGCCCAGCTTGTCGATCTCGTCCAGCAGGAACAGCGGGTTGCGCACGCCCACCTTGGTGAGGCTTTGCAGCACCTTGCCCGGCATGCTGCCGATGTAGGTGCGGCGGTGGCCGCGGATCTCGGCTTCGTCGCGCATGCCGCCCAGCGCCATGCGGACAAACTTGCGCCCGGTGGCGCGCGCCACGCTCTGGCCCAGCGAGGTCTTGCCGACGCCGGGCGGCCCCACCAGGCACAGGATGGGCGCCTTGACCTTGTCGACGCGCTGCTGCACCGCGAGGTATTCGAGGATGCGGTCCTTGACCTTCTCCAGCCCGTAGTGGTCCTCGTTCAGCACCTCCTCGGCATTGCCGAGGTCGTGCTTGATCTTGGACTTCTTGGCCCAGGGCAGGTTGACGAGGATGTCGATGTAGTTGCGCACGACGGTGGCCTCGGCCGACATCGGCGACATCAGCTTGAGCTTCTTCAGCTCGCCCTCGGCCTTCTTGCGCGCTTCCTTGCTCATCTTGGCGGCGGCGATCTTCTTTTCCAGCTCTTCGAGGTCGGCGCCTTCCTCGCCGTCGCCCAGTTCCTTCTGGATGGCCTTGACCTGCTCGTTCAGGTAGTACTCGCGCTGGCTCTTCTCCATCTGGCGCTTGACGCGGCCGCGGATGCGCTTTTCCACCTGCAGGATGTCGACCTCGTGCTCCAGCAGCTCCAGCAGCTTTTCCAGCCGCTTGGAGACGTCGAACAGATCCAGCACCGACTGCTTGGCTTCGAGCTTCAGCGGCAGGTGCGCGGCGATGGTGTCGGCCAGGCGGCCGGCGTCGTCGATGCCGGAGATGCTGGTCAGGATCTCGGGCGGGATCTTCTTGTTGAGCTTGACGTACTGGTCGAACTGCTGCGTCACCGCGCGGCGCAGCGCCTCGACCTCGGGCGAGGGCTCGCCGCCCGGCGGCACGGGCACGACCTCGCCGACGAAGTACTCGTCGCGCTCGGTGATGCTGCGCGTGTTGGCGCGCTGCACGCCTTCGACCAGCACCTTCACCGTGCCGTCGGGCAGCTTGAGCATCTGCAGGATGCTGGAGACACAGCCCACCTCGAACATGTCGTCGGCCTTGGGCTCGTCCTTGCCGGCGGCCTTCTGCGCCACCAGCATGATCTGGCGGCCGGATTCCATCGCCGCCTCCAGGGCCTTGATCGACTTGGGCCGCCCCACGAACAGCGGGATGACCATGTGCGGGAACACCACCACGTCGCGCAGCGGCAGCAGCGGCAGCGTGATCGGTTCAGCGGGGAGAACGGGATTGCCGGACATGTGAAGCCTCTCTTTCAGGTGCCCACATGGGCCCTAAGCGAGAAATAACAAGAAGGGGGACAGGCAGCGGCAGGCCCGGGGCGGCGCGGCGGCGCGCGCTCAGGCACTGGCCTTGGCCTGCTCCCGGTAGACGAGCAGCGGCTTGGCGCCGTCTTCGATGTTGTGTTCGTCGATCACCACCTTGGCCACGCCGTCGAGCGTGGGCAGATCGAACATGGTGTCGATCAGCGAGTGTTCCAAGATCGAGCGCAGCCCCCGCGCGCCGGTCTTGCGCGCCAGCGCCTTGCGCGCGATGGCCGACAGCGCCGACGGGCGGATCTCCAGGTCGACGCCGTCCATACCGAACAGCTTCTGGTACTGCTTGACCAGCGCGTTCTTCGGCTCGGTGAGGATCTGGACCATCGCCTCCTCGGTCAGCTCCGACAGCGTGGCCACCACCGGCAGGCGGCCCACCAGCTCGGGGATCAGGCCGAACTTGATCATGTCCTCGGGCTCGACCTCGCGGAACAGGTCGGACACGCGCTTCTCGCTCTTGCTGTGGACCGTGGCGCCGAAGCCGATGCCGGACTTCTCCGTGCGGTTCTGGATCACTTTCTCCAGCCCGTCGAAAGCGCCGCCGCAGATGAACAGGATGTTGGTGGTGTCGATCTGCAGGAAGTCCTGGTTCGGATGCTTGCGCCCGCCCTGCGGCGGCACGCTGGCCATCGTGCCTTCCACCAGCTTCAGCAACGCCTGCTGCACGCCCTCGCCCGAGACGTCGCGCGTGATGCTGGGGTTGTCGGCCTTGCGGCTGATCTTGTCGATCTCGTCGATGTAGACGATGCCGCGCTGCGCGCGCTCGACGTCGTAGTTGCAGTTCTGCAGCAGCTTCTGGATGATGTTCTCGACGTCCTCGCCGACGTAGCCGGCCTCGGTGAGCGTGGTCGCGTCGGCGATCACGAAGGGCACGTTGAGCAGCCGCGCCAGCGTCTGCGCCAGCAGCGTCTTGCCGCTGCCGGTGGGGCCGATCAAGAGGATGTTGCTCTTGGTGAGCTCGACCTCATCCTTGGACGCGCCCATGTGCTTCAGGCGCTTGTAGTGGTTGTAGACCGCCACCGACAGCGTGCGCTTGGCCACGTCCTGGCCGATCACGTACTGGTCGAGGCTGGCCTTGATCTCGCTGGGCACCGGCAGGTCGGACTTGGCCGAGCGCGCGGCGCCGGCATCGGCCGGCACCTCGTCGCGGATGATGTCGTTGCACAGCTCGATGCACTCGTCGCAGATGAAGACCGACGGGCCCGCGATGAGCTTCTTCACCTCGTGCTGGCTCTTGCCGCAGAACGAGCAGTACAGAACCTTTTCGCCGGAAGCGCCCTTCTTGTCGGCCATGGATGTGATCGTCTGCGAAAGTGGCGGGGAAAGCAGCGGGGCATCATAGACCAAAGCCCGCGCCGGCCAGGGCCGGGAAAAGAACGGCCCCGCTGCCCTTGCAGGAGGCTTTGGCCGGCGGGCGGCAGCCCTCAGGGCCGCTTGTCGAGCACCTGGTCGATCAGCCCGTAGTCCTTGGCTTCGGCCGGGTTCATCCAGTAGTCGCGCTCCATGTCGGCGGCGATGCGCTCGATGCTCTGGCCGGTGCGGTCGGCGTAGATGCGGTTGAGCTGCTCGCGCGTCTTGATGATCTCGCGCGCCTGGATCTCGATGTCGGTGGCCTGGCCCTGCGCGCCGCCCGAAGGCTGGTGGATCATCACGCGCGCGTTGGGCAGCGCGAAGCGCTTGCCCTTGGCGCCGGCCATCAGCAGGAAGCTGCCCATGCTGGCCGCCATGCCCATGCACAGCGTGGACACGTCGGGCTTGATGAACTGCATCGTGTCGAAGATCGACAGCCCCGCGCTGACGCTGCCGCCCGGGCTGTTGATGTAGAGGAAGACGTCCTTGTCGGGGTTCTCGCTCTCCAGGAACAGCAGCTGCGCCACCACCAGGTTGGCGGTGGCGTCGTTGACCGGGCCGACCAGGAACACGATGCGCTCGCGCAGCAGCCGGCTGTAGATGTCGTAGGCGCGCTCGCCCCGGCCCGACTGCTCGATCACCATGGGCACGAGGCCCAAGCCCTGGATGTCCTGAACGCTCATGAAGTGGCCCGTACCTGGATGCGAAGGAAGGCTGCGGATTATCAGGCGCCGACCATCAGCTCGTCGAAAGGCACGGCCTTGTCCACGACCTTGACCTGGCCCAGCACGTGGCCGGTGACGTTGTTCTCCACCACCAGCGCCTCGACCTCGGCCATGCGCTCGCGGTTGCCGAGGTACCAGCGCACCACCTCGGCGGGCTTCTCGTAGCTCTGGCTCATTTCCTCGATGTGGGCCTGCAGTTGCTCGGGCTTGGCCTGCAGGTTGTTCTTGCGCACCAGCTCGGCCACCACCAGGCCCAGGCGCACGCGGCGCTCGGCCTGCTCCTTGAACAGGTCGGCCGGGATCGGCGCCTTGTCGGCGTCCTTCACGCCGCGCTGCTTGAGGTCGGCGCGCGCGGCTTCCACCATGCGCTCGGTCTCGCCGGCCACCAGCGCGTTGGGCAGCTCCAGCTCCGACACCTTCACCAGCGCGTCCATCACCGCCGCCTTGTTGCGCGCCTGCACGCGGAACTTGACCTCGCGCTCGAGGTTCTTCTTGACGTCGGCGCGCAGCGCCTCGACCGTGGCTTCCTTGATGCCCAGCGACTTGGCGAAGGCGTCGTCCACCGCCGGCAGGTGCTGCACCTCGATCTTCTTCACGGTGACGAGGAAGTCGGCCTCCTTGCCGGCCACGTCCTTGCCGTGGTAGTCGGCCGGGAACTGCAGCGGGAAGGTCTTGCTCTCGCCGACCTTCATGCCGCGCACCGAGGTGTCGAACTGCTCCAGCATCTGGCCTTCGCCGACGATGAACTGGAAGTCCTCGGCCTTGCCGCCGGCGAAGGGCTCGCCGTCGATCTTGCCTTCGAAGTCGATGGTCACGCGGTCGCCTTCCTGCACGCCGTCGGCGGCGGCGCGCAAGCCGAAGCTGCGGCGCTGCTTGCGCAGGATCTCGATCGTGCGGTCGATCGCGGCCTCGGTCACGTCGGCGCTGATGCGCTCGACTTCCAGCGCCGACAGGTCGCCGATGCTCACCTCGGGGTAGACCTCGAAGGTGGCGTCGAAGACGATCTGGCCTTCGGGCGCCTCATCCTTCTGCGTGATGCGCGGCGCGCCGGCCACGCGCAGCTTGGCTTCGGTGGCGGCGTCGGCGAAGGCCTTGCCGACCTTGTCGTTGACCACCTCGTACTGCACCGAGTAGCCGTAGCGCTGCGCCACCACCGACATCGGCACCTTGCCCGGCCGGAAGCCGTCGGCCTTGACCGTGCGCGCCAGGTTGCGCAGCCGGCTTTCGACCTCGTGGTTGACTTCGCCGGCGGCCAGCGACAGCGTGATCCGGCGTTCCAGTTTTTCGAGGGTTTCGACGTTGACGGCCATGATGTGCAATGAACAAGGACTGAAGGGATGGTGCGCGGGGCCGGACTCGAACCGGCACGCCGGTGAAGGCGTCAGGACCTAAACCTGGTGCGTCTACCAATTTCGCCACCCGCGCTCTTTGGGTGGTCCGGCGCCGGCGCCGAGCCGCGGCAAACGACGGATTTTAGCCTGCAGTCGGCGCGCCCTCGCGCGGCCCCTCGCGCCGCACCCGGTACCAGGCCGCGTACATCGCCGGCAGGCTCAGCAGCGTGAGCACCGTCGCGACGATCAGCCCGCCCATGATGGCGGCGGCCATCGGCCCCCAGAAGCCGCTGCGCGACAAGGGGATCATCGCCAGCACCGCGGCCGCCGCGGTCAGCACGATGGGGCGGAAACGCCGCACCGCGGCCTCGACGATGGCGTCCCAGGCCGGCACGCCGCGCGCGCGATCCTGCTCGATCTGGTCGATCAGGATCACCGAGTTGCGCATGATCATCCCCATCAGCGCGATCACGCCCAGCAGCGCGACGAAGCCGAAGGGCCGGTCCAGCAGCAGCAGCGCGCCGGCCGCGCCGGCGATGCCCAGCGGCCCGGTCAGGAACACCAGCATCGCGCGGCCGAAGCTCTGCAGCTGCAGCACCAGCAGCGTGAAGATGATGAACAGCATCACCGGCAGGCCGACCGCGATCGAGCCCTGGCCCTTGGCGCTTTCCTCGGCGGCACCGGCCACCTCGATGCCGTAGCCCGCGGGCATGCGCGCGGCCAGCTGCTGCAACTGCGGCCACACCTGCGCGCTGACCGTCGGGCCCTGGACGCCGTCGACCACGTCGCCCTGGATCGTGATCGCGTAGGCGCGGCCCTCGCGCCACATCAGCCCGTTCTCCCACGCGAAGTCGAGCTTGGCCACCTGCGCCAGCGGCACCGAGCGCCCGCCGGCCGTGGGCAGGTAGGCGCTGCGCAGGTCGGTGATCGCGCTGCGCTCGTCGGCCGGCTGGCGCAGCACGATGTCGATCAGGCGGTCGGCCTCGCGGTACTGGCCGATGGTCGAGCCCACGAGGATGGTGCGCGCCGCCTGCGCGATGGCCTGGCTGGTGACGCCCAGCGCGCGCGCCTTGTCCTGGTCGACCTGCAGGCGCAGCACCTTGATCTTCTCGTTCCAGTTGTCGTTGACGCCGCGCATGCTGGGGTTGGCGCGCAGGATCTCCAGCGCCGCGTCGGCCCATTGGCGCACGACCGCCGGGTCTTCGCCGCGCACGCGGAACTGCACCGGATACGGCACCGGCGGCCCGTTGGGCAGCAGCTTGACGCGCGCGCGGGCCTCGGGAAAGTCGCTGGCCAGGATCTGCGGCAGCCGCAGCCGCAAGGCTTCGCGCTCGGCCAGCGAATGCGGCAGCACGATGGCCTGCGCGACGTTGCTGGTGTCGAAGATCACGTCCAGCGGCAAATAAAAGCGCGGCACGCCGGTGCCGATCCAGGTGCTGACGGTCTGCACCTCGGGCTCCTTGGCAAGACGCTGCTCGAAGCGCTGCGCCAGCTCGTTGCTGGCCTGGATCGTCGAACCCTCGGGCAGCCACAGGTCGACCAGGATCTCCGGCCGGCTGGAATCGGGGAAGAACTGCTGCTGCACGCGCCCCATGCCGGCCAGGCCCAGCGCGAAGACGACGATGGTGGCCGCGATCGTCAGCCAGCGGTGCGCGACGCACCAGTTCACCGTGCGGCGGAAGGCGCTGTAGAACGGCGTGTCGAACAGCTCGTGCGCCTGGCCCTGCACCTTGCTGCGCGTGCGCAGCAGCCGTGCGCCGAGGTAGGGCACGAAGTAGACCGAGACGATCCACGAGATCAGCAAGGCCGCGGTGGTGACCGCGAAGATCGCGAAGGTGTATTCGCCCACCGAGGACCTGGCCAGCCCGATCGGCAGGAAGCCGGCCGCGGTGATCAGCGTGCCGGTGAGCATCGGCATCGCGGTCACCTCGTAGGCGAAGGTGGCGGCGCGGCGCTTGTCGTAGCCCTCCTCGAGCTTGCGCACCATCATCTCGACGGCAATGATCGCGTCGTCGACCAGCAGGCCCAGCGCGATGATCAGCGAGCCCAGCGAGATCTTGTGCAGCCCCACGTCCCAGCCGTGCATCACCACGAAGGTGATGGCCAGCACCAGCGGGATCGTGATCGCCACCACCAGCCCGGGCCAGACGTCCAGGCGCAGCGGCTTCAGGTGCAGCCCCAGGCTGACGAAGCTGACCGCCAGCACGATGACCACCGCCTCCACCAGCACGCGGACGAACTCGCCCACCGAGCGCACCACGGCCTGCGGCTGGTCCTGGATCTGCTGCAGCTCCAGCCCCACCGGCAGCTCGGCGCGCGCGGCCTGCACCGCCGAGCGCAGGTTCTTGCCCAGGCGCACGATGTCGCCGCCGCGCGCCATCGAGACGCCCAGCGCGACGACCTGCCGACCCTGGTAGCGCACCATCACCGTCGGCGGGTCGACGTAGGCGCGCTCGATACGGGCGATGTCGTCCAGCCGGATCGTGCTGGCCGCGCCGGTGGCCGGGTTGACGGCACGGATCGGCATCTGCCGCAACGCATCGATCGAGCGGAACTGGCCTTCGATGCGCACCGCCAGCCGCTCGGTCGGCGTGTTCAACGCGCCGGCGCCTTCCACCGCGTTCTGCGCACCGATCTGCGCCAGCACCTGGCTCATGTCGATGCCCAGCGTGGCCAGCTTCTTCTGCGAGATCTCGACGAACACGCGCTCGGCCTGCACGCCGTAGAGCTGCACCTTGGCCACGTCGTCGACGCGCAGCAGCCGGTCGCGCACGCGCTCGGCGGCTTGGCGCATCTCCTCGGGGCTGAAGCCGTCGGCCGAGAGCGCGAAGATCGAGCCGTAGACGTCGCCGAAGTCGTCGTTGAAGCTGGGCCCCACGACGCCGGCGGGCAGCGTGGCGCGCATGTCGGCGATGCGCTTGCGCGCCTGGTAGAAGCTGTTGGCCACCTCGCGCGGCGGCGTCGAGTCCTTCACCTGCAGGATCGTGAACGAGACCTCGGGCCGCGAGAAGCTGCGCAGCTTGTCGACGTAGGGCACCTCCTGCAGCGTCTTCTCGATCTTGTCGGTCACCTGGTCGGCCATCTGCTGCGCCGTGGCGCCGGGCCAGAAGGCGCTGACCACCATCGCGCGGAAGGTGAACGGCGGGTCCTCGTCCTGGCCGAGCTGGAAGTAGGCCAGCGTGCCCAGCAGCATCAGCACCACCAGCAGGTAGCGCGTCAGCGCCGGATGGTCCAGCGCCCAGCGCGAGACGTTGAAGCGCGAGCGCGGCTCGGCGGCGGGATCGGCGGCGGTATCCATCACGGTCCCGGCTTCAGCGGCTGGCCGCGGTGGAGGCCGCCGCTGCGGCCGCCGATGCCGCCGGCGCCGCGCCCGGCTTCACCGCCTGGCCCTCGGTCAGCACGTGCACGCCGGCCGTCACCACCTGCTCGCCCGGCTGCAGCCCGGCTAGCACGACCACTTGGTTGCCCTGCGCGCCGCCCAGGCGCACCGGCCGCGTACGCACCACCTGCTTCGCGGGGTCCAGCACCCAGACGGCCGAACCGCCCTGGTGCTCTTTCACCGCCGTCAGCGGCAGCAGCGCGACGCCCGGCTGCGGCGGCAGCTCGATCGACGCGGTGGCGGTCTGGCCGAGTTGGGCCGGCGCGTGGGTCGGTGCCTGGGTCGACGAAGCCTGCAGGTCCGCCTTGACCTGGAAGGTGCGCGTCACCGGGTCGGCGGCGGCGGCCAGCTCGCGCACGGTGGCCTGCAGCCGCTCGCCGCTGCCCCACAGCCTGACGCCGACGGCGCCGGGCTTGCCGACCCAGGCGCGCAGGCCTGCCACCGCGTCTTCGGGCACCGCGAAGACCACGTCGCGCGGGCCGTCCAGCGCCAGCCGCAGCACCGGCGTGCCGGCGGCCAGCACCGCGCCGGGCTCGGCCTCCACGGCGACCACGACGCCCGGCGCGGTGGCCGCCAGCGTCGTGTAGGCCGCCTGGTTGCCTTGCACCGCGGCCTGCGCGCGCGCCTGCTCCAGTTGCGCGGCGGCGGCCTTCAGCGTGGCGTCGCGGCGGTCCAGCTCGGCGCTGCTGATGAAGCCCTGGTCCCGCAGATCCTTGAAGCGCTTGTAGTCGGCCAGGCTCAGCTCGTGGTTGACCTGCGCGGCGCGCACCGCCGCCGCGGCCGCCTGCTGCGACAGCTGCAGGTCCTGCGGATCCAGCCTTGCCAGCACTTCGCCGGCCTTCACGCGCTGGCCCACCTCGGCGCTGCGGCTCAGCAGCTTGCCGCCGACGCGAAAGGCCAGCCGCACCTCGGTGCGGGCGCGGATCTCGGCCGCGTAGTCCTGCGTGCCGTCGGCGCTGGCCGGCGCCACCGTCATCGTGCGCACGCTGCGCACGGCCTCGGGCGCCGGCGCTGGCTTGGAACAGCCGGCCAGCAGCGAAGCCAGGACAAGGGCGCCGGCAAGCAGCGGCAAGGAACGGCGCAGCAGGGGGTTCATCGCGCAAGCCCGGGCAGTGAGCATGGGTTAATGACTGACTGGTCAGTAATTTAATCGGCCACCTTGCGCGCTGTCAAACCACGATCGCGGGAGGCCGGGCCGCCCGGCGCGGCGACAATGCCGGCCGTGGGCGTTGATCACTACGAAAACTTTCCCGTCGCCTCCATCCTGTGCCCGCCGGCGCTGCGGCCGGCGATCGCCGCCATCTATGGTTTCGCGCGCACGGCCGACGACCTGGCCGACGAAGGCACGGCCACGCCCGAGCAGCGCCTGGCCGACCTGGCCGCTTACCGCATCGACCTCGACGCGATGCTGGCCAATCGGCCGATCAGCGGACGCTGGTCGCAGGTCTTCGGCCCGCTGCAGGCGGTGCAGCGCCGGCACGCGCTACCGCCGCGCCTGCTGCACGATCTGCTGAGCGCTTTCGAGCAGGACGTGCGCAACCCGCCCTACCCCGACCGCGGCGCGCTGCTGGACTACTGCCGCCGCTCGGCCAACCCGGTGGGCCGGCTGCTGCTGCACCTCTACGGCGTCGACGGCGCGCAGGACCGCCAGCGCTCCGACGCCATCTGCACCGCGCTGCAGCTGATCAATTTCTGGCAGGACCTCGGCCGAGATCTGCGCCAGGGCCGCAACTACCTGCCGGCCGCCGACCTGGCCGCCCACGGCTTGCGCGCCGGCGGGGTGCCGGCCGACGGCCCCGTGCTGCGCGCCTGCGTGCGCGAGCTGTGCCGCTGGGCCGCCGGCCTGATGCGCGAAGGCGCGCCGCTGGCCTGGGCGCTGCCGGGCCGCATCGGCTGGGAGCTGCGCCTGGTGGTGCTGGGGGGCTTGCGCGTGCTGGAGAAGATCGAGCGCATCGACCACGACACGCTGCACCAGCGCCCCACCGTCGGCCGCGCCGACCTGCCGCTGCTGCTGTGGCGCGCGTTCAGGCCGCAAGCGCTGCTGCGTCTGGCATGACGCCGCGCATGACGCCGCAACAGTACGTGCAGGAGAAGGCGGCGCGCAGCGGCTCGTCGTTCTATTACGCCTTTCTCTTCCTGCCGCCCGAGCGCCGCGCCGCGATCACGGCCTTCTACGCCTTCTGCCGCGAGGTGGACGACGTGGTCGATGAGGTCAGCGACCCCGGCGTCGCGGCGACCAAGCTGCAGTGGTGGCGGCACGAGACCGCGGCGCTGTTCCAGGGCCAGCCCACGCACCCGGTGACGCAGGCGCTGCAGCCGCACCTGGCGGCCTTCGGCATCCGCGCCGACCACCTGCTGGCGGTGATCGACGGCTGCCAGATGGACCTGGAGCAGTCGCGCTTCCTCGATTTCGCCGGACTCGCGCGTTATTGCGACCTCGTGGCCGGCGTGGTCGGCGAGGTCGCCGCGCGCATCTTCGGCCACCAACACGAGCAGACGCTGGCCTACGCGCACCAGCTGGGGCTGGCGCTGCAGCTCACCAACATCATCCGCGACGTCGGCGAGGACGCGCGCCGCGGCCGCATCTACCTACCGGTGAGCGAATTGCAGGCGCACGACGTGAAGGCGCACGAGATCCTGCGGCGCGAGGCGCCCTGGGGCTACAGCGAGCGCTTCAACGCGCTGATGCGCTTCCAGGCCGCGCGTGCGCACGCCACCTACGACGAGGCGCTGGCGCTGCTGCCCGACGCCGACCGCGAAAGCCAGCGCCCCGGGCTGATGATGGCCAACATCTACCGCACGCTGCTGCGCGAGATCGAGCGCCAGGGCTTCCAGGTGCTGCACCAGCGCACTTCGCTGACGCCGCTGCGCAAGCTGTGGATCGCCGCGCGCACGCGATGGCAGAGCCGTTGACGGGCGCGGCCGCCGGCGGCGGTACGCTCGATTTGGCCGTCATCGGCGGCGGCTGGGCGGGCCTGGCCGCCGCGGTGCACGCGGTGCAGCGCGGCCACCGCGTCGCCGTCTTCGAGCTGGCGCGCCACTGGGGCGGCCGCGCGCGCAGCCTCGACGGCAGCGGCCTCGACAACGGCCAGCACATCCTGATCGGCGCCTACCGCGAGACGCTGGCGCTGATGCGCACCGTCGGCGTCGACCCCGAGCAGGTGCTGCTGCGCCGGCCGCTGGCGCTGTGCGGCGCCGACGGGCTGGGCCTGCGGCTGCTGCCCGGCGGCCCCGCAGCGCCGGCGTTCGCGGCCGCGGTGCTGGCCAGCCGCGCCTGGCGCTGGCGCGACAAGCTGGCCTTGCTGCGCGCTTGCGCCGGCTGGGCGCGCGCGGGCTTTCGCTGTACGCCGGATCGCAGCGTCGGCACGCTGTGCGCCGCGCTGCCGGCCGCGGTGCGGCAGCGCCTGATCGATCCGCTGTGCGTCGCCGCGCTGAACACGCCGGCGGCCGAGGCCAGCGCCGCGGTCTTCCTGCGCGTGCTCCGCGATGGCCTGTTCGGCGGCCGCGGCGCCTGCGACCTGCTGCTGCCGTGCCGGCCGCTGAACGACCTGCTGCCGGCGCCGGCCGCGCGCTGGCTGGCCGAACGCGGCGCCGAGCTGTGCTTGGGCCAACGGGTGACGGTGCTGGATCGCGCATCCAAGGGCTGGCAGGTCGACGGCCGGGCTTTCGACGCCGTCGTGCTGGCCTGCTCCGCGGCCGAGGCGGCGCGCCTCGCGGCGCCGGTCGCGCCCGACTGGGCGGCGCTGGCCGCGGCCTTGCGCTTCGAGCCCATCGTGACGGTCACGCTGCGCTGCGGCGGCGCGCGGCTGCCGCTGCCGATGGTGGCGCTGGCCGAGGACGCGCGCTCGCCGGCGCAGTTCGTGTTCGACCACGCGCAGCTCGGCGGGCCGGCGGGGCGCTTCTCGTTCGTCGTCAGCGGCGCGGCGCGCTGGGTGGCGGCCGGCCTCGATGCCTGCGCCGCGGCCACGCAGCGCCAAGCCGCCGAGCAGTTGCGGCGCTGCGGCTGGCCGGCCGGCAGCGCGCCGTTGGAAGCGGTGTTCGCCGAACGCCGCGCCACCTTCCGCTGCACGCCGGCGCTGCAGCGCCCGCCGGCGGCCATCGCGCCGGGGCTGGCGGCGGCCGGCGACTACGTGGCCGGCCCTTATCCGGCCACGCTGGAAGGCGCGGTGCGCTCGGCCGTGGCCGCGCTGGACCTCCTGGGCGCTCCCACCATGCAAAATAGGGTTTCATCCGCCAGCAGCCCGCCATGACCGCCACCCCACGGACGACGCCCCGGAGCGACAAGGCCGCGAGCACGCCGACCATCCAGGTGCTGGAGCGCATGTTCTCGATCCTGGACACGCTGGCCGCGCACCCCGATCCGGTGTCGCTGAAGGAGATCAGCGAGCGCACCGGGCTGCACCCGTCGACCGCGCACCGCATCCTCAACGACTTGGCGGTCGGCCGCCTCGTCGACCGCCCGCAGTCGGGCACCTACCGGCTGGGCATGCGGCTGCTGGAGCTGGGCAACCTCGTCAAGGCGCGGCTGGACGTGCGCGACGCCGCGATGGCGCCGATGCGCGAACTGCACAAGCTGACGCACCAGCCGGTGAACCTGTCGATGCGCCAGGGCGACGAGATCGTCTACGTCGAGCGCACCTACAGCGAGCGCTCGGGCATGCAGGTGGTGCGCGCCGTGGGCGGCCGCGCGCCGCTGCACCTGACTTCGGTGGGCAAGCTCTTCCTCGCCCACGACGACCCGCAGCGCGTGCGCGCCTACGCCACGCGCACCGGGCTGACCGGCCACACGCGCAACAGCATCACCGAGCTGCCCAAGCTCGAGCGCGAGCTGGCGCACGTGCGCCAGCAAGGCTGGGCGCGCGACGACGAGGAACTGGAGCTGGGCGTGCGCTGCATGGCCGCCGGCATCTTCGACGACCAGGGGCAGTTGATCGCGGGGCTGTCGGTCTCGGCGCCGGCCGACCGGCTGGAGGAGGGCTGGCTCGACAAGGTCAAGTCGACCGCAGCGCAGATCTCGGCCGCCTTGGGCCACCGCGGCGCCTGAAGCGCCGGTGCAGCGTCGATGACCGGGCGCCGCTAGCGCAGCGTGGCCGCAGCCGCGGCGTCATGCCCGCCGTCGGGCTGCTGCGCCAGCCAGTGCCGGATGCGCTCGGCGTCGCCGATGCGCGAATACTTGCCCGCCGAATCCAGCAGCACCATGATCAGCTTGCGGCCGGCGAGCTGCGCCTGCATCACCAGGCAGCGCCCGGCCTCGGCGATGTAGCCGGTCTTCTGCAGGCCGATGTCCCAGGCCGGGTTGCGCACCAGGCCGTTGGTGTTGCGAAACTGCTCGACGCGCGCGCCGACCGGAAACTCGGCCTCGGGCGAGGTCGACAGCTCGCGGATCAGCGGATGCTGGTACGCCGCCTTCACCAGCAGCGTGAGGTCGCGCGCGCTGGAGCGGTTGCTGCTGGACAGCCCGGTGGGCTCGACGTAGTGCGTGTCGCTCATGCCCAGGCGGCGCGCGGTCGCGTTCATCGCGGCGACGAAGGCGTCCAGCCCGCCCGGGTAGCTGCGGCCCAGCGCGTGCGCGGCGCGGTTCTCCGACGACATCAGCGCCAGGTGCAGCATCTCGCCGCGGCTGAGCTGGGTGCCCACCTTCAGGCGCGAGCGGCTGCCCTTCTCGGTGTCGATGTCGTCCTGGGTCACGGTGACCGGCGTGTGCAGATCCAGCCCCGCTTCGGTGACCACCATCGCCGTCATCAGCTTGGTGATCGACGCGATCGGCAGCACCGCCTGCGGGTTCTTGCTGAACAGCACCTGGTTGGTGTCCTGGTCGACGACCAGCGCGACGCTGGACTTCAGCTCCAGCGGGTCACCCGCCTGGTGCAGGCCCTGCTGCTCGCCCAGCGAGGGCCGGCGCGGCACCGGCTTGGCAGCGGCCACGCGGCGCTGCGGCGCGGCCTTGGCGCTGCGCACGGGCTTGGCCGCGGCCTGCTTGACGGCAGCACGCTGATGCTTGCCCTGGGGCTTGCCGTGGGCCTTGGCCGCCCAGACGTTGCCCGACAACACCAGCGCCAGCAGCCCCAGCAGCAACCACCACGACCCCAAACCCGACCTGCTGCGCACCGCTCGAACCCCGCATCGACCCAAACCGGCCGCGAGGGTAACCGACAAAATCAATCGAATCAAGAACTTGCAGGCCGTTTTTCAAGCGCTTTTCGGGGCTTTACCCTTGCGCGGCGACACGGTCGGTGTTGCCGTGCAGCTTGTTCAGCGCCGACAGGTAGGCCTTGGCCGACGCCACCACGATGTCGGGATCGGCGCCCACGCCGTTGACCACGCGCCCGCTGTGCTGCAGCCGCACCGTCACCTCGCCCTGCGATTCGGTGCTGCCCGAGGTGATCGCGTTGACCGAGTACAGCATCAGCTCGGCGCCGCTCTTCACCTGCGATTCGATCGCCTTCAGGCTGGCGTCGACCGGGCCGTTGCCGTCGGACTCGGCGTGGAACTCCTTTGCGCCGGCGGCGAAGGCCACCCGGGCGTGCGGGCGCTCGCCGGTCTCCGAGCGCTGCGACAGCGACAGCAGCCGGTAGTGCTCGACCTCGCTGGTCACGCTCTCGTCGCCCACCAGCGCGATGATGTCCTCGTCGAAGATCTCGCTCTTGCGGTCGGCCAGGTCCTTGAAGCGCGCGAACGCGGCGTTGATCTCGGCCTCGGACTCCATCTCGATGCCCAGCTCCTGCAGCCGCTGCTTGAAGGCGTTGCGGCCGCTGAGCTTGCCCAGCACGATCTTGTTGGCGCTCCAGCCCACGTCCTCGGCGCGCATGATCTCGTAGGTGTCGCGCGCCTTCAGCACGCCGTCCTGGTGGATGCCGCTGGCATGCGCGAAGGCGTTGGCGCCCACCACCGCCTTGTTGGGCTGCACGACGAAGCCGGTGGTCTGGCTCACCATGCGGCTGGCCGGCACGATCTGCGTGGTGTCGATGCCGACCTCCAGCCCGAAGTGGTCGCGCCGCGTCTTCACCGCCATCACCACCTCTTCCAGGCTGGTGTTGCCGGCGCGCTCGCCCAGGCCGTTGATCGTGCACTCGACCTGGCGCGCGCCGCCGATCTTGACGCCGGCCAGCGAGTTGGCCACCGCCATGCCCAGGTCGTTGTGGCAGTGCACGCTCCACACGGCCTTGCCGCTGTTGGGGATGCGCTCGCGCAAGCTGCGGATGAACTCGCCGTACAGCTCCGGCACCGCGTAGCCCACGGTGTCGGGCACGTTGATCGTCGTCGCGCCTTCGGCGATCACGGTCTCCAGCACGCGGCACAGGAAGTCGGGGTCGGAGCGGTAGCCGTCCTCGGGCGAGAACTCCACGTCGGCACACAAGTTGCGCGCGAAGCGCACCGCCTGCTTGGCCTGCTCCAGCACCTGGTCGGGCGTCATGCGCAGCTTCTTTTCCATGTGCAGCGCGCTGGTCGCGATGAAGGTGTGGATGCGCGCCCGGGCGGCGCCCTGCAGCGCCTCGGCGGCGCGCGCGATGTCGCGGTCGTTGGCGCGCGCCAGCGAGCAGACGGTGGACTCCTTGACGTGATCGGCGATCGACTTCACCGCCGCGAAGTCGCCGTTGCTCGACGCGGCGAAGCCGGCCTCGATGACGTCCACGCGCAGCCGCTCGAGCTGGCGCGCGATGCGCAGCTTCTCCTCGCGCGTCATCGACGCGCCGGGCGACTGCTCGCCGTCGCGCAAGGTGGTGTCGAAGATGATCAGCTTGTCGCTCATGAACGGCTCCTCGTCGATCAGGCCACGGCGGCGGTGCTGGCGGCGCCCAGCGTCACGCCGGCGCGGCGCAGCGCCGACAAGGCTGCCTTCATCGACGCGGTGACGATGTTGGCGTCGATGCCCACGCCGAACAGCGTGCGCTGCTCGCCGACGCGCATCTCCAGGTAGGCCGCGGCGCGCGCCTGCGCGCCCGAGCCGATCGCGTGCTCGTGGTAGTCCAGCACGCGCACCGGCACGCCGGCGGCCGCCGACAGCGCGGCGACGAAGGCGTCCACCGGACCGTTGCCCTCGCCCGCCAGCGGCAGCGCGCGGCCGCCCACGTGCACCGTGGCGCGCAGCTGCAGCCGGCCGTCGTCCTGCTCGGTCAGCACCTGGTGGTCGATCACCGGCGCCTGGGCGATGTCGTATTCCTGCTCGAAGATCGCCCACAGGTCGCCGGCGCTCAGCTCGCGGCCCTGCACGTCCATCACCTGCTGCACCGCGGCGCTGAACTCGATCTGCAGCCGGCGCGGCAGCTCCAGCCCGTACTCGGTCTCCAGCAGGTACGAGATGCCGCCCTTGCCGCTCTGGCTGTTGACGCGGATCACCGCGTCGTAGCTGCGGCCCAGGTCCTTGGGGTCGATCGGCAGGTAGGGCATGTCCCAGACGTCGCCGTCGCGCCGCGCGGCGAAGGCCTTCTTGATCGCGTCCTGGTGCGAGCCGGAGAACGAGGTGTAGACGAGGTCGCCGACGTACGGATGCCGCGGGTGCACCGGCAGCTGGTTGCAGTGCTCCACGCAGCGGCGGATCTCGTCGATGTCGGAGAAGTCCAGGCCCGGCGCCACGCCTTGCGTGTAGAGGTTGAGCGCGATGTTGACGAGGTCGACGTTGCCGGTGCGCTCGCCGTTGCCGAACAAACAGCCTTCGACGCGGTCGCAGCCGGCCATCAGCGCGAACTCGCCGGCCGCAGTGCCCGTGCCCCGGTCGTTATGCGGATGCACCGAGAGCACGATGCCGTCGCGCCGCTGCAGGTTGCGGTGCATCCACTCGATCATGTCGGCGAAGATGTTGGGCGTGGAATGCTCCACCGTCGACGGCAGGTTGATGATGCACTTGGCTTGCGGTGTCGGCTGCCACACCGCGGTGACGGCGTCGACCACGCGCTTGCTGAAGGCGAGTTCCGTGCCCGAGAACATCTCCGGCGAATACTGGAAGGTCCACTGCGTGCCGGGCTGCCGGGTGGCCAGGTCGCGCAGCATCGTCGCGTGCGTGACGGCCAGCTCGACGATGCCGTCCTCGTCCAGCCCCAGCACGACGTTGCGCATCACCGGCGCGGTGGCGTTGTACAGATGGACGATGGCGCGCGGCGCGCCCTGCAGCGCCTCGAAGGTGCGCTCGATGAGATGGTCGCGCGCCTGCGTCAGCACCTGGATCGTCACGTCGTCGGGGATGCGCTGCTCCTCGATCAGCAGCCGCACGAAGTCGAAGTCGGCCTGCGACGCCGACGGGAAGCCGACCTCGATCTCCTTGAAGCCGATCTTCACCAGCGTCTCGAAGAAGCGCAGCTTGCGCGCCGGGTCCATCGGCTCGATCAGCGCCTGGTTGCCGTCGCGCAGGTCGACGCTGCACCACACGGGCGGCTTGCTCAGCACCGCGTCGGGCCAGCGGCGGTCCTTCAGGCCCACCGGCTTGAAGCTGCGGTACTTGGCGGCGGGGTTGCTCAACATCGGCATCGGAAAATCTCCTTGGAGGTGTCTGGCGGCACGCAGCTCGATCGCAAAAGAAAAACGGCCCGCTGCGTGACGCTGGCGGGCCGTTGATCGGGAAAATGAAATGGACGAACGTCGATCAGCGCACCCGCGAGAGCGGTAGCAGCGCTAGGGCCAGAAGGCGGGCGATCGACGACATGGCGCGCAATATAGCACGCGGCCCGGCGATCACGGCAGCCATCGCGATCATTGGTGCAGCCCTTTTTCCTCGGGCTCGTCGATCGAGGTCGCGATCACGCTGACCGGCTTGCCCTTCATCTTGCGCCAGCCGTAGACCACGTAGCCCGACAGCCCGTACAGGCAGAAGATGCCGAACAGCGCGCGCGGCGTGTCCAGCGCGATCAGCGCGATCGCCAGCGCGATGCCCACCAGCACGACGAAGGGCACGCTGCGCCGGCCGCCCACCACCTTGAAGCTGTAGAACGGCGCGTTGGTCACCATCGACAGCCCCGCGTACAGCGTGACGCCGAAGGCTACCCAGGTCAGCCAGGGGATCTGCGACGCGGGCCGGAAGCCGGCGTCGTCCATCACCCACACGAGGCCGATCACCAGCGCCGCCGCGGCGGGGCTGGGCAGGCCCTGGAAGAAGCGCTTGTCGACGACGCCGATGTTGACGTTGAAGCGCGCCAGCCGCAGCGCAGCGCCGGCGATGTAGACGAAGGCCGGGATCCAGCCGGCCTTGCCCATGTCCTTGAGCGCCCAGATGTAGACGATCAGCGCCGGCGCGGCGCCGAACGACACCATGTCCGACAGGCTGTCCATCTGCTCGCCGAAGGCGCTTTGCGCGTTGGTCATGCGCGCGACGCGGCCGTCCAGGCTGTCCAGCACCGCGGCGACGAAGATCGCGATGCACGCCGCCTCGAAGCGGCCGTTCATCGCCATCACGATGCCGTAGAAGCCCGAGAACAGCGCCGCCAGCGTGATCGCGTTGGGCAGCACGTAGATGCCCTTGCGGCGCGGCCGCGGGACGGCGTCGGACGGCTCTTCGGCCGGCGCCCGGGTCTGCTCATTCATGGCGGCGGAGGATAGCGCAGCGGCTGGTTCAAGCCTCCACCAGGCGGTTGCGCCCGCCCCGCTTGGCGGCGTAGAGCGCGCCGTCGGCCCGCGCGAGCAGTGCCTCGGCAACGTCGGCCGAACCGGCCCGGGCCAGCCCGATGCTGACCGTGACCTTCAGCCCGGGCACGGCCGCAGCCCAGTCGTGGTGCTCCACGCGCAGGCGCAGCCGTTCGCAGACCTCGGCCGCCGCGGCCTCGCCGCCGGCCAGCAGCAGCACGAATTCCTCGCCGCCGCAACGCGCCACCAGGTCGCCGGCGCGCGTGCCCTCGCGCAGCAGGCGGGCCAGCTCGCGCAGCACGCCGTCGCCGGCGGCATGGCCGTGGCCATCATTGATGGCCTTGAAGTGGTCGATGTCGATCATCGCCGCGTGCAGGACGCCGGGCGCGCCGTCCCGCAACGCGAGCCACTCGGCCAGCCGCAGGTCGAGCGCTCGCCGGTTCGCCAGCCCCGTGAGCGGATCCTCCAGCGCCGCCTTGGCCGCTGCCGCCGCGCGCGCCTCCAGTTCGCCGGCACGCTGGCGCAGCCGCTGCGCCTCGTGGCGCGCGTTCTGCACCTCGAGTTCGCGCAGCAGGGCGCGGTTGTGCATGTCCTGGCGCTCGCGCGCCTCGCGCCGCTCCAGCGCCAGCAGCGCCTCGACGGCGGCCAGCGCCGGCCCGGCGGCGCCACGCGCCTTGTGCGCGCGGTGGCGCATGTCGAACAGCCAGCGCAGCAGGTTCGAATGACCCCGCATGCCGGCTTCGTCGAGCTGCCCGTCGAGCACCCTGCAGGCCTCGTCCAGGGCACCGGTGGCGATCAGCCAGTCGGCTTCGTACAGCAGCGCCATCTGCGCGAAGGCGTGCATGCCGTTTTGCTGCGCCAGGGCGCGATAGCGCTGGACCGCGCCCGTGCATCGCGTCCAGCTCGCCGGCGGCCAGCAGCGCCGAGCATTCGATGCCGTAGCAGTACATTCGCTGGTGCGGATGCCCGCCGCACAGCTCGATGGCGCGCGCCACCGCCTGCAGCGCACGCCGGGCGTCGCGCACCCGGGCGGCGTCGTCGCCGTCGCGCCCGCCGCGGCGGATGCGCTCCATCAGCGCCGCCGCCATGTTCACGTGGGCGGCGAAACGCGCCTCGATCTGGCCGCATTCCTGCGCGACCTCGGCGGCTTCCTGAAGGCATTCCAGCGCATGATCGAACCGGCCGATCGCCTCGTAGGTGCCGCCGAGCCGGTTCAGGCTCCAGGACAGCAGCGGCGCGGAGCCGATCCCGCGCGCGCGCTGCAGCGCATCCAGCGCATGGGCCAGGGCTTCGCTGGTCAGCCCGGTCTCGTTGCAGGCCTGCGTCAGCGTGTTGCGCAGCTCGACCCCCCATTCAGGCCGTCCGGCCCCATCCACCTCCGACAGCGCGGCGCGCCCCAGTTGCACGGTGTCGTCCGGGCGCCCCTGGCGAAACAGGTGCAGCACCAGCAGCATGGCCGCGCGGGCAGCGCCGGCGCGGTCGCCGCAGGCCTGCGCGAGCGCCTGCGCCGCGCGCGCATGCCGCTCGCCGGCCATGTAGTCGGCCGCATCGCGCGCCGCCTCGCAGGCCGCAAGCAACGTCGCCACCTCGCCGCGCGGGTCGGTTGCATGGGCAGGCGGTGCGGACATCTCCTCGGGCTTTCGGCGCGGCAGCGGCCGGTCGCAGAACGAGGCTAGCACGCAGGCGCGGAATTCGTGTGCAATGCCGCGCCAAGGGGCCGCCGCATCCGGCATCCAGCCGCCCTCCCAGGCTTGTCAGCTCGGTGAGCAGCGGCGGAGCCGGAATCGGTGTTCAATGCCTCCCTGTGAGCTTCCTCTGGCCCCAGAACCTGTGGTTGCTGCTGGCGCTGCCGCTGCTGCCGGCGCTGTACCTGTGGCTGTTGCGCCGGCCGCGCAAGACGACGCTGCGGCTGAGCAGCCTGGGCGTCGCGCGCCGGGCGGCTGGCCCTTCCTGGCGCAGGCACCTGCCGCCGGCGCTGTTCTGGCTGGCGCTGTGCGCGCTGCTGCTGGGCCTGGCGCGCCCGAGCGCGCGGGTGACGCTGCCAGGGGCCCGGTCCACGGTCATGCTGGCGATGGACGTGTCGCTGAGCATGCGCGTGCAGGACGTGAAGCCGACGCGCATGGTCGCCGCGCAGGAAGCGGCCAAGACCTTCCTGCAAGAGCTGCCCCGCCACGTCGAAGTGGGCCTGGTCACCTTTGCCGGCAGCGCCCAGGTGGCGCAGCAGGCGACGACCGACCGTCCTTCGCTGGTCCGCGCCATCGACGCCATCCAGATGCAGACGCACACCGCCGTGGGCAGCGCGATCGTGCTGTGCCTGGCGGAGCTGTTTCCGGAGCACGGCATCGACCTGGCCGAAATGAACTTCGGCCCGCGGCGCCAGGGGCGCAGCCTGGATGAAAGCCGGAAGCCGCCGCCGCAGCCGTTCACGCCGGTGGCGCCGGGGTCCTACGACGCGGCCGTGATCATCCTGCTGACCGACGGTCGGCGCACCACCGGGGTCGACACGCTGGAAGCCGCGAAGATGGTGGCCGACCGGGGTGTGCGCATCCACGTCGTGGGCCTGGGCACTGCGGACGGCCATGATGCCGAGGGTCAGGGCATGGCCATCTACCTGCAACTGGACGAGCCGACGCTGCGCGAAGTGGCGCGCATGACCGGCGGCGAGTATCACCATGCCGGCAGCGCCGAGGCCCTGCGCGGCGTCTACCAGCAGCTCGGCTCGCGCGTGCAGGTCCAGACGCGCGAAACCGAGCTGACCGCCTTGCTGGCGGGCGTCGCGGCGATCCTGATCGTGGCCGGGGCCTCGCTGTCGGTGTGGTGGTTCGGGCGCGTCGTGTGAGCGCTGGGCCGCCCCACCCGCAGCGCCCTCAGTTGCGCGACTTGTCGACCAGCTTGTTGGCCTTGATCCAGGGCATCATCGCGCGCAGCTTCTCGCCGACGACTTCGATGCTGTGCTCGGCCATCAGGCGGCGGCGCGACAGCAGCGTGGGCGCGCCGGCGCGGTTTTCCAGGATGAAGCTCTTGGCGTACTCGCCGCTCTGGATGTCGGCCAGCATCTTCTTCATCGCGGCCTTGGTCTCGGCGGTGATGACCTTGGGACCCGACACGTACTCGCCGTACTCGGCGTTGTTGCTGATCGAGTAGTTCATGTTGGCGATGCCGCCCTCGTAGATGAGGTCGACGATCAGCTTCAGTTCGTGCAGGCACTCGAAGTAGGCCATCTCGGGCGCGTAGCCGGCTTCCACCAGCGTCTCGTAGCCGGCCTTGATCAGCTCCACCGTGCCGCCGCACAGCACCGCCTGCTCGCCGAACAGGTCGGTCTCGGTCTCTTCGCGGAAGTTGGTCTCGATGATGCCGGCCTTGCCGCCGCCGTTGGCCGCCGCGTAGCTCAGCGCGAGGTCGCGCGCCTTGCCGCTCTTGTCGGCGTGCACGGCGATCAGGTGCGGTACGCCGCCGCCTTGGGTGTAGGTGTTGCGCACCGTGTGGCCCGGGGCCTTGGGCGCGACCATCCAGACGTCGAGGTCCTCGCGCGGCACGACCTGCCCGTAGTGCACGTTGAAGCCGTGCGCGAAGGCGAGCGACGCGCCCTTCTTGATGTGGGGCTCGACGTCGTTCTTGTAGACGGTGCCGATCTGCTCGTCGGGCAGCAGGATCATCACAACGTCGGCGGCCTTCACCGCCTCGGCCACCTCGGCCACCTTGAGGCCGGCCTTCTCGACCTTGGCCCACGAGGCGCCGCCGCGGCGCAGGCCCACGGTGACCTTGCAGCCGCTGTCGTTGAGGTTCTGCGCATGCGCGTGGCCTTGCGAGCCGTAGCCGATGATAGTGACGTTCTTGCCCTTGATGAGGCTGAGATCGGCGTCTTTGTCGTAGTAAACCTTCATGGTCTTCTCCAGAAAAATCGTTAAGGGCCTGCGAAGGCCCGCTCTCGTGTTCTACACCCTGAGGATGCGCTCGCCGCGACCGATCCCGCTCGTTCCCGTGCGGACGGTTTCGAGGATGGCCGTGCGGTCGATGGCCACCAGGAAGGCATCGAGCTTGGCCGAATCGCCGGTCAGCTCGATGGTGTAGCTCTTTTCGGTCACGTCGATGATGCGGCCACGGAAGATGTCGGCCATGCGCTTCATCTCCTCGCGCTCCTTGCCGACGGCACGCACCTTCACCAGCATCAGCTCGCGCTCGGTGTAGCTGCCTTCGGTCAGGTCGACGACCTTGACGACTTCGATCAGCCGGTTCAGGTGCTTGGTGATCTGCTCGATCACCTCGTCGGAGCCGGTGGTGACGATGGTCATGCGCGACAGCGAGGCGTCCTCGGTGGGCGCGACGGTCAGGCTCTCGATGTTGTAGCCGCGGGCGGAGAACAGCGCCACCACGCGCGACAGGGCGCCGGGCTCGTTCTCGAGCAGCACCGCAATGATGTGTTTCATGACAAGCTCGCTTCCAGCCGACGCGCTCTTCAGGCGCCGGGGCGGTAACCCCGGGCCCTTGGCCACGCGGCGTGAGGATTGAAAAAGGCTACAGGTCTTCGGAGCCCAGCAGCATCTCGGAGATGCCCTTGCCCGCCTGCACCATCGGCCAGACGTTCTCGGTCGGGTCGGTGCGGACGTCGAGGAAGACCGTGCGGTCCTTCAGTCCGATGGCCTCGCGCAGCGCGCCTTCCACGTCGGCCGGCTTCTCCACCAGCAGGCCCACGTGGCCGTAGGCCTCGGCCAACTTGACGAAGTCGGGCAGCGCGTCCATGTAACTGTGCGAGTAGCGGCCGCCGTAGTCGAGCTGCTGCCACTGCCGCACCATGCCCAGGTAGCGGTTGTTCAGCGAGATCACCTTCACCGGCGTGTCGTACTGCTTGCAGGTGGACAGCTCCTGGATGCACATCTGGATGCTGCCCTCGCCGGTGATGCAGAACACGTCCGCGTCGGGCTTGGCCAGCTTGATGCCCATCGCGTACGGCAGGCCAACGCCCATCGTGCCCAGGCCGCCGGAGTTGATCCAGCGCCGCGGCTGCTCGAAGCGGTAGAACTGCGCCGCCCACATCTGATGCTGGCCGACGTCGGAGGTGATGTAGGCGTCGCGGTCCTTGGTCAGCTGCCACAGCTTCTCGATCACCGCCTGCGGCTTGATCACGTCGGTGCTGTTGCGGTAGGCCAGGCAGTCGCGCTTGCGCCATTCGTTGACCTGGCTCCACCAGGCCGACAGCGCCGCGGCGTCCGGGCGCGCCTGCGCCTCGCGGATCTGGTGGATCAGCTCCTGCAGCACGTCCTTGACGTCGCCGACGATGGGAATGTCGACCTTCACGCGCTTGGAGATCGACGAGGGGTCGATGTCGACATGGATGATCTTGCGCTCCACCGACGCGAAGTGGCGCGGG
Organism: Rubrivivax sp.; assembly: GCA_047602205.1. Lineage (GTDB taxonomy): Bacteria > Pseudomonadota > Gammaproteobacteria > Burkholderiales > Burkholderiaceae_C > Rubrivivax. Next base: position 5,371,366 of record JASGHX010000001.1, on the reverse strand, counting down.
TTGCCGATCACGCGGTCGTCGAAGCGCGCGCCCACGGCCAGCAGCACGTCGCAGTGCTGCATGGTCATGTTGGCCTCGTAGGTGCCGTGCATGCCCAGCATGCCCAGGAAGCGCGGGTCGCTGGCGGCGATCGCGCCCAGGCCCATCAGCGTCTGCGTGCACGGGAAGCCCAGCAGCTCGACCAGCTCGCGCAGTTCGGCCGCCGCGTTGCCCAGGATAACGCCGCCGCCGGTGTAGATGTACGGCCGCTTGGCCTGCAGCAGCAGCTGCACCGCCTTGCGGATCTGCCCGCCGTGGCCCTTGCGCACCGGGTTGTACGAGCGCATCTCCACCGTCTCGGGGTAGTGGAAGGGCGCGGTCTTCAGCGACACGTCCTTGGGAATGTCCACCACCACCGGCCCCGGGCGGCCGGTGCGCGCGATGTGGAAGGCCTTCTTCAGCGTCAGCGCTAGGTCGCGCACGTCCTTGACCAGGAAGTTGTGCTTGACCACGGGCCGCGTGATGCCCACGGTGTCGCACTCCTGGAAGGCGTCCAGCCCGATCGCCGGCGTCGGCACCTGGCCGGAGATGATCACCATCGGGATCGAGTCCATGTAGGCCGTCGCGATGCCGGTCACCGCGTTGGTGACGCCGGGGCCCGAGGTGACCAGCGCGACGCCGACGTCGCCGGTGGCGCGGGCGTAGCCGTCGGCCGCGTGCACGGCCGCCTGCTCGTGGCGCACCAGCACGTGCTGGATGCTGTCCTGCTTGTACAGCGCGTCGTAGATGTAGAGGACCGCGCCGCCGGGATAGCCCCAGAGGTACTTGACCCCTTCGGCCTGCAGGCAGCGGACCAGGATTTCCGACCCGTTGGGCTCGGCGGTGGAGGAAGAATTCGGTTGTGCCGATGCGGCACGCTTGACTTCCGCGGCAGATATATCCATGAAAAACCTCTGTGAATTTCTCTGACGAAAAACCATCGGTGCACCTCCGTCGCGTTCTCGTGAAACGGCTTCGGTGCTGCGCGCGGCCAAATCGCCGCCGTCCGGGTCGGACGGCCGGAATCGGACCCAAAAGAGCGTTGTGCGAAGCAGCATTATGGCATCGGGCCGCGGCGGTCCTGACAGCGTGTAAAGACGCCGGCAGCGCTCGTTGATAATCCGCGCCGGTTCGAGCCGGTTGCCAAGACGCCCGGCAAAGCATCCGTGTCCACCGACAAAGAACTGTCCGACTTCCTCAAGAGCGTCGAGAAACGCGCCTTCAAACGCACGGTCTACGCCGTGCGCGACGACGAGGCAGCGCTGGACATCCTGCAGGATTCGATGATCCGGCTGGCCGAGAAGTACGCCGACCGGCCGAGCGCCGAATGGCCGCTGCTGTTCCAGCGCATCCTGTCCAACGCCACGATGGACTGGTTCCGCCGCCAGAAGGTGCGCAACGCCGTGGTGCAGAACCTGTCGGACTTCGAGGGCAACGGCGAGGACGACGAGTTCGACCTGCTCGAAGCGCTGCAGTCCGTCGAAGGCAGCCTGGGCGCCGAGAGCGCGGCCGACGCGGTGTCGCGGGAACAGATCCTGCTTCTGATCGAATCGGAGATCGCCGAGCTGCCCGCTCGTCAACGGGAGGCCTTCCTGCTACGTTACTGGGAAGAATTCGATGTGGCCGAGACGGCCGAAGTCATGGGATGCTCGGAAGGAAGCGTGAAGACGCACTGCTCCCGGGCCGTTCACGCTTTGGCCAAGGCGCTTCGAGCCAAGGGAATCTCGCCATGAGCCATCACCAACCACTCAACAGCACTGGGCTGGAGGCCCTGGAGGCCCGCCTGGCGGCGCGCCTGGCGGTCAGCCTGAACGAACGCGCCGTCGCGGTGCCGCACGACATCTCCGAGCGCTTGCGCATCAGCCGCGAGCAAGCCGTCGCGCGGGCGCGGCACGCGCGGCAATCACGCGCCGCGGCCAGCGTGCCGGCCGCCGGCCCGGCCGCGCTGACGACCGGCCGCGGCAGCCTGGGCCTCGGCAGTGGCGGCGGCCGCTTCTGGCTGGGCCTGGCCGCCTGGGTGCCGCTGGCCGCGCTGATCGCCGGCCTGGTGCTGATCCAGCAGTGGAACGACCGCCAGCAGGTGCTGGCGGCAGCCGAGATCGACGCCGTGCTGCTGGCCGACGACCTGCCCCCCGCCGCCTGGACCGACCCGGGCTTCCGCGAATACCTGAAGGCTCCGCCGCCGTGAGTCGGACGCTGGCCGCCGCGCTGCTGCTGTCCCTGGGGCTGGCCGCACCCCTGGCGGCCCAGTTGGCGCCGGCCTCCCCGAAGGCGCAAGCCGCGGCCCCGGCGAGCGCCGGCGGCCCGGCCTGGAACGAGTTGAAGCCGGCTCAGCAGGCGGCGCTGGCACCGCTGAAGGATCACTGGGCCGGCATCGACGCCAACCGCAAGACCAAGTGGCTGGCGGTGGCCCAGCGCTTCGGCACGATGACGCCGGCCGAGCGCCAGCGGACGCAGACGCGCATGGCCGAATGGGCCGCGCTGACGCCTGGCGAGCGCGGCCGCGCCCGCCAGAACTTCCAGGAGCTGCGCGGCCTGCGCACCGACGACCGCCGGGCGATGTGGGAGGCCTACAAGGCGCTGCCGCCGGACAAGAAGCGCGAGCTGGCGCAGCGGGCCAGGCCGGCGACGGTGGCGCCGCGGCCGGCCGATGGGTCCGCCAGCGGCAGCGCCGGCCGGCGAGTGGCGCCGGTCGCCCAGGCGCAGATGACGGTGCGGCCGGTCACGCCCACGGTGCTGCAGGCCAAGCCCGGCGCGTCGACGACGCTGGTCACCAAGTCCTCGCCCACGCCGCCGGCGCACCATCAGCCGGGGCTGCCCAAGATCGCGGCCACCGAAGGCTTCGTCAACCCGTCCACGCTGCTGCCCAGCCGCGGGCCGCAAGGGGCGGCCACGCTGGTGCCGCTGCCGGCCACGGCCACGGCTGCGACCGCCGCCGCCTCTGCCGCACGGGCCGCTGCATCGGCTCCGGCGGCCGCCCACGCGCCGGCGTCGGCCGCGGCTTCAGAACCCGGCCTGTGACGCCCGCGGCGCCTTTGCAGCCCGCGACGCCGGGGCTGGCCCGCCGCCTGGCCGCGATGGCCTATGAAGGCGTGCTGCTGTTCGGCGTGCTGATGGTGGCCGGCTGGCTGTACTCCAGCCTCACGCAGCAGCGCCACGCGCTGCAGGGCAAGACGGGGCTGCAGCTCTTCCTGTTCGTGGTGCTGGCGGTCTACTTCGTCTGGTTCTGGAGCCACGGCGGCCAGACGGTCGCGATGAAGACCTGGCGCGTGCGGCTGCTCACGGTCGACGGGCGGCCGCTGTCGCAGGCGCGCGCGCTGCTGCGCTACCTGCTGAGCTGGCTGTGGTTCCTGCCCGGCCTGCTGGCGGTGTGGCTGGCCGGGCTGCACGACGGCCGCTCGATCGCCGCCATCGCGCTGGCCGGCTGGCTGGTCTACGCGGGCTTGAGCCGGCTGCACCCCGACCGGCAGTTCCTGCACGACGCGCTGTGCCGCACGCGCCTGGTCGATGCCACGCTGCCGGCGCGCGCAGCCGCTTAGAGCGTCAGCGCCCTTTGGCAGAATCCGCGCGCATGCACAACCCGCACAAGAGGCGCACCGGCGTGCCGCGTGTGCTGTTCGCCGCGCGCCACTCGGCCGCGGGCCTGGCGGCGGCCTGGCGGCACGAAAGCGCCTTCCGCCAGGAGCTGGTGCTGACCGCGCTGATGCTGCCGCTGGCGCTGTGGCTGGGCACGGGCTGGGTCGAACGCAGCCTGCTGGCCGGCAGCGTGCTGCTGGTGCTGATCGTCGAGTTGCTCAACTCCGGCATCGAAGCGGCGATCGACCGCGTGTCGCTGGATGCGCACGAGCTTTCCAAGCGCGCCAAGGACTACGGCAGCGCCGCGGTGATGCTGGCGCTGCTGCTGTGCGGCGGCATCTGGGCCGCGGCGCTGTGGCAGCGCCTGGCCGGGTGAAGCCCGCATGACGCCCGAGGCCATCACGCTGTGCGTGTTCTGCGGCTCGCGCCCCGGCGCGAAGCCGGCCTACGCCGAGGCCGCGCAGGCGCTGGGCCGCGGGCTGGCCGAGCGCGGCTGGAACCTCGTCTACGGCGGCGGCAAGGTGGGGCTGATGGGCACCGTGGCCGACGCGGCCAAGGCCGGCGGCGCGCACGTCACCGGCGTCATCCCGGAGTCGCTGATGCAGCGCGAGGTGGGCCACCACGGCCTGGACGAGCTGCTGGTCGTGCCCAGCATGCACGTGCGCAAGCAGCAGATGGCCGAGCGCGCCGACGCCTTCGTCGCGCTGCCCGGCGGACTGGGCACGCTGGAGGAGCTGTTCGAGGTCTGGACCTGGCGCCAGCTCGGCTACCACGCCTGCCCGATCGCGCTGCTCGACACCGAAGGCTACTACGACCGGCTGCTGGCCTTCATCGAAGACAGCGTCGCCGGCCGCTTCGTCACCGAGGCGCAGGCCGCGCTGCTGATCGTCGAGCGCGAGCCGCAGGCCTTGCTGGACCGGCTGGCGGCCGCGCTGCCCGCGCGCCCCAGCGCACCGGCCGACCTCGCGCGGACCTGAAATCCAATCAGACGGCGGCCTCGTCGGTCTCGCCGGTGCGGATGCGTACCACCTGGTCGACCGGCGTCACGAAGATCTTGCCGTCGCCGATCTTGCCGGTCTTGGCGGCCTTGACGATGGCGTCGATGCAGCGGTCGACGTCGCCGTCCTTCACCACCACCTCGATCTTCACCTTGGGCAGGAAGTCGACCACGTACTCGGCGCCGCGGTACAGCTCGGTGTGGCCCTTCTGGCGGCCGAAGCCCTTGACCTCGGTCACGGTCAGGCCCGACACGCCCACGTCGCCCAGCGCTTCGCGCACCTCTTCGAGCTTGAACGGCTTGATGATGGCGGTGATCTGTTTCATCGCGGCTCCATGGGCGAGGGGTTTGACTGACTCGATTTAAGCACGGAACTTCGACGTGATGGGATAGCGCCAGTCGCGCCCGAAGGCCCGGTGCGTGATGCGGATGCCCACCGGCGCCTGGCGGCGCTTGTACTCGTTGAGCTTGATCAGGCGCGTCACTTTTTCGACGTCGGCGCGCGCGTAGCCGGCGGCCACGATCTCCTCGATGCCCTGGTCGTCTTCCATGTAGCGCGCCAGGATGCCGTCCAGCACCTCGTAGGGCGGCAGGCTGTCCTGGTCGGTCTGGTCGGGGCGCAGTTCGGCCGAGGGCGGCCGCGTGATGATGCGCTCGGGGATCACCGGCCCGACCGTGCCGTCGGCGCGGCGCGTGGGCTGCCCGTTCTTCCACGCGGCCAGGCGGTAGACCAGCGTCTTGGCCAGGTCCTTGATGACCGCGAAGCCGCCCGCCATGTCGCCGTACAGCGTGCAGTAGCCGGTGGCCATCTCGCTCTTGTTGCCGGTGGTCAGCACGATCCAGCCGCTCTTGTTGGACAGCGCCATCAGCAGCGTGCCGCGGATGCGCGCCTGCAGGTTCTCTTCGGTCGCGTCCTCGGGCAGTCCGTTGAACTGCGGCGCCAGCGTCGCGCGGAAGGCGTCGAACATCGGCGCGATCGCCAGCTCGTCGTAGCGCACGCCCAGGCGCGCGGCCATGTCGCGCGCGTCCAGCCACGAGATGTCGGCGGTGTAGGGCGAGGGCATCATCACCGTGCGCACGCGCTCCGGGCCCAGCGCGTCCACGGCCACCGCCAGCACCAGCGCCGAGTCGATGCCGCCGGACAGGCCGATGATCGCGCCCGGGAAACCGTTCTTGCCGACGTAGTCGCGCACGCCGGTGACCAGCGCCTGCCACACCTGCTGCTCCATCGCCGGCACCGGCTCGATGCGGCCGCGCGGCGCGCGGTCGGCGCCGATCTGCAGCTCCAGCGCCTCCTCGGCGAACGAGGCTGCGCGCGCCGTCACTTGCCCCGTCGCGTCGACCGCGAACGAGGCGCCGTCGAACACCACCTCGTCCTGCCCGCCCACCAGGTGCGCGTACAGCAGCGGCAAGCCGGTGGCGCGCGCGCGCGCGGCCATGCGCGCCTCGCGCTCGCCGGCCTTGTCGGTGTGGAAGGGCGAGGCGTTGACCACGCACAGCACTTGCGCGCCGGCGGCGCGCGCGGCCTCGGCCGGCTCGTCGAACCAGGCGTCCTCGCAGATCAGCAGGCCCACGCGCAGGCCGTCGACCTCGAACACCACCGGACCCAGGCCGAGGTCGCGGCCCGAAGCGAAGTAGCGCCGCTCGTCGAACACCTGGTAGTTGGGCAGCTCGCGCTTGCAGTAGGTGGCCAGCACGCGCCCGCCCTGCAGCACCGAGGCGGCGTTGAGCCGCATCTGCACTAGGTGGGACTTGGACCTAAGATCCCCCAGCTCGCCCAACTGGTGCGGGTGGCCCACCACCACATGCAAGCCCACGCAGTCCGCCAGTTCGAGCGCCAAGCCCTGCAGCGCCTCGCGGCAGGCCTGCATGAAGGCCGGACGCAGCAGCAGGTCTTCGGGCGGATAGCCGCACAGCGCCAGCTCCGGCGCCACCACCAGGCGCGCGCCGGCGGCGTAGGCCTGGCGCGCCACCTGCGCGATGCGACTCGCATTGCCGGTGAGATCCCCCACGGTGGCGTTGAACTGTGCCAAGACGACCTTCATCACGCCAGACCCTGATAACCGTGCCTCACACGTCGACATCCGAGTATCGCATCCAGGTCCATGCCTCCGCCGCCGAGCTGGACGCCACCGACTGGGATGCGCTGCTCGCGCGCCAGGCCCGGCCCACGCCCTTCATGCGCCACGCCTACCTGGGGGCGCTGGAGGCCTCAGGCTCGGCCGTGCCCGCCACCGGCTGGCACCCGCGCTGGCTGGCGTTGCGGCAGGGGCCGCGGCTGCAGGCGGCCTGCGCGCTGTACCTGAAGGATCATTCGTACGGCGAATACGTGTTCGACTGGACCTGGGCCGACGCCTACCGCCGCCACGGCCTGGCCTACTACCCCAAGGCGCTGGGCGCGGTGCCGTTCACGCCGGTGCCCGGCAGCCGGCTGCTGGCCGTCGACGACGCCTGGCGGCTGCGTCTGGTGCGCGCCATCGAGGCGCTGGCGCGCGAGACCGATCTGTCGACCGCGCACGTGCTCTTCGTCGACGCCGCCGACCGCCAAGCCTTCGAGGCCGCGGGCTGGATGATCCGCGATGGGCTGCAGTTCCACTGGCAGCAGGACGAGGCCGACCCGACGCCCGACTTCGCCGCGCTGCTGCAGCGGCTGCAACGCGACAAGCGCAAGAAGATCCAGCAGGAGCGCCGCCGCGTTGCCGACGCCGGCGTGCACTTCACGGTGCACGCCGGCGCGCAGATCGACGACGCGCTGTGGTCCTTCTTCCACCGCTGCTACACGCTGACCTACCGCGCGCACGGCTCGGCGCCCTACCTCACGCGCGACTTCTTCCGCCGCATGGCGGCCGCGATGCCCGAGCACTGGCTGCTGTTCGTCGCCCACCAGGGCGGCGAGCGCATCGCCTGCTCGCTGATCGCGATCGACGCGCCGCGCCGCGCGGCCTGGGGCCGCTACTGGGGCGCCGTGCGCCACGTGCCCTGCCTGCACTTCGAGGCCTGCTACTACCAGCCGCTGCAGTGGTGCCTTGAGAACGGCTACATGCGCTTCGAAGGCGGCGCGCAGGGCGAGCACAAGATGGCGCGCGGCCTGCTGCCGGTGGCCACGCATTCGGCGCACTGGGTGGCCGACCGCCGCTTCGCCACCGCGGTGGCCGAAGCGCTGGCGCAAGAGCGCGAGGGCCTGGGCGCCTACGCCGACGAACTGCGCGAGCACAGCCCGTTCAAGGCGCCGGCCGGCTGACGATCAGGGCGCCTTGTGCTTGGCGGTCCAGGCCCGCATGCCGCCGCTGACCTCGGCCTTGGCGCTGTCGGGCCCTTCCCAGCCCAGCACCTTGACCCACTTGCCCGCCTCCAGGTCCTTGTAGTGCTCGAAGAAGTGCTGGATGGTCTTCAGCCGCAGCGGGTTCAGGTCCTCGGCCTTCTTCCACTGGCTGTAGATCGACAGGATCTTGTCGGTGGGCACGGCCAGCAGCTTGTTGTCGCCGCCGGCCTCGTCCTCCATCTTCAGCACGCCCAGCGGGCGGCAGGTGACCACCACGCCGGGGATCAGCGGCACTGGCGTCACCACCAGCACGTCCACCGGGTCGCCGTCGTCGGCCAGCGTCTGCGGGATGTAGCCGTAGTTGCACGGGTAGTGCATCGAGGTGGCCATGAAGCGGTCCACGAACAAGGCGCCGCTGTCCTCGTCGACCTCGTACTTGATCGGGTCGGCGTTCATCGGGATCTCGATGATCACGTTGAACTCGTCGGGCGCCTTGGCTCCGGGCGTCACGTTGTGCAGGCTCATGGGGGCATCTCGGTTGACCGGGCTGTCGATTCTAGGCAGCGGGCTTGCCGCGGCCTGACGGGCGTCGGCGTTGTAGCATCCGCGTTGCAGCCGAGTCGCCCGGCCTCCCGCGAAGCACCGCGCCGGCCGGGCGCAGCCGACACGCTCAGCACAACGATCCGAACGAGGAAGGAGATCCCTCCATGTCAACGATGACGGCGCTCTACGTGGCGCTTGCCTGCGGCCTTGCGGCCGTGATTTACGGCTTCGTGCAGCGAAGCTGGATCCTGAGCCAGGACGCGGGCAACGCCCGCATGCAGGAGATCGCAGGCGCCGTGCAGCAGGGCGCGGCGGCCTACCTGGCGCGCCAGTACAAGACCATCGCCATCGTCGGCGTCGTGCTGGCGATCCTGATCTTCATCTTCCTGGGGGGCAAGACGGCCGCCGGCTTCGTGCTGGGCGCGGTGCTCTCTGGCGCCTGCGGCTTCATCGGCATGAACGTCTCGGTGCGCGCCAACGTGCGCACCGCGCAGGCGGCCACGCAAGGCATCGGCCCGGCGCTGAACGTCGCCTTCAAGGGCGGCGCCATCACCGGCATGCTGGTGGTGGGCCTGGGCCTGCTGGGCGTGGGCATCTTCTTCTGGTACGTGAGCGGCGGCGTCAACGTCGATCCCGAGACGCTCAAGCCGCTGCTGGGCCTGGCCTTCGGCTCCAGCCTGATCTCGATCTTCGCGCGGCTGGGCGGCGGCATCTTCACCAAGGGCGCCGACGTCGGCGCCGACCTGGTGGGCAAGGTCGAGGCCGGCATCCCCGAGGACGACCCGCGCAACCCGGCGGTGATCGCCGACAACGTGGGCGACAACGTGGGCGACTGCGCCGGCATGGCCGCCGACCTGTTCGAGACCTACGCGGTGACGCTGATCGCCGCGATGGCGCTGGGCGCGCTGATGCTCAAGAACGCCGCGCTGCAGGCCGTGATCTACCCGCTGGTGCTGGGCGGCGTCTCGATCATCGCGTCCATCATCGGCTGCGGCTTCGTGAAGGCCAGCCCCGGCATGAAGAACGTGATGCCGGCGCTGTACAAGGGCCTGATCGTCGCCGGCGTCATCTCGCTGATCCTGTTCTATTTCGCCACCACGATGGTGATGCCGGCCGACGCCTTGGGCGACGGCACGCACATGCGGCTGTTCGGCGCCTGCATCGTGGGCCTGGTGCTGACCGCCGCGATGGTGTGGATCACCGAGTACTACACCGGCACCGACTACAAGCCGGTGCAGCACGTCGCGCAGGCCTCCACCACCGGCCACGGCACCAACATCATCGCGGGCCTGGGCGTGTCGATGAAGTCCACCGCCTGGCCGGTGATCTTCGTCTGCATCGCGATCTGGGTGGCCTACCTGCTGGCCGGGCTGTACGGCATCGCGATCGCCGCCACCTCGATGCTGAGCATGGCCGGCATCGTGGTCGCGCTGGACGCCTACGGCCCGATCACCGACAACGCCGGCGGCATCGCCGAGATGGCCGAGCTGCCCGACAGCGTGCGCGACATCACCGACCCGCTGGACGCCGTGGGCAACACCACCAAGGCGGTGACCAAGGGCTACGCGATCGGCTCCGCCGGCCTGGCCGCGCTGGTGCTGTTCGCCGACTACACGCACGCGCTGGAAGCGCGCGGTATGAAGCTGGCCTTCGACCTGAGCGACCACAAGGTGATCGTCGGCCTGTTCATCGGCGGCCTGATCCCCTACCTGTTCGGCGCGATGGCGATGGAGGCCGTGGGCCGCGCCGCGGGCTCGGTCGTCGAGGAAGTGCGCCGCCAGTTCCGCGAGATCAAGGGCATCATGGAAGGCAAGGCCAAGCCCGAGTACGGCCGCGCCGTCGACATGCTGACCGGCGCCGCGATCAAGGAGATGATCGTGCCGTCGCTGCTGCCGGTGGTCGTGCCCATCCTGGTGGGCCTGCTGCTGGGCCCGGCCGCCTTGGGCGGGCTGCTGATGGGCACCATCGTCACGGGCCTGTTCGTCGGCATCAGCATGTGCACCGGCGGCGGCGCCTGGGACAACGCCAAGAAGTACATCGAGGACGGCCACCACGGCGGCAAGGGCAGCGATGCGCACAAGGCCGCGGTCACCGGCGACACCGTGGGCGACCCCTACAAGGACACCGCCGGCCCGGCCGTCAACCCGCTGATCAAGATCATCAACATCGTCGCGCTGCTGATCGTGCCGCTGCTGCCGATGGTGGCGTCGACCTCGGCGCCGTCGGCGCACGAAGCCGCACCCGCGGCCGCTCCGGCCGCGCTGCCGGCGCCAGCGGCCGCAACGGTGGCAGCCGACGCGGCCTCGTTCGTGGTCGAGAACGGCGTGGTGAAGTTCTACTTCGCCAGCGGCAAGGCCGAACTGGCCGGCGGTGCCAACGCCGCGCTGGCCGACGTCGCCAAGGCCGTGGCCGACGGCAAGAAGGCCGTGGTCAGCGGCTTCACCGACGCCTCGGGCGACCCGGCTCAGAACGAAGAGCTGGCCAAGCAGCGCGCCTTCGCGGTGCGCGATGCGCTGAAGGCCGCCGGCATCGCCGAGGACAAGATCGAGCTGAAGAAGCCCGAGCAGCTCACCGGCAGCGGCAACGCCGCCGAAGCGCGCCGCGTCGAGGTGTCACTGCAGTAAGGCGCGACGCGCGCTCTCTGCGAGCAGCCGGCCCCGGCAACCCCGGGGCCGGTTTTCTTTTGTCAGCGGTAGAAGGCCTCGACCGTGCCCTTCAGCTTGATCAGCAGCGGGCGGCCGCGGCGGTCCACCGTCTTGCCGGCCGGCACCTTGACCCAGCCTTCGCTGAGGCAGTACTCCTCGACATCGAAGCGCTCGCGGCCGTTCAGGCGGATGCCGATCTCGCGTTCGCAGACGGCGGCCACGTAGTGCGGGCTGCGCGGGTCCACCGACAGGCGGTCGGGCAAGGCGGGGGCTGGGGTCTCTTCGGTCATGGCTCAGGGGGCGGGGGATTCGACGGCGCGCATTGTCGGCCACGGCGCCGGCATGGCCGCCGATCGTCGTGGTGCCGGCGTGGTTCGCGTTCTCCGCGCCGGGGCTCAGCACCTGCGTCGGCGCCGCATCGGCGCGCCCCGACACCGGGACGATCCGGCCATGTTCGACCGGACGAGCAGCGCGCTTGCGTGCGTACTCCCTGATGCAGAGGAACGTCCCGCGTGTATTGAGGGCGCCGGGGGTTACGCCTGTTCGCGACCTGGTGCCTCACCCAAGGCCGCCCTGGCGACCAAGTGCCTCGCGAAAGGCATCTTCGACGGTGAGCTGCGGTACGAAGCCGACATCGGTCCTGAGTTTGTCGATGCACATCCGTGCACCGCTTCGCGTCGGTCCGGTGAAGCGAACCTCGCCCATTCCGGGCGCCATGCGGCCGAGGATCTCGGCGACCGAACCGAGCTGCATGAAGTTCTCGTCCGGACCGGCAACGTTGTAGACGCCCGACAGCTGACCTGGGTGGGTGGCCACGGACCAGACGGCGTTCGCCGCATCGGTCGCGTGGAGAAAGTGCCGCCAGGTGGTCGATGACATCTCGGGCACCTCGACATCATGGCCGGCCATCGCCCTGCGCATGCGCCCGATGGCCGCGGCTTCGCCTTGATTGGACTCTGCCTCGACTGCCGAGAAGATCAGGGAAAAACGAAGGGAGACGCACTCGATACCGCAGGCTGCCGAATAGCGATCCCCCAGCTTTTCGGCAAGCAACTTGGTCAATCCGTAGGTGGACAGAGGCGGCCCTATGGCGCTGCCTTCCCTGCGGTCGGATTGCTGCCCGTAGACGGATCCACTGCTGGCGATCACCACGCGCCGCGGCCGATTGACTGCGGCCGATTCGAGCAAGCTGAGCGTGCCCAGGACATTGACATCCGCTGCTGCGTCGGGCTGCATCTCGCATCGGCTTGCAAGCATGCTGGCCAAGTGGATGATCACCGCCGGCGAGACATCGCGTATGGCATCGGACACGCCTTGTCGATCACGCATGTCCAACTTTAGGAACTGCATGCCGGGACCGAGGCCATCCGACGGTGGCGATGCAATGTCGGCACAGACCATCTTCGTCACGACACCCGGCGCGGCCCGCGCGACGGCCCGGCCGAGCAGCCCGCTGGACCCGGTGATCAGGACTCTCATCTGGAGCGGGCTGGTTCGGATCGGCGCTGCCGGCCGGAGCCGACAGCAAGCAGGGCGGTCCCATTCATGAAGCTCACTGGTGCTCCTTCCGTGATTGAGCCGACGATCGAGATGGGCGATGCCGATCAGGTCTTGACCAGGTTCAGCTTGGTCAGGAGATCCTTTTCCTTTTCAAGCGTCCGTTCTGCCCACGCCAGATAGTCCGCACTGGACTGGTACCAATAGACCATGTCGTACTTGACCAGCGTTTGCTGAAAGGCGGGATCGTCCAACGCGGCGCGGAAGGCGTCGTGCAGTGTCTTCAGCGTCTGGGGCGGCAGGCCCTTGGGTGCCACCAAGCCTGCCGGCGACGTGAACACCAGGTCGTAGCCCGATTCGCGAGCGGTCGGCGCGTTCCACCGCGAGCGCTTGTCCGTGAAGGTCGCGACAACGCGAAGAAGGCCCCCATCGACGGCCGGCGCCCAGGCAGGCGACTCGATCGTGGCCATCACATGCTTGCCGATCGTCGCTTGGATGGCTTCGCTCGTCCCCTTGAAGGGCACGTGCAAGAACTTGCCCCCGGTCATCATTCCCAGGTTCTCCATCAGGAGGTGGGGCGAGGACAGATTGCCCGATGAGCCGAAGGTGAATTCACCCGGATTCTTGCGGCCGAACTCGACGATGTCTCGCAGCGTCTTGAATGGCGAATCGACAGGCACGACGATGCCAAACACGAAGCCCCACAGGCCGATGACGTAGTCGAAGTCCTTGATCGGGTCCCAGTCCACCTTGCGGAAGAACGGCTCGCGGTACGCCCCGATGCCGAGGAAGGAAACCACCGACCCGTCGGCCTTGGCCGTCTTGGCCATGTTGGTCGGGCCGAGCAGGCCGGCGTTGCCGGGCTTGTTTTCGATGATGATGTTGCGGCCCAGGTGCTTCGCGGCAATCGGCGCGAGCGCCCGCAAGAGCGCATCCGACAGGCCCCCAGGGGTGTACGGCACGATGATGGTCGTTTGCCGAACGTCGGCGAAGACCGCTCCGCTCAACGAAGAAAGCGCGACGGCTGCAGCAGAAGCGCCAAGAAACTCTCGCTTGTTCATGATGTCTCCAGCTCGTGAAATGCGGCGATGGCCTGTCAAAGGCCGAAGAGTTCCGCCGCGTTGTGAAAGAGGAATCGCCCCAGCATCCTTTCGCTGTCGAAGGTGCGCAGCGCCTGCAGATAGTCGGCCTCGCCCGGAAGGCCCGGGAAGTGCAAGGAACAGATCGATGGAGCGCGCTTCAAAGGCGGGATCGCTTCCAAAACCTCGCTTCGCACGGCTGCGCACGGCTCCGTTCGGCGCATAGAGACCGAGGCTCAAAGCCGCGGCTATCGGGGGCTTGGCGTTGGCATCGATGACTTGCATGGCATCGCCTTCGCGGCATCAGTTGGCGCTGCGGCGCACGCCCGACGGGTAGGCCATCCGATGCGCATCGCCGACGAGCGAACGACCGCCGCACACGAACAGGCACTGACCGGTGATGAACCCGGCGCCTTCCGAGAGCAGGAAGTCGACGCTTGCCGCAAGATCGGCCGGCGTGGCATTGCGCCCCAGCGGCGTCTTCTGCGCCATCGCCCCCAGGTCGTGCGGGTTCAAGACGGTGGTTCGACGGGTCTCGGTGAAACCCGGACAGACCGCGTTGACCGTCACGCCCGAGGGCGCGAGGCGCAGGGCGAAGCTGCGCGTGAAGGCGGCCACCGCACACTTGGAGACCGTGTAGATGTACGGAAGCCCGCCGAGCAGCACGCGGGATGCGAAGGTGACGACCCGGCCCCTCGAACTCTCCTTCAGGGCCGGGCTGGCCGCCTCGATCGCTTCAATCGTCCCTTCGATATTGATCGAAATGGTCCGCAGCGCGCGCTCGACCTCATACGCCAGCGCCTGTTCGCGGGTCAATCCCTCGCGCTGCTCGAAGGGGGGCGCCGCCGCCGGCAGGACAAGCGAGTCAAGGCGCCCGCGGCTGTCCAGCACCGATCCGATCATGGCGCGAACACTTTGCCGATCACCGGCGTCGGCTCGCAGGAAGGTCGCATCGAGCCCCGTCGACCGGATGGACGCTGCGACAGCTTCGCCCGTCGGCGCATGGATGTCGACGACGAAGACCGCCTCGCCATGCTGCGCCCGGCTTCGCGCCACCGCCTCGCCGATGCCATATCCCGCGCCCACCACGACCGTCACCGGCCGACTGCTGCTTCTTGCTACCACCGCAGGACTCCGATCGTTCTGGGCGCGCTCACGTCGAACTCCTGGCCGCCGACCGGTTGATCGAGCAGCCACGACACCAGGTCGGCGCTTGGTCGAGTCGCCCAGGGCTGGTCGAGGCGACGACCGACGATCGCATTGCCCAGAACGGACCCGGAAGCGATCAGGTCCATGTTCCGCGCCAGCGCGAAGGTCCACGCCGCATAGCTGGCGAGGGCTGGATTTGCCGTTTGACCCCATGCGGCATCGGAGCCCACGAACACCGCATGGGGGGACGGCAAGCCTTTCAGGGTGTCGACGAGCCGCGGGAATTCGCTGGCCAGGCTTCGCAGATCGGCGAACAGATCCACCGTGAGACCGGCGTCGGGCGCCAGTTCGGCGACACGAGCGTGCACGTAGCAGACGGCGCTGGAATCACTGGCTGCGGCGCTCAAGGCGGAGATGGCGCTGCGCGTATCAGCCACCACCGTCGTGCGCAAGCCATGGCCCGACAACTGCCGGACGAACTCCCGTGACTCGAGAGTGCCCGACGTTTCAACGACGATCGATCTCACCGCCGCATTCATGGATCGATGCCAAACAGTTCGACGGCGTTCGCGTACAGGTATCGCTCGAGCACCGAGGGCGAGAGGCCGAGCGACAAGACGCGATCGAGATGCTCGCGCTGCGGATTGAGCGGGTAGTAGAAGCTGAACAGGAAGCGCTCGCGGGCATACGTCTTCAGCGCCGCCAGGTAGTCCTGCTCCCCGGGCATGCATGGGAAGTAGCTGTCCGGCATGACCCAGACATTGGGTCGGCGGTAGACCAGCCCCATCAACTGCTGCACGTACGGCCACCCGCCGTAGCAAACGATGATCTTGAGCTGCGGGAACGCCGCCGCCACGCGATCGACGTGGACCGGGTCGCTGTAGCCGACGTCCGGGCCTGCATTCCCGCCGTTGAGCAGGAACACCGGGCGACCCAGCTTCACGCAGACTTCATAGGTCGGGAACATGCGGCGGTCGTCGGCCGTTGCCACCTCGGCCATGTAGCCGGGAAGCAGTTCCAGGGCGGTGAAGCCGGACTGCAACAGGCGTTCGGCCTTTTCCGGCGCGAGCTTGTCTCCTGCAGGATCGACGGAGCACACGCCGGTGAACTCCCCCGGATACTTGCTGCACAGATCGGCGACGAACTCGTTCGTCACGCCTTCGTGCGGGTTCGCCGGATAGGCGCCGGGCCCTTTCTCGCGAGCGTGGATGAGCGTGTGGACGACGCCTGCCGCCCTGTGCTGCTGCAGGAAGAGGTCCATGCTGGACTGCTCGAAGGCGGGGTCCGACGGCAAGCCGCGCTTCCTGCGGCTTCCGGCCGCCACGCCGTTGGCGTACACGCGCAACTTCAAGTTTTCGCCCAGCGGCGGCTTGGTGTTGACGTCGAAGATCTTCATGCGTTTCGTGCCTTTCAGTGGATGGCGTCGGCTCGCGCCGATTCGAGGTCCTGCATGGCCGAGCGCTTCGCATCGGCGGCAAACCAGGTTGCCAGCCCGGGATACGTCGGGCGCCACGGCGTGTCCGAGAAACGGTGATCCAGAGACCACAGCCCGCATGACAGCGCCGTGGTGGCAAGGTCCACGCGGTTCCTCCAGCGCGGCAAATCGCCCTCGCGCCCGCGGTTGGACGGCAGCCGTCCGATGCGATCCCCCAGTCCGCTCTCGTTGGCGGCGATCAGGCACTTGCGCATGAACGGCGAGTTCGGTGAGCAGAAGGTCTTCATTTCGTCGATGACGCGCTTTGCAGGGTTTGAACGTAGGAGACGATCCGGTCCTTGAGGCCGTGTCTGGCGGCCGACCGGACCAGGTGCTCGAGATCACTGGCATCGCCAGCAGCGCTGCCCGGTTCGGCGGCTCGCCGAAGCGATGCCCGGACAGCCCCATCCCGCATGCCTGCCTCGATCGGGCAGCCGGCCATCGGCCTCTCATCCACGAGACGATCGATCAGCCCGCAGCGCACGGCCTCGTCCGAAGCGACCGTGCGCCCGGTCTCCACCCACTCCAATGCCGTTGCGACGCCGACGCGCTGCGCAAGACGCCGGGTGCCCAGCACGATCCCGAAGCCGGACGCCCCGGGAAAGCTGATGACGGCGTCGCTGGAGGCCAGGCGGAGGCGGCAGGCGGTGAAGAGGTCGGCACCGGCGCCGATGACGCGGCCATGCGCCATGGCGACGGTGGTGAACGGCGCTTGTGCGATTCGCTGCAGGAGCAGTTCGACGCGCACGAACCGGGCGAGCAGCGAGTCGTCGGTTTCACCGTCCAGGGCGCCGAGGTCGAAGCCGGTGCAGAAGTGCCGTCCGGCGCCCTGGATCACGAGGCCGGCGATGCCGCTTGCTTCACCTTCGCTCAAGACGGCGTCGAACTCCTGCACCATGGCTGCGTCGATCGCGTTGCCCAATTGGGAGCGATTCAAGGTCAGGCGCCAGATCCGGCCGGTGCGCTCAACGGCGAGCGTGCGCATCAGCACTCCGCGGCGATGAGGCTGTAGCCGGAGACGAACTCTTTCGGCGCGCCGGTTGTCGGGTCGAAGACATGGCGACGGCGCTTGCCGATGTCCGTCCCGTAGACGTGAACACTGATCGAAACGCGATCGGCGAACGCGTTCTGGACGCGGTGTATGTCCCCGACGTTCGGCGAGACCACCGCCACGTCGCCCGGCCGCAGACTTTCGACGGCTCCCGCGCTGAGCGATCCGCTCTCCCCTCGCTGGAACGATTCGGCCACCTCGGAGCCGCGCAGCATCCCGATCACGCCCCAGGTCATGTGGTCGTGAATGGGCGTCTTCTGGCCGGGACCCCATACGAAACTAACGACGGAAAAACGCGCCTCGGAGTCGCGGTAGAGCAGGTACTGCTGGTAATGCCGTTCATGCGGCACGGCCGCCGCAGCCGGAAGCCAGTCGTCGGTGGCCACGAGTTCCTGCATGGCCGGCCTGACCCGGTCGAGGATCTCCGCTTCGGCGGCGCAATCGACGATCGCCCGCTCGACGGTGTGCACGAACTGTCGGAACCGGGCGTTCACGATCCGGCCTTGCGCGCATATCGAGCGCGGATCTCGTCGGTGTGCTCGCCCAGGGCGGGCGGCCGGGCACCGATCGGGATGGGGCGGCCGTCCAGGTGCAGCGGCGAGCCGAAGGTCCGCGTGGGCACGCCGTTCGGCATGACGATGTCGTGGACCCAGCCCATGGCTTCAACCTGAGGGTCGTCGAGCGCCGCGGCGTAGTCGTTGATCGACGAATTCGGAACACCGGCCTCGCTGAAGATGCCCAGCCAGTGGGTCACCTTGCGAGCCTTGAATCGGCTCTCGAGGAGGTGCTTGAGCTCTTTCTGGTTTGCGGCCCTCGCCTGCGTGGAGACGAAGCGCGTGTCGGCGGCCAGTTGCGGCATGTCGACCGCCTTCAATACCCTGAGCCACAGGCTGTCGTTGCCGGCGGCAATGGCAAAGAATCCGTCGGCTGCCTCGAATGCTTCGTACGGAGCGTTTCGAGGATGCGCCGAGCCCAGTCGACGGGGGGTTCGGCCCGTTCCGAAATACTCGCTTGTCTGCAGCGCGGCGATGGCCAGCGTGCACCCGAACATCGGCGCGTCAATGAGCACGCCGTCGGAGCCCGCTCGTACCGCTGCGATGGCCGAGGCGATGGCAAAGGCGGCATAGAGGCCGGACGAGAAGTCGGACACCGGGACGCCGCACTTGACCGGCGCCCCCTCCTCTTCTCCCGTCACGCTCATGACACCGGCCGCCGCTTGAACCGTGAGATCGAAGCCGCCCTCGGTGGCGCGCGGGCCCACCTGACCGTATGCCGATATCGAGCAGTAGACGAGTTTCGGGTGTGCCCGTTTCAAGTCCGCATAGCCCAGCCCGAGGCGGCTCATGACGCCGGGACGGTTGTTCTCGACGACCACGTCGCAGTCGAGGACGAGGGCGTGGGCCAGCGCCGCGTCGCCCGGGTCTTTCAGATCGAGGACGACCGATTTCTTGTTGCGGTTGAGCGCGGCGAAATTCTCGCTGTAGCCGTTCGTGATCGGCGGCCACTGGCGCAGGCCGTCGCCCGCCGGCGGCTCGACCTTGATGACCTCGGCCCCCATGTCGGACAACAGCATCCCGCAGAAGGGCCCTGCTGCAATCGAACAAAACTCCGCGACGCGCACGCCTGCCAGCGGCCGGTGAGATGCACCGGCCCGGTCGGACGCCGGATTCGCGCCAGGGTCAGCCATGGAGCACCTGAATTCCTGGTTCGCCCGCTGCGCCCAACGGCAGGGATGGCGGAACACCGATCGCGTTCATGTCTTGCTCGACCCTTGGGAGGTGGCCTCCGATGAGGCAACCTTAGTAGCGTTCCGTCATTGGCAGCAAATGTTCTATATTTGAGAACAAGTGAATTCGAGGGGACGGCGATGAACAACACGCTGCTCAAGGGACTTGCGGTGGTGGAACTGCTGGCCAGGAGCGAGAAGCCGCTGAGCCAGGCGCAGATTGCGCGCGAGCTCGGGATCGTTCGCAGCAACGTTCACCGGCTGATGCAGGCGCTCGAGGAGACCCGCTTCGTGTGGCGCGACGAAGATAGCGGCACCTACTCGGCAGCGATCAAGCTGTGGGAACTGGGATCCGCGGTCCTGGCGAAGCTCGACCTGCGGCGTCACGCGCAACGCCAGATGGAAGAGCTGATGCGTTCAACCGGGGAAAGCGTTCATCTGTCGGTCCTCGATGGCGTGCAGGTCGTCTACGTTCACAAGGTCGAAAGCCTGAACCCGGTTCGCGCCTACACGCAGATCGGGGGACGTGCCGAGGCTTTCTGCGTCGCGACGGGCAAGATACAGCTCGCATTCGCCAGCCCGTCGCTCTTGACCGAAGTGTCCGATTCATTGCGCCCCTTCACCGATCGGACCATCACGGATCCGCAGGCGTTCCTGCGGGAGATGAAGCGCGTTCGCACGGCCGGATACGCGATCAACCGGGGCGAGTGGCGCGACGGCGTCTGGGGAATCGCCGCCCCGATCACCGACATTCGCGGCACGGTCATCGCCGCGCTGGGCATCTCCGGACCGGCGGAGCGGTTCCGCCGCCGTTCGATCGAGACGTGGGTGCCGACCGTCCTGGCGAGCGCCCTCGACGTCTCGCAGGCCCTTGGTGGCGGCCGCGCGTCCGGGGCTCTGACGGGCCTGCGCTTCGGATCGACCTAGTCTTGCTAGTGTCGTGAGTCAGAAGTTCGCAGACCAAAGCGCTCGATGCTCGCGAGGATGCCGTAGTTGTGCATCACGAGATGGATGTCGAGCACCTCTGGCACGTTTGCCTCGATCGTGCGCAGGAACTGCAGGAACTGGCCGCTGCGGTGGCGCCGGTTGCGATGTCCAAGGCGGCAAGCAGCGTGGTCGTCCCATGGCGCTCGTAGTCGTGCGTGAGGTGCTCGGGGATACCAGGTGCCAGCGGCAACAGCGGCTGGGTGCGGTCCAGCGCCTGGCTTGGAGGTCTCCTGCCGATGCGGCTGCAGGCCGAAGGCCCGCCAGATGCGCGAGACCGCCGTCTGCGAGAGGCCTGCCTCGCGGGCCATGGTGCGGGTACTCCAGTGCGTGGCGTCTCGATGACGCTCTCCAGCGTCTTCGCGATCACCGCATCGACGTTCGCGTCATCGATCGTACGCGGCGCACCCGAGTGCGGGGCGTCAAGCAAACCATCCAGTGGCTGCTCGACAAATCAGGCCCGTCACTTGGACACCGTCTGCGACGTCACGCGCTGCTGGCTGGCCACGATCTTGTTGTCCACCCCGTCGGCACGCGCCAGAACGATCCGCGCGCGAGGCGCCAGTGCCTGCGCCGTCTTGCACAGCTCAACGAACTTCGAACTCACGATGCTAGGGCCCGGGCGAGCTGCCGCAGGTCGATGCCTGCGGCCTTGCGGTCCCACGTGGCGGCGCTCACCCCGCTCTTGCGCAGTTCCGACCGCCGCACCTTGTTGGTCGGCGTACGGGGCAGCGCAGGCAGCAGTTCGATGTAGCGCGGCACCATGAAATGCGGCAGCCGCGCCGCCAGGAACCCCAGCATCGCGGCCTGGTCGATCTGCCCGCTGGCCGTGACCACGCACAGCTTGATGTCGTCGTCGGCCGCGAAACCCGAAGGCACGCCCACGGCCACGCATTCGGTCACGCCTTCGTAGTGCGCGGCGGCGGACTCGATGTCGCACGGTGAGATGTTCTCGCCGCGCCGCCGGATGCGGTCGGTCATGCGGTCGAGCACATCCACCCGGCCCCGCGCGTCCATCCGGCCCGCGTCGCCCGTGCGGAACCACTCGCCGTCCCAGGCGGCGGCCGTCGCCGGCGCATCGCCCAGGTAGCCCGCCATCACGCACGAAGCGAAGCGCGGCCGCACGCGCAACTCGCCCACCGCGCCGGCGGGAAGTTCGTGGCCGGCCACGGGATCGCAGACGCGCACTTCGTACCAGTCGCGGCTCACCTGCCCGGCCGATCCGGGCACCAGCGGCTCGTCCCAGGGACGCCAGCACGGCAGGCCGATCTCGGTCATGCCCCAGATCTCGATGCCGCGCAGGCGGAAGCGGCGTTCGAAATCCCGGGCGATGTGCGCGGGCAGCGGCGCGGCGATCATGCGCGTGAGCCGCGTCGCCGCATCGATGCCGCGCGGCGGCTGCCGGTGGATCATCTCCAGCATCGGCCCATGCCCCAGGCCGATGGTGATGCCCTTGCCGTGAACCGTGTCGATCCAGGTCGCGGCATCGAACATGCGGCCCACCACGCAGCAGGCGCCGGCCAGCAGGCTGGACAGCACGCCGCAATGCTTGGCGGCCATGTGGAAGAACGGATGGAAGCAGTAGAGCCGGTCCGCCTCCGTCATGCGCGCGCCTTCCACGCACAGGCGCGCCGACAGGACGGCGTGCGCGTGCCGCACCATCACGCCCTTGGCGGGGCCGGACGTGCCCGACGTGAAGAGCACCGACGCGACGTCGCTGCCGGCCAGGGCGGGCGGCTGCCACCCGGGCTGCGGCGCGAGCGAAGCGAGCGGCTTCACCTCGATCCGCTCGAAGGCGACTTCCGGCGGCACCGCAGCGGCGTCCTCGGGCGCCAGCCACAGGATTTCTGCGAGCGCCGGCATGGCCGCCTCGCTCGCGCGCAATACCGGCAGCAGATGCGGCTCGACGATGAGCGTGCGGATGCCGGACAGGTTGACCAGGTGTTCCAGCACCGCGCCGCGATGCGCCGGGTTCAGGCACACGTCGATGGCGCCCGCCAGGTTGAGCGCGAACCACATGTCCAGCGCCGCGAGCGAATTGGAGGCCATCAGCCCGATGCGGCTCGCGCTCGCCACACCATGCGCGGCGAGCGCGGCCGCCCGCCGCGCCGCGCGGGCGTGAGCGTCGCCGAAGCTCACCGTCTCACCGGACTCCGCGCTCTCCAGGAATGCGCGTGCAGGCCAGCGCCGCGCGGCTGCGGCCAGTGCCGCCCCGAGTGTCCAGCATTCGGGATCGTCGACGTCGAGCAGCACGGAAACCAGTCTACGGGGAGCTTCCGGCGTCGCCCGCTACGGCAGACGATGCGGCACTTCGGCGTAGCGCGGCTTCTCCTTGGCGAAGAAGGCGCGCGCGCCCTCCCGGAAGTCCTCGCGCCGGGACAGCGCTTCGCTGAAGCGCAGGTTCTGCGCGATGGCCTCGTCCTCGGTCATGTTGAAGGCCGAGTCGATCGCGCGCCGGCACATCAGGTGCGAATTGAGCGGACCGTCGGCGAAGCGCCGCGCCACCTTCATCGCCTCGCCCAGCACCTGCCCGGCGGGCGCCACGCGGTTCACCAGACCCCAGGCGAGCGCGGTCTGGGCGTCGAGGAACTCGCCGAGCAGCATCATCTCCTTGGCGCGCCCCACGCCCACGCGGCGCGTCACGCGCAGCGTGCCCGCGCTGGCCGGGAAGGCGGCGATCTTGATCTCGGGCAGGCCGAGCCTGGACTGATCGCTGCAGACGATGTAGTCGCAGCACACGGCGAGCTCCAGCCCGCCGCCGAGCGCGAGACCCTCCACCGCGGCGACGGTCGGCCGCGCGAGATGCGCGACGCGGCTGTAGGTGCGGTTCTCGAAGTCGAGCTTGGTGGACACGATCTCCTGCGCGGCCGCGAGCCTGGGGAATTCGCTGATGTCCGAGCCCGCGCAGAAGGCACGCTGGCCCGCGCCGGTGAATACCACGGCGCGCACGGCGGGATCGGCCTCGATGGCGGTCAGGTGCGCGTCGATCATGCGCGTGGTTTCGAGCGCGACGGAATTGACAGGCGGGTGGTCGAGCGTGATGAGGGCGATGCCGTTCTCGACCGTGAGGTGGACCTTGGGATGGCTCATTGGTTTCCAGTTTGTCCGAAGAAGGGTCTGCAGGGATCGTCCGAAGCGACGAAATGCGGCGGGCCGCCGCCGTCGCCCGCATTCAGGGAAGCCGCGAGACGTCGCGCACCGCGCCTTCGTCCGCCGACGTGGCCAGCGCGGCATAGGCCTTCAGGGCCGCGGAGACTTTCCGGTCGCGCGGCGCCGGCAGCCACGCCATCTTGCCGCGCGCCGACATCGCCGCGCGGCGCGCCATGATGGTCTCATCGTCCACGCGCAGTTCGATCGAGCGCGCCGGAATGTCGATCGCGATCTCGTCGCCGTCCTCGATCAGCGCGATCAGGCCGCCGGAGGCTGCCTCGGGCGACAGATGTCCCACGGACAGGCCCGCGCTGCCGCCGGAGAAACGGCCGTCGGTGATGAGCCCGCACCGGTCGTCGAGGCCGACGGACTTCATCAGGCCCGTCACCTTGAGCATCTCCTGCATGCCGGGTCCGCCCTTGGGGCCCTCGTAGCGGATGACGACCACGTGGCCGGGCTGGACCTTGCCCGCGCGGATGCCGTCCGCCGCCGCCGATTCGCTCTCGAACACGACCGCCTTTCCGCTGAACGTCAGCAGCCGGGCCGGCACGGCGGCCGTCTTGACCACGCAGCCGCCCGGCGAGAGATTGCCGCGCAAGATCGCCAGCCCGCCGTCGTTCGAATACGCATGCGCGCCGTCGTGGATGCACCCGTCGGCGGGATCGACGTCGAGGCTGGCGTAGCGCTCCTGCTGCGCAAATGCATCCAGGCTGGGCCGCCCGGCCGGGGCCGCGCGGTAGAAGCGCCGCACCGGTTCGTCGACGTCCCGCCGCACGTCCCATTTCTTCAGCGCGTCCGCCAGCGTCGGTGCATGCACCGTGGCGGCGCTGGTGTCGATCAGGCCGAGGCGGTCCAGTTCGCCCAGCAGCCGCATGACGCCGCCGGCGCGGTGGGCGTCCTCGACGTGGAACCGGGCCGTCGCCGGCGACAGCCTCACCAGGCTGGGCGTGTCGCGCGACAGCCTGTCGATGTCGTCGAGCGAGAAGTCGATTCCGCCTTCCTTCGCCGCCGCCAGCAGGTGCAGGATGGTGTTGGTCGAGCCGCCCATGGCCACGTCGGCCCGCATGGCATTGTTGAACGCCGCCTTGCCGGCAATGGAGCGCGGCAACACCGAATCGTCGTGCTCGAGGTAGTGCCGGCGGCACAGTTGGACGACGAGCCGGGCCGCCTGCAGAAACAGATCCCGGCGGTCGGCATGCGTGGCGAGCAGCGTGCCGTTGCCGGGGAGCGCCAGGCCGATGGCCTCGGTGAGGCAGTTCATCGAATTGGCCGTGCCGAGCACCGAGCACGAGCCGCAGGTCTGGCAGGCAGCGCGCTCCACCTCCAGCGCCAGCGATTCGCTGACGCCGGGAGTGGCGTTGGTGAGGAGCGAACTCACGCCGTCGATCTTCAGGATCGCGTGGCCGCGGCTGTCGGTGGTCGCCTGCGCCCACTGCACGCGCCCTTCCAGCTTGCGCGGGATGCGGCCGGACTCCATGGGGCCGCCGGAGACGAACACCGCGGGAATGTTCAGGCGCAGCGCTGCCATCAGCATGCCGGGCGTGATCTTGTCGCAGTTGGAGATGCAGACCAGGGCGTCGGCGCAGTGCGCGTTGACCATGTACTCGACCGAGTCCGCGATGAGTTCGCGCGAGGGCAGCGAATAGAGCATGCCGTCGTGCCCCATCGCGATGCCGTCGTCGACCGCGATCGTGTTGAACTCCTTGGCGACGCCGCCCGCCGCCTCGATCTCCCGTGCCACGAGCTGGCCGATGTCCTTCAGGTGGATGTGCCCGGGCACGAACTGGGTGAAGGAGTTCGCCACCGCGATGATGGGCTTGTCGAAGTCGCCGTCCTTCATGCCCGTGGCGCGCCACAGCGTCCGGGCCAGCGAGGCGTTGCGTCCCTGGGTGACGATCGCCGAGCGGTAGGCCATGGCGCCGCTCAGTTGACGATGCCGGCGGCGCGCAGGCCCGCCACGTCGCCGCTGCCGAATCCGAACTCGCCTAGCACTTCTTCAGTATGCTCGCCCAGGCGCGGCGGGCGCTTCATCGGGCATTCCGGCACAGAAGACAGCGTGAGCGGCGAGCGGATCACCTTCACGCTGCCGTGCACCGGGTCGTCGAAGGCGGCGATGACCTTGTTGTACTCGGCCTGCGGCTGCACCAGCGCTTCCTTCAGGTCGTACACCGCCGAGCACAGCACGTCGGCCGCCTCGAGGCGCGCGAGCGCCTCGGCCGTCGTGTGGCGGCCGATCGCTTCCTCGATCATGTGCCACAGGACGTGCTTGTTCTGGCGCTGCAGCGCGAGCGTGGCGAACTCCGGCCGCTGCGACAGGTCTTCCATGTCCATCGCGCGGCAGATGTCCGCCAGCGGGTTAGGCCGGAAGACGCCGACCACCGTGACGGCGCTGTCCTGGGTCTTCACCACGCCCACTAGGTAGTTCTTGACGAAGTCGGTTTCCTTGCCGCGCAGCATGAGCTGCACGGCCTCCATCTGCTGCATGGACAGCAGCGTGTCCAGCAGCGACGTGTACACGCACTGGCCCTGCCCTGTGCGCTCGCGGTGGTAGAGGGCCATGCAGACGCCCTGCGCCAGCAGCAATGCACCCGGAAAGTCGGCCACCGTCACCGACAGCAGCGTGGGACGTCCCTCGGCGTCGCGGTGCTTGGCGGCCACGCCCGACAGCGACTGGGCGAGGTAGTCCTGCCCCGGCTTGTCCACGAGCGGCCCGCCGCTGCCGAAGCCCGAGCCCCAGGCGTAGACCAGGCGCGGGTGATCGGCCTTCAGGTCGTCGTAGCCGAGGCCCAGCCGCTCGGCCACGCCTGGGCGGAAGTTGTGCACCAGCACGTCGCACTTCAGCGCCAGCTCGCGCGCGAGCGCGCGCCCCTCGGGCTTGTCCAGGTCGACGCTGATGCCGCGCTTGTTGCGGTTGGCCGCCATGAAATAGGCGCTCTGTCCGTTGGTCTCGGTCAGGAACGGGTCGAACGTGCGGCTGATGTCGCCGCGGCCGGGCACTTCGAGCTTGACCACGTCTGCCCCGAAGTCGCCCAGGATCTGCGTCGCCCACGGGCCGAACCCCACCTGCGTGAGGTCCAGCACTTTCACTCCCTGCAAAGGCAATTGGCTCATCGGTTCCTCAATGGGTGCCCAGGTTCACGAACTTGCCGCCCTTGACCTGCACGAACAGCAGGTTCTGCTCGCCCCAGCCGTCGTGCGAGGCGGCGCTGTACTTGACGGGGCCCACGGTGTACGGGATGAAGGGCGGCAGGGTTTCCATGATGTCGCGCAGCGCGTTGCCGTCGGCGGCGCCCGCCTTGAGGCCCTCGACGATGGTGAGCGTGGCCGCCACGCCCACGAGCGAGCCGAAGCCGGTCGCGCCGCCCTTGTCCTTGAGCATGTCGAACAAGGGCTTGAGCGGGCCTGCGTCCTCCGGATTGAGCAGGGCGCTCAGCACCAGGCCTTCCGCCGCGTCGCCAGCAGCAGTGAGAGTGGCGCGCTGTGCCAGCGCGGCCGGTCCGTAGGCGGGCATGTTGGAGCCGAGTTCGCGCAGTTTGCGGAGGAACGCGCCCGCGGCGGCGGGGCCGGCGCCTGCGAGGATCAGCACGGCGTCCGCGCCGGAGCGGCGGATCTCCAGCGCCTGCGCCGTCAGGTCGGTGGCGCGAAGCGGCGCCGAAGCCTTTGCCGCGATGCGGATGTCGCCCTTTTCCTTGGACACCGCCTCGACCATCTCCGATGCCTGCTGGCCGAACGGATCCTCGGAGAAGAAGATCGCCAGATTCTTGCGGCCATCGCGCACGATCCTGGCGCGCAAGCCGTTCAGGTCCTGTGCGATCGAGGGCGTCACGCGATACACCCACTTGGAATAGGCGGCCTTGGGATCCGTGATCGACTGCGTCTGCACCATGGCAAAGACCGGTACCTTGGAGCGCATGGCCAAGTCGGCAGCAGCGAGCGTGTCGGGGGCGGTGCCGGTGATCAGCGCGACGACGCCTTCGTCCAGGATCAACTGGCTGGCCAGACGCGCGGCCTCGGTGGCATCGGTCTTCGTGTCGCGGATCAGCGCCTGCAACTGGCGGCCATTGATGCCTCCGGAGGCGTTGACGCGCTCCACCGTGGCCTCGATGGCACGGCGCTCCTGCCCGCCAAACTCGGCGGCCGGGCCCGAGATCGGCAGCAGCGCGCCGATCTTGATGGGCGCGCCCTGCGCGAAGGCCGGGCCGGATGCGGCTGCCGCGGCGACAGCGAGAAAGGCGACGAGTGTTCGGCGTTGCATGGTGTCTCCTGGGAGTGTTGGGGAAGTCTTGGGAAACGGCTCTAGACCGCCAGAAAGGTCCGCGCGATCTGCTCGCGGTCGGCCAGGTCCTTGCGCGTACCGGCCATGGCCGTGCGGCCGCCGGTGATCACGAGGAAACGGTCGGCCACGTCTTCGACGAGGCCGAGGTTCTGCTCGACGAGCAGCAGCGGCAGCCGGAGCGCGCGCAGCCGGTCGAGGATGCGGCCGAGTTCCGCGACGACGCGCGGCGCGAGGCCTTGCGTGGGCTCGTCCAGCACGATGGCGCGGGGCCTGGCCGCGAGGCTCTTGGCCACGGCCAGCATCTGCTGCTCGCCACCCGAGAGCGAACCCGCGAGCGCGCCCAGCCGGCTCTTGAGCACCGGGAACATCTCGATGGCGTGCTCGATGGCGGCCTTGCGGTCGGCCGCGGGCGCGAGGCGCGCCCCCAGCTTCATGTTCTCGGCGACGGAGAGCGACGGGAAGAGGCCGCGGTTGTCGGGGATGGTGGCGAGGCCATGCGTCGCGCGCTTGTGCGCGGGCAGGCCGGCGAGCATCTGGCCGTCGAGCCACACGCTGCCGCTGGACGCGACCATGCCGCTGACCGCGCCCACGAAGCTCGTCTTGCCCGCGCCGTTGGGGCCGAGCAGCGCGACGATCTCGCCGCCACCCACTCCCACGTCGATGCCATGGCACACCTGCAGCGAGCCGTAGCGGGCGGTCAGCCCCATGCAGTGCAGGCCCTTGCCGCCCGGAAAGGGGGCGGCGCTCACCGGGTCAGTGGGCATGCTTTTCTCCGATGTAGGCCTGCGTGACCTGCGGGTCGGCCAGCACGTCCGCAGGCACGCCCTGCGCGACCACCTTGCCCTGCACCATGGCCACGAGCCGGTCGCTCAGCGAGGCGACGAAGGGGACGTTGTGTTCGACCAGCAGCACGCCCAGGCCGCGCGAAGCCGCGTCGCGGATCGCGGCGGCGAGGCGCTCGCGGTCGCCCTCGTCGGTGCCGGCCGCGGGCTCGTCGAGCAGCAGGTATTTGGGATCGGCGGCCAGGGCGCGCGCCACTTCGACCAGGCGCAACGTGCCCAGCGAGAGATCGCCCGCGCGCTGGTCCGGGTCGTCCGTGATCCGCAGTTGGCGGATGAGCTTCAGCGCGCGGCGGCGCAGGTCCGACTCCTCGGCACGCACGCGCGGCATGCCGGCGAACTGCGCGAGCCACGACTGCTTCACCTGGGGTGTGAAGCCGAGCATCACCGCGTCGGCCACGGAAGCATCGAGGTCGAGGCGCGGGGTCTGGAACGTGCGGCTGATGCCGCGGCGCACGCGCTCGTCGACGCGTTCGCGCGAAACATCGGCGCCGTCGATGCTCACCTGCCCCGCCGAGGGCGTGACGACGCCGGTGATGCAGTTGAACATCGTGGTCTTGCCGGCGCCGTTGGGGCCGAGCAGTCCCAGGATCTCGCCGGGGCGGACGTCCAGGTCCACGCCGCCCAGCGCCTGGACCCCGCCGAAACCGACGCGGATGCCGCGTGCCGCGATGGTCATTTGCCGCCCTCCGCGGAAACGTGCAATTCGGGGGCCGCGCCGTTGCCGTCCGGCTGGCTGCGCCTGCGCTTGAAGCGGCCCGCCGCGAGCGACAGGAAACCGCCCGGCAGCAGCAGCAGCACGAGGATCAGCAGCGCGCCGAACACCATGCCGTGGGCTTCGGCCTGACCGGGGATCAGGTCGCTCGCCATCACGAAGAAGACCGCGCCCAGCACCGGGCCCAGCGCGTACCTGCGGCCGCCCACGACCACCATGAAGATGAGGTTGGCCGACAGGTGCACGCCGAGCGAGGCCGGGCCGAGGTAGCCGATGTAGTGCGCATAGAACCAGCCGGCCAGGCCCGCGAGGCCAGCCACCACCGAGAACAGGATCGTCAACTCGCGTGCGACCGGGAAGCCCATGGACTCCGCGAGCAGGCGGTCGACGTGCACCGCTTTCAGCGCGCGTCCGCGCGGGCTGGCCAGCATGGACTCGTACGCATACACGCACACCGCCACCAGCGCCCAGACCAGCAGGTGCGCGCCGATGCGCGAATCGCCCACGAGCGGCAGCGGCGGGATGCTCGCCAGGCCCTCGTAGCCGCCGGTGAACCTGCCGCCGGAACGCAGCGCCACTTCGAGCAGCAGCGCGAAGGCGAGCGTGGCGAGGGCCAGAGAAAGCTCCGGCAGGCGCAGCACGCGGCGCGAGATCAGGTAGGCCACCGCGGCCGGCAGCAACACGGCCACCGGCAGACCGACCACAGGATGCCAGCCGTAACGCGTGGCCAGGATCGCCGAGCCGTAGCCGCCCAAGGCCGCGAAGCCGCCCTGCGCGAGCGACATCACGCCGACGTGGCCGTACATCAGGCCGAGCGGCACCGCCAGCAGCGCGAAGATGCCGATCGTGATGGAGGTTGCATACAGGCCCTGGTTCGCCTGCGCCGCCAGCGTGGCCACCGCCACGCATGCGGCCAGGATGAGCGTGCTGCGGATTGCGGGCCGGATCATGAGGCAACCTCCGCGCTGACGCGCGCCGGTATGAGCGCTTTGGAACGGCCATGCACGCTCATGGGCGGCCTCCGCTGAAAGCCATGGCCGGCAGGCGGCTCGTGGCCAGCACGATCAGGATCACCAGCGACGAGGTTCCGGCGGCCCAGCCCGAGGGCAGATAGCCGGCACCCAGCGCTTCCGCGACGCCGATCACAAGGCCGCCTCCGAAGGCGCTGGTGGGCGTCTTGCTGCCGAAGAGCAGCGCGCCGCTCAGGCCCGACACCGTCAGGTTGAACGGCGAGGCATAGCTCAGGCCCGCCGTCATGCCGGCCATGAGCCCGCCCAGCCCGGCGACCAGGCCGCCCAGCACGAAGGTGAGGAACTGCGTCCGGCGCACGGGAATGCCGGCCAGGCGCGCCGCCTTGTCGGAAACCGCGCACGCGCGCATCGTCAGGCCCAGCGGCGAAAACCGCAGCAGCGCGGCGAGCGCGCCGTAGGCGCACAGCGCCACGGCCACGTTCACCAGGCTCTGCCGGGTGAAGACCGCGTCGCCCAGCATCAGCACGCCGGGGACGGCCTGCAGGTGCAGGCCCTGCGTGCCGGCGGCGGTGAGGATGGCCGATTCCGCAATGATGAGCGCGCCGAAGGTGGCCAGCACCACCGGCATCGGGTCCTTCAGCAGGCCCCTGGCGTGGAACGCTGCGAAGGTAAGGCCGATCAGCGCACCGGTGGCGAGGCCCGCTGCCAGCCCCGCCGCGTAGCCGAAGGGCACGGCGAGCGCCGCGGCGATCATGCCGGCCAGGGTGGCCTGCGCACCGATCGAGATGTCGATCACGTCGGTGGTCGCCCAGATCACCGTCATGGCCAGCGCCAGCAGCGCGTAGATCGCACCGAGCGCGAGCCCGCTGACCAGCAGCTCAAGCAGCTTCAGCAGCACGCGGGCCTCCGGGGGCGGGCTTGCCGTAGGGCAGGATCTTCAACAGGTGCTGGCACGCCAGCACGAGTTGGCCGTGCTGGTTGGACACGGTCACGTCGGCCCAGGTGCGGCCGCTCTCGCGGTCGACGCGGGCGATGCGGTATTCCACGCGCACCGTGTCGCCGACGTACACCGGCTTGATGAACCGCACGCGGTCGTAGCCGAGCGAGGCGCCGGCGAGCTTGCGCTCCAGCGCGAAGTTGGCGGCGACGGTGGAGGTATAGGCCAGCACCAGCGCGCCGTGCGCGATGCGGCTGCCGTACACCGACGACTTCATGTAGCGCTCGTTCACGTGGTTCGGCGCGAAGTCGCCGGTGATGCCGGCGAACAGGTAGACGTCGCTCTCGCCCACGGTTTTCTCGAAGGCGATGCCCTCGCCGACCTTCACGTCGTCGATCGTTCCCGTGGGCAAGTCCGAGGGGCTGCGCAGCGGCGGCAGGTCGGCGCGCGCGGCATCCGTCACAGGCCGAGCTCCTTGCGCAGCGCCCAGGCCGCCTGCAGGAAGAAGCCCTGGCCGTACAGCGTGACGCCGAAGGGCACGCCGGGGCCGCCCGGCGGGATCTGCACGCCGGGGACGCCGCCGTCGGCCTCGACCGAGCCGGCGACGATGTGGAAGGCGCGCAGTGCCGCCTCGGTGAACTCCGCGCCCACGATGTCCTGCTGCGCCGCGCGCGCCGCGGCGTAGGCGAACATGATGGTTCCCGACGTTTCGAACTTGGCCTGCGGGTCGTCCATGATCACGCGCAGGTAGCCGTTGTCGTCCTGATAGGACTTCATCGCGGCCAGGGTTTTGGCGCCGATCTCGCGCAGGCGCGCAGCCCGCGGATGCTCGGGGATCATGTCCATCAGTTCGACGATGCAGCACACCAGCCAGCCGTTGCCTCGGCTCCAGAACGTGGACTGCAGGTACATGTTGGGCGTCTCGGACCAGGCGTGGCGCGACAGGTGGTGGTCGTTGTCCCAGAGGTGGTGGCAGACCACTTCGATCTGCTTGACCGCCTCGTCGATGTACTTCTGCTCGCCGGTGATCCTGCCCAGCTTCACCAGCATCGGGCACATGAGATAGAGGAAGTCGACGTATAGGTGCAGGCCGTCCTTGGTGACGGTGATGCCTCCGTCGCGCGTGCGCGGCTCCGCCAGCAGCACGTCGGCATGCCGGCGCGCTGCGTTCAGGTAGCGCTCGTCGCGGGTGCGCTCGTAGAACTGCAGCACCGGGAAGCCGAAGGCGGCGGTGAGCGCGGCCGAAGGCGTGAACACCTTGACATGCCCGGCCGTGAGCTCCACGCGCTCGTCGTAGCTGAGATACCCGTTGGTGCCCTGCAAGGCCACGATGCGGTCGACCCAGCGCTGCATCTCGTGGATGGCGGTCTGGTCGTCGCCCCTCAGCACGCCGGTGATGGCCATCGCGCGCTCCCAGGTGTCGCGCTCGAACGGGTGCGCGGCGACATAGCGCGTGACGCGGGCGATGAGTTCCTTGACGGTGGGTTCCACGCGACGTTCCTTTCCGAAAAACTTACATACCTACCAGAAGGTATGTTATTGTTCATGCCATTCGCTCCCTGCGTCAAGCAGTTTTTTGTTCGGGGTTTGCCCGGAGGAAGAATGGTTCAGGATCTCGATTTCAGCGGGAAGAAGGCGCTGGTCGTCGGCGGCTCCAGCGGCATCGGCAACGCCACTGCGCAGGCTCTGCGCAGGCGCGGCGCCCACGTGCACGTGTGGGGCACGCGCGCGTCGGCGAGCGACTACGCGCAGGAGCCCGGCAGCGACATGGAAGGCCTCGCCTACGAGCAGGTGGACGTGTCCGACGCGGAAGCGATCCGCAAGGCGGGGCCCATGCCGGAAACGCTCGACGTGCTGGTGTTGTCGCAAGGCATGGTGCTCTACGACCGCCAGGAGTTCGGCGACGACGGCTTCCGCAAGGTGATCGAGGTCAACCTGAACAGCATCATGAGCTGCTGCGGCAAGTACTTCGAGGCGCTGAAGAATGCGCAGGGCGCGGTGGTCATCATCAGTTCCACCGCGGCGTACCAGGCCACGCGCGGCAATCCTGCGTACAACGCATCCAAGGCCGGCGCGCTGGGGCTCACGCGAACGCTGGGACAGGCCTGGGCGTCCAGCGGCGTGCGCGTGAACGGCGTCGCGCCGGGCATGGTGGCCACCAAGATGACGAAGGTGACCACGGGCCATCCCAAGCGCCGTCAGGCCATGGAGGAGCGCATCCCGCTGCGCCGTCTGGGCGAGTCCCCGGAGATCGCCAACGCGGTGCTGTTCCTCGCATCGCCCATGGCTTCGTACATCGTCGGCCAGACACTGCCGGTGGACGGCGGCCTGATCCTGGGGCTCTGAGGTGCAGGACTGGCAGCAACTGGTGGACCTCCAGCGCCTCGCGGCGTGGATGGACTCGCAAGGCCTGGGCGAAGGGCCACTGACCGGCGCCAAGCCGCTGACGGGCGGCACGCAGAACCTGCTGCTGCGCTTCACGCGCGCCGGCCGCCACTACGTGCTGCGGCGCCCACCGCTGCACCCCGGCGCGAACGGCGACGAGGCGATGCGGCGCGAGGCGCGCGTGCTGACAGCGCTGCGCAGCACCGATGTTCCGCATCCCGCCCTGCTCGCCGACTGCGCCGACGCATCGGTGCTGGGCGCCGCGTTCTATCTCATGGCGCCGGTCGACGGCTTCACCCCCGCGGGAGAATTGCCGCCGGTCGCGCACGCGCCTGAATCGCAGCACGCCATCGGCCTGGCCATGGCCGGCGGCATCGCGGCGCTCTCGCGGGTGGACATCCGCCGGGCGCCGCTGCAAGGCCTCGCTAGGCTGGAGGGCTATCTCGAGCGGCAGGTGCTGCGCTGGCGCAAGCTCCTGGATACGAAGGCTGGACGTGGTCTTCGCCTGCTTCAAGCTCGCCATCATCCTCGAAGGCACCCATGCGCGCGCCTGCGCCGGCAAGGCCGATCCGCGCGAGGGCGATGCCCTGCACGCTTGCGCGGTGTGGCTGATGGAACGTGCCATCGCGCAGATCGACCACGCCGTCCCCGCATCCCAAGGAGTCCCCGCATGAAGCTGCCCGCCGAAGACCGCAGCGCCGAGTTGCGCAACCGCGTCCGCGCCTTCGTCGACGAACACGTGCTGCCCGAGGAGGCGGCCATGCGGCGCGGCGAGTTCGCCATGGACGACGTGCTGCGCGCGCGCCTGGTACACAAGGCGCGGCGGGCCGGCGTGCTGACGCTGCAGGCCGGCCGCGAATGGGGCGGCATGGAACTGTCGCACCGCGAGCGCGGCGCGGTCTTCGAAGCGGCAGGCCGCTCGCTGCTGGGCCCGCTGGCGATCAACTGCGCCGCACCCGACGAAGGCAACATGCACATGCTGGAACTGGTGGCCAGCCCGCCGCAGAAGCTGGCGTGGCTCAAGCCCATGGTCGACGGCGAGCTGCGCTCCTCGTTCCTGATGACGGAGCCGGGCGGCGCCGGCAGCGACCCGGGCCTGCTGCAGACCACGGCCCGCCGCGATGGGGACACGTACGTCATCTCCGGCCGCAAGTGGATGATCAGCGGCGCCGACGGCGCGGGCCTGGCCATCATCCTGGCCAAGGTGGAAGGCGAAGGCGGCGGGCCCACCATGTTCCTCACGCGCATGGGCACGCCGGGCATCCGCCGGGTGCGGCAACTGCGCACCAACTACCACGACACCATCGGCGGCCACTGGGTCATGGATCTCGAGGGCGTGCGCGTTCCCGCGGACGCGGTGCTGGGCGACGTGGGCTCGGCGCTGCGATATGCGCAGCTGCGCCTCGCCCCCGCGCGCCTCACGCACTGCATGCGCTGGCTGGGTGCCCTGCAACGCGCCCACGACGTGGCCTGCGCCTACGCCGTGCGCCGCAAGGCTTTCGGCAAGCCGCTGGTCAGGCACGAGGGCGTCGGCTTCATGCTGGCCGACAGCGAGATGGATCTGTACATGGCCCGTTCGCTCATCGACAGTTGCGCCCGCACCCTCGACGGCGGCGCGGACGGCCGCGAGGAGACGGCCATGGCCAAGGTGCTCTGCTCCGAGGCCTACAACCGCATCGCCGACCGCTGCGTCCAGGTCCTGGGCGGAGCCGGCGTCACCAGCGAGACCGTCGTGGACCACATCGCGCGTGCGGTGCGGCCGTTCCGCATCTACGATGGCGCCTCGGAAGTGCACCGCTGGAGCATGGCGCGGGCCATCGAGCGGCGCGCGCCGGCCTCTGCGGAGGTCGACGCCATGGCCCGCGACAACGCGATCGACTGGGACCTGCAGGCTTAGAGGAGGAGCGAGACATGGGACGTCCCCCGCTATCGGCGGTGCGCAAACCGGGGCCCCGGGCCCGCGCCGCCGCGCCGGCGACCAACAAGGAGCTGCGCGAGGCGAGCCTGCTCAAGCTGGAGGAATCGGCGATCACCTGCTTCCTCGACGCCGGCGTGCGGACCACGAGCGTGGAGCAGATCGCCGCGCGCGCCGGCCTGACCAAAGGGGGCTTCTACTTCCACTTCCCGCGCAAGGAGGCGATGGTCGCCCACATCCTTTCGCGCATCGAGCGCGAGTACGTGGTGCGGGCGATCGAGACGGCCGACCAGGCGCCGACGGCCAAGGACAAGCTCGTGGCGCTGCTGCACCAGCAGGTGCTGTTCGCGCGCGAACACCGCCAGGAGGTCGCCCTGCTGGTGCTGATGTCGCTGGAGTTCCGCAGCGACGGCGAAATCGGCGAGCAGGTCCGCGCGGTGTACGACCGCATCCGCAATTTCGTCAAGGGCCTGTTCGAGTCCGGGCAGGCGAAGAACGAGTTCACCAAGGCCTTGTCGGCGCAGGCGCTGTCGCACTTCTACGTGGCGGTGCACGACGGCTTCCTGGTGGAGATCCTGCGCGCCGGCGACCTCGTCGACGGCCCGGCGCTGGTGCGCGTCTACCGCGAAACGCTGCTGCGCGGCGTAGCTGTCGAGGAAGCGGCCGCCCGTCCGATCCCGCGACGGCAGCCACGCCGCGGCTCAAGTGCGCCGGGAAGGCCCCGGACGTCGTGAAGGCGGTGCGATCGCAACCATGCCGGCATCGCAGTGGCGTCGTACAGTGGTGTCGCCGGCGGCGGTGCACGAAGCGCTCGCCATCCAAGCCGGCAGCCGATGACATGCGGCGGGATACCATGGACGCTTGGCAAACCAGAACCTGCCGTCACCTGGAAAACCGTGAAACTCGCCACCTGGAACGTCAACTCGCTGGCCGTGCGCCTGCCGCAGGTACTGGACTGGCTGGCCGCGCACCAGCCCGACGTGCTGGTGCTGCAGGAAACGAAGCTCAGCGACGACAAGTTTCCGCACACCGTGCTGACCGAGGCCGGCTACCAGCCGCAGTGGTTCGGGCAGAAGACCTACAACGGCGTGGCGCTGCTGTCGCGCACGCCGGCCACCGAGATCGCGAAGAACATCGTCGACTTCGAGGACGACCAGGCGCGGCTGATCGCCGGCAGCGTGGACGGCATCCGCGTGATCGGCGGCTACTTCCCCAACGGCCAGGCGCCCGACAGCGACAAGTTCGGCTACAAGATGCGCTGGCTGACCGGGCTGCGCGACTGGATCAAGGCCGAGCTGCTGCGCCACCCGCAGCTGGTGCTGATGGGCGACTTCAACATCGCGCCCGAGGACCGCGACGTCTACGACCCCGTGGCCTGGGCCGGGCAGATCCACTGCACGCCCGAGGAGCGCGCGCATTTCCGCGAACTGCTGGCGCTGGGCCTGCACGACGCCTTCCGCCTGTTCGAGCAGCCGCCCAAGAGCTGGAGCTGGTGGGACTACCGCAACCTCGCGTTCCGCAAGAACCAGGGCCTGCGCATCGACCACATCCTGGTCAGCGACGCTTTGCGCGCCCGCGTCAAGGCCTGCAGCATCGACAAGGCACCGCGCAGGAACGAGCGGCCGAGCGACCACGCGCCGGTGGTGGTCGAGATCGACTGAACCTCAGTCGTCCAGGCCCAGTTCCTGGATCTTGCGCGTGATGGTGTTGCGGCCGATGCCCAGGCGCTGCGCCGCCTCGATGCGGCGACCGCGGGTGATCTCCAGCGCGGTGTGGATCAATTGGCCTTCGAACTGGCGCGTCAGCGCGTCCCAGACCTCGGGCTCGCCGCCTTCCAGCCGCCGCCGCGCCTCGCGCTCCAGGTCGCCCAGCCAGGCGCCGCCGGGCGCGACCGGGACCACATGAGGCAGCGGTGACGCCATGGTCGCTGCCACGGCTGCGGCCAGTGCCGGCTCCGCGGCGGCAAGCGAGGCCGGCACCGGCTCGGCCGCCGCGGGCTCTGCCGCGGCCGACGGCGCGGCGCCGCGCAGCAGTTCCGGCGGCAGATCCTTGGGCTCCACCACCTGGGCCGGCGCCATCACGGTCAGCCAGTGGCAGATGTTCTCCAACTGGCGCACGTTGCCGGGGAAGTCGAAGGCCTGCAGCTTCTGCAGCGCCGCGTCGGTGATGCGCTTGGCGTCGACGCCCAGCTCGCGCGCGCTTTTACCGAGGAAAAAGCGCGTCAGCATCGGGATGTCCTCGCGCCGCTCGCGCAGCGCCGGCAGCCGCAGGCGGATCACGTTCAGGCGGTGGTACAGATCCTCGCGGAACGCGCCCTGGCGCACGCGCTCCTCCAGGTTCTGGTGCGTGGCGGCGATCACTCTAACGTTGGCTTTCAACGGCTGGTGGCCGCCGACACGGTAGAACTGGCCGTCGCTCAGCACGCGCAGCAGCCGCGTCTGCAGGTCGAACGGCATGTCGCCGATCTCGTCGAGGAACAGCGTGCCGCCGTCGGCTTGCTCGAAGCGGCCGCGGCGCATGGTCTGCGCGCCGGTGAAGGCGCCGCGCTCGTGGCCAAAGAGCTCGCTCTCCAGCAGGTCTTTCGGGATCGCCGCGGTGTTGATCGCGACGAAAGGCCCCTTGTTGCCCAGCTCGCCGCGCGGGCTGTGGCGGTGCAGCGCATGCGCCACCAGCTCCTTGCCGGTGCCGCTCTCGCCGGTGATCAGCACCGTCACGTTGCTCTGGCTCAGGCGCCCGATCGCACGGAACACGTCCTGCATCGCACTGGCCTGGCCCAGCATCTCGGGCGCCTGCACGGCGGCGGCGTCGCCCACCTCCTCGCGCAGGCTTTCGTCGACGGCGCGGCGGATCAGCTCCACCGCCTTGTTGAGGTCGAAGGGCTTGGGCAGGTATTCGAAGGCGCCGCCCTGGAAGGCCGCGACGGCGCTGTCGAGGTCGGAGTAGGCCGTCATGATGATCACCGGCAGCCCCGGCAGCCGCGCCTTCACCTTGGCCAGCAGCTCGATGCCCGAGAGCCCCGGCATGCGGATGTCGCTCACCAGCACCTGCGGCTCCTCGCCGTCCAGCGCGGCCAGCAGGTCGCGCGCGTTGGCGAAGCAGCGCACCTGGAACTGCTCGCGCGCGAGCGCCTTCTCGAGCACGAAGCGGATGGATTGGTCGTCGTCAACGATCCAGATGGGTTTCATGCAGCTTCGGCGCTCCCGCTCGCTGGCGAATCAGGTGAAAGGGCTCAAGGCAGCGGGATCAGCAGCTTGAACACCGTCCGGCCCGGCACGCTGTCGCATTCGATCGTGCCCTGGTGTTGCTGCACGAAGGTCTGCGCCAGCGTGAGCCCGAGGCCGGAGCCGCCGTCGCGCCCCGACACCAGGGGGTGGAAGATGCGATCGCGGATGGCCTCGGGCACGCCCGGCCCGTTGTCCTGGATATGCAATTCCAGTGCCAGTCGAAAGCGCTGCTTGCCCACGGTGACCTGGCGCGCCACGCGCGTGCGCAGCACGATGCGGGCGTCACCCTGCTCGATACGGTCAGCCAGCGCTTGCGCCGCGTTCTGCACGATGTTCAGCACCGCCTGGATCAACTGCTCGCGGTCGCCGCGGAATTCGGGGATCGAGGCGTCGTAGTCGCGCTCGATCTGCAGCCCGCGCGGGTACTCGGCCAGCACCAGCGAGCGCACGCGCTCGCAGATCTCGTGGATGTTGACGTCGCCCACGACCTGCGCGCGCCGGTGCGGCGCCAGCAGCCGGTCCACCAGCGCCTGCAGGCGGTCGGCCTCGTGGATGATGACCTGGGTGTATTCCGTCAATTCACGGCTGCTGACTTCCATCTGCAGCAGCTGCGCGGCGCCGCGGATACCGCCCAGCGGGTTCTTGATCTCGTGCGCCAGGTTGCGCACCAGCTCCTTGTTGGCCTGCGCCTGGCCGTGCGCGCGCTCCTCGCGGTCCAGCCGCGTCTGCTGCTCGATCTCGATCATCTCCACCAGCACGCGGTCGGCGGCATGGTCCATCTGGCTGACGATCACGTGCACCGGCGTGTCGTGCGCGGCCGTGCCGTTGCCCGCGCCGCCCAGCCAGCCGCCGAGCGATCCGCCCAACGGCCCACCCAGGGGCTGGCGCCGCAGCAGCGCGTCGAAGCGGCCGCTGGCCACCTCGTTGCTGGCGGTCAGGCGCAGCGCGTCGCGCAGCGGCGCGGGGTCGACCAGCCAGTCGAGCACGTTGCCGCGCTTGAGCGCGCGGCGCGACAGCCCCGCGATGTTCTCGAACGTCGCGTTGACCAGCAGGAAGCGGCCGTCGGGGCGCACGACGGCCACCATCGTGGCCAGCAGATCGAAGGCCTCCAGCCCGCGCGGCAGCTCCTCGGCGGCGGGCGGAGCTTTCACGGCGCCGGCAGCTTGGCGATCTCGCGCTTCAGCGCCGAGATGTCGGCCTCCTTGCGCGTGATGGCGGCCTTCATCTCGGCCACGCGGTCCAGGTACTTCTGGTAGTTGCGCTCGTCGCCGCGGCGCTCGGGCTGGCCGCCGTTGTAGTCCTTCTGCATCACGGCGAGCTTGTCCTCTTCCTTCTGTAGTTCGTCCAGCAGGATGCGGCGCGCCTCGCCGTCGCGCTGGCGCTGCGCCGCGGGGTCGACCTTGCTGTCGGAAGGGCGCGCGGCGGCGCCGCTGCCGTTGCCCGAAGCGGCCTGCGGACGCGCCGGCGCGCGGCCCTGGATCACCGTGATCGGCGTGCCTTCGATCGTGCGGCAGCCCTTGTCGCGCGCCTCCTGCGGCGACAGCGCATCGGTGTAGAGCACCGGCGGCCCGGGGCAGCGGTAGACCTGCGAGGCCGCGGCCGCCGGCTGCGCCAGCGCCGGCCCGGCGAGCGCGGCCGCCAGGGCCGGCAGCAGCAGGACATGCGGTTTGCGGGGCAGCTTCATCGTGGGGTCTCCGGGCAAGCAACGGTCATTTTGAACCAGCGCGGCGTCCCGAATGAAAAAGGGGCGGCCCCGCGGCCGCCCCTCGCGCTGCTGCACCGTGTCGGCGCGGCAGCCTCACAGGCTGTAGTACATCTCGAATTCGAGCGGGTGCGTGGTCATGCGGAAGCGCTGTACCTCCTGCATCTTCAGCTCGATGTAGGCATCGATGAAGCCGTCGGTGAAGACACCGCCCTTGGTCAGGAAGGCGCGGCCCTTGTCCAGGTAGTCCAGCGCCTGGTCCAGGGCATGGCAGACGGTGGGGATCTTCGCGTCCTCTTCCGGCGGCAGGTGGTACAGATCCTTGGTGGCCGCTTCGCCCGGGTGGATCTTGTTCTCCACGCCGTCCAGCCCGGCCATCAGCAGCGCCGCGAAGCCCAGGTAGGGGTTGCACAGCGGATCGGGGAAGCGCGCCTCGATGCGCCGGCCCTTGGGGTTGGCGACGTAGGGGATGCGGATCGACGCCGAGCGGTTGCGCGCCGAGTACGCCAGCTTGACCGGCGCCTCGAAACCGGGCACCAGGCGCTTGTAGCTGTTGGTGCCGGGGTTGGTGATCGCGTTGAGCGCGCGCGCGTGCTTGATGATGCCGCCGATGTAGAACAGCGCGAACTCGC
Organism: Rubrivivax sp.; assembly: GCA_047602205.1. Lineage (GTDB taxonomy): Bacteria > Pseudomonadota > Gammaproteobacteria > Burkholderiales > Burkholderiaceae_C > Rubrivivax. The sequence continues at coordinate 5,330,619 of JASGHX010000001.1, read as the reverse complement.
TCAGGCCGCCGTAGCCGTCGCCGGCGAACAGGTTCTTGCCGTCCTTCCACACGCTCTGGTGCACGTGCATGCCGCTGCCGTTGTCGCCGACCACGGGCTTGGGCATGAAGGTGGCCGTCTTGCCGTAGCTGTGCGCCACGTTATGGATCACGTACTTCTGCAGCTGCAGCCAGTCGGCGCGCTGCACCAGCGTGCTGAACTTGGTGCCGATCTCGTTCTGGCCCTGGCCCGCCACCTCGTGGTGATGCACCTCGACCGGGATGCCCAGGCTTTCGAGGATCAGGCACATCTCGCTGCGCATGTCCTGGAAGCTGTCCACCGGCGGCACCGGGAAGTAGCCGCCCTTGACGCCCGGGCGATGGCCCATGTTGCCGCCTTCGAGCTGGCTGTTGGCCGACCACGGCGCTTCCTCGGAGGTGATCTTCACGTGGCTGCCGTCCATGCCGACGTGCCAGTGCACTTGGTCGAAGATGAAGAACTCGGGCTCGGGGCCGAAGAAGGCCTGGTCGCCGATGCCGCTGCTCTTCAGATAGGCCTCGGCGCGCTTGGCCAGGCTGCGCGGGTCGCGCTCGTAGGGCTTGCCGTCGCCGGGCTCCAGCACGTCGCAGGTCAGGATCAGCGTCGGCTCGTCGAAGAAGGGGTCGACGTTGGCGGTGTTCGGGTCGGGCATCAGCAGCATGTCCGAGGCCTCGATGCCTTTCCAGCCGGCGATCGAGCTGCCGTCGAAGGCGTGGCCGGCCGAGAACTTGTCTTCGTCGAAGTGGGACACAGGCACGCTGACGTGCTGCTCCTTGCCGCGGGTGTCGGTGAAGCGGAAGTCGACGAACTTGACTTCGTTCTCCTTCACCATCTTCATCACGTCGGCAACGGTCTTTGCCATTCAAGAATCTCCTGGTTTTGAAAGCGCACCGGAATTTAGCAGCAATCGTGCCAATCACCTGGGGCCGGCAGCCCGCATGAAGCCGTCACGTTGGGCGCAAAAGCGTGCCGCAAGCGGCCCGTCTGGCGATCGCACCAAAATTGAATCCATCAACGCACCATGTCAGTGCGGTAGTCCGCACCAAGCTTGGTCAGGCCTTCGCACAACGCCGCGAACGCAGCCGCGACCGCGTCGCCCCGGCCCTTGACGCCCAGCTCGATGTGCCGCCCGTGCACCGGATGGTCGACGCTGGGCAGGCTGAAGACCTTGATGCCGGGAAAGCCGGCCTCGACCGCCTCCATCAGCGGCGTCAGCGCGGCCTCCATCCCGCCGAAGACCAGCACCGAGCGCTCGGTCTGCGCCAGGCTGCCGTGCAGCGCGGCGTAGCGGCCGTCGAGCAGCCACTCGATCATCGGGTGCGCCATCACCGGGAAGCCGGGCACGAAGTGCACGTCGCCGACCGAGAAGCCGGGGATGCGGTTGTACGGGTTGGGGATCAGCTCGGCGCCCTGCGGGAACACGCCCATGTTCAGGCGGTGCAGGTTGTCGGGCCGCTCGGGCTCGTAGGGCTGGCCCTGCTCGCGCGCGAGATCCTGCATGCGCTGCTGGATCAGCCGCCGGGCCTCGGGGTGCAGTTCCAGCGGCCGGCCCAGCGCCGCGGCGGCGCATTGGCGCGTGTGGTCGTCGGGCGTGGCGCCGATGCCGCCGCAGCTGAAGACCACGTCGCCGCTGGCGAAGGCGTGGCGCAAGGCCTCGGTGATGCGCGGCCGGTCGTCGCCCACGTAGCGCGCCCAGGCCAGCGCCAGGCCGCGCGCGGCCAGCAGCTCGATCACCTTGGGCAGGTGCTTGTCCTGCCGCTTGCCCGAGAGGATCTCGTCGCCGACGATCACGAGGCCGAAGTTCATGGGCTTGGTCGTCCTTCGATGGGGGCGGCAGCCGCGCGCAGGCGGTGCAGCGCCGCCAGGGTGAAGTGCGCGAACCACAGGGTCGCGAACGCGAAGACGATGGTGTACAGCCACACCAGCAGCGGCATCAGCAGCGGCGCCATCACCAGCGCCGCCGACGCGCCCAGCGCCCACAGCAGCGAAGGCAGCACGCCCAGCAGCCCGCACAGCAGCCCCGCGGCGCGCAGCGGCCAGCGGTGGTGGTGCAGGATGAAGCGGCGCTCGGCCGCGTCGGCATGGCGGGCCAGCGTGTCGAAGGCCAGCACGCGGTAGCACAGCCAGCCCCAGATCAGCGGCGGCAGCAGCAGCACCAGCGGCGGCACGAACCACAGCGGGATGCTCAAGGCCAGCGCCAGCAAGGCCATCAGCGCGCACATCACCGACCAGCCCAGCGCCGCCCAGCCGCCCGCCGCGCCAGGGCTGCGCTGCAGGCCCGGAAACCGCCGCCGCACGACCAGCGCGACCATCGCCGGCGACAGGATCCACACCACCAGCAGCAGCGTCAGCAGCACGATGGCGGGCAGCACGACGGCGACGACGATCAGCGGCGCCAGCACCGGCCGCAGGTCGGGCGCGCCGACGGCGTCCAGCCACTCGAACAAGGCGCCCAGCAGGTCGCTTTGCTCCAGGCCCTGGCGCACCGCGGCCACCGCCGGCTCCCAGCCGAACCAGCCCAGTCCGAACGCGGCGCCGGCCGCCAAGCCCAGTGGCAGCAGCGACCACAGCAGCGTGCGCGGGTGCCAGCAATAGGCCAGCGCGCGCCAGGTGGCGTCGGCAGCCTCTCTCATCCGGCCATCCGCGCCGCCTCAGCCACGGCCCGCCAGGCGCTTGAGCCCCAGCCACTGCTGGGCCCAGAAGCCGCGGCCATAGTCGCGCGCGCCTTCGTCGGGCAGCTGGTCGCGGATGCCGGTGGGCTCGTAGCGGCCGTCGAAGCGCGCAGTGCCGAACAGCAGGTCCCACACCGGGAACAGCACCGCGAAGTTGTGCCCGCCCAGCGTGCCGGCGCCGCCCGACTCGTGGCCCAGGCCGATGCGGTGGTGCAGCCGGTGGTACTGCGGGCCCACCAGCACGCGCGACAGCAGCGGCCCGAACGACAGCCGCACGTTGGCGTGCGACAGGCTCTCGACGAGCTGCGTCAGCGCCACCACGGCGACGAACTGCGTCGGCGCGATGCCCACCAGCAAGGCCACCAGTACGAACACGCCGTCGTGGATCAGGTCGTCCAGCAGGTGGTTGCGGTCGTCGGACCACATCGTCATCTGGCGCTGGCTGTGGTGCACCGCGTGCAGCTGCCACCACCAGCGGGTGTGGTGCTGGGCGCGGTGCAGGCCGTACTCGACGAGATCGAACAGCAGCAGGTACAGCACGAAGCTGACCACCGGCACGTCGGTCACGCCGGGCCACAGCGCATCGAGCGAGACGCCGGGCAGCCCCCAGACGTGCAGCTTGCCGATCAGCAGGTCCCACAGCGGGTCGACGGTGAAGAACAGCGCCAGGCGCACCAGCCCCAGGCGGTGCAGCAGCGTGTAGATCACGTCGACGCGGATCGACGCGCGGTCGGTGATGCGCTCGACCGGCCGCCAGCGCTCCAGCGCGCCGAAGACCACCAGCATCACCGCGATCTGCAGCAGCCCCACCAGCAGCCAGCCGGTGGCGCGGTAGCCGTCCTCCAGCAGGTTGCCCAGGCCCCACTGGAACATCAGCGGCTGCACGGCACGCTCGAACAGCCACTGCTGCACGTCGCCGAAGGCGTTCGTCAGCAGCTCGTACAGCGCCGTCATCGCGCGCCCCCGGCCGCGGCGCCGAACTGCGGATGCTCGCGCAGCGTGGCGAAGCAGAAGCCCCGGGCCTTGAGCCCGGCGATCAGCGGCTCCAGCACCGCCGGCGCCCAGGGCTCGCGGCGCGACCGGATGCCCAGGTGCGCCAGCAGGATGTCGCCCGGGCGGATGTCGCGCAGCGCCTTGGCCAGCAGCGCGGCGTTCGGAAAGCGGTCGCTGGGCAGCTCGTCGCCCAGGAAGCCCGCCGGCGACCAGCCCACGTGCGTCCAGCCGCAGCCCTGCGCCGCGGCCAGCAGCGCCGGCGAGGTCTTACCGCCGGGGGCGCGGAACCAATGGCCCATCGCCTGGCCCGTCATCGCCTTGAAGCGCGCGGCCGGGCGCTGCAGCTCGGCGCAATAGGCAGCGGCGTCCAGCACGCGGCTGCGGCCGGCCTGCGCGCCCATGGTCGGCCGTACGCGCAGGCCGGCGGCGGTGTCGGCGAGCCAGACGTCGTGGTCCCAGGTGTGCGAGCCGAAGGCGTGGCCTTCCGCGACGCGCGCGCGCCACCACGGCGCCCATTGCTCGTCGAGGCTGGCGCCGCCGTTCAAGGTGCGTTCGTTGGCCAGGAAGAAGGTGGCCTTGACGTGCTGGCGCGCCAGCACCTCGGCCACCAGCGGCGCCACGCCCATGTGGCCGGTGTCGAAGCTCAGGTACAGCGGCTTGTCGCAGGCCGGCGCGACAGCCGCAGCAGCGGCGGCCGCGCCGGCCGCCAGCAGCAGCGCCGCCGCCGACCGCCTACAGCCGCGGCGCATGGTCCAGCGTCCACACCCCGTGCGGCGAGCGGCCGACGCCGACCTGGTGGACCACTTTGCGCGCGGCCACGTCGATCACGCTGAGCTTGCGCGCCCAGCGCGAGCTGACCAGCAGCGTCTTGCGGTCGGCCGTCAGGTCCATGTCGTCGGGGCCGCCGGGGCCGGGCAGCTCGGCCACCACCGTCAGCGTCGTGTGGTCGATCTGGCTGATGGTGTTGGCCACGCGGTTGCTGACGAACACGTGCCGCCGGTCGCCCATCGAGCGGAAGGCGTGCGCGCCGTCGCCGGTGGCGATGCGCTTGGCCAGCCGCGGCGGCTGCACGGTGACGTCGTAGACCTCGACGAAGCGGTCGCCGGTCAGCCCCACCAGCAGCAGCCGGTCGTCCGGCGTCAGGTAGATGTCGGCCGGCAGCTTGCCGGTCTTGATCGTCCAGCGCGGCGCCTGGGTGGCCAGGTCGATCGCGATCAGCTCGTCGCTGTCCTGCAGCGAGGCGTAGACCACGCTGGATTTGGTGTCGATCGCCAGGTGGCTGGGCGTCCTGGGCGCCTCGATGCGCTTGACGAGCTTCAGCGGCCGCGGCTCGGCCGGCAGCCAGTGGTACAGGTCGACGTGGTTCAGCCGGTTGGCCGCGGTGACGAACCACTTCATGTCCGGCGAGAAGCGCAGGTGGTAGGGGTCGATCACGTCGTTGAGCACGCGCTGCACCTGGCCGGTGGCGGGGTCGACGAAGCTCAGCGAATTGCCGCCGGCATTGGCGACGATCAGGCTCTTCTCGTCGGGCGACAGGTACAGGTGGTGCGGCTCCTTGCCGGTGGGGATGCGGCGCACCTCCGTCATCGTGGCCGGGTCGACCTGGCTGATCGTCGCGTCCAGCGAGTTCAGCACGAAGATCGGGCGCGCCGGCGTTTGTGCCTGCGCGGCACCGAGCCAGGGCAGCGCGGCCAGCGCCAGCAGGCCGCGGCGGGGAACGGAGATGGGCATCATGACGCTCGCCACTGTAAGCGCTGGTAGCGGCCGCCGGCCCGGCGTTGGGTCAAGCGGGCCTCCCGCTATTCGTCGTCGCCGCCCCCCAGCAGCCCGCCGAGCAGCCCGCCCGCGCCCACGGCGCCCAGCACCGAGCCTTCCTCGCGCGAGCCACCGCGCTGCGGCGCCGCGGCGAACACCCGCGAGGCCAGGCGCGAGAACGGCAGGCTTTGCAGCCACAGCGTGCCGGGGCCGGTGAGCTTGGCGAAGAACAGGCCCTCACCGCCGAACAGCGCCGTCTTGACCTTGCCGACGTACTGGATCTCGAAGGCCACGCTGGGCGTGTAGGCCACCACGCAGCCGGTGTCGACCAGCAGCGTCTGGCCCGGCTGCAGCTCGCGCCGCACCACGGTGCCGCCGGCATGCACGAAGGCCAGGCCGTTGCCGTCCAACCGCTGCATGATGAAGCCCTCGCCGCCGAAGAAGCCCACCGACAGCTTCTGCTGCAGCGCGATGCCCAGCTGCACGCCGCGCGCCGCGCACAGGAAGGCGTCCTTCTGGCAGATCAGCGTGCCGCCGAGCTGCGCCAGGTTCATCGGCAGGATCTTGCCCGGATAGGGCGCCGCGAAGGCCACGCGCAGCTTGCCCGCCGCCTGGTTGGTGTAGACCGTGGTGAACAGCGACTCGCCGGTGACCAGCCGCTTGCCGGCCGACAGCAGCTTGCCGAACAGCCCGCTGCCACCGCCGCCCGAGCCGTCGCCGAACACCGTGTCCATCGCGATGCCGGCGTCCATGAACATCATGCTGCCGGCCTCGCCGACCGCGGCTTCGCCGGGGTCGAGTTCGATCTCGACGAACTGCATCTCCGAGCCCTTGATCTCGAAGTCCACCACGTCCATGCCCATCACGCGCTCCCGCCCCGCCGGCGACCAAAGCGCGGATGCTAGCAACCGTCGACCGCCGGTCCGCCACCCGTTGCGTAGCATCCCGTTGCAACCCCTGCACTTTGGCTGCAGGCCGCCCCCGCGGCGGCTTCCACAATCGTCTGCCATGACGGGCTTGAGCGCTGGAACCGAGGGCTTGTGGATCGCCGCCGCCGCCACCGCGGTGGCAGCGCTGGCGCTGAGCGTCGCCGGCCGCCGCCAGCCGCCGTCGCCGCGCGGCTGGCGGCTGTGGCAGGCGGCCTTGTGGCTGGGCAGCGCGGGCATCGCGCTCGGCGCCGCGGGCGGGCCGCACCCCGTCGCGCTGCCGCTGGCGCAGGTGCTGCTGCTGCAATGGCCCATCCTCGCGCTGGTGGGACTGCGGCGCTTCCACGCCCGCATCGACTGGCCGGGCCGCGAGCGCCACGACTGGCTGCTGCTGCTGGCCAGCGCGCTGCTGGTGGCCTTGTCGGCCGCATGGCCGGTCGACTCCGCCGTGGCCGCCGTCGGTGCACCGGCCGGCGCGCTGCTGGTGCACCTGTACGCCGCCAGCCTGCTGGTGTGCGCCGCGGCGCGCCCCGACGACCGGCCGATGCACCTGCTGGGCGCGGTGATCGCGCTGGCCGCCTGCGCGCCGATGATCGCCACGCTGCCGGACATCGACCCGCGCTCGCTGTTCCAGGCCGGCGCGATGGCCACCGCGCTGGCCTCGGTAGCGATGGCCTTCATCGTGCTGAGCCTGGCTTTCGACCGCAGCCAGCGCCATCTGCGCGCGTCGCGCCGGCGGCTGCGCGCGCTGGCCAGCATCGACCCGCTGACCCAGGTGCCCAACCGCCGCCGCTTCGAGGAGCTGGCGGCCCGGGCCATCATCCACGACACGCCGGGCAGCGCGGTGCTGGTGATGTTCGACGTCGACCACTTCAAGCAGATCAACGACCGCTACGGCCACGCCGGCGGCGACCGCGCGCTGCGCCTGGTCTCGCGCTGCCTGCGCGAGGTGCTGCGCGTCAACGACGTGCCCAGCCGCCACGGCGGCGACGAGTTCGCGCTGCTGCTGCGCCACGCCAGCGTGCGCGACGCGATGGGCGTGGCCACGCGCCTGGTGCAGCGGGTGCAGACGGCCGCCGCCGACGCCGCGCTGCCGCCCTTGAGCCTGAGCTTCGGCATCGTGCAAGTGCAGCCGGCTGAGGGGCTGGGCCAGGCGCTGGAGCGCGCCGACCAGGCGCTGTACGAGGCCAAGCGCCAGGGCCGGTCGCGCGCGGTCGCCGCCGGCAACGGCGGCGGGCCGCATCCGGTCTTCACCGACAGCGGACCGCTGGGGCTGATGAAGGCGGCCTGAGCGCACGGATGGCCGCGCGGCGGCACAATCGGCGCTCTTCAACCGAGGAGCCCTGTCGCGCCATGAACGCCCCGCTGCCGCTGCCCGCATTGGAGCCGATCCGCCAGCACGAAGACGAGATGGTCGCCATCCGGCGGCAGATCCACGCCAACCCCGAACTGGCCTACGAAGAGCACGCCACCGCCGACCTCGTGGCCGAGCGGCTGCAGCGCTGGGGCTACGAGGTGCACCGCGGCCTGGGCGGCACCGGCGTCGTCGGCACGCTGCGCTGCGGCAGCTCCACGCGCCGCATCGGGCTGCGCGCCGACATGGACGCGCTGCCCATCGTCGAGACCAGCGGCAAGCCCTGGGCCAGCCGCGTGCTCGGCAAGATGCACGCCTGCGGCCACGACGGCCACACCGCGATGCTGCTGGCCGCGGCGCGCCACTTCGCGGCGACGCGCAACTTCGACGGCATCCTGCACCTGGTGTTCCAGCCGGCCGAGGAAGGCCAGGCCGGCGCGCGCAAGATGCTGGAAGACGGCTTCCTCGATCTGTTCCCGTGCGAGGCGATGTTCGGCATGCACAACATGCCCGGCAAGCCGGCCGGCAAGTTCGCGGCCGTGCCGGGCTTCGCGATGGCCAGCTCCGACACCGCGACCATCACCGTGCGCGGCAAGGGCGGCCACGGCGCGATGCCGCACTTCGCGCAAGACCCGGTGGTGGCCGCGTCCAGCATCGTGATGGCGCTGCAGACCATCGTCAGCCGCAACGTGCCGCCGCTGGAGATGGGCATCGTCACCGTCGGCGCCTTCCACGCCGGCGAGGCGCCCAACGTGATCCCCGACTCGGCCGAGCTGCGGCTGACCATCCGCGCCTTCAACCCCACGGTGCGCGACCTGCTGGAGCGCCGCATCCACGAGATCGCGGAAAGCCAAGCGGCCGTCTACGGCGCCACCGCCACGGTGCACTACGACCGGCGTTATCCCGTGCTGCACAACGACCCGGCGCAGACCGAGTTCTGCAAGCAGGTGATCCGCGACTGGCTGGGCACCGACGGGCTGCTGGACTGGAACGAGCCCGTCACCGGCAGCGAGGACTTCGCGTTCTTTCTCGAGAAGGTGCCGGGCTGCTACGTCTTCATCGGCAACGGCGAGGGCGACGACGGCGGCTGCATGGTGCACAACCCCGGCTACGACTTCAACGACCGCGTGCTGCCGGTGGGCGCCAGCTACTGGGTGCGGCTGGCCGAGACCTGTCTGCGCAAGGCCGCCTGAGCCGGCACGGCGAATTCGCGTCGCCGCCGTGCGGCCTTTGCGCCGCCGCTAGCATCGCGCCCCTGCATCCGGCCTTCGACCTCAGGCCGGGTGCCGTGCCGCGAACCCCTCGCCGACCAGAGGACACCATGGACGCCTTGAACACCTTGAACGCCGAGCGCACGCTCACCGAACTGGACCACGTCCGCCTGACCCACCTGCTGCAGCGCCAAGCCGGCCTGCCCGTGCCCATGCTGCGCCAGGTCGGCGAGCTGCTGGACCTGGCGCAAGTGGTGCCCTCGCGCGAGGTGGCGCCGCAGGTGGTCACGATGTACTCGCAGGTGATGCTGCGCGACCTGCAGACCGATGCGCCGAGCAAGCTGACGCTGTGCTACCCCACCGACGCCGACCCGGCTACGGGTCTGGTCTCCGTGCTGTCGCCGGTGGGCCGCGCGCTGCTGGGGCTGCGCGTGGGCGAAGTCGCCCGCTGGCGCACGCCGGCTGGCCAGGAGCAGGCGGCGCGCATCGAGGCACTGCCGTTCCAGCCCGAGGCCAGCGGCGATTTCACGCGTTAGCCCGTCCGGCGACCGGAGCTGGTCATTCCAGCCCGAGCGCCTGCCGCGCCTGGTATTCGCGATCGAGCATGCTCATCACCACCAGGCTGTCGTAGCCGTCGGCGCCCTGGGCCATCAGGCGCACGCTCTCGCGCAGCCGGCCTTCCTCGACGAAGCCTTCGGAGCGGTACAGCGCCAGCGCGCGCTCGTTCAAGGCCTTGACGTCCAGCCAGAAGCGGTGCGCGTGCAGGTCGGCGAAGGCCATGCGCTTGAGCATGCGCACGCATTCGCGGCCCAGGCCCAGGCCCTTGGGCTGCAGCACGATGCGCTTGAGCTCCACGCTGCGGTGCGGGTTGCGGCAGCCCTGCAGGATCACGAAGCCGGCGGCGCGGAACTCGGGCCCCGTCTCGACGATGAAGTGGCGGAAGTCCGGGAAGCGCACCGCGCCCTCGTGCTGCGTGCGGTCCCAGGGCGTGATGAAGGGGCGGTTGGCGGCGTCGGTCTCGACGCCGGCCACGAACTCCAGGTCCGACAGCATGGTCGGACGCAGCACCAGCCGGATGGCCTCAGACATCGACCTCGACCTGGTCGCCGCGCGCTTCCATCAGCTCGCGCCGCGCCGCGGCCTCGCCCTTGCCCATCAGCCGCGTCATCGCCGACGCGGTGGCGTCGAAGCCGGTGACGCTGAAGCTGACCGGCAGCAACCGCCGCGTCTCGGGGTTCAGCGTGGTCTCCCACAGCTGCTCGGCGTTCATCTCGCCCAGGCCCTTGAAGCGCGCGATGCTCCAGCTGCCTTCGCGCGCACCTTCCTTGCGCAGCTTGTCCAGCGCGGCGTCCAGCTCGCCGTCGTCCAGCACGTAGAGCTTGGCCGCCGGCCGCTTGCCGCGCGCCGGCGCGTCGATGCGGTACAGCGGCGGCCGCGCGATGTGTACGTGGCCGCGCTCGATCAGCCGGGGGAAGTGGCGGAAGAACAGCGTCAGCAGCAGCACCTGGATGTGCGAGCCGTCGACGTCGGCGTCGCTCAGGATGCAGATCTTGCCGTAGCGCAGCCCGCTCAAGTCGGGCTGGTCGTCGGGGCCGTGCGGGTCGACGCCGATCGCCACCGCGATGTCGTGCACCTCGGTGTTCGCAAACAGGCGGTCGCGCTCCACCTCCCAGGTGTTGAGCACCTTGCCGCGCAGCGGCAGCACGGCCTGGGTCTCCTTGTTCCGGCCCATCTTGGCGCTGCCGCCGGCCGAGTCGCCCTCGACCAGGAAGACCTCGTTGAGCGACAGGTCGCGGCTTTCGCAGTCGGTCAGCTTGCCCGGCAGCACGGCCACGCCGGAGCCTTTGCGCTTTTCCACCTTCTGCGCCGCGCGCTGGCGTGTCTGCGCCTGGCGGATCACCAGGTCGGCCAACTTGCGGCCCAGGTCCACGTGCTGGTTGAGCCACAGCTCCAGCGCCGGCTTCACGTAGGCCGAGACCAGGCGCAGCGCGTCGCGGCTGTTGAGCCTTTCCTTGATCTGGCCCTGGAACTGCGGGTCCAGCACCTTGGCCGACAGCACGAAGCTGGCGCGCGCGAACACGTCGTCGGGCATCAGCTTGACGCCTTTAGGCAGCAGCGCATGCAGCTCGATGAAGTTCTTGATCGCGCCGAACAGCCCGTCCTTCAGCCCCGACTCGTGCGTGCCGCCAGCGACGGTGGGGATCAGGTTCACGTAGCTCTCGCGCAGCACCGCGCCTTCCTCGGTGAAGGCCACGCACCAGGCGGCGCCCTCGCCTTCGGCGAAGTTCTCGGTCTCGTTGGCGGTGGCATGCTGCGCGCCTTCGAACAGCGGGATCAGCGGATCGGCCGGCAGCGTCTGCGCCAGGTAGTCCTTCAGGCCGCCCTTGTAGAGCCAGGTCTGCGTTTCTCCGCTCTTTTCGGTCGTCAGCGTCACCGTCACGCCCGGCATCAGCACCGCCTTGCTGCGCAGCAGGTGCAGCAGGTCGTGGCGCGGCAGCTCGGCGCTCTCGAAGTACTTGGGGTCGGGCCACACGCGCACGCTGGTGCCGTGCCTGCGCTCGCTGCCGGTGGCCTTGCGCAGCGCCAGCGGCTCGATCACGTCGCCGCCGGCGAAGGCCAGCGTCGCCACCTGGCCTTCGCGCCACACCGTCACCTGCAGCCGCCGCGCCAGCGCGTTGGTCACGCTGACGCCCACGCCGTGCAGCCCGCCGCTGAAGCTGTAAGCACCGCCGGCGCCCTTGTCGAACTTGCCGCCGGCGTGCAGCCGCGTGTAGACGATCTCGATCACCGGCACCTGCTCCTCGGGGTGCAGGCCGAAGGGGATGCCGCGGCCGTCGTCGTCGACGCTGACCGAGCCGTCGGCGTGCAGCGTGACGGCGATGCGCTGGCCGAAGCCGGCCAGCGCCTCGTCGGCGGCGTTGTCGATCACCTCCTGCACGATGTGCAGCGGGTTGTCGGTGCGCGTGTACATGCCGGGCCGCTGCTTGACGGGCTCCAGGCCCTTGAGCACGCGGATCGAGGCTTCGCCGTAGGTCCCTTGCTTGCTTGGCATAGGGCGCGGATTCTAGGAGTCGCACGCTGCGCAAGACCCGGCGCCTGCAAGCCGCGCCGCGGCTGCGTATGCTGCGCGTCCCCAACACCACCATCGGGAGACCCGAGTGAAGCTCTACTACAGCCCCGGCGCCTGTTCGCTGTCGCCGCACATCGCGCTGCACGAAGCCGGACTGCCCTTCCAGGCCGTGATGGCGTCGACCAAGACGCACAAGCTGCCCGACGGCACCGACTACTACACGATCAACCCGCTGGGCTACGTGCCGCTGCTGGAGCTGGACGACGGCACGCGGCTGACCGAAGGCCCGGCGATCGTGCAGTACGTCGCCGACCAGGTGCCCGGCAAGAAGCTGGCGCCGGCCTGGGGCACGCTGGACCGCTACAAGCTGCAGAGCTGGCTGACCTTCATCGGCACCGAACTGCACAAGGGCTTCTCGCCGCTGTTCAGCCCGGGCACGCCCGAGGCCTACAAGGCCATCGCCAAGGAGCGGCTGGAAAGCCGGCTGCGCTGGGTGGACCAGCAGCTCGAAGGCAGGCAGTACCTGATGGGCGACGACTTCACGGTGGCCGACGGCTACCTGTTCACGGTGACCAACTGGCCGCCGCACGTGGGCCTGGACATCAGCGGCCTGGCCAACCTCAACGCCTACCGCGCGCGCATCGCGGCGCGCCCCGCCGTGCAGGCGGCGATGAAGGCCGAGGGCCTGCTCAAGTAGCGGCCGCCACCGCGGCCGGCCGCGGCCCGCGCCAGGCGCGCGGGTAGCGCGCCATCGTCAGGCCGTCGATCGCGATCTCGGGCTTGCGGCCCGAGATCAGGTCGGCCAGCAGCCGCCCGGTGCCGGCAGCCATGGTCCAGCCCAGCGTGCCGTGGCCGGTGCCCAGGTACAGGTTGGCGTAGGGCGTGGGGCCGACGATGGGCGTGCCGTCGGGCGTCATCGGACGCAGGCCGCACCAGAACGTGGCCCGGGCGACGTCGCCGCCGCGCGGGAACAGGTCGGTCACCACGTGCTCCAGCGTGCGCCGGCGCGGCTCGCGCAGTGCATTGCTGTAACCCGCCAGTTCGGCGGTGCCGCCGACGCGGATGCGGTCCCCCAGCCGCGTCACGGCCACCTTGTGCGTCTCGTCCATGATGGTCGATTCCGGCGCCGCCGCGGCGTCGGTGATCGGCACCGTGATCGAGTAGCCCTTGACCGGATACACCGGGATGCGGATGCCCAAGGGCTGCAGCAGTTGCGGCGAGTAGCTGCCCAGCGCCAGCACGACGGCGTCGGCGCGCAGCTCGCCGGCCGAGGTGCGCACGCGGGCGATGCGGCCGCCTTCGGCATCGAGCCCGTCGATCGTGGTGTTCCAGCGCATGCGCACGCCGAGGGGCTGCGCCATCTCGGCCAAGCGGTTGGTGAACAAGAAACAGTCGCCGGTCTCGTCGCCGGGCAGGCGCAAGGCGCCGACGAACTTCTCCTGCGTCAGCCTGAGCGCCGGTTCCACGCGGCAGAAGCCCGCGCGGTCCAGCACCTCGAAGGGCACGCCGTATTGCCGCAGCACCTCCACGTCCTTGCCGATGCCGTCGAGCTGCGCCTGCGTGCGGAAGAGCTGCAGCGTGCCCTGCGCGCGCTCGTCGTAGGCGATGCCCGTCTCGGCGCGCAGCGCCTTCAGGCAGTCGCGGCTGTACTCGGCGATCGGCACCATGCGGCTCTTGTTCAGCGCATAGGCGCGCTCGGTGCAGTTGGCCAGCATCGCCGCGCCCCAGCGCCACATCGCCGGATCGAGCAGCGGCCAGATGACCAGCGGGCTGTGCGTCATCAGCATCCACTTGATGGCCTTGACCGGCACGCCGGGCCCCGCCCAGGGCGCCGAGTAGCCCGGCGAGACCTCGCCGGCGTTGCCGAAGCTGGTCTCCAGCGCCGGGCCGCTCTGGCGGTCGACCAGTTCCACCTCGTGGCCGGCGCGCGCCAGGTAGTACGCGGTGGTCACGCCGATCACGCCGCCGCCCAGCACCAGCACCTTCATCGCCGCACTCCTCGCCCCTTTCGATGGGCGCCCACTGTAGACAGCCCCGTGGCGACAGCGTGCAGCGAATTCCCGGACAATGCCCGCATGAATCCCGCTTCAGAGCCGCCGCGGCTGTCGATGTCTCAGGTGCTGCTCTGCGGCGCCGCCATCGTCACGCTGTCGATGGGCATCCGGCACGGCTTCGGGCTGTTCCTGCAGCCGATCTCGATGGACCGCGGCTGGCCGCGCGAGACCTTCGCCTTCGCGATGGCGCTGCAGAACCTGGCCTGGGGCCTGGCAGGGCCGGCGGCGGGCATGTGGGCCGACCGCTTCGGCGCCTTCCGCGTGCTGGCGGTGGGCTCGCTGCTGTACGCGCTGGGCCTGGTGTCGATGGCGCTGGCCACCAGCGGCGCGGCGTTTGCCGGCGGCGCGGGGCTGATCCTGGGCATGGCGCAGTCGGGCACCACATACGCGGTGATCTACGGCGTGATCGCGCGCAACGTGGCGCCCGAGAAGCGCTCGTGGGCGATGGGCATCACCGCGGCGGCCGGCTCCTTCGGCCAGTTCCTGATGGTGCCGGTGGAAGGCGCTCTGATCGGCAGCTTCGGCTGGCAGAACGCGCTGGTCCTGCTGGGCCTGCTGGCGCTGGCGATGATTCCGCTGGGCTTCGGCCTGCGCGAGTCGCCGCAGGCCGCGGCCGCTTCGGGCCCGCAGCAGACCGTGCGCGCGGCGCTGCGCGAGGCCTTCGCGTACCCCTCTTTCCGCTGGCTGACCGCGGGCTACTTCGTCTGCGGCTTCCAGGTCGTCTTCATCGGCGTGCACATGCCCAGCTACCTGAAGGACCACGGCCTGGCGCCGCAGGTGGCCACCACCGCGCTGGCGCTGATCGGGCTGTTCAACGTGATCGGCACCTACACCGCCGGCGTGCTGGGGCAGAAGCTCGCCAAGCGCCACATCCTGGCCGGCATCTACCTGCTGCGCGGCGTGGCGATCACCCTCTTCGTGCTGGCGCCGCTGACGCCCTGGAGCGTGTACGTCTTCTCCGCGGTGATCGGGCTGCTGTGGCTGTCCACCGTGCCGCCCACCAACGCCATCGTGGCGCAGATCTTCGGCGTGCGCTACATGTCGATGCTGGGCGGTTTCGTGTTCCTCAGCCACCAAGTCGGCAGCTTCATGGGCGTGTGGCTGGGCGGCAAGCTCTACGACATGACCGGCAGCTACGCCATCGTCTGGTGGCTGGCCGTCGGCTTGAGCGTGATGGCGACGCTGGCCAACCTGCCGGTGCGCGAGACGGCCATCGCGCGGCCGCAGGCGCAGCCGGCATGAAGGCGACGACGCGCACCTGGTGGATCCGCGCCGGCGTGGCCGCGGGCCTGGCGCTGGTGTTCTGGTCCTACCTGAACCCGCACCTGGTGGTCGAGCTGTCGAATCGCTTGTGGGCATGCTTCTGAACGAGACTTCGCCCTGGCTGCGCCGCTGGGCGCATCTGCTGCCCGCGGGCGCCACCGTCCTGGACCTGGCCTGCGGCTCGGGCCGGCACCTGCGCTGGCTGGCGGCCGCCGGCTTCGCGGTGACCGGCGTCGACCGCGACGCCGAGGCGCTGGCGGGCCTTGCAGGCCTGGGCGAGCTGATCGAGGCCGACCTGGAAAACGGCCCCTGGCCGCTGCCAGGCCGCCGCTTCGGCGTGGTGCTGGTCACCAACTACCTGTGGCGGCCCCTGCTGGGGACCATCGTCGACAGCGTGGCCGACGGCGGCGTGCTGATCTACGAGACCTTCGCCGACGGCCAGCAGACGCTGGGCCGGCCGTCGCGGCCGGAGTTCCTGCTGCAGCCGGGCGAGCTGCTGCAGGCCTGCGCCGGCCTGCACGTGGTGGCCTACGAGCACGGCCTGGCGCAAGCACCCGGCGCGCCCGAGCGCTTCGTGCAGCGCATCGTCGCCGCGCGCGCGGCGCCGCCACAGGCGCGGTTCGAGCTGGACGCGCCCGGCTAAAATCCGCCGCTTCTCCCGAGAGTGCGCATCGCATGAACCCCATCGTAGGCAGCATCGTGGCGCTGGTGACGCCGATGCACGAGGACGGCAGCGTCGACTACGCGGCCCTGCGCCGCCTGATCGACTGGCACGTCGCCGAAGGCACCGACTGCATCGGCGTCGTCGGCACCACCGGCGAGAGCCCCACGGTCGACGTCGAGGAGCACTGCGAGATCATCCGCGTCACGGTGGAGCACACCGCCGGCCGCGTGCCGGTGATGGCCGGCGCCGGCGGCAACGCCACCAGCGAGGCGATCGAGCTGACGCGCTACGCCAAGCAGGTGGGCGCCGACTGCAGCCTGCAGGTCGTGCCCTACTACAACAAGCCCTCGCAGGAAGGCATCTACCGCCACTTCAAGGCGGTGGCCGAGGCGGTGGACCTGCCGGTGGTGCTGTACAACGTACCCGGCCGCACGGTGGCCGACCTGCAGCACGACACCGTGCTGCGCCTGGCCCAGGTGCCCGGGATCGTCGGCATCAAGGAAGCCACCGGTAACATCGAGCGCGCCGCCTGGCTGATCAAGCAGGCGCCCAGGGGCTTCTCGATCTATTCCGGCGACGACGGCACCGCCGTCGCGCTGATGCTGCTGGGCGGCCACGGCAACGTCAGCGTCACCGCCAACGTGGCGCCGCGGCTGATGCACGAGCTGTGCATCGCCGCGATCGAAGGCGACGTCAGGCGCGCCAGCGCCATCCACCTGCAGTTGCTGCCGCTGCACCGCCAGTTGTTCTGCGAGCCGAGCCCGGCGCCCGCCAAGTGGGCGCTGACGCGGCTGGGCCGCTGCGAGCCGCACGTCCGGCTGCCGCTGCTGCCGCTGACCGGCGCCGGCCAGGCGCTGGTCGAGCAGGCCCTGCGCGACGGCGGCCTGCTCGCTTGATCTCCAACGCCCTCTTTGCCTTCCCACACGCGAGCCGGCCCGCCCGGGGCCGGTTGACGGAGAACCCGCACGTGAAAGCACCGCTCGCCGCCACCCCCGTCCGCTGCTGCATGGCGCTGGCGATCGCCGCCTGCCTGGCCGGCTGCTCGTCGGTCGACGGCTTCCTATCGGGCGACAAGGTCGACTACCGCGCCGGCGCCACCAAGACCCGGCCGCTGGAAGTGCCGCCCGACCTGACGCAACTGGCGCGCGACCCGCGCTACGCGCCGCAAGGCGGCGTGGTCAGCGCCTCGGCCACGCCGGGCACGCCCTCGCTGCAAGGCGGCACGCCGGCGCTCGGGTCGGTGGCGCCCGCGGCGGCCGGCAAGGTCAAGGTCGAGAAGGCCGGCCTGCAGCGCTGGCTGGTCGCCGAGGCCGCGCCGGAGGTGCTGTATCCCGAGATCAAGGCCTTCTGGGAAGAGCGCGGCTTTCGCCTGACCACCGACAACGCGCAGGCCGGCGTGATGGAGACCGACTGGGTCGAGAACCGCTCCAAGCTGCCCAACGACCTGATCCGCTCGACGCTGGGCCGGCTGGTCGACCGCCTGTACGACACCGGCGAGCGCGACCGCTTCCGCACCCGGCTGGAACGCGGCCCCGAGGGCACCGAGATCTACATCAGCCACCGCGGGCTGGAAGAGGTCTACACCGGCGCGCTGAAGGAGAACACGGCCTGGACCAAGCGCGACAGCGACCCGCAGCTCGAAAGCGAGTTCCTGACCCGGCTGCTGATGCAGCTGGGCCAGCGCGACGAAGCCAGCGCCAAGGCCGCGGTGGCCGCCGCGCCCGAGGCGCCATCGCGCGCACGCGCGCTGGCCGCGCCGGCCACGCTGGAGGTCGACGAGGGCTTCGACCGCGCCTGGCGCCGCGTGGGCCTGGCGCTGGACCGCGGCGGCTTCAGCGTCGAAGACCGCGACCGCAGCGCGGGCCTGTACTACGTGCGCTACATCGACCCCAAGGTCGTGGCCGCCGAGGAGCCCAACTTCTTCGCCAAGCTGTTCGGCGCCAAGGGCCCGAACAAGGACCCGGTGCGCTACCGCGTGGTGCTGAAGGGCGAAGGCGCCAAGACCACGGTCAGCGTGCAGACCTCGGCCGGCGCACCGGAAACGGGCGATGCCGGCAAGGCCATCGTCGCCCAACTGGTGCGCGACCTGCGCTGAGGCCGAGGGCCGGCGAAGGCCGGTGCCGCAAACGAAACAAGCCGCCCGAAGGCGGCTTGTTCGCTTTCCGGCAGAGGCCGGATTACTGCTTGACGGCCGAAGCGGCAGCGTCCATCGCCTTGCCGGCGGCATCCTTGGCGGCATCGGCAGCCGAAGCGGCGGCACCGGCGACGGCCGAGGCAGCAGCATCGGCGGCACCGGCGACGGCGGAAGCGGCGGCCGAGGCGGCTTCAGCCACCGGAGCCGGGGCGGCGGCGGGGGCCGGAGCGGGCGCCGGCGCCTCTTCCTTCTTGCCGCAAGCGGCCAGGGCGACGGCAGCAACCAGGGAAGCCAACAGAAGCGACTTGTTCATGTGTGTCCTCGGGGAGAGTAATGGGTCAAATAATTTTCGGTCAGCGTGGGACCCGTCTAAGAAACCCCGCGCTCGTCGTGCCGGCGCGAAGGCCCTTGCGTGACCCATCGGAAGACATGGAAAGCTGCAAAGCCTCGACCATGTCTAGACTTCAATTATAGCCAGACCTAGGATAATCCCTAGAGTCCAAGCTGGTGCGCCGGAAAGCTCACGGTGCAGCGTTGCAAAAGCGCATCAATTTCATCGCGCCATTGCCGGTTTTGACGCTCGTCGAGTTGCAGGCGGCCGCGCCAGTGCAGCTTGTCGAAGACCTGCAGGCACAGCCGGCCGTCGTCCAGGCACAGCGTGGGCAGGTTCAGCGGCTCGGTGTCGGCCGCTGGCTGCCAGGCATCGACCGCGTGCGCCCAGGGGCGCCGCCAGGCCACGAAGCGAGGATAGGCGCGCGCCAGATCCTCGTAGCGCTGCGCCAGCAGCACCAGGCGGCGCTGCGGCAGCTGCAGCCAGGCGGTCAGCGACCGCAGCAGCGCCGGCTCGTCCAGCGGCCAGGCGGCGAAGTCGGGGTCGACCCAGATCAGCTTGCGGGCGCGCAGCTGCAATGCGTGGTCCACGGCCCACAGCAGCGCCTGCTGCACTTCGGCGCGCGAGCGCAGCGCGGAAAGCGGGGCTTCGTCGGTCATGCGTCGTCCTCCAGCAGCGGCTGCAGCCAGCCATCGTCGAGCCAGGTTTGCAGGATCGCGCGCGCGCCGGCACTCAGGCGGGCGCAGGCGGCGGCGTCCAGGCAGCGGCGGTCGGCCAGGCGGCGCAGAAGCGGCGCGTCGCGGCCGCCGACATCGAAGGCCTCGCCGTTGACGAACACGCGGCGTTCGTCGTAGAGCATGCGGCTGCGGCGGTCCAGCCGCACGCCATCACGCACACCATCCGCCGGCGCCAGCCCTTCGCGGCCCTGGAACCACACGCGCGGCTTGGGCTCGCTCAAGGCTTCGCCCAGCGCGCAGGCCAGGCGGTCGGGGTCGGCCAGGCGGCGCTGGACCGCGCGGCGCGCGAAGTCCAGCAAGGCCGGCGGCAGCGCGCCCGGCCGATCGGTGGCGGGCTGCGCGGGGTCGCGGTAGAGGCGCTGGCTGCCGTCGTCATCGTCGCCGCCGTCGGCCAGGCGCTGCAGCAGCTCGCCGGCCAGCGTCTTGCTCGGCGGGCGTGCGAAAGCCCACCGAGCAGGTCATGCACTCGCCGACCGCCGTGCCGTCGTGGCCCCACAGCGGCGGCAGGTACAGCAGGTCGCCGGGCTCCAGCACCCAGTCGAACTGCGGCTCGAAGCGGCGCAGGATCTTCAGCGGCAGGCCTTCGATGAAGCGGCGGTCGGCCACGCGGCCCACGCGCCAGCGCCGGCGCCCCGCCGCCTGCAGCAGGAAGACGTCGTAGGCGTCGACGTGCGGGCCCACGCCGCCGCCGTCGCTGGCCCAGGAGACCATCAGGTCGTCGAGCCGCGCCTCGGGCACGAAGCGGAACGGCGCCAGCAGCGCGCGCGCCGCGTCCAGATGCAGGTCCAGCCCCTGCACCAGCAGCGTCCAGTTCGGCTGCGCTACCGGCGGCAGCGCGCGGCGGCGCAAGGGGCCGTGGTCGACCTGCCAGCGCCGGCCTTCGCGCTGCACCAGGCGCGATTCCACATCCTCGTGGCCGGCCAGCGCGAAGAGCTGCGCCCGCGTGGCCGGCGGCCGCAACCCCGGCCAGGCCTGGCGCACCAGCAGCGGCTTCTTCTGCCAGTGCCGGCGCATGAACTGCGCCGGCGACAGGCCGCCCAGCAAGGGCGTCGGGGCATTCACATCCATGCGGGCATTCTGAGCCCAGCGGCCCATGCGATCATCGGCCGATGCAGATCGAAGCCCCTTGCGTGGTCAGCCTGACCTGGAAGCTGTCCGACGCCCAGAACCAGCCCATCGACGAACTGGCGACGCCGGTCGAGTTCTTCGTCGGCGGCGACGACCTGCTGACCGCGGTGGAAGACGCGCTGTCCGGCCACGCCGCCGGCGACGAGCTGCAGCTGCAGCTGGAGCCCGAGCAGGCCTTCGGCGACTACCGGCCCGAGCTGGTGTGCTTCGAGGACCGCAAGCTCTTCCCCGCCGAGTTGGAGACCGGCATGGCCTTCGAAGGCCTGCCTGTCGGCGCGGTGACGCCCGACATGCCGGCCGACGCGATCTACGTCGTCACCGAGATCTACCCCTCGCACGTGGTGCTGGACGGCAACCACCCGCTGGCCGGCATGGCGCTGCGCCTGCGCCTGAAAGTCGTGGACGTGCGCGCGGCCAGCGCCGAGGAGATCGAGGCAGGCAGCGTCGGCAGCGGCGCCCTCAGCGTGCTGGACGCCGCCGCGGCGCTGCAGCGCGGCGATACGCTGCACTGACGCGCGCCGACCCGCGCGATGAAGATCCTGGTCACCGGCAGCGCCGGCCACCCGGGCGACGCGCTGGTGCACACGCTGCGCGCGCAGGGCCGCGAGGTGCTGGGGCTGGACCGCCTGCCCTCGCCCACCACCGACGTCGTCGGCTCGATCACCGAGCGCGCGACCATGGCCCGTTGCCTGCGCGGCTGGGCGCAGTGCTGCGTCGTCGCGTGCCGCAATACCAGGCGGTGTACGCCGCGCGCGGCTGGCGCATGTTCGACGGCATCGACCGCGTCTACGTCAACGAGCGCGCGCGGCGCGAGCTGGGCTGGGCTGGGCGCCGCGCCACGACTTCGCCGCGGTGATCGCGCGGCTGGCCGCCGGCGGCGAGCTGCGCAGCGACCTGGCGCTGCAGGTCGGCGCCAAGGGCTACCACCGCTGACGGTTCAGCCGCGCCCGGTGGACCCGAAGCCGCCGCCGCCGCGCGCCGAGGCCTCGAACTGGTCGACCACGCGGAACGCCGCCTGCACCACGGGCACGACGACGAGCTGCGCGATGCGCTCTAGCGGCTGCACCGTGAAGGCCGTCTGCGAGCGGTTCCAGCAGCTCACCATCAGCGGGCCCTGGTAGTCGCTGTCGATCAGGCCGACGAGGTTGCCCAGCACGATGCCGTGCTTGTGGCCCAGGCCCGAGCGCGGCAGCACCATCGCCGCCAGGCAGGGATCGCCGATGTGGATGGCCAGGCCCGTGGGGATCAGCGCGGTCTCGCCCGGCGCCAGCACCAGCGCCTCGTCCAGGCAGGCGCGCAGGTCCAGCCCGGCGCTGCCCGGCGTCGCATAACCCGGCAACTGATCGGCCATACGCGCGTCGAGCACGCGGACATCGATGGTCGTCATGACGGCTTGCGGGGGGTGAAGCGGCCGGCGATCTCTGCCACCAGCGCGCGCGCCAGCGCCAGCTTCGAGGCCGCGGGCAACTCGCGCTCGCCGGCGGCGTCGACCAGCACCAGCGCGTTGTCGTCGCGGCCGAAGGTGGCCGGGCCCAGGTTGCCGACGATCAGCGGCACGCCCTTGCGCTGCAGCTTCTCGCGCGCGTGGCGCACGAGGTTCTCGCTCTCGGCGGCGAAGCCCACGCACCAGGGGCGGTCGGCCACCGGCAGGCGCGCCACGGTGGCCAGGATGTCGGGGTTCTCGGTCAGCTCGAAGGTCGGCGGGCGGCCGCTGCCGTCCTTCTTGAGCTTGTGCGCGCCGGCCTGCGCCGGCCGCCAGTCGGCCACCGCGGCGGTGGCGACGAAGACGTCGTGTCCCGGCGCCAGCGGCAGCACCGCATCGTGCATCTGGCGCGCGCTGGTGACGTCGATCCGGCTCACGCCGCGCGGCGTGGGCAGGTGCACCGGCCCCGCCACCAGCGTGACGCGCGCGCCGGCCTCGGCCGCGGCGCGCGCCACCGCGAAGCCCATCTTGCCGCTGGAGTGGTTGGTGATGCCGCGCACCGGGTCGATCGCCTCGAAGGTGGGGCCGGCCGTCACCAGCACGCTGCGCCCGGCCAGGCGCTTGGGCTGGAAGAAGGCGACGAGTTCGTCGCGCAGCTCCTCGGCTTCCAGCATGCGGCCGTCGCCGACCTCGCCGCAGGCCTGGTCGCCGCTACCCGGGCCGAGCACGGCGGCGCCGTCGGCGCGCAGCTGCGCCACGTTGCGCTGCGTGGCCGGGTGCGCCCACATCTCGCGGTTCATCGCCGGCGCCACCAGCAGCGCGCAGCGCTCGGCCGGGCGCGCCAGGCACAGCAGGCTCAGCAGCTCGTCGGCGCGGCCCTGGGCCAGCTTGGCGATGAAGTCGGCGCTGGCCGGCGCGACCAGCACCGCATCGGCCTCGCGCGAGGCATTGATGTGCGCCATGTTGTTGGGCGCGCGCTCGTCCCACTGGCTGCTGAGCACCGGGCGGCCCGACAGCGCCTGCATCGTGACCGGCGTGATGAAGGCCTGGGCCGCCTCGGTCATCACCACCTGCACCGTGGCGCCGGCCTGGACCAGCAGGCGCACCAGCTCGGCCGACTTGTAGCAGGCGATGCCGCCCGAGAGGCCCAGCACGAGGTGCTTGTCTTGCAGATCCGGCGCATGCAACATGGGGCGCGACTCTAGCAGCCGCGCCCGCCCTCGCTCAGGCCGACCTGCCGTGACACTTCTTGTACTTCAGCCCGCTGCCGCAGGGACAAGGCTCGTTGCGGCCCGGTGCCGCCGGCACCCGCCGCGGGGCCGGCCGGGGCGCATGGTCCAGCCACCAGACGCGCAGGTCCTGCACCGCGAAGCAGGCTTCGTCGACGAGGTCTTCGCGCGTCGGCAGGCGGTCCTTCCAGGCTTCCTCGAGGTAGCGCTTGAAGTCCTCGTGGGCTTCCGGCAGCGCCAGCACCTGCACCTGGAGCAGCAGGTCTTCGAACAGCGTCCGCTCGTCGTCGTCGGTGTCGGGCGGCGGCGTCCAATCGGGTTCGAAGTCCGCCACCGCATCGAAGAAACCCTCGGCCCACAGGCCGCCGGTGACCATCTGCGCCACCACGTCGGCCGGCACGCCGTGCTCGCGCACCGCGGCCTCGCGCGCCTCGTCGTCCCACTCGGCCAGCAGCGGCTGCAGGCGCAGCGCCTCGGGCTGGTCGAGCAGCGCCTCGGGGTCCAGGTGGCTGGCCAGCACGCGCATGCGCGCTTCCAGCGCCCGGCGGGCCTGGGCGGCATCCTCAGGGTCGGCAAAGGCGCGCTCGAACGCGTCGCCGGCCAGCGCCTGCACCCATTCGTCGAAGGCCACCAGCCGCGGGCCCGCGGCCAGCGCCGTCAGGTAGCCGTCGGCCCATTCGGGCAGCACGCGGGGGTTGAAGCCGCCCAGGCGCCGGCAGACGCGGTCGAAGGCGTCGAGCTCGGCATCGCTGCTGTCGATCAGGGGCACGGGTTCGATCCGGGTCGGGACAGGCCGGCAAGCCTACCAGCGCGCAAGGCGCGGCCGATCGTGGAACAATAACTGCACTTTAAATGCATCTTCATGGACCGCAAGACCATCATCCCCATCGCCGCCGCCGAGCCCGAGTTGGTCTCGATGTACCAGGCCGAGGCCAAGATCTACCCGCGCGCGGTCAGCGGCTGGTTCGCCACCTGGCGCTGGACGCTGGTCTGGCTGACCCAGCTCATCTTCTACGGCCTGCCCTGGCTGAGCTGGAACGGCCGCCCGCTGATGCTGTTCGACCTGGACGCGCGGCGCTTCCACGTGCTGGGGCTGACGCTGTTCCCGCAGGACTTCATCTACCTGACCGCGCTGCTGGTGCTGTCGGCGCTGGCGCTGTTCTTCTTCACCGCGGTGGCCGGCCGGCTGTGGTGCGGCTACGCCTGCCCGCAGACGGTCTACACCGAGATCTTCATGTGGCTGGAGCGCCATATCGAAGGCGACCGCCAGGCCCGCATGCGGCTGGACAAGCAGCCCTGGGGCGCTAACAAGCTGCTGCGCAAGGGCGGCAAGCACCTGGCGTGGATCGCGCTGTCGCTGTTCACCGGCTTCAGCTTCGTCGGCTACTTCACGCCGGTGCGCACGCTGGCGCACGAGCTCATGACCTTCAGCGCCGGTCCCTGGGAGCTGTTCTGGGTGCTGTTCTACGGCGCCGCCACCTACGGCAACGCCGGCTGGATGCGCGAGCAGGTGTGCAAGTACATGTGCCCCTACGCGCGCTTCCAGAGCGCGCTGATCGACCGCGATTCGATGGTCATCGCCTACGACAACATCCGCGGCGAGCCGCGCGGGTCGCGCAAGCGCGGCGCCGACGCGCGCGCGCTGGGCCAGGGCGACTGCGTGGACTGCACGCTGTGCGTGCAGGTGTGCCCGACGGGCATCGACATCCGCAACGGGCTGCAGAACGAATGCATCGGCTGCGCCGCCTGCATCGACGCCTGCAACCAGGTGATGGACAAGGTGGGCAGCCCGCGCGGGCTGATCCGCTACGCCACCGAGAACGGCGTCGCCCAGCGCCTCAGCCGCAACCAGATGCTGCGCCGCGTGCTGCGGCCGCGCGTGCTGATCTACGGCTCGCTGCTGCTGGTGGTGGGCAGCGCCTTCGTCGCCAGCCTGGCGCTGCGCCCGCCGTTCCAGGTGGACGTGGTGAAGGACCGCGCGAGCCTGGGCCGCCAGCTGGAGGACGGCCGCGTCGAGAACACCTACAGCGTGCACGTGCTCAACCGCGACATGGCGGCGCGCCAGTTCACGCTGGCGGCCAGCGGCCTGCCGGGCCTGCAGGCCGAGCTGAAGGCGCCGCTGGCCGTGCCCGGCGCCGAGCGTGCCACCGCCACCGTGCACCTGATCGCGCCGCCCGAAGGCGCCGCCGGCTACCGCGGCCGCGCGCACCCGGTGCTGATCGAGCTGAAGCGCGACGACGGCCGCGTCGTCAGCGCCAAGGCCAGCTTCTACGTGCCGCGCTGAAGCGGCGCGACGGTCCGCCGGCGATCACGCCGCCGCGACGGTGAAGCCGACCTCGGTGACGCCGTCGTGCGAGCGTGCCAGCGTGCGCCCGGCGTGCATGCGCGCGATCGCCGCGACGATCGCCAGCCCCAGGCCGTGGTGCTGCTCGCGGCCCTCGCAGCAGCGCGACTCGTCGCCGCGGAAGAAGCGGTCGAACAGCCGCGGCAGCTGCTGCGGCGCGATGGCCTGGCCCTGGTTGCGCACCACCAGCTCCACCTCGGCGGCATTGGCCGCGTCGGCAACGGCTGCCGCCTCGGCGGCGATCTGCACCTGCACCGTCGACCCCGGCGCGGCGAAGCGCGTCGCGTTACCCAGCAGGTTGGACAGCGCGCGCTTGACCAGCGGCTCGTCGACCGCCACGGTGGCGTCGCCCACCACGGCCAGCCGCAGGCCGGCCTCGTCCAGCGTGCCTTCGTGGAACTCGGCCACCTGGCGCGCCAGCTCGGCCAGGCTGACCGGTTGGCCGCGGCGCGCCACGGCGCCGCGGTCGGCGTTGGACAGGAACAGCATGTCGTTGACCATCGCCGACAGGCGCTGCATCTCTTCGAGGTTGCTGGCCAGCGTGTCGCGCAGCGACTCGGCGCTGCGCTCGCGCGACAGCGCGACCTCGGTCTCGCCGATCAGCGTGGCCAGCGGCGTGCGCAGCTCGTGCGCCACGTCGGCGTTGAAGCCTTCGAGCTGCGCGTAGGCGCGCTCCAGCCGCTCCATCAGCGCGTTGAACTGCTCGATCCAGGGCTGCAGTTCCTCGGCCGGCGCGGCGAGTTGCAGCCGCTGGTCCAGCCGCCGCGGCGAGATCGCGCGCGTCTGCGCCGCCAACTCGGCCAGCGGCCGCAGGTCGCGCAGCACCAGCCAGCGGATGCCCATGCCGGTCAGCGCCGCGCAGCCCAGCGTGGCGACCAGCAGCGTGACGGCCAGGCCCTTGAGCATGCGCGTGTCGTGGGTGACGTCGACTTCCAGGCGGCCGATCACCTCGCCGCCGCTGACTTCGGGCGCCTGCACGCGGAAGTCGTTGCCGACGCGGTAGCGGTGCTCGGGGTTCGCGGGCTCGCTGAACAGCAGGCTGCCGTCGGAGCGCTGCAGCCACAACTGCGTGCCGGCGCGCACCGGCTCGAAGACCTTCAGCTTGCCCAGCAGCTCGGCCTCGCCGCCCTCGCTGCAGGCGGCGCGGACGAACTCCGACAGCACGCGCGTCTTGTCGGCCAGCGTGTCCTGCTGCGCGTCGTGCAACCGCATCGCGGTGGCCGAATAGATGATCGCGCTGGCCGCGCCCAGGCCGGCCAGCATCAGCAGCGCCAGCGTGCGCGCCAGCCGCTTGCTGATCGACGGCGGCACGATGCAAGGGACGGCGGCTTTCATGCGCCGCGCTCCTCCAGCACGTAGCCCATGCCGCGCACGGTGTGCAGCAGCTTGGCCGGGAACGGGTCGTCCAGCTTGGAGCGCAGGCGGCGCACCGCGACCTCCACCACGTTGGTGTCGGAGTCGAAGTTCATGTCCCACACCTGCTCGGCCAGCGTGGTGCGCGACAGGATCTGGCCGCGCCGGCGCAGCAGCAGCGCCAGCAGGTTGAACTCCTTGGCCGTCAGGTCCAGGCGCTGGCCGGCGCGGGTGGCGCGGCGCGCCAGCAGGTCGAGGTCGAGGTCGCCCAGGCGCAGCTCGGTCGCCTGCTGCGGCGTGGCGCTGCCGGCGCCGCGGCGCAGCAGCGCGCCCACGCGCGCCAGCAGCTCCGAGAACGCGAAGGGCTTGACCAGGTAGTCGTCGGCGCCGCCTTCGAGGCCGCGCACGCGGTCCTCGACCTTGTCGCGCGCGGTCAGCATCAGCACCGGCGTCTTGCGGCCCTGCTGGCGCATCGCGGCCAGCACGCCGAAGCCGTCCACGCCGGGCAGCATCACGTCCAGCAGCACCAGGTCGTATTCGCCGCCGATGGCCAGGCGGCGGCCGTCGACGCCGTCGTGCGCGAGGTCGACGACGTGGCCGTTCTCGCTCAGGCCCTTGTGCAGGTATTGGGCCAGCTTGACTTCGTCTTCGACGACCAGGAGTCGCATGGTGCTTGCAGGGGACGGGGCGCGTGCCGGAATCGAAACAGCCGGCATCGTCGCATTTTTCGGGTCCGCGGAGGATTACATCTTTGTCATCCCGCGGCATGCGCCATGATGGCGCCCGGATGACGCCACACCAGGAGCACAAGACCGTGAAAGCCATCGTCCTCGAAGCCTTCGGCGGCCCCGAGATGCTGCGCCTGCGCGAGCTGCCGCCGCCCGTCGCCGGCGCCGGCGAGGTCGTCGTGCGGGTGGCGGCGACGGCGCTGAACCACGCCGACCTGCTGCAGCGCAGCGGCACTTACACCAAGGGCGCGGAGGTGGGCATGGTGATCGGCATGGAGTGCTCGGGCACCATCGAGTCGGTCGGCAGCGGCGTCGCCGGGTGGCAGGTGGGCGACCGCGTCTGCGCGCTCGTCTCGCGCGGCGCCTACGCCGAGTTGGTAGCGGCGCCGGCCACCCAGGTGATGCCGATTCCGGCCGGCATCGACGCCCTGGCCGCGGCCGCGCTGCCGGAGGTGGCCGCCACCGTGTGGTCCAACATCGTCGACATCGGGCGGCTGGCCGCGGGCGAGAGCCTGCTGGTGCACGGCGGCGCGGGCGGCGTGGGCTCCATCGCCATCCAGGTGGCGGCGGCGATGGGCGCGAATGTCTGCGCCACCGCGGGCGGCGCGGCCAAGCTGGCGCGCTGCCGCGAGCTGGGTGCCGCCCGCGCCATCGACTACCGCAGCGAGGACTTCGTCGCCGCCGTGCGGGACGAGACCGGCGGCCGCGGCGCCGACCTCATCCTCGACAACATGGGCGCGGCCTACCTCGACCGCAACATCGACGCGCTGGCGCCGGACGGCCGCATCGTCATGATCGGCCTGCAGGGCGGGCGCGAAGCGACGCTCTCACTCGCCAGGCTGATGGGCAAGCGGGCCACGCTGCACGCCACCTCGCTGCGCGACCGGCCGGCGGCGGCCAAGGCCCGCATCATCGAAGGCGTGGTGCGCGACCTGTGGCCCCTGGTGGCCGCGGGCCGCGTGCGCCCCGTCGTCGACCGCGTGTTCGCGCTCGACGACATGGCCGCGGCCCACCGCTACCTGGAGCAGGGCGCCCACGTCGGCAAGGTGCTCGTCACTTGCCCGCCATCGCGTTGAACTTCTCCGTCCACTTGCCGAGGTTGAGGTTCATGAACTCCTCGTCGACGATCACGGCGTCGCCCGCCTTGGGCGCGGCGTCCTTGAACATGGCCGACGGCGGCACGTCGGTGCGCGTCGGGCCCATGTTGTAGGTCTCGGTGATGTAGCGCTGCCACTCCGGCGACAGCACCTTGTTGATGAAGGTGGCGGCCATGTCCTCCTTGCCGCTGCGCACGATCATCATGCCCTCGAAGAACAGCGGCGTCGGCTTCGGGCTGGCCATGGCCACCGGGATGTTCTGGTCGCGCAGCGCGCCCACGGCCGAGGGCGTGGTCACCACCGCCCACAGCTCGCCCTGGGCGAGCGCGCGGCGCGCCTGCGCATCGGCGTTGTGGAAGATCACGTTCTGCTTCACCTTGCCCAGGAAGGCGATGCCCGGGTCGGGGTCGGTCTGGGTGCCGCCGTTGAGCAGCGAGGCGACGATGATCATCTTGCCGGGGAAGATGGTCGGCACCGGCAGCGACACCTTGTTCTTGAACTCCGGCTTCCACAGGTCGTTCCACGACGTGATCTTGCCGCCGGGCACCAGGTCGGGCCGGTAGACGATGCCCACGGCGCCGTAGTAGAGCGCGGCGAAGGTGTCGTTGCTCGCGCCTTTCATCAGGGCCTTGAGGTTGGGGATCTTCGCCGGGTCGAGCGGCGCGAACAGCTGCTTGTCGGTGCCGGCGCGCAGCGCCGTCGATTCGTTGGTGAACCACACGTCCACCTGCGGCTTGGCGCGCGTGGCCTGCAGCTTGGCCAGGCCCTCGGTGGCGGTGGTCTGGTTCACCACCTCCAGCGTGATGCCGGTCTCCTTCTTGAAGTCGGCGGCCAGGGGCTTGAAGATGCGTTCCCAGGTGGCGCCCCACATCATCACGGTGAGGGTCTTGTCCTGGGCGGCTGCCGGCAGCGGCGCGACGACGGCGCCGAGCGCCGCCGCCGCCGCGAGAGCGGCCAGGACGGGGCGGCGGGTGGGGTTCTGGGGCTGCATGGGTGGCTCCTTTGCAAGGGTTCAGCGGTTGGCGAGAAATCGGTCGAGGCCGACGAGTTTTTCGATCAGGAACACGAGCACCACCGACAGCGCGATGAGCACGCTGGCCATCGCGGCGACGGTGGGGTCGTCGAAGTCGCGGATGTAGCCGAAGGCCTCGATCGGCAGCGTCGTGGTCTTCACGTCGGTGAGGAAGGCCGTGATCGCGAAGTTGTCGATGGCCTCGACGAACGCGAACACCGCGCCGGCGATCAGCCCCGGCTTGAGCTGCGGCAGCGTGACGCGGAAGAACGCCTCCAGCGGGCCGGCGCCCAGGTTGCGGGCGGCCTTCTCCAGGTCGTGGTCCACGCCGTGCAGGTTGGCCAGCAGCGGGCGCAGCGCGAACGGCAGGGTGAAGCAGATCATGGCCAGCACGATGGCGGCGAAGCCGGTGCCCACGCCCGCGCTCACGGCGAAGGAGAGGAAGGCGATGCCGGTGATGACGCCCGGGATCAGCAGCGGCGAGAGCAGCGCCGCCAGCAGCAGCCGCTTGCCCGGGAAGGCGTAGCGCACGATGGCCACCGCCGCGGGCAGCGCGATCGCCAGCGACACCGGCGTCACGATCAGCGAGATGCCCAGCGAGTTCCACAGCGCGCTGCGGAAGCGCGTGCTCTCGAAGAAGTTGTGGAACCACTTCAGCGTGAAGCCGGTGGGCGGGAACGACAGGTAGGAGGTCGGGCTGAAGGCGTACAGCAGGATCAGCAGCACCGGCGCCACCGTGAACAGCCAGGCCAGCGCCGCGGCCAGCGAGACCGGGCGCGTGTAGGGATGGGCGTAGCTCCTGCGGTTCATGCGGCGGCGGCTTCCGGCAGGACTTCGGGCGCCTGCTGCTGCCGCTTCTCGGCGCGGCGCCGGAAGGCGCCCTGGATCGCGGCGAAGGCGGCGAACACCGCGGCCGTGAGCGCGAGGAACAGCACCGCCAGCGCCGAGGCGGCCGGCAGGTTGTAGTCGGTCTGGATCTTCTGGTAGATCGAGGTCGCGCTGACGTGCACCTTGCCGCCGCCCAGCAGCTCGGGGAACAGGAAGGCCGCGAGGCCGATCGCGAACACCAGCGAGGCGGCGGCGAGCAGCCCCGGCAGCGCGAGCGGCCACGTGACCTCGACGAACACGCGCGTGCGGCTGGCGCCCAGGTTGCGCGCCGCCTGCTCCAGCGACACCGGCACCGCCTGCAAGGTGCCGAACAGCGTGAGCACGAAGAACGGCATCGAGAAGTTGAGCACGCTCACCACCACCGCGAATTCGTTGTTGATGAGCGGCAGCGCCGGCAGCCCCAGCCCCACCAGGATGGAGTTGACGACGCCCTTGTTGCCGAGGATCACCATCCACGCATAGGCGCGCGTGACGCCGCCCGACAGGAAGGTGGCCACCAGGCCGAACAGGATCGCGTTGCGCACCAGCGCCGACGGCGAGCGCGCCAGCACGTAGGCCAGCGGATAGCCGAGCAGGATCGTCAGCGCCGTCACCTTCAGCGCCAGCATGAAGGTCTCCAGCGCCACGCCGCGCACGTAGGGCGAGCCGATCGCCTCGGCATAGTTGGCCAGCGTCGCCGGCCCGGCGAAGCGGGCGCCGCCGGGCTCCTGGGTGAGAAAGCTGACGCCGATGAACGACGCCAGGCTGAACGCGAACAGCGCCAGCACCAGCAGCGCCGGCGCCGTCAGCAGGTAGGGGACGGCGCGCTTCATGCGGCCTCGGCGGGGATGAGCGCGCAGTGCGCGGCGGCCAGCCGGACCTTCACCGCCGCGCCGGTCTCGAAGCTGCCGCCGCGCCGGTGCGCGGTGACCACCAGCGTGTGGCCCGCGGCCTGCACCTCGTAGACCAGGTCGGCGCCGAGCGCGCGCGCGAAGGTGACGGTGCCGTCGGTGCCCGGCCCGTCGGCGAACAGCTCCAGCGACTCGGCGCGGATCGCCACCTGCGCCGCGCTGCCCGCGGGCAGGCCGGCGCCGGGCATGCCGCTCACCGCCATGCCGAGCACGCGCACGTCGCTGCGGCCGCCGGCCGAAGCGAGCACGGTCGCCGGCACGATGTTCTGCACGCCGGTGAAGCGCGCCACGAAGCGGTTGCAGGGCCGGTCGTAGATGTCGAGCGGGCTGCCGATCTGCTCGATGCGGCCGCCGTTCATGACCGCGATGTAGTCCGACAGCGCGATCGCCTCCTTCTGGTCGTGCGTGACGATGAGGCTGGTGATGCCGAGGTTCTGCTGCAGCTTGCGCAGCTCCACCTGCATCGCCTCGCGCAGGTTCTGGTCCAGCGCGCCCAGCGGCTCGTCGAGCAGCAGCACCTTGGGGCGCGTGACGATGGCGCGCGCCAGCGCCACGCGCTGCTTCTGCCCGCCCGAGAGCTGGCCGGGGAAGCGCGCGGCGTACTCCTCGATGCGCACCAGCCGCATCGCCTCGCGCGCCGCGCGGTCGATCTCGGCCTTCGCCCAGCGGCGCATCTTCAGCCCGAAGGCGATGTTGTCCAGCACCGTCATGTGCGGGAACAGCGCGTAGTGCTGGAACAGCATCGCCGTCTCGCGCTTCTCGGGCGGGATCGGCAGCACCGATCGGCCGTCGACGCGGACGTCGCCCTCGTCGGGCACGACGAAGCCGGCGATCGACTGCAGGATGGTCGTCTTGCCGCAGCCCGACGGACCCAGCAGGGTCAGCAGCTTGCCGGGCGGGATCGCCAGGTCGACCCCGCCCACGGCGGTCACGCCGGCGTAGCGCTTGACCAGCCCCTGCACCCGCAGCTCGCAGCC
This sequence comes from Rubrivivax sp., assembly GCA_047602205.1. Classification (GTDB taxonomy): domain Bacteria; phylum Pseudomonadota; class Gammaproteobacteria; order Burkholderiales; family Burkholderiaceae_C; genus Rubrivivax. The sequence goes on along the minus strand of JASGHX010000001.1, from coordinate 5,298,368 downwards.
GCTGCCGGTGCCTTCGTCGAACGGACGCGGCTCGGGTCTCATGGGTTGATGACCACCTTGCCCAGCACCTGCCGCTCCTCGATGCGGGCGAACGCCTCGCCGGCGTTGCGCAGCGTGTAGCGCCCGTCGATCACGACCTGCAGCCGGCGCTGCCGCACCAGCTCGATCAGCTTCAGGATGTCCTCGCGGCGATAGCCGTTGGAGCCCTTGATGTTCAGCTCGAAGGCCCAGATGTAGCGCAGGTCCTCCTGCGGCGCATAGCCGGCGGTGGCGCCGCACACCAGCACGCGGCCGCCCACGCGCAGCGTCTTCAGCGAGGGCACCCAGGTCTCGCCGCCGGTGTAGTTGACGACCACGTCGACGCCGTTGCCGACGTTGGCGCCGCGGCGGCTGGGCTTGCCGTACAGCGCGTGGACCTCGGCGACGAAGTCCTTGTCGCGGTAGTTGATGGTCCGGTCGGCGCCGATGGCGCGCAGCCTGGCCGCCTTCTCGTCGCTGCCGGCGCAGGCGACGACCTCGGCGCCGGCCAGCTTGGCGAGCTGCACGCAGCAGACGCCGACGCCGCCGCTGGCGCCCAGCACCAGCACCTTCTCGCCACGCTCGATGCGGCCGTTGGTGTCCATCATGCGCAGCGCCGTGCCGTAGGCCGTGGGCAGCACGGCGGCCTCGTCGAAGCTCACGTCGTCCGGCAGCCTGACGAGCTGGTGCACGGGGGCGGCGCAGTACTCCGCCAGGCCGCCGTTGCGCGTCTCGCCCATGAGGCCGGGGCCGGTGCGGTTCATCGGGTCGACCAGCACGCGGTCGCCGGCCTTCCAGTCCGTCACGTCGGCGCCCACCGCGACGATCTCGCCGGCCACGTCGAGGCCGGGCACCACCGGCAGCGGGATCTTGATGCCGGGCATGCCGCGGCGGGTGAACACGTCGTGGTAGTTGAGGGTGGAGGACCTGACGCGCAGCACGACCTCGCCGGCCGCGGGCGCGGGATCGGGGAAGGACTCGGTGTACGCCATGGCCTCGGGGCCGCCGTGTTCTCGGATGTAGTAGGCCTTCATGGCTGGGGTTCGTTGAGGTGGGACAGGCGCTCGGCCGCGCGCAGCGCGAGCTGCCGGCGGTCGACCTTGTTGGTGGAGGCGAGCGGCAGCGCGTCGAGGAACCACACGCGCCGCGGATGCTGGTAGGCCGGCGCGCGCTCGAGCGCGTGGCGCTTCAGTTCGTCTTCCGTCAGCGCCGCCGACTTCGGCACCACGAAGGCCACGGGCTTGTGCCCCTTGAGGGCATCGGGCACCGCCACCACGCAGGCCTCGTCGACCTGCGGATGCGCCAGCAGCACGGCCTCCACCGCGGACGGGAAGATGTTCTCGCCGCCGCAGGTGAACATGTCGTCGGCGCGGCTCACGAAGTAGAAGAAGCCGTCGGCATCGCGCCGGAAGATGTCGCCGGTGTCGTAGAAGCCGTCGGCGGTGAACGCGCGCGCCGACGCCTCCGGCAGGTTGCGGTAGCCCAGCATCAGCGCCGGGCTGCGGATCTGCAGCACGCCCTGGTCCTGCACGGCCTCGCCGTCGCGCACCAGGCGCAGCCTGACCTCGGGGTGGGCGCAGCCCACCGACATCGCGGGCTGCGGCAGCCCCTGCGGATGCGGCGCGAAGAAGACGGGGCCGCCTTCGGTGGTGCCGTAGCCGTTGACCACCTTCGCCCGCGGGAAGATGCGCATCGCCTGCGCGATCAGCTCGGGCGTCGACGGCGCGGAGCTGACGCGCACGATGCGCACGCTGCCGAGGTCGGCGCCGTCCAGCGCCGCGCGCTCGCGGGCGATCATCGCGATCATGGTCGGCACCGCGGTGACCATGGTGACGCGGTGCCGCGCGATCGCCTCGATGAACCGGGCGGGGTCGAAGCCGGGCAGCAGCACCACGGTGCCGCCGCTGCCCAGCGCGGCCTGGCACGAGGCCAGACCGTTCTGGTGGTAGAGCGGCGCCGCAACGAGGGTCGTCTCGCCGGCGGGGCTTTGCGCGTTGGTGCGCTGGTCCAGCGCCCACAGGTGGCCGAGGTGCGAGAACATCACGCCCTTGGGCCGGCCCGTGGAGCCCGAGGTGTAGATGACGAGCCCCACTTCGCCGGGCCGGGGCTGCACGGCATCGAACGTGCCGGCATCGAGCAGGGCCTCGAAGCCCTCGGGCCCGGGGTCGTCGAAGCGCACGCGCGGCACGGCCGGCGGCAGCAGCGGCTCGCAGGCCGCGTCGCACACCGCGAGGCAGGCCCCCGCATCCTCGACCAGCGCGGCGATGGCCGGCGCCGGCAGCTTGTGGTTGACCGGCACCGGCACCAGGCCGGCCTGCAGCGCGCCGAACACGGCCACCAGGAAGCCGGTGCGGTTGCCCGCCGCGATGGCGACGGCATTCCCGCGCCGCAGCCCCTTGCGCACGAAGCCGCGCGCCGCCGCCTGGCAGAGCTGCTGCAACTGGGCGTAGGTGTAGGTCCGCGGCGCTTCGCCGCTGAGGTCGATGATGGCCGCGCGCGGCGAATCCGGCGGCTCGCGGAAGGCCGCGCCGAGGTTGGCGTAGCGCGTCATGCGCCCTCCCCGGCCGCCGGCGGCGCGAACGGGCCGCGGGGCACGGCACGGCGCTCGCGCACCAGCAGCTCGCCGCCGGCGATGACGGTGTCGATGCGGTCTTCGGCGTCGATCAGCACGAGGTCGGCGTCGGCGCCTTCGGCGATGCTGCCCTTGCGGCCCTGCAGGCCGAGCACGCGCGCGACGTTGGACGTGACGAGCGCCAGCGCCTGCTCGAGCGGCAGGCCGGCGTCGTGCACGGTGCGCATCAGGTCGCGGTGCAGCACCGTCGGCGACACGCGGCGCAGGCCGACGAGCCGCCCCTCCGCATCGCGCACGGCGCCGGGCACATTGCTGTCGGACGAGAACGTCAGGCGGTCCAGCGGCACGCCTTCGTCCAGCGCGCGGCGCACGGCCTCGTGCACGTCCACCCCGGTGGGGTTGGCGTCCTGCTGCGACACGCAGGAGCTGAAGTCGATCGTGCCGCCCATGCGGGCGAAGCGCAGCGCATGCTCGAACACCGGCGAGAACGCCGGCGTGCGGTTCACGTGCGTGGGCACGATCTGCTCGGCCGGCATGCCGAGTTCCTCCACCAGCGCGAAGATCGGGCCCATGCCGGCCGGCAGACCGCCCATGTGACAGTGCAGCACCGCCGCCTTGCCCGACAGCGAGCGCGCCTGCATCATCTCGCCGGCCAGCTGCATCAGCGCCGCGGGGTCATGGTTGGGGTACAGGCGCTCCGACACCGCCGTCTTGACGCCCATCACGGGCTCGATGAAGCACACATCGGCCGCGGCGCTCCACAGCAGGTGCGGCGCCGGCAGGCGGAACGAGCCGGTGTACATCAGCGCCGTGATGCCGGCGCTGCGCAGTTCCATGACTTTGCGCAGCAGCAGCGGCAGGCCGCGCGTCTCCATCTCGACGCCGACCACGCCGGCAGCGGTGGTGATGCCGGTCCAGCGCGAGTTCTTCGGCGCCGAGGTCGCCCACCCGGCCCAGCGGACCGGCGGCATCGCCGCCGCCGAACAGATGGATGTGCTGATCGATGTAGCCGGGCACCACGCGCAGGCGCGATGCATCGATCACGTGCACGGCGCCCAAGGCCTGCGCAGCGGCCGCCAGGTCCGGGCCGACGCGCAGGATGCGCCCGCCGCCGAGCAGCACGTCCGCCCGGCCCAGGCACGCGGGCGCGTAGACGATGCCGCCACGCAGCAGGACCAGGCGCGAACGGACGGAGGGTGCAGGCCGATCCAAAGGTTTCCTTTCAGACAACACGTTGGGCCCAGTGCAAGCCTTGTGCCACGGGCATGGGTTTCGCAACAGTCTCCTTCGGCAGCCGTCGATGCATGGCATCGGGGTATCGCCAGAAGTTTCCTATTACGAAACTTTTGCTTGCGCCGGATTGTTTCGCACAAGTACACTTTCAGTCAACAAGTTGCCGCTCCATGTCCCTTCCGGCCTCCCCTGCCCAGGATCCTCGACAGGCCGCGCCGACCCTTGCCGGCCGGCTGGGCGCCTTCGTCGCCGGCCTGCGCGGCGAGGCGCTGCCGGCCGACACGCTGCACGCGGTGCGCCGGCATGCGCTGGACACGCTGGGCGCCGCGCTGGCGGGCGCGGCGCAGCCGGAGCCGCGCGCCGCCTTCGCCGCGGGCATCGCCGCCGCCGGCAGCGACGCCCGCTCGCCGATCTGGGGCACGCAACACCGCGCATCGCCCGCGCTCGCGGCGCTGGTCAACGGCACCGCGGCGCACGCGCTGGAACTCGACGATGCCAGCGGCTGCGACCACTCCGGCGCCGTCGTCGTTCCGGCCGTGCTGGCGGCCCTGGGCCTGCCGGACTGCACGGCCGACGAGTGGGACGTGGCGGCGGCGATCGCCGCCGGCTACGAGGTGGGGCGGCGGGTGCTGGAAGCCGGCGGCGGCTACGACGGCCACAACGGCGCCGGCTGGCATTCCACCGGCACCTGCGGCGTCTTCGCCGCGGCAGCGGCCGTGGCGCGCCTCGCCCGTTGCGACGCCGGCACCACGGCCAATGCGCTGGGCATCGCCGGCTCTTTCGCGTCGGGCACCTGGGCCTTCCTCGCCGACGGCGCCATGACCAAGCGCCTGCATCCGGGCCATGCGGCCAGCGCCGGCCTGATGGCGGTGGCGATGAGCCGCGCCGGCATGAGCGGCCCGGCCCAGGTGTTCGAGGCGCCGTGGGGCGGCTTCCTGCGCACCTACGTCGGCGAGCGCGCGCAGCCCGAACTGCTGGTCGCCGACCTCGGCCACGACTGGCGCATCCACCGTTCCTCGATCAAGCCCTATGCCTCCTGCCGCGGCACCCATGCCGCGGTGGAGGCCGTCATCCGGCTGCGCGAGCGCTTCCCGGCGCCCGAGGTCGAGCGCATCACGGTGCACGTGACGCCGACCGTCGAGCGGATGTGCCGCAACCGCAACGTCGCCACTCTGGTCGACGCCCAGATGAGCCTGCCGTACGCCGTGGCCGTGGCGCTGCTGCACGGCGGCGCCGGCATCGAGCGGTACTCGGAAGCCAGCCGCCGCAGCCCGGCCGTGCACGCGGCGATGGACCGCGTCGAGGTGGCCGCGGATGCCTCGCGCCCCAGCAACGTGGCCGCGCGCGTACACATCGCCGCGCGCGACGGCCGCTCGGCCGACCTCGCCGTCGACGTGCCGCTGGGCTCGCCGGGCAACGCGCTGCCGGACGGGCAACTGCTCGCGAAGTACCGCTCGCTGGCGGCACCCGCCATCGGCGAGGCGCCTGCACGCGCCCTCGAGGAGCGCATCCTCGCGCTGGGCGGCAGCCGGCCGGCCGCCGACCTGGCAGACCTCACACACCCTCGCTGAAACGAATCCCATGCCTACTTCCAGACTCCGCGGCTTCGACCTGCTCGGCGTGCCCTACGACGGCCAGTCCACGCTGGGCTATCCCGGCTCGCGCGACGCGCCCGAGCGCGTGCGCCGCTGCGCCAGCTGGATCAACATGCGCATCCAGGACGGCCGCATCTACAGCCTTGAGCACGACCGCGACATCGAGGTCGGCGACCAGCTCTTCACCGACCGCGGCGACCTGCCGGTGTATCCGCACGACGTGCTGGCCACCTTCGAGTCGACCGTGCGCGGCGTGCGCGCGACGCTCGACGGCGGCCGCGTGCCCATCGTCATCGGCGGCGACGATTCGCTGCTGTTTCCGGTGGCGCGAGCGGTGCACGAATCGCTGCCCGGGCGCATCGGCGTGATCCACTTCGACGCCCACCTCGACCTGATGGACGACAGCGAGAAGCAGGGCCGCTACAGCCAGTCCAGCGGCATGCGGCGCGCCCTCGAACTGGAGCGCGTCTCGGCGCGCGACTGCATCCAGGTCTGCGAGCGCCACTTCAACTTCCCGGCCTCGGGCCGATTCAAGAAGGAGCACGGCCTCGTCCACCTGTCGGCGCGCGAGGTGCTGCGCATCGGCCCGGCGGAGACCGTCCGCCGCATCCTCGAACGCACGGCGGGGGCCGACCACCTGTTTCTGTCGTTCGACATCGACGCCATCGACCCCGCGTACGCACCCGGCGCCGGCGCGCACGAGCCCGGCGGCATCAGCTCGGCCGAGGCGCTGGAGATGGTGGAACTGCTCGCGCCGCATTGCGCCGCGATGGCCATCACCGAGGTCAACCCCGCCACCGACCACATGGACCAGACCTCGATGCTGGCCGCCTATCTCGCCATCACGTTCGCGGTGCACGGCGCCACGCCGGCCGAGCGCAAGGGGAGCGGCCGGTGAGCGGGTACCAGGGCTTCCGCGGCGTCGGCACGCGGCTGACCGAGGCGCCGCTGCCGCACGTGGAGTTCCACAAGGCCGGCCTGCTGGGCGAGTCGGTCGACGGCATCCACGCCTTCGACAAGGCGCACGCCCTGATGCTGTCGGAAACCGGCATCAACACGCCCGAGGTCGGCCGCGCGATCCTCGGCGCCTTCCTGGAGATGGAGCGCGCCGGCATGGCCGAGGCGCGCGAGCAGGCCGGCGGCGGCATGCACTCCGGCGAGCACTACCTGATCCGCACGCGCGGCGAGGAGATCGGCGGGCGGCTGCACCTGGGCCGCAGCTCGGGCGACCTGATCGAGGTGGCGCGCCGCTTCACCTTCCGCCGCCACGTGCACGCGATGCTCGCGGCGCTGTGCGACACGCGCGCCGGCCTGCTCGAGCTGGCAGCCCGGCACCTCGACACGGTGATGCCCGGCTACACCCACGGCCAGCATGCGCAGCCCACCACGTTCGCCCACTGGGCCACGCTGTTCGAGGCGGTGTTCGCGCGCGACACGGCGCGCCTGCTCTCGTTCCACCAGCGGCTGAACCAGTCGCCCGCCGGCGCGGCCATCATGACCGGCAGCGACTTCCCGCTCGACCGGCACCGCGTGTCCGAGCTCCTGGGCTTCGACCAGCCGCTGCCGCACACCTGGGACGCCATCATGAGCCACGACCTCGAGATGGAGTACGCCGGCGTGCTGGCGGTGCTGGCGCAGAACCTCGGGCGCATCGCCGACGACCTGTTCCTCTGGTCGACGATGGAATTCGCGATGATCGAGCTGCCCGACCGCTACTGCGGCACCAGCAGCATCATGCCACAGAAGAAGAACCCGGACGGCCTGGAAGACATCAAGTCCGTGGCCGCGCGGGCGCTGGGCGTGGTGGTCACCGTGATGGCCGCCGAGAAGGGGCCCACCGGCTTTCCCATCATGGAGCGGCGTAACAGCCAAGCCATCCTGTGGGACCTGGGGCGCGACCTCGGGCTGCGCCTGGACACCATGGCGCCGCTGCTGCGCGACATGCACGTCAAGACCGACCGCATGCGCGCGCTCTCCGGCGCCAACTGGGCGCAGGTCACCGACCTCGCGGGCGCGCTCGTGCAGCACGCGGGCATGGACTGGCGCAGCGCCCACCAGGTGGTCGCCGTGCTGGTGCGGCGCTGCGTGGCGGCCGGCAGGCGCCCGGACGAGGCGAACCCGGCCGACCTCGACGCCGCCGCCGTCGAGTTCGGCATCGCCGCGCCCGGCCTGGACGCGGCGCTGTTCGCCGACGCGATGGACCCGCGCCGGTTCGTCGAGCGCCGCGTGATCCACGGCGGCCCGGCGCCCGCGGCGGTCGAGCGCGAGATGCGCGCCGCGGCCGCCCGGCTGGCCGCCGACCGCGAGCGCAGCACCGCCTTGCAGGCGCAGGTGGCCGCCGCGCTGGAGCGGCTGGACCAGGCCGTGGCAAGATTCGCGGCGACATGACCGACGGCCACGACCCGACGCCGCCGCGCGCGGCCAATTCCGCCGGGCCCGCGCCCGCCTACCCGTGGCCCGGCCGCTGCCGGGCGGCGCTGATGCCGGCCTTCGACGTCGACGGCGAGTCGATCTGGCTGGGCTTCGACGCCGCCAGCGAGCAGCGGCTCGTCAGCCGCTCGTACGGCGGCTACGAGGCGCGCGTGGGCGTGCCCAAGATCCTCGAAGCGCTGAAGCAGCGGGGCCTGCGCGCCACCTTCTTCATCACCGGCTGGGCGCTGGACGCGCTGCCCGCGATGTGCGAGCGCATCCTCGCCGACGGCCACGAGGTGGCGCACCACGGCTACTGGCACAAGAAGCCCGAGCCCGGGCAGGAGCAGGCCATGGCCGAGGAACTCGACCGCGACCTCGAAGCCCTGCGCCGCGTGCTCGGCGTGCGGCCGCTCGGCTACCGCGCGCCCTACGGCGAGAACACGCCCGAAGGCCTGGCGATGCTGCGCGAGCGCGGCTTCATCTACTCGAGCTCGTTCCGCGACGACATCCGGCCCTATCGGCACGTGCTGGCCGACGGCCGACCGGGGCCCATCGAGATCCCGGTGAACTTCGCCTTCGACGACTTCGGCTACAACGTGAGCCACGCGCGCTACCCGCGCACGCTGGCCACGCGCGAACACGTGCTCTCGATCTGGAAAGACGAGCTCGAGCAGACGAGCGACTGGGGCGGCGTCGTGTCCATGGTGCTGCATCCGCAAGCGTCCGGGCGGCCCAAGGGCTTTCGCATCTTGACCGAGTTCCTCGACCACGCGCAGCGCCAGCCGGGGCTCTGGATCACCACCGGCGCCGGCATCGCCGAGCACTTCCTGGCCTGCGAGCAGGCAGGCGGACGGGCGTGAGCAGGCCCGCGCGCAAGGCGGCGGCGGCGCTGGCGCCCGCACCTCTCGCGTCGAAGAACGCGCCGAAGAACGGCAAGCCGCTGCACATCGTGCGGCCGACCCGCGAGGAGATCAACCTCGGCGACCGGCTGCGCGTCGCGCGCAAGGCGCGCGGGCTGTCCATCGAGCAGGTGGCCAGCGCCTCGGGCATCACCAAGTCGTTCCTGAGCCGCCTGGAGCGCGACGCGGTGGCCGCGTCGGTGGCCACGCTGATCCGCGTGTGCAACGCCATCGGCATCCGCCCGGGCACGCTGTTCGAGGCGCCGGAGACCAACCTCGTGCGCGCCGGCAAGGGCACGCCCATCAGCCTGGGCGGCGAGGCCATGAGCGAGTACCTGATCTCGGATTCGGGCAACGCGCAGATGATGGCCCTGCTCTCGGTCATCGAGCCGGGCGGCGGCTCGGGCCCCGAGCCGTACACGCTGAAGGCCGAGCGCGACCTCGTCCACGTCAAGGCGGGCGAGCTGGTCGTCAACGTCGACAACGTGTCCTACCACCTGCGGGAAGGCGACACGCTCACCTTTCCGCCGTCGCTGCCGCACAGCTGGGTGAATCCGTCGAAGACCGCGAAGACGCTGGCGGTGTGGGTGATCGTGCCGCCACCTTGACCGCCGCCGCCGGCCGCGCCGCGAGGTGGATGCCGGCGAGCATGCAGCGCACCGAGCCGCCCGCCAGCTCGACCGTCGGCACGCGCAGGCCGACCAGCCGGCACGAGCGGCCGATGGCGCGCTTCTGCGCCGGCGTCAGGCTGTCCACGCCGCGCTGGGACATCGCCAGCAGGCGGCCGCCGTGCCCGGCCAGCTCCAGCGCGTTGCCCGCGAACTCGCCGACCTGCCCGTCGGCGAGCTCGATCACCTCGCGGCCCGACTCGCGCAGCCGGGCGCGCACGGCCTCGGCGCGGGCGCGGTCGGTCAGCAGCCCCAAGCCGACGAGGGCGAACTCGGTGGCCACGCACATGATCACGTTGGTGTGATAGATCGGCCGGCCGGCCGCGTCGGCGGTGTCGAACACCATGGGCTCGAAATTGAAGTGGGTGCAGAAGCGCTCGAGCGCCACCGCGTCGGCGCGGTTCGAGCGCGCCGTGTAGGCGATGCGCGCCGCGTGGTCGAGCACCATCGCGCCGGTGCCTTCGAGGAACAGCCCGTCGGGCTCCAGGCCCGAATAGTCGATCACGTCCTGCACGCGGTAGCACGCCTTGAGCAGATCGATCACGTCGGCGCGCCGTTCGCGGCGGCGGCTGGGCGCGTGCATCGGAAAGATCGCGACGTGGCCGCCGGCATGCGTGGAAAACCAGTTGTTCGGGAACACGGAATCGGGCGTGTCGCGGCTGCCGTCGTCTTCGAACAGGTGCACGCGCACGCCTTCGGCCTCCAGCCTCGCCGCCACCGCGGTCACCTCGGCATGCGCCGCGCGGGCCACCGCGTCGGCCCCGGCGCCCGGGCCGCGCTGGAAGGCGTTGTCCGCCGCGGTATCGGGATTGGGCCTGAAGCGGTGCGGCCTCACCATCACCACCGCGCCCGGCGCCTGCACCGACGAGGCCATCACGCCACCCGCCGCACCTGCGCGCGAGCGCTGCGCGTGAAGCGGAACAGGTCCTTGGGGTCCCGGGCCTGGGGCACGAGATCGACCCTGTGGCCCAGGCCCCGCTGCGACGCCTGCTCGAGCACGTAGCGCAGCGTGGAATAGTCCTCGAGCGCGAAGCCGACCGAATCGAAGATGGTCACCTGCTCGCGCGACTCGCGCCCGGCCTGGTGGCCCGCCAGTACCCGCCACAGCTCCACCACCGGGAAGTCGGCCGGCATCTGCTGGATGTCGCCCTCGATGCGCGTCTGCGGCTCGTACTCGACGAACACGCGCCCGGCGCGCAGCACGTCGGCGTGCAGCTCGGTCTTGCCGGGGCAATCGCCGCCCACGGCGTTGAGGTGCATGCCCGGCTCGATCATGTCGGGCGTGAGGATGGTGGCACGGGCCTTGTCGGCGGTGATGGTGGTGACGATGTCGGCACCCCGCACCGCCTCGGCGACGCTGGCCGCGCGGCGCACCCGCAGCCCCGGGCAGGCGGCGAGGTTGCGGACGAGCTTGTCGGTGGCGGCGGCATCGACGTCGTAGGCAGCGACTTCCTCGATGCCCAGGTGCGCGTGGAAGGCCAGCGCCTGGAACTCGCTCTGCGCGCCGTTGCCGATCAGCGCCATGCGGCGCGCGCCGGGGCGGGCCAGCGCGCGGGCCGCCATCAGCGAGGTGGCGCAGGTGCGCAGCGCGGTGGCGACCGTCAGCTCCGACAGCAGCACCGGGTAGCCGGTCTCGACCTCGGCCAGCACGCCGAAGGCCATCACCGTGTACAGCCCATGCGCCGTGTTGGTCGGGTGTCCGTTGACGTACTTGAAGGCGTAGCGCGAGGCGTTCGACACCGGCATCAGCTCGATCACGCCGATCTCGGAGTGGTTCGCCACGCGGGCGCACTTGTCGAACTCCGGCCAGTGCTTGAAATCGTCTTCGATGGCCGCCGACAGCTCGCCGATGAAGCGCGTCAGCCCCACCGACTCGATCAGTCCGGTCATTGCGGGCACGTCCACGAACCAGGTCACGCAGGGCTCCTTGCTGCAGCAGGCATGGCCAGGATTGTGAGCGGCGGTGCTGCCAATGTGAACGGCGCACCTTGTCAAGATTGGCGCCGATGTTTACATTCTGCCAAGCATGCCAAGCAGATCGACTCAAAGATCCTCGGTCGCCCTCGACGACACCGACCTGCAGCTGATCGCCCTGCTGCGCGACGACGCGCGCATGAGCGTCGTCGCCCTGGCTGGCAAGCTGCGCGTCGCCCGGGCCACGGTGCAGAACCGCATGGCGCGGCTGGAGCAAGGCGGCGTGATCGTGGGCTACACGGTGCGGCTGCGTCCCGAGGCGGAGCGGCACCGCATCCGCGCGATCATGAGCATCGAGGTGTCCGGCAACCACGGCGACGCCGTGCGGCGCGCGCTGCGCGGCAACCCCAACGTGGTGGCGCTGCACACCACCAACGGCCGCTGGGACCTGATGGCCGAAGTCCGCGCCGACACGCTGGAGGCGTTCGACAAGGTGCTGAACGCCATCCGGTCGGTCGAGGGCATCGCCAACTCGGAGACCAGCATCCTGCTCTCCACGCACAAGCTCTGAGCAGGCCGCGAGGCCGCCGTCCTCGCCTCCTAGAATGCCGCCCGATGGAAACCCCCGGCAACCTGTTCTGCGTGGCCGCTCCCAGCGGCGCCGGCAAGTCCAGCCTGGTGAAGGCGCTGCTGGAGCTGGATTCGCACCTGGCGGTGTCGGTCTCGCACACCACGCGCGCGCCGCGCGGGCAGGAGCAGCACGGCCGCGAGTACTGGTTCGTGTCCGAGCCCGAGTTTCGCGCGATGGTCGAGCGCGGCGAGTTCTTCGAATGGGCGCAGGTGCACGGCCACCTGTACGGCACCTCGCGCAAGGCCATCGAGGCGCGGCTGCAGGGCGGCGAGGACGTGGTGCTGGAGATCGACTGGCAGGGCGCGCTGCAGATCAAGCAGCTCTTCCCGCACGCGGTGCTGATCTTCATCCTGCCGCCGAGCTGGGACGAGCTGCGCCAGCGCCTGATGCGCCGCGGCGAGGACCGCGACGAGGTCATCGCCCAGCGCATGGCCAACGCCCGGCAGGAAGTGGCGCAGGCCCGGCACTTCGACTTTGTTATCATCAACGCCTTGTTCGAAACGGCGCTGTTCGACCTGAAGACGGTCGTGCACTCCCAGCGCCTGAAGTACGCGGCGCAGCTTCGCAACCGCTCCCAGGTGTTCGCCGCGCTCGATCTGGTCTGAACCGCCACCTCCCCCCAAAGCACACCCATGGCCCGCATCACCGTCGAAGACTGCCTGCAGAGGATCCCCAACCGCTTCCAGCTCGTGCTGTGCGCCACCTACCGCGCGCGCATGCTGAGCCAGGGCCACGCGCCCAAGATCGAGACCAAGAACAAGCCCGGCGTCACCGCGCTGCGCGAGATCGCCGCCGGCGAGGTGGGCACCGAGATGCTGCGCAAGGTGCCTGTTTAAGACCTCGTCACCCACCCGACCCACCGACGACAGGCGCCCCGCGGGGCGCCTGTTTCATTTTTCGGATGGCCCGGTCGGCGGTGGAAGCGCGGACTTTCGGTAAATTCGATCCCCATGGGAATCCGCTCACTGGCCGCCGAACTGCTGCCCAGCGCGCTGCAGGGCCTGGGCCGCATCGCGCACCCGCCGCCGGCCACGGCGGCGGTGGAGGCCTCGTCGTTCGCTGCGCTGACCGACAAGCTGGCCTACCTGAGCAAGGCGGATTTGCGCCAGGTGCGCGACGCCTACAAGTTCGCCGACGAGGCGCACCTGGGCCAGTTCCGCGCCAGCGGCCAGCCCTACATCACGCACCCGATCGCGGTGGCCGGCCTGGTGGCCGACTGGCGGCTGGACGCGCAGGCCGTGATGGCCGCGCTGATGCACGACGCGATGGAGGACTGCGGCATCACCAAGGCCGAGCTGATCGAGCGCTTCGGCGCGCCGACGGCCGACCTGGTCGACGGCTTGACCAAGCTGGACAAGCTGCAGTTCAGCACGCGCGAGGAAAGCCAGGCCGAATCGTTCCGCAAGATGCTGCTGGCGATGGCGCGCGACGTGCGCGTCATCCTGATCAAGCTGGCCGACCGGCTGCACAACATGCGCACGATGCATGCGATGCCGGCCGACAAGCGCCAGCGCATCGCGCGCGAGACGCTGGACATCTACGCGCCGATCGCCCACCGCCTGGGCCTGAACCAGACCTACCGCGAGCTGCAGGAGCTGTCGTTCGAGCACCTGTACCCCTGGCGGCACCAGGCGCTGAGCAAGGCCGTGGCCAAGGCGCGCGGCACGCGGCGCGACATCGTCGAGCGCGTGCAGCGCGAGGTGGAGAAGGCCTTCGCGGCGCAGAAGATGCGCATCCAGATCTCGGGCCGCGAGAAGACGATCTACAGCATCTACCGCAAGATGCGCGAGAAGCACGCCGGCTTCGCGCAGGTCAACGACATCTTCGGCTTCCGCATCGTGGTGCCGACGCTGCAGGACTGCTACCTCGCGCTCGGTGTGCTGCACCAGCTCTACAAGCCGGTGCCGGGCCGCTTCAAGGACTACATCGCGATCCCCAAGGCCAACGGCTACCAGAGCCTGCACACCACGCTGGTCAGCCCGCTGGGCACCGCGGTGGAGTTCCAGCTGCGCACCGAGGCCATGCACGCGGTGGCCGAGAAAGGCATCGCCGCGCACTGGCTGTACAAGGCCAGCGAGAAGAACGGCAAGAACGGCAAGGCCAACGACCCGCAGAACCTGGGCGCGATCTGGCTGCAGTCGCTGATCGACATCCAGGACGAGACGCGCGACGCGGCCGAGTTCCTGGAGCACGTGAAGATCGACCTCTACCCCGACGCGGTCTACGTCTTCACGCCGCGCAGCAAGATCCTGGCGCTGCCGCGCGGCGCGACGCCGGTGGACTTCGCCTACGCGATCCACTCCGACGTGGGCGACCACACGGTGGCCGCCAAGGTCAACGGCGAGCCGGTGGCGCTGCGCACCGAACTGCGCAGCGGCGACGTGGTGGAAGTCATCACCGCCCCCGGCGCGAAGCCCAACCCGGCCTGGCTGGGCATGGTGCGCACGGGCCGTGCGCGCAGCAAGATCCGCCATTACCTGAAGAACATGGAGATGGAGGAATCGCGCGCGATGGGCGAGAAGATGCTGGCCCAGGCGCTGCGCGCCGAAGGGCTGCAGATGCCCTCGGCCGACCCCGGCGACGCGCAGGCCGCGGCGCTGTGGCAGCAGCTCACGCGCTGGAGCGGCAACCGCAACCGCGGCGAGCTGCTGGTCGACATCGGCCTGGGCCGCAAGATCGCGATCATCGTCGCCAAGCGGCTGGCGCAAGGCCTGCGCGAGCGCGGCACGCGGCCCGACGCGGTGACGCTGACGCTGGGCCGCTACGCCGCCGACGACGCGGCGCCGGCGCAGAGCGTGGTCTTCGTCGACGGCAGCGAAGGCGCGTCGGTGCAGCTCGCGCCCTGTTGCCGGCCGATCCCCGGCGACGCCATCGTCGGCTACCTGGGCCGCGGCGAGGGCCTGGTCGTGCACACCGCCGAATGCCACACCGGCAAGCGGCTGTACGAGCGCGACAGCGAGCGCTGGATGCGCGTGGAATGGGCCGACGAGCTGACGCGCAGCTTCGAGACCGGCGTGGTCGCGCTGGTGGGCAACGGCAAAGGCGTGCTGGCGCAGGTGGCTTCGGCAATCAGCGCCGCCGAGGCCGACATCCGCCACCTCGACATGGGCCCCGAGAGCGCCGCCGAGACCGCCGAGCTGCGCCTGCTGCTGAGCGTGCGCGACCGCGTGCACCTGGCCGACGTCTTGCGCACGCTGCGCCGCAACCCCGCGGTCTTGCGCGTCTGGCGCATCAAGCCTTGACGCCGCCCTCCGGCGCCGGGTAGCGCACCTCCAGCACCTCGATCTTCTCGGTCCCGGCCGGCGTGACCAGCGACACCTCGTCGCCTTCGCGCGCCTTCAGCAGCGCGCGCGCGATCGGGCTGATCCAACTCACCTCGCCGGCCAGGCTGTCGGCCTCGTCGATGCCCTTGATCGTCACCGTGCGCTCCTCGCCCCTGGCGTTGGCGTAGGTGACGGTGGCGCCGAAGAAGACCTGGTCCTTGCCGTGGTGGGCGCTGGGGTCGGCCACCTCGGCGATGTCCAGCCGCTTGGTGAGGAAGCGGATGCGGCGGTCGATCTCGCGCAGCCGCTTCTTGCCGTAGAGGTAGTCGCCGTTCTCGCTGCGGTCGCCGTTCTTGGCGGCCCACGACACCGTCTCGACGACCTTCGGGCGCTCGACGTCGAGCAGCGCCATCAGCTCTTCGCGCAAGCGCCGGTAGCCCTGCGGCGTGATGTAGTTGCGCGCGCCCGCGGGCAGGGCCGGCAGCGCCGCGCCTTCATCGTCGTCGTCATCGGCGTCCGACTCTTTCGTGAAGGCCTTGCTCATCGGCTTGCTTCAGCGCGCCGGCGCCCAGGTCTGCAGCCGCGGCAGCAGCGCGCGGTAAGGCGCCAGCAGCAGCACCGCCATCGCCGCCTTGACCGCCAGGTCGCCGCCGGCGAGCTGCAGCCAGTTCAGGCCGCTGCCGGCAAAGGCGAGGAAGAAGAACACGCCGGTGTCGACCACCGAGGCCACCTGCGAGCCGATCAGCGGCGCCTTCCACCAGGTGGCGCGGCGCCAGCGGTTGAACACCAGCACGTCCAGCAGCTGCGAGACGATGAAGGCCGTGCCCGACGCCAGCGCGATGCGCCACGGCGCCAGCAGCCCCGAGATGGCGACGGCCACCGCAAAGCCCGCCCAGGCCACGCGCCGCGCGGCCGCCGGGCCCAGCGCGCGGTTGGTCAGGTCGCAGACCAGGAAGACCAGCGGGTAGGTGAACGCGCCCCACGTCAGCCAGGCGTTGATCGGGTATTGCACCGTCCAGTTGGACAGCACGATCACCGCCGCCATCGCGGCGATCGGCAGGCGCAGGGTTTGCCACGGCGGCGTGGCGCGTTGGTCGTTGCTCATCGGGCGCGATTTTATTCGGCGCCGGCCAGCGCCGCGCCGCCCTCCCACCCGCCGCCCAGCGCCTTGATCAGGAACACCGCGGTCAGCAACTGCTGGCCGCGCAACTGCGTGGCCAGCCGCTCGCTGGCCAGCAGCGACTGCTGCGCGCTGATCACTTCCAGGTAGCCGGTGGCGCCGCCGTCGTAGCGCGCGGTGGCCATCTGCAGCAGGCGGCGCGCGCTGGCCACCGCGGTCTGCGCCTGCGCCGAAGCGCGCTGCAGCGCGGCCAGGCCGTCGATGCCGTCCTGCACCTCCTGCACCGCCTGCAGCACCACGCGGCGGTAGCCGGCGGTGGCCGCCGCGTGCGCAGCCTCGGCGGCGGCGACGCCGGCGCGCACGCGGCCGCCGTCGAACACGAGTTGCGTGGCCGCCAGCCCCAGCGACCACAGCAGGCTGGGCGCGTCCAGCAGCGTGGCCAAGCTGCGGCTGTCGAAGCCGGCGCTGCCGCCCAGCGTCAGGCTGGGGAAATACGCCGCGCGGGCGACGCCGATCTGCGCGTTGGACGCCGCCACCGCGCGCTCGGCGGCCGCCACGTCGGGGCGGCGCTCCAGCAAGTCCGACGGCACGCCCAGCGGCACGACGGGCACCGCGGCCGCGCGCAGATCGGCCGCCAGCGCGAAGCCTGGCGCCGGCACGCCGACGAGCGTGGCGATCGCGTGCTCGAAGCTGCCGCGCTGGCGCCGCAGCAGCTCCACCTGCACCAGCGTCGTGTCCAGCAGCGACTGCTGCTGCGCCAGGTCCAGCCCGGTGGCGGCGCCCAGCTCGTAGCGCTTGCGCACCAGCTCCAGCGCGCGGCGCTGCAGGGCCAGCGCGCGGTCCAGCACGTCCAGCTCGGCGTCGACGGCGCGCAGGTTGAAGTAGGCGGTGGCCAGGTCGGTGGCCAGCAGCAGGCGCAGGTTCTCGGCATCCGCCGCCGCCTGCGCGGCGCCGGCGGCCGCGGCGTCGACGCTGCTGCGCACGCGGCCGGCGACGTCGATCTCGTAGCTGACCGACATCGCGAGCTGCCAGTCGTTCTGCACGGTGGAGAAGTTCTCGCTGTCGTAGCGCGTCAGCGGCCGGTTGGCCGAGATCTTCTGCCGCGCCGCGCGTTCGCTCAGGCCGATCTGCGGCAGCAGCGCGGCCGACGCGCCGGCCAGCACCGCGCGCGCCTGCGCCAGCCGCGCGGCGGCCAGCGCGGCATTGGGGCTGTCGGCCAGCGCGCGGCGTACCAGCTCGTCCAACGCCGCATCGTCGAAGCGCAGCCACCACGGGCCCTTGGGCGCGGCGGCATCTTCGGGGCGGCCTTCGCGCCAGGGCTGCGGCGCGGCCCAGGCGGCGGGCAGCTCGACCTGGGGGCGCTCGTAGCGCGGCGCCGAGGCGCAGCCGGCCAGCGCGCCGCCGGCGGCGGCGATCAGAAGGGCTCTTCTGCGCATCGGCACGGGCATCCGCATCGGCATCAGGCGCCGGCGCCGCTGGCAGCGGCCGATGCAGCACCGGCCGGCTTGCCAACGCCTGAATCAGACGGCGCAACGACCACCGCCTGCCCGGCGGCCAGCCAGTCCGGCGGATTGAGCACCACGCGCTCGCCTTCGCCCACGCCGTCCAGCACCTCCACGTCGGCACCCAGGTTGCGGCCCACGGCCACCTTGCGCAGCGCGACCTGGCCGCGCTCGTCGACCACGCCCACCTGCGTGCCTTCGGCGCGGAACATCAGCGTGTTGCCCGGCAGCAGCAGCGCGCTGCTGGCCGGCAGCGGCAGCAGCACCTGCACGTAGGCGCCGGGCAGCAGCGCGCCGTCGGCGTTGGGCAGGCCAACTTCCACCTGCAGCGTGCGCGTGGCGGGGTCGATCGCGCCGGCGCTGCGCAGCACGCGGCCGGCGAAGCGGCGGTCGCGCAGCTCGGCCTGCGTCACGGTGACGGCCTGGCCCGCGCGCACCAGCGCGGCCCAGGCCTGCGGCACGTTGACGTAGACGCGCAGCGCTTCGGTCTGCGCCATCATGAACAGCGGCCGCGAGGGGTCGATCAGGTCGCCGACGTCGACGTTGCGCCGCGTGATCACGCCGGCGAACGGCGCCAGCACGCGCTTGAAGGCCGCCAGCTCGCGCAGCCGCTCGACGTTGGCGTCGGCCGCCGCCAGGCCGGCCTGCGCCTGCGCGACGGCCGAGCGCTTCTCGTCCAGCTCCTGCTGCGAAGCCACGTCCTGGCGGCGCAAGCCCTCCCAGCGCGCCGCGGTGCTGCGCGCCAGCGCCAGCGCCGACGCCGCCTGCTCGCGCGCCGCCTGGGCCTGGCCGAGCTGCTGGTCGATCTCGGGCGACGCGATCTCGGCCAGCAGCGCGCCCTTGGCCACGCGGCTGCCGATGTCGTGCGTCCAGCGCAGCAGGTAGCCGCTGGCGCGCGCCGCGATCGGCGCCTGCACCTGGCCCTGCAGCGTGCCGGGCAGCGACAGCATCTGGCCGCTGCCAGCGCGCCGCGGCTGCACCACCTTGACGTACTGGCGCGCGTTCTCGGCGGTGGACGCTTCCAGCGCGCGGCTGTTGGCCGCGCGGCTGAGCAGCGTGCGGCCGGCGCCCAGCGCCAGCAGCAACAGCAGCAGCGCGGCGGCGATGCGCGTGCGGCGCAGCACCTGGCGGCGCTTGAGCAGCGCCTCGGCGTCGCCCGCCTCGACGGCGTGCAAGCCCAGCGCCGCATGGCGTTGTTCGGTCATGCCTTCAGCTCTCCTGGGGTTGCGGCGGCGGCAGCGCGGGTACGCGCCGGGCCTCGCGGCGCGCCAGCCGCTGGCGCACGCCGGCGAAGACGACGGGCACGAAGAACAGCGTGGACACCGTCGCGAACACCAGCCCGCCGATCACCGCGCGGCCCAGCGGCGCGTTCTGCTCGGCGCCCTCGCCCAGGCCCAGCGCCATCGGCACCATGCCGATGATCATCGCCAGCGCCGTCATCAGCACCGGGCGGATGCGCGTCGCGCCGCCTTCCAGCGCGGCGGCCAGCGGCGGCATGCCGTCGTCCAGCCGCTGGCGCGCGAAGCTGACCAGCAGGATGGAGTTGGCGGTGGCCACGCCCATCGTCATGATCGCGCCGGTGAGCGCCGGCACGCTGAGCGTGGTGCCGGTGATGAACAGCATCCACGCGATGCCGGCCAGCGCCGCAGGCAGCGCGGCAACGATGATCAGCGCGTCGATCCAGCTCTGGAAGTTGACGACGATCAGCAGGTAGACCAGCACGATGGCCATCGCCAACCCCACGCCCAGGCCGACGAACGAGGCCTGCATCGTCTCGACCTGGCCGCGCAGCACCACCTGGCTGCCGCGCGGCAATTGCGGGCGGATCTCGTCGACCAGCGCCGACACCTGCTTGGCGACGCTGGCCAGGTCGGTGCCCTGCACGCCCACGTAGACGTCGATCGCCGGCGAGATGTTGTAGCGCGAGGCCACCGCCGGCTGCCGCGCACCGCCCAGCTCCACCAGGTTGCCCAGCAGCTGCGTGCCCGCGCCGCTGCCGCCGCCGGTGCCCACCGGCAGGTTGAGCAGCGCGTCGAGCGAGTCGATCTGGTACTGCGGCGCCTGCACCGCGAGGTTGTAGACCACGCCGTTGGCCGGGTTCAGCCAGAAGGCCGGCGCCGTCTGCGAGCTGCCCGACAGCGTGATCAGCAGGTTCTGCCCGACGTTGGCCGCCGACAGGCCCATCTGCTGCAGCCGCGCGCGGTCCATGCGCAGCGCCAGCGCCGGGTTGTCCAGCCGCTGGTGCACGTGCGCGTCCACCGCGCCGGGGATCTGCCGGATGCGCTGCGCCAGCGCGCCGGCCAGGCGTGCGTTGGCCTCGACGTCGGCGCCGGTGAACTGCACGTCGATCGCCGCCGGCAGCCCGAAGTTGAGGATCTGCGTGACGATGTCGGCCGGCTGGAAGAAGAACTCGATGCCCGGAAAGCGCCGCGGCAGCTCGGCGCGCAGCTGCGCGATGAAGCCTTCGGTCGGCCGGTGGCCCTCGCGCAGCGAGAGCAGGATCTCGCCGTCCAGCGTGCCGATGGTGCCGGCGTTGCTGTACGACAGGTTGATGCCGCTGTTGGGCACGCCCAGGTTGTCCAGCACCGTCTCCAGCTGGTCGGCGGGGATGATCTCGCGGATCGCCGCTTCCACCGCGTCGGCCAGGCGCGCCGTCTCCTCGATGCGCGTGCCGGTGGGCGCGCGCAGGTGCAGCCGGATCTGGCCCGCGTCGACGGTGGGGAAGAAGTCGCGCCCGAGAAACGGCACCAGGCCGCAGGACGCGACGCAGAACAGCATGAAGCCGACCGCGAAGCCGCGCCGCTGCGCCAGCAGCGCCGACAGCGCCAGCGTGTAGGCGCGGCGCACGCGCTCGAAGCGGCGGTCGAAGGCGCGGTAGGCGCGCTGCAAGAGGTTGTTGCCTTTCGGTTCGCCGTGCGCCTTGGCCATCAGCAGCAGCACCAGCGTCGGCACCAGCGTGCGCGACAGCAGGTACGAGGCGATCATCGCCAGCACCACGGCTTCCGCCAGCGGCACGAACAGGAAGCGCGCAACGCCGGACAGGAAGAACATCGGCACGAACACGATGCAGATGCACAGCGTGGAGACGAAGGCGGCCACGCCGATCTCGCCGGCGCCGGTCTCGATCGCCTCCTCGATCGGCTTGCCGAGGTGCAGGTGGCGCTCGATGTTCTCGATCGTCACGATCGCCTGGTCGACCAGGATGCCCACCGACAGCGCCAGCCCGCCCAGCGTCATCAGGTTGAGCGTCTCGCCCAGCGCTTTCAGCACCAGGATCGAGGCCAGGATCGACAGCGGAATCGTCAGCGCGATGATCAGCGTGCTGCGCCAGTTGCCGAGGAAGAGCAGCACCATCGCGGCCGTCAGCGCGGCGGCGATCAGCGCCTCGATCACCACGCCCTTGACGGCGGCCTTGACGAACACCGACTGGTCGAACAGCGGCGTCACCGCGATCTCGCGCGGCAGCACCTGCGCCACCCGGGGCAGCAGCGCGCGCAGGTTGGCCACGATGTCCAGCGTCGACGCGCCGCCGTTCTTCAGCACCGACAGCAGCACGCCGCGCTCGCCGTTCTGGCGCACGATGTTGGTCTGCGGCGTGAAGCCGTCGCGCACCTGCGCCACGTCGCGCAGCACGATGGTGGCGCCGGCCGTGGTGCGTACGGGCAGGTCGTTCAGCGCGTCGATGGTGTCGGTCGAGCCGTTGAGCCGCACCGCGTATTCGGTGCCGCCGATCTTCGCGGTGCCCGAGGGCAGGATCAGGTTCTGCAGGTTGATCGCGTTGACCACGTCGGCCGGCGCCAGGCCGCGCGCCTGCAGCGCCGGGATGTCCAGGTCCACCGAGATCACGCGGTTCTTGCCGCCGTAGGGAAACGGCACCGCCGCGCCGGGAATCGTGATGAGCTGCGGCCGCAGCACGTTGATCGCGTTGTCGAACACCGTCTGCTCGGGCAGCGTGGGGCTGGACAGCGCGAGCTGCACGACGGGGATCGCCGAGGCCGAATACTTGATCACCAGCGGCGGCGTGATGCCCGGCGGCAGCTGCCGCACCTGGGTCTGCATCGCCGCGACGACCTGCGCGATCGCAGTCTGGATGTTGGCCGTGGGCTGGAAGAAGACCTTGATCACCGTGACGCCCAGCAGCGACTGCGATTCGATGTGCTCGATGTCGCTGACCGTGGTCGTCAAGCCGCGCTCGCTCTGCCCGGCGATGCGCTGCCCCATCTCCTGCGCCGACAGGCCGTTGTAGTTCCAGATGATGCTGACCACCGGGATATTGATCTCCGGGAAGATGTCGGTGGCCATGTTCAGCAGCGCGAACGGCGTGGCCAGCACGATCAGCATCGCCATCACGATGAAGGTGTAGGGGCGCTTGAGCGCCAGGTGCACCATGGACATGCTGCTCGTGACCGGGCTTGCGGAGAGTGGCGGATCATAGGAGCAACGCCCGCGTCACACGGCGGCGCCAGCATCGCAGGCTTCGTGTCCATGCCCGCTGCGCCCGATGCCGTCGCGCTTCCACCTGCTGATCGCTGCCCAGTTCTGCTCGGCCCTGGCCGATCACGCGCTGCTGATCGTCGCCATCGCGCGGCTGCAGCAGATGGGCCTGGCGCCGTGGCTGGCGCCGCTGCTGAAGTTCGGCTTCACGCTGGCCTACGTGGTTGGCGCGCCCTTCGTCGGCGCGCTGGCCGACGCAGTGCCCAAGGCGCGGCTGATGGCCTGGATGAACGGCGTCAAGCTGCTGGGCGCGCTGCTGATGCTGGGCGGGCTGAACCCGCTGCTCGGCTTCGCGTTGGTGGGCGTGGGCGCCGCGGCCTACGCGCCCGCCAAGTACGGGCTGGTCACCGAGACGGTGCCGGCGCGCCGGCTGGTCGCCGCCAACGGCTGGATCGAGGTCTCGGTGGTCTGCGCGGTGCTGCTGGGCACGGTGGCCGGCGGCGTGCTGGTCAGCGCGTGGTGGCTGCAAAGCGCGGCGGTGCGGGCGCTGGGCGCGGCGGCCGATCCGCTGGCGGCATCGCTGGCCGCGCTGTTGCTGATCTACGCGCTGGCCGGGGGGCTGAACCTGGGCATCCCCGACAGCGGCGCGCGCTACCCGGCCGCGGCGGTGCACCCGGCGGCGCTGCTGCGCCGCTTCTGGCGCGACCAGCGGCTGCTATGGCGCGACACCGGCGGCGGCCGGCTGTCGCTGTCGGTCACCACGCTGTTCTGGGGCGTAGGCGCCACGCTGCAGTTCATCGTGCTGGCCTGGGCCGCCGAGGCGCTGCGGCTGCCGCTGTCGCAGGCGGCCGCGCTCCAGGGCGTGGTGGCCGTCGGCGTGGTGGCCGGCGCCGCCGCCGCGGGGCGCTGGGTGCCGCTGGCGGCGGCGCGCCGCATGCTGGTGTTCGGCGTCATGCTCGGGCTGTTGCTGCCCCTGTTCAACGCAGTGCACGGCCCCTGGCAGGCCGTGCCGCTGCTGGTGGCCGTGGGCGCCGCCGGCGGGCTGTTGGTAGTGCCGCTGAACGCGCTGCTGCAGCACCGCGGCTGCCGGCTGATGAGCGCCGGCCGCTCGATCGCGGTGCAGGGCTTCAACGAGAACGCCAGCGTGCTGGCGATGCTGGCCGGCTACAGCGCGCTGCTGGCACTGGGGCTGCCGCTGGCGCTGATCATCACCGGGCTGGGGCTGGCGCTGGCCGGCCTCGTCACGCGGCTGTGGCGGCGCGAAACCCGCGCGGCCCGGCGCAGGCCTGCTGCTTGATGGCCTGCAGCAGCACCGCCTCGAAGCGGGCGACGATCTCGTCCCAGCCCTGCCCGGCCGCGCGCTGCCGTGCGCCGCGCCCCAACGCCTGACGCCAGGCGGCGCTACCCGCCATCTGCCGCGCCGAGCGCACGAACTCGGCCTCGTCGCCGAACGGCGCCAGCACGCCGCTGTCGCCGGCCCGGATGAGCTGGGCCGCGCCGGCGTGGTCGTAGGCCAGCACCGGCAGGCCGCTGGCCATCGCCTCGCCCGTCACGTTGCCGAAGGTCTCGGTCAGGCTGGGAAAGACGAACAGGTCGGCCGAGGCGTAGTGCGCCGCCAGGTCCTCGCCGCGGCGCTGGCCGGCCAGGATGGCCTGCGGCTGCGCGGCCGCCAGCACGGCGCGCAGCGGGCCTTCGCCCACCAGCAGCAGCCGGGCGCGCGGCTGGTCGCGGACGATCGCGTCGAAGGCCTTCAGCAGCGCCGGCAGGTTCTTCTCCGGCGCCAGGCGGCCGACGCAGGCCACCACCAGGTCGTCGTCGCCTACGCCCCAGCTCGCGCGCAGCGCGGCGCTGCGGCGCGCGGGGTGGAACAGCCGCGTGTCGATGCCGCGCGCCACCACCTGCACGCAGCTGAAGCCCTCGCCTTGCAGCTCGCGCCGCAGCGGCTCGGTGGGCACCATGGTCACCGCGCAACGGCTATGAAAGCTGCGCAGATAGGCCATGATGGGCCGGCGCAGCCAGCCGATGCCGTAGTGCCGGCTGTAGGCGTGGAAGTTGGTGCGGAAGTCCGACGTCACCACCAGCTTCAGGTGGCGTGCGGCCTGCAGCGCCGAGAAGCCCAGCGGCCCCTCGGTCGCGATGTGCACCGCGTCCGGCCGCTGCCGCGACCACAGCTGCACGAGCTGCCGCCGGGCCGGCAGGCCCATGCGCAGCTGCGGATAGCGCGGGATCGGCAGCCCGCGCATCAGCACCTCGTGGAAGCGCACGCCGTGCCCGGCCGCGTCGGCCGGCGCCTGGCGCGGGCGCACGAGTTGCAACTCGTGATGGCGGCGCTGCAGGCCCTGCACGAGCTGGGCGATCGTCGTCGCGACGCCGTTGACCTCGGGCGGCCAGGTCTCGGTGACGACGGCCAAGCGCAGCGGGCGCTGTGCCGCCGGGTAGTTCTCGACGACGGCGTCGTCGCTGCGGGTCGGGTCCATAGGCGCATGCTGATCGCGCGCCAAGACCGCGCGATGACAGCGCTGCGACATGCCGCCGTCACCGTCCGTTCACGCGGCGCCGCCAGCATCGCGCCATCTTCGAGCCGAGGAGCCCCACCGTGACGTCATTCCTGCAGCGATTCCTGAAAGAACTGGCCACCCAGCGCCGCGACGACCATCGCTACTATCACCAGAGCCGCGTCAACCAGAGCCTGCACCTCGTCAGCGCGATCAGCTTCCTGGCCGCCTACGCGCTGCTGTTCGTCGACCCGGCGCTGGCCGCGGTCGTCGGCTGGTGCTTCTCGATGGGCACGCGGCAAAGCGGCCACTTCTTCTTCGAGCCGCGCGGCTTCGACGCCGTCAACGACGTCAGCGACGACTACAAGGAGGCCGTCAAGGTCGGCTACAACATGCGCCGCAAGACGGTGCTGATCGCCGTCTGGGCGCTGGTGCCGCTGCTGCTGTGGTGGCAACCGTCGCTGTTCGGGCTGATCGCGCCGGCGCAGGGCTGGCGCGAGACGCTGCACGACGTGGGCATTGTCTGGCTGGCGCTGGCCGCCGCGGGGCTGGCGTTCCGCGTGCTGCAGTTGACGCTGCAGCAAGGCCCGTTCACGGCGCTGGTGTGGCTGACGAAGATCCTCACCGACCCCTTCCACGACATCGCGCTGTACTGGAAGTCGCCGCTGGCGCTGCTGCGCGGCGAGCGGCTGGATCCGATGGCGCATCTTCGACGTTGACAGGAAAGGTCGGCTAGCATTACCGCGTATTACCGAAGAAGCGATGCCATGGAAGCCACGTCCGTCACCAGCAAAGGCCAGGTCACCATCCCCAAGGAATTGCGGCAGCGGCTCGGCATCCGGCAAGGCAGCAGGATCGAGTTCTCCCTGGTCGGCGACCACGTGGTGATGCGGGTTCGCAGTTCGCCCGCCGCGAATCCGGCCAGCGGCTTCGGGCTGCTCAAGAGCCGGCGTGCCGCGGTGCCGGCGGACCTGGACCCCGCGTCCCTGGTCAAGCGATGATCGGGCTGGATACCAACGTTCTGGCGCGCTACTACGTCGACGATGCCGGCGACGCCGAGGCCAAGCGGCAACGCCTGGCCGCCCGGCGCCTGATCGAGTCGGGACAGGCGCTGATGGTCGGCAAGACGGTCGTCCTCGAACTCGAGTGGGTCCTGCGCGGCTACTACCGCTTCTCGCAGCCCGAGGTGGCGACCGTGCTGCGGCACCTGCTCGCGCAGCCTCACGTCACCGTCGAGGACCGGGGGGCGGTCGAGCAGGCACTGTCGAACAGCGATGCGGGGATCGACTTCGCCGATGCCTTGCACCATGCGAGCTACAAGGCCTGCGCCAGCGTTGCCACCTTCGACGATCGCAAGTTCGCACGCCGGGCCCGCAAGCTTGGCATGACACCGGCCGTGACGGTTCCATCCCCGTAAGCGGGCTGGCAGCCGCAAGGCCGGCGCCCCGTCACGCGCGCTTCACGAAACCCGCTCAGCATGCACGCGGCCCGGGCTTCGCCGGGCGTCCGCCCGATCCCGCGTGTGCCCTTCTCCGTCAACGCGCCGCCAGCGCCTGCAGCATCTCGCGCAGCACCGTGCGCCGGATGCCGCGCTCGTCCAGCGCCGCGTCGCGCCACCACCAGCCGTCGGCGCGCATCTTCAGCGCCGCTGCCACGAAGCGCCGCTGGATGTCCGCGAACGCTGTGTCGTCGACGTTCAGGCTGAAGATCAGCCGCCCGGTGCCCACCCAACTCAGCGCCAGCCCTTCGGCACGCAGGTAGAACTGCAGCATCCAGTGATAACGCGAAGGCTGGACGTATTGCACGGTCCAGATGCTCGACAGGTTCTCTACCCGCAGCGGCAGCCCGGCATCGGCCAGCGCCTGGTTGAGCCGCGCGGTGCGGCCGTCCCAGCGCGCGTCCAGGCCGTCGTAGAGGGCCTGGACCTCCGCCGTGTCCAGCCGGCGCAAGAAGGCGTTCATCGCCGCCATCACGTAGGGGTGGGCGTTGAAGGTGCCGCGCGCGAAACACAGGTCGGCCGGACGCTCGTCGCGCCAGCGCTTCATCAGATCCTTGCGGCCGCAGACCACGCCCACCGGCAGCCCGCCGCCCAGCGTCTTGCCGTAGGTCACCAGGTCGGCCTGCACGCCGAAATATCGCTGTGCACCGCCGGGCGCGAGGCGAAAGCCGACGAACACCTCGTCGAAGATCAGCACGATGCCGCGCTCGCTGCAGATCCGGCGCAGCCGCTGCAGCCAGGCCGTGTACGCGGCACGGTCCACGCCGCCGATGCGGCGCGCGGCCAGCAGCGTGCCGTCGCCCGGCGCGTTGGCGTTGGGGTGCAGCGCCTGCAGCGGGTTGACCAGCACGCAGGCGATGTCGCGCCGCGTGCGCAGCACCCGCAGGCTGCGCTCGTCCAGGTCGCGCAGCGTGTAGGTCTCGCGCGGCGGCAGCGGGTTGCCGGGACCGGGCTGCACGTCCTCCCACCAGCCGTGGTAGGCGCCGCAGAAGCGCACGAGATGGCTGCGCCGCGTGTGATAACGCGCCAAACGAACGGCCTGCATCACCGCCTCGGTGCCCGACATGTGGAAGCTCACCTCGTCCAGCCCCGAGATCGCGCGCAGCCGCTGCACGTTGTCCAGCACGCAGGGGTGGTAGGCGCCCAGCACCGGGCCCAGCGGCCGCGCCGTGCGCTCGGCCTCGGCGATGCAGTCCTTGTAGAAGTCGTAGCCGAACAGGTTGACGCCGTAGGAGCCGGTCAGGTCGTGCAGCGCGTTGCCGTCGAGGTCGATCACCTGCGTACCGGCCGTGGCCTGCACGAAGGCGCCGACCGCGAGGTGCTCGCGCAGGTAGGGGCCGTACTGGAAGGGCACGCGATGGCTGCCGGTGAACTGCAGGTCCGACAGGCCTTCGCGCGCCTGGCGCGTCATCGCCAGGCTGCGCGGAAAGCGCTCGGCGTACAGCGCGGCCAGGGCCTGCAGGCCGGCGCGGCGGCGCGCCACGATCTCGGGCGGCGCGCCGTCGCCGGCGAAGAAGCGCGCCTCGTCGTAGGCATAACCCGGAAGCCAGGCGGCCAGGCGCTTGGCCAGGCGCGCATGCCCGGCCAGCGAGCGGTGCTTGGCCCGCGAAAGCTGCAAGCGCCGGTACGCCGCCGGCAACGAGAAGGCCAGCGCGCCCAGCGCCGCGGCCGACATCCACCACATCTGATCCATGACCGCAGGGTCTAACCGCCCGCCGTGACATCGCCATGAATATCGCCGCGATCCGCCGCTTCTTCCAGCACGAGGACCTGAACTTCCTGCTCACCAACCGCGTGCCGCGCCTGGCGCTGACGCGGCTGATGGGCCGGTACAGCCGCATCGAGAGCCCGGCGCTGACGAGCGCGTCGATCGCCGTCTGGCGCCTGTTCAGCGAACTGGACCTGAGCGAATCGCCGCCGCAGCGCTACCGCAGCCTGCAGGCCTGCTTCACACGGCCGCTGAAGCCCGGCGCGCGCTCGGTCGACGCCGATCCGCAGGCGCTGGCGAGCCCCTGCGATGCCATCGTCGGCGCCTGCGGCCGCGTGCAGCAGGGCCAGGTCTTCCAGGCCAAGGGCCTGCCGTATGCGCTGCGCGAGTTACTCGGGCCCGGCCAGGACGCGGCGCCGTTCGAAGGCGGCACCTACGCCACGCTGCGCCTGACTTCGGCGATGTACCACCGCTTCCACGCGCCGCACGAGATGCGGCTGCAGCACGTGAGCTACCTCAGCGGCGACACCTGGAACGTCAACCCGATCGCGCTGGCGCGCGTCGAGCGCCTCTTCTGCCGCAACGAGCGCGCGGTGCTGCGCGCGCGGCTGGCGGCCGGCGATTACCCGATCGCGCTGGTGCCGGTGGCCGCCATCCTGGTGGCGAGCATCCGGCTGCACGCGCTGGACGTGCGGCTGCACCTGCGTTGGCGCGGCCCCCACGAGTGGCCTTGCGACGCGCCGCTGGCCAAGGGCCAGGAGATGGGTTGGTTCGAGCACGGCTCGACCATCATCGTCTTCGCGCCACCCGGCTTCACGCTGGCAGCGGGCGTCGCCAGCGGCGCGCGCATCCGCATGGGGCAGGCGCTGATGCGACTGCCGGCCTGATGCGGGCTTGCGTTCGATCGCATCGAACTTCATCCAGCCAGCAGGGCCTGGTGCGCAGCGACGCCGGCCTGCGCGCCGTCCCCCACGGCAAAGGCCACGTTGCCCGCCATGCGCGCGGCATCGCCGCAGGCAAAGACGCCCTTCACCGAGCTTGCCTTGATGGCGTCCGTGCGGATGTAGATGCCGATGGGGCCTTCCTCCAACGCGCATCCCAACTGTTCGGCAACCGGGCTGGCCACACGGGTGCGCGAGGCCGTGAACAAGCCGTCCAGCACGAGGCGCCGACCATCGGCCAACTGAACGGTGGCGGCATCGACGATGCCTGCAACACGCTGCGGCTCGATCGCCACGCCGCGACCGGCCAGCGTGCCGCGCTGTGCAGCGTCCAGCTCGATGGCTTCGTTGGTGAACAAGGTCACCGTGCCCCAATCGGGCAGCATCATGGCCTGGTGCAGAGACATCGGATTCACCGCCAGTACCCCGATGCGTCCCCGGTCCAGTTCGTAGCCGTGGCAGTAAGGGCAGTGAAACACATGCTTGCCCCATCGTTCGGCCAGCCCCGGCACCTTCGGAAGCTCGTCGACGACCCCCACGGCGAGAATCAGCAGCCGGCTCCACGCGCGCTCGCCGGACGCGAGCCCCACCGAGAATCCGCCCTCCATCGGCGCGGCGTGATTCACCTCGCTCTCCAGCCATTGCACGCCAGGATAGGCCAGCAACTGCCGCTTGCCTTCGGTGGCGATGGCATCGGGCGACCGCCCATCCTGCCCGAGGAAACCGTGCGATGCCGCCGCGAAGCGGTTGCGGCGCAGGCCCGCGTCCACCACCAGGACACGGCGCCTTGCCCGTGCCAACTGCATCGCCGCCGACAGGCCGGCATAGCTGCCGCCGATCACGACGACATCGAAGGGACGGAGATCGGATTCAGTGTTCATGCGCGAAGGCTCCTGGGTGTCGTGCGAAGCGCCGGTTGAAGTCCGCCGACAGGTCGGCCAGCGTGATGCTGGCCAGGCGCGCGTTCAGCAGGGCCTCCGCCTCCTGAAAGGCATCGTCCAGCGCCGCGTTGACCGCCTGCTCGACCAGGCACGTCGGGCGTTCAACCCGGTTGCCCATCGCGAAGACGGAAGGCGACCCCACGGCCCGGTAGATGTCGCGCAGCGTGATCCGGCCCAGGTCGCAGGCGATCGACCACCCGCCGCCATGGCCCTTGACGGCATCGACGTAGCCCAGCTCCCGCAAATTGCCCAGCACTCGCCGGACCACCACGGGGTTCGTACACAGATATCCGGCCAGTTCATCGGAAGTCAGGGCCCTGTTGCTGTACGCCATGTGCAGCAGCACGTGGAGCACGGAGGAAAGCTTGCTGTCGCGTCTCATGGAACAAATGATATTACATGAGAGCGACGACCGCGGTCTGCAGGTGGTTCGTCGCACTGCATCCGGCCCGCGGCCCGGCATTCACACCGCCGTCACGCCCGCAGCCCAGCATCGCCCGTCATGAACCCCAAGGTCGACCTCGTCTACTTCAACGCCGGCGGCGGCCACCGCGCGGCCGCGCTGGCGCTGCAGGCGCAGTTGCAGCGCCAGCAGCCGCACTGGCAGGTGCAGCTCGTCAACCTGACCGAGGTGCTCGACCGCCAGGGCCAGTTCAAGCGCCTGACCGGGCTGGCGCCGGAAGACCTGTACAACCGCCGGCTGCGGCGTGGCTGGACGATCGGCCTGACGCCAGAACTGCGCCTGCTGCAGGCGCTGATCCGCCTGGCCCACGGGCCGCTGACGCGCGTGCTGCAGCAGCACTGGGCGGCCACCGAGCCCGACCTGGTGGTCTCGCTGATCCCCAACTTCAACCGCGCCTTGGGTGAATCGTTGGCGCAGACGCTGCCCGGCGTGCCCTTCGCGACGGTGATGACCGACCTGGCCGACCTGCCGCCGCACTTCTGGGCCGAGCCCTCGGTGCCGCAGCACCTGGTGTGCGGCACGCCGCAAGCGCTGCAGCAGGCGCTGGCCGGCGGCGTGCCGCGCGAGCGGCTGTCACTGGTCTCGGGCATGCTGCTGCGGCCTTCGTTCTACGAGCCGCCGGCGCTGGACCGCGCTGCCGCGCGCCAGGCGCTGGGGCTGGACCCCGATCTGCCCACCGCCGCGGTGATGGACGGCGGCCAGGGCTCGGCGCGCATGCTGCGCATCGCGCGCGAGCTACCGCGGCTGCAGCTCGTGCTGCTGGCCGGCCACGACGCCGCGCTGGCGCGGCGGCTGCGTCAGTTGCGGCGACCCGCGGCGCAGGCGGTGCTGGGCTTCACGCCGGACGTGGCCGCGGCGCTGCGCGCGGCCGACTTCTTCATCGGCAAGCCGGGGCCTGGCGCCCTGAGCGAAGCGCTGCACCTGGGCCTGCCGGTGATCACCTTCGACAACGCCTGGACCCTGCCGCAGGAGCGCTTCAACGCGGGCTGGGTGCGGGCGCTGGGCGTGGGCCTGGCGCTGCGCTCGCTGGCCGAGCTGCCCGAAGGCGTGGCGGCGCTGCTGCCGCGGCTGCACGCCTTCCAGTCGCGCGTGCGCTGGCTGGACAACCGCGCGCTGTTCGAGGTGCCGGCGATTCTGGCCGAGCTGCTGCAGCGCACCGCCACCGCCGCCGCGCCGCCGGCCCTCTCCCGCCGCGACGAGGCAGCGGCGGAGGCGGCGCGCTGCTGATCAGGCCGGGGACCGCAGCACGGCGGCGGCCTCGGCGGCACGCAGCGCGGCGGCCGCATCGGCAGCGCCCGGCGCGGCGCCGCGGTCGACGATCTCCAGCCGGCCGTCGAAGTGCTCGACCAGCGCCGTCAGGCTCTCGACCCAGTCGCCGTCGTTGCAGTACAGCACGCCGTCGATCGTGCGCATCTCGGCGTGGTGGATGTGGCCGCAGACCACGCCGTCGGCGCCGCGCCGGCGCGCCTCGCGCGCGACGGCCTGCTCGAAGTCGCTGACGTAGCTGACCGCGCGCTTGACCTTGAGCTTGAGGCAGCGGCTCAGGCTCCAGTACGGCAGTCCCAGGCGGGCGCGCGCACTGTTCAACCAGCGGTTGACCTTGAGCACGAGCTCGTAGGCCACGTCGCCCAGGTAGGCCAGCCATTTGGCGCACTGGATCACGCCGTCGAAATGGTCGCCGTGCGTCACCCACAGCCGGCGGCCGTCGGCGGTGAGGTGCATCGCGTCGTCCACCACGTCGATGCCGCCGAAGTTGTGCGTCACGTAGCGGCGCGCGAACTCGTCGTGGTTGCCGGGCACGAAGATCACCCGCGTGCCCTTGCGCGCCTTGCGCAGCAGCTTCTGCACCACGTCGTTGTGGCTCTGCGGCCAGTACCACGAGCGGCGCAGCTGCCAGCCGTCGATGATGTCGCCCACCAGGTACAGCGTCTCGCAGTCGGTGTCGCGCAGGAAGGCCAGCAGCGCCGGCGCCTGGCAGCCCGGCGTGCCCAGGTGGATGTCGGAGATGAACACCGTGCGCACGCGCAGGGGCGCGGGCGCCTCGGCCATCAAGGCATGCAGGTCGCTGTGCATGGGCCGCCATGCTTGCGGCCCGTGATGACGCGGGTGTGAATGACTCGAATGACCCTGATGGCCGGCGGATCAGGCCGGCCCGCGCCGGGCTGCTCGCGCCGGACGCTGGAACGCCCGCCTCGCCTTCGCCACCTCGGCCCCGGTCACGCAGTCCGCCGCGTGGTCGTTGACCAGGCCCATCGCCTGCATGAAGGCGTAGACCGTCGTCGGGCCGACGAACTTCCAGCCGCGCTTCTTCAGGTCTTTCGACAGCGCGGCCGACTCGGGCGAGACCGATGCCGTCTGCGGCGCCGCGGCCACGGCCGGGTCGGCCTCGAACTGCCAGAAGTACGCCGCCAGCGATCCGTACTGGGCCTGAAGCTCGACCGCGCAGCGCGCGTTGTTGATCACCGCCTCGATCTTGCCGCGGTGGCGCACGATGCCTTCGTCCTGCAGCAGGCGGGTGACGTCCTGCTCGCCGAAGCGCGCCACGCGGTGGAAGTCGAAGCCCTCGAAGGCGCGCCTGAAGTTGGGGCGCTTGTCGAGGATGGTGCGCCAGCTCAGGCCCGACTGGAAACCTTCGAGGCACAGCTTCTCGAACAGCCGCTGATCGTCGGCCACCGGAAAGCCCCATTCGCGGTCGTGATAGGCCTCGAAGCCCGGCGCGGCGGCACACCAGCGGCAGCGCGGCCGGCCGTCGCTGCCGGCGATGGTGGCGGGGCTGGACATCGGCTGCTCCTTTGTGTTGACGCGGCACCGCGACGATACCGGGTGCCGTGCCTGGCCGCGCGCCTAAGCGCCGCAGGCCTTCAACGCCGTCGCGCGAAAGCGCGCCGCCGCGGCGCTCTCGCCGTCGGGCAGCCAAGCCAGCGCCAGGCCGGTGGCCGCGCCTTCGGGCAGGTCCAGCAGCGGGCGGTAGGCCAGGCGCTCGCTGGCATAACCTTTCATCAGCGCGGGCACCAGCGCGACGCCGAGGCCGCTTTCCACCAGCGCCAGCAGCGTCTGCACCTGCACCGCCACCTGCGCCACCTGCGGCAGAAAGCCCGCGTGCTGGCAGGCCGCCATCGCCGCGCCGTGCAGCCCGGCGGCGCTGGCGGGGTCGTACATCACGAAGGCCTGCTCGGCCAGCTCGGCCAGGCGCAGCGGGCCGCGGTACGCCAGCGCATGGCCGGCGGGCAGCGCGGCGACGAACTCGTGCCGCTGCAGCGGCGCGATGCGCACGGCAGCCGAGTGGCGCAGCAGCGGCGTGCGCACCAGGCCGACGTCGAGCGCATGCTCTTCCAACTGCTGCACGATGGCCACGCTGGTGGCCTCGCGCAGCACCAGTTCCACGCCCGGGTGTTCGGCGCGAAAGCGCGGCACCAGCATCTGCAGCAGCCCCCAGGTGCTGGTGCCGACGAAGCCGATGCGCAGCGTGCCGCCGCTGCCTTCGGCCACGCTGCGCGCGATGTGGCCGAACTGCGCGCCGTGGAACAGCAGCTTGCGCGCCTCGGCCAGCAGCGCGCGGCCGCTGGGGGTGAGCGAGACGCCGCCGCTGCCGCGATCGAACAGCCGCGCGCCCAGCTCGTCCTCCAGCTTGCGGATCGACACCGTGAGCGGCGGCTGCGCCATGTGCAGCCGCTCGGCGGCACGGCGGAAGTTCAGCGTCTCGGCCAGCGCGACGAAGTGGCGGATGCGGCGCAGGTCCACGGTGATTGCGTCAACCCTTGAATGCCGGCGCGCGCTTCTCCAGGAACGCGGCCACCGCCTCGCGATGGTCTGCCGTCTGGTGCGACAGCGCCTGGAACGCGGCCGACAGCTCCAGCACCGTGTCCAGCCGGTTGTGGATGGCCTCGCGGATCAGCCGCTTGGTCATGCGCACCGCGTGCACCGGGTTGGCGGCGATCTTCTCGGCCAGCGCCTGCGCGGTGGGCAGCAGGTCGGCCACCGGCACCACGCGCGAGACCAGGCCCCAGGCCAGCGCCTGCTGCGCGTCGATGACCTCGCCGGTCAGCGACAGCTCGCTGGCACGCGACAGGCCGATCAGCCGCTGCAGCAGCCAGGCGCCGCCGTCGCCGGGGATGATGCCCAGGCGCACGAAGCTCTCGGCGAACTTGGCCTGCTCCGACGCGATGCGGATGTCGCACATGCACGCCAGGTCCAGCCCGGCGCCGATGGCCGGGCCGTTGACCGCGGCGATCACCGGCACCTCCAGGTTGAACAGCGCCAGCGGCAGCCGCTGGATGCCGGTGCGGTACTCGTGCCGGATCTGCAGGCCGCCGACCGTGCCGCTGGACTGGCGCGCCATGTCCTTGATGTCGCCGCCCGACGAGAAGCTGCTGCCGGCGCCGGTCAGGATCACGGCCTTGACGCCGGGGTCGTCGTGGATGCGCTCGATCGCGCGCAGGAAATCGGCCACCGCCGTGTTGCCGGTCAGCGGGTTGCGGCGCGCCGGCTCGTCCATCGTCAGCGTGACGATGGGGCCTTGCTGGTCGTAGCGGAGGAAGTCGGTCATCGGTCGGTCGTGGGTCGGTCGCGAAGGGGGTGGGCGAGCGTACCGCGCGCCTCCGGCCAGCGTCCAATACACCGCCGGTATCGGCGCGCGGCCAATAGGTATTGGACAAGACCGATGCCGGCGCTCTAGCCTTCGCGCTGCGCCACACCGCCACCCCACCACCCCATCCCATCCCGCCGCATGAGTGCCTTGCTGAGCGCCTTCCGCCTGGCCACGCTGCCGCCCGGGGCCGAGGCTTTTCGCGCCGAGGTGCGCGCCTTCCTGGACCAAGCCTTCGTACCACCGCCGCCCCAGGTGCGCGCGCGCTCGTGGATGGGCTTCGACGCCGCGTTCAGCCGGCGGCTGGCCGCACGCGGCTGGGTCGGCGTGACGCTGCCGCGCGAGTACGGCGGC
The DNA here is from genome assembly GCA_047602205.1 of Rubrivivax sp. GTDB lineage: Bacteria > Pseudomonadota > Gammaproteobacteria > Burkholderiales > Burkholderiaceae_C > Rubrivivax. The sequence goes on along the minus strand of JASGHX010000001.1, from coordinate 5,263,122 downwards.
GCCAGCCTCGATGCCTTCCACCGCTTCGTGCTGGTGGAAGAGCTGCTGGCCGCCGGCGCGCCGGTGGCCGGACACTGGATCGCCGACCGCCAGAGCGGCCCGCTGATCCTGAAGTTCGGTAGCGAAGCGCAGCGGCGCTTCTACCTGCCCCAAATCTGCGCCGGCGAGGCCTTCTTCTGCATCGGGATGAGCGAGCCCAACAGCGGCTCGGACCTGGCGAGCGTCGGCACGCGCGCAACGCGAAACCCCGACGGCGGCTGGCGCCTCAACGGCCGCAAGATCTGGACGACCCACGCGCAGCACTGCCGCTACATGATCGCGCTGGTGCGCAGTTCGGGCGAGGCGGGCGACCGGCAGAAGGGCTTGTCGCAGTTCATCGTCGACCTCTCCTTGCCCGGCGTCACGGTGCGGCCGATCAAGGACCTGACCGGCGACGCGCATTTCAACGAGGTCTTCTTCGACGACGTGGCGCTGTCCGACGACGCGCTGATCGGCAACGAAGGCGACGGCTGGCTGCAGGTCAACGCCGAGCTGGCCTTCGAGCGCAGCGGGCCCGAGCGCCTCTATTCCAGCATCGCGCTGCTGGAGCATTGGCTGGCCTGCGTGCGCCGCAGCGCCGACCCTGCGGCGCACGCGGCGACGATCGGCCACTTCGCGACGCAGCTGGCGACGCTGCGCCGCATGTCGATCGCGGTGACCGCCAAGCTGGTGCAAGGCGAGAGCCCGCTGGTCGAGGCGGCGCTGGTCAAGGACATCGGCACCGAGTTCGAGCAGAGCATCCCGTCGCTGCTGGAAGACCTGGTCGCGTCCGACCCCGCGCTGGCGGCCGACGCCGACCTCGTCGCCACGATCGGCTACCTGAGCCAGATGGCGCCCACCTTCTCGCTGCGCGGCGGCACGCGCGAGATCCTGCGCGGCATGATCGCCCGCGGCCTCGGACTGCGCTAGGAGGCGTGCCGGATGTTTACCGAAGCCATCGAAGCCATCCTGCGCGACCGCTGCACGCCGGCGGTGGTGCGCGCCGTCGAGCGCGGCGACGGCGACCAGGGCCTGTGGGCCGCGATCGCCGACGCCGGCTTCCTGGACCTGATGAAGCCCGAGGCCGACGGCGGCGCCGGGCTGGCGCTGGGCGACGTCTACGCCATCGTCACGTTATGCGGCTACCACGCGGTGCCGCTGCCGCTGGCGCCGACGCTGCTGGCGCGTGCACTGGTCGACGGCGGCGTGGCGCTGCCGGCCGAGCCGACCGCGTTCGCGACGACGCTGCAGCGCGATGCCGGCGGCGGCCTGGTCGCGCCGCGCGTGCCCGACGGGCTGCTGGCCCGGCAGGTGATCGCCGGCCTGGACGGCCGCCTGCTGCTGCTGGACGCGCGCGCCGCGCAATGCACGCCCAGCGGCATTGCCGGCTCGTCAACCGCCACGCTGAGCTGGCCCGCCGGCGCGCAGCCGACCGAGCTGCCCGGCGACGCCGCCGCGCTGCCGGCGCTGACCGCGGCCGCGCACGCGGCGCTGGCCGCCGGCGCGATGCGGCGCGTCTTCGAGCTGACGCTGCAGCACTGCAACGACCGCCAGCAGTTCGGCAAGCCGCTGGGCAAGTTCCAGGCGATCCAGCACCAGTTGAGCGTGATGGCCGAGCAGGTGGCCGCCGTGGCGATCGCCGCCGAGGCCGCGTTCGCCTCGTCGGCCCACGTACCCGCACGGCTGCCCGCGCTGCTGCCCGCCGCGATGGCCAAGGCCCGCGCCGGCCAGGCCACGCCGCGGGTGGCCGACACCGCGCACGCGCTGCACGGCGCGATCGGCGTCACCGAGGAATACGAGCTGCAGCTCTACACGCGCCGCCTGCACGACTGGCGCATGGCGCATGGCGCCGAGACGGCGTGGAACCGCGTCGTGGGTGAACAGGTGCTGGCCGGCCGCGGCAGCCTGGCCGAGTTCGTGCGCGGCTGAGGCGGGTTGCAGCCGAGGCGGCGGGCACCGGACTGCGCTAGGCTCCAACCCTCCAGGAAAGGCGGGCGCGATGTCGATTCGGTGGTTCAGCAGCTTCAGGTCCCGCGGCACTGCCCGCAGCCTCGCCGCCCTGGCGCTGATCGCCCTCGCGCTGGCGGGCTGCGGCGGCGGCAGCGGTTCGTCCGGCGACACCTCGCCGTCGTCGCAGGGCACGATGCAGACGCTGGGCATCAACTCGCGCCTGACCGGCACGGCCTACACCGTCAACCTGTACCTGCCGCCGGCCAGCGCGGGCGCGCGCAAGGACCTGCCCGTCATCTACGCGCTGGACGGCGAGAGCTGGTACCAGACGCTGATCGCCACGGTCCAATCGGCGCAACTGGCCGTCATCGTCGCCGCGGTGCAGACCTCGGGCCAGCGCGCTCGCGACTTCGTGCCGGCCAACACCTGCACCGGCAGCGGCGGCGGCAACGCCAACTACCTGGACTTCATCCGCCAGGAGCTGATCCCGATGATCGAGTCCAGCGTCGGCGGCGACCCCGCCAAGCGCATCCTGTTCGGTCACTCGCACGGCGGCAGCTTCGTGCTCTACGCGATGTGGGCCGAGGCGCCGGCGCGGCACAGCTTCAAGACCTACCTGGCCAGCGACGCCTCGCTGCCCTGCATGCCCGCCGCCGCCGCGCAATGGGAACAGGACTACGCGGCCGCCTACACCGCGCTGCCGGTGCGGCTGCAGATCTCCTACGCCACCCAGGGCAACTACCAGGCCAATCTCGATTACGCGCAGGTGATCGCGCGGCGCCGCTACACGGGGCTGAGCCTGCTGGACAGCCCCTACAGCGGCAGCCACACCGGCATCGTGCCGCAGGTGCTGGCCGACGGGCTGGCGTTCGCACTGGCGGGCGCGCCGTAGCCTTCCGGTTCGGCGGTCCAGGCCTTCGCCGGCCGGCGGCTCTCATTTGGTCTTACCATTGAGACCTGCCGTCCACCGCCAGGAGCCGCCGACGATGAATCCACCACCCCGCCGTGTGCTGGTCACCGGCGCCGCCAGCGGCATCGGGCTGGCCATCGCCCGCGCCTTCGCGGACCAGGGCCATGCGCTGATGCTGGCCGACCGCGACGCCCGCGTGCACGACCGCGCGCGCGAGCTGGCCGCGCAAGGCCATCGCGCCGTGGCCCACGTCGCCGACTTGGCCGATCTCGATCAGGCCGTGGCGCTGGCGCGCGCCGCGCAGGCCACACTGGGCGGCTGCGACGTGCTGGTCAACAACGCCGGCATCTCGCCCAAGCGCGACGGGCTGCCGCCGTCGCCGCTGGACGTCGGCGTCGACGAATGGGAGCACACGCTGCGCGTCAACCTGAGCGCGCCCTTCGTGCTGTGCCGCGAGCTGCTGCCCGGCATGATCGAGCGCCGCTTCGGCCGCATCGTCAACATCGCGTCGCGCGCCGGGCGCACCTTCGTCGGGCCGGCGGCCACGCACTACGCGGCGTCCAAGGCCGGGCTGATCGGCATGACGCGGCACCTGGCCGGGCTGTACGCGGCGCAAGGCATCACCGTCAACGCGATCGCACCGGGGCGCATCGAGACGCCCTTGTCCAGCACCTCGTCGGCCGCGGTGCTGGAGGCCGCGGTCGCGGCGATCCCCGCGCGGCGCCTCGGCCGCCCGGACGAGATCGCGGCCGCCGCGCTGTACCTGGCGTCCGACGCCGCCGGCTACGTCACCGGCACCTGCCTGGACGTCAACGGCGGCGTCTTCATGAGCTAACTCTTTAAATAGAAGCATGCAACAACGACTGCAAGGCCGCGTGGCCATCGTCACCGGCGCGGCGCGCGGCATCGGCCGCGCGATCGCCGAGCGGCTGGGCCGCGAAGGCGCGCGCGTCGCGGTGTTCGACGTCAGCGAGACGCGCACGCCGCAGGCCGCCGAGGAGCTGTGCGCGCTGGGGCTGGACGCCGCGGCGCACGTGGTGGACGTGTCGCGCCGCGACGCGGTGCACGCCGCGGTGGCCGCGGTGGAGGCCGCCTGGGGCCCGGTGGCCGTGCTCGTCAACAACGCCGCGTGGATCCGCTACCAGCCGCCGGAAGCCATCGACGAAGAGACGCTGGACCGCATGCTGGCCGTCGGCGTGAAAGGAATGGTCTGGACGATGCAGGCCGCGCGGCCCGGGCTGCAGCGCAGCGGCCATGGCGCGGTGGTCAACATCTGCTCCACCGCGGCGATCCGCGCCACCGCCGACTCGATGGCCTACTGCGCGGTGAAAGGCGCAGTGGCCGCGCTGACGCGCGCCGCGGCGGTGGACTTCGGCCGCCTGGGCGTGCGCGTCAACGCGGTCGCGCCCTCGTTCGTGCCGACGCCGGCGGCGCTGGCCAACTTCAGCGGCGATGCGCTGGCGCGCCGCGTCGAAGCCACGCCGCTGGGCCGCCTGGCCGAGGCGGCGGAGATCGCCTCGGTGGTCGCCTTCCTGGCCTCGGACGACGCCAGCTTCGTCAACGGCGAACTGCTGGCGGCCGACGGCGGGCGCAGCGGCGCGTCGCTGTGAAGGCCGCGCCGCGGCGACGCCGCCGCCAGCGCTACTCGACCTTCACGCCGGTGCGGCGGATCAGCTCGCCCCAGCGCTCATAGTCGTTCTTCAGGAAGGCCGCGAACTCGGCCGGGCCTATGCTCGCGGGCTCGAAGCCGCCTTTCACCAGCGCGTCCCTGAACTCGGGCAGCGCCAGCGCGCGCGCCGAGCCCTCAGCCATCTTGGCCACCACCTCGGCGGGCGTGCCGGCCGGCATGAACATCGCCATCCAGCCCGGCAGGTTCATGTCGGCATAGCCCGATTCGGCGAAGGTCGGCAGGTCCGGAAAGCCCGGCAGCCGCTTCGGGCTGGCCACCGCGATGACGCGCAGCCGCGGGCCCGACTGCCGGCCCAGGCTGCCGGCGGCGCCGAACAGCGCGACGATCTGCCCGCCCAGCATGTCCTGCACCGCGGCCGACTCGCCGCGGTAGGCCACGTGCACCAGGTCGAGCCCGGCGGTCTTGTTCAGCGTCTCGCCCAGCAGGTGGCCCGACGAGCCGGCGCCGTACGAGCCGAAAGACAGCTTACCAGGCCGCGCCTTGGCCCAGGCGACGAACTCGGCCAGCGTGCGCGCCGGGATCGCCGCCTGGATGGCCAGCGCCGGCGCGGCATAGGCCAGCATGGCCACCGGCGCGAAGTTCTCGAAGCGGAACGCGGGGCTGGGGCGCAGGTGCGCGTTCTGGATCAGCCCGCTGTTGGTGAACAGCGCGGTGTAGCCGTCGGCCGGCGACTGCGAGACCGCGACGGCGCCGATCATCCCGTTGCCGCCCGGCCGCGCCTCGACGACGATGGGCTGGCCCCAGTCCTTGGCCAGGATCTCGCCGAACTGGCGCGCCGCCACCTCGACGCCGCCGCCGGCGGCCAGCGGCACGATCAGCCGCACCGGCCGCGACGGGTAGCCGGCCGCGGCGTCGGCGCCGCGCGACAGCGCCGGCGAAAGGGTCAGACCAGCCGCCGCGGCGGCCAGCAGCGTGGAGAACTCGCGTCGTTGAACCATGATCGTCTCCTGGGGTGGTGGTGTGGCGGGCCGTGCGGTCAGCCCATGAAGCTGCCGCCGTTGGCGTCGATCACCGCGCCGGTGATGTAGGCCGCGTCGTCGGAACACAGGAAGGCGACGACGCCGGCGATCTCGTCGGGCTGCCCGACGCGGCCCAGCGGGATGGCCTTCAGTGCCTGCGCGGCGGCGGCCGGCGGCGTGCGGCCGGTCAGCGGCGTCTCCACCCAGCCCGGCGCGATGCAGTTGACGGTGATGGCCTGCGGCGCGCACTGCAGCGCCAGCGCGCGCGTCATGCCGATCAGCCCGGCCTTGGACGCTGCATACGGCAGCCCGCCGGTGAGCACGCCGGTGCGCCCGGCGCGCGACGCGATGTTGACGATGCGGCCCCAGCCGCGCGCGCGCATGCCGGGCACCAGGGCCTGGCTGAGCAGGAAGGGCGCGCTCAGGTTGACCGCGATGACGCGCTCCCACTCGTCGGGCGTGGTCTGCGTGACGTCGAAGCCGGCGCGGCCGCGCGAGATGCCGGCGTTGTTGACGAGCGCGTCGATGCGCTGCGCGCCCAACTCGGCGACCAGCGCGCCGACGCCGGCGGCGTTGCCGACGTCGGCGACGAAGCCGGCGGCCGCGGCGGCGCCTTCGCCGGCGAGCGCGCGCGCTGCATCCAGCACGGCCGTCGCGCGGTCGGCCATCAGCACGCGCCAGCCGTCGCGCGCCAGCCGCCGGCTGATGGCCAGCCCGATGCCGGATGCGGCGCCGGTGACGAGGGCGGTCCTGGGGTCGTTCATGCAGTTTCCTCGTGCATTAGCAGTCAAGCGCTACCAGGTGTCCACGAAGGGACGCTTCTTGCCGCTGCGCGGCGGCGGCGGCGGCAGCGAGCGCCAGCCGGCCAGGATGCGCTGGCGCGTCTCGGCGGGGTCGATCACGTCGTCGATCACCGCGTGCGCGGCCAGGTGCACGGCCTTGCCGTGCGCGTACTGGCGCGCCACCAGCGCCTCGAAACGCGCCTGCCGCTCGGCGGCGTCGGCGATGGCCGCCAGCTCCTTGGCGTGCGCCAGCCGCACCGCGCCTTCCAGCCCCATCGCGCCGAACTCGCCGGTGGGCCAGGCCACCGTGAAGTGCGGCTCGTGGAAGCCGCCGCCGGTCATCGCCTGCGCGCCCAGGCCGTAGGCCTTGCGCAGCACCACCGCGAACAGCGGCACTGCGATGTTGGCGGCGGTGACGAACATGCGCGAGACGTGGCGCACGAGCGCGGTCTTCTCCGCCTCGGGCCCGACCATGAAGCCCGGCGTGTCGCACAGCGAGACCAGCGGCAGGTCGAAAGCGTCGCACAACTGCATGAAACGCGCCGCCTTGTCGGCGGCCGCGGCGTCGATCGCGCCGCCCAGGTGACGTGGATCGTTGGCGATGAGGCCGAACGGCAGGCCTTCGATGCGCAGCAGCGCGGTGACGATGCCGGCGCCGAAGGCGCGCCGCAGCTCCAGCACCGAGTCTTCGTCGGCCAGCGCGTGGATCACCGCGCGCACGTCGTAGGCGCGGCTGCGGTTCTCGGGCACCAGGTGGCGCAGCCGGCGCGCGTCGCCGCAGCGCCAGTCGTGCCGCTCGCCCTGGAAGTAGCCCAGGCAGCGCTGCGCGGCAGCCACGGCGGCAGCCTCGTCGTCGACGAGCACGTCGATCACGCCGTTGGCGGCTTGGAACGACACCGGCCCCACCTGCTCGGGCGGCACCACGCCGAGGCCGCCGCCTTCGATCATCGCCGGCCCGCCCATGCCGAACGAGGCGTTGCGCGTCGCGATGATCACGTCGCACAGGCCCAGCAGCGCGGCGTTGCCGGCGAAGGAATAGCCGCTGACGATGCCGATGCGCGGCACCAGGCCGCTCAGGCGCGCGAAGTGCGCGAAGGTGCCCATGTCCAGCCGCGGCACCGCGTGGCCGTCGCTGCCGGCGCGGCCGCCGCCGCCTTCGGCGAACAGCACCACCGGCAGGCGCGACTTCAGCGCCAGCACCAGCGCGCGGTCGGTCTTGTCGTGGCCGGTGCGGCCCTGCGTGCCGGCGAGCACGGTGTAGTCGTAGGCCAGCACCATGCAGCGCGCGCGCTCGGGCGCGCAATGGCCGGCGTTGACGGTGCCGATGCCGATCACGATGCCGTCGGCCGGCGTGCGGCGCGCCAGCTCGTCCAGCGTGCGCGTCGCATGCTGCTGCGCGACCGCGAGGCCGCCGTACTCGGTCAGCGAGCCGGGGTCCAGCAGCGCGTCGACGTTCTCGCGCGCGGTGCGCTGGCCGCGCTGGCGGCGGCGCGCCACGGCCTCGGGGCGCTGCGCGTCCAGGCGCAAGGCCTGGCGCTGCCGCATCTCGGCCAGCAACGGCAGAATGTGCTCGAGGTCGGGCCCGGCGGCTTCGGCGCGCGCATCGCCGCCGCCGGCCCGGGCGTCGGGCTCGATGAAGGCGAGCACCGCGCCCGGCGCCAGCAACCGGCCGCGCGCCGCCGGCAGCCGGCGCACGGTGCCGGCGGCCGGGCTCTCCACCAGGTGCTGCATCTTCATCGCCTCGATCACGGCCAGCGTCTGGCCGGCCTGCACGAGGTCGCCCTCGGCCACGTGCAAGGCCAGCAGCAGGCCGGGCATCGCGGCCTCGACGGCCAGCCAGCCGGGCTCGGCCGCGGGCGCGTCGTCGGGCACCGGCGCGGGCTGGAACGGCGGCACCTCGTCGGCGGCATGCAGCTCGCGCCGCGCCTGCGCACCCCGCGTCAGCAAGGCGGCCGCGTGCTCCTCGACGTAGCGCGTGTGCACGCGGCCGGCGGCGACCTGCGGGTCGTTCAGCAGCCCGTGCAGCAGCGCCTTGTTGGTCGGCACGCCGGCGATCGCGAACTCGGCCAGCGCGCGGTCGGCCTTGCGCAGCAGCGCGGCGAAATCGCCGTCGTCGCCGTGGACGATCAGCTTGGCCAGCAGCGAATCGAACAGCGGATGCAGCGTCTGGCCGGCGAAGCCCGCGCTGTCGACGCGCACCCCTGGGCCCGACGGCGGATCGAAGCGCTGCACGCGGCCGCTGCCGGGCTGCGTGCCACCGTCGGCGGTCGGCGTCTCGGCGTTGATGCGCAACTCGATCGCGCAGCCGCTGCGCCGGCCGGCGCGTGCCTGGGTGATGCCCAGGTCGGCCAGCCGCGCGCCGCCGGCCACCTGGAGCTGCAGGCGCACGAGGTCCAGCCCGCTGACCATCTCGGTGACCGGGTGCTCGACCTGCAGCCGCGGGTTGGCTTCGATGAAGGCCCAGCGGCTGCTGCCTTCATCGCCATCTTCGGCCAGGAACTCGAAGGTGCCGAGGCCGCGGTAGTTCACCGCCGCGGCCAGCCGCAGCGCGGCGGCGCACAGGGCCTCGCGCAGCGCGGGGTCGAGAGCAGGGCCGGGCGCGAGCTCGATCAGCTTCTGATGGCGGCGCTGCAGCGTGCAGTCGCGCTCGCCCAGGTGCACCACGGCGCCGTGGCCGTCGCCCAGCACCTGCACTTCGAGGTGGCGCGGCCGCAGCAGCAGCCGCTCGACGTAGACCTCGCCGCGGCCGAAGGACGACCGCGCCTCGGCGCTGCAGGCGGCGTAGGCCGGCGCCAGCTCGTCGGGGTGCGTGACGCGGCGGATGCCGCGCCCGCCGCCGCCGCCCACCGCCTTCACCAGCAGCGCGCCGCCGGCGCCCAGCGCGGCCATGAACGCGCGCGCCTGCTCCAGCGTCACCGGGCCGTCGCTGCCTTCGACGACGGGCACGTCGTGCTGCTGCGCGAAGGCGCGGGCGCGCGCCTTGTCGCCGAACAGCGCCAGCGTCTCCTCGTCGGGCCCGACGAAGACGATGCCGGCCTGCGCGCAGCGCCGCGCCAGCAGCGGGCTCTCGCTGAGGAAGCCGTAGCCCGGGTGCAGCGCGTCGCAGCCCTGCGCCACGGCCGCGCGCACCAGCGCGTCGGCGTCCAGGTAGGCCGCGGGGCCGCTGCCGTCCAGCGCCACCGCCTCGTCGGCCTTGCGCCGGTGCAGCGCATCGGCTTCGTCGCGCGCGTACACCGCCACGCTGCGCAGGCCCAGCTCGGCCGCGGCGCGCGCGATGCGGATCGCCACCTCGCCGCGGTTGCCGATCAGCAGGCGGCGCATCATGGCTGCGCCGCCGTGGCGTCGTCGTCGCGCTGCGCCCAGGCCGCCAGCTCGTCCTTGCGCACCTTGCCGGTGCCGGTGAGCGGAAAGGCCTCGACCAGGCGAAGCTGCGGCCGCTTGTAGCTGGCCATCGTCTCGCGGCACCAGCCGGCCAGCGCCTCGGCGCCGGCGCTGCCGCGCGCCTCGGGCCGCAGGATCACGAAAGCCACCGGCACCTGCCCGCGCTCGGCGTCGCTGCGGCCGACGACGGCGCACGACAGCACCGCCGGGTGGCGCGCGAGCACCGCCTCGATCTCCGACGGGAACACGCTCATGCCCTTCACCTTGAGCATCTCCCGGCGCCGGCCCAGGTAGTGCAGGTAGCCCTGCTCGTCGAGCAGGCCGATGTCGCCGGTGTGCAGCCAGCCGTCGCGCAGCAGCGCGGCGCTGGCCGCCGGCTGCTTCCAGTAGCCGCGCGTCAGCGACGGCGAGCGCAGGCAGATCTCGCCCTCGCGCCCCAGCGCCACGCGCTCGCCGCTGTCGAAGTCGCAGACCTTGATCTCGGTGCCGTCGACCGGCAGGCCGACGAACACCGGCAGCGCCTGCAGGTCGAAGTCGTCGCGGTCCATGCCGGCGGTGAAGGTGTCGTTGGTCTGCGTTTCGGTCAGACCATAAGGCCCGGACAGCAGCGTCGCGCCGGTCAGCGCGCGCCAGCGGCGGCGGTAGCCGGCATCGAGCTTCTTGACGAAGGAGACGGCCCGGCAGTGGCGCAGCGAGCGCAGGTCGAACTCGGCCGCGCGCGGGTGGTCCATGACCTCGATCGCGCTGTCCATCGGCATCGCGACGAAGGTGGCGCGGTGCTGCTGCACGGCCTGCATGAAAGCCAGCGCGTCCCAGCGCGCCAGCAGCACGACGGTGGCGCCGGCCAGCATCGGGTGCACGAGGCCGAGGTTCTGCCCGGCGATCCAGAACGCGGGCCAGAAGCTCAGCACGACGCCGTCGGGCCCCGGCCCGCCCACGTGGTAGTTGGACGCCGCGGTGTAGACCATGTCGCCCTGCGTGTGGATGCAGCCCTTGGGCAGCCCGGTGGTGCCGCCGGTGTAGTTCAGCGCCGCCGGCGCGTCGAGCGTGGCGGCCACCGGCGGCGGCGGCGCGGTGGTGGCCTCCAGCAGCGGCAGCAGCTCGATCGCGTCGTCGACTGCCAAGCGCGGCGCGCGCAGCAGCTCGGGCAGCGGCAGCGTGGGCTGCGGCGGCAGCAGATCGGCGCAGCCGGTGACGAGCACCGTGCGCAGCGCCGTCTCGGCGCGCACCGCGCGCAGCACCGGCATCAAGGCGTCCTGCACGACGATGGCCGCGGCCTGCGAATCGACGAGCTGGTGACGCGCCTCGTGCGGCGTGGACAGCGGGCTCAAGGGCGCGTAGATCGCGCCGCGCTTGAGGATGCCGAAGAACGCGATATGGAACTGCGGGCAGTTCGGCAGCATCACCGCGACGCGGTCGCCCTCGCCGATGCCTTGCGCGGCCAGCGCGGCGGCGAAGCGGTCGCTCAGGCGGTCCAGCTCGGCGAAGCTGATCGCGCGGCCGTAGAACAGCACGGCCGGCTTGTCGGGCTGCACGCGCGCCCAGGCGCGCAGGTACTCGCTGAGCGGACGCTCGCCGTGCGGGTAGTGGCTGCCCCGCGGCAGGCCGGCCGGCCAGGCCCGCTGCCACAGCGTGCGCAACTGAACTTCTTGCTCGGATGGGCGATCCGCCATGGCCGTCCTTGCCTCCGTCTCGGGGCGCACCGCCGAGATCGCCGGGATGCGTTCGCGGCCATCTTATCAAATGGTAAGACCTTTTGAACGCGGGCCATCCCTGATGGCGCGCCGGAGACGGGGCGTCAGGCCAGCTCGATCACCGCGTCGGCCGCCCAGGCGCCCTGGCTCACGGGCCGCACCAGCACCGGGTTCAGCTCGATCGAGCGCAGGCGCTCGCCCTGCTGGTGCGCCACCACCGACAGCCGCGCCAGCAGCCGCGCCAGCGCGTCCACGTCGGCCGGCGGCCGGCCGCGTGCGCCGCGCAGCAAGGCCGCGCCGCGGATGCCGGCGATCATCGCGTGCGCCGTTGCTTCGTCGAAGGGGCAGCGCCGGAACACCACGTCCTGCAGCACTTCGACGAAGATCCCGCCCAGGCCGAAGGCGGCGAACAGGCCGAGCTGCGGGTCGCGGTGCACGCTGGCCAGGCATTCGACGCCGTCGCCGATCTGCGGCGCGACCAGCACGCCGTCGATGCGTGCATCGGGCCGGGCCCGGGCGACCGAGGCCATCACGGCGTCGAAGGCCGACCGCAGCTCGGCGGCGCTGCGCAGGTTCAGGTGCACGCCGCCGACCTCGGACTTGTGCGCGATGTCGGGCGAAACGACCTTCAGCACGACCGGAAAGTCCATGCCCTGCGCCGCCGCGACGGCGCCCTGCACGTCGGTGGCCACCACCTCGGGCAAGGCGGCCACGCCGTAGGACGCGAGCCAGGCCTTGGCCTCGGCCTCGTTCGGCGCCGTGGCCGGCAGCGGCGCGTCGGCGATGGGCTGCGGCACCGGCGCGCTTTGGCGCGCAAAGGCCTTGCCGAAGCGCGCCAGCGCGCCGATCGCGTGGATCGCGCGCGCCGGCTCTTCGAACACCAGCAGGCCGTCTTGCTCGTATGCGGCCACCGCGTCGCGGTCGGCGGTGGTCAGGATGGTCCACAGCCGGCTGGGGTGCGCACGGGCGACCTCGGCGAAGGTCTGGCGCAGCACCGGGCCCTTCCTGATCGAGCCGCCGACGCCGGCGAGGTAGACCGCGATCGCCTCGTAGTCGCCTCGCTCGGCCACCTCGCGCGCGAAGTGGCCGACGAGGTCGGTGTCGTTGAGCGACTGCGCCGTGATGTCGATCGGGTTCACCGGCGATGCGAACGGCAGCAGCGCCTGCAGCCGCTGCTGGCTGTCGGCGTCCATCTGCGGCATCGCCAGGCCGGCGTGCTCGGCGGCGTCGCTCATCTGGATGCCGGCGCCGCCGCTGAGCGTCAGCACGCCCAGCGTGCCGGCCACCGGGTAGAGGCGCCGCGCCGCGGCGTAGGCGATGTCGAGCATCTGCTCGGTGTGCTCGGCACGCACGGCGCCGAACTCGTCGAGCACGACGTCGAACAGCCGGTCGTCGCCCGCGATGGCCGCGGTGTGCGATTGCACGGCGCTGGCGCCGAGCGCGCTGCGCCCGCCCTTGTGCACGATGACCGGCTTGCGCGCGCGGCGCGCGGCTTCCAGCGCCTGCAGCAGCCGCTCCGGCCGGCGCAGCCCTTCGAGGTAGGCGACGATGACGTCGATCTCGGGGTGATCGACCAGCCAGCCCAGCGCCTCGCCCAGGGTCACGTCGGCCTCGTTGCCGGTGGTGATGCACACCGGCGTGCCCATGCCGCGGTTGCGCGCGATGTTGAAGATCTGCGAGCCGACCGCCCCCGACTGGCTGGCGATGCCGATGCGCCCCGGCAGCGGAAAGCCGCGCTCGAACGCGGTGGAGAAGAACGGGTAGTAGGCCACGTGGGCGTTGAACAGGCCGATGGTGTTAGGGCCGAACAGGCGCAGCCCGCTGGCCTGGGCCGCGCGCAGCATGCGCTGCTGCAGCTCGGCACCTGCCGCCCCCGCCTCGGCAAAGCCGGCCGAGAAGACGATGGCCGAGCGCGTGCCCAGGCGCGCCAGCGATTCCACGGCGCCGGCGGCCAGGGCGCCCGGCACGGCCACGATGGCGGCATCGGGCGCGGCCGGCAGGCTCTCGATGGCGTCGTAGCAGCGCAGGCCTTGCACTTCTGCGCGCGCCGGGTTCACCGGCCACAGCTCGCCGGCGAAGCCCTGCTGCAGCATCGTCGCGATCGGGATGCCGCCGATGCGCTCGGGGTCGGACGATGCGCCGACGATCGCCACGGTCCTGGGCGCGAGCAGGGATGTACCGTTCGACATATCTGTTATGTTCATTGTTCAGGCCGCCGCCGGACGGAACACCGGCACCGCGTAGCCCTGGCCGAGATCGCGGAAGGCCACCTGCACCGGCGCGCCGATGCGCAGCGCATCGAGGTCGGCATCGACGAACTGCGTGAGCAGGCGGCAGCCTTCGGCCAGGTCGACGTAGCCGATGGCGTAAGGCTCGTCGATGCGGCGCATCACGCTGAAGGTGTGGATCGCGCCGCGCCCGCTGGCTTCGCGCCACGTGGTGCGGTCGCTGCCGCAGTGCGGGCAGATCGGCCGCGGATAGTGGTGGCTGCGGCCGCAGACCTCGCAATGGCGCAGCAGCAGCCGGCCCTCGGCGGCGGCCTGCCAGTACGGGGCAGTTTCCGGCGCTGCGGCCAGCACCTCGTCGATGGGCTGTTGCGAAGCTGTGTTCATGCTCAGAGGCGCTCGAGAATGAGAGTGCTGCTGGCGTGGCGCGTGCCGATCCAGCCGCCGATGCCTTGCGCCAGCGCCAGGCTGCAGCCGGGCACCTGCACGGCGGGGTGGGCGCGGCCGCGCAGCTGGCGCACGGCCTCGATCACCTTGGTCATGCCGCCGCGGTTGGCCGGGTGGTTGTTGCACAGGCCGCCGCCGTCGGTGTTGAACGGCAGCTTGCCCACGCCCGAGATCAGGTTGCCGTCGGCGACGAAGCGCCCGCCGTCGCCCTTGGCGCAGAAGCCCAGGTCCTCCAACTGCAGCAGCACGGTGATCGTGAAGCTGTCGTAGATCGACGCGTACTGGATGTCCGCGGGCCGCACGCCGGCCTGCGCGAAGGCCGCCCGGCCCGACAGCGCCGCGCCGGTGGTCGTGAGGTCGGCCGCGCCGCCCTGCAGGTGATAGACCGCGTCGCCGGCGCCGCGGATCGCCACCGCCTCGGCGCGAAGCTCGCGCGCGATCTCGCGCCGCGTGACGACGATGGCGCCGCCGCCGTCGGTGACCACGCAGCAGTCCAGCCGGTGCAGCGGGTCGGCCACCAGCGGCGAATCGAGCACGTCGCGCACCGCCACCGGCTGGCGCAGCAGCGCGTGCGGGTTGTGCTGCGCGTGCTGCGACGCGGCGACGCGGATCCACGCGAGCTGCTCGCTCGTCGTGCCGTAATCGTGCATGTGGCGCCGGGCGCACATGCCGTAGAGCAGCGTCACGTTCGGGCGGTAGGGGATCTCGAAGGCCGTGTCGGGCACCTGCATCGGCGCGCTGCGCGCCGAGGTGCCGACCGAGCGGCCCTCCGAGCGCGGCCGGCCGGCCAGCGTGATCAGCGCCACGTTGCAGCGCCCGGCATCGACCGCGGCGGCGGCGCGCGCGACGTGCGAGAGGTAGCTCGCGCCGCCCAGCTCGGTGGAGTCGACGTGGCTCAAGTGCAGCCCCAGGTACTCGGCCATCGCCAGCGCGCCGAAGCCGGGCGCGTCGCCGGCGCAGAAGTAGCCGTCGACGTCGGCGAGGGTCAGGCCCGCATCGGCCAGCGCGCCGCGGGCGCATTGCGCGTGCAGCAGCGCGGTGGAGGCGTCGGGCGCCTTGCGCAGCGGGTGTTCGTAGACGCCCGCGATGACGGCGGATGGCATGGAGGGGGGGTGCCTCGGCAGGGGTTGCTGCGGTTGACGAGATGAAATGGTCTCGCCATACTGGTCCAACCATTCTACCTGAAGACTTGGAGACCACAAGATGACGACGCGCAGACGCTTTGGCGCTTCGCTGCTGCTGGCGCCGCTGGCCGCGGCGCCCATTCCCGCGGCACGCGCCGCGGAGCCGGCAGCGGCCTTCCCCGCCCGGCCCGTGCGCCTGATCGTGCCGACGCCAGCGGGCGGCTCGTTCGACGGCTTGGCGCGCTTCTTCGGCGAGAAGCTCGCTGCGACGTGGAAGCAGCCGGTCATCATCGAGAACAAGCCCGGCGCGGCGACGATGCTGGCCGCGGCCCAGGTGGCGAAGTCGGCGCCCGACGGCTACACGCTGCTGTTCGGCACCAGCGCGGTCGCGCAGAACCCGAGCCTGTACGCGAAGATGCCCTACGAGCCCGGCGAGCTGGCGGCGGTGGCGAAGCTGCACGAGATCCCGCTCGCGCTGGCCGTCAACACCAGCCTGGGCGTCGGCACGCTGGCGAAGTTCATCGAGCACGCCAAGGCGTCCAAGCGCCCGCTGTCCTGCGGCGTCATCTCGACCACGGCGCAGGCGCTGGGCAAGATCCTCGAACAGGCGGCGGGGATCGAGCTGATCTCGGTGCCGTACAAGGGCGAGGCGCCGGCGCTGACCGACCTGCTCGGCAGCCAGGTGGATGCGACCTTCATCTCAGCCGGCACGGCCGCGGCGCAGGCGGGCCGGCTGCAGGTGCTGGCAGTGGCCAGCGCCAAGCGGCTGGCGCACATCGTGCAGGTGCCCACCTTCGCCGAGCTGGGGCTGGTCGACCTGCGGCGCTCGGGCTGGGGCGGCGTGTTCGCGCCCGCGGGCACGCCGCGCGCGGTGATCGAAAGCCTGTCGGCCGCCTGGATGCAGGCCGCCACCAGCGCCGACGTGGCCGAGAAGACCGACGCCGCCGGCTACGTGGTGGACGCCGTCGACGGACGCGCCTTCGCCGGCTTCGTCGATGCCGAAACCGGCTACTGGCGCGGCGTGTTCAAGCAGTTCGGCATCAAGGCCGACTAGGAGCGCGGGCACTGCGGGCGGCCGGCTTCGCGGCCGTGCCGCCCTGCGCCGCCGACGCCTCGAACAGATACGCATGCAGCGCCTTGAAGTGCCGGCGCAGCAGCAGCACCGCCTTGTCGGCGTCGCGCCGGCGCAGGCAGTGCACGATCTCGCGGTGCACCTTGACGGTCTCGGCGCGCGGGGGCACGCCGTCGCGCTGCAGCACCTTCAGCACGATGTCGGTGACGGCGTCGACCAGGATCACCAGCACCTCGTTGTGCGTGGCCTGCGCCAGCAGGCGGTAGAAGTTGACGAGCTGCTCGCGCCGCTCGTCCAGGCGGTTCAGGCGCGTCAGCTCCTCGGTGCGCTCGATGCTGCGCGCCAGCGCGTCCAGCTCCTGCTCGCGCGCGCGCTCGGCGGCCAGGCGCAGCACGGCGTCGAGCAGGATCACGCGGCTCTCGGTCAGGTCGGCCAGCGAGATGCGGCCCAGGTGCACCATGTCGCCGAACGATCGCGTGACCACCGCGGGGTCGCCCTCGCGGATGAAGGCGCCGCCCTTCACGCCCTTGTGCAGGCGGATGACGCCGGCGATCTCCAGGCTGCGCAGCGCCTCGCGCACCGCGGTGCGCGAGCTGCCGCACTGCAGCGCCAGTTCGCGCTCGGCCGGCAGCTTGTCGCCGGGCTTGAGCACGCCGGCGGCGAGCTGCTCGCGCACCTGGTCGCAGATGGCCTCGAACACCCGCGGCGCGCGCGCGCCGGCTGGGCTCGGTTCAAGCTCGGCGGCCGCAGCGGCTTGCTTCATGCAGTCCTTCCCTCGTGGAAGGCTGCATTATCGGGACGGAAACGGTCAATACGCCCGCGGCGACACCGCGTCGCGCTCGCGCACCTGCAGCGTCATCTCGCCGACGCGCTCGATCGCGATGCGCAAGCGGTCGCCGGGGCCGAAGGGGCCCACGCCCTCGGGCGTGCCGCTGGCGATCACGTCGCCGGGCTGCAGCGGCAGCACCGACGAGACCAGCTCGATCAGCTCGGCCACGCCGACGATCATCTCGCGCGTGTTCGCCTGCTGCTTCAGCTCGCCGTTGACCCACAGCCGGTTGTCCAGCGCCTGCGGGTCGCCCACCTCGTCGGCGCTGACGATCCACGGCCCCAGCGGCGTGAAGCCGGCGAAGGACTTGCGCATCGAGCGCTCTTCCTCGAACTGCTCGGCCTCGATGCGCATCGTCGCGTCGATCAGGCAGGCATAACCGAATACATGCGACAACGCCCGCTCGCGCGGGATGTCGCGCCCGCCCCGGCCGATGATCACCGCCAGCTCGGACTCGTGGTCGAAGCGCCGCGTCGATCCGTGCGGCAGCTCGAGGGTGCCGCCGTGGCCGACCACCGAGCCCGGCGCCTTCAGGAAGAAGCCCTGCTCGCGCGCGGTGCGGCCCTTCTTGGTGACGACGCGCGCGCCCAGCTCGCCGATGTGCTTGCGGTAGTTGGCCGGCGCGGCAAAGACGTGCGGCGGCGCCGGGTTCGCGGCCTGCCAGCGCACGCCGTCCAGCGCGCGGCCTTCGGCGGCCTGCGCGCGCACGCGCTCGACGGCCGGCCGCGCTTCGGCCCAGTGCGCGATCAGCCAGTTGATGCGCTGCTGCGGCAGCGCGTCCAGCGCCGGCGGCAGCGCGGCGGTGACGTCGTAGAGCCGCTCGCCCTCGACGAGGCCGACGCGGTGGTCATCGAAGCAGGCGATCTTCATTCGAGTTCTTCGCGGTAGTAGCCCAGCGCCTGCAGCGCGGGCTGGTCGTTGACCTGGAACAGCAGCGCGTCCTCCAGGCCCTGGTGCGCATGCCAGGCCCAGGGGGCGACGGCGAAGAAGTCGCCGGCCTCCCAGTCGTAGCGTTCGTCGCCGACCGTCGTGACGCCGCGGCCGCGCAGCACGTAGTAGACCTTGCTGCCGCTGTGGCGCCGCCGCCGGCCCTGGAAGCCGGCGCGGATGCGCTGGAGCTGCTGGCCCATCGTCGTCATCGCCGGGCCGCCGGTGTCGGGGTTGCGGTAGGCCAGCACCACGTCGTCGTGCGGGTCGCTCGGCAGCCCGGCAGCGGCCTCCAGCGCCGCCGCGGCCATCGCCTGCGGGTAGGCCAGCAAGGGGTTGGCGTATGGACCCTGCGGCACGCGCGGCGGCGCCATCAGGCCGCTGCCGTACTGGCGCCAGGTGCGGTCGGGCACGCTGTCGACGGCCTGCACGTCCTGCGCATGAGGCTCGAAGAACGTGGCCTGCAGCAGCCGCATCAGCGAGATGTCCAGCACGTCCAGCCACACCATGGGCTCGCTGCCGCGGTGCACGTGGTCGTGCCAGCTCCAGGCCGGGGTCAGCACGAGGTCGCCCTCGTCCATCGGGTAGTGCTCGCCGTCGACCGTGGTCCAGGCGCCGTGGCCCTTCATGATGAAGCGCAGCGCGCTGGCGCTGTGGCGGTGGCAGGTGGCCACCTCGCCGGGCAGGATGACCTGGATCGAGCACCAGAAGGTGTGCGTCGTGCCCTCGGCCAGCCCCGGGTTCTGCAGCCGCAGCGTGCGGCGCGGGCCGCCGGCACCGAGGTCGACCTCGCGCCCCAGGCGGTCCAGCAGCGGCGCCAGGTCGCGCCAGCGCCAGTGCACCGAGCGCATCTGCGGCCGCGGCTCGCGGGTGAACAGCGGCGGGTCGTCCGGCTGGTGCACGCGGCAGTGGAAGCGCGCCAGCTCGGCCTGCAGCGCGCGCCGCGCGTCGCCGTCGTTGGTGACGATCTCCATCACACCTCCGCCAGTTGATACGCCGGCCGCGGCGCGGCCGGCTGCGCGGGCAGCAATGCCCCGCGGATGCCGCTGATCAGCGCCGCCGCGTCGGCCGGCGCCGCGTCGGCGCGCCAGGCCACGCTGCCGTCGGGGCGCACCAGCACCAGGCGGCGCTGGTAGAGCCGCTCGGCCTCGTCGTGGCAAAGGTCCATCGTCTGCAGCGGCACGCCGGCCGCCGCGGCGGCACGCTCGATCGCGTCCACTGCTGGCGGCGCCGCGCCCAGGCGCAGCAGCACGAAACTACGGCCGAACAGATCGAGCGTCGAGCGCCCCGGCGCCAGCCAGACGTGCGGCGCGCGCGAGCCCGGCCGCGCGGTCGGCGTGTAGCGCGCGACCTCGTTCGGCGGCGGCGGCGTGCCGTCGGGCACGACGATGGGCGAGCCTTCGTAGACGTAGCCCAGGTGGATGCCGACCGAGAACCACTCGCGCTTCATCATCTCGGTGTAGCGTGCGCCGTACTCGCGGCGCGCGGCCTCGAGGCCGGGGTTGTCCCGGTCGAACACCGCGGGATCGGGCTTCAGCACGCGCGGCGACAGCATGCGGCGCAGGTTCTCGCTGGCCTCGGTGACGTTGCGCACCGCCACCGGCTGCTGCTCCAGCTCGTAGCTGTCCAGCAGGTGACCGCCGCCCCAGCCCTGCACCATCGCCGCCAGCTTCCAGCTCAGGTTCACCGCATCGAGGATGCCGGTGTTCATGCCGAAGCCGCCGGTCGGCGAGGTGAGGTGCGCGGCGTCGCCGGCGATGAAGGCGCGGCCGCGGCGGTAGCGGTCGGCCACGAGCTGGCGGCGCACCCAGGGCAGCATCGAGAGGATCTCGAAGTCGAACTCGCGCCCCATCGCGCGCACGATCGCGCGCCGCATCTCGTCTTCGCCGACCTGGCGCTTGGTGGCATCCCCAACGAGCGAGAAGCGCCACTGGTCGCGCCCGTTGATCGCCACCAGCGTGGCCCAGGTGCCTTCGGGGCCGATGAAGATGTAGCGGTAGGCCGGCTTCTTGTCGTGCAGCTTCTCCAGCCCGTCGCAGCGGAAGACGACGTTGGTGGTGTAGGACAGCACCGGCTCGCCGCTCATGTCGATGCCCAGCGCCTGGCGCACGCCGCTGGCGCCGCCGTCGCAGCCGACGAGGTACTGCGCCTGCAGCGTGCGGCGCTCGCCGCTCTCGGCGTCGCGCAGCGTGGCCAGCACGTGGCCGCCGCGGTCCTCGAAGGATTCCAGCTCGGTGCGATGGCGCAGGTCCACGCGGCCGGTGCTGCGCACGAAGCGCGCCAGCACCGGGTCGAAGAAGTTCTGCGGGCAGCGCTCGCGCTTCTGCGGGCTGGTCGGCGGGCATTGCTCGGCCGCCGGCGACGGGAAGGGCTCGCGCCCGAACTCGTAGCCGTTGAGGTCGGTGACCCAGGCGCAGTCCTGCGGGTAGTCGCGGTTGTAGCCGGCCGACTCGACCCAGGGCACGATGCCCCAGCGGCGGCAGAACTCCATCGAGCGGATGCCCACCATGTCCATGCGCGGCTGGCCGATCACGCCGTCGCCGCGCTCGACCAGCACGCAGTCCACGCCGCGCCAGCCCAGGTCGCCGGCCAGCGCCAGCCCGACGGGGCCGGCGCCGACGATCAGGACGGGAGTCGATGGCGTGCTCATCAGCGGACGAGGTTGCGGCCGATCACCATGCGGTGGATCTCGTTCGTGCCTTCGATGATCTGCAGCACCTTGGCGTCGCGCATCATGCGCTCCAGCGGGTACTCCTTCGAATAGCCGTTGCCGCCGAAGACCTGCACCGCCTCGGTGGTGACCTCCATCGCGACGTCGGTGACGTAGCACTTGACGATCGACGCGATGGTCTGCAGCCGGCTGAGGTCGCCGCTGTCGATCTCCTCGCAGACGCCGTACAGCAGCTGGCGCGCGGCCTCGATCTTCATCGCCATGTCGGCCAGCTTGAACTGCATGCCCTGGAACTGGCCGATCGCCTTGCCGAAGGCGCGGCGCTCCTTGCAGTATGCGACCGAAAGGTCCAGCGCCTCCTGCGCCAGCCCCAGCGCCGACGCGGCGATGGTCGGGCGGTTGAGGTCGAGGATGCGCATGCAGGCGGTGAAGCCCTTGCCCACCTCGCCCACCAGGGTGTCGGGCGGCAGCACCATGTCGTCGAAGAACAGCTCGTTGTTGGGCGCGCCGTTGCGGCCCATCTTGCGCTCCTTGCGGCCGATGCGGAAGCCCGACGTCTTCGTGTCGACGATGAAGGCGCTGATGTTCTCGTGCGCCGGGCCGTCGCCGGTCTTGGCGAACAGGAACACGTAGTCGGCCACCTCGCCCCAGGTGATCCAGTTCTTCCGGCCGTTGACGATCCAGTGGCCGTCGGCGCGCTGCACCGCGCGCGTCTTCATGCCGGCCACGTCGGAGCCGGCCTGCGGCTCGGTCATCGCCACCGCGGCCATCACCGTGCCGCTGGCCGACGCGCGCAGGTACTTCTCTTTCTGCGCATCGCTGCCGAAGTGCAGGATCGGCAGGATCAGCCCGATCGAGTTGTTGCAGGCCAGCGTCGACGCGGCGAGCGAGCCGCGCGCCGTCTCCTCCTTGGCGATGCACACCGAGACGAGGTCGCCGCCGGGGCCGCCGTAGCTTTCGGGCACCCACATCTGCAGCAGGCCCATCTCGCCGAAGAGCTGCTTCCACTCGTGCGGGAAGCGGTCGCTGTCGTCCACCTCGGCCGCGATCGGCTTGATGCGCTCGTCGGTCATGCGGCGCAGCGAATCGCGCAGCGCCCGTTGGTCTTCGTTGAATCGCATGGGCAGGCAGTCTCCAGTGATCGGTTTCAGTTCAATGGTCTGTCCATTATGCCGGCGCGCGCCGCGGCGTGCGCGGCGGCGATGCGCCCGAACACGCAGCCCTTGCCCAGCGACGAGCCGCTCATGTAGGCCGCGCCGTGGAAGCCGCCCACCAACTCGCCCACCGCATACAGCCCCGGGATCACGCGCCCGAAGACGTCGATCACGCGCGCCGCGGTGTCGGTGCGCAGGCCGCAGTAGGTGGAGGTGAGCCCGGTCGTGCAGGCGATGCCGTAGAACGGCGCGCGCTCCACCGGCGTCGGCCGCCCGAAGCCTGTGCTGAGCGAGCGGCGGCTCCATTCGTCGTCGGTCTCGCCGCGGCAGGCGCGGTTGTAGCGGTCGACCGTCGCGAGCAGGCCCGGCGCGGCGATGCCCAGCTCGGCCGCCAGCGCGGGCAGCGTGGGCGCGCGGCGGATCAGCCCGGCATCGAACGCGGCGCGGTAGTCGGCCACGCTGGGCAGCGGCGACGACTGGTCCATCACACTCTGGTCGAAGACCTGGAACGCGAGCGCGCCGTCCTGCTGCAGGCAGCGGTCGCCGATCAGCTTGTACGAGACCGACTCGTCGACGAAGCGCCGGCCGGCGCGGTTGACGACGATGGCGCCGCGGTACATCGCCGAGACGAGGCGCGGCGCGCGGTCCTCGTGTCCCGCACGCGGCGCGTCGACCGGCGCGCCGAACGTGCCCTTGGCCTGGCCCATGTCCAGCAGGTCGGCGCCCAGCGCCCAGGCCATGCGCAGGCCGTCGCCGGTGTTGCCCTCGCCGCCCATCGGCCGCGCGGCGCTCAAGCCCGGCGCGAAGCGCGCGACGAGGTCGGCGGCGCGCGAGAAGCCGCCGGTCGCCAGGATCACGCCGCCGCGGGCGATGAGCGTGCTGCCGTCGGCCAGCTCGACGCCGGCGACGCGGCGCGCGTCATCGTCGCCCACGGTCAGCAGCCGTTTGACAGCGGCGTTAGCCCGGAACTCGACGCCGCGCTCCCGCACGCGCGCGTGCAGCAGCGCCAGCGCGGCGCGCGGGTCGGTGCTGTGGTTGCGCGGCACCGACTGGCTGCCGCTGAGCGACACGCTGTCGAAGGCGATGCCCAGGGCCCGCAGCCAGCGGTAGGCGCCGAGCTGCTGCTGCGCGTAGGCGTGCACCAGCGCGCGGTCGCTGAAGCCGCCGCCGGCGGCGATCAGGTCGTCCTCCAGCCGCTGCGGGCCGTCGGCTATGCCCTTGGTGCGCTGCTCGTCGGTGCCGGCGAACGCGAAGGCGCCGCCGCACATCGCGGTGCTGCCGCCGTGCTGCGGCATCTTCTCCAGCAGCAGCACGCGCGCGCCGGCCTCGGCGCCGGCCAGCGCTGCGCAATGGCCGGCCATGCCGGCGCCGACGACGATGAGGTCGAAGTCCGGGTTCATTCGTACATCCCGCCTACAGATTGATGTTTGGTATGACCATTCATAGCCTATACGCCGATTCGCGATCCTGCAAGGGCGGGACAACGCGAGGCCGCCGCCGCCGGCGGGCGGCTCAGGGGCGATCGACCGCCGGCACGTCGGCCAGCGCACCCTCGACGTACAGCCGCATCACGCCCGCCATGCCGAGCTGCGTATGGCCTTGCTCGACGAGCCGCCGGTACAGCGTGGCCAGCACCTCGGCCATCGGCAGCGGCGCGCCGGCTTCGCGGCCGAGCGCGAGCGCGATCCCGGTGTCCTTCAGCGCGTTCAGCGTCGAGCCGCGGTAGACGCCGCTCAGCATCGCGTCCGCGTAGTGGCGCAGCACGGCCGAATCGGCGAAGCCGCCCTGCATCGCCTGCACCAGCGCGGCCGCGTCCAGCCCCTGGCGCCGAGCCAGGTGCAAGGCCTCGGCCAGCACCGCCGCGGTGCCGAAGCTGACGACCTGGTTGCAGGCCTTGCCGACCTGGCCGCTGCCGGCCGCGCCCAGGTGCGTGATGCGCGCGGCATAGGCCTGCAGCAGCGGCTGCACGCGCGCGAGCGCCGCCGCGGCGCCGCCGGCGAACACCGTGAGCCGGCCTTCGCGCGCGCCGGCCGGGCCGCCGGATACCGGCGCGTCGATCCAGTGGCCGCCGCGCTCGGCCAGCAGCCGGGCGGCGAAGCCGCGCGTCGCATCCGGCGCGATCGTCGAGTGGTCGACGACCGCCGCGCCCGGCGCCAGGCCCTCGGCCACGCCACCGGCGCCGAACACCACCTGCTCGACCGCGGCGGCATCGGTCACGCACAGGCAGACGGCCTCGGCGCCGCGCGCCAGCGCGGCCGGCGTCGCGGCGACGCGCGCGCCGTCGGCGGCCAGCGCGTCGGCCTTGCCGCGGTCGCGGTTCCACACCTGCAGCGACCAGCCGGCCTGCGCCACGCGCTGCGCCATCGGCGCGCCGATGGCGCCGAGGCCGGCCCAGCCGATGCGCATCGTCTTGGCGTTGATGTCGGTGCTCATCGCCGGCCCCCCGCTCAGACGAAACGCTCGCCGCGCTCGGCCCTGTCGAGCAGCAGCCGCGGCGGCTCGAAGCGATCGCCGTAGCGCTGCGCCAGCTCGGCGGCGCGCCGCGCGAAGGCCTGCAGCCCGACGTGGTTGACGTATTGCAGCGTGCCGCCGGTCCAGCGCGGGAAGCCGATGCCCAGCACCGAGCCGATGTTGGCGTCGCGCGCCGCTTCGATCACGCCTTCTTCCATGCAGCGGATGGATTCGATCGCCTGGATGTAGAGCAGCCGGTCGCGCAGGTCGGCCTCGGGCACGTCGCCGCCGCTGCCGTTGAAATGCCGGGCTAGCCCCAGCCACAGCCGCTTGCGGCCGTCGGGCGGGTAGTCGTAGAAACCGCCGCCGCCGGCACGGCCGGGGCGCTGAAGGTCGACCGCCATCGTGCGGATCACGTCCCAGCCCGGGTGCTGCGGCACCGGCTGGCCTTCGGCCGTCAAGTCCGCGATGGTCTGCTGCCGCACCGACCACGACAGCGCCATCGAGGTCTCGTCCATCACCGCCAGCGGCCCCACCGGCATGCCGACCGCGATCGCCGCGTTCTCGATTCGCGCTGCCGCCACGCCCTCGGCCAGCATCGCCGCGCCTTCCTTCGTGAAGGTGCCGAACACGCGGCTGGTGAAGAAGCCCCGGCTGTCGTTGACGACGATCGGCGTCTTCTTGAGCTGCTGCACGAAATCCAGCGCCCGCGCCAGCGTCTGCGCCGAGGTCTGCCGGCCCTTGATGATCTCGACCAGCGGCATGCGATCCACCGGCGAGAAGAAGTGGATGCCGATGAAGCGCTCGGGCTGCGCCACCGCGGCCGCCAGCCCGGTGATCGGCAGCGTCGAGGTGTTCGATCCGATGAAGCCGCCGGGCGCCAGCAGCGCCTCGGCCTCCGCGGTGGCCTGTGCCTTCACGTCGCGCTTCTCGAACACCGATTCGATGATCAGGTCGCAGCCTCGGAGGTCGGCGGCATCGCCGGTGGGCTGGATCAGTTCCAGCGTGCGCGCCATGCGAGCGGCGTCGAGCCGGCCCTTGTCGACTAGCCTGGCCAGCGCGGCTTCGATGCGCGCCCTGCCCTTCTGCGCGGCCTCGGCGCTGACGTCCTTCAGCACCACCGGCAGACCGCGCTGCGCCGCCGCGAGCGCGATGCCCGCGCCCATCATCCCGGCGCCCAGCACGCCCAGGCGCTGCACAGTGGATGGCGGCTGGCCCTCGGGGCGACCCTTGCCGTTCTTGATCTCGTTCATCTGGAAGAAGAACGTCGTGATCAGGTTCTTGGCCACCGGGTGCGTAACCAGGTGCACGAGGTAGCGGCTCTCGATGCACGACGCGGTGTCGAAGTCCACCGCGGCGCACTCCACCACCGCCGACATCGCCGCCTCGGGCGCCGGGTACAGGCCGCGGTGCTTGGACATCAAGGCCAGCGGCGCGCTGCGCAGCCAGGCCAGCGGCGCAACCGCGTTGGACGTCGCGCCTGGCAGCCGGAAGCCCTTGCGGTCCCACGGCTGCTGCGGCTGCGGATGGGCGGCGATCCATGCGCGCGCCTGCGCCAGCAGTCCGTTCAGGTCGGGGGCCAGGCCGTCGATCAGTTTCAGCTCCAGCGCGCGCTGGGGGTTGAACGTCGGGCCTTCGACGATCAGCGGCATCGCCGCCTCGACGCCCAGCAGGCGCACCAGCCGCACCACGCCGCCGCCGCCCGGCAGCAGGCCGAGGCTGGCCTCGGGCAGGCCCAGCATCAGCGCGGCATCGTCGATCGCAAAGCGCGCATGACAGGCCAGCGCGATCTCAAAGCCGCCGCCCAGCGCGGTGCCGTTCAGCGCGGCCACCACCGGCGGGCCCAGCGTCTCCAGCCGGCGCAGCAGCGCCTTCATGCCCTGCGCGCGCTCGAACAGCATCGCGGCGTCTTCGGGCCGGGCGGCCAGCAGGTTGTTGAGGTCGCCGCCGGCGAAGAAGGTCTTCTTGGCCGAGGTGAGGATGATGCCGGCGATGGCCTCGCGGTCGGCGTCGAGCTCGGCGGCCAAGCGGTCCACCGTGGCCGCCAGCGCGGCGCGGAACGCCGGGTTCATCGTGTTCGCCGACTGGCCCGGCATGTCGATCGTGAGGGTGACGATGCACTGTTCGTCGCGCTCGTAGCGGATGGCGTCTGTCATGTCTTGCGCTCCGGGCGGCGTCACAGGCGTTCGATGATCGTGGCCACGCCCATGCCGTCGGCGGCGCAGAGCACGACCATGCCGCGCTTCAAGCCGCGTCGCTCCAGTTCGTCCAGCAGCGTGCCCACCAGCATGCAGCCGGTGGCGCCCAGCGGGTGGCCCAGCGCAATGGCGCCGCCGTTGACGTTGACCTTCTCGGCCGGCAGGTGCAGCTCGCGCATGAAGCGCAGCACCACGGTCGCGAAGGCCTCGTTGATCTCGTAGAGGTCGATGTCCTCGGGACTCAGCCCGGCCTTGGCCAGCGCGATGCGCGCCGCCGGCGCCGGCGCGTCCAGCATGATCACCGGCTCGCTGCCGACCGCGGCCACCGAGACGATGCGCGCGCGCGGCACCAGCCCCAGCGCGCGGCCCTTGGCCTCGGAGCCGACGAGGATCAGCGCCGCGCCGTCGACGATGCCCGACGAGTTGCCCGGCGTGTGCACGTGCTCGATGCGGTCGAGCTGCGGGTAGGCGGCGATCGCCAGCGCGTCGAAGCCGGCCTCGCCCATCGCGGCGAACGAGGGCTTCAGCTTCGCCAGCCCGTCCAGCGTGGTGTCGGGGCGGATGAGCTCGTCCTCGGCAAGAATGGTCAGTCCGTTCAGATCGGTCACCGGCAGCACGGAGCGCTTGAAGCGCCCCTGGTCGCGCGCCGCGGCCGCGCGCTGCTGCGACTGCAGCGCGTAGCGGTCGACGTCCTCGCGCGTGTGACCGTCCAGCGTGGCCATCAGGTCGGCGCTGACGCCTTGCGGCACGAGGCGCAGTTGGAAGTTCAGCGCCGGGTGGTTGTCGCGCGCGCTCGGCGCGGCGCCCATCGCGACGCGCGACATCGACTCCACGCCGCCGGCGACGACGAGGTCGCTCCAGCCCGACCGCACCTTGGCCGCGGCGAGGTTGGTCGCCTCCAGGCCTGATCCGCAGTAGCGGTTGAGCTGCAGGCCAGGCACCTGCCAGCTCCAGCCGGCGGCCAGCGCGGCCAGCTTCGCGATCACCGCGCCCTGCTCGCCGTGCGGCTGCACGCAGCCGATCAGCGCGTCGTCGACCTGCGCGGTGTCCAAGTCCAGCCGGCGCTGGAAGTCGCGCATCAGGCCGGCCAGCAGGCTGACCGGGTTCACCTCGTGCAGGCTGCCGTCGGGCCGGCCGCGGCCGCGCGGCGTGCGCACGGCGTCGAAGATCAGGGCTTCGCTCATGTAGGTTTTCGCTGGGCTTCAATGTATATTGGTTCAACCATAATAACGAAGCCGCCGCCGCGGCGCAAACCGAGCATGACCGCATCCGCATCCGAAACCGCCCGCAGCGCCTTCACGCCCGACGCGCTGGCCGGCAAGGTCGCGCTGGTGGCGGGCGCGTCCAGCGGCATCAACCTGGGCATCGCGCAGCACTTCGCGCGCCACGGCGCGCGCGTGGCCATCCTCAGCCGCAGCGCCGAGCGCATCGCCGAGGCGGCGCGCACGCTGCCGGCCGCGCCCGACGCGGTGCTGGCGCGCGCCGCCGACGTGCGCGACTACGACGCGGTGGCCGCGGTGATGCGCGAGACGGCCGACACCTTCGGCGCGATCGACATCGTCGTCTCCGGCGCCGCGGGCAACTTCCACGCGCCGGCGGCGCATTTGTCGCCGAACGGCTTTCGCACCGTGGTCGAGATCGACCTCATCGGCACGTTCCACGTGCTGCGCGCGAGCTTCGAGCACCTGCGCAAGCCGGGCGCGTCGCTGATCGCGATCACCGCGCCGGGCGCCACGCACCCCGGCCCGTTCCAGGCGCACGCCAACGCGGCCAAGGCCGGCGTCAACATGCTGACGCGCTGCCTGGCGCTGGAATGGGGGCCGGCGGGGGTGCGCGTCAACGCGATCTCGCCCGGCCCGATCGCCGGCACCGAAGGCATGGCGCGGCTGGCCGCGACGCCGCAGCGCGACCGCGCGATCAAGCAGCGCCTGGCCTTGCGCGACTACGGTCAGGTCCGCGACGTCGCCGACATGGCCTTGTTCCTGGCCAGCGACAACGCCCGTTATGTCACCGGCGCGATCTTCGACTGCGACGGCGGCGCGGGTCTGGGCGATGCCAGCGCGGATGCGCTGTCGGCGCCGCCGCCGCGCGGGTAGGCGTCGATGCCGATCAACCCGGCTTCTTCGCCGCCGCCTTGCGCGCCGCGCCCACCGCCTTGACGGTGGCCTTCGCCGCTGCGCCCTGCGCCCAGGGCCGTTCTTCCAGGTAGCGGTTGAGGTTGCGGAAGTGCGCCGCCATCGCCGCGCAGGCCTTCTCGGGCTCGCCGGCGCGCAGGTGCTTGAGCACCTTGCGCCGCACCTGGATGATCTCGGGGAAGGGCTGCGGGTCGATGCGCGCCAGCAGCGTGCGCGTGATCTCCGACAGCGCGTCGATCAGCATCACGATCACGTCGTTGTGCGTGGCACGCGCGATCAGGCGGTAGAACTCGGTCAGCGCGCGCGTGTTGCGCGAGCCGTGGCCGGCCTTGAACAGCGCCGCGTGGTGCTCGATGTCGGCCTCGATCGCGTCCAGTTCCTCCTTCGTCGCGCGCTGCGCGGCCAGGCGCAGCGCGACGTTGGTGACCTCGATGCGCGCCTCGGTCACGCTGGCGGTGGGCACCTGGCCCAGCGCGACCATGTCGCGCACCGCCTGCGTGACGCCCTCGGTGCCCGACAGCCGGATGAAGAAGCCGCCGCTGGCCCCCGTGCGCGCCTCCACCAGGCCGGCCAGTTCCAGGCTGCGCAGCGCCTCGCGCACGCCGCTGCGGCTGATGCCGAAGCGCTCGGCCAGCTCGCGCTCGCCGGGCAGGCGCTGGCCGGGCAGCAGCGTGCCGTCGGCCACTTGGCGCCGCACCTGGTCGCACACCGCTTCGAAGGCGCGCCGCGTGCGCACGGGCTGAAAGTTCGGGCCGCCGGCTTCCGCCGCCACCACCGCCCCGCCGGGCGCCATGCTGTTCATGTTGGTTCCTCCGCCTCTCGAATCGCGCCGCCGCCCGAAAAGCGGACGGGGGCCTCCATCGGCGCCGACCATGCTACCCGAGGGCCCTTGCGCGACATCCTCGCTATCCCTATTGGTTGAACCGTTGACAAGTTGCTAGACTCGCGGACCTCGACAGCGCCACGCCCCTTTTCAACTTCAACCGGCCGCCGCCATGGACCTGGACTTCAGCGCCGAACAGCGCGCCTTCCGCGACGAGGTGCGCGCCTTCATCCGCGACCGCCTGCCCGCCGACATCCGCGCGCGGCTGCGCCTGGGCCACCCGCCACGCAAGCAGGACACCGTGACCTGGCAGCGCATCCTGCACGAGCGCGGCTGGGCCGCGCCGCACTGGCCGCGGCGCTACGGCGGCGCCGATCTCGGCATCGCCGAGCGGCTGATCCTGCTCGACGAGATCTACCGCGCGCCGGCGCCGCTGCCGCAGGTGTTCAACACCGGCATGCTGGGCCCGGTGCTGCTGAGGTACGGCACCGAGGCGCAGAAGGATCGCTTCCTGCCCAAGCTCGCGCGGCTGGACCTGTGGTTCTGCCAGGGCTTCTCGGAGCCGGGCTCGGGATCGGACCTGGCATCGCTGCGCACGCGCGCGGTGCGCGAGGGAGACGACTACGTCGTCAACGGCCAGAAGATCTGGACGACGACGGCGCACCTCGCCGACTGGGTCTTCGCGCTCGTGCGCACCAGCACCGAGGCGCGCAAGCAGGAAGGCATCTCCTTCCTGCTGATCGATCTGAAGACGCCGGGCATCACGATCAGGCCCATCGTCTCGATCGACGGCGAGCACCACCTGAACGAGGTCTTCTTCGACAACGTGCGCGTGCCGGCCGGCAACCTCGTCGGTGAGGAGAACCGCGGCTGGGACTGCGCCAAGTACCTGCTGGGCAACGAGCGCACCGGCATCGCCAACGTGGGCCTGTGCCGCGAGCGGCTGGACTATGCGCGCGAGCTGGCGTCGCGCATCAGCGAAGGCGGCCGCGCGCTCGCCGCCGATCCGAAATTGAAGGCCGAGTTCGCCGAGCTGGACGCCGAGGTCCGCGCGCTGGAGGTCACCAACTGGCGCTTCCTGCTCGACCCGCGGGCGCAGCAGGCGCAGCCGGCCTTCGCGTCGGTGCTCAAGCTCAAGGGCGTGGAACTGCAGCAGGCGCTGGCCGCGCTGCTGGCGCGCATCGACGGCCCCGCGGGGCTGGAGCGGCGCGGCATCTACGGCGTGCCGGAGCGCCACGGGCCGCTGGCGCCGCGCTACTTCTACTCCCGCGCCGCCAGCATCTACGGCGGCACGAGCGAAGTGCAGAAAGACATCGTGGCCAAGACGATCGTGGGCTGACATGAACTTCCAACTCAACGACGAGCAGCAGCAACTCCACGACAGCGTCGTCCGCGTGCTGGCCGACCATTGCAGCTTCGAGCAGCGGCGCGCCGTCGCCGCCGGCGCTGAAGGCCGCAGCGCCGAGCTGTACGGCCGCCTGGCCGAGCTGGGCGTCACCGGGCTGCTGGTGCCCGAGTCGCATGGCGGCTTCGGCGGCCGGCTGGAAGACTTGCTGCCGGTGCTGCAGGCCTGCGGCGCCGCGCTGTGCACCGAGCCCGTGCTGGCCTGCGCGGTGCTGGGCGCGACCGCGCTGCGCGCGGCCGGCGGCGATGCGGCGGCGCGGCTGCTGCCGGGCCTGGCGCAGGGCACGACCGTCGTCGCCTGGGCGCATGACGAGCCGGGCTCGCGCCACGCGGACTTCTGGGTCGAGACGCGCGCCGAACAGGGGCCGCAGGGCTGGACGCTGACCGGCGCCAAGCTGCCGGTACTCAGCGGTCCGCAGGCGCAGCATTTCATCGTCAGCGCCCGCATCGCCGGCAATGCGGCGGATGCGGCCGAAGGCTGCGCGTTCTTCATCGTCGACGGCGGCGCGCCCGGGCTGCAGCGCCGCGACTACCGCCTCGTCGACGACACGCCGGCCTCGGAGCTGACGTTCAACGCGACACCGGCGCAGCCGCTCAACGACCCGCGCGACGCCGCGGCGTTCGGCCGCATCCTCGCCGCCGCCAATGCCGCCGGCATCGCCGCGCTGTGCGCCGACATGGTGGGCGCCGCGCAGGCCGCGTATCGGCTGGCGCTGGACTACCTCAACGTGCGCAAGCAGTTCGGCCGCCTGATCGGCGAGAACCAGGCGCTGCGCCACCGCGCCGCCGACATGCTGGTCAGCCTGGAGATGGCGCGCAGCATGGCGATCGCCGCCGCGGTCGCGGCCGACCGGCCCGACGATGAGGACTCCGCGGCCGACCTGCTGCGCGCCAAGCTGATCGTCGGCCGCCATGCGCGCCAGGTCTGCCAGCACGCGATCCAGTGCCACGGCGGCATCGGCATGACCGAGGAATACGCGGTCGGCCACTGCCTGCGCCGCGTGCACGTGGCCGACCACCTCTTCGGCGACGCCGACGCGCAGGCGCGTCGCTTGGCAGCGTTGGCGTGACGGCACCGGTCTTCGAGACGCTGCGCTGGGCCCTCGACGGCCCGGTGCTGACGATCACGCTGAACCGCCCGCAGGCGCTGAACGCGATGACGCTGCGCATGCGCCAGGAGCTGTGCCGGGCGCTGGACCTGGCCGATGCCAACGATGAAGTCAAAGCCATCGTCTTCACCGGCGCCGGGCGCGGCTACTGCGCCGGCTTCGATCTCTCGGCCGGCGCCTCGGCCTTCGACAAGTCGACGCAGGCCTTGCCGCCCGAGGAAGCGCAGCGCGACGGCGGCGGCCTGCTCGCGCTGCGCCTGTTCGCCAGCACCAAGCCGCTGATCGGCGCGGTCAACGGCGCGGCGGTGGGCATCGGCGCATCGATGCTGCTGCCGATGGACATCCGCATCGCCAGCCGCGACGCGCGCATCGGCTTCGTCTTCACGCGCCGCGGCATCGTGCCCGACGCCTGCGCGAGCTGGTTCCTGCCGCGCGTGGTGGGCATCTCGCGCGCCGTCGAGTGGAGCCTGTCGGGCCGGCTGCTGTCGGCCGACGAAGCGCTTTCCGGCGGCCTGCTGCGCGAGGTCTGCGCGCCCGACGAACTGCTGCCGCGCGCCCGCGCGCTGGCGCTGGAGATCGCGGAGAACGCCGCGCCGGTCTCGGTCGCGCTGACGCGGCAGCTGATGTGGCGCATGCTGGGCGCGGCGCACCCGATGGACGCGCACCGCGTCGAGAGCCGCGCGATCGCCGAGCGCGGCGCCGCGGCTGACGCGCGCGAAGGCGTGGCCGCCTTCCTGGCCAAGCGGGCGCCGCAGTTCCTCGGCCGCGTCAGCGCCGACATGCCGCCGGTCTATCCCTGGTGGCAAGAGCCGCCGTTCTGATCCCTGAAAACGCCCAACGGTTGAGGAGACTGGTCTTCATGTCCACCGCCCGCATCATCCTGGACGGCCGCGGCGCCGACCGCGACGCCGTGCTGCTGCAAGGCCGGCGCGCCGCCAGCGGCCTGCACGCCCTGGGCGTGCGCGAGGGCGACACCATCGCGCTGCTGCTGCGCAACGACTTCGCGTTCTTCGAGGCGCAGACCGCCGCCGCCGCTTTGGGCGTCTACTGCGTGCCGATCAACTGGCACGGCAAGGCCGACGAGGTGCGCTACGTGCTGGACGACGCCAAGCCGAAAGTGCTGGTCGCGCACGCCGACCTGCTGGCGCCGCTGCGCGCGGCGCTGCCCGAAGGCATCCGCGTGCTGGTGGTGCCGACGCCGCCGGAGATCGGCACCGCCTATGCGTTGAACCCTGAAGTCATGCAGCCGCAGCCCGGCGACACCGTGTGGCCCGACTGGGCCGCCGGCTTCGAGCCGTGGGCCGGCCCGCCGCTGCGCGCGCGCGCGACGATGATCTACACCTCAGGCACCACCGGCCACCCCAAGGGCGTGCGGCGCGACCCGGCCACGCCCGAGCAGACGGCCGCCTACGCCAAGATGCTGGAGCGCGTCTACGGCCTGGTGCCCGGCTCGCGCTGCCTGATCCCGGGGCCGCTGTACCACGCCTCGCCCAACGCCTACGGCCGCCAGGCGCTGCCGAACGCCGAGCTGATCGTGCTGCACTCGAAGTTCGACCCCGAGGCGACGCTGGCCGCGATCCAGCAGCACCGCATCACGCACGCGGTGATGGTGCCGACGATGTTCGTGCGCCTGCTCAAGCTGCCGAGCGAGGTGCGCGCGCGCTACGACGTCGGCTCGATCCGCTGGGTCACGCACACCGGCGCACCTTGCGCCGCCGAGGTCAAGCGCCAGTTCATGGACTGGTGGGGCCCGGTGGTCTACGAGACCTACGGCGGCAGCGAGGTCGGCACCGCGACGCTGGCCACGCCGGAGGACGCGCGCAGCCACCCCGGCAGCGTGGGCGTGCCGACGCCGGGCACGCGCATCGCGTTCTACGACGAGTTCGGCGAGAAGCTGCCCGACGGCGAGGTCGGCGAGATCTACATGCGGGTGCCGTGTTATGCCGACTTCACCTACCTGAACCACCCCGAGAAGCGCGCCAGCGTCGAGCGCGACGGTCTCATCAGCGTCGGCGACGTCGGCTACCTGAAGGACGGGTACCTGTACCTGTGCGACCGGCGCTCCGACATGGTGATCATCGGCGGCACCAACGTCTATCCGGCCGAGACCGAGATGGCGCTGATGCAATGCCCCGGCGTGCAGGACTGCGCCGTGTTCGGCATCCCCGACGAGGACATGGGCGAGACGCTGGCCGCCGCGGTGGAACTGCAGCCCGGCGCGCTGATCACCGCGCGCGAGATCCAGGACTGGCTGCGCCAGCGCCTGGCCAGCGTGAAGGTGCCCAAGCGCATCGACTTCCACGCCCGGCTGCCGCGGCAGGACAGCGGCAAGATCTTCAAGCGGCAGTTGCGCGACCCGTTCTGGCAAGCGGTCGGCCGGAAGATCTGAAGACGATGAGCGAGCCGGTTGCTCCGCTTGCCGACGCGCTGCGCGCGGTGCTGTCGCGCCATGCGCGCGCCGGCGGCGAAGTGCAAGGCCTGCAGCGCCTGACCGGCGGCGCCACCAAGCAGACCTGGTCCTTCGACTGGGTGAGCGCGGGCCGGCGCGACGCGCTGATCCTGCAGCAGACGACCGAAACGCCGTCGGCCCCCGGCCGGACGCCCAAGCTGTCGGCCGCGCAGGACGCAGCGCTGATGACCGCGGCGCGCGCGGCCGGCGTGCCGGCGCCGCGCGTGCTTCTCGTGCTGCAGCCTGACGACGGGCTGGGCAGCGGCTACATCACCGAGCGCATCGCCGGCGAGACGCTGGGCCGCAAGGTCGTCGGCGATGCGGCGTTGGCGTCGGCGCGCATGCTGCTGCCGCGGCAGTGCGGCGCGGCGCTGGCGGCGATCCACGGGCTGTCGACTGCTGGTCTCGACTTCCTGCAGCGGCTGTCGCCGGCCGACGAACTGCGCCTCTACGCCGCCCTGCTGGACGGGCTGGAGCGCCGCCACGCGGCGCTGGCCTACGCGGTGCGCTGGGTGGCCACGCACTTGCCGCCGCAATGGGAGTCGCGCGTCGTGCATGCCGACTTCCGCACCGGCAATCTGATCGTCGGCGCCGGCGACGGCCTGCGCTGCGTGCTGGACTGGGAGATCGCGCGCATCGGCGACCCGATGCAGGACCTGGGCGTGCTGTGCATGCGCACGTGGCGCTTCGGCGGTGCCGGCGAGGCGGGCGGCTTCGGTGCGCGCGAGGATTTGTATGCCGCCTACGAGGCCGCCAGCGGCCGCGCCGTCGACCCGGCGCGCGTGCGCTTCTGGGAGGTGTTCTCCAACCTCAAGTGGGCGATCTCCTGCGTGCGTCGCGGCAGCGCGCGCCGCGCCGACGGCCGACCGGCCAGCGTGGAGCTGGGCGCGATCGGCCGCCGGCTGGAAGAGCCGCTGTGGGACCTGCTGGCGCTGACGGCGCAGGAGGCTTGAGATGAGCACTTTCGTCCCCGACGCCGCCACGCTGCTGCAGGCCGCGGCCGACTACCTGGAAGCCGAGCTGCTGCCCACGCTGGCGGGCTACCACCGCTTCCAGACGCGCATCACCGTCAACGTGCTGCGCACCGTGACGCGCGAGCTGCAGCTCGCGCCGGCACAGCAAGAGGCACAGCGCGAACGCCTGGCCGCGCTGCTGGGCACGGGCCACGACGGCGACGCCATGGCACTCGAAGCCGAGCTGGCCGCGGCCATCGTCGACGGCCGCCAGCCGATCGACGACGCCGCGCTGATCGACCACCTG
The DNA here is from genome assembly GCA_047602205.1 of Rubrivivax sp. Classification (GTDB taxonomy): domain Bacteria; phylum Pseudomonadota; class Gammaproteobacteria; order Burkholderiales; family Burkholderiaceae_C; genus Rubrivivax. Next base: position 5,227,460 of record JASGHX010000001.1, on the reverse strand, counting down.
CGCCGCACGCTGCGCGAGGCGCTGGCCATCGACAACCCGAAATGGGCCTCGGCCGAGGCCCCGACATCCGACAAGCCCCAAGGAGCCCGAGCATGAACTTCACCGAGGAACAACTGGCCTTCCGCGACAGCGTGCGCCGCATGGCCGAGAAGCACGTCGCGCCGATCGCCGCCGAGATCGACGAGAAGGACCGCTTTCCCACCGAGCTGGTCAAGCTGTTCGGCGAGATGGGGCTGATGCAGCTGTGGGTGCCGGAGAAATACGGCGGCCCGGAAGGCAACCTGACGATGGTGTGCATCGCGCGCGAGGAGATCAGCCGCTTCTCGCCGGCCTGCGGCAGCATCGCCGGGCTGAACACGATGTTCACCATGCCGCTGCTGCACTTCGGCAGCGAGGAGCAGCGCCAGCGCTTCCTGCCGAAGATCGCACAGGGCGGCGTCGTCACCGCGATCGCGATCAGCGAGCCGCAGGCGGGCTCCGACGTCAGCGCGATGACCACGCGCGCGGTGAAGGACGGCGACAGCTACGTGATCAACGGCCGCAAGCAGTGGTGCAGCTACGGCGTGGAGGCCGACTACATCGCGCTGATGGCGCGCACCGGCGGTGAGCGCGGCGCCGACGGCATCAGCTGCTTCGTGATCGAACCGAAGAAGATGAAAGGCATCACCTTCGGCCGCCACGAGCGCAAGATGGGCTGGCGCGGCGCGCCCAACACGCCGATCTTCCTGGACAACGTGCGCGTGCCGATCGAGAACCTGGTGGGCGAGGAAGGCAAGGGCTTCCGCGCCAGCCTGCGGGCGCTGGACATGAACCGCCCGACCATCGGCGCGCAATGCGTGGGCCTGGCGCAGGGCGCGCTGGAGGCCAGCGTCGCCTACGCCAAGGAGCGCAAGCAGTTCCGCCAGGCGATCGCCGAGTTCCAGGGCGTGCAGTTCATGCTGGCCGACATGGCGATGAACATCGAGGCCGCGCGCGCGCTGGTCTACGAATGCGCGCGCGCCGGCGACGTGGGCGACTGGGCGCGGCTGAACACGCTGGCCAGCATGGCCAAGTGCTTCAGCAGCGACATGGCGATGCGCGTCACCACCGACGCGGTGCAGGTCTTCGGCGGCTACGGCTACACGATGGACTACCCGGTCGAAAGGATGATGCGCGACGCCAAGCTGGCGCAGATCTTCGAAGGCACCAACCAGATCCAGCGGGTCGTCATCGCGCGTGACCTGTTGAAGTAACCAGTCAACCACACGTACAGGAGACAACGATGCCCAGCAGCCTCCACACGACGCGCCGCCGCGCGCTGCAGCTCGGCGCCGGCCTCGGCGCCGGACTGGCCCTGCCCGCCGTGCGCGCGCAGGACTACCCCAGCGCGCCGATCCGGATGATCATTCCCACGCCGGCCGGCGGCGGGCACGACGCGATGATGCGGCTGGTGGGCCAGAAGCTCACCGAGGCCTGGGGCCAGCCGGCCATCGTCGAGTCCAAGGCCGGCGCCGCCGGCTCGCTGGCGGCGGGCTTCGTCGCCAAGGCGCCGGCCGACGGCCACACGATGCTGCTGACCTACAGCGCCTACCTCAGCAACCAGGTGCTGCAGCCCAACCCGGGCTACAAGGCGGCCGACTTCGTGCCCGTGTGCCTGCTGGTGCTGACGCCGATCGCGATCGGCGTGCGCAGCAGCCTGGGCGTCAACACGATCCAGGAATGGGTGGCGCTGGCCAAGAAGCAGCCGGGCAAGCTGACCTACGGCTCGTACGGCCAGGGCTCGGGCGGCCACTTCGTCGGCGAGCAGCTCAACGCCGCGGCCGGCATCGAGACCACGCACGTGCCCTACAAGGGCGAGGCGCCGGCCATCCAGGACGTGCTGGGCGGCCAGGTCGACGCGGTGATCGCATCGCTGGGCGGCGCCTCGCGCTACCCCGGCAGGATCAAGGCGCTGGCGGTGGCCAGCCCCACGCGCTTTCCGGTCTACCGCGACGTGCCCACCTTCGCCGAGGCCGGGCTGCCCGCGGTCAACATGCCCGGCTGGGGCGGCGTGTTCGTGCCCGCGGCCACGCCCAAGCCCGTCGTCGAGCGCCTGGCCGCCGAGCTGAACCGCATCATCCTGCTGCCCGACGTGGCGCCCAAGATGCTGGACCTGGGCTTCGAGCCGGTGGGCTGGCGCGGCGCCCGCTTCACCGGCTTTCTGGACGAGCAGATGGCGATGATCAAGGCGCTGGTCGACAGCGGCCGCGTCAAGCTCTGACCGGCCGCATCAGCCGACCACGCCGGCGGCGCGCAGTTCGGCGATCTCCGCGTCGCTGAAGCCGCCGCCGCGCAGCACCGCGTCGCCATGCTCGCCGGCACGCGCGACCGTCGGGCCTTGCACCGCGCCGGGCGTGCGGTCGAAGCGCGGCGCCGGCGCGGGCTGGCGCACGCCGTCGTTCATCACGAAGGCCTGGCGCGCCACCGCGTGCGGGTGTGCCGGCGCCTCGTTGACGTGCAGCACCGGCGCAAAGCAGGCATCGCTGCCTTCGAGCAGCGCGCACCACTCGTCGCGCGTGCGCGTCTCGAAGATCGCGGCCAGGCGCGCGCGCAGCGCCGGCCAGTTCACGCGGTCCATGCGGTCGGGCACGCTGGCGGGATCGATATCCAGGCGCTTCAGCAGCTCGGCGAAGAAGCGCTGCTCGATCGCGCAAACGCTGATGTACTGCCCGTCGCGCGTCTCGTACACCGTGTTCCACGGCGCGGCGCCGCCCAGGATGTGCTCGCCGCGCCGCTGCCGCCAGGTGCCGCCGGCCAGCTGCCCGTGCACGCCGGCCATCAGCGCGGCCACGCCGTCGACGATGGCGGCATCGACCACCTGGCCGCGCCCCGAGCGCGTGCGCTCCAGCAGCGCCGCCAGCACGCCCAGGGCCAGGAACATCGAGCCGCCGCCGAAGTCGCCGACGAGGTTCAGCGGCGCCACCGGCGGGCCATCCGTGGGGCCGATCGCCTCCAGCGCGCCGGTCAGCGCGATGTAGTTCAGGTCGTGCGCCGCGGCCTGCGCCAGCGGGCCTTGCTGGCCCCAGCCGGTCATGCGGCCGAACACCAGGCCGGGGTTGACCGCGTGGCAGTCCGCCGGGCCTAGGCCCAGCCGTTCCATCACGCCGGGGCGGAAGCCCTCGATCAGCGCGTCGGCGCCGCGCAGCAGGCGCAGCAGCACCTCGCGCCCGGCGGCCGACTTGATGTCCAGCGCCAGCGATCGCTTGCCGCGCGACGCGACGTCGAAGCGCGGGTCGCGCTTGATGCCCAGATCGGCCTCGCCCAGGCGGTCGATGCGCAGCACCTGGGCGCCCATGTCGGCCAGCAGCATGCCGGCCAGCGGCACCGGGCCGATGGCCGCCATCTCGATCACCGTGAAGCCTTGCAGCGGTCCCATTGCGTTCGATTCCATCGTTAGACAAGCTGCGCCGCCGCGGCCAGCCGCTCGCGGCATTCGCGCAGCATGCGGTCCAGCAGCTCGGCGCAGCTGGGCACGTCGTCGATCAGCCCGACCACCTGCCCGGCCCAGACCACGCCGTCGTCGACGCGGCCCGACTGCAGCGCGGCGCGGCCGCGCGCGCCGGCCACCAGCGGCCGCAGGTCCTCGAAGCTGGCGCCGCCTTCGCGCCGCTCCAGCCGCAGCACTTCTTCCGACACCGCATTGGCCAGCACGCGCGCGCTGTTGCGCAGCGTGCGGAACATCAGCCGCGTGTCGGTCTCGCGCGCGGCCACCAGCGCCTGCTTGATGCCATCGTGCACCGGCGCTTCGATCGTCGCGACGAAGCGCGTGCCCATGTTGATGCCCTCGGCGCCCAGCGCCAGCGCCGCCGCCATGCCGCGGCCGCAGGCGATGCCACCGGAGGCGATCACCGGCAGCTGCAGCGCGCGCACCGCGGCGGGGATCAGCACCAGCCCCGGGCACGTCGTCCTCGCCCGGGTGGCCGGCGCACTCGAAGCCGTCGATGCTGACGATGTCGACGCCGCGCTTCTGCGCTGTTATTGCATGCCGCACCGAGGTGCACTTGTGGATGATGGTGATGCTGGCGGCGCGCAGGCGCGCGAACACGTCCTCGGGCACGTTGCCGGCGGTCTCGACGACCTTGACGCCGCCGGCGACGATGGTGTCGAAGATCTGCTCGTAGGGCGGCGGCGACACCGTGCGCAGCATCGTCACGTTGACGCCGAAGGGCTGGTCGGTCAGCGTGCGGCAGCGCTCGATCTCGCGGCCCAGGTCTTCCGGCGTCGGCTGCGTCAGCGCCGACAGCAGGCCCAGCCCGCCCGCATTGCTGACCGCCGACGCCATCTCGGCCGTGGCCACCCATTGCATGCCGCCCTGCACGATGGGCAGCCGCGTGCCCAACATCTGGCTAACACGTGTTTTCAAGGGAGCGTGCTCAATCCAGCTTGATGTTGTTGGCCTTGACCACCGCGCCCCAGCGCTGCAGGTCGCTCTCGATCACGCGCGCGAACTCGGCGCTGCTGTTGCCCACCGGCAGGAAGCCCATGTCGGCGATCTTCTTCTGCACGTCGGGCATGGTGGTGATGCGCTGCACTTCCTTGGACCACTTGTCGACGAGGGCCGGCGGCGTGCCCGCGGGCAGGAACAGCGCGCCCCAGCCGGCGAGGTTGATGTCGGGGTAGCCGGCCTCGGCGAAGGTGGGCACGTCGGGGTACTCCTTCAGCCGGCTCGGGCTGGCGACGACGATCAGCTTGACCTTGCCTTCGGAGAGCTGGCGACCGTAGAAGCCCACCGAGCCGTAGGCGAAGGGGATGCGCCCGCTCGCCAGGTCGGGGAACGAGGCCGCCTCGCCCTTGTAGGGCACGTGCGTGATGTCGATGCCGGCGGCCTTGTTCAGCCCGGCGCCGATCACGTGTGCGCCCGAGCCCAGGCCGTAGCTGCCGAAGCTCAAGGTGCCCGGCTTCTCCTTCGCGAGCTTGACGACGTCGGCCAGCGTCGAGGCCGGCACCGCGACGTTGGCCGCCATCGCGATCGGGAACGAGGCTACCAGCGACACCGGCGCCAGGTCCGACGCCTTGTAGGCCGGGTTGGACTGCAGCACCAGGTTCTGCACGAAGCCGCTGATCGTGAACAGCGCCGTGTGGCCGTCGGCCGGCGCCTTGGCGACGTAGGTCGTGGCCAGCGTGGTGTTGGCGCCGGCGCGCGACTCGACCACCACCTGCTGCCCCCAGGACTGCTGCAGCTTCTCGGCGACCACGCGCGCCAGCAGGTCCAGGTTGCCGCCCGGCGCGGTGGGGATCACGATCGTGATCGGCCGGCTCGGGAAGGGCTTGTCCTGTGCCGCGGCGGCGCCGGCGGCCAGCAGGCCGGCGAGAAGCAGCAGCGTCGACCGGCGGGTCGCGCGGGGATGGGCGTTCAGCATGGCGGTCTCAGTGATTTCAGTGGTTCTACCATTTGATCGCAGACCGGCCGGCGCGTCAATGCGGGTCCACCCTCGCTTCGGGGCCGGCCGGCCGCGCCGGCGGCCTGCGCGCCTGCGCGCGGCCCCACCGTGACATGCGCACGCCGCGGCACGGCGCGCGGCGGCCCGCCTTGTCCTGTCGCAAAGCCGGCGCCGGCAGGCCCTCAAGCGGCCGAGGCGATCTCCGAAAGCCGGGCATCGGCGTGCCGGAACCCGCCGGTGCAAGGAGTTGCCCATGATCCGACTCGACAGTTGGCGGCTGCGGCACCGCTTCGCCGCGCTGGCCGCGGTGGCGCTGCTGGCCTGCGCCCTGCCCTCGGCGCTGCAGGTCGCGGCGCAGTGGAAGGCCATGCGCGCGGCGCGGCTGGAGGCCGGTTCGGCGGCGCCGTTGCAGGCGCTGGTCGCGCTGCTGCGCCTGACCCAGCAGCACCGCGGCCTGGCGGCGCTGCTGCTGGGCGGCAAGACCGACGTCGCCGAGCAGCGCGCCGCGCGCCAGCACGAGACCGACGCCGCCTGGCAGCACGCGCAGGCCACGCTGCGCGAGGCGCCGCTCGCGGCGGCGACGCGGCAGCAGCTGCAGGCGGCTGCGCAGGAATGGGCGGCGCTGCGCGAGGCAGTCGCCGCCGGCCGCATCGACGTCGCCGCCTCGTTCAAGCGCCATTCGGCGCTGGCCGGCCAGCTGCTGGCCGCGCTGGAGTCGATCAGCGACGACCACGGGCTGTCGCTCGACACCGACATGGGCCGCTACCAGTTGATCCGCGCCGTGCTCTACGAGATGCCGTCGCTGACTGAGCAGCTCGGCCGCGCCCGCGCCCAGGGTGGCGGCATGCTGGCGACCGGGAACACCGCGCCGGCCGAGCGGCAGGCGCTGGAAGTCGCGGTCGCGCTGGCCGAAGTCCGCGCCGGCCAGATGCAAGCCGCATTCGACCGCGCGGGCCGCGAAGACGCCGAGCTGCACCGCGCCGTCGGCCCGGCGATGGACGCGGCGCTGCAGGCCTCGCGCGAAGTCCTGCAACTGGCGCGCCGCGAGGTGCTGGAGACCGCCGCGCCGCGGTTCGCCGCGCCGGACTACACGCAACGCTTCACGACGGCGATCGACGCGCAGTTCAAGGTCGCCGAGGTCGCGCTCGACCGCCTCGCCCACCGGCTCGACGCCTACGCCGGCAGCGAGCGCAACGCGATGCTGCTCTTGCTGGGCTGGCTGGCCGCGCTGCTGGCCTTGGGCGCGGCGGCGAGCATCGCGGTCTCGGGCTCGATCCTGCGCCAGGTCGGCGGCGAGCCCGGCGAGGTGATCCGCAGCACCGAGGCCATCGCCGGCGGCGACCTGGCCAGGCCGATCGCGGTGCCGGCGGGCGGCGACGGCAGCATCGTCGGCAGCATGGCGCGCATGCGGCAGGCGCTGGAGGCGGTCGTCCAGGCCGTGCGCGACAACGCCGAGAGCGTGGCCGCCGGCAGCACGCAGATCGCCCAGGGCAACCAGGACTTGTCGACGCGCACCGAGCTGCAGGCCGCCACGCTGCAGCGCACCGCCGCGGCGGTGGAAGAGCTCGACGGCACGGTGCAGCGCAATGCCGGCAACGCCCGCCAGGCGAGCGAGCTGGCGCGCACGGCCAGCGCGGTGGCCACGCGCGGCGGCGCGGTCGTCGGCCAGGTGGTCCAGACGATGAAGCGCATCGAGGAGAGCTCGACGCGCATCGCCGAGATCATCGCCACCGTCGACGGCATCGCGTTCCAGACCAACATCCTGGCGCTGAACGCCGCGGTGGAGGCGGCGCGCGCCGGCGAGCAGGGCCGCGGCTTCGCGGTGGTCGCCGGCGAGGTGCGCGCGCTGGCGCAGCGCGCCGCCGCAGCGGCGCACGAGATCAAGGACCTGATCGCGACCAGCGTCGAGCGCGTCGGCCGCGGCACCGCGCTGGTCGACGAGGCCGGCGCGACGATGCAGGAGGTGGTCGCCGCGATCGGCCGCGCGACCACGCTGATGGCCGAGATCAGCGCGGCCAGCGGCGAGCAGGCCGAAGGCGTCGCGCAACTCGGCCGCTCGGTCGTCGACATCGACCAGTCGACCCAGCAGAACGCCGCGCTGGTGGAAGAGTCCGCGGCCGCCGCGGCCAGCCTGCAGCAGCAGGCGCAGCGGCTGCGCGAGGCGGTGGCGGTGTTCACCGTGACGCGGGGACAGGTCGCCGCAGGCGCCTGAGCAGCGCCGCGCCGCGCCGCGCGGCCCTGCGGCCGCGATCAGAGGTCCAGCACCAGCAGCGCCGAGCGCGAGCCCGAGCAGCACACGGTCATCGCGCCGGCGCGCTCGGCTTCGCCGAGGCAGTCGTCGCGGTGCTCGGGCTCGCCGGCCTTGACGCCGACGCGGCAGCTGCCGCAGATGCCTTGCATGCACGAGTACGGCACGTCGACGCCGTGGTCCAGCAGCACGTCCAGCACCGACTTGCCGGCCGGCACCTCGAAGCGGCGGCCGTCGCGCGCCAGCTCGACCGCGAAGCCACCGTCGGTGGCCGGCGCCGCGGCGGCGCCGAAGCGCTCGACGTGCACGCGGCCGGGCTCGATGCCGGCGGCGGCCGCGGCGGCGGCGAAGGCGTCCAGCATCGCGTTGGGGCCGCAGGCGTACAGGTGCGCACCGGCCGGCGCGCCCTTCACGATCTCCGCCAGCGCCGGCCGCCCGCCCTCGGCGCTGAAGTGCAGCACGAGGCGGCCGCCGCCGTGCGCGGCGAGTTGCAGCAGCCGCTCGCGGAAGGCCATGCGGCGCGGCGTGCGCGCCACGTAGTGCAGTTGCCACGGGCGGCCCAGCGCGCTGAAGCGCTCGATCATCGCCAGCACCGGCGTGATGCCGATGCCGCCGGCGACGAACACCGAATGCGGCGCGTCCTCCACCAGCGCGAAGTCGTTCACCGGCGCGAAGGCCTGCAGCACCTGCCCGACGCGCACGCCGTCGTGCAGCCAGGCCGATGCGCCGCGGCCGGCCGCCTCGCGCTTGACGGCGATGCGCCAGCAGCCTTCCGCACCCGGCGCGCCGTACAGCGAATAGCTGCGCCGCAGCCGCCCCGGCAGATCGAGGTCGACGTGCGCGCCGGCGTCGTAGCCCGGCAGTGGACCGCCGTCGGCGGCGACGAGCTCGAACGAGTGCACGTCCTCGGCCTCCAGGCGGATCTGGCGCACGACGACGGGGATGGGGGCGGTGCTCATGGCGGGGGACGGCGGCTTGACGCTCCGATCATAATCCCTAAAATGTCCTAAGGTTCAACCAATCAGGATTCGACCTTTCTTTCCCGCGAGGCGAGCGATGCTCAACCATGAAGACAACGAGACCCTGGTCCGCGTGGGCCCGGGCACGCCGATGGGCCGCCTGATGCGGCTGCACTGGATCCCGTTCCTGCGCGCCGGCGACGTCCAGCGCGACGGCCAGCCGCAGCGCGTGCGGCTGCTGGGCGAGGACCTGGTGGCCTTCCGCGACAGCAGCGGCCGCGTGGGGCTGGTGGACCACGCCTGCCCGCACCGCGGCGCGCCGATGGTCTTCGGCCGCAACGAGGACGACGGCCTGCGCTGCGTCTACCACGGCTGGAAGTTCGGCACCGACGGCCGCTGCCAGGAGATGCCGGCCGAGCCGGCCAACAGCCCGATGTGCGCGCGCATGAAGATCACCGCCTACCCGGTGCGCGAGCGCAACGGCATCCTCTGGGCCTACCTGGGGCCCGAAGCGGACCCGCCGCCGCTGCCCGAGCTGGAATGGAACCTGGTGCCCGAGGAGCAGGTGGCGATCTCGATCCGCGTGCAGGAATGCAACTGGCTGCAGGCGCTGGAAGGCGAGATCGATTCGGCGCATGCCGCGATCCTGCACGGCCGCCCCGGCGAAGGCGGCGTGATCAACCAGTGGAAGCAGGCGCAGGACCTCGCGCCCACGTTCGAATGCGTGACGCACGAAGCCGGCATCAGCATCGCGTCGCGCCGCAAGCTCGACGCCGAGCGACAGTACATCCGCGTCAACCAGTTCCTGCTGCCGTTCTACACGCTGGTGCCGCCGTTCAGCCAGTTCCCCGAGCTGAGCGGCCACGCCTGGGTGCCGATCGACGACGAGCACACGCTGTGCATCATGTTCTCGTACCACCCCACGCAGCCCTTCTACGAGAAGACGCGCGCGCTCTTCAAGAGCGGCCACCGCGGGCGCGAGACCGGCCATGCGTCGGACGGCTCGTTCGAGCCGCGGCCGGTGACCGAGCCCTATCACCGGTACTGGAGCAAGTTCAACCGCGGCAACGCCTACGGCTTCGATGAAGCGCTGCAGCGCAGCTACAACTCCGGCCTGCCGGGGCTGTGGATCCAGGACGCGGCCGCACAATCGGGCGTGGCGCCGATCTACGACCGCACGAAGGAGCACCTGGGCACCAGCGACACCGGCATCGCGCGCACGCGGCGCCTGCTGCTGGACACCGTGCACCGCCTGGCCAAGGACGGCCAGCGGCCGGCGTCGGCCACGCGGCCCGATTCGCTGATGCTGCGCGCGGTGTCGCTGACCATCCCCGCCGGCGGCAACTGGAACGAGCTGGGCGGCCCCTTCATGAAAGCCGAGCTCGGCGCCGGCTTCGGCTACGAACCCTGAGGTGCTGATGAGCCTGGCCCTGGACACGCTGCGCGACGAGTTCCCGCCCTACCGCCCCCGCCCCAGCGGCGCGCCCACGGTGCTGGGCGGCGTCCGCGTCATCGACTTCACGCACTTCATCGCCGGCCCGCTGGCCACCAGCCTGCTGGCCGACATGGGCGCCGAGGTCATCAAGATCGAGCCGCCGGCACGCGGCGACGAACTGCGCTACTACCCGCCGGTGCCGCCCGAGCTGCCGGCGCAGGGCGCGCCCTTCTTCTGGGCCAACCGCGGCAAGCGCAGCCTGGCGCTGGACCTGAAGAAGCCCGAAGGCATCGCGATCGCGCGCGAGCTGATCGCCGGCGCCGACGTGGTGATCGAGAACTTCTCCGCCGGCGTGATGGACCGCCTGGGCCTGGGCTACGAGGTCTGCCGCGGCCTGAACCCGAAGATCGTGTTCTGTGCGATCTCGGCCTACGGCCGCGAAGGCCCGTATGCCGACCGCCTGGGCTTCGATCCCATCGCGCAGGCCGAGAGCGGCTTCGTCGCGATGAACGGCTACCCCGACCGCCAGGGCGTGCGCGCCTCGGCCGCGGTGATGGACATCTCCACCGCGATGATGGTGGGCAACGCGGTGCTGGGCGCGCTGTTCGCGCGTGAACGGCAAGGCGAGGGCCAGTACCTGGAAGTGGGCCTGTTCGACACCGCGCTGATGATGACCGGCTGGGCCTCGATGCAGCACCTGATGACCGGCTTCGTGCACAAGCGCCACGGCAACACCAGCACCGAGACCTGCCCCTCGGGCGTGTTCCAGGCGCAGGACGGTGCGTTCTACATCAACTGCGGCAACGACCGCATCTTCAACCGCCTGGCGCTGCAGGTGCTGGAGCGCCCCGACCTCGCGGAAGACCCGGTGCTGGCCGACCGCAACGGCCGCCTGGCGCGGCAGGACGAGCTGTTCCGCACACTGGACGAAATCTTCGCGACGCGGCCCTGGAGTCATTGGCAGGAGCGCATGCGCGCCGCGCAGATCCCCTGCGGCGAGGTGCGCAGCGTCGGCGACGCGCTGCGCTCGCCCGAGGCGCGCGCACGCGAGATGGTGAGCTGGATCCCGCACCCGGCCGTGGGCCAGATCCCGCACCTGCGCTCGCCGATCCGCTACGCGCGCACGCCGCTGGCCGACCCGACGCCGGCACCGACCATCGGCCAGCACAGCGAGGCCGTGTTGCATGAGGTGCTGGGTTATGACGACGCCCGCATCGCGGCGCTGGCGGCCAGCGGCGTGTTCGGCGAGCGCGTCGCGGCGCCCGGCAAGGCCGGCGGCTGATGCAGGCCCCCTTGCGCGGCCGGGTGGCCGTGGCCGGCATCGGCGAGACGCGCTACTTCAAGCACGGCCAGTCGCCCGACCCCGAGTTCGTGCTGGTGCTCAAGGCCATCCTCGCGGCTTGCGCCGACGCCGGCATCGACGCGCACGAGATCGACGGCTTCGCGTCCTACGCCAACGACCGCAACGACCCCGCGCGCCTGGCCGCCGCCTTGGGCGTGCAGCGGCTGCGCTCGGCCACGATGCAATGGGGCGGCGGCGGCGGCGGCTGCGCCGCGACGGTGGCCAACGGCGCCGCGGCCATCGCGGCCGGCATGGCCCGCTGCGTGGTGGTCTACCGCGGGCTGGCGCAAGGCCAGTTCGGCCGCTTCGGCCAGCAGGTGGGCGAGAACGCGCTGTCCGGCGAAATGGCGTGGCAGGTACCCTACGGCGTGATCGCGCCGCCGCAGAAGTTTGCTTTCCGCGTGATGCGCTACCTGCACGAGCACGGTGTTCGCCGGGAGGCGCTGCGGGCGATCGCACTCGCATCCAATCATCACGCGCAGACCAACCCGCGCGCGGTGATGCACGGCAAGCCGCTGGACGCCGCGCGCTACGACAGCGCGCGCTGGATCGTCGAGCCGTTCCGGCTGTACGACTGCTGCATGGAGAACGACGGCGCCGCCGCGGTGCTGCTGGTGCCGGCCGAGCGCGCGCGCGACCTGGCGCAGCCGGCAGCCTATCTGCTGGCCGCGGCCGCCGGCGGCGACCACCGCTCGGGCGCGCAGCCGCACAACGCTCCGGTTTATGCCAGCGCCAACTACACCGGCATCGCGCAGGACTTGTATGCGATGGCCGGCCTCGGCCCCTCGGACGTCGGCAGCGTGCAGGCCTACGAGAACTTCACCGGCGCGGTGGTGATGGCGCTGGCCGAGCACGGCTTCTTCAAGCCCGAGCAAGCGAACGACTTCCTGACGCTGGACAACCTGATCGCGCCCGACGGCCGGCTGCCGTTCAACACCAGCGGCGGCAACCTCGCGGAGTGCTACATGCAAGGCATGGAACTGGTCGTCGAAGCGGTGCGCCAGGTGCGCGGCCAGTCCACCAGCCAGGCCAGGCGGCACGATGTCTCGCTGGTGATCGGCGGGCCGATGGTGACGCCGGCCAGCAGCCTGCTGCTGGGATCGGAGGCCACGCTGTGACGGCCGCACACAGCACCTACCTGCCGCCGGGGCTGCCGGCGCCCGACACGCGCGACGCGCTGACCGCGCCGTTCTGGCAAGGCCTGCGCGAAGGCCGGCTGCTGATCCAGCGCTGCACGCGCTGCGCGACCTGGCGCTTCGGCCCCGAATGGATCTGCCACCAGTGCCACGGCTTCGATGCCGAGTGGCTGCCGGTCGAACCCAGCGGACGCATTTTCAGCTGGGAGCGCGTCTGGCACTCCTCTCATCCCGCGCTGGCCGGCGCCGCGCCGTATCTCGCGGTGCTGGTGGAACTGCCGCAGGCCGGCGGCGTGCGCTTGCTGGGCAACCTGCTGGGCGACCCGCAGCAGCCGGTGGCGATCGGCGCCGAGGTGGAAGGCGTGTTCGAGCCGCACGACGACGCCGAGCCGCCCTACACGCTGCTGCAATGGCGGCTGTGAACTAACTCTTCAATCGAGCCTGCCACAGCGCCAGGTAGCTGCGCTGCATCCGCTCCAGGAACTGCGTCATCTCGGCCACCGCGGCGTCGGCGTCGCGCGCGCGCAGGTGGCGCAGGAAACGCTCGCGCGAGGGCAGCGTGAACGGGTTGCTGCCGGGGCCGATCTGCGCGATGAACTGGCCAAGCACCGCCATCACGCCTTCCATCGTGATCGCGACGATGGGGTTGCGCGTCGCGCGCGCCAGGATCAGGTGGAACTCGCGGTTCAGACGCTGGCGCTCGTCGAAGTCGCCAGCGGCGTCGGCCGCGCGCATCGCCTCGACGTTGGCCTCCAGCGCTGTGAAGTCGGCCTCGTCCGCCCGCTGGCACACCACGCGCACGACCATCTCGCTGAGCCAGATGCGCGCCTCGGTCAAGTGCTCGGGTGTGATCGCACCCAGGTGATAGAGGTCGCGCATGCCGCCCACCACCACCTGCGGGCTGCCCGGCCGCACGAAGGCGCCGCCGGCGGCGCCCTTGCGCGCCTCGATCATGCCCGCCAGCTCCAGCGCGCGCAGTGCCTCGCGCAGCGTGTTGCGGCTGACCTGGAAGGCGGCGGCCAGCTCGCGCTCGGGCGGCAGCCGGTCGCCGGGGCGCAGCTGCCCCTTGGCCACCAGCGCGCGGATCTGGTCGGCGATCTCCTCGAACGCACGCTGCGGCGTGATCGCGTTGAAGTGGCCCAGCAGCGCGGGGCCGGCGGCAGCGGCGGCGCTCATCGCGCCCGCCCCGGGCGCCCCGGCCGGCCTGGCCGACTTGATCTAGATCGGGTTATCACGATGGTGACATTGGTTGATCCTTTATACCATAGATCAATTCCAGCTCCCGGTCATCACCCCATGCCGCACGCCACCCGCCGCTCCCTGCTTGCCCTGGCCGTCGCCGCCGCCCTGCCGCTGTCCGTCGCCGCGCAGGACGCTTGGCCGTCCAAGCCGATCCGCATCGTCGTGCCCTACCCGGCCGGCGGCTCCACCGACCAGCTCGCGCGCGCGATCCAGAACTCGCTGGGCGAGACGCTGGGCCAGCCGGTGGTCATCGAGAACAAGGCCGGCGCCGGCGGCACGCTGGGCACCGACGCGGTGGCCAAGGCGCCGCCCGACGGCTACACCTTCGCCTTCGGCAACAGCGGCCCCAACGCGCTGGCCGGGCTGATCCGCAAGCTGCCCTACGACTCGCTGAAGGACCTGCGGCCGCTGTCCACCGTGGCCATCGTGCCGATGATCCTGGCCGTGCCGGCCGAGAGCCCGCACAAGACGCTGAAGGACTTCATCGCCTATGCGCGCACGCAGGGGCAGGCGCTGAACTTCGGCTCGGTGGGCGTGGGCTCGATCTCGCACCTGACCGGCGAGCACTTCAACGAGCTGGCCGGACTGAAGATGCAGCACATCCCCTACAACGGCGGCGCGCCGATGGTTACCGCGTTCGCCGGCGGCCAGCTGCACGCGGCCTTCGTCACCGGGCTGGACGGCGCCAGCATGGTGCAGGCCGGCCGCATCCGCTACCTCGCGGTAGGCACGCCCAAGCGCACCGACGTGCTGCCCGGCGTGCCGGCCATCGCCGAGGACGTGCCCGGCTTCCGCAGCGTGGCCTGGTTCGGCGTGCTGGCGCCCAAGGGCTTGCCCGACGACATCGCGGCGCGCATGCAAGCGGCCATCGTCAAGGCCGTCGCGCTGCCGGAGGTGCGCAAACTCTTCGCCGACCGCAACGTCGAAGCGCGCAGCAGCACGCCGCAGGAGTTCGAGAAGCTGATCCGCGACGAGATCGCGCAGTGGGGGCCGGTGGTCAGCAAGGCGGACATCAAGCCCTGACGGTCGCTGCCGGCCGCGCGGCAAAGGGCCGTGCGGGCGCGCCCGATCAGCGCCGCCGCCCGCGCGCCAGCACCGCCTGCAGCGCTTCGCCGTCCAGGCCGGCCAGTTCGCGCAGCACGGCTTCGCCGTGCTCGCCCAGCGCCGGCACGTGCGCGCCCACGGCCACGCGGCCGGCCGACAGGCTGAATGGCAGGTTCGGCACGCGGTAGTCGCCGGCGGCGTCGCTGACGGTGGCGAGCGCGCCACGGTGCTGCAGCTGCTCGCCGGCCAGCGCCTCGCGCACGCTGCGATAGGCGGTGATCGGCACGCCGACGCCGCCGATCACGCGCTCGCATTCGGCGCGCGGGCGCTGCGAGGTCCAGGCCTCGACGCGCGCCATCACCGCGTCCCAGTGCTGCTGGCGGCCGCGGTCGGTGGCGAACATCGGGTCGTCGCGCCAGCCGGGCACGCCGATCGCGTCCAGCAGCGCCTCGAAGTTGCGCGGGTTCACCGCGGCGATCATCAGCCAGCCGTCGGCGGCCTTGAACGGCGGGTAGACCGGGCGCCGCTTCTTCGCCGGGAACTGCGCCTCCTGCACCTCGTAAGGCATCAGGTTGAGCATGCCCTCGATCAGCGTCGCGTCCACGTGCTGGCCGCGGCCGCTGGCGTGCCGCTGCTGCAGCGCGGCCAGCACGCCGTTGCAGGCGTAGAGCGCGCCCAGCACGTCGGCGATGAAGATCGCGGTGTTGGCCGGACGCCCGTCCCCGCCCTCGCCCGTGCCCTGGTAGCCGGCAAAGGCCAGCTCGTAGCCCGAGGCTGCCTGCACGATCTGCGCATAGGCCGGCCGCGCCGCGTCGGGCCCGGTCTGGCCGAAGCCCGAGATCGAGCAGTACACCAGCCGCGGGTTGAGGGCCGCCAGCGCCGCGTAGTCCAGGCCCAGCCGCGCCATCGCGCCGGGGCGGAAGTTCTCCACCACCACGTCGGCCTTGGACACCATCGCCTTCACCGCGGCCACCGAGGCGGCGTCCTTCAAGTCCAGGCAGACGCTGCGCTTGCCGGCGTTCAAGTGGCCGAAGTAGGCGCTGCAGCCGTCGCGCATCGGCTCGCGCTGGCGGATGTAGTCGCCCTCGGGCGCCTCGATCTTGATGACCTCGGCGCCCAGGTCGGCCAGGTAGCGCGTGGCGTAGGGGCCGGCCATCATGCTGGTGAAGTCCAGCACGCGGATGCCGGACAGCGGGCCGGTGGCGGGGGTTTCGGTCATGGTTCCAGATAACGGGTTATGACAAAGTTTCAGTGGACGATCAGGCTCAGCATCTCGGCCACCATCGCCGGCTTGGCCGCGCCTTCGCGCTCCATCGTGTAGCGGCGCTTGAGCATCGTGCCGCCGGGCACCGCGTCGGCGGCCAGCACGTGCATGTGAAGGCGCACGCGGTCGCCGGCGGCCACCGGCTGCGGGAAGCGCACGCGGTCGAAGCCGTAGTTGAAGGCGCGGCCGTGGCGGCGCACCTCGACGATCTGCGCCGCCAGCCCCGGCACCAGCGACAGCGTCAGCAGCCCGTGCGCGATCGGCAGCCCGCCGGGCAGCTCGCGCGCCGCGCGCTCGCGGTCCACGTGATACCAGTTGCGGTCGCCGGTGACGTCGGCGAAGCGGTCGATCAGCGCCTGTTCGATGGTGATCCAGCCGCTGCAGCCGACGTCGCGCCCGACATGCGCGGCCAGCTCGGCGAGGGTGTCGACGCTCAGCATGTCTTCAGTCCGCGCTGATGCGGTTGTCCTTGATGACGCCGGTCCACTTCTCGACGTCACTGGCGATCGCGGCCGCGAACTCGTCGGGCGACAGCGACAAGGGCACCGAGGCCAGCGCGGTGATGCGCTCGTGCACGTCCGGCTGCTGCAGCGCGGCGCGGGTCTCGCGGTTCAACCGCTCGACCACCGCTCGCGGCGTGCCGCGCGGCGCTAGCAAGCCGTACCAGAGGTCGACCTCGAAGCCCTTGACGCCGGCCTCGGCCATCGTCGGCAGCTCGGGCGCCAGCGCGGTGCGGCGGGCACTGGCGATCGCCAGCGCGCGCATCTTGCCGCCCGGCACGTGCGGAAAGATGTCCGACGGCACCGAGAAGAAGAACGCGACCTCGCCGGTCATCACCGCCGGCGCGGTCTGCGCGCCGCCCTTGTAGGGCACGTGCGTGAGCTGGATACCGGCCAGCGTGGAGAACAGCTCGGTGGCGATGTGGCTGACCGAGCCGTTGCCGGTGGAGGCGTAGTTCAGCCGCCCCGGCTGCGCCTTGGCCGCGGCCACCAGGTCGGCCACGCTGCGGTAAGGGCTGCCGCCGCCCACCGCCAGCACCAGCGGCATGTTGGCCATCGTCGCCACCGGCGCGAAGTCGCGCACCGGGTGGTAGGTGGGCGCCTTCAGCAGCCCGTAGCCGACCGCGCCCGGCCCGGCGTTGGTGAACAGCAGCGTGTAGCCGTCGGGGTCGGCCTTGGCGACCTGCGCAGTGCCGATCTGGCCGGCGGCGCCGGGCCGGTTCTCCACCACCACCGACTGCTGCAGCGCCGGCCCCAGCTTCTGCGCCAGCAGCCGCGCCATCAGGTCGGTGGAGCCGCCGGGCGGATAGGCGACGACGATGCGGATCGGCCGCGCCGCGGGCCAGTCCTGCGCCGCGGCCGGCGCAGCGGCGCCGGCCATGCCGAAGGCCAAGGCCAGCCAAGAAAGCAGACGAGCGTTCATGCGCATGCCTCCAGTGAAGATCGGCCTCAGGCCAGCGTCGCGACGCCGCGGTCCAGCGCCACCGCGTCGCGCCCGACGACGCGGGTGCGGAACCGCACATCGCTGCCCCCGCCGTGCCAGATGTCGGTGCGCAGCGTCTCGCCGGGGTAGACCGGCGCGGTGAAGCGCGCGGCCATGCCGGTCAGGCGCGCGGCGTCGTAGCCGATCGTGCGCAGGATCGCGTGGCCGGCGACACCGTAGCTGCAGCGGCCGTGCAACAAGGGCCGCGGGTGGCCGGCGGCGCGCGCGACCCGCGGCAGCGCGTGCAGCGGGTTCCAGTCGCCGGACAGGCGGTAGATCAGCGCCGCCTGCGGCAGCGTGGGCAGGTCGCAGACCGCGTCCGGTGCGCGCGCCGGCAACGGCGGCAATTCGATCGGCGACGTGAAGGCGTCGCCGCCGCGCCCGCCTTCATCGAGCAGGAAGCTGCTGGACGTCAGCGTCGCGACTGCGCGGCCGCGATCCACATCGCGCACCTCGGTGCGGTTGTAGACCAGCAGCCCGCGGCCCGGGCCCTTGTCGACCAGGCCCAGCACGCGGGTCTCGCCTTCCAGCTCGGCGCCGGTCGGCAGCGGGCCGTGGAGCTGGAACTGCTGCTCGCCGTGCAGCACGCGCGCCGCTTCGGCGCCGGCGCGCACGTAGGCGGCCAGCAGGTCCGGATAGGTCAGCGTGATCGCCAGCGTCGGCAGCGCCTGCAGGCCGTCCTCGTAGACGAAGCGCAGCTGCGCCTCGTCCAGCGGGTCGGCGCCCAGGCCCACGCCCAGCGCGTACAGCATCGCGTCGCGCGGCGTCAGCGTCTGCCGCGCCACCAGGCGCAGCGCACGCAGCGCATCGAGGTCGGCCGCCACCGCCCGCTTCGCCCGTTATTGCTTCTCGATGCGCGCGTCGCGCGCGATGCGCTGGTACTTGGCGATCTCGCGCTCCAGCAGCTCGCGGTACTCCTTCGGCCCCATCGTCACCGGGTCCAGCGCGACGTTCAGGTACTGCTGGCGCACGTCGTCGGCGGCCACGGCCTTGGCGATCTCCTCGTGCAGCCGCTGCAGCACGGCCGGCGGCGTGCCGGCGGGCGCGAGGATGCTGATCCAGCCGTTGAAGTCGAAGTCCTTGTAGCCCAGCTCCTGCATCGTCGGCACCTCGGGCAGCGCGCCGGAACGGCGGCCGCTCAGCACCGCCAGCGCCTTGGTGCGGCCGGCCTGGATCAGCCGCGTCGCCGAGCCCAGCGAATCGGGCGCGACGCTCAGGCGCCCGCCGATCAGGTCGTTGGCGGCTTCCGCCGGGCCTTTGTAGGCGATCGGCGCGAGGTCGATGCCGGCCTGCAGGTTCAGCGCCTCCATCGAGACGCGGTACAGCCCCGCCGAGTTGGCGTAGCTCATCGTGCCCGGCGCCTTCTTGGCCGCAGCGACCAGATCGGCCACGGTGTTGTAGGGCGCGTCCTTCGCGGCCAGCAGCACCAGCGTGGTGCCGGCGATGATCGACACCGGCGCGAAGTCCTTCAGGATGTCGAAGGGCACGCTCTTCTGGATCACCGCAGGCACCACGGTGGCCGAGACGCTGCCGACCACCAGCGTGTGGCCGTCGGGCGCGGCGCGCGCCACCGCCTGCATGCCGAGCTGGCCGTTGGCGCCGGGGCGGTTCTCCACCACCACCGGCTGGCCCAGCGGGCCGGCGATCTTCTGCGCGACGAGGCGCGCGCTGATGTCTGAGGTCGACCCCGCCGTGAACGGCACGACCAGCGTGATCGGCCGCGCCGGGAATGCGGCTTGCGCCCAAGCCGGCGACGGTGCCAGCGGCAGCAGCGCGGCGGCCAGCGCCGCAACCGTTGAAATAACCCGTTTGTTCAAGCCATGCCTCCCGTTCATTCGGTCGCCATCCTGGCCGCCGCCGCGATCGCCTTGTAGCGCGCGTTCTCGGCGGCGACGAAGCTGCGCGTCTCGGCCGGGCTGCGCGGCGCCACCTCCTGGCCCAAGGCGGCGAAGCGGCGGCGCAGCTCGGGGTCGGCCAGCACCTCGTTGAGCGCGGCCGACAGCCGCGCCGTCAGCTCGGCACTCATGCCCCCGGGGCCGATCACCGCGGTCCACGGCGCCTGCTCCACCGCGGGGTAGCCGGCCTCGGCCACCGTCGGCACGTTCGGCAGGTCGGGCGCGCGCTTGGGGCCGGTGACGGCCAGCGCCAGCAGCTTGCCGGCGCGGATGTGCTGCAGCGCCACCTGGATGTTGATCACGTGCATCGCGATGCGGCCTTCCATCAGGTCGGGCAGCGCCGCGCCGTCGCTCTTGTAGGGCACGTGCGTCAGGTCGATGCCGGTCTCCTTCTTCAGCACCTCGGCCGCGAAGTGGTTGCCGGTGCCGATGCCAGCCGACGAATACGACAGCTTGCCCGGGTGCTGCCGCGCGTGCTCGACGAACTCGCGCAGCGTCTTCGGCCCCAGCGTGGCCGGCACGACGATGACCAGCGGGTACTGCACCACGGTGCCGACGTAGCCCACGTCCTTGTCGATGTCGAACGGCACCTTCTGCAGGTGCGGCAGCATCACCAGCGTGCCGGTGGAACTCATCAGCAGCGTGCGGCCGTCGGGCGCGGCGCGCTTGAGCTCGCCCATCGCGACCACGCCGCCGCCGCCCGGGCGGTTGTCCACCACCACCGGCATGCCCAGCTTCTTGCTCAGCGGCTCGGCGACGAGGCGCGCCGCGACGTCGGTGCCGCCGCCGGCGGCGAAGCCGACCAGCAGCCGCACGCCGTCGGCGGGCGCCGGCGCCTGCGCGCCGGCGATGGCGGCGGTCAACAGCAGCGCGGCGGCAGCGAAGGCCCGGCGGGCCCGGGCAGGGCAGTGGCTCATGTGGTGCGTCTCCATGACGGGTTCAGCGCCCCGTGTAGCGCGGCGCGCGGCGTTCGAAGAAGGCGCGGATGCCTTCGCGCTTGTCGTCGCTGGCGCACAGCAGCTGCAGCGCCTTGTGCTCCAGGCGCAGCGCGGCGTCCAGCGGGCAGTCGGCGCCGGCGGCCACCACCTCGCGGATCTGGCGCACCGCCAGCGGTGGCATCGCGGCCACGCGCGCGGCCAGCGCGACGGCTGCGGGCTCGACCTCGGCATCGGGCACGACACTGTTGACGATGCCAAGGGCCAGCGCCTGCGGCGCGCCGATCACGTCGCCGGTCAGCAGGTATTGCAGCGTGCGCTGGCGGCCGATCAGCCGCAGCAGCCGCTGCGTGCCGCCGCCGCCGGGCATCAGCCCGACCCTTATCTCCGGCAGCCCGAAGCGCGCGCCTTCGCCGGCGACGATCAGGTCGGCGTGCAGCGCCAGCTCGAAGCCGCCGCCCAGCGCCTGCCCGCGCACCGCGGCCACCATCGGGGTGCCGATGCGGCCGATCGCGCTCCACAGGCTGAAGGTGTCGCGCAGCACCATCTCCACCGCGCCGGCGTCGGCGATCTCGGCGAGATCGGCGCCGGACGCGAACACCTCGGCGCCGCCGGCCAGCACGATGGCGCGCACCTCGGCGTCGGCGTCCAGCGCCTGCAGCAGCTGCACCAGCTCGCGCCGCAGCGCGACGCTCAGCGCATTGCGCTTGCCCGGCCGGTCGATGCGGACCAGGGCGACGCGGGCTTCGGGGTGCTCGAGGCGGAGGTACTCCATGGCAATCAATGGCCCGGTACTTGAATGGTTGTACCTTTTTTACAGCACCGATCCGGCCCCGGCAAGTGGGGGCTTTCCCGGCCGGGGGCCCTACAGCCGCTCGGCGTCGGTCTCGATGCGCCCCAGCCGCCGCCAGCGCGCGGCAAACAGCAGCAGCATCGCGCCCAGCATCGCGCCGCCCATGACACGGAACGCGCCCTGCACGCCGAAACGCGCAGCCAGCAGCCCGGCGGGCATCTGCGCCAGCGCGACCACGCCGTTGAAGGCCACCAGCATCAGCGCGATCAGCCCGTTGCGCGCGTCCGGCGGCACGTGGCGGTGCAGCGTCGCGGTGGTGCCGACGGTGAGCGCCGTCATCCCGAAACCGATGACGCCGAAGCACAGCAGGCTGGCCGGCGCGGAACGGCTGAACCCCAGGCCCAGCAGCGCCAGCGCCACCAGCCAAGGCACGGGCACCGGCAGCCGGCGCTGCGCCGCGGTGGCCCAGGTCGTCGAGAAGATCAGCGCCGCACTCAAGGCACCGGCGCCGGCGGCGGCGAAGAAGAGGCTGGTCCAGCGCGCGGTGTTGCCGAACACGCGGTCGGCCAGCACCGGCACCAGGCTCTGGTAGCCGCCGGTGCAGGCCGCCATGCAGACGATGACCGGCAGGAACAGGCTGCCGAAGCGGTCGGCGCGCACGAAGCTCAAGGCGCCGCGCAGGCCGCCTCGCGGCGCCGCGTCGCCGGCCGGCTGTCCGGCCGTTGGGTCGGCGATGGCCGCGGGCCGCACGCGCAGCACGCAAGCCATCATCACGACGATCGCCAGCGCGCTGAACGCGAAGCCCCAGGCCGCGCCGACGCCGGCGAACAGCAGCGCCGCCAGCGCCGGCCCCGCCATGCGCGCGACCTGGAAGACCAGCGTGTTCAGCGCGACCGCGCCGCCGATGTGCGCCGGCGACGGCACCGAGCTGGCCAGCAGCATCTGCCGCGCCGGCTGCTCCATGCCGTTGAGCACGCCGCGCGCGATGGCTAACGCCATGATCGCAGGCACCGTCAGCCGGCCCGCGGCGCTGCAGGCTGCCAGCGCCGCGGCCACCGCGAGGCCGCCCGCCAGCACGCCCATCGTGCGCCGGCGCGCGTTGGCGGCCGACAGCCCCGCGGCGAACAGCGGCGTGATCACCAGCCCCGGCATGTAGAGCAGGAAATTCAGCGTGCCCAGCAGCGCCGGCGAGCGCGTGCCTTCCCACAGCACGAGGTTGAGCAGGATGTCCAGCACCCAGGTGCCGAGGATGGACACCGACTGGCCCAGCATGTACAGGCGCACGTTGCGCTCGGCCAGCGCCGGGAACCAGCGCGCCCAGGGGATGCGGAGCGCCGTCACGCCGCCGTTGTCTCCTCAGGCCAGTTCAGACCGCTAGCGCCAGCCCCGGCCGCGGCCACGTGAGTGCCGCCAGCCGCCCGGTGCGCGACAGCGTGACGTAGGCGGTGCTTGCATCGCCGCGGCCGGCGCGGCCGAACGCGATGTTGGTCGTCGAGCGGTCGGGCATCGGCACGTGCTCGACCACGCCACCTTCGGGCGCGATCACCGTGATGCCGGCCAGCCCCGGCATCGCACAGGTGGCGACGCAGACGTTGCCGCCGGCTTCCACCGCCAGCGAGTCGTAGATCGCGTAGAAGCTCGACGCGTGCAGCATGCGACCGGGCGTGTTGCTGGGCCAGGCGCGCAGTTTCAGTGCGCCGGGGCCGGCGACGTCGAAGGCCCACAGCCTTGCGGTGGCGGTCTCGGCGACGTACAGCGTGCGGCCGTCGGGCGACAGGCCGATGCCGTTGGGCGTCAGCAGCGGGTAGACCGCGCGGCGGATCAGCGAGCCGTCGGCGCGCGCGTAGTAGACGGCGCCGCGCTGCAGATGGGTCTCGCCCAGCTCGCCGAGGTCGGTGAACCAGAAGCCGCCGTGGCCGTCGAACACGAGGTCGTTGGGGCCCGACAGCGGGCCGTGCTCGCTGCGCTCGTACAGGCGCTCGACCTGGCCGGTGGCGAGGTCGATGCGCTCGATGCGCCCGCCCGACCAGTCGGCCGGCCGGCCGTGCGGATAACGGCCGCCATCGGCGTCCTGGTGCCACTTCAGGCCACCGTTGTTGCAGACGACGAGCGCGCCGTCGGGACCGAGCGCGGCGCCGTTGGGGCCGCCACCGGGCGTCGCGACGGTCTCGACGCGGCCGTCCGGATACCAGCGGCCGATGCGGCCGTTCGAGATTTCGACATAAGCCACCGAGCCGTCTTCCAGCGGCACCGGCCCTTCGGGGAAGCCCAGGCCTTCGGCCAGGATGCGCAGTTCTGTCGTCATGTCGTCAAGCTCCTGTCCACTTCGGCGCGCGGTGCTCGGCGAAGGCGCGAGGGCCTTCGCGCGCATCCTCGGTGCCCAGGATGCGCTGCGTCACCGCGTCCGCGCGGCGGCGCAGCTCGGCCTCCTCGAAATCCAGCGCCTCGCGCGCGAGTTCCAGGCTCCATTCGACGGCGCGCGGCGCATTGGCGGCGATGCGCGCGGCCAGCGCCAGCGCCTCGGGCAGCACCTGCTCGGGCGCAACGACGCGGCCGACCAAGCCCAGCCGCTCGGCGCGCGCGGCGTCGATCGGGTCGCCGGTGGCGATCATCTCCAGCGCCACGCCCATCGGCAGCCGCCGCGGCAGGCGGAAGACGCCGCCGGCGGTGGCCGAGAGCCCGCGCTTCACCTCCGGCAGCCCGAATACCGCGATGCTGGACGCCACCGCCAGGTCGCAGGCCAGCACGATCTCGAAGCCGCCGGCGACCGCGGGGCCGTTGACCGCGGCGATCCAGGGCTTGCGGCGCGGCGCGAACACGAAGCCGGCGAAGCCGCCGTCGGGCGTGCTGCGCGCCAGCGGCGCATCGCCGGCGGCCAGTTCCTTCAGGTCGGCGCCGGCGCAGAACGCGGGGCCGTTGCCGGTCAGCACCGCGACGCGCACGGCATCGTCCGCCTCGACGGCCTTGACCGCGCGGTCCAGGCCTTGAGCAAGCCCACGGCTGACGGCGTTGCGCGCATGCGGGCGGTTCAGCGTGACGACGGCGACGTGCTCGCCTTCGCGGCGCAGTTGGACGACGTCGTCGGGGTTCTCGGCAGATGGCATGTTCAGTTCCAACGTTGGCTTCAACCCACGATGCCGCGCGCGCGCAGCGCCGCGATCTCGTCGTCGCTGCAGCCGGCCTCGCGCAGGATCTCGTCGCTGTGCTGGCCGAGGGCCGGCGCCGGGCGCGGGCGCACCTTGTCCTCGCCGCCGATCTGCAGCGGGCTGTCGACCGTGAGCCCGCTGCCGGGGATGCCGTCGCCGGGCACGAGCGCGCCGATGTGGCGCATCTGCGCGTCGTCCGGCACGTCGGCGGTGCGCGCGACGACGCCGACGGTCTGGCCGGCGGCTTCGAACAGCGCCTGCCATTCGGCGCTGTCGCGCGCGGCGAAGGCGCGGTCCAGCTCGGCCGCGAGATCGGCCGCGTGGCGGCGGCGCTCGGGCAGCGTCGCGAAGCGCGGATCGCCCAGCGCGCCGGCTATGCCCACCAGTTGGGCGAAGCCGGGCCACAGCTTCTCTTCGGCGATCAGGCTCAGCAGGAACCAGCGCCCGTCGCGGCAGCGGTAGTAGTTCTGCAGCGCGTTGCGCGGCCGCGTGCGCGGCTGGCGGTAGACGACCTCGCCACCGACCAGCGCGGCCTGGATCGACATCGCGTTGGCCCAGGCGCCGTTGGCCAGCAGCGAGCTGCCGACCCAGCCGCCATGGCCGGTGCGCTCGCGCCGATAGAGGGCCGTGACGATGGCGCCGAACAGCATGCCGCCGCTGGGCTGGTCCCCCAGGCCGTTGGCGGGATTGGCCGGCGGGCCGTCGGGGTCCGGCCGCACGAGGTCGGCCAGCCCGCTGCGCGCCCAGTACGTGGTGGCGTCGTAGCCGGGCTTGTGCGCTTCGGGCCCGGTCTCGCCGTAGCCGGTGAGCGAGGCGTAGACCAGCCGCGGGTTCAAGGGCTCGATCTGCTCCCAGGCGAGGCAGAGCTTTGGCCGTTGAGGTAACGGGTAATTCGTGATCAACACGTCGGCGCCGCGCACCAGGCGGTGCAGCACGGCCTGGCCGTCGGCCGTCTTCAGGTCCAGCGCCAGCGCGCGGCGGTTGCGGCAAACCTGCATCCACAGGTAGTTGTGCTCCGACACCGCGAGGTTGGGCACCCGGTAGACCTTGCGGAAGGCGTCGCCCTCGCCCGGCGGCTCGATCTTGATCACGTCGGCGCCGAAGTCCGACAGGATGGTGGCCGCCGCCGGTGCGGCGATGAAGCCGGCGGCGTCGATGACCTTCAGACCTTCGAAGACGCGCATCGTCGTCACCTCGTTCACCCGGCCGGCATTTCGATCCAGACCTTGCCCACCGTCGAGCGCCCTTCCAGCGCCGCCAGCGCCTGCGGCAGCTCGTCGAAGGCGTAGCCGCGGCCGGGCGGCGGGCGCAGCGCGCCGTCGCGGAAGGCGTCGTAGATCTCGGCCGTCAGCGCCGCCGACAGCGCCGGGTCGCGCTTGCGCACCTCGCCCCACAGCACGCCGACGGCGCTGGCGTTGTGCAGCAGCAGCCGGTTGGCCGGCAACTGCGTCAGCGTGCCGCCGGCGAAGCCGACGACGAGGTAGCGCGCGCCGAAGGCCAGCACGCGCAGGCTCTGCGCGCCGGTGTCGCCGCCCACCGGGTCGTAGATCACGTCGACGCCGTCGGGCGCGAGGGCGCGCACCGCGTCGACCCAGTCGCCGGCGCGGTAGTCGACGACCGCGTCGGCGCCCAGCTCGCGGCAGAGCTGCGCCTTCTCCGGCCCGCCGGCGGTAGCGATCACGCGCGCGCCGATGCGCTGGCCCAGCAGCAGCGCCGCGCTGCCGACGCCGCCGGCCGCGGCGTGCACCAGCAGCGTCTCGCCGCGCTGCAGCTTCGCCGCATGGCGCAGCGCGTACAGCGAGGTGGGAAAGTTGCTGCGCAAGGCGAGCGCGGCGCCGGCCGGCGTCTGGTCGCCGATGGCCACCACCTCGCCGCGCGGCACCGGCACGTACTCGGCGAAGCCGCCCTGGCGTGCGGTGGAGCTGGCAACGCGCAAGCCGTCACGCTCGCCGCCGACGATGCGGCCGACGACGTCGGAGCCCGGCGTGAACGGCAGCGGCGGCTTGACCTGGTACTTGCCGCGCACGATCAGCGTGTCGCCGAAGGCGACGCCGGCGGCTTCGACCTTCACCAGGTATTGATCGGGCGCCGGCGCCGGCACCTCGATCTCGCGCCGCACCAGCGTGGGCGGATCGGTGATCTGCTCGACGCGCCAGGCCTGCATCGTGTTCTCAAGCAAATGTGGCTTTGCCACTTTGCTTGATCCCCTCGGGGGACGGCCGGCCCCGGCCGGCCTAGGGGCGCTTACCACAGCGCCTGCCCGTTGGCCAGCACGACGAGGTTGCGCTCGACGACGCGGCAGCGGAAGGCGGCTTCGTGCTCGCCGCTGCGCCAGGCCTCGACGCGCAGCGTCTCGCCCGGGAACACCGGCGAGGTCAGCCGCGCGCGGAAGCGCTTCAGGCGCGCGGGGTCGTCGCCGCAGAAAGCCTTGACGATGCCGCGGCAGGCCACGCCGTAGGTCGCCAGCCCGTGCAGGATGGGCCGCGGGAAGCCGGCCTTCGCGGCGAACGCGGGGTCCGCGTGCAGCGGGTTGATGTCGCCGGACAGGCGGTAGATCAGCGCGGCCTCCGGCCGCGTCGGCAGCTCGAGCGCGACCTCGGGCGCGGTCTCGGGCATCGCCGGCGGCGGCGGCGCGGCCTCGTCGCCGCCGCCGTGCTTCGAGAAGCCGCCGTCGCCGCGCAAGAACAGCGTCTGCTCCGAGGTCGCGACCAGCGTGCCGCTCGCTTCGTCGGTCAGCAGCTTCTCCACCGACATCACAGCGCCCTTGCCTTCGCCCTTGTCGACGATGCGCGTGACGCGGCTCCTGCCGATCAGCGTGCCGGCCGCCGGCAGCGGCTGGTGGATCGTCACCGACTGCTCGCCGTGCACGAGCTTGACGAAGTCGATGCCCAGCTCCGGCCGGTCGCGCATCCAGAAGCCCGGCGAGGCCAGCACCGCGGCCATCGTCGGCAGCGCGACCAGGTCCTTCTCGTAGGTCAGGCGCAGCTCGGCGGCGTCGGTGGGCTGCTGCCCGGCGCCCAGGCCCAGCGCATAGAGGATGGTGTCGCGCGCGGTGTAGGCGTGGCGCACGTCGGCGCTGCGCCAGGCTTTGGTCTTGTCGTAGTCGATCATGGTTTCTGCGATGAAGAGGAAGCCGCCGGCCACTGCAAGCGCGCCGGCTCGCGCGCGGCGAAGCGGCGCACCGCGTCGGCGGCGTAGTCGCTGGACCCGGCGAGGGCCTGCGCCGCCGCTTCGAGGTCGAGCATGGTCGTCAGCTCGCTTTGCAGCGAGGCGTTCAGCGCCTGCTTGGACAGGCCGAACGCCAGCGCCGGGCCGTCGCCCAGGCTGCGCGCCAGCGCCTGCGCGCGCGACAGCAGGGCAACGGGCGCCAGCACTTCGAGCGCCAGGCCCAGGCGTAGCGCCTCGTCGGCGCCGAACTCGCGCGCCGAGTAGATCAGCTCCTTCGCGCGCTGCAGGCCGACGATGCGCGGCAGCGTGTACCAGGCGCCGCAGTCGGGCACGAGGCCGATGCGGTGGAAGACCAGCGCGCAGCGCACGCGCGTGCTGACGAGCACGAGGTCGGCCGCCAGCGCGATGCTGATGCCGGCGCCGTAGGCCACGCCGTCCAGCGCGGCGACCAGCGGCTTGTCGAAGCCCAGCAGCGCCAGCGTCAGCGCGCGGTAGCGCGCCATCGCGGCGCGGCGCTGCTCGGGGCTGCGCGGCCCGGCGCTGCCCATGCCCTTGACGTCGCCGCCGGCGCAGAAGTCGCCGCCGGCGCCGGTCAGCACGACGGCGCGCACCGATTCGTCGGCGCGCAGCGCGTCGAGCGTCGCCGTCAGCTCCTCGGCCATCTGCGCCGACAAGGCGTTCTTCGCGTCCGGGCGGTCCAGCGTGACGGTGGTGATGCCATCGGCGAATTCGACGCGCAAGGTCTCCGTCGGATTCATGCTGCCGCCTTCTGCTCGCTGACCGACAGCGGCACGCCGTCGGTCATCACGTCGCAGTACTCGGTCATGCCCAGCACGCGCAGCTCGCCGCAGCGGTATTCGCTGATGCTCTCGGTGATGCGCGTGTAACGGCTGAAGTCGACGGCGCCGCGCAGCTTGTGCCGCAGCGGCACCGTGGTCAGCACGCGGCCGGTGATCGTGTACTCGCCCTGCGCCGTCTTGACCCAGGCCGTCAGCGCGCGCGGCACGTACTGCGCGTCGTAGTCGGTCTCGATGCGGCCGTCGAGCACCGGCTCGTAGACGCCGTTGCGCAGCACGTTGCCGCTGACCGGCAGCGCCTTGCCGCCGACGGGCTTGATCGACAGCAGCACGCCGAAATCGCGGCTGAAGGTCACCGGCAGCCACTTGTACCAGCTGAAGCTGTGCCAGTGCCGCGGGCCCCAGGACTTGTCGCGGTAGCCGGTGCCGTTGCGCAGCTCGTATCGCGTGCCGTCGATCTCGACGAAGCCCTCGACCGCCATGTTCTGCTCGGTGTGGCCGCGGTAGACGGCCTGCTCGGGGTCCAGCGCCCAGGGCGTGCCGTCGAGGTTGACGATCTCGCCGCCGTGCATCGGCGACACGCCTTCGAAGTCCAGCGCGATCGTCGCCGGCTTCTTCGGGAAGCGCTTGAACGCGCTGCTGGGGTCGGCCATCGCCATCGGGTCGTCCATCAGCAGCAGCTCGCCGGCGTACGTGACGCACAGGCGCTTGAACGGCTCGACGACCTCGAAGCGCATGCCGGCCGCCGCCATCTCGCGGTTGTGCTCGATCTTCGGCCGGCCGAACATGAAGCCGACGCGGCCGTCGGGCAGGTAGACGCAAGCGCTCATCTCCGCATGGCCTTCGTTGGGCCGGTTGCCGATGCGCACCCACAGCCCGATGCCGCGCGCGCTGTCGAAGGCGTTGAAGTACATGCTCTCGTTGTAGTTGCCCGCGGCTTCGGGCGTGTGCGTGTATTCGTCCTGGGGATCGAGCTTCAGTCGGGTGCCGGGCGGCATGTACATGGTGCGTTCCTTTCAAAGTGCGCGGTCGTCGAAGGCGGGCGCCAGGCCGGCGCGCGGCCAGTCCAGCGCCACCAGGCGGCCGGTGGACGACAAGGTGACGTAGGCGGTGCGGCGGCCGGCGCCGCCGAAGCACAGGTTGGTGGTGAAGCGGTCGGGCAGCGGCAGATGCTGCACACGGCTGCCGTCGGGCGCGACGACGGTGATGCCGCCGTTGAACAGCGTGGCGACGCAGACCGTGCCGTCGGCCTCGACCGCGAGCGAATCGAACATCTGGTAGCCGCCGACGCCGGCGACCAGCGTGCCGCCGTGCGCCGCCGGCGACGCGGGGTCGCGGCCGAGGCGACCCGGCTCGACGATGGGAAAGGCCCACAGCCGCCCGGTCGTCGTCTCGGCGACGTAGAGCCGACGGCCGTCGGGCGACAGGCCGACGCCGTTGGGCGTGGTCAGCGGGAACAGCATTTCGCGGCAGCCGCTGCCGTCGATGCGCGCGTAGTAGACGCCGCCGTGGTCGCCGTCGCGCGCGCGGCGCTTGCCGACGTCGCTGAACCAGAAGCCGCCGTCGGCGTCGAACACGAGGTCGTTCGGCCCCTTCAGCGGCCCCCGGTCGCTGTGCGTGTACAGCACCTGCACGGCGCCGGTCTTCAGGTCCACGCGCTCGATGCGGCCGCCGCTGTAGTCGGCCGGCTGCAGCCCCGGGTGCGCGCTGCCGTCGGGCCTGTCGTGCCACTCGAAGCCGCCGTTGTTGCAGACGTAGCAGGCGCCGTCGGGGCCGATCGCGGCGCCGTTCGGGCCGCCGCCGAGCTCGGCGACGACCTCGCGCCGGCCGTCGGCCCGGATGCGCGTCAGGCAGCGGCCGCGGATCTCCACCACCAGCAGCGAGCCGTCGGGCAGCCAGATCGGCCCTTCGGGAAAGCGCAGGCCTTCGGCGATCAGCTTCATGTCGTTCCTCCGGTGAGCGTTGTATCGCGCGGGCGCGGCAGCAGGCCATGCGCCTGGTAGCGCGCGATCCATTGGCGCCACATCGTGTCGGCGTCCAGCACGTCGTGGAAGCCGGCGCGCCGGAGCTTGACGGCCGACAGGATCACCGGGCTGCGCAGGCCGGCCGGCCCGCTGCCGAGCGAGAAGTCGGCCAGTTGCGGCGAGCTGCCCAGGAAGCGCGGCAAGTCCGGCGCGCGCAGGCCGTGCGCGGCGCGGATGCGGTCCCAGTCGGCCTCGCGTCCGCTCAATTCGTCGGCCAGGCAGGTCGGCCGCACGCCCCCCGGTCGCACGCCGAAGGCGGCGCAGATCGCCGGCCAGGCGCCGTCCACGCTGCACAGCTCGCCGTTGTCGATGTTGAAGGTCTCGTCGGCGGCCGCCGGGCTGCGGCCGGCCCAGTCGATCGCGCGGGCCAGCAGGTCGACGTCGGTGGGCTGCTTCACCAGCCCCGGCGTGCCAGGATAGGCCAGCTCGGTGCCCTGCTCCGCCGCCAGCGCCGCGTACACGCCCAGCGTGGCCAGCAGGTTCATCGACGCGCCGACCGCCTCGCCCACCACCATCACCGGGCGGAAGATCGTCCAGCGCCAGGCCTGGCCGGCCTGCTGCGCCCGCAGCACGTCCTCCTGCGCCCAGTAGAAGTTGGGCAGGTCGCGGCGCTCGTGCACGCCCTCGCGCGCCGGCACCGGCAGCGGCCCGGCGTGCGCGCCGTAGGCCTTGGGGCCTTGCAGGATCGTGACGTGGCGCAGCGCGGCGCGGTGCGCCGGCGTGCGCAGCGCCTGCAGCATGTGCTGCAGCATGCGCGCGTTGTCGTCGACGTGGTCGCTGCGGGTCCAGCCTTCGACCAGCCGCGGCTGCTCGCGCACCGCGGCGTAGGCGACGTGCGTGACCGGCGGCAGTGCGGCCAGCGCCGACGCCACGGCGCCGGCATCCAGCAGGTCCAGCGCCAAGTGCGGCGCCCCGGTGGGCACCGGCGGCGCCTGGCGCGACACGGCGGTCACGCGGACACCCGGCTGCGCCGCGAAGTGGCGCGCCGCCGCGTGGCCGACCAGCCCGCTGGCGCCCAGCACCAGCACGTGGCGCGGTGCGGCGGTCGTCGGGCGGTCTTCCATGTGCGGCAACTACAGTCCCAGGTACGCCGCGCGCACCTCGGGGTCGACGGCCAGTTGCGCGGCCGGGCCCCGCATCACGACCTGGCCGTTCTGCAGCACGTAGGCGCGGTCGGCCACGCCCAGCGCCATCTCGGCGTTCTGCTCGGCCAGCACGACGGCGATGCCGGCGCGGCTAGCTTGGCGCACGAACTGCGCGATCTCGCGCACGACCAGCGGCGCCAGGCCCAGCGTCGGCTCGTCCAGCAGCAGCAGCTTCGGCGCGGCCATCAGCGCGCGGCCGATGGCCAGCATCTGCTGCTCGCCGCCGGACATCGTGCCGGCGGCCTGCGTGCGCCGCTCCAGCAGGCGCGGGAAGCTGCGGTACACCGCATCGCGCCGCTGCTGCCGCGCGGCCAGGTCGCGGCCGAGGTCGCCGAGGTCGAGGTTCTCCTCCACCGTCAGCTCGGGGAACACGCGCCGGCCCTCGGGCGACAAGGCCAGCCCGGCGGCGATGCGCGCGCGCGGGCTCAGGCCTTCGAGCGCGCGGCCGCCGAAGCGCACCGTGCCCGCGGCCGGCGGCACCAGGCCCAGCAGCGCGTTCAGCAGCGAGGACTTGCCGGCGCCGTTGGCCCCCACCAGCGCGACCACCTCGCGCGGCGCGACCGTCAGGCCGACGCCGTCCAGCGCGACGGTCTTGCCGTAGCGCAGGCTCAAGCCGTCGACGACCAGGCCTTCGTCGTTCATGAGACTTCGGCTTCGGTGGTGGCCGCCGCCGGCGTGCCGAGGTAGGCCTGCACGACCTGCGCGCGCTGCGTCACCTCGGCCGGCGCGCCGTCGGCGATCAGCTCGCCGTGGTGCAGCACGACCACGCGCTCGACCAGCGACATCAGCATCTTCAGGTTGTGGTCGACGACGATCAGCGTCAGCCCCTTGGCGCGCAGGCCGCGCAGCACCTCGGCCAGGCGCAGCGCCTCGGTGTGGTTGAGGCCGGCGGCCGGCTCGTCCAGCAGCAGCAGCTCCGGTCCCGCGGCCAGCGCCATCGCGACGCCCAGCAGCTTCTGCTCGCCATAGGGCAGGCTGCCGGCGTGGGCGTGCAGCCGCTCGCTCAAACCCACCTCGTGCAGGCAGCCCAGCGCATGCGCGAGGCGCTCGCGCTCGCGGCGGCGCCAGGCCGGCGTGTGCAGCAGCGCGCCGGCGAAGTCCGCCGGCCGCTGCCGGTGCGCGGCGATCGCCATGTTGGTCAGCACCGTCTGCCCGGCGCACAGCGCCGTCTGCTGGAAGCTGCGCACGACGCCCAGGCGCGCCACTTGGTGCGGCGCCAGCCCGGCGATCGTCCGGCCGAAGGCGCGTACGCTGCCGCTGCTGGGCGCGAGGAAGCCGCTGATCATGCTCAGCAGCGTGGTCTTGCCGGCGCCGTTGGGGCCGATCAGGCCGACGATCTCGCCGGCGCGCACGGTGAACGACACGTCCTGCACCGCCTTCAGGCCCTTGAAGCGGCGCCCGAGTCCGCTGACTTCGAGCGCCAGCCCGTCGCGGTGCGATCGCGCGGCCAAGGGCTGCGGCGCCGGCAGCGCGTGCGCGATCTCGCGCCGCGCCAGCCAGCGCTGCATGGCGGGGCGCTCGCTCAGCCAGCCGACGATGCCGGCCGGCAGCACGCGCACCACCACCAGCAGCAGCAGCGCGAACGCGGCGAAGTTCAGCTCGCCCATGAAGCGCAGCGCCTCGGGCAGCACCGCGAACAGCGCGCCGCCCAGCACCGGGCCCAGCAGGCTGGCCTTGCCGCCGACGATCACGCCCAGGATGCCGGTGGCCGAATGCGTGGCGCCGAACAGCGCCGGCGCCAGCACAAAGACCTTGGGCACCAGCAGCGCGCCGCCCAGCGCCGCCAGCCCGCCCGAGAGCGCGATGTTGAACACGCGCTCGCGCGCGGTCGCGATGCCCAGCGATTCGACCAGCGCCGGTGCCTCGCGGATCGCGGCCCAGGCGCGGCCGGTGGCGCCGGCGCGCAGGTTGCGCAGCAGCACGAAGCTTAGCACCAGCGCGACCCCGACCGCGAACAGATAGCCCTGCTGCGCGTTCCAGCCCAGCGCCTGCGCGCCGGGCAGCGGCGCCGCGGTGACCATCAGCCCCATCGGCCCGCGCGTCAGCGCAACCCAGTTCGTCACCACCACCGACAGCAGCTCGGCCACCACCAGCGTCGCGATCGCGAAGTACGCGCCCGACAGCCGCGCCGACACCGCGCCCAGCGCCGCGCCCAGCAGCAGCCCCGGCAGCACCGCCAGCGGCACCGCGAGCCAGTAGTTCCAGCCCAGGTGGCTGACCAACAGCCCCGCGGTGTAAGCGCCCAGCCCGAGGAAGGCCGCGTGGCCGAAGCTGACGTAGCCGAGCTGGCCGAAGGTGACCGCGACGCCGAGCACGAAGATCGCCAGCACGCCGGCATAGGCGCCGATGTCCAGCAGGTACGAGGACTGCAGCAGCGTGGCCAGCAGCGCGAACGCGGCGACGCCGAGGGCCAGATCGCGCAGCGACCGCATCACGCCCGCGCCCCGGCCGCGCCGCCCAGCAGCCCCTGCGGCCGCAGCAGCAGCGTCAGCAGCATCAGCACGTAGACGCTGCCGGCGGCCACGCTCTCTTCGACCACCAGGCCCAGCAGCGCCTCGATGACGCCGACACCCAAGGCGCAGACCACGGCGCCGGTGGTGCTGCCCAGGCCGCCCATCACGACGATCACGAAGGCCTTGATCAGCACCGCCTGGCCGAGCGTCGGCGCGTACGAGGTGATCGGCGCCAGCAGCGCGCCGCCGAAGCCGCCGATCGCGGCGGCCAGCAGGAAGGTGTTGCGGCCCACCGCCTTGACGTCGATGCCGACGACGCGCGCCGCGTGCTCGCTCTGCGCCAGCGCGCGCATCTCGACGCCGAAGCGCGTGCGCCGCGCCAGCCGCTCCAGCGCCCACAGCGCGGCGATGCTGGCGGCCATGATGAAGAGGCGCTGGCCGCTCAAGCCGATGCCGGCCAGCTCGACGCGGCCGGGCACGCCGTCCACGCGCGCCGGCGCCGGGCCCCAGACCTGGAACACCGCCTGGTAGAACAGCACGCCGACCGCGAAGGTGGTCAGCAGGATGTCGGTGCGCCCTTCGGGCCGCGCCAGCAGCGGCCCCACCGCCAGCGCGTGGAACACCCAGCCGACCCCCGCGCCCACCAGCGCCGCCAGCGGCAGCGCGGCCAGGTAGGGCAGGCCCAGCTTGGTGGTCGCGATGACCACCGTCAGCGCGCCCAGCATCACCACCTCGCCATGGCCGAAGTTGATGATGTGCAGCACGCCGAAGGCCAGCGTCAGCCCAAGCGCGATCAACGCATAGCCGAAGCCGGTCGACAGGCCGTTGAGGAGCTGCTGGACCAGGACTTCGGTCATGGAAGGCTCAATCGCCGACGACGATCTTTCCGTCTTTCACGACGAGCGTGACCCACTTGTCGGAGGTCGCCTGATTACCCGGGAACTTGATCGCGCCGCGCGGCGAGTCCCAGCTGCCTTCGCGCAGCGCGGCGGCGATCTTCGCGGTGTCGGTGTTGCTGCCGGCCTTGCGCATCGCCTGGCCCAGGACCCAC
Organism: Rubrivivax sp.; assembly: GCA_047602205.1. Lineage (GTDB taxonomy): Bacteria > Pseudomonadota > Gammaproteobacteria > Burkholderiales > Burkholderiaceae_C > Rubrivivax. The sequence goes on along the minus strand of JASGHX010000001.1, from coordinate 5,192,502 downwards.
ATCGACTCGAAGCCCAGGAAGTCCACCTTGCCCGGCACCTCGTTGTGCTTGGCCTGGAACGCGGCGACGAACTTGCGGTTGGTCTCGGTGGCCATGGTCGGCGCCCAGATGTCCATCGTGAACGCGCCCTCGGCCGCGTTGCCGGCCACCTGCAGCAGCTGCGGCGTGATCGAGCCCGGCAGGATGCAGCGCCGGCCCTGCACGCCGGCCTCGGCCAGCGTGCGCAGCAGGTTGCCGCCCTGCTCGGGCGCCGAGAAGGCCATGCAGATCAGGTCGGGGTTGGCTGCCTTCACGCGCGAGGCCAGCGTGCTGAAGTCGGTCTGCTTGAGGATCTCGTACAGCTCGGTGGCCACCACCGCGCCGCCGAAGGCCTTCTTCATGTTGTCGATGATCGAGCGGCCGTAGTCGCCGTTCTCCACCACCACCGCCACGCGCTGCGGCTTGACGGCGGTCTTGATGTACTGGTTGAACATCTCGCCGTCGGTGCTGACCAGCGGGTTGAAGCGGAAGGCGCGGTCGTACTCGGTGATCGCCGGCGCCTTGGTCACCGCGGCCAGGAACAGCAGCCCGTTCTGCTGCGCCACCTGGTTGATGCCCAGCGACACCGCGGTGTTGATCGCGCCGACGATGACCTTGACCTTGTCCTCGCTGGCCAGCCGCCGCGCCGCGGCCACGCCGTCGGCCGGCGTGTAGTTGTCGTCGTAGACCACCAGCTTCAGCGGCTGGCCGCCGGCCACGCCGCCGCCGGCGTTGAGCATCTCGGCAGCCAGCTCGGCGCCGCGCCGGCCCTGCTGGCCGAGGATGGTCTTGATCGGGTAGATCACGCCGACGGTCGTCGGCGCCGGCTGCGCGGCCGCCGGGCCGGCAACGGTCCAGGCCGCGGCGGCCAGCGCGGCGGCGATCAGCGAATGGAGGGCTTTGCGCATCGTTTGTCTCCTCGGCGCCGGTTTGGCGTTGATGGTTCTACCATATACATCCTGAAGCCGACGCACACCCGGGAAAGCCCGGCGCTGCCGCCCTGCCCTTCAGGCCAGGCCGGCGTCGCGCAGCACCGCCCAGCCAGCCTCGGCGGTGGCCTGCGCGCGCTCGCCCGCGGCCTGCGCGCGCGCATTGGCTGCGTTGCCGTCGAGCGCGCGGCGCGCCACGCCCTGCTGGATGGCGGCCAGCCGGAACAGGTTCAGCGCCAGGTAGGCGGGCCAGCGCGCCGCGGCGTCGGCTGGGTCGATGCCCATGCGGCGGCAGTACGCGGCCAGGTGCTCGGCCTCGGTCGGGATGCCCAGCGGCCTTAAGTCGACGCCGGCCAGCGTGCGCTGCGTGCCCAGCGGGATGCGCCAGGTCAGACAGTGGTACGCGAAGTCGGCCAGCGGCTCGCCCAGCGTCGCCAGTTCCCAGTCCAGCACCGCGACGATGCGCGGCTCGGTCGTATGCAGCACCACGTTGTCGAGCCGGAAGTCGCCGTGCACGATGCCGCTGCCGAGCTGCGGCGGCACGTGCGCGGGCAGCCAGTCGATCAGGCGCTCCATGGCCTCGATCGTCCGCGTCTGCGACGCGCGGTACTGCTGGGTCCAGCGCGCCACCTGGCGCTGCATGTAGCCTTCGGGCCGGCCGAAGTCGCCCAGGCCCACCGCCCGTGCGTCGACGCCGTGCAGCGCCGCGATCACGCGGTTCAGGTCGTCGTAGACGGCGCGGCGCTGGTCGACGCTGAAGCCCGGCAGCGTCTGGTCGCCCAGGATGCGGCCTTCGACGAAGTCCATCAGGTAGAAGGCGCTGCCCAGCACGCCGGGGTCCTCGCACAGCACGCGCGGGCGCGGCACCGGCACGGCCGAGCCGTGCAGCGCCTGCAGCGCGCGGAACTCGCGCTCGATCGCATGCGCCGACGGCAGCAGTTTGCCTTGCGGCTTGGCGCGCAGCACCCAGCGCGGCCGGCCGCCGGCGTGCACGATCCAGGTCGGGTTGGACTGCCCGCCCTCGATGCGCCGCGCCTGCAGCTCGCCGTCGAAGGGGCCCAGGTGCTGGCGGACGAAGGCGGCGAGGCGCGCTTCGTCCAGGCCGGCGGCGACGGCGTCGGTCACAAGCTGATGTGGAAGCCGCCGTTCACCGCGAGATGCTGGCCGGTGATGTAGCTGGCGGCATCCGACAGCAGGAAGCACACCGTCTTCACCACCTCCTCCGGTGTTGCCCAGCGGCCCATCGGGATCTGCGCCAGCATGCCGTCGCGGAACTTCTCGCCGCGCACGACTTCGGTCATCGGCGTCTCGACGACGCCGAAGCACACCGAGTTGGCGCGGATGCCGAACTTGCCCCATTCGCGCGCCGCGGTCATCGTCATGCCCAGCAGCCCGGCCTTGGCGGCGGCGTAGTTGATCTGGCCGATCGAGCCCTTGCGCCCGGCGTCGGACGAGATGTTGACGATCGCGCCGCCGCTGGCATCACCGCCCTTCACCCGCTGCAGCATGTGGCGGCCCACGGCCTGCGTCCAGTGGAAGCTGCCGGTCAGGTGCACGTCGATCACCTGCTGCCACTGCTCGGCGGTCATCTTCTCGATCATCGCCGGGCGCGTGATGCCGGCGTTGTTGACCAGGCCGTGCACGGCGCCGAAGCGCGCCACCGCGTCGGCCACCGCCTGCGCGGCCAGCGCGGCGTCGGTCACGCTGCCGACGACGCCCTGCACCTGCGCCTTGGGCAGGCTCTCCAGCGCCGCGGCCAGCGTGTCGCCGTTCAGGTCCAGCGCGACGGCGTTGCCGCCCAGGCCCACCACCAGCTCGGTGATGGCGCGGCCGATGCCCTGGCCGGCGCCGGTGACGACGACGGTGCGGCCGCTCAGCGAGACGAGGCCGGGCGGGGTGACGACGGGTGCATTCATCGGGATCGTTCTCGGTTGCTTGATGGTTGAACCAATGATAGATTGCGTGCCGAACAGCCGTCAACACGCGAAACCCCTATGTCCATTCAGCGCAAAGCCTGCATCGCCGGCGCCTACGAACACCCCACCCGCAAGGCCCCCGACAAGACCGTGGCCCAGCTCCACGCCGAGGTGGCGCGCGGCGCGCTGGCCGACGCCGGGCTGACGCTGGCCGACGTCGACGGCTACTTCTGCGCCGGCGACGCGCCGGGCCTGGGCGCCAACAGCATGGCCGACTACCTGGGGCTGAACGCGCGCCACGTCGACACCACCGACACCGGCGGCTCGGCCTACCTCGTGCACGTGTCGCACGCGGCACAGGCCATCGCCGCCGGGCACTGCAAGGTGGCGCTGATCACGCTGGCCGGCCGGCCGCGCAGCGAAGGCTCCAGCGGCACCGGCCCGCGCATGGTCACCAACGCCACGCCCGACGTACCCTGGGAGATGCCCTACGGCCCGGTCACCGTCAACGTCTACGCGCTGGCCGCGGCGCGGCACATGCACGAGTACGGCACGACCTCGGAGCAACTGGCCTGGATCAAGGTCGCCGCGGCCGCGCACGCGCAGCACAACCACAACGCGATGCTGCGCGACGCGGTGACGGTGCAGGACGTGATCGACTCGCCGCTGATCGCCGACCCGCTGCACCGGCTGGACTGCTGCGTCGTCAGCGACGGCGGTGGCGCGCTGGTCGTCGTGCACCCGGACATCGCGAAGTCGCTCAAGCGCCCGGTCGTCAACGTACTCGGCGCCGGCGAGGCGATCAAGGGCACGCTGGGGGGCCACGTCGACCTCACGTGGTCGGCGGCTCGCTTCAGCGGCGCCGCGGCCTTCGCCGAGGCCGGCGTCAAGCCCGCGGACATCCAGTACGCGTCGATCTACGACAGCTTCACGATCAGCGTGCTGGTCGCGCTGGAGGACCTGGGCTTCTGCGAGAAGGGCCAGGGCGGCCGCTTCGTCGCCGACGGCAACCTGATCAGCGGCGTCGGCAAGCTGCCCTTCAACACCGACGGCGGCGGCCTGTGCAACAACCACCCGGCCAACCGCGGCGGCATGACCAAGGTCATCGAAGCGGTGCGCCAGTTGCGCGGCGAGGCCCACCCTGCGGTGCAAGTCCAGAACTGCGGCCTTGCGCTCGCGCACGGCATGGGCGGGCTGCTGGGCACGCGCCACGGCTCGGCGACGCTGATCCTCGAAAGGCAATGACGCGATGAGCACTCCCTATCAAGACCGCCCGCTGGGCCAAGTGGTCGTCGACGCGGCCACCGAGCCCTACTGGGCCGCCGCGCGCGACGGCGTGTTGAAGCTGCGCCGCTGCATGGCCTGCCAACGGCCGCACTGGTACCCGCGCCCGATGTGCCCGTTCTGCCAGGGCGACACCGAGTGGGTCGATGCCGCGGGCACGGGCGAGATCTACAGCGTCAGCGTCACGCGGCGCGCCGGCCCCATTCCCTACGCGCTGGCCTTCGTCAAGCTCGACGAGGGCGTGACGATGATGAGCAACATCGTCGATTGCGATCTCGACGGCTTAAGCATCGGCCAGCGCGTGCGCCTCGTCTTCAAGCCGGCCGACGGCGGCCAGCCGGTGCCGATGTTCACGCCGGCTTGAGCGCACAGCGATGGATACGCTCACATTCGAAGCCAGCCACGGCATCGGCTGGATCCGCCTGGCGCGGCCCGAGAAGCGCAACCCCTTCGACGCCGAGCTGCGCGCCGAGCTGATGGAGGTGCTGGCGCAGGTGCGCAACGACCCTGCCGTGCGCGTGCTGGTGCTGGCCGGCAGCCCGGGCGCCTTTTGCGCCGGCGGCAACCTGCCGATGCTGAAGGCCAACGCCGGTAACGGCCCCGCCTACTGGCAGCAGCGCGTGACCTCCGGCCTGCGCATGGCCAACGATTTGCTGACGCTGACGCGGCCGCTGGTCGCCGTCGTCGACGGCCCGGCCTACGGCGCCGGCTTCGCGCTGGCGCTGATGGCCGACATCGTGCTGGCGTCGCCGCAGGCGCGCTTCGCGATGTCCTACCTCAAGCTGGGCCTGGTGCCCGACATCGGCCCGCTGTACCTGCTGCCGCGCATCGTGGGCCTGCAGCGCGCGAAGGAGCTGATGCTGTCGGCGCGCGAGATCGACGCCGCCGAAGCGCGCGAGCTGGGCATCGTGATGGAAGTGCACGACAGCGCCCGGCTCGAAGCGCGCGCGCAAGCCATCGCCGAGAGCCTGGCGCAGGCCGCGCCGGCCGCGGTGGCGATGACCAAGGCGGCGCTCAACGTCTCGCTGGACAGCGACCGCGCGAGCCTCTTTGCGCTGGAAGCCGCCAGCCAGGCGGCCGCCTTCGCGGCACCGGAGCCGCTGGACGCGATCGACGCGATGCTGTCGCGCCGCGCCCCGCCCTACGCCGGCTTCCGCAGGGAGAGCGAATGAGCACGCTGGCCGGCAAGACGCTGTTCATCACCGGCGCCAGCCGCGGCATCGGCCTGGCGATCGCCAGGCGCGCCGCGCGCGACGGCGCCAACGTCGTGATCGCCGCCAAGACCGCCGAAGCGCACCCCAAGCTGCCCGGCACGATCCACACCGCGGCACGCGAGGTCGAAGAAGCCGGCGGCCGTGCGCTGCCGCTGGCGGTGGACATCCGCCATGAGGAGCAAGTGCTGGCCGCGGTGGAACAGGCGGTCGAAACCTTCGGCGGCATCGACATCGTCGTCAACAACGCCAGCGCGATCAGCAAGACCGGCACGCTGGCCACCGACCTCAAGCGCTGGGACCTGCTGCACGGCATCAATGCGCGCGGCAGCTTCCTCGTCACGCGCGCCTGCCTGCCGCATTTGCTGAAGGCCGAGCAGCCGCAGGTGCTGATGCTGTCGCCGCCGCTCAACATGGAAGAGCGCTGGTTCGCACCCAACGTCGCCTACACGATGGCCAAGTACGGCATGAGCATGCTGGTGCTGGGCATGGCCGGCGAGTTCCGCGGCCGCGTGGGCTTCAACGCGCTGTGGCCGCGCACGTGGATCGGCACGGCCGCGATCCGCAACGTGGTGGGCGACGAGGCGCAGATGCGGCGCACGCGCAGCCCCGAGATCGTGGCCGACGCGGCGCACGCGATCCTCGTGCGCGGCAAGGACTACAGCGGCCACTTCTGCATCGACGAAGCGGTGCTGCGCGAAGCCGGCGTCAGCGATTTCTCGCGTTATGCCGACTGCCCCGACGACGAGCTGATCCCCGACAGCTTCATCTGACGACGACAACGAAACCGAGCCGGAGACTTCGAGCATGAACCCGTTCCGCCGCGCCGCCCTGCTGGCCGTCTGCGCCCTGCTTCCCGTGGCCGCCGCCGCGCAGACCGCCGCCGCCTGGCCCGCCAAGCCCATCCGCGTGCTGGTGCCGGTGCCGGCCGGCGGGCAGACCGATGCCGTGGTGCGCTACTACGCGCAGAAGGCCGAAGCCAGCCTGGGCCAACCCTTCGTGATCGAGAACAAGCCCGGCGTCAACACCATGCTGGCCACGCAGGAGGCGGCGCGCGCGCCGGCCGACGGCTACACGCTGCTGTTCAACATGACGGCCATCGTCTCCAACGCGGTGCTGCTGCCCAACGTCAAGTACGACCCGTTCAAGGATTTCGCGCCGGTGCACCGCACCTACGAGCTGTACGCGATCCTCGCGGTGCCGGGCAACGCGCCGATCAGGACGCTGCCCGACTTCGTCGCCGCCGCCAAGACCGCGCGCGAACCGATGACCTTCGGCACCACCGGCCATGCGTCCAGCTCGCACTACTTCATCGAGCTGCTGGCCAAGCAGGCCGGCGTCAGCCTGGTGCACGTGCCCTACAAGGGCGAGGCACCGCTGCTGCCCGACCTGATGTCCAACCGCGTGCAGGCCGGCGTGATCTCCGGCGCCGCGGCCAAGCAGTTCGACGACGGCCGCGTGCGCGTGCTGGCCGTCAGCGGCAACCAGCGGCTGAACCTGCTGCCGAACCTGCCCACCTTCAAGGAGCTGGGCTACCAGGGCATCGGCAACGAGTCCTTCGCCGGCTTCTTCGCGCCCGCGGGCACGCCGCCGGCGGTGGTCGAGCGGCTGAACCGCGAGTTCAACCGCATCTCGCAACTGCCCGAAACGCGCGAGCGCCTGGCCGCGCTGGCGCTGGAGCCCACCGCGCCCAACACGCCGGCCGAGTTCCTGGCCGTCATGCGCAAGGCGCACGAGGAGTGGGTGGCCAACAGCAAGGCGGTCGACATCAAGCCGCAGTGAGCGAAGAGCAAAGAGCGAGGCCGCGATGTACCAGCACACCTGGATGACGCCCGAGCTGGAGAGCCTGCGCGACGGCGTGCGCCGCTTCTGCCTGGCCGAGCTGCTGCCGCACGAGGAGCGCTGGGCGCAGCAGCAGTGCGTGGACCGCGATGCGTGGTTCAAAGCCGCCGACGCGGGGCTGCTGCTGCCCGGCATCCCGGAGGAATACGGCGGGGGCGGCGGCAGCTTCCTGCATGAGGCGGTGATCTTCTCCGAGCCGATCCGGCTGCTGTGCGGCGGCCTGGGCAACTCGCTGCACAGCGGTATCGTCGCGCATTACCTGAAGAACTTCGCGAGCGAGGAACAGAAACGCGACTGGCTGCCGAAGATGGCGCGCGGCGAGCTGATCGGCGGCCTGGCGATGACCGAGCCGGGCACCGGGTCGGACCTGCAAGGCATCCGCACGCACGCGCGGCGCGACGGCGACCACTACGTGATCAACGGCGCCAAGACCTACATCACCAACGGCAGCAGCTGCAACCTGATCTGCCTGGTGCTGAAGACCGACCCGGCGCAGGGCGCGCGCGGCGTCTCCATCGTCGTCGTCGAGACCGACAAGCTCGCGTCGGGCTTCCGCCGCGGGCGCACGCTGTCGAAGATCGGCCTGCACTCGCAGGACACGGCCGAGCTGTTCTTCGACGACCTGCGCGTGCCGGTGGCCAACCTGCTGGGCCCGGAGGAAGGCCAGGGCTTCAAGCAGCTGATGAAGGAGCTGTCGCGCGAGCGGCTGATCACCGCGCTGTCGTCGTTCGCGTGCATGGAGCGCGCGGTGGAGGAGACCTTGTCGTTCACCTCGCAGCGCAAGGTCTTCGGGCAAAGCCTGCTGGCGATGCAGAACACGCGCTTCAAGCTGGCCGAATGCGACACCGCGGTCTCGCTGGCCGGCGCCTTCATCGACCAATGCGTGGGCCGGCTGATGGACGGCACGCTGGACCCGGCCACCGCCGCCAAGGCCAAGTGGTGGACCACCGACGCCTGCGGCAAGGTCGTCGACGAATGCCTGCAGCTGCACGGCGGCGCCGGCTACATGACGGAGTATCCGATCGCACGCCTGTACCAGAACGTGCGCGTGCACCGCATCCTGGCGGGCACGAACGAGATCATGAAGGAGCTGATCGCGCGGGATCTGGAGAAGCGGGTCGCCTGACCCGCTGCGGCTTCAGTCGATCTGGATATTCGCCGCCTTGATCGCCGCCCCCCAGCGCCGCGTCTCGTCGGCGACGAAGGCGCGCGCCGCGTCGGGCGTGCCGCCTTCGGGCTGGAAGCCATAACCGTGGATGCGGGCAGCCACGTCGGGCAGGCGCACGATGCGCGAGATCTCGGCGGCCAGCTTGTCGACGAGGGGCTGCGGCGTGCCCTTGGGCACCAGCGCCATCGACCAGCCCGAGAGGTTGACCGCCGGGTAGCCCAGCTCGCCGAAGGTGGGCACGTCGGGGTAGTCGCGCAGGCGGTTGGGCAGCGCCACGGCCAGCAGCTTGATGGCGCCGCTCTTGGCGTGCGCCGCCAGGCTGCCGGGCGCCGCCATCGCGCCCTGGATCTCGCCGCCCAGCATCGCCTGGATCACCGGCACCTCGCCCTTGAACGGCACGTGCAGCATGTTCAGCCCCGCCAGCTGCGCCAGCGTGCCGCCCATGATGTTGCCCGAGCTGCCGGCGCCGCTGCTGCCGTAGGTCACGCCCTGCGGCTGCTGGCGCGCCCAGCGCACGAACTGCTCCAGGTTGTCGGCCGGCACGCCCTTGCCGACCGCGAAGCCGTTGGGCAGCAGCGCCACCAGCGAGACCGGCGCCAGGTCGTCGATCTTGAAGGTCGGCGTCTTGCTGAGCAGCGGCGTCTGCACCAGGCTGCTGAGCGAGACCAGCACGGTGTAGCCGTCGGGCGCCGCGTTGGCGACCGCGTTGTACGCGATCGCGCCGTTGCCGCCGGCGCGGCTTTCGACGACCACCGGCTGCTTCCACGCCGCCTGCAACTTCTCGGCCACCGCGCGCACGGTGCCGTCCAGGCCGCCGCCGGCCGGCGTGGGGATCACGATGCGGATCGGCCGGCTGGGGTAGCCCTCCTGCGCCTGCGCGGGCAAGGCTGCGGCGGCGGCGGCGATGCCGCCGAACGTCGCGGCCAGCATCGAGCGGCGGGACGGCTTGCGGGTGGATCTCATGCGGGTCTCCTGGTGTCGTGGGTGGTTGCGGCTGCCTTCGCGGCGCCGAAGGCCCGGCGCGCGCGCTCGCGCGCCGCCGGCCGGTGCGCGCTGGGGAACAAGCCTTCGGCCGGCTTCACCGCGGCCAGCAGTTCCTTGGCCAGCGCGACCTGGTGCACCTCGGTCGGCCCGTCGGCAATGCCCATCACGTACGACGAGACGAGCTGCTCGACGAAGGGCATCTCGTTGCTGACGCCCAGCGAGCCGTGGACCTGGATCGCGCGCGAGACGATGTCGTGCAGCACCTTGGGCATCGCCGCCTTGACCGCGGCGATGTCCTTGCGCACGCGCTTGTAGTCGCCGTGCCGGTCGATCAGCCACGCGGTGCGCAGCACCAGCAGGCGGAACTGCTCGAGCTGGATCCACGAGTCGGCCACCATCGCCTGCACCAGCTGCTTGTCGGCCAGCGTGCCGCGGCGCGTGTGGCGCGAGACGGCGCGCTCCATCATCAGGTCCAGCGCCTTGCGCGCCTGGCCGATGGTGCGCATCGCGTGGTGGATGCGGCCGCCGCCCAGCCGCGCCTGCGCCACCTCGAAGGCCGCGCCGGGCGCGCCCAGCAGGTGGTCGGCCGGCACGCGCAGGTCGCGGAACGCCAGGTAGCCGTGGCCATGCCCGTCCTCGCGCCGGCCGGCGACGTGCACGTTGCGCAGGATCTCCAGCCCCGGCGCACTGGCCGGCACGATGAAGGCCGACAGGCGGCGGTGCGGCGCCGCGTCGGGGTCGGTGACGGCCATCGTGATCAGGAACGACGCGTCGCTCGCGTTCGACGCGAACCATTTCTGGCCGTTGAGCACCCAATCGCCGCCGTCGCGCACCGCGCGCGCCGTGAACAGCAGCGGGTCGGAGCCGCCCTGCGGCTCGGTCATCGCGAAGCACGCGACGATGTCGTTGGCCAGCAGCGGCTGCAGGTAGCGGCGCTTCTGCTCGGCCGTACCGTAGCGCGCCAGGATCTCGGCGTTGCCCGAGTCGGGCGCCTGGCAGCCGAACACGGTGGGCGCGAAGGCCGAGCGGCCGAGGATCTCGTTCATCAGCCCCAGCTTCAGCTGGCCGTAGCCCTGGCCGCTCAGCTCGGGGCCCAGGTGGCAGGCCCACAGCCCGCGCCGCTGCACCTCGGCCTGCAGCGGCTTGACGAGGCGGTTGCGCTCGGGGTCGGCCACCGCACAGGGGCTGGGCAGCAGCAGGTCCAGCGGCTCGACCTGCTCGCGCACGAAGGCGTCGATCCAGTCCAGTTCCTGCTGGAAGGCGGGGTCGGTCTCGAAATCCCAGGCCATCGGTCCGGTCTCCTCGGGTGTCAAGAGGGGGCGCGCCGGAGCGCGCGCAGCAGCGAGCATGCCGTATGATGGTCAAACGTTCAACCATTTCATTGTGCACCCCGGCACCGATGGAAGCACCGTGACCGCCGCTCACCTGCACCCCTTCTGGCCCCAGGACCTGCCGAGTGCGTTCACGCTACCGGCCACCAGCCTGCATGCCAACCTGCGCATCGCGGCCGAGCGCTACCCGGACAAGCCGGCCTACGTCTACTACGGCAGCACGGTCACCTGGGGCGCGCTGCGGCGCGATGCCGAAGCGCTGGCCGGCTGGCTGCAGCAGCGCTGCGGCGTGCGGCGCGGCGACCGCGTCGCGGTGATGGGCCAGACCTCGCCGCAGTTCGCGGCCGCGGTGCACGCGGTGCTGCGCGCCGACGCGGTGGCGGTGCCGATCAACGTAATGAACCTGGCCGACGAGATCGCGCATTGCCTGCGCGACAGCGGCGCGCGCACGATCGTCGTCGCGCAGGAACTGATGGAGCGCATCGCGCCGCTGCTGGGCGAGTTGCTGGACCACGCGGTGGTCTACGCCTATGCCGATGCGTTCGCGCAGGCCTTGGGCGGCGCCGTCGACGACGATGCCCCGACCTGGGTGCGCGAGCCGCTGGCGCCGCTGCGCCACGCCGCGGCGGTGCCCTGGCGGCAGGCGCTGGATGCCGCACTGCCGCCCGCGCCGCATGCCGCCGGCCCCGAGGACCCGGCGGTGATCGCCTACACCTCGGGCACCACCGGCAAGCCCAAGGGCTGCCTGCACACGCACCGCAGCCTGATGGCCGCCGCGATCACGCCGCCGCTGTGGCGCGCCGACCGGCCCGACAGCGTGTTCCTCGGCGTCGCGACGATGTTCCACATGCAGGGCCTGCAGGCGCTGATCAACACGCCGGCCTTCCTGGGCAACACCGTCGTGCTGCTGCCGCGCTGGGACGCGCGCGCCGCGGCGCGGCTGATCGAGCGCCACCGCGTCAAGCTGTGGGGCGTCTCGCCGGCGATGCTGCTGGACCTGCTGGCGCTGCCCGACATCGACCGCATCGACCTGTCCAGCCTGGACATCGTGACCGGCGGCGGCGCCGCGCTGCCGGCGGCCGTCAACGAGCGGCTGTCCGCTTTAGGCGTGCGTTATCTCGAAGCCTGGGGCATGACCGAGACCGCGTCGATGGCCTGCGCCAACCCGCCGCGGCGCCCCAAGCGGCAGTGCCTGGGCATTCCGACCTTCGGCGTCGACCTGCTGGTCGTCGACCCCGCGACCGGCGAGCCAGCCGCCGACGGCGAAGCCGGCGAGCTGTGGATCGCCGGCCCGCAGCTGATGCAGGGCTACTGGAACGACCCGCAGGCCGATGCCGACACCTTCCGCGACGTGGGTGGCAAACGCTTCCTGCGCACCGGCGACCTCGTGCGGCGCGACGACGAGGGCTACTTCTTCCTCGTCGACCGCCTCAAGCGCATGATCAACGCGTCGGGCTACAAGGTGTGGCCGGCCGAGGTCGAAGCGATGCTGCACGCGCACCCAGCGGTGCAGGAGGCCTGCGTGATCGCGGCGCAGGACCCGCGGCGCGGCGAGGCGGTGGCCGCCGTCGTCGTGCGGCGCGCCGGCCACGCGCTGGAGGCCGACGAGCTGATCGCCTGGGCGCGCGAGCGCATGGCCGCCTACAAGGCGCCGCGCGCGGTGCGCTTCGTCGAGCGGCTGCCGCGTTCGGGCACCGGCAAGATCGACTGGCGCAGCCTGCAGCAGGCCGAGCGCGGCGCAGGCGAACGCTGATGCGCGCGCTGCGCGTGCACGGCTACGGCCCCGGCGACGGCATCGTGCTGGACGAAATGCCGCTGCCCGCGCCCGGTGCGGGCCAGCTGCGGCTGCGCGTCCAGGCTTGCGGCATCTCGTTCGTCGACCTGCTGCTGGCGCGCGGCGGCTACCAGCTGCGGCCGGAGCCGCCCTTCGTGCCCGGCAGCGAGTTCTGCGGCGTCGTCGACGCGATCGGCCCCGGCACGGCGACGCCGCTGCAGGTGGGCGACCTCGTCTGCGGCACGCGCCAGGGCGCGTGGGCCGAACACCTCTGCATCGACGCCGGACGCGCGCACCGCGTCGGCGCCGGCACGCCGGCGGCCGAGGCCGCGGTGCTGGTGGCGCCGTTCGCCACCGCGCTCTACGCGCTGCGTGAACGCGGCCACGCGCGCGCCGGCGACACCGTGCTGGTGCTGGGCGCCGGCGGCGGCGTGGGCCACGCAGCCGTTCAAATGGCGCGCCAGCTCGGCGTACGCGTGATCGCCGCCGCGTCGGATGCCGCCAAGCGCGCCGCGGCACAGGCCGCCGGCGCCGATGCGCTGGTCGACAGCGCGCAGCCCGACTGGAAGGACGCGGTCAAGGCCCTCGCTGGGCCGCGCGGGGTCGACCTCGTGTTCGACACCGTCGGCGGCGACACGACCGACGCCGCGTTCCGCACGCTGGGCTGGGGCGGGCGCCACCTGATGGTCGGCTTCGCCGGCGGCCGCATCGGCGCGCTGAAGACCAACCTCGCGATCGTCAAGGGCGCGGCGCTGGTCGGCGTCGATTTCCGCCAGGCCGGCGAGCGCGACCCGGCCGCCGCCGCGGCGCTGCGCGAGGAGGTGGTCGCGCTGCACGCCCAGGGCCGCATTAGGCCGCTGCTGCATCGCGTGCTGCCGGTCGAGCGCTTCGCCGAAGCGGCGGCACTGGCGCAGGACCGCGCGACCATCGGCCGCGTCGTCTTCACGTTCTGAGCATTCCATTCGTCAGCCAGCGCAGGTCGCCGCTGCGACGACCCGGTCTGCCGTTTGTGGCAAGCTACAGGCTTCCTACGCACCGTCAGCGCCGGAGCCGCCATGTCCGTCACGCTCGAAGTCCTGCAAGCCTAAGTCATGAGCCTCTCGAAGGAGGACCGTTCGCGCCTGCTGGAGCGGCTCATCGCCAGCCTGGACGTGGATGCCGAAGCCGAGGAAGAGTGGGAGGAACTGGCGGCGCAACGCGAGGCCGAACTGGAGTCCGGCGCCGTCGTCGGCATCCCGCTTGAAGAAGCCATGGCACGACTTCGGGCACGTTTCCCCGGATGACCGTCACCCTTCAGCAAGTCCCGACCGGCATCTACGTGCTGGTGGTCAAGCACGACCGGCGCCGCCCTGGTTACGGTGGCGGGCGGCGCTGAGCAGCGAGCGACGGATATCAGTCGCGCCAGTCGGCAGCTTCGTCCAGCCCCGCCCGCGTCGTGCGAAAACCGTTGGCCGGATGCGCTTCGTCCGCGTAGCCGAACGAGAGGCCGCAGACCACGCGCCGGTCGTCCGCCAGCCCGAAGTGCGAGCGAACCAGCGCCGGCCGCGACGCCAGCGCAGCCTGCGCGATGCTGGCCACGCCCAGGCTCCAGGCGGCGGTCATGAAGTTGGCGACCCAGGCGCCGCAGTCGATCGCGCCGTAGACGCCCAGCGCTTCGTCGGTGGTGACGATGGCCACGTGCGGCGCGCCGAACAGGCGGAAGTTCTCGCGCCCCTGGCGCGCCGACGCGGCGCGGTCGCCGGGCGCGACGCCGACGCTTTCGTACAGCGCCAGGCCGCAGGCGCGGCGGCGCTGCTGGTAGCGGCCGCGGTACTCGCGCGGCCAGCCGAAGTCGGGCGCCTCCGGCGGCGTGCCGGCGGCCGCCAGCAGCGCCCGGCGGAAGGCTTCGGCGGCAGCGCCCGACGCAATCACGATCTGCCAGGGCTGGGCGTTGCACCACGACGCGGTGCGCTGCGCGGTGCCCAGGATGCGTTCGATCGTCGCGCGCGGCACCGGCTCGGGCCTGAAGCCGCGGCAGCTGAAGCGCCCGTTCAGCAGGCGCGCGAAGGCGTCGGCGTCGCCGTCCAAGACCGGCGCCGTCCTCATTCGGTCTTGATGTTGGCCTCGCGCACCACCTTGCTCCAGCTCGCGTTCTCGTCGGCGATGCGGGCCGCGAACTGCTCCGGCGTGCTGGGCGCGGGCGCGGCGCCGGACTGCTCGAACCGGGCCTTCATCTCGGGCATCTGCAGCACCTTGACGATGGCTTCGTTCAACTTGCTGACGACGGCCTTCGGCGTCGCCGCCGGCGCCAGCAGGCCGAACCAGACCTCGGCGCGATAGTCCTTCAGCGTCTTGATGATCGGCTCGGCGCCCGGCGCCAGCGGCGACGGCTCGTCCGACGCGACGCCGATCATGCGCAGCCGCCCTTCCTTGACGTACTGGTTCATCTGCGAGGTGGTGGTCGACAGCAGCACCTTCACCTCGCCGGTCAGCAGCGCCTGCGCGATCGGCGCCGTGCCCTTGTACGGGATGTGCGTCATCTGGATGCCGGCCTGGCGCATGAACAGCTCGGTGGCCAGGTGGCCGAACGACGCCGGGCCTGAGGTGGCGTAGTCGATCTTGCCCGGGTTGGCCTTCGCGTAGTCGATGAGCTGCGCCACTGTCTGCACCGGCAGCGTGGGGTTGGTGATCAGCACCATCGGCTGCAGCGAGACCATCGAGATGGGCGCGAAGTCCTTGATCGTCCAGCCGGCGTCCTTGGACACGTGCGGCGTGATCGCCAGCGCGTTGTTGGGCATCAGCAGCGTATGGCCGTCGGGCGCCGCGTTGGCGACGAACTTGGTGCCGACGATGGCCGACGCGCCGGGCTTGTTGTCGATCACGACGGGCTGGCCCAGCAGCTTCTGCAGCGGCTCGGCCATCACGCGCGCCAGCGTGTCGGTGGTGCCGCCGGCCGGGTACGGCACGACGATGGTGATGGGCCTGGTCGGGAAGGCCTGCGCGTGCGCGGCCGGCGCGACGACGAGGACCGCCGCGGCGGCCAGCATCAGGGCAAGAGGTTTCGTCACGGCTCGTCTCCTTGGTCTTTGATGACGCCTTCAGTGTGCCGGCACGGCCAGCGGCGCGTGCAGCACGCGCTGCTCCACCAGCGCCTCGATCTGCGCGGCGCTGAGCCCCAGCTCGGCCAGCAGCGCCGGGCCGTGCTCGCCCAGTTCGGGCACGCTGTCGCGCGCATGCGCCGGCGCGTCGCGGAAGCGGAACGCGGGGTTGGGCACCTGGAACGAGCCCGAGCCGTCGTGGATGGTCTGCAGCACGCCGCGCTCGACGATGGGCGGCGACTGCATCGCCTCGCGCACCGAGTAGTAGCGCGAGCAGGGCACGCCGCCGGCGTTCATCGCCGCTTCGCACTCGACCGCGCTGCGCGTGGCGGCCCAGTCGTCCAGCAGCGCCATCAGCTCGCCCCAGTGGTGCTCGCGCGCGTGGATGGTCGCGAAGCGCGGGTCGGTGGTCCACTCCGGGTGGCCGCAGGCGCGCGCCAGCGCCTCGAAGTTGTTCTGGCTCACCGGCGCGATCAGCAAGAAGCCGTCGCGCGCCTTGGTCGGCTGGTACAGCGGCCGCCGGCGCTCGGCCGGGAACTGCGCCTCCTGGCATTCGTAGACCAGCATGCCCAGCATCGCGTCCATCAGCGACAGGTCGACCTGCTCGCCACGGCCGGTGCGCAGCGCCTTGAACAGCGCCGCCTGCACCGCGCCGAAGGCCAGCGAGCCGCCCAGCACGTCGGCGATGAAGATGCCGTTCTTCAGCGGGCGCGCTATGCCGTCCTGGTACGCGAGGTTGGCGATGTCGAAGCCGCTGCCCGCGTGCAGCACCGGCGCGTAGGCGCTGCGGCCGGCCCAGGATCCGGTCTGGCCGAAGCCCGAGATCGAGCAGTAGACGAGTTTCGGGTTGACGGCCGCCAGCGCGTCATGGTCCAACCCCAGGCGCTGCATCACGCCGGGGCGGTAGTTCTCCACCACCACGTCGGCGCCGGCCGCGAGGCGCTTGACGAGCTCGACCGCGCCGGGCTGCTTCAGGTCCAGCGCCAGGCTCTTCTTGCCGGCGTTGAGCTGCGCGAAGTAGGTGCTGCGGCCCTGGCGCGACGGCGGCCGCGTGCGGATGTGGTCGCCCTCGGGCGGCTCGATCTTGATGACCTCGGCGCCCAGGTCGGCCATCAGCCGCGTGGCATAGGGGCCGGACATCATCGCGGTGAAGTCGAGCACGCGCACCCCATCCAGGATGCCGGCGCCGGCGTTGACGGAAGGAGTCATCGCGCTCAGGCCAGCGTCGATTCCGACACCGCCAGCGCGGCCAGCCGGCCGCCGCCCAGTGCGTCGAGGTAGGCCTGCGGCGTGGCCGCGCCGTGCACGTATTTCTGCAGGTAGGCTTGCCAGCTCTCGGGCTTGGCGCTGGCCTTGACGTACTCGGCCAGGTGCCCTTCGTCGGCACGGTGCAGCGTCGGCGACGCGGTGGGGTGCGCGCCCCAGGGCGCCTCGACGACCGCATCGACCATCGCCGCCGGCAGCTTGGTCAGGTGACTGTTCCGGCGGATGGTCTCGGGCGAGACGATGCGGTCGACCGAGACGATCACGCGCTTGCTCGCCTGCGCCAGCATCGCGTCGAAGAACGGCGGGCCGAGGTGCTGCACGTTGCCGTAAATGTCGGCCTGCTGCGCGTGGATGAAGCAGACGTCGGGGCTCACGGCAACAGCGGCCAGCATCTTGCGTTCGCCCGCCACGTGCGGCAGCGGCTTGTAGAAGTCCGGCGAGTGCTTCGGCAGGTCGGTGCCGAGGTCGGGGATCGGCATCCACGGCAGGTCGCAGATCGCGGCGCGCAGGCCACCGGCGATGCCGGGGCCGTCGAGGTCGTGCACCTTCAGCGTGCCGGCCTCGGCCTGGCGACGGAAATGCGGCGCCAGCCCGAACTGCTCGAAGCTGATGAACACGCAGGCCGTGCTGCGCACGCAGCCGGCGCCGATCAGCAGATCGGGCGCGATCGAACTGGGCACCGGGATCAGGTCGAGGTCCTTCACGCCCTTGCGGATCAGCGCGCGCACCAGCGCCATCGGCTGGGCGTTGAAGATCCAGCCGCCGAGGCCGAGCTTGGCGCCGTCGGGGATGTCGCTGACGGCTTCGTCGATGGAGATCAGTTTGCTGTGGCTCATGAGGGTTCGCTCGGCCGATCAGGGGAACTTCTTCTGCAGCGTGCGCCGCACGTCGACGTGGGCACGCAGCAGCGCCAGCTCGTCGTCGCTGGGCATCACGGTCACCGGCGGCGTGCCTTCCACCACCAGGTCGAACGCCGTCGCGTCGCGCACCTGCTCCAGCGTCACGCCGGGGTGCAGCGACTGCACGCGCATCGCCTTCGTGCCGGGCTGGAAGTCGAACACGCCCAGCGGCGACAGCACCAGCTTCGGCCCGCCGGCGGGCAGGCCGGCGCGCTCGCGCGAGTCGCCGCCTTCTAGGTGGCCGGGGCCGCAGATGAAGTCCACGCGCGGGCGGAAGGCGCTCTTGTCGTGGCGCGTCAGCACGACGTAGAAGCGCTTGGCCAGCCCGCACAGCGCGCTGATGCCCACGGTGCCGGGGCCGCGCACCTTCGGCTTGGCCTGGTCGCCGACGACCACGGTGTTGATGTTGCCGAAGCGGTCGACCTGCAACGCCGAGAGGATCGCGAAGTCGAAGAAGTGGATCTGCCAGTCGATGAAGTCGATCATGTTGGGCAGGTCCATCCAGGCCTCGGCCGACTCGATGTTCTCGAAGTCGGCGGTGGAGATCAGGTGGTCGCGCGTCGGGTTGACCATGCCGCCGGGGCCGGAGATCCACCACAGCCGCGGCGCCTGCATCAGCCGCGCCAGGTTGCAGGCGGCGAGCTGGATGTCGGAGTTGGTGCCGATGATGACCTTCTCGCCATCGGCCATGTCGCGCGCCAGCAGCACCGCCAGCGTTTCACCCAGTGCGGGTGCGTCGGAAATCGCCATGCGGGCGTCCTCTTGGTTGAACCATTGAGGACATGCTAGGCAAGCGGCCGGCCGCTGTCAACCGGCGCTGACCCCAGGGATGCGAAAACAAAAGCGCACGCCCTGAGCGGCGCGGCCGACTGCCGCATCCGCCGGCTTCGCCGCGCCGGCGCCCGCATGGCCGACTCGCGCGGCGCCCGGATGGCGATGAAGACGAATTCTGCGGGGCCGGCTCTCTAGGGCCTGTTCACGCTACGGAGGCGGCTGCGTGAACAGGCTCCAGTGCCAATGCTGTTCACTTTGGCGCTCCCACCCTCACCCCAACCCTCTCCCGCCCCGCGGGAGAGGGGGTTCTCTCCCTCTCCCCTTGGGGAGAGGGCCGGGGTGAGGGGGGCACCGGACGAGATGGCCGACAAAGCGAGCCGTATTGGCCCTAGTCCAACGTCAGGCCGATCTGCTTGATGACGGTCGAGAACGTCGCGGCGTCGTTCTTGACCAAGTTGGCCAGATCCTGCGGCGTCCCGACGAGGGGGTCCATCGCGTTGCCCGCCATCCATTCGACTACCTTGGGTGAGTGAGCGGCCCAGCGAAAGACGCTGTTGACCTCGTTCACCGTCGCGGCAGGCATGTTCGGCGGAGCGAAGATGGCAAGCCAGCTCGTCGTCGTCATGGCCGGGTAACCCGCCTCGACGAACGTGGGAACGTCAGGAAGCGCTCGCACGCGGCTGTCGGACATCACCGCGAGAACACGGACCTTCCCGCCCTGGAGCAGAGGCATCGCGCTGTTGACGGAGACCCAGGCCGCGGCTGTGTTGCCCCCCACCAGTTCCTGCAGTGCGGGGAGATCGCCCCGGTAGGGGATCGCGGTGACGTCAATGTTGGCGACGCTGTTGAAACGCATCCCCGAGAGGTGAATGTTCGTTCCGGCACCCGGGTGGCCGAACGCCAGCTTGCCCGGCGCCGCCTTCGCGGCCTCCACGAAGTCCCGCACGCTCTTGTAGGGCGAATCGGCACTGACGACCATGCCGACGTAGTGCTTGGTGATCCGAGTGATCGGTGTCAGCGCGCCAGGCTGGTAGGAGAGCTTCTTGAAAAGATACGGGTTGATCGTCAGCGGGCTGGGATCCGCCAGGATCACCGTGTATCCGTCGGCCGGGGCACCCAGCAGGGCCTGGACGCCGATCTGGGAGGCTGCGCCGGGCCGGTTGTCGACGAGCACCTGTTGCCCGGTCTTCTCGGTGATGGCTGCAGCAAGTTGTCGAGCCACCGAGTCCGTGGCGCCCCCGGCTGCATAGGAGACGATGATGCGGACGGGCTTCGAGGGATAGCCGTCGGCATGAGCGGCGAGCGAAGCCAGGGACATGGCCACGCCGATGAACGCGGCATGAAGGATTCGGACAATGGATCTCATTGGTCATCTCCGGTTGGAAAGGTGAAATCAGGCGGCGAGGAAACACGATCAATCCGATGCCAGCGCCATCCATCCATGCATCTGCTCCCCCGGCTCGAGGTACCGCGTTCCGGTCCCTGAAAAGCCGCGTGCTGCGAGGTTGAATGCGTCGGAAACATGACTGACCGGCTCGATGCAGGTGAAGGGTCCGCCGGGAAGGCGGTGCACGACGAGGTGGTCGAGATTTCTCGAGGCGGTGACCGTCAGTCGCGATGCACCGCACTCCAGCGTCACAGTCCCCGCCCAGCCCGCGAACAAGCGCGTGAATCCTTGGTCGCCAACGGCCGTCGGCACGTCGAAGCGAGGTGACGCCACGGTACCGTGGCCCTGCGTGCGCCCGTCGAGCGCCAGGAACCATTCGCGCGCCGCCGTGAACTGCAGCGTGGTGAACGCGGCCGATGCGATGTAGGGGTGGCAGCCGATGCCTGCCGGCATCGGCTCACTACCGGGATTCATCAACTCCACCTCCAGACGAAGCCGATGCTCGGCAAGCCTCACCGACAACCGGGCGCTGAGGGGCCAAGGCCAATCTTCATCGGCCGGTACCTGCAGCCTCAGCCGGACCTCGTCTTCAGATCCGCCTTGCACGGACCATGCGCGGCGATGAGCGGGACCATGCAAGGTATGCGGCCTGGCCGCGGGATGCGCAACGAGGGAATACGACCTGCCGGCATGCTGCAGTTGGGCATCGGCAATGCGACCGGAATAAGGCAACAGTGGATAGATCCCCCCTTTTGCCCAGCGGGTCAGGTCGTGATGCGACTCCGGGTAGGGATGCAGCACTTCGCGCACCTGGCCGTCCGACCCCACCAGCGAGCAAGCCGTGATGCGTCCGCCGAGTGCCGGCGCGATGCGCGCCCGCGCCTTGCCGCACCGCAGTTCGATGATGGATGACTCGACCATCGTGCGGCCCTGCACTGCCCTATCGAGCAAGGGGTAGGCCGATCAAGGCCTCCAACTCGCCGAGGTCCAGGCCTTCCGCCAGATCGACGACGCGCAGCCCTCCTTCACCGCAAGCGAAAGTGCCATGGTCGGTATAGATCCGCTTGACGCAACGCACCGCGGTCAAGGGATAGCTGCAGGTTCGAACGATCTTGCTTTGGCCCTGCCGGGTCAGCAAATCCATCATCACCCAGGTCTGGCGCGCACCGGTCGCCAGATCCATGGCCCCGCCCACCGCCGGGATCGCGGCGTCTCCGCCCGAGTGCCAGTTCGCCAAGTCGCCATGCTGGGAGACCTGGAAGGCACCGAGAACGCAGATGTCGATGTGCCCGCCGCGCATCATGGCGAAGCTGTCGGCGTGATGAAAATAGCAGCCGCCCGGCCGCAGCGTCACCGGCTGCTTGCCGGCGTTGATGAGGTCATAGTCCTCGTCACCGGCCATCGGCGAAGGCCCCATGCCCAGGATTCCGTTCTCGCTGTGCAGAATCACCTCGACGGCCGGCGGCAGGTGATTGGCCACCAGCGTGGGCATGCCGATGCCGAGGTTGACATACGCGCCACCGAACATGTCCCATGCAACACGTTGCGCGAGCTCGTCCTTGGTGCGGCGTACGACGCTCATGCTCAGTGCTCCTTGAATCCGCCGGCTTGCGTGCGCACCCTGTCGACCCGCACCACGCCCGCGACGAAGATGCCGGGCGTGATCACCGCTTCGGGGTCCAGCTCTCCCAGCGGCACGACCTCGTGCACTGTCGCGATCGTCCGCTTTGCGGCCATCGCCATCACGGGCCCGAAGTTGCGTGCGGCCTTGCGGTAGACCAGATTGCCCCATCGGTCGGCCCGCTCGGCGCGGACGAACGCCACCTCCGCGTGGATGGGGTGTTCCAGCACGTGCATGCGGCCGCCGATCTCCCGCGTCTCCTTGCCCTGCGCCAGCGGCGTGCCGTAGCCGGTCGGCGTGTAGAAAGCGCCGATGCCGGCGCCCGCGGCCCGGATGCGTTCGGCGAGGTTTCCCTGCGGAACCAGCTCCAGTTCGATCCGCCCGGCCCGGTACAGCGAGTCGAAAACCCAGGAATCGGCCTGGCGCGGGAAGCTGCAGATGATCTTGCGCACGCGGCCGGCCTTCAACAGGGCGGCGAGACCGGTGTCGCCATTGCCGGCGTTGTTGTTGACCACGGTCAGGTCGCGTGCGCCTTGCGCGACCAGGCCGTCGATCAGTTCGTTGGGAATGCCCGCTGTTCCGAAGCCGCCGATCATGACGGTGGCGCCATCGGGGATGTCGGCAACCGCTTCAGCCACGGTCGCCACGAGCTTGTCGATCATGCGGGTGCGTGAAGCGGGTTGAGCCCGGTGCGGGCGACGCGGCTGAGCAGTTCGCGGCCGAGCAGTTCCTCGCAACGGCGCGAGACGGCCATCATCGAGAGCCGGTCCACACCCGTGCGAACTCCCATGGCCTCGAACAGATCGATGAGGTCCTCGGTGCAGACATTGCCGGTGTGGCCACCGCCGTACTTCACCTTGGCCGGATGGCCGCCGACACCGCCGAAGGCGCAGTCGAAGTGACGAACCCCTGCCTCCAGAGCGGCCACGTAGTTGGCCAGGCCGCTGCCGCGGGTGTCGTGGAAATGGGCCACCGGAACCGCCTGCGGCAATGCAGCCTGCAGGCGGGCAAACAGCCGCCGCGTGTCGACCGGCGTCGCGGTTCCGATGGTGTCACTCAGCGTGAGGTACCGGATGCCCAGATCGAACATCCGGTGCAGGTCGTCCAGCACGCCGTCGGGATCGACGGCTCCCTCGAACGGACAGCCGAAGGCGCAGGAGATGTTGCCGACCAGCCGGAAGCGTCCCGCGGCGGCCGCCACCATGGCCCTGACGTTGGCCCACTGGTCAGCGCGCGGACGCGCGAGGTTGCGCTGCGAGTGGCTCTCCGTGGCCGACACCAGGATGCTGACTTCGTTCGCACCGAAGCCCGCGTCGGCATCCGCCAGCGCACGCTCGACCGCGCGCACGTTGGCGCAGGTGGCCTTGTAGAAGACCCCATCCCGGCGCGCCAGGCCTTTCAGCAACGAGCTCGCATCGGCGAACTGCGGAACGACCTTCGGGTTGGAATACGACGTCGCCTCGACCCGCACGAAGCCCAGTCGTGCGAAGTCCTCGATCAACGCGCGCTTGGCATCGGTGGGCATGAATCCGGACTCGTGCTGCAGGCCGTCGCGCGCAAAGCATTCGCACAGGACCACGTCGCGGTCGGCCGGCAGGGCGTCGGCGGGCGCCATCGTCAATCCTTGCCGAAGTCAGCGATCGCACCTTGCCAGTCGCTGCTGCGCAGGTTCTCCTGGATCGCGAGCAGTTCGACCGCCATCGCGCCTTCGCGCGTGGTGTCCAGCCCTTGATCGATGCTGCGCTTGGTCAGCGCGAGGGTCAGCGGATTGGCCTTCGAGATCGTATGGGTCAGTTCGGTGAGCGTTCCTTCCAGCGCCTCGTCGGCCACCAGGCGCGTCACCAGCCCGAGCTCGTGCGCCTCACGGGCGGAAAAGGTGCGGCCGGTGTAGAGCAGTTCCTTCGCCGCGCGGCGTCCCACCATGCGCGGCAGCCGCTGCGTCGCACCCACCGTTCCCCAGCCCAGCTCGGGGTACTTGAAGCAGCCGCTTTCCGAGGCAACGATGAAGTCGCACGCGGCGGCGATCTCGCAGCCGGCCCCGAACGCCGCGCCGTGCACCACGGCGATCGTCGCCTTGGGGCAGGCTTCCAGCGCGCCATAGGCGGTGAACCCGTCCACGCGGCGCGCGATCATCTCCTGCATCGACATGCCCTGGCGCTCCTTCAGGTCCGCACCCGCGCAAAAGACGGCACCGGCGCCACGCACGACCACGACGCGCACATCGGGGTCGTTGCGCAGCAGGTCGCAGGCCGCCACCAGTTCCTTGCACATCTGCACGTTGAGCGCGTTGCGGCTGTCGGGGCGGCACAGGAGCAGCGTGGCCACGCGGTCGGCCACGGTGATCCGGATCGTCGCGAACTCGGGATAGGGCATCGGTCGCTTTCTTTCTCTCAGCTTGGTTGTCGAAGGTCAGATGGCGCCGACGCTGCGCAGCCGCGCCACCTCGTCGGCCGACAGATGCAGCCGCTGCCGCAGGATCTCGTCGGTGTGCTCACCCAGCAGCGGCGGACGGCCGACGACAGGGTCGTCGAAGCCTTCGAAGCGGAACGGAACGCGCAGCGCCGGGAAGCGCCCGATCTGCGGATGCTGGAAGGCATCGACCATGCCGCGCGCCTGGACGTGCGCATCCGACAGCACTTCGGACACATCGAGAATCGGCCCGGCGGGCACGCCCGCCGCTTCGCAACGCGCGCACAGGTCGTCGCGGGCGAAGCGGCGAACCGCCGCCGCCAGACCGGCCATCACTTCCTCGCGGCGGCGCACGCGCTCGGAGTTCTTCGCCAGCGCGGGATCGGCGGCCCAGTCGTCCAGGCCGAGCAGCGTGCACAGCGGCTTCCAATGCTGATCCGCGCCGGTGATCTGCACCCACTTGCCGTCGCTGCATTCGAAGGCAGCCGACGGGATGCGGCCCGGGTGCTCCGTGCCGAGACGCTCCGGCACCTCGCCCAGCGTGAAGAACCGGGCCGCCGCCAGCGTCAGCAGGCTGACCTGGCCGTCCAGCATCGAGAAGTCGATGTGGCAGCCGCGGCCGGTCTTCTCGCGGCCGGCCAATCCCGAAAGCACCGCCACCGCGGCCCACAACGCCGAGGTGAGATCGGCCATCGGCAGCCCGGGCTTCACCGGCCCGCCGCCGCGCTCGCCGGTCAGGCTCATCAGGCCGCCCATCGCCTGGAACACGGTGTCATAGCCCTTGCGCGGCGCATAGGGACCGGTCTGGCCGAACCCGGTGCAGGAGAGATAGATCAGCCTCGGATTCAATTCGCCGAGCGCCGCATGGTCGAGCCCGTACCTTCGCAGCGTGCCGACAGGGAAGTTCTCCAGCACCACGTCGGACTGCGCGGCGAGCTTGCGTACCAGTTCCTGGCCGTCCTGCGACCGCAGGTTGACCGTGATCGAACGCTTGCTCCGGTTCAGCGCCATGAAGTAGGCCGAGACCCGCTGTTCATCGCTGTCGACGAAGGGCTCGTAGCCGCGGGTCTCGTCCCCTTCCCCGGGCTGTTCGACCTTGATGACGTCAGCGCCCAGTTCGGCGAAGATCATCGACGCATACGGGCACGCCAGCACGCGCGACAGATCGAGGACGGTCATGCCTTCGAGCGGACGCATGCGCTTCAGGCCTTCGACGCGGCCGCGAAGGCGCGCATGATGACGTTGGCGTCACGCCCCACTTCCAGCGCCTGCGCCAACGGCAACTCGCTGACGCGATGGAACGTGCGCTTGGTGGCCGCCATCGCCAGCGGATTCCACGAGGCCAGCACCTGGGCCATCGCGAGCGAAGTCTCGAGCACTTCCGCGTCGGGTACGGCGCGGTTGGCCACGCCGAGCGACTGCGCCCGCATGCCGTCGATCGGCTGCGCCATTCCCACCAGTTCGAACGCAACCTTGCGGCCGATCTGGCGCACGAGGTTGGCCATGACGACCGCCGGTACCACGCCGCGCTTCACTTCCGGATAGCCGAAGCGCGCATCCTCTGCCATCACCACGAGGTCACAGGCGATGGCCAGGCCCGCCCCGCCGCCCAGCGCATGGCCGCGCACCGCGGCGACCACCGGCTTGGCCATGCGGGAGAACACGAGGTGCAGTTCGGTGGTCAGGTCGGCGCGTGCATTGACGGCAGCAGGGTCTCCCATGTGAAAGTTGGAGAACTCGCCGGTGTCGGCGCCGGCGCAGAACGACTTGCCGGCGCCGGTGAGCACCAGGGCGCCGACGGCGGCGTCCGCGTCAGCGGCTCGCAGCGCGTCCAGCAGCTCGCGCGTGAGCGCGGTATTCAGCGCGTTATGCTTGTCCGGGCGATTCATGGTCAGGACGCGGACAGCTCCGCGATCCTCGGTGAGCAGATGCTTCATGGTGCGATTTCGAATGACGGACGGGACGGCAGCCGCAGCCGTCATTCCAGGTTGAAGACCTTGCGTGCGTGGGCAGCCAGGTGCCGCTTCTGCACCTTGGAACTGGCCGTCATGCCGACGGCTTCGAAACTGTCGACGAACATCAGGTATCGCGGCACCTTGAACGACGCCATCGAGGTCTTGCACCAGGCCAGGATCTCGTCCACGGTCGCGGTCGCGCCGTCCGCGGGGATGATGAACGCGGCAACCACTTCGGTCAGCCGCGGATCCGGCACGCCGACCACCTGAGCCTGCTTGACCGCGGGATGCTTGTGCAGCGTGTTCTCGACGTCGAACGGCGCGACGTTCTCGCCGCCCACGCGGATGATGTCTTTTGCGCGACCGATGAATTCCAGTCGGCCGTCCCCATCCAGCAGGCCCAGGTCTCCGGTCGACAGCCACTTGTCGTCGCTGAGCGCTGCAGCGGTCTCCTCCGGCTTGTCGAAGTAGCCCTTCATCACGCTCCAGCCGCGGACCTGGATTTCGCCGGGCACGTTCGGCGGGCAGATCGCACCCGTCTCGCGGTCCCGGATCCGCACCTCGATGCCGGGCTCGATCCGCATGCGGGCCGCCACCCGCACCTCCTCGGGCTCCCACCAGCAGGACAACGAGACGTTGGGTGCCGCCTCGGACAGGCCGTAGGCGACGACGACCTCGCGCATGCCCAGCTCGTCGATCGCGCGCCGGACGATCGTCGGCGCCGCCGCCACCCAGCCGCCCCGCAGGTGAAGCCTGCGCCGCTTCAGGGTCGGCTGGCCGAGCAGCATCAGCACCATCGTGTCGTTGCCGGAGAAGTGCGTGCAGCGCTCCCGCTCCAGCAGGTCCAGCGCGCCCTCGGGCTCGAATTTCTCCATGGTCACCAGCGTGGCCATGTGCTGCAGCGAGGCGATGATCGAGAGCGTCGACCCCGACACATGGAAGAACGGGCGCGCGCTGTGATACCGGTCGGCGATGCGGAATCCCACACGGCCGCCCGCGCAATAGCCGTCGGCCAGCACGCTGCGATGCGCCAGCACCACGCCCTTGGGAAAGGAGGTGGTGCCCGAGGTGTATTGCATCAGCAGCGAGTCGTGCTCGCCGCACTGCGGCGCCACGAACGGCAATGGCTCCCGGACGAAGGCCTCCCATGCCAACGCACCGGCGGGCACCGTGTTGCCACAGACCACGATGCGCTGCAGGTCGGGGAATGCCGGGTCCGGAAGCGCTGAATCCACGGCGGGACAGATCTGGCGCAACATCCGGATGAAATCGACGTTCAGTACCCGGTCGCTGACGAAGAGGAACTTCGAGCGCGACTGGCGTACCGCGTAGGCCACCTCGTCGCCAACCCAGCGGGTGTTGACCGGCACCGTCACCGCACCGACGGCGCCGAGCGCGAGAAAAAGCTCCACCCAGCGTATGGAGTTACCCATGCACAGCGCCGCATGGTCCCCATGGCGCACGCCCAGGCGCAACAACGCCGCAGCGATCGCCGAGACGCGCCGCTCGAGCTCGGCATAGGTAGCGCGCCCATCGGGGGCGACGATGGCCTCGACGTCGGGCGCGAGCGCGGCAGCGCGGCGCAGTGCGGCGGCCGTGGTCAGCGGGCAGATGGATTGCAGTTCGAAGCTCATGTTCCCAGATAGGTCTCGCGAATACGTGAATCGGCGGCCAGCGACTTGGAGCTGCCGTGATGGATGATTTCGCCGTTCTCCAGGATGTACGCATGGCTGGAGCAGGCCGAACGCGACCGCCACGCTCTGCTCCACCACCAGCACGGTCACACCGTCGCGGTTGATCCTGCGGATGATTTCGAAGATTTGGTCCACCAGAACCGGCGACAGGCCGAGCGACGGCTCGTCGAGCAGCAGGAGACGGGGCCGCGCCATCAGCGCGCGAGCAATCAGCAGCATCTGCTGTTCGCCGCCGGACATGCTGCCGGCCTTCTGCTTCAGTCGCTGCTTCAACACCGGGAAGTACGTGAGCGCCCGTTCGCGGTCCTGGCCGATGTCCTTCGCGGCGCCGCGCACGTAGGCCCCGAGGCGCAGGTTCTCGTCGACCGTCATGTCCTTGAAGACTTCCCGGCCCTCGGGAACCTGGCTGATGCCGGCAGCCACGGCCTGGTGCGACTTCCAGCGCTCGATCGGCTCGTCCTCGAACAGCGCACTGCCCCCTGTGATGGGCATCAGGCGCGAGATCATCTTCAGCGTCGTCGACTTGCCGGCCCCGTTCGCGCCGAGCAGGGCGACGATGCTGCCGGGCCACACCTCCAGGCTGACGTCGTGCAGCGCCTGGATCTGGCCGTATGCGGCCGAGACGTTCCGCAATTCGAGCATCGGCGTCATCCGGCAGCTCCTTGGCCGAGGTAGGCTTCGATGACTTGAGGGTGGCGCTTCACTTCTTCGGGCCTGCCCTCGGCGATCTTGGTGCCGAAATTGAGTACCGTGACCTCCTGCGCGACCGACATCACGAGTTGCATCACGTGCTCGACCAGCAGAATGGTGGTGCCGTCCTCGCGGGACAGACGCGTCAACAGTTCGTCGAGCGCGCCGATCTCTCGATTGCGCAGACCGGCGGCAGGCTCGTCGAGCAGCAGGATGCGAGGCCGGGATGCCAGCGCACGCGCCAGTTCCAGCAGTTTCTGGTGGCCGAAATCCAGCGAGCCGGCCGAAAAGTCGCGGTAGCGCTGCAGGCCCAGCCGCTGCAAGATGCGCTCGATCTCCATTCGCAGCGGCTCGGGGCAGCCCGACATGCGCGAGCGCATTGAGCCGCCGCAGTGCACGTGCGCGCCGATCAGCGCGTTCTCGAACACGCTGAGTTCCTTGAAGAGCTCCAGGTTCTGGAACGTGCGGCCCACGCCCAGGCCGGCCCGCGCATGCGCCGGCGCTCCGATCACGCTGCGGCCGTCGATCCGGATATCGCCCTCCTGCGGCTTGTACAGGCCGGCAATGCAGTTGAAGACCGTCGACTTGCCGGCGCCGTTGGGACCGATCAGCGCATGGATGGTGCCGGGCCTGACCGCCATCGAGAATCCGTTGAGCGCGGTCAGCCCGCCGAAGCGCCGCGTGACCCCTTCGATCTGCACGGCGGGTTGGCCGGCAACGCCCATCACGCCGCTCCTTCTGCCGACGCGGTGCCCAGCAGCTTCTTCATCACGCGTTCGCTGCCCAGGCTGAACAGGCCCTTGGGCAGGTACATCATGAAGACGACGAGGATGGCGCCGTAGGCGATCTCGCGGTAGGCCGGCGACTGGCGCAGCAATTCGGCGATCAAGCCGAAGATGATCGCGCCGCTGACGGCGCCTCCGACGGATCCCAGACCGCCGACCACGGTCATCGTGAGGATCAGCATCGTGACCTGGAAGCTCATGCTTTCGGGATCGACGTAGGCTGAAAAGGTGGAGAACAGGCCGCCCGCGATCGCAGCGTAGAAGGCCGAGAGGCCGAAAGCGATGATCTTGGTGCGCCTGACGTGGATGCCCACGGCCATCGCCGCCAGTTCCGACTCGCGCACCGCTCGAAACGAGCGGCCCAGACGCGAACGCGAGATCAGCAGCATCAGGCCCAGCATGAGGGCCGTCGCCGCCAGCACGATGGGATAGGCCATGCGATCCGACGTGATGACGAAATCGCCGATGCGCGACTGCGCGATGCGCATGCCGGTGGGGCCTCCGGTGACGGAAACCCAATTCGTCACCACCCAATGCGCCGCCTCCGAGAAAGCGAAGGTGGCCAGCGCAAGGTAGATGTCCCGCATGCGCAGGCCGATGGCACCGATGATCAGCCCCACCAGTCCGACCGCGGCGCCAGAGACGATGATCGCCACCGGGAATGCGAAACCGCGAGAGCCCAGGTAGGCCGAGAAGTAGATGCCGAGGCCGTAGAACGTGGCGTGGGACAGTCCGAACTGCCCCGTCTCCCCGATGAGGATGTGCAGCCCGAGAGTCATTACGACGTAGACCAGCAGCATGTTCGCGATGAACAGCACATAGCCGGAGGCCACGAAAGGCAAGCCGACCAGCAGCAAAGCCATGCAACCGAAGAAGACGGCGAGGCGCATGGCTCAGACCTTCTTCTGCTGGAACTTGCCGCCGAACAGCCCCTGCGGACGCAGGATCAGCACGAGCATGATGGCCACGAACGGCGTGACGACGATGGCGCTGGACGACACGAACACGCCGACCAGGTTCTGCGCGATGCCGACGACGAAGCCCCCGATCACGGCACCTGGCAGGCTGTTGAAGCCGCCGATGATGGCCGCCGCGAACGACATCGTGATGATGTCGCCCATGTCCGGCGTCATCAGCAGCTTCGGCGAGACCAGCAGCGCGGCGATTGCGGAGATCAGCCCGGACAGCGCCCACACCACCGCCTGGATGCGCGAGATGTTGATGCCGACCAGCGACGCCGCGCGCACGTTCACGCCGACCGCACGCATCGCCAGCCCGATGCGGGTGAACAGCAGCAGCCCGAACAGCGCGGCGATCAGGACCAGCGAGACGGCGACGATCGTCAGGTCGAGGTACGTGACCACTGCGCCGCCGATGCGCAGGGTGTCGGTGGACACGTAGGATGGAAAGGAGCGCGGCGTATCGCCCAGGCCGCTCAGCCGGACCACGCCCTTCAGGCAATAGGCCATGCCCAAGGTCGCGATGACGACGTGCACCGGCAGACCCTTGGAGCGCTCGATCCGGGTCAGGACCACGCCCTGGAAGAACCACATGCACAGAACCGGGACGGCCACCGCGATGGGCACGCCCAGCCACAGCGGAACGATCGGGAAGAGCCACAGCGCGAGCATCGCGTAGCCTGCAGCCATGAATACCTCGCCCTGCCCGAAGTTGACGACTTCCGAGATCTTGAAGATGAGCACGACGGCTGCCGCCAGCAGCGCGTAGATGCCGCCCGAGACGATGCCCGAGGCAAGCGCCTGCTGAGCGAACAGGAGGGCGAGGTCTGCGGTCATGCAGGCCTCACTGCTGTCCGATGTGGTATTCGCCGGTGATCGTGGCGACGTCGACCAGATTGGTGCCGTCGAACTTCAGGAATGCGGCCGTCTTGTTGCCGACGTGATCGGTCGGGCTCAGGCTGATCGGACCGGCGGCAATGCCTGTGTCCAGGTCCTTGATGCTGTCGAGGCCGGCCATGAATTTCTCGCGGGTGAGCTGCGGCCCCGCCTTCTTCAGCCCTTCGACGAACACCATCGCGGAAGTCAGCCCGTAGATCATGAACTCTTGCGGATAGCCGGGCTTGGCGGCGAGCTCGGGGTAATACTTCTTGTACATGTCGTGCGTCCACTTCAGCTTGGGGCTGCGCGGGTTGATCGTCGGACTCTGCACGTAGTAGTTGCCGAATGCCGCGGGACCGCCGACGTTCTGCACCATGGTCGGCAGGTCGGCCGTGCCGTTGCTCGACAGCACGATCGGCTTCTTGAAGCCGAGCTGCTGCGCCGCGCGCGTCACCAGCATGGCCGGGCGGGCATACAAGCCGATCAGGATGACATCGGGGTTCTGCGCCTGCAGCTTGAGCATCACGGACGTGTAGTCGGGCAGGTTCGCGTTGACGGGCTCGAGGATGAGTTCCACGCCGCTGCGCTTGGCTTCCTGCACGGCGCCTTCCTGCCCCCAGGCGCCGTAGGCGTCGTCATGGATCAGATAGGCCACGCGCTTGGCCTTCAGTGTCTGGGCGGCGAACTTCACCAGCGTGCTGGCGTTGGTGTGTTGCGCGCTGGTGAATGCACCATAGATCTGCCGGGTGACGGGGTACAGCGCGCTGTCGCCGGCGGCGCTCAGGAAGACCCAGGGCACGTTGGCGCGGCTGACATAGTCGCGACCGGCGACCACGGCGCCGGAGCAGGCGCCGCCGTTGAGCGCGAAGACCTTGTCCTGCTCGACCAGCTTCTTCACCGCAGCCGTCAGGTCGTTGGGATTGCAGCGGTCATCCTCCACCACGAGCTCGATCTTGCGGCCGTGGACGCCACCCTCCTGGTTGACTTTGTCAAACCACATCTTCGCCGCATTGATCACGTCGAAGCCATAGGTGAGATTGGGGCCGGACAGCGGACCGAACATGCCGACCTTGATCGTGGTCGGAGTCACGCCCACGTCCTGCGCCCGAGAGTTGCTGACGGCTGCTGCGAGGCCCACGGCGATGGACAGGATCCACATGGATTTCGTCATTTGCATGCTCCTGGTGCTGGGAGATTCGTCCTGCCCTCTTGGGGGCCGGAGTTTCGACGGTTGAGGACCGCGCCACACACCGTGCGGCGCATCTGCACCATCGAATGTTCGCCGATGTATGTTGATGTTGTCAACACATTTGAGTATCTAGCCATACTGGGGAATTTCGATGCTCCGCCCAGTGAAATCAAATCTTTTCCGGCGATCGAAACGAAGGCTTGGCTTGACAACGCAACACCGCCAATCGATCATCGACCGCACCGGCCGCCGCCGAGGAGCGTCATCGAATGCAACTGAAGGATCGTGTCGCCGTCGTCACCGGCGGAGCGCAAGGCATCGGCGAGGCGTGCGCCAGGCGCTTCCTGCACGAAGGAGCGACGGTCGTCGTCGCCGACATCCGCACGCCCGGCTGGATGGATGCCGACCGGGCCGAGGGCCGCCCGGTCAGCTACCTGCACTGCGACGTCGGAGAGAAGGCGCAGGTCGACGCCTTCGTCGAGTCCGTCTGGCGGGCGCACGGACGCATCGACGTGCTGCTGCACAACGCGGCCATCCTGAGGATGGCGCCTTTCCTCGAGCTGTCGGAGTCCGACTTCGACGCCACCCTGCGGGTGAATCTGAAGTCGGGCTTCCTGTTCGGCCAGGCCGTGGCGAAGCGAATGGTCCAGGCCGGCATCGCAGGTTCGATCATCCACATGTCGTCGATCAACTCGGTGGTCGCGATCCCGACGCATTCCGCGTACGCGGTGGCCAAGGGCGGATTGATGCAGCTCACGCGCGCGATGGCGGTCAGCCTGGCCGAGTACGGCATCCGTGTGAACGCGATCGGCCCGGGGACGATCGCGACGGACATGGCCCGGCAGAACACACTGTCAAATCCTGAAGCGCGCCGCCGCATGCTCTCGCGCACGCCGTTGAAGCGGCCCGGCACACCGGAGGAGATCGCGGCCATCGCAGTGTTCCTGGCCGGCGCGCAGTCGTCCTACGTCACCGGCCAGACGATCTTCGCGGACGGCGGGCGGCTGGCGCTGAACCTCACGGTGCCGGTCGACGATTGATCGGTCGCCGATGAGCGGCAGTCACGCAGAGGGCGCCGCGACGCCCTCTTCTCCTTCGGCCGCACTCAGGCTGCGGCGCGCGCCGCGGTCAGCCCCTCGTCGAATTTCTGCACCACTTCGGCGATCTGCTGTTCGCTGATCACCAGCGGCGGCGTGATGCGCATGACGCAGCCGTAGGTGCCGGTGACCGAGACCAGCACGTTGCGGCGACGCATCTCCTGGATGAGTTTCTGCGCGAGCTTGGGCGCGGGCACCCGCGTCTCGCGATCCTCCACCAGTTCCACGCCGATCATCAGGCCCTTGCCGCGCACCTCGCCGATGCACTCGTGCCTGGCCTGGAGCTCGCGCAGCCCGTTCATCAGCGTCCTGCCCTTCTGCGCCGCCTGGTCGCACAGCCCTTCCTGCTCGACGACGTCGAGCACGGCATGCGCGGCCACCAGGCTGAGCTGGCTGTTCATGCCGTAAGTGCTGAAGTGATCGCCCGGATCGAATGCGCCGCCGACCTGGTCGATCGCGATGAATCCGCCGAGCGGCAGCCCGCCGCCGATCGCCTTGGCGAAGGTCATCACTTCGGGCTTCACGTCGAAGTGATCGTGGGCAAACATGCGTCCGGTGCGCGCGAAGCCGGTGAACACCTCGTCGAAGATCATCGTGATGCGGTTGCGCTCGCAGATCTGCTTCAGGCGCTGGTAATACACCTTGGGGCCCGACAGCACGCCGCCGACGCCCATCACCGGCTCGATGATCATGATGGCCGCCTCGCCGGGGACCTTGGTCAGCAGCGCACGTTCGACCGAATCGGCGCACTTGCCGCCGCAGGTGTCCGGGTCGAGCTTCATCGGGCAGCGGTAGCAGTAGGGCGCATCCACATGCACCACGCCGGGAAAGGTCCCGTGCGGCGCGAAGTCCTTCTTCTTGTCCGCCGTGCCGGTGAGCGCCAGCGGTAGCGTCGAGCGGCCGTGGAACGCATGCTCCAGGGCCAGGATGCCGAACCCGCGCTTGCCGGATTTGTGTGCGTGCTTCAGCGACAGCTTCACTGCCCCGTCGTTGGCCTCGGCGCCGGAGTTCGAGAAGAACATTCGATTCAGCGAACCCCCGAGATGCGCCGAGATGCGGTCCGCCAGCTCCATCGCCAGGTGGCTGTTGTAGCGACATGGACTGTGGATCAGCTTGGGAGCCTGCCTGACGATCGCGTCCACCACCTTGGGATGACAGTGGCCGACCGTGGACACGCCCGGGCCGCCTTCCAGGTCGATGTAGACCTTGCCCTGGTCATCGGTCACGGTGGCTGCCTTGCCTTCGACGATGATGGGTCCAGGAGCGATGGGCGGGATGATCTGCGCGGTATGTGCGGCTGTGTCGGTCATGGTGCTTCCGTGAGGTTGAATGGACGGCGGTGTTCGGACTCAGGCCGTCGCGGCCAGGCCGACGGTCAGGCCGCCGCAGATGAACAGGGTCTGCCCTGTGATGAATCCGGAGTCGCGGCCGGTGAGGTAGGCGACGGCCGCGGCAATTTCCGCCGGGCGGCCGAGCCGGCCGACAGGGATGCGATCCAGGTAAGCCGCAGTGCGGGGGTCGGCTGCCGGCATCACGCTCTCGAACAGATCGGTGTCGAAGGGCCCGGGCGCGATCGTGTTCACGGTGACGCCGCGTCGCGCGTACTCCAACGCCCAGCATCTGCCCATCGCGGCAAGGGCGGCCTTGGAAGCGGCATAGGCGCCATGGGCAACCATTCCCAGCATGGCGCGGCTGGCGATGTTGACGATGCGGCCGTAGCCGCGCGCCGCCATGCCGGGCACGAGTGCCTGCGCCAGAATCAGCGGCGCCTGGACATTGACTTGGTGCACGCGATCGAAGGCGGCCCGCTCGAGTCCGGCCAGCGGCTGGACCACGTTGATGCCGGCGTTGTTGACGAGATGATCGACCTCGAAATCACGTGCGAGACGCGCGGCGAGCATCTGCGTAGCACCCGGATCGGCCAGATCGCAGGCGATGAACTCGCCGGGAAACTCACCACCCGTATCGCCCGCGCTGCGTGCGACGCCGATCACGTGCTGCCCATCCCCAGCTAGGCGCTCCGCGATGGCCCTGCCGATGCCACGGCTCGCGCCGGTGACCAGGACCGTCGGTTTGCGCCTGGGGCGGGTTGATTCGGCCGCCGGCGACATGGCGATGCTCCCGCTGACTTACCGATTCGCAAGCAAGGCGGCAGCCGAGCGGCCGTAGAGCTTCTCCGCCGCCTCCGGCGTCACGTAGCCGTCCAGCAGGTCCTGGCGCAGCGCCTCGGGATCACGTTCCGACGGCGGGCCGTAGCCGCCGGCACCGGGCATCTCCATCACCAGACAGCCTTCGGCCGGCAGCGTGAACGAGGTCTTGGTGTTGACGAAGGTCCGCCTGCCGTCGGAGGTGACGTAGGAGACACGGGTGCACGAACCCGGCAGGCCGCCTTCCAGCCCAGGCGCCGGCGTGACGCCGCGCTCCGCGCAAACCGAAACGCGCGCCCCGTTCCGCAAGACCCGCCAGATGCGGCGCACGCTCAGGCCTCCGCGATACTTTCCGGCCCCACCGCTGTCGGGAATCAGGGTGTATTCCTCGACGCGAAGCGGAAAGCTCATCTCGATGACTTCGACCGGCGTGTTCATCATGTTGCCGCACATGCTGGCAATGCCGTTGATGCCGTCCTTCATCGGACGCGCGCCGAAACCGCCGCGCGTCACCTCGTAGCTGATGTAGTCCTCACCGCTGCGCCAGTCCTTTCCGCCGAACGTGCAGACACCGGCCGTGGACTGCGAACTGGCCATCGCGTTGGCCGGATTGATGCGCGCGAACGCCGCCATCACCAGTTCGCCGACGCGCTGCTGCACCTCATGGTTGGCATAGACCACCGCCGCGGGCGCTTGCGCGTTCACCACCGTGCCCTTGGGCGCCCGGATCTCGACGGCGCGCCAGCAGCCCGAGTTCGGCGGAATCGTGCTTCCCGGATCGGCCACCATCTTCAGCGGCACGAACACGCCCGCCGCGGTGACCGACAGCGGCGCGTTCATCGGCCCGGCCACCTGCGCCGCCGAGCCTTCGAAGTCGACGATGACGCGGTCGCCGCGCTTGGTGACCTTCACCTGCACGCGAATCGGCTCATCGTTTGCCTGGCCGGACTCGATGATGCCGTCGCCATCCAGCAGTTCGGCCACCGTCGCCTCGCCATCGGGCATCGTTGACAGCGCCGCGCGCATCAGGCGCTCGGAATAGTCCATCACCTCCTGCATGATCTCCAGCAGTTCGTCGACGCCGTACTTGACGGCAAGACCTGCCAGCCGCGCCGCGCCGCGTGCGTTGGCCGCGATCTGCGCGCGCAGGTCGCCGCGGCGCTCGTCGGGCGCACGGATGTTCGAGAAGATCAATGCATCGACCTGGCGGTTGAGCGTGCCCGCCTCCATCAAGCGCACCGGTGGGATGCGCAATCCCTCGCCGTAGATCTCGGTGACCACGCCGTAGCTGCCGGGCGTGGCGCTGCCGATGTCAGGCCAATGCGCGCGCACGCAGCAATATCCGAGCAGCCGGCCGTCCTTGAAGGCCGGCGTCGCGACGTTCACGTCGGGCAGGTGGGAGCCGCCCGTGTAGGGGTCGTTGTGGATGTAGACGTCCCCCTCGACGGGCTCCGGAAAGGCCGCGATGATGGCGCGTACCGCGTCCGGCATGGAACCCAGATGGCCCGGCAGGTCCGGACCCTGCGCCACCATGTTGCCTCGGGTATCGAACACGCCGCAGGAGTAGTCGCCGGCCAGCTTCAGCAACGGCGAGAACGCCGTCTTGGCGACGATGATCTTCATCTCCTCCGCCGTGGAATACAGGGCGTTCTTGACGACCTCGAACCGGGCAGGATCGATCCGGCGCTTGGGCGTTGAGCTTTGCATGGTCACTTCCGGCTGATATGGAGGAACCCGCGGGCGTCGGCCCGGGCGGCCCATGACGGCGGAATCACGATCGTCGAATCGAACGATTCGACAATGGCCGGACCGTCGACGCGGGCCAGCGGGGCCAGCGCATCGCGCCAGACGACCTCCGTGTCGACGAAGCCCGCCGCCTCGAACCAGACGCTGCGCTTCCGCGGCTCGCGCGCCTCGCCGCCGCCGCGCTGCGCGACGTCGATCTCGCGCATCTTGCCCACGGCAGCCAGACGCAGGTTGACCAGGTGCACGGTCTCCCGCTCGTCGGCGTGCCCGTAAAGCTGCGCATGACGGGCGTGGAAGCCGGCCGCCAGGCGCGCAAGCGTCTCGGCCGTGACCGGGCCGTCCGCCAGCGGCAGCGTCAATTCGTACGCCTGACGCCGATAACGAACGTCGGCCGATCGCACCAGTTGCCGCTTGTCCCCGGCAATCCCGGCGTTGGCCAGCATCTCGAGCGCGACGCGTTCCATGTCCGCCAGTTCGGACGCAAGCAGCCCGGGGTCCAGCGTCGACAGGTCGGCGAAGAGCGTGCGGGAGTAGTCGCGGCGGAAGTCGGTGACGACCAAGCCTAGCGCGGAAAAGGCGCCTGGCGCCGGCGGAATCACCACCGTCGGAATCTGCAGCGAATCCGCCAGGGCCACTGCATGCACGGGGCCCGCCCCGCCGTAGGCGATCAGCGAAAAGTCGCGCGGATCGTAGCCGCGCTCGACCGAGACGATGCGAAGCGCCTCGGACATCGCGCTGTTGACGATTTCGATGATGCGGGCAGCGGCCTCGGCCACCGAGAGGCCCAGCGGCTGCGCGATGTGCGCGGCAATCGCCTGCTCGGCTGCCTGCAGATCGATTTTGAGCGCGCCCCCCAGCAGTGCCTGCCGGTCCAGGTAGCCCAGCACGATGTTGGCGTCGCTCACCGTCGGCTGCGTACCCCCCCGGCCATACCCGGCGGGGCCGGGTGTCGAGCCGGCGCTCTTCGGACCGACTTTCAGGCCGCCGGCGGCATCGACCCAGGCAATGCTGCCGCCTCCGGAACTGACCTCGGCCAGGTCGATGACCGGCACGCGGATCGGATGGCCGGAGCCATGCGACCAGCGGTTCACGTGGCCCGAGCCGCCGACTTCATACTCGGCGGTCACCGACACGACGCCGTCGGCAATGACGCTGGCCTTGGCCGTAGTGCCGCCCATGTCGAAGGCGATGAGGTTGTCGTTGCCGATCTGCCTGCCGACCAGCGCGGCTGCCATCACGCCGGCCGCCGGACCGGATTCGACCACCATCGCCGGCATGCGCAGCGCCTCGGCCACGTCGAACACGCCGCCGCTGGAGCCCATGATGTGAAGCTTGGGCAGGCCGACCGAAGACACGCTGCGCTGCAACCGCTCCAGGTAGCTCTGCAGCATCGGGCCGACATAAGCGCACACCGCGGTGGTGCTGGCGCGTTCGTACTCGCGGATTTCGGGCAGCACCTCGTGCGACAGGAACACCTGGATGCCCGGAAGCGCCTCGCGGAGGCGGCGACCGACGACCTTCTCATGCGTCGGATTGAGGAACGAGAACAGCAAGGAGACGGCGACCGTCTGTACCCCCGCGGCACGAATGGACTCGATCAAGCCGGCGATCTCACCTTCGGCCAGCGGCGTCACCACCTGGCCCTGCGCGTCGATGCGCTCGGTGATCTCGAAGCGGTGGCGGCGCGGCACCAGCACGTCGGGTGGATCCTGGAAGAGGTCGTAGAGGTCACCGCGGCTGCCGCGGCGCAGTTCCAGCGTGTCGCGAAAGCCGCGGGTGGCGACGAAAGCCACGCTGGCACCCTTGCCCTCGAGCAGCGCATTGGTGACCACGGTGGTGGCATGCGAAAGCAGACAGACGCTGGAGGGGTCGATGTCGTACTTCTGCAGCCCCTGGCGAACCGCCTCGACCACGCCCTGCCCGAAATCCCCGTAGGTCGTCAGCACCTTGGCGATGCCCAGCTGTCCGGTCAATTCGTTGACAAGTACAACATCTGTGAAAGTGCCGCCCACGTCGACACCCACTCGCCACGATGCTCTTGTCTCTCGAGCGGTCCCAGGATCAGCTACTTGAGGGTCAGCGGACATGTGTGCCTTGTGCCGTGCTCATCGAACATCTCTCCTGGGGCGTTGACTCGGCCCCGCTCTTGTGCCATTCGTGGTCACTATAGTTCCGTGAGTGTTGCGTTGTCAACATACAAGGTATGCCTGTTCTCTCCGGATGGAATCCGGTATTGGTTGCGCCATCAACATTGCGGGAGAGCCTCAGGGCTGCTACAAACGCGGATCGCGCCGGAGGGCGCCGGAGGCATGGATTTGGCTTATTCTGAAGTCGTGGAAGAACGTGGAGACCGCTCGCAGGAACAGGAGGTTCCGATCGTCCCCATTCGCGATCTGCTTTCCTATCGGTTGAGCGGAACCGCCAACGTGATTTCGCGCAGCGCGGCTGCGCGTTTCAAGCAGGACTTCAACATCAGCCTCGGCGAATGGCGCACCCTAGCGCTGCTGGGGACCGAGCCCGATCTTTCGCTGAACGAGCTGGCGCGGGCCGCCAATCTCGACAAGGGCCAGATGAGCCGCGTCGTGTCCGGCCTGATCGAGCGTGGCCTGGTGTCGCGCGAGATGTCGGACGCCGGAGGCCGCACGATCAAGCTGTCGCTGACGCGCAGCGGCCAGTCGACCTACCGCAAGCTGATCCGCATTGCGTCGGAGCGCAACGCCGCCTTCCTGGCATGCCTCACGCCGCAGGAGCTGAAGCATCTCTACAGCGCCCTGGGCAAGCTCGGCACGCTGGCGCGAGCCATGCTGCATGCCTCGCGCTCGCAGTCCAGGGGCGGTCGCGGCGTCTAGCCTTGCTGTGTCACGCCAGCGCCGCCGCGCATCTCAACCGCCGGCGGTAGTGGACTTGCGTGGCGCCGCCGCGGCAGCCGGCAGCGGCTGCAGGCGCGACAGGTAGGCCTTTTCCAGCCGCTTGAGCATGGTCTCCATCTCGGCCACCGTAGCGTCGACGTTGCCCTCTTCCAGGTGCTTCATGAAGCGGCGGCGCGAAGGCAGCGTGTAGGTGTTCTCGATCTCGCCGATCGAGCGGATGAAGTGCAGCAGCACCGTCAGCAGCGCGTCCATCATCACGACCATGATCGGGTTGCCCGTCATGCGCGCCAGGATGCGGTGGAAGTCCAGGTTGAACTGCACGCGGCGGTCGAAGTCGCCCTCGTTCGCCGCGGCCTGCGCCTCGTCGATGTTGTGCTGCAGCTCGGCCAGGTCTTCCGGCGTGGCGCGCTGGCAGGCTTCGCGCACGATCACGGATTCGAGCCAGATGCGCGCCTGCGTGAGCTGCGCGGGGCCGATCTTGCCGACGTGGTAGAGGTCCATCAGCCCGGTGACGACGGCCTCGCCGCTGCGTTCACTGATGAAGGCGCCGCCGCTGGCGCCCTTCTGCAGCCGGATCAGGCCCGCGTGCTCCAGCGAGCGCAGCGCCTCGCGCAGCGTGTTGCGCGAGACGCCGAACTGCTGCGATAGCGCGCGCTCCGACGGCAGCCGGCTGCCCACCGCCAGCCGCCCGGCCGCCAGCTCGGCGCGGATCTGCGCCGCGATCTCCTCGAAGGCGCGCGCCGAGCGGATGGCCTGGAAGCCGGCGGCGTCGGCATCGGTGCCGGCAGGGGCGGCAGCCGCGGTCTTGCGGGAGGTGGGCACGGGTGGGCGGGCGGCGCGAAATATCGGATGGCCGCAATGATACGCAGGGGCACGCACCGAGAAGCGATCGTGAGCCGACCCTCATCGTCATGCCAACGGCAAGCGCCTGTGTGCGGCAAGCGCATCAGGCCAGAGCCGTCCTGTGCGCGGTGCTCACCTGCCAGACACGCGCCGGCGAAGACCCTCTCAACGAGCGCCCCAGTTCGAGCGCGGCTCGCACTTCGGAGCCCCCTTCGTCACGCCAGGCCATGAGGCGCCGGGTGTAGCGCTGCAACGCGTATACGGTCGTGATGCCGATGGCGCCGTGCAACTGGTGCCCCGTACGAACGGCGCGCGCCGCCGCGAGGCCTGCGCAGGTTTCGACTGCCAGCGACCACAGATGACCGTCGTCGCTGCCGTCGGCGCGCTCGTAGGCCTCGTCGAGCATGGCTTGAAGCTGCTCGATGACGTTCGCGAGTTCCGCCAGTTCGTGCTGCACGGCCTGGAAGGCAACGATCGGGCGCCCGAACTGCCGCCGGTCCCGGACATGGGCGAAGCTGAGGTCCAGCACACGCCTGGCGGCGCCGACGATGGCCGACCCCCGCGCCACCGCGAGCAGATCGCAAAGCCGGCGGACCGTGGCGCGCGGCGCGGCGTACATCTCGATCGGTGCCAGCGGTGTCCAGTCGGCGCACGGCTCGCCGGCGACGTCAGTGCCCGGCTGGACTTCGCAGGCGGCCCCGGGAATGCGCGCGATCCCGGCTTCGCCAGCGTCCGCGGGCAGAAGCATGAAGAGCTCGTCGCATGGGGTCGCCCAAGGCAGCCTGCGCAGCGGATGCGCGATCACGGGCAGCGAGGCCGCGGACGCCGGCAGGTTGGCATGGTGACGAAGGTCGGCAGCCAACACCAGCCAATCCGGCGCATCCACGCCCAGCAGCGCACACGCCAGCGCGCCGACATTCGCGCGAAGCACAGGGATCGGTGCGGCGTGATAGCCCGCGCGCTCCGCAACAGGCCCAAGAGCGGACTGCCCGGCGCCGGCCCCGCCCCGAGCCTCGTCGACGGCCACGGCATCGAAGCCGCTTGCCGTGACAGCGCGCCACAGCGCCGGGCTCCAACCCAGATCCGCCTCTTCGCGCCGCGCGATCGTCTGCTCGCGCCGCAGCAGTGCGTCGAAGGCGCCGGCGATGGATTCCAGTTCATTGCCCACGGGCAAGCGCCTTTGCGATCACGTTGTTGAGGACCTGCACGCTGCCGCCGCGGATCGTGAACCCGGGCGCCACGAGTTGCGCTTTGCGCACGGCCGCTTCCACCGCCGGCAGCACGACGCCAGGATGCATGGCGAGCGCCAGCCGGCCGACTTCGGCGACTTCCTGCTCGACGCGTGCCCCGGCCGCCTTGACCATCGCTCCCTGCAGCCGGGGATCGCCGCCGCCCTCGACGAGATGCTGCACGCGCTGCGCGAGCGCGC
Organism: Rubrivivax sp.; assembly: GCA_047602205.1. GTDB lineage: Bacteria > Pseudomonadota > Gammaproteobacteria > Burkholderiales > Burkholderiaceae_C > Rubrivivax. Next base: position 5,150,329 of record JASGHX010000001.1, on the reverse strand, counting down.
GCACGGCCCACAGGCGCGCAACGAGTTCGCCGAGTTCCCGCTCGATGCCTTCGGTCAGCTCGGGGCTGGCCAGCAAATCCTGCAGCACGGTGAAGGTGCTGAGGTAGCGCTCGGGTCCGCTGCGCTCGAAGGTCAGCATCATCGTCACCTGGGCCCAACCCTGCCCCGGCTCGCCGATGACCATCTGATCCGGCACGAAGACGCCATCGAGCAGGACCTCGGCGAATCCGGCGGGCTCGCCCATCGCCGGAATGGGCCGCACCTGAACGCCCGGCGCCGCCAGGTCGATGAGAAGCTGCGTGAAACCCTCGTGCCGGTCCACGGTGCGGGGCGCCGATCGAACGAGGGCCAGCAGATGGTGGCTGCGATGGGCATTGCTCGACCAGACCTTGCGGCCGTGAACACGCCAACCTCCTTCGACGCGTTCGGCCGTGGTGCGCAACGACGCGAGGTCGGAGCCGGTATCCGGCTCGCTCAGGCCCGCCGCGATGAAGAGCTCACCGCGCGCGATGCGGGGCAGCAGCTGTTCCTTCTGGGCCGCGCTGCCGAGGTGCAGGATCAGCGGCCCGCACTGGTTCTCCGCCACCCAATGGGCAGCCACCGGCGCTCCCGCCGCGAGCAGTTCCTCATTCACCGCGAAGCGCTCCCACGGCGGGCGTTCCCTGCCGCCGAATGGGCGCGGCCAGGTCATGCCCACGAAGCCGGCCTCGGCGCAACGCCGGCTGAAAGCCGGCGAATGCCCTTTCAGCCAGGAGTCGACCGTCGGCACCCAGGTCCCGGCCGCACGTTCGCGCCGCAGGAATTCGCGCACGCCCTCGCGAACCGCACCCTCGTCTTCATGCATCCGGTTCTCCCGCGACGGGAACCAGGCCGAATTCCGCCAGCACCTCCTGCGTATGCTCTCCCAGCCGCGGCGCCGGGAGACGTGTGCCGACAGGCGTCGCGGAGAAGAAGAACGGGCTCTTGACCTGCCGGATGCGCCCTTCGGTCGGATGGTCGACCTCGCTGAACATGCCGACGTCGCTCAGATGCGGATCGACCATCAGGTCCGCAACCGTGTTGACCGGACACGCCGGGATGCTGGCGCGCTTGAACAATGCCAGCCACTGCGCCGACGTCCTGCTCGCGACGGCGTCGGCCACCATCGCGTAGGCCTCGTCGATGTTCTCGGTCCGGCTGGTGATGGAGTCGAACCGGCCGTTGCCGATCAGGTCCTCGCGCCCGATCAGTCGGAAGAACTCGGCCCACTGCCGGTCGGTATAGACCATCACGGAGAGGTAGCCGTCCTGCGTCTTGTAAGGGCGCCGGTGGCGGGACGTCTGGCGCGGATAGACGGCCGGCCCCAGCGGCGGCTCGAAGGTGGCGCCGTAGAGATGCTCGGCGGTGACGTTGGCGACCATGACCTCGTACATCGGCACCTCGATCTCCTGGCCGGCACCGGTGCGCTCGCGCGCGAACAGCGCCGCGCTGATCGCCAGCGCGGCGGCCATGCCGCCGCTCTTGTCGCACATCGCGCTGGCCACGTACTGCGGCTCGCCGGCGAGATAGGCCTGCGAAGCGGCCAGGCCGCAGGCACCCTGCACCACGTCGTCGTAGGCGGCGTCGTCGGCATAACGCCCACCGCGGCCGAAACCGATCGCCGTGCAATGGATGATCTGCGGATTGACGGCACGCAAGTCGTCGTAGCCGAGGCCCAGCTCGCGGATGGCATGCGGCCGCATGTTGTGCACGAAGACATCGGCGCGGCGCGCCAGCGCGAGCAGGCGGTCCCTGTCCGGCGCGCGTTTGAGGTCGAGGACGACGCTGCGCTTGTTGCGGTTGACGTTCAGGAAGATGGGGGACATGCCGCGGTGCCGGCTGGGCCCGGCATAACGCATGACATCACCGTCCGGGCTCTCGACCTTGATGACGTCGGCGCCCATGTCCGCCAGCTGCAGCGTGGCGAAAGGGCCCAGCAGCACGCTGGTCAGGTCCAGGATCGTCACGCCGGCCAGAGGACCGGCCGCCCCGCTGCTTGCAGAAGCCGCCACCCCTCCTCCTCAGACCCGGGCAGCTTCGTGCTGCGGGAGCCAGGTCTTCAACCCCGCGCCGCCGGCCCGCGTGGCGATCATGCGCGAGACCTTGTAGACCATCACCGTCTCGCCGCGCTGGTTGATCACGTCATGCCGATAGGTCACCGCGCCGCGGCCCTTTTCGGGATAGGCCTTCTTCTCGACGAAGCTGATGCGGACGCGGATCGTGTCGCCCATCAGCACCGGCGCGATCGCCCGGCTCTCCTTGATGCCCAGGAAGATCAGGCCGGCGCCGCGAAACAGGCCGGACTGCGCAACCAGCCCTTCGCAGTACGCGATCGTCATGATGCCCGGGGCGACGCGGCGGCGGAACGGGTAGGCCGCGGCATCGACTTCGCTCAAGAAGAGGCCCTCGTGCAGGCCGACGAAACTGGCGAACAGGACGATGTCCGTTTCGCCGAGGGTACGGCTGCCGGTCAGCAGCTCGAAGTCTTCGTCGTAGTCCTCAAACCAGACGGTGTTATCCTTTTGACCACTCATTTGCCGGATTCCTTCGCAGAGACAAGTAGAAGAAGAGGATTCAGGCAGGTTGTCGCCGCAAGCGGTCGTCCTGACATCCCCGCATTGCCCGCGGCGCAGTTGCAGCTGCGGCCACGAGCGCCCGTACGGATGCCGCACCCTCGAAGGCGCGGATCCGACTTTCCAGGGCGAACGCATCGATGCCTGTTCCAGCAGCAGCGACGTTCGCCCGAAACTTTGTCCACAGCGCCTCGGGCGGCGCCGGCCGAGCCGCACTGCCCGAGGGTGCCGCGCGGGACGCACCGACGCTGCGCCCGCCCTTCAGCGCGATCTCGAGTCGGCCCGAGAAGCTGGACGGGTAGAGCGAATCGGGATCCACGGCATAACCCACCCGGTCCGCGAGCGCCGCGATCTCGGCGTCTTCGAGCGCCGCGTCCTCGAACGTCGCAAGCTCGATCCGTCCCCTGGTCAAGGCTGCGGCCATGCACCACGGCAAGCTGAACTTCGCCTCGTACGGCGTTCGCGGGCGAGCCTTGGCACCGGCCGGCTCGCAGACCACCGGCACCTGATCGCGCGCGATGAAGCAGGTCACCCGCTCGACGTCGGCGGGCCGCAGGCCGTGCTCCGCGCGCAGCTGCAATGCACAGTCGGCGAAGGCATGGATGAAATGGCACATCGGGTACAGCTTCGTCGCGACGGCCTGTGTCAGCCAATCGCGGCCCAGCCCTTCGGTGGCCCGCGGCAATGCCAGCGTCTCGCCGGCGAGGAACGTGGCGTACAGGCCGCGGTCGCCCTCGAAGATGAAGCGCGGCCCGTCGGCCCCCGCGCGGGCGAACCGCGCCGCCTGGATGCCGCACATCGCCGCCCAGCCCGGATGGAAGCGCTTCATCGACGAACCGTCGCCGAGATATTCGAGCACGCCGCTGGACATGCTGCCGGCAATGCCCAGCGCATGCGTCGTCCGCACGGCATCGAGCCGCATCAGCCGCGCCGCGACCGCGGCGGCCGCGAACACGCCGCACACCGAGGTGGCGTGGAACCCGCGACGCAGCAGCGCACCCGGCGCCACCAGGCACAGGCGAATCAGCAGTTCGTAGCCGACGACCAGCGCGGACAGGAGCTCGCCGGCCTCCGCATCCTCGGCCTCGCCAACGGCAAGCCCCGCCGCGACGAGCACGCTGCTGGGATGCACGGCGGCCTCGAACATCGTGTCGTCGAAGTCGTCGGAGTGGATCGCCACGCCGTTGGCGAGCGCGGCCTGCGGCGCATCGAGGCGCCAGCCCGTTCCCAGCACCGAGCAGACGCCTGCGCCTGCGTCGCCCATCCCCTCGACGATGCTGCGCGCGAATGCGGTCCGGCTGCCGGCCACCGCCAGCCCGATCGCATCCGCCAGACGAACGCGGGCGCTGTCGATGACGGCGGCGGGAATGGATGCCGATGCGAAGCCGGCCGCGAAGGCGCCGAGTTCCGCTGCAAGGCTGGAGGTCCGGGGCATGGCTTCAGTCTCCGCTCGACTCGCTCGTGCCCGCGCCTTTCCAGGATAGCGCGCGCGCCGTGATGCGGCTGACGATCGCATCGATCACGATCGCCAGCACGAGGATCACGACGAGCGCCGCGAACGTGCCCGCGGCGAAGAACTGGTCCGAGCTCGTGCGCAGCAGATGTCCCAGCCCTTTGCCGCCCGCCAGCATCTCGGCCACGATGACGCCGGTGAACGCATAGGGCAGCGAAATCTTCAGGCCGTTGGCCACCCACGTCAGTGCCGATGGCGCAATGACGCGCAGCGCGAGCTGCGCGCGCGTCGCACCCATCAAGCGAACGGCCTTCACCAGGTCCTCCGGAACCTCCCGCACCCCGGAATAGGTGTTGTAGTAGACGAAGAAGAAGACGATGAACGATGCGAAGACGACGCGGAACTCGAAGCCGATGCCGAACCAGAGGATGAACAGCGGAGCCAGCACCAGCTTGGGCAGCGTGTAGAGCGCCGTCATCGCAGGACGCAGCAGATCGCCCAGACCGCTCCAGGACGCAAAGACGTAGCCGATCACGATGCCGGCCACCGTGCCGATGGCGAACGACAGGACCGACACCCACAGCGTCTGCCAGGCCGCCAGCACCAGCGTGCCGTCGACCGTCCATTCGCGCAGCTGGCGGGCGACGTCGACCGGGTTGCTGACGAACATCGGATCGATCACCGGCCCGGACAAGAGCTGCCACAGCACCACGATGGCGGCAAAGAACAAGGCCTGCCTGACGGCGAGCCGACGCGATGCGCGGCGCGGCTTCGCCTCGACGGCCAGGGCGATGTGGCTCATGTCCTGCTCCTCAGTGCGACGCCAGCGCCGTGCGCAGCAGCCGCTCGATATGGGCGTACTCGGGCGACTCGCGGACCTCATCCAGGTTGCGGTTCTTTCCGAAAGGCACCGCCACGTCTTCGACGATGCGCGCAGGCCTGTCCCTGAACAACACGATGCGGTCGGCCAGTGCAATGCTCTCGGCGATGTCGTGCGTCACGAACAGCACGCTGCGCCGATAGGAACCCATCGTGGCCAGCAGTTCCCTGTGCATGGTCTCGCGCAACTGCGCGTCCAGCGCGGCGAACGGCTCGTCCATCAGCAGCATCTTCGGGTCGTAGGCCAGGCTGCGCGCGAGCAGCGCGCGGCGCTTCATGCCCCCGGAAAGCTCAGCCGGATACAGCCCCGCAGCGTCCTGCAGATGGACGAGGCGCAGCATCGCCTCCACGCGCGCCCGGATGAGGTCGGGCTTGACGCCGCGCAATTCCAGCGGAAGCGCGACGTTGGACGCGACGCGCCGCCAAGGCAGCAGCGTGTCGCCTTGCGTCATGTAGGCGACGCTGGTGTTCGGCCCATCGACCACGGCGCCGCCGAACACGACATGGCCCGCTCGCGGCGCCAGGAACCCGGCGACCAGGTTCATCACCGTGGTCTTGCCGCAGCCGCTGGGCCCGAGCAGGGCGACGAACTGCCCGTCCTCGACAACCAGGTCGAAGTGCTCCAGGATCGGCGGCTTGCCGCGATAGCCGAAGGCGACGTCGTGCAGCGACAGCAGCGGCCGCGCCGGACCGGGCGGCGCGCTCGGCACGGCCGCGAGCGCCGGCTGCAATGCGCTCACTTCGCCGGCCTCGCGACGCGATCGACCGCCGCATCGTAGGTGATCGCGTCGAGGTTGCCCTTGGTCGTGGACGCCCGCGCGAACGCCACCAGCTTCTCGAACGCTTCCGGCGAGATCGAGGGCGATTCGAGCAGCGCCGACGTGGCCTCCATGATCGAGACGCGATACAGCTCCGGCGTCATCTTCGGGAAGAAGGCGAGGCGCAGGTCCTCGAGCGCCTGCGCGTCCCGCTTGCGCAGCAGGTCCGTCGCCTCCTTGACGGCGTCGCGGAGGCGGCGTACCGCATCCTCGTTGCGGTCGGCGAAGGCGCTGGAGATCAACATCCCGTGCGACGGGAAGTCAGCGCTGGTGCTGGCGTCCCGAGGCACGGAGATCCAGCGGTAGGCCGAGCCGTCGACGATGGCCTGCTCGACCGGGCCTGAGCTCCAGCTCGCCGCTTCCCACTTCTTGTTGCGCACGCCGGCAGCCATCGCCGTGGGATCGAACATCTCATAGGTGGTGCCGAAGTCCTCGACCTTCAGCCCGGCGGCATCGAGCACCAGAGTCAGTGTCGCGTATCCGGTCGTGCCCTTCGGAGGCCGGGCGACGCTGACGCCCTTGAGGGCGGCGACGCGCTGTGCCAGCGGCGCGTCCGGGGCAACCCCTTTCGCCGCCGCCGCACTTTTCGCCAGCACCAGCGTCATCTGCGGCCGCGAGTACGCCGCGACCGCGCGCAGCTTGGCGCCCTGGGCCGCCGCGGAGAGCATGTTGGCGAAGCCGTGCGAACAAGCGTCGATCCGCTCGGCCACGATCGAATTGATGCAGTTGTTCGGCGTGGCGCTGAAGTCGGACCATTCGCCGATCAAGCCGTGCTTCTTCATGATGTCCGGGCGCGCCTGCAGCAACAGGCCCACCGCGAGCGACATCGATCCGGCGCTCGCATGGCCGATGCGGATCGTCGTGGGCGACTGCGCCCGCGCCGGCGCAAGAGCCGCCGCACTCGCCGCGACGACGACGGCGGCGAGCGCCAAGAGTCTGCCGGTCTTCATGCTTGTCTCCTTGTCGTGAATCGTTGGCTGCACTCAGGAGACGCAGTCTGGCGCAACGCTTCCATTTTTGTCAATAGCACATCATATTTGTCTATGTACAATACCACTGCCGGCTCATCGGCAAGCCGGGACCAGAAAGGCAGGCAGCAGTGGCACCGCAAACCGTACGACCCGTTCCCGCCGTCAAGCGCTGCATCGACATCCTCGATCACCTGGCGCACGCACACGAGCCGCAGAACCTCTCGCAGATCGCTCGCGCGGTCGGGATCATCCCGAGCAGCGCCTTGCACATCCTGCGCGAGCTGGTGAAGGGCCGGCTGGTGCGCATCGACGAGGAGCGCAAGCTCTATTCGCTGGGCTGGCACATCCTCGAGTTGGCCCGCAGCCTCCAGGCACGCGATGGCTTCGCCGACATCGCCCAGCCACACCTCGTGCGCATCGCCGGTGCCCATCACGCCGTCGCCTCGGCAAGCGTCTTCGATGGCAAGGGCCAGATCGTCGTCGTCGCCAGTTGCGGCGTGACCGACCACGCACCGATCCATCTGCCCGTCGGGCTGCGCGTGCCCTTTCTGTCCAGCGCCACCGGCCGCGTCCTGGCGGCCTTCAACCCGTATCCCGATGCGTCGCTGCGGGCCGCCTTCGACGAGCTGAACTGGCAGCGCCCGATCACCTATCGCCAGTGGAGGCGGGAACTCGCCGAGGTCAGGGCGAACGGCTATGCCGTCGACGAAGGCCGGTACCGGCGCGGCATCACGGTCATCGCTGCGCCCGTGCTGCAAGGCGAGCACGTCGACAAGTTCGTCGGTGCTTCGATGCTGTCCGAGCAGGTCAGCGGCCGGGCACTGCGCGAGCTCGCCGAGGAAGTGAAGCGGGCCGGCCAGGCCATCGCGGCCGCGATGCAGGGCATGCCGTCGCTCGTGCCAGGGCCATCTGCAAGTGCAGGCCGCGGCTTATGAATAGAATGGTTCTACCTTAAATCCGACGACACCCGCCATGACCGCCGACACCCCGCTGCCCACCGACGAAGACCGCGCGCTGCTGCGCGAGTCGCTGCGCGGCTGGCTGGCCGAACATTGGCCGGCGCAGACTGCGGTGCGCGACGCCGCCAGTCCCGCGCGGCTGCGCGATGCGTGGCAAGGCCTTGCGGGCCAGGGCCTGGCCGGGCTGGGCCGCGACGCCACCGAAGGCGGCCTGCAGGAGATGCTGCTGGCGGCCGAGGAGCTGGGCCGCGCCGCTTGCCCCGCGCCGCTGATCGCGGCGACGGCCCTCAACCTCGCCGGCTGGCCGACCGGCGCCGAGCCGCCGGTGCTGGCCGCGATGCGCGAAGGCCGGGCCTTCGTTGCGCTGGCCTTCGCGCAGGCCGACGGCGATGCCGGCGCCGGCCGCGTCGAGCTGCACGAGGACGGCATGCTGGGCGGGCACGTTGGCGGCGTCGAAGCCGGCGCGGCGGCCACGCACTTGGCGGTGGTCACGCCCGGCGCACGGCTGGCCGTCGTCGACCTCGCCGCCTGCCCCGAAGGCCGCGCGCGGCGCGAAGACCTCGTGCTGATGGGCCAGGAGCCGTCGACCGCCTGGCACTTCGACCGCGCGCCGGCGGCCATCTTCGATCTCGGCGGCGAGGCGCTGGCGCGTCTGCGCGCGGCATCGCAGTTAGGCCACGTCGCGCGCGCGCTCGGCGCCGCGACGCGGGCCTTCGAAATGGCCGTCGCCTACGCCGGCGAGCGCCGCCAGTTCGGCGTGCCGATCGGCAGCTTCCAGGCCATCCAGCACAAGCTGGCCGACGTGCACATCGCGCTGCTGGGCGCGACGCTGACCGCGCGCCACGCGGCGCAGCAGCACGACCAGGGATCGCCGCAGTGGACCGTGTTCGCCGACGCCGCCGCGGTGCTGGCCGGCGAGCCGCTGCGGCAGGCCGCGCTGCAGATCCAGCACGCCTTCGGCGCCATCGGCTACAGCGAGGAGCACGAGGCGCCGCGCCACTTCCGCCGCGTGCACCTGGACGCGCTGCGCCACGGCGGCGCGCGCGCCGCGCGCGAGGCGCTGGCCGCGTGGTATCTCGACGGGCCGCCGCGCACGCTGCCCGAGAGCGACCTCGGCCCCGCCGGCAACGCCTTCCGCGCCGAGGTGCGCGACTGGCTGGCGCGCCACTGGCACGGCGAGCGCCAGGCTGCGCACCAGCGCTTGAGCTTCAAGGAGCGCGAGTACGACCGCGAGTTCGCGCGCGAGCTGGGCAAGACCGGCTGGATCGGCTTGGCCTGGCCGCGGCGCTTCGGCGGCCAGGGGCGCGGCGCCTTCGAGCAGCTCGCCTTCATCGAGGCGATGGAGCGCGCCGACGCGCCGCGCGCCGGCGCGCCGGTGCAGGCCGCGATGCTGATGGTGCACGGCACGCCCGCGCAGCAGCAGCGGCTGCTGCCCGAGATCCTGCGCGGCGAGGCGATCTACGGCATGGGCTACAGCGAGCCCGATGCCGGCTCGGACCTGGCCGCGCTGCGCACGCGCGCCGAGCGCATCCGCGACGAGCGCGGCGAAGGCTGGCTGATCAACGGCCAGAAGATCTGGACCACCACCTACTGGGGCCAGTACATGCTGCTGGCAGCGCGCACCAACCCGGCCGCGAAACCCAAGCACGCCGGCATCAGCATGTTCATCGTGCCGATGGACACGCCGGGCATCACGGTGCGCACGTCGGAGACGATGTACGGCGGCACGTTCGCCAACGTGTTCTACGACGACATGCGCTTGCCGGCGGACGCGCTGGTCGGCGAGGTCGACGGCGGCTGGCCGGTGCTGACCGGCGCGCTGGCCACTGAGCGCGGCTTCATCGGCGGCGGCATCGTGATGAAGGTGGCGCGCTCGTTCGAGCTGCTGTGCGGGCACGTCCGCCAGGCCGAGGTGGACGGCCGCCCGCTGGCGCAGGACCCCTTCGTGCGCGAGCGCATCGGCTCGCTGGCGGCGCAGATCGAGGCCGGGCGCCAGATGATGCTGTACTGCGCCGCGCGCGTCGTCGACGGCGAGACGCCGCCGGCCGACGCGGCGGTCAGCAAGGTGTATTCGGGCGAGCTGATGGAGCGCTTCGGCGAAGTGGCGCTCGACGTCCTCGGGCTGTCGGCGACGATCAGCGAAGGCAGCCCCGGCGCGGTGCTGCGCGGCCGCATCGAGCAGCACCTTCGCCACTCGCTGATGTGGGTCATCAGCATCGGCACCAACGAGATCCAGCGCACCCTCATCGCGCAGCGAGGGCTGGGGCTGCCCCGCTGAGAGCGGGTCGAACCCTCATGGCGCCGTCGCTGCCGGCTGCCCCGCCAGCTCGCACAGCCGCTCCGCCAGCAGCCGCGCCGACGCCGACAGCAGCGGCTCGGCCCGCGCCACCAGCACGAAGCGCCGCACGGCCCAGGGCTCGGCCAGCGGCACCAGGGCCAGGCGGCCGGTGCCGGCGTGCGGCGTGGCGGCCTCCAGCGGCAGTACCGCCAGGCCCAGGCCGGCGGCCACCAGGCGGCACGCGGCGTCCAGCGACGACACCTGCATGCGGTGCGACGGCAGCCGCCCGAGCAGCGCGGCCTGGCGGCGCAGCAGCTGGTCCATCTGCCCGCCGGGGCTGACGTTGATCGACGGCTGGTCCAGCGTGTCGGCGTAGCGCAGCGACGGCCGGCGCGCCAGCGCATGGCTGGGCGGCATCGCGACGCACAGCCGGTCCTGCCGGTAGGGCAGCACCTGCAGGCCCGAGAGGTCGTTGATGCGGTCCCACAGCACGCCCAGGTCGGCGCTGCCCTCGCGCACGCTGCGCACGATCTCCGGGCTCATCCGCTCGTCCAGGCTGATGCGGATGCCGGGATGGCCGTCCATGAACGCGGCCACGTCCTCGGGCAGGCTCTCGGCCAGCACCGAGGGGCTGGCCAGCACGCGCACGCTGCCTTGCGCGCCCTGGCGGTACGCGCTGAGCTCCACGCGCAGCCGGTCCAGCCCCGACAGCACCTCGCGGGCGCGCGCCAGCAGCGCCTGGCCGGCCGGCGTGGGCTCCACGCCGCGGCGCCGGCGCGTCAGCAGCGGCACGGCCATCTCGGCCTCCAGCGCGGCGATGCGCTTGCTCAGCGCCGAGGCCACCAGCGATTCGCGCGCCGCGGCGCGGGCGATGTTGCCTTCCTCGCAGACGGCGACGAAGTGCTGCAGCGAGACCGGGTCCAGCGGGCGCGTCATGACGTTCCCGATTGGAACGCAAGCCCTGACAAACCATCATTCGTGAAAGCCAGGACTCATGCCTACAGTGTCGCCATGATCGACACGACCCCATTCGTCACGATCCGCGACGTCGGCCTGCGCGACGGGCTGCAGATCCTGGCGCGCACCGTGCCCACCGCGCACAAGATCGAATGGCTGCGCGCCGCCCACGCGGCCGGGCTGCGCGAGCTGGAGCTGGGTTCCTTCGTGCCCGCGCGGCTGCTGCCGCAACTGGCCGATACCGCGGCGCTGGTGGAGGCCGCGCGTTCGCTGCCCGGCCTGGTGGCCTCGGTGCTGGTGCCCAACCTCAAGGGCGCGCAGGCCGCGATCGACGCGCGCGCCGACGCGATGCTGCTGCCGCTGTCGGCCAGCCACGCGCACAGCCTGGCCAACCTGCGCAAGACGCCCGACGAGGTGGTGGCCGAGGTCGCCCGCATTCGCGATCTGCGCGACGCCGCCGGCTCGCGCTGCCTGATCGAGGTGGGCATCAGCACGGCCTTCGGCTGCACGCTGCAAGGGCGCGTCGACGAGGGCGAGGTACTGCGCCTCGTGCAGGCCGTGCTGGACGCCGGCGCCGAGCGCGTGGGCCTGGCCGACACCGTGGGCTATGCCGACCCGCTGCAGGTGGCGCGGCTGTTCGAGCGCGCTTTCGCGGTGGCCGGCGATCGCCTGGGCTGCGGCCACTTCCACGACACGCGCGGCCTGGGCCTGGCCAACGTGTTCGCCGCCTGGCAGACGGGCGTGCGCCGCTTCGACGCCTGCGTGGGCGGCATCGGTGGCTGCCCGCATGCGCCGGGCGCCAGCGGCAACGTCGCCACCGAGGACGTGGCCTACCTGTTCGCCAGCATGGGCGTGCCCACCGGGCTGGACCTGGGCGCGCTGCTCGCGCTGCGCGAGCGGCTCGCCGAGCATTGGCTGCCCGGCGAGGCCTTGCATGGCAGCATCGCGCGCGCCGGGCTGCCGAAGACGTTGACCGAGGAGACCGCATGAACGAAGCCGCAACCACCGCCCCGCAGCCGCTGCGCGGCCTGCGCGTGGTCGAGTTCACCCACATGGTGATGGGCCCGACCTGCGCGATGGTGCTGGCCGACATGGGCGCCGAGGTGATCAAGGTCGAGCCCATCGACGGCGAGGCCACGCGGCGGCTGCTCGGCGCCGGCGCCGGCTTCTTCCCGATGTTCAACCGCAACAAGAAGAGCATCGCCATCGACCTCAAGCAGCCCGGCGGCGCCGCGGTGGCGCAGCGCCTCGCGCTGTCGGCCGACGTGGTGGTGGAGAACTTCAAGGCCGGCGTGCTGGCGAAGTTCGGCCTCGACTACCCGACGCTGTCCAAGCTCAACGAGCGGCTGATCTACGTCAGCCACAAGGGCTTCCTGCCCGGCCCCTACGAGCACCGCCCCGCGCTGGACGAAGTAGTGCAGATGATGGGCGGCCTGGCCTACATGACCGGCCGCCCCGGCGACCCGCTGCGCGCCGGCACCAGCGTCAACGACATCATGGGCGGCCTGTTCGGCGCCATCGGCACGCTGGGCGCGCTGATCCAGCGCGGCATCAGCGGCCGCGGGATGGAGGTGCAGTCGGCGCTGTTCGAGAACAACGTGTTCCTGATGGGGCAGCACATGCTGCAGTTCGCGGTGACCGGCCGCCACCCGGCGCCGATGCCCGCGCGCGACAACCCCTGGGCCGTGTACGACGTCTTCACGGTGCAGGACGGCGAGCAGATCTTCCTGGCCGCGGTCAGCGACGCGCAATGGCGCACCTTCTGCGACGTGCTCGGCTTCGCCGACCTGAAGGCCGAAGCCGAGTTGGCGACCAACAACGACCGCGTGCGCGCGCGGCCGCGCCTGCTGGCCACGCTGCGCGAGCGGCTGGCCGGCCGCAGCGCCGCCGAGCTGGCCGAGATCTTCGAGCGCGCCGGCCTGCCGTACGCGCCGATCCGCAAGCCCGAGGACCTGTACGATGACCCCCACCTGCAGGCCACCGGCGGCCTGGCCGACGTGGTGCTGCCCGACGGCGACAAGGCCGGCCAGACGGTGAAGACCACGCTGTTCCCGATCACGATGGACGGCCGGCGGCTGCCGGTGCGGCTGCAGCCGCCGCGCTTCGGCGCGCACACGCAGGAACTGCTGGCCGGCCTGGGCTACGGCGGCAGCGAGATCGAGGCCCTGCGCCGCGGCGCGATCGTGGCCTGAAACTTTCGACGACCCCCGACAGGAGACATACGATGACCCACGACCGTCCCCTCCAGCGCCGCAGCGTGCTGGCCACCCTGGCAACCCTCGGCAGCAGCCTGGCCCTGCCCGCGCTGGCGCAGGCCGACAAGCCGGTGCGCTTCGTCCTGCCCAATGCCACCGGCTCGGGCGTCGACGCGATCACGCGCGCGGCGCAGAACGCGCTGGCCAAGGCGCTGGGGCATCCGGTGATCGTCGACAACCAGCCCGGCGCCGGCGGCATCGTCGGCCTGCAGGCGCTGGCGCGCTCAGCGGCCGACGGCATGACGCTGGGCGTGGTGTCCAACAACGTGGTGATCTTCCCCAGCGTGCTGAAGAGCATGCCTTTCGACATGCCCGGCGACTTCACGCCGATCGCAGTGTGCGGCTACACGCCGGTGGTGCTGGTGACCAACCCCAAGGTGCCGGCGGCCAACGCGAAGGAGTTCGTCGCGCAGCTCAAGGCGCGCAACGGCGACATGACCTATGCCTCGGGCGGCAACGGCACCATCCTGCACCTGGCTGCCGAGATGTTCCTCGACGAGACCAAGACCAAGGCGCGCCACATCCCGTACAAGGGCGTGGGCCCGATGCTGACCGACCTGATCGGCGGCCAGGTCGACTTCGCCACCGCGGCGCTGCCCAGCGTGCAAGGGCACCTGAAGTCGGGCGCGCTGCGCGCGATCGGCGTCGCCACCGCGCAGCGCGTGGGCGCCGCGCCCGAGATCCCCACTTTCGCCGAACAGGGCATTCCGGGCTACGTCGTCGAGGCCTGGTTCGCCGTGATCGCACCCAAGAACCTGCCGGCCGCCGAGGTCAGGCGCGTGCACGCCGCGGTGGTGGCCGCGTTCAACGACGCCGAGGTCAAGGACGCGATGGCCCGGCAGGGCAACGTGATCAACGTCGGCCCCGCCGAAGCGGCGATGCCCTTCTTCCGCAGCGAGCTGGCCAAGTACGCGGCGCTGGTGAAGAAGGCGGGAGTCGAGGCGCAGTGAGCACGGCGTCGGGCGCAGATCCAGAGTTAGGCCGGCTGCTCTTTCTCAGCGCCGATCCGGACCGGGTGCGCGCCCAACTCGACGGCGCGGACCTCACGCGCGCGCAGGCCGGCGCGTTGCGCGACGACATCTCCACCGACGAGATCTCGCCGCTGCCGGCGATGGTGCACTTCGACGCCGCGCTGGGCACGCACGCGCACACCGGCTTCACCGCCGGCGGCCAGCGCCCGATCGGCCGCGACGCGCTGCGCCGTGCCGGCATCGGCGTGCTGGTGGGCGGACGGCGCTACGGCAAGGGCAGCTCGCGCGAGCACTCGCCGCTGGCGGAAGCCGCGGCCGGCGTGAAACTGGTGATCGCCGAGAGCTTCGAGCGCATCTACCGCCAGAACGCCGACAACCTGGGCCTGCTGACCAGCACCGACCTCGGCCTGGTGGAGCGGCTGCAGCGCGGCGACGTGCCGACGCTCGACGAGCTGCTGGCCGGGCGCGACCCCCAGGCCGCGGCGATCCTGCGTGCCGGCGGCTTGCTGCGTTATGGCTGCGGCCCGGCCGACGGTCCTGCCGATGCGCCCACCGAAGGGCCGCAGACGCTGTTCGAGAAGATCGTCGCGCGCCACCGGCTGCGCAACGGCTTCGTGCGCGCCGACCTGCGCTTCATCCACGAGTACTACACCGGCATGTGCGCGCACCTGCTGCAGCAGCACGCCGGCAACGGCTACCGGCTGCACGACCCGCAGAGCATCGTCTGCTTCGAGGACCACCTGTCCTACGTCGAGCAGAGCCCGGTGCACCTCGCGCAGGGCCTGGTGCCCGGCGTGCGGCGGCTGTCGCAGGCGCATCGCGATTTCGTCGCCCGGCATGGATTGACGGACTACGGCCATGCCGCCGCCGGCGAGGGCTCGCGCGGCATCTCGCACGCGATCGTGGCCGAGCGCCACGCGCTGCCGGGGCAGTTGATCGCCGGCACCGATTCGCACACGCCGCACAGCGGCGCTTTGGGCTGCGTGGCCTTCGGCGTCGGCAGCACCGAGATGGCCAACGCCTTCCTGACCGGCGCGGTGCGCCTGGGCGCGCCGCAGGTGCTGCGCATCGAGGCCGACGGCCGCCTGCCGCCCGGCGTCTCGGCCAAGGACCTGGCGCTGCACCTGCTGGCACTGCCCGAGATCCGCGCCGGCGCCGGCGTCGGCCGCGTGTTCGAATTCGGCGGCAGCGCGGTGCGCGCGCTCGACGTCGACGAGCGCGCGACGCTCACCAACATGACGGCCGAACTCGGCGGACTGACCGGCCTCGTCGAGCCCGACGAGACGACCGTGCGCTTCCTGCGCCAGCGCCGCGGCGTCGAGGTCGAGATCGAGCCCTGGATGCGCAGCGACCCCGGCGCGCGCTATGCGGACGTGATCCGCGTCGCGGCCGGCGCGCTGTCGCCGATGGTGGCGCGCCCCGGCGACCCCGGCCTGGGCCTGCCGCTGGCCGCGCTGCACGAGCGGCCGCGCATCGACATCGCCTACGGCGGATCCTGCACCGCCGGCAAGCGCGCCGACTTCGAGCAGTACCACGCGGTGCTGGCCTGGGCCGCCGCGCGCGGGCTGCGCGTGGCGCCGCACGTCAGCCTGTACCTGCAGTTCGGCACCGAGGACGTCGCCGCGCACGGCGCGCGCGCAGGCTGGCTGGCCGCCTTCGAAGCCGTGGGCGCGCGCATCCTGCAGCCGGCCTGCGGCGCCTGCGCCAACTGCGGGCCCGGCGCGTCCACCGCGCCGGAGCAGGTGACCGTCAGCGCGATCAACCGCAACTTCCCCGGCCGCTCCGGCCCTGGCCAGGTCTGGCTGGCCAGCCCGGCCACGGTGGCGGCCAGCGCGATCATGGGGCGGCTGGCCTCGTTCGCCGAGCTGATGGCGCGCTTCGATCAGCCGGCCGGCGCCGCGCCGACCACGCCCATCTCGACCGGCAACTTGATGTAGAAGAGGCCGAGCTGCTCGGCCGCCAGGTGCGCCAGCAGGCGCTGCGCCTCGTCGTCGCCGAGCGCGAAGCCGACCTCCACCGGCAGATCGCCGGCCAGCTCGAAGAAATGCTCTTCGTGCAGGCGGCCGTGGCGGCCGTAGCCGGCGATCGCCCGGAAGGCCGAGCCGCCGGGGATGCCCAGCGCCCGGGCCTGCTCCAGCAGCCACTCGTAGGCCAGGATGCCGTGATGGCGGCGGTTCTCCTGGACGTAGAACTTGAGAGATACACCTTGCACGTTAGCTCCTTCGCCGAAGGGAGGCCGTTGCGACTTCTCAGGCCTTGATGAACAGCGCGTTGGCCAGCACGATGCCCACGGCCGTCAGCGCCAGCGAGCCGAACAGGTGCAGGCTGGCCGCGCCCAGCGCCCAGCCGTACTCCTGGCGGCCGAGCAGCGTGACGACCTCGACCGAGAAGGTCGAGAACGTCGTCAGCCCGCCCATGAAGCCGGTGATGACCAGCAGCCGCCACTCCGGCGCCAGGCCGCTGTGGTGGTTGAAATACGCGCTGGCCACGCCGACCAGCAGCCCGCCGATCAGGTTGGCCGCGACGGTGCCCATCGGGATCGTCGGGAACACCGGGTTCAGCCAGCCGCCCAGCCACCAGCGCAGCAAGGCGCCGAGCCCGGCGCCGCCGAAGACCGCGAGAAAGGGAAGTCCGCTCATGTTGCTCCTCGATCGACCGCGGAGGTCCGGCCGCGCGCCGCTGGGCAAGGGCAGAACGAAAGGCTTGCGCGCATCGGTTCGGCCAAGTGCAAGACACCTGGCCGGCGAGCGCCGCAGACATGCCCACAGCGCCCGACGAACAGGACCTGTAGGCATCATCAGCACCACGGTTGGAGCCGCGGGCGGTTCGCGGAGGAATGCCATCTCCGTCGGGGCAGTGTAGCAGCGCGGCTCGTGCCGGCCAGCGGCGGCCGGCCGTTGGCGCGCCGCGACGCCGCGCCGAAAAGATTGCACAAAACCGCCCGCACGCCGGCCGCAGGCAGCGCCGTCCGAGTTCTGTGCAATCTTTCTGCGTGACAGCGCCGAGCGGCGGCCCCAATACTTTTTCCGCCGACCTTTCATCAACCCCCACCCGAAGAGGAGTACATGTCGAAGCGCGCCGGGAGTCCATGCATCCATCGTCGAACGTCCAAGCTCGTGCCCCTGGCGGCGCTGACCGCCGCGGCCCAGGCCGTCTTGCCGGCCGGCGCGCAAGCCCAGACGGCGCCCCAGGACGAGGTGCAGCAGGTCGAAGTGACCGGCACAGCGATCAAGCGCCTGGCCCGCAGCGCCGGCGGCGGCGCGCTCGGATCGCGCTCCGAGCTCGAGACGCCGTTCTCGCTGCGCGTCGTGCCGATCGAGGAGATCCAGAGCCGCCAGGCGCAGAGCATCGACGAGGTGCTCAAGCTCGATGCCTCGGTGCGCCAGGCCGGCAGCGGCACGCTCGGCATCCTGTCGCTGGTGACGGTGCGCGGGATGCTGGTCGACCTCTTCAACGGCTACAAGGTCGACGGGCTGACCTACCCCAACCGCACCAGCCTGCCGATCGAGCACATGGAGCAGGTCGAGCTGATGAAGGGCCTGTCGGGCTTCATGTACGGGTTCGGCGCGCCGGGCGGCATCGTCAACCACGTCTCGAAGAAGCCCACCGACGAGCGGCTGCTGTCGCTGGCGCTCGGCTACACGCAGGAGAGCATCCTGCGCGCCCACGTCGACGCCGGCGGCCGGCTCGGCGACAAGACCAGCCTCGGCTACCGCTTCAATGCCGTCACCGAGAAGGGCGACACCTTCGTCGACGGCGGCGACCTCAAGCGCAACTCGCTCTCGCTTTCGCTCGACAAGCAGCTCACGGCCGGGCTCAAGTGGACCGGCGATGCGCTCTACCAGAAGCGGCGCGCAGGCGGCGTGATCTTCGGCGTCTACCTGCCGACGACCGTGGCCACGCGCATCCCCACGCCGGCGCCGATCAGCGGCAGCACCCGGCTGGGCGAGGACCAGTCCTACTACGAGAGCGAGACGACGCTGGCGACGACCGGCCTGCAGTGGGGCTTCGCGCCCGGCTGGAAGGCCAGCCTGGACTACCGCTACGCGAAGCAGGCGACGAACTTCCGCGAAGGCAACGTCAACATCACGAACGTGGCCGGCGACTACAACCTGACCCAGTTCACGCAGATCCAGGACTACGTCTACAACCAGGCGCAGGCCATGCTGCAGGGGCAGGTGAAGACCGGCGGCCTCGCGCACCAGCTGGTGTTCGGCGCGGCGCTGCAAGGGCTCGAGCAGCGCAACGACCGCGGGTCGAACACGACCGCGATCCCCGGTCCGGGCAACATCTACCAGCCGGTGCTGCTGCCGGCCACGGGCCTCTCGGTGGCGGGGCACACGCTGTACAAGTTCAGCATGATCGAGCAGTCGTCGCTGTTCGCCAGCGACACGATCGACTTCTCCGAGCGCTGGTCGCTGCTCGGCGGCGCGCGCTACACGCGCTTCGTGCAGGACAGCTTCAACCTCGCCGGCGCCAAGACGCTGACCTACGCGAAGGACAAGGTCACGCCGACCGTCGCGCTGACCTTCAAGCCGGACCCTGAGACCTCCCTCTACGCGAGTTATGTCGAATCCCTGGAGCGCGGCGGCACCGCGCCGGCGAACAACGTCAACGCCAACGAGGTGATGGGGCCGCTGACGAGCCGGCAGTACGAGGTCGGCGTCAAGACCGACCGCCGCCTCTGGAGCGCGACGGCCGCGCTGTTCCGGATCGAGCGCGGCGCCGAGTACACCAACGCCGAGAACCGCTACGTCCAGGACGGCGAGACGCTGTACGAAGGCCTGGAGATCGGCGCCACCGTCCGCCCGACACGCGGCCTGACGATCGGCTCGACGTTCATGTACCTCGACGCCACCTACCAGCAGGCGGTAGCGTCGATCCGCGGCAACCGCGTGCCCGCGGCATCGCGCATCCAGGCCGCGATCCAGGGCGAGTACCGCGTTGCGTCGGTGCCCGGGCTGCGCTTCAATGGCAACGTCAACTACATCGGCAAGGCGATGCTGCAGGCGACCAACCTGAACGAGATCCCGGCCGCGACGACGATGGACCTGTCCGCGAGCTACCGCACGCAGCTCGGCGACGTCGGCGCGATGTTCTTCGTCGCGGTCCGCAACGTCACCGACCGCAAGCACTGGACGATCTACAACTCCGGCACGCCGGCGCTGCAGCCCGGGCCGCCGCGCACGCTGAGCGTCAGTGCGCAGTTCGACTTCTAGGCGCCTGGCGGCTGCCGCGCTGGCCGCGGCGCTGGCGGGCGCAGGCGCCCACGGTGCGACGATCGACGCGGTGCTGCTGAGCGACATCCACTTCGATCCCTTCGACGATCCGACCCGGCTCGAACGGCTGGTCGCCGAGCCGCCCGCCGCCTGGGCGGCGATCCTGCGCGAGCCGCGGTCCGCCGGCGCCGACGCCGCGCGGCGCGCGCTGCTGGCCCGCTGCCGCGGCGAAGGGCCGAGCACGACGCAGGCCCTGCTCGACTCGGCGCTGAAGGAAGCGCATGCGCGCGCGCCGGATGCGCGCGTGGCCATCGTCACCGGCGACTTCTTCACGCACGGCTTCCAGTGCCGCTTCGAGCACGGCGTCGCGCCAGCCACGGCAGCCGGCTATGCCGCCTTCGCGCGCAAGACCTTCGACTACGTGGCCGGCCAGGTGCGAGCCGCGTTCGGCGGACGGCCGGTGATCATCGCGCTCGGCAACCACGACTCGGGCTGCGGCAACTACCGGCAGGACGCGCGCGACGGCTTCGTCGCCGGCGTCGCCGATGCGGTCGCCGCGGCGGCCGCGCCGCACGACCCCGGGCCTGTCGCCAGGCAGTTCGCGGCCGGCGGCCATTTCAGCCTCAAGCTGCCCGAGATGCCGCGCGTGCGGCTGCTGGTGATCAACGACGTGCCCTTGTCGCGCCACTTCACCGCCTGCGACGGCCGCCCGGCGCCCGCGACCGGCCGCGCGCAGCTGCGCTGGCTCGAGCGGTCGCTGGCCGACGCGGCGGCCCGGCACGAGAAGGCCTGGGTCATCGGCCACATCCCGCCCGGCATCGAGCCCTGGGCCAGCCTGCGCGGCGCCGACGTCTGCGGCGACGCAGGCCGCGCGCTGCCGCTGCTGTCCGACGGCCGGCTGGCCGAGGTGATCGGCCGCCATCCGGGCTTGGTCCGCGTCGGCGTGTTCGGACACACGCACATGGACGAGTTCCGCGTCCTGCCTTCGGCGCGCGACGGCGAGGACGGCGTCCCGCTCAAGATCGTGCCGTCGATCACCCCGGCCAGCGGCAACCGCCCTGCCTTCGTCGTCGCGCGCATCGACGCCGACGCCGGCGACTGGCTGGACTACGAGGTGTTCGTCGGCTCGTTCCCCGGCGCCGCGCGCATCGATTGGCGGGCCGGCTACCGCTTCAGCGACGCGTACCGCCTGCCCTCGTTCAGCGGCCGTTCGCTGCGCTTCCTCGCGCGCCGGCTGCAGCATGACCGCGACGCGGCCGAGAGCGCGAGCCGCGCCTACCGCGACGCCTATTCGCCGCGGCCCCATCTCGCCGGCTCGTCGCTGCTGCTCGGCGACCGCGTCTGGGCCCGCTACGCCTGCGCGCTGGACCGGATCGACGCCCGGTCCTTCCTGCAGTGCGCCTGCGGCAGCGGGCAGCCTCGATGAACCGGGCTGCCCATAATCGGCGAGATGGGAGACACGATGAGTCTCGACGGGGCTGAGAAGTCCGCCGGCGTCGCGCAGGCGGCGCTGATCGACCACGATTCGCCGCTGCCCGTGTTCCTGCAGATCGAGCAGGATTTGCGGCGCCAGATCCTCTCCGGCGCGCTGGCCAGCGGCACGCACTTTCCGCCCGAGCCGCAGCTGGCCGAGCGCTACGGCGTCAGCCGGATGACGCTGCGGCGCGCGCTCGAAGAGCTGGCGCGGGCCCGGCTGATCCGCC
Source organism: Rubrivivax sp. (assembly GCA_047602205.1). GTDB lineage: Bacteria > Pseudomonadota > Gammaproteobacteria > Burkholderiales > Burkholderiaceae_C > Rubrivivax. The sequence goes on along the minus strand of JASGHX010000001.1, from coordinate 5,129,275 downwards.
GGGTTCACGGCGTCGGCACCATCGTCACCCCGCCGCCGCAGCCGGTGAGCTGCGACCTGGACTCCCTGGTCAGCTTCACCGAGCAGCTCGAGCGCCAGGGCCACCGCGCGATGACCCGCGTCGACCTGCAGACCCTGGCGCATCCGCCCGATCCGGTGCGGGCCGCGTTCGGCCTCGCGCCGGGTGCCCAGGCCGTCGTGCTGCGGCGCCTGATCTCGATCGAGAGCCGGCCGCTGCTGGTCAACACCTCCTGGCTGTCGGCCCAGCGCTTCCCGGGGATGGACCAGGTGCCGCTGAAGGACGGCTCGCTGTGGAAGACGCTGCACACGCGCTACGGCGCCGTGGCCGCGCGCGCCGAGAACCTGATCGAAATCGTCGCCGCGTCGAGCGACGAGGCCCGGCTGCTGTACCTCGACGAAGGCCAGGCCGTCCAGCGCCTGACCGGCCAGGCCTTCGACCACGAGGGCCGGCCGCTCGAATACTCGGTCGTCCTGTGGTCGGGCAACGTGCGCTTCCGCTTCTCGTCCAAGCGCGACTAGGGGCTGCGGCGGCTCAGCGGGCCGAGGCCATCACCTTGACCTGCACGGTGCGCTGGCGCGGGCCGTCGAACTCCCAGAAGTAGATCTTCTGCGAATGGCCGAGGCCGATCCGGCCGGCGTCGACGAAGAACGATCGCGAGTGCCCGACGATGGCCGCCTTGACGTGGCCGGCCGCGTCCTGCGGCGTGTCGTGCTGGTGCTTGAAGTCCACCCGCAGCGGGATCAGCCGGCACAGCTCGTCGTGCACGTCCTCCAGGCCGAGCGGATCCCAGGGCGAGACGACGGTGACCGCCGCGGTCGAATGCGGCACCGAGACGAGCAGCAGCCCGTCGCGCACGCCGCTGTCGGCGAGCGCCTGTTCCGCCAGCGCGGTGACGTCGAACAGGCCGTTGCGGTCGGTCGCAAGCGCAAAGCTCTTCAGCATCGGAAACTCCTCAAGCATCGATCTCGATCGAACTCCGGCGCACCAGGCCGGCGCCCTGCGCGCCGCGCCAGGGGCCGGCATGGCCGCGATAGTGGACGGCCGAGCGGGCCTCGGCCGCATAGGCGCCGGCCAGCGCCCCCGGCACGGCGTGCAGCAGCGGCGCGAAGAACTCGGGCGCCGGCGGCATCGGCAGGTGATGCTCGGGCGCGGCGAAGCCCTCGCCGCCGCCGACCACGAGATGGGGGCGCCCGAGCTGCTGCAGCGTGGCGACCAGCTCGCGCGTGCGCGTCGAGCTCGCGGCGCCGGCCGCGGCGAACACCAGCGCCGGCACCTCCTGCGGCCGGTCGACGAAGAAGTTCAGGTGGTGGAACTCCTCGGCGTCCTGGGCGCAGGCGTGCACGCCGGCGGCTTCGACCAGCTTCGCCGCCGCGAAGGCGGCCGAGCCCCAGGCCGGGCCGCTGCCCAGCGCGTCGGCCGCGGCAAACGTGCCCCAACGTTCGACGTGGCCTTCCAGCGCCGCCTCGCTGTCCTGCGACAGGCGCGAGAGCGGGTCGGCCAGCCCGGCGAGCGCGGCGCGCAGCCGGTTCGCCTCGTCCATCGTGTAGCCCATCAGCACCTCTCCGAGGCGGATCCCCAGCAGGTACAGCCCGAGCAGCGAGGCGACGTAGCTGCGCACCCCCGGCGCCGGCGTCGAAGGCGGCACCGCGATGTCGAGGATCTTCTCGGCCGCGCGGCCGAGCCGGCTGCCGCCGTCGGCCGTCAGCGCCAGCGTGATCGCGCCGAGGCGGCGCACGCGCTGCGCCGCCTCGACCAGGCGCGCGCCTTCGCCCGAGCTGCTGACGGCGACGACGAGCAGCCCGCGTGCGCGCGCGCTGCGCGGCGGCCGGCCGAGGTCGAGGTAGCGCGAGGCTTCCATCGACACCATGGCCTGCACCGGCAGGCCGGTCCAGGCGCGCCAGGCCGGCGCCGCGCAGGCGGCGGCGATGTACGAGTCGCCCGAGCCGGCGATGACGATCTGGCGCAGGCCGTGGATTTCGGGGGTCGTCAGCGCCACGCGGCTGCGCGGCTCGAAGCGCGGGACCTCCTCGCGCACCAGCGTGCCGAGGCTGCGGATCTGGGTCAGGAAGTCTTCGAGGGCTTGCGTCACGGTCGGGCTTGCTCCGGGGTTGAAAAGATCAGCGCGGCAGCGCGTCGATCCGCGCCGCGGCGGCCAGCGCGTGCAGCGCCTCGGCGCGGCGGGGGTCGGGCGGGCCGTGCTGCGCGATCGTCAGCGCCGCCGAGGCGGCGGCGCAGCGCGCCGCGGCTTCGAGGTCGCCGCCGTGCCGGCAGCGCCCCGCGAGAAAGCCGCCGCAGAAGGCGTTGCCGGCGCCGGTCACGTCGACAACGGGGCCCGGCGGCGGCCGCAGCCGCAGCATCGACCGGGCGTCGGCGACCAGCGCCCCGTCGGCGCCCAGGCGCAGGACGATGCAGCGCGCACCGGCGTCGAGCAGGGCTGCGGCCGCCGCGCGCGGCTCGGCGGCGCCGAGCAGGGCCAGCGCCTCGGTCCGGTTCAGCGAGAAGACGTCGACCCCCTGCAGCCGCGCGCGCACCGCCGGCCAGCATTCGGGGCGCGCCGCATCGGCGCTCAGCTCCCACAAGGTGACGCCGAGCCGGTCGCGCAGGCCGGCATAGGCGTCCCAGTACGCAGGCCGCAGGCCCTGGAACAGATAGCAGCCGGCGGCCGGCAGCAGCGCCGCGGGAATCTGCGCCGGCCCGAGCTGCAGGCGCTCGAAGTGCTCGGGGCCGTGCCACGGCGTCTCGGTGCGCTCGCCGTCGTCGCGATAGACGAGCCGCGAGCCGATGGTGTGCGCATCGCGCACCAGCAGGCCCTCGTCGCGCAGGCCCCAGCGCGCGAGCGCGCCCTGGGCGTGGTCATCGAGGTCGGCGCCGACGCCGGCCACCAGCGCGACCTCGGGCCACCAGAAGGCCGCGCCCAACGCCGCATACAGCCCGGCCCCGCCGAGCTGCCGGCGCTGCGCGCCGTCGGCCCGGCAGATGTCGTCGACGATCAGGTTCGACAGCGCAAGCAGCGGCGCGCTCACTTGACCGCTCCGACGGTGAAGCCCTCGACGAAGCGGCGCTGGAAGGCGGCGAACAGCACCAGCACCGGCAGCGTCAGCATCGACAGCGCGGCCAGCAGCTGAGGCCAGTCGACGCTGTCGCGCTGGAAGAAGTTGAGCAGGCCCAGCGGCACCGTCGCGCGCTGCGGGTCGCGCAGGAACACGAACGCGAGGTACAGGTCGTTCCACATGCCCATGGCCTGGATGATGACGACGCTGAGGAAGCCCGGCAGCGCCATCGGCAGCACCACGTGCCACAGCACCTGCAGCGGCCGCGCGCCGTCCAGCCGCGCCGCTTCTTCCACCTCCACCGGCACGGCGACGAAGTACGCGCGCAGCAGGAAGACCGACATCCCGAAGCCCGCCGCGGCGTAGATGCAGGCCAGCCCGAGGTGCGACCCGAGCAGCCCGAGCGTGCGCAGCACGATGAAGAGCGGGATCGTCAGGATGTCGGGCGGCACCATCATCGTCAGCAGGATCAGCAGGGTCACCGCGTCGCGCCCGGGGAAGCGATAGCGCGCCAGCGCATAGGCGGTCGTCGACGCCGCGGCCAGCAGCACGAACAGCCCGAGGCCGACGACGGCGATGCTGTTGAGCGCATGCTCGCCGACGCGCGCCGTCGACCAGGCATCGGCGTAGTTGCGCAGCGCCAGCGCGCCCGGCCAGCCCCAGGGCTCGGCATAGAAGCTCGCGCGGTCCTTCAGCGACCCCGACAGGACCCAGGCGATCGGCCCCACGGCCTGCAGCAGCGCCAGCGCCAGCGCCGCATACGCGAGCGCCCGCTGCGGCCACCCCAGCCGAAGCGCGCCCCTGCCTCTAGTCATCCCTGGCCTCGGGATGCGCCGAGCGCGCGATGCGCGCATAGCCCAGGCTGACGACCGCGATCAGCGCCAGCACGATGAATCCCATCGCCGTCGCGCGGTCGAACTCGCCGTGCCGGAACGCGGTGTTGTACAGGTGGGTCACGAGCACGTCGGTGCCGAAGCCGCCGCGCGTCAGCACCCACACGACGTCGAAGCTGCGCACGAAGGCGCCCATCAGCGCCAGCAGCGTCGACACGAAGAGCAGCGGGCGCAGCTGCGGCAGCGTCACGTGCCGGAACCGCCGCCAGGCGCCGGCACCGTCGAGGCGGGCGGCCTCGTAGAGCGACGGGTCGATCGCCTGCAGGCCGGCCAGGAAGATCAGCATGTGCAGCCCGGCCCAGCGCCAGATCTCGACCAGCGCGACGCTGAACAGCGCCAGCCCGGGCTCGCCGAGCCAGGACCGCGCCAGCGCGGCGAGGCCCGCCGCCTCGAGCGCCTGGTTCAGCAGGCCGCCGAAGCGGGCCGCGGCCAGGAACAGGGTCCAGAAGGCGCCGACGACGATGATGTTCAAGGTCACCGGCAGGAACAGCAGCGTGCGCGCTGCGCGCATGCCGCGCAGCGGCAGGTTCACCAGCAGCGCCAGCGCCAGCCCGGCCGCGTTCTTGCCGACGACCACCAGCGCCGCGAAGGCGATCGTGTGCCACAGCGCGCGCCGGAACGCCGGGTCGGCGAGCACGTCCAGATAGTGGTCGGCGCCGACCCAGGCCCCGACGGTGATGCCGTCGAACTCGTGCAGGCTGAGCCACAGCCCGTAGCCGACCGGCACGAAGACGAAGGTGGCCAACAGCGCGAGGCCCGGCGCCAGCAGCAGGTACGGCGTCGATCCCCGCTTCATGGCGCCACGCCCCCCGGCCGCCTGCGCCTGGCCTGCGCGGCCCGCAGTTCGTCGGCGCGCGCCTGCATCCGCTCGGCGGTCTGCCGCACGCTCTGGCTGCGCCCCATCATCGCCTGGATCTCGCGCTGCATGGTCTCGGTCAGCGCCGGCGGCCAGATCCAGTCCAGGAACTTCTGCGCCGGCAGCATCGCCCGCAGCTCATCGGCCACCGGCGAGGCCATGCCTTCGACGCCGCGGTGCGAGGTGGCGATCGGGCTCACGGGCCGCAGCAGCTCGCGCACGTTGTCGTCGCGCGCGGCGAACTCGATGTAGGCCTTGGCCAGCGCCGGCTGGCGCGAGTGCGCCGCCAGGCACAGGCCGGCCTCGGCGCCGCCGTAGACCACCGGCCGTCCCGGCTGCCCGGCGTGCGCCGGATAGCGGAAGACGCCCCATTCGAAGCGCGCGTTGGCGCTGATGCCCGGCAGGTCCCAGGATCCGCCGAAGAAGGCGGCGGCGCGGCCGGCATAGAAGACCGACTTCATCGCGTCCTCGTCGAGCTCGTTGGACTGCGCGTCGAGGATGCCGTCGTCGACCCAGGCGCGCGCCAGCTGCAGCGCGGCCAGGCTCGGCGGATCGGTGAAGCGCGCCCGGCCGGCCGCGGAGTCCTGCGCGAACTCGAGCTGGCGGTTGCCGGTGGTCTGCGCCAGTGCGCTCATGTAATACGTCAGCCACATCCACGGGTTCTTGCCCTGGTGCACGACGGGCACCACGCCGGCGCCGGCCAGGCGCGCCGCGGCGGCGCGGAAGTCCTCGTAGCGCTGCGGCGGCGCGACGCCGGCGCGCGCGAACAGCGCCTTGTTGTAGAAGAAGGTCGTCACGTTGACCGCCGACAGCGGCACGCCCCAGACACGGCCGTCGACCGTGAAGTTGGCGACCGCGCCTTCGCTGAAGCGGCCGGCGATCGGCTGCACCAGGTCGTCGAGCGGCTGGATCAGCCCCAGCCTGGCGTAGGCGGTGTTGACCGGGTTGGCGGCGCAGACGACGACGTCGACCGGCTCGCCGGCGACCTGCGCGTTGCGCAGCCGCGCCAGCCCGTCGGAGATCGTCCCGCGCGCGTCGTGGACGATCGCACCGACGTCCGGATGGGCCTGGAGGAAGCGTCGGTCGAGCGCATCGGTCACGGCCTTGACCGTCGCCGGCGGCGCGCCCGGCGCGAAGGTGTCCCAGCTGCTGGGCCCGAACACGACGAGCTTGGCCTTGCCGTCGTCCGCGGACGGAGCCCAGGCCCAGCGGAGGGCGGCGCCCGCCGCGACCAGCACGGCGGCCAGCGCCAGCGCCCGGCGGGCGGCCGCAGGGCTCACGCCATGCTCCGCCGCGCCGGCAGTGGAGGTCGCAGGGAAGGCATCGTCAAGATGTAGTGTAGTATATACTTTTAGACATCTAAGCCAACCCACCTGAGACGCACGCCATGACTCTGCTCGTTGCCGGCAGCGCTGCGATGCTCGATCTTCTCCTGGCGGCCGATCGCGTGCCGGCGTCGTCCGAGGTGGCCTCGCTGGCCCCGAACCCCTGCACGCGGGGCGAGTGGCTGCCGGGCGGCGCCGCGCTGACGATCGCCCTGGCCACCCGCGCCGAGGGACTGCCGACGCGGCTGTGGCACCCCCTGCCCGCCCTCGGCAGCACCGAGATCTCGCTCGATCGGCTCGAACGCGCCGGCGTCGACCTGTCGTTCGCGCCCCGCGTCGCCGACGGGCCTGCGCGCTGCGTGATGGTGTACGCCGGCGACCAGCGGCTGGCCTGGTCGACGCGGCTCTTGAGCGTGCGCCCGACCGACCTGGCGGCGCTGTTCGACGGCATCTCGCATCTCGTCATCGCGCCCGCCTGGGGCGACTGGGCCGAGATGCTGGTCAGTGCCGCCGGCAGCCGCGGCATCCCCTGCAGCCTGATCGGCGAGGCGGCCCCCGAGACGCTGCGCCACCGCTGGCACACGGTCGTCGTCGACGAATCGCAGTTCGCCACGCTGACCTCGATCCAGGCCCAGACGCTGGTGGTCACCTGCGGCGCGGCCGGCGCGATCGCGACCGAAGGCGAGACGCGGACCGCGATCCGGGCGCAGCCGGTCGCCGTGGTCGACACCACCGGCGCCGGCGACACCTTCGGCGGCACCCTCCTCGCGCGCCGCCTGCGCGGCGACTCGATCGCCGCCGCCGGCGAGGTCGCGGCGATGCGCGCGGCGCGCGCCTGCGCGGGCTGGGGCGCCTCGGCGGCCTTCGACGTCCAGCCCTCCGTGGCGCGCGCCGGCGACCGGCCCGAGCGCGTGCGCGGCGCGCTGGCCGGCATGGCCTGCGGCGACGCCTTCGGCATGCCCAACTCCTTCCTCACCACGCCGCCCTGGCGGCGCGCGATGGAGCCGGGGCCGGCCGAGAGCCCGTACCACGCGGGCTATCCCGCCGGCCGCATCACCGACGACACCGAGCAGGCGCTGGCGCTGACCGCCGCGCTGGAGGATGGGTGGTCGATCCACGCCGTCGCGCAGCGGCTGCACGACTGGTTCGACGGCGTCGGCGGCGAGCGCTCGCTGGCCGTAGGGCCGAGCACGCGCCGCGCGATGATCGCCTACGCCAAGGGCGAGCCGGTCGACGAGATCGGCCGCGACGGCGTCACCAACGGCGCCGCGATGCGGATCGCGCCGGTGGGCGTGTTCGCCGCCCTCGCCGGGCTGTCGCTCGACGAGCTGGTCGACCAGGTCGTCGTTGCCTGCGTGCCGACCCATGCCACCGCACCGGCCATCGCCGGCGCGGCTGCGATCGCCGCCGGCGTCGCCGCGGCGGTCGAAGGCGCCAGCTGGGAGGGCGTGATCGAGCACGCGCTGGCCGGCGCGGCCGCCGGCGCGACGCGAGGGCGCTGGGTCTACGCGGCCGACGTCGCCGCGCGCATCCGCCATGCGCGCCAGCTCCTGGCCGGCGTCTCTTCGCCGGCCGAGGTGGCGCGCCTGATCTCCGACGTGGTCGGCGCCGGCGAGGCGACGACCGAGTCGGTGCCGGCGGCGATTGCGATCGCCGACCACGTGCGCGGCGACCCGCAGCGCGCGATCGAGATCGCCGGCAACCTGCGCGGCGACACCGACACGATCGCCGCGATGGCGGGCGCGCTGTGCGGCGCGCACGCCGGCGAGGCGGCCATCGACCGCGGCTGGCGCGAGCGCGTCGGCCGCGTCAACGCGCTCGACATCGACGCCTGGGCGCAGCGCCTGGAGCGCGCCGCCGCGCGCTGGCCGCGCCCGGCGCCGGAGGCCGGCCGATGAAGCCGGTGCTGATCGATTGCGATCCGGGGATCGACGATGCCGTCGCGATCCTGTTCGCGCTGGGCTCGGGGCAGCTCGACGTGCGGGCGATCACCACCGTCTCGGGCAACCTCACCGCCGACCGCTGCTCGGCCAACGCGAGGCAGGTGCTGGACCTCGGCGGTGCGCCGCCGATCGCGGTGGCGCGCGGGCCGCAGAAGCCGCTGGTGCGGCCCTATCCGCGCGACCCCTTCTCGCACGGCAGCGACGGGCTGGCGGAGCTGAACCTGCCGCCGTCGCAGCGCGCGGAGGATCCGCGCTTCGGCCCCGACCTGATTCTGGAGACCGCGAACGCCCATGCCGGCGAGCTGACGCTGCTGGCGCTGGGCCCGCTGACCAACATCGCGCTGGCGCTGATCAAGGACCCGTCGCTGCCGGCCAAGGTGCGCGAGCTGATCGTGCTCGGCGGCGCGTTCGGCTTCGGCGCCGGCGGCTCGCAGCGCGCGACCGGCGACAACCCGGCCAGCGAGTGGAACATCTATGTCGACCCCGAGGCGGCGCAACTCGTGTTCGGCGCCGGCTTCAGGCTGACCGCCATCGGGCTCGACGTCGCCACGCATCCCAGCATCGAGCTGGCGCCGGCCCATCGCCGCACGCTGCGCCGGTCGGGCACGCCGGCGGCCGGCTTTCTGCTGGGCGTCGTCGACTTCGTCGAGCGGCGCGGGTTCAGGTCGTACTGCGGGCTGATCGACGCGCTGGCGGTCGCCGCCGCGATCGACCCCGCCGTCGTCGCCTGCGAGGACGTGCGCGTCGCGGTCGAGACCCAGAGCGCGATCGCGCTCGGGCAGACCCTGGTCGACCGGCGCGACCACTTCCGCTGGCAACACCTGCCGACGATCGCGGCAGCGTCGACCGTCGACGCGGACCGCTTCTTCGAGCTGCTGCTGCCGGCACTCTGCGCGCCGGCGGCGGCCGCCGGCGCCTGATCCGAACCGCCCATCCCGTCCGTCCCCATCGAACCGGAGCCCCCCATGCGAAGCATCGTCCCGATCACTGAAGTGCGGCGCAACTTCGGCATCTTTCACGACATCGCGCTGGAGGCGCCGGTGCCCGTCTCCAAGCATGGCCACGAGTCGGTCTACATCGTCTCGGCGCGCGTCTTCCACAAGATCCTCGACGAGCTCGGCGCCGCGGGCGTGCCGGTGGACTTCATGCAGCCGGCCAAGGCGCTGATGGGCTACGTCGATCCGCCGCGCGCCCAGGCCCCGTCCCTCGAAGCCGCGGCGCCCTGAGTCCGCACGATGGGCGCCGATCAGGCCGCCAGCGCGCCGACGCCGGACGCCGACCTCGACCGGCGGCGCCTCCTCGCGGCCGGCGCCGGCCTGGCGGCGCTGGGCGGCGGCCTGGCCGCGGGCTGCGAGACATCGCCGTCCCGCGACCGCGGCTTCGACGCCCGGCTGCGCGCCGCGGTGCGCAACGTCGTCGTCATCTACGCCGAGAACCGCAGCTTCGACAACCTGCTGGGCGACTTCCCCGGCCTGCTGGATCCGTGGACGCCCGCGCTCGCGGACGGCGCGCGGCAATTCGATCGCGACGGCCGTCCGCTGCCCCTGCTGCCGCCGATCTGGGGCGGGCTGGTGCCGCAGGCGCAGACGGTGCGCGGCGAGCGCCATCTGATCGGCCAGTCCCGCATCGTCGGTCTGCCGAACGCGCCCTTCGAGCTGCGCGACGCGCAAGGCCGGCCGCTCGGGCTGGAACTGATCACGCGCGATCTCGAGCACCGCTTCTACCAGAACCAGATGCAGATCAACGGCGGCCGCAACGACGGCTTCGTCGCCTGGGGCGACAGCGGCGCGCTGGTGATGGGGCGCTACGCGTCGCAGGCGCCGCGGATGCGCCTGTGGGCGCTGGCGCGCGACTACACGCTGTGCGACCGCTTCTTCATGGCCGGGTTCGGCGGCTCGTGGCTGAACCACATGATGCTGATCGCGGGCCGGCCGCCGCACTATCCCGACGTGGCGCAGAGCCCGGCGCGGCACCGCGTCTGCCGGCTGGACGGCGACGACCCTGCGGGCACGCGGCTGAAGCTCGCCGCCGGCTCGCCGGCATCGGCGCTCGACGGTCCGCCGAAGTTCGAGCGCGATTCGAGCCTGACGCCGGACGGCTACGGCGTGAACTCGATGGCGCCGCCGTATCAGCCCAGCTACGTGCGCCCGGCGGCCGGCGGCGATCGCGCCTGGGCCGATGCCTCCAGCCCGAGCGTGATGCCACCGCAGACCTACGCGACCATCGGCGACCGCCTCGGCGAGCGGGGCGTCGACTGGGCCTGGTACGCGGGCGCATGGGGCGCCGCGCTGGCCAGCGAAGGATCAGGGCCGGTGCCGAACTTCCAGTCGCACCACCAGCCGTTCAACTACTTCGCCGGCTTCGCGCCGGGGACGACCGCGCGCGCACGCCATCTGCGCGACGCAGGCGCCGGCAACACCGCGGCGACGAACCGGTTCCTGGCCGACATCGATGCCGGCCGGCTGCCGCCGGTGGCCTTCTACAAGCCGCAGGGCAACCTGAACCTGCATGCCGGCTATGCGGACATCGCGTCGGGCGACGAGCACCTGGGCACCGTCGTCGATCACCTGCGGCGCGGGCCGCAGTGGCAGCAGACGCTGGTCGTGATCACCTTCGACGAGAACGGAGGCTGGTGGGACCACGTCGCGCCGCCGAAGGGCGATCGCTGGGGACCGGGCTCGCGGATCCCCGCGATCCTGATCTCGCCGCACGCGCGGCGCGGGTTCGTCGACCACACGCTCTACGACACCGCCTCGATCCTGCGCTTCCTGACGAGGCTGCACGAGCTGCGGCCGCTGCCCGCGATTCAAGACCGCGACGCGGCCATGCGGGCGCGCGGGCAGACCCCGCTCGGCGACCTGACGAACGCGCTCGACATCGCGTAGCAGCATCCTCGGCGGCGTCCGGCGACTAGGACCCACCGGCCGCCTGCGGCTTGAGCTGCGCCGGGTCGTAGAAGAACTGCTCCTCGACGATGCGCTCGCCGTCCCAGGTCTGATAGGCGAGTTCTTCCATCCGCGTGCGCGTGCCGTCCAGCCACTCGAACTGGAAGATCCAGCGCACCACCGCGAACGAGCCGCTGACGAAGTACGGCCTGACGCAGGTGGTGGCCACGCTGCGCGCGCGGGCCAGCACGCTGCGCTCGTGGGCCACCAGCCGGTCGCGGCCGACGCGGGGCGCGGACTGGTTCTCGCGGATGGCGCCGTCCTCGCGGTAGAACTCCGCGATCGCTTCGGCGTGAAAGCCCTGCTCCACGCGGGAGATGAAGCGCTCCATCGTTTCGATCGTCGGCATGTGATTCCCCGGATGAACTCGAAAGGCGGGCCGAGACGATGCCGCAGTCAGGCATCGCCCTTCTGCTGCCGCGCCCGCGGCTGCCTGAGCTTGCGCTGATAACTCTCCAGTTCCCGGTACGACACGATGTCGCGGCCGCGGTAGCGGGCATAGTCGCCGATGAAGTCGTCCAGCGTCCGGTAGGGGCCCGCGATGAACCCGGGCCGCTTGGAGTCGCCGATGATCCGCAGGCCATCGGGGCCCTCGTAGGCCGCCACCCAGTGGCGCCGCAGCACCTGCCCGCGCAGGCGCGCCGGATCGAACTCGATCATCAGGTACCGCGGCTTCAGCTCCGGCGCCACGGTCTTCAGCGTCTCCACGGCAAAGCGGGCGAGGTCGACGCAGACGCCTCTGGGCCGATCGAAGAACGCGCTCGGCGCCAGGATGTGCGGCGCCGGCCCGGCCGCGCGCTGGCTCTCCGACAACGCGACGGCGCGTTCGTCGTCGTATTCGAAGGTCGCGCCGATCCAGGCGTTCACGTCCTCGGGCGTGCGCCACGAGGCCAGGGCCCGGCCGTAGGAGTCCGGGCGCCAGACCGCCGCGGCCGCGCTCGGGCGGCGCTCGGGTGCGTCCGAGCCCGGGTCCGCAAGGATGGGCGTCAGGGCGCAGCCGCCGACGATGAGGGCGGCGCCGGTCAGGAGGACGAACGCCTGGCTCATCACTTGCCTCCGTTTGCCGCCGGGAACGACGGGCCGCCGGCATTGTGCGCTCGGGCCCTCGTCCTGGCTTGAACAGCCTCCCGATACGCCGCGGCGGCGGTGTCCTCGGCACGCGCTGCGGGGCGGGCCGCAACGGCCCTCAGTCCCGCGCCGCCCCCGTTCCCGCGCGCCCGGCGCCGCCGACCTCCTTCAGCAGCGTGGCGATGGTGACCGAGCCCAGCGTGGCCAGCGCGATCTGATCGATCTCGCCGAGCACGCGCACCAGCGCGTCGTGGGTGGCGCTCGCCTGCGGCGGAGGCTCGGGCAGTTCCTGCGCGAGGTCCTCGAACAGCACGATCACGTTCAGCAGCGTCAGCCGCCGCGCGTTGCCGATGAAGCGATAGCCGCCGCCGACGCCGCGCACCGACGCGACGATGCGCGCGCGCACCAGCTCCGACAGCACCTTGGCGAGGTGGTGCACCGACTCGCCGTACTTCTCGGCGATCTCGCTGGCCGGGATGTGCTCGTCGGGGCGGGCGGCGAACTCCAGCACGCTGTACAGCGCCAGCACGGTGTTCTTCTGCAGCTTCATCGGCGCGCCTTCCGGGCCGCGGGCGCATCGCCCTCGCCGGCGGCGCCGAGGTCCATCTGCAGCGGCAGCAGGTGGCCCGCGCGCATGCCCTGGCTGCGGAAGAACGACTGGATCAGCGAGTTGTCGCTGGCCGCCATCGTGTGCAGCGAGCGCACGCCCTCGCGGCGGAAGCGCTGCGCCAGCTCCGCCAGCAGCCGCCCGCCGACGCCGGTCTGGCGCGCGCTGGGCATGACGTCCATCGCGAACAGCCAGCCGCAGGGCGGCGCGCCGAACTCCCAGTCGCGCACCTCGCCGATGACGAAGCCGCAGACGCGGCCGTCGCGCTCGGCCACCAGGAAGTGGCGCTGGCCCTGCCCGTTGACGCCGTAGCGCCGGTACACGCGCTGCCAGTAGGCAGCCTTGTGCAGGCCGGTGACCGTGGCGTCCAGCGCCACCACCGCCGGCAGGTCGGCGGCCTTGACGGTCCTGATGCGCAGCACGGCCCCGGCGGCGGCCTGCGCGGTGGTCTTGCGCACGCGCTCCTTGGCGGCGCGCTGAGGTTCGAGTGTCATCTTCGAGGGTTGGCGGTGGTGCGGTCTTGTATCACATCAAGGATTAATTGGTATTGCGGTACCAGAATAGATTCCATCCCGCGCCTCGCCATGAACCCGCCGCCGCTTCGACCGCCACCGCCGGCCACGCTCGGCAGCGACGGCTGCTGGCACCTCGACGTGCGCGGCCTGCCGCCGCCGCAGCCGCTGGTGGCCATCCTGCGCCACGTCGACGGGCAGGGCCGCGACGGCCGGCCGCTGATCGTGCACCACGACCGCGACCCCGCGCTGCTGCACCCCGAACTGGCCGAGCGCGGCTGGCAGGCCGAGCGCATCGACGGCGAGCCCGGCGAAGTGCGGCTGCGGCTGCGGCTGCAGGCGGCATGAACGCGCCGGCAGCGCCGCCCTCGAAGCGCGCCCCCGTGGGCGGCAGCTTCCTCTCCGGCGCGGCAGGGCGCCTGCTGCCGGCGTCGGTCCCCTTCCGCTACTTCGGCGCCGCGACGGTCTTCCACCTCGCGGCCTGGGTGCTGCTGCTCGTCACGGCCGACGACTGGACGGGCTGGCGCGGCGGCCTGGGCTGGCCCCTGGCCGCGCTGCACCTGGTGACGCTGGGCACGCTGGTCGCCAGCGCCATCGGCGCCAGCCTGCAGCTGCTGCCGGTGGCCACGCGGCAGGCGGTGCGCTGGCCGCGCCTGCCGGCGCTGCTGTGGTGGGTCTACGTGCCCGGCGTGAGCCTGCTCGCGGCCGGCATGGGCGCCGCGCGGCCGGCCTGGCTGGCCGCAGGCGCCGCGATGGTCATCGGCGCGCTGCTGCCCTTCGCGCTGCTGCTGGCGCTGAACCTGCACGCGGCGCGCGGCATGGCCGGCGTGGTGCTGCACGGCTGGGGCGCGCAGGCGGCGCTGGCGCTGCTGCTGGCCAGCGCGGCGGCCCTGGTGGCGCTGTGGCTGGGGCACCCGCTGCTGGACCGCGACGCCATCCGCGGCGTGCACCTCGTGGCCGGCGTGTTCGGCTTCATGGGCCTGCTGGCCTTCGGCCTGTCGTACGTGCTCGTGCCGATGTTCTCGCTGGGCCGCGTGCCCGACGACCGCCAGCAGCGGCTGGCCGGCGGCGCGGCGCTGTTGGCGGTGGCGCTGGCCGCCGGCGCGCCGCTGGCGGCGCCTCATGCCCCGTCGCTGACGCTGCCGCTGCGCGTCGCCGCGCTGCTGGCCGGCGCGGCGGCGCTGCTGCAGCACCTGCGCCTGATGCGGGCCGTGCTCGCCACCGCGATGCGGCGCGACCTCGGCATCGCCGGCCGGCTGATCCTGGGCGGCTGGGCCGGCCTGGCGCTGGCGCTGCTGGCCGCGGCGGCCGCCCTGGCGGCGCCTGCCGGTTCGGTCCTGGGCCGGCTGTTCGGGCTGACGGCCGTGGCCGGCTGGCTGCTGACCTTCCTGCTGGGGGTGCTGCAGCGCATCCTGCCGTTCCTGGCCGCGATGCACGCAGCCCAGGGCCGGCGGCGGCCGCCCACGCCGTCGGCGCTGACGCTGCCGCGCGCGCTGGCCTGGCATGCCGCGGCCCACGCGCTGGCGCTGGCGCTGCTGGCCGCCGGCATGGCGCTGCCGTCGGCCGCGCTGCTGCGGGCCGCCGGCGCCGTGGGCAGCGCCGGGGCGCTGGCCTTCGCGGCGTTCTTCGCGGTGCTGCTGCAGCGCACGCGGCAGGCGCCGGCCTGACCGCTGCGGCTCGACGTCCGGCTTGCATTTCGCTATTTTGGTACTAAACTACCATTATGAACTTCCTCAGCCAAGTCTCCCGGCTGCTCGACGACGAGCATCGCAGCAGCATCGCCCTGCTCGACCGCGTGGGCCACGCGCTGGCCGGCGGCGACGCGGCGGCGCTGCAGGCCCTGGCCGCGCCGCTGCAGCGCCAGCTCGCGCACGAGATCGGCCACCACTTCGGCTTCGAGGAGGCCGAGCTGTTCCCCCGCATGGCCGAGGCCGGCGACGGCGACCTGGCGCTGCTGCTGACCGAGGAGCACGAGACGCTGCGGACCGTGGCCGCCGAGCTGCAGCCCCTGGTCGAGCGGCTGGTCGCCGGCACGCTGGATGCCGCGCAGCGCACCGCGCTGCAGCGCCTGGCCGGCGAGCTGGTCGAGCGCCAGGTGGCGCACATCCAGAAGGAGACCATGGCGCTGCTGCCCATGCTCGACGACCTGCTCGACGACGAGACCGACCGCCAGCTCGCCTTCACCTACACCGCCGACGCCTGAGCCGCCATGCCTGCCGCCGTCGGTCCACGCCCTCTTCCTCTTCCGGAGCCCGCCGCCATGTCCATGCCCGTCCCCGATGCTGCTGCCGCCGCCGGCATCCGCGCGCTGCAGCCGTCCGACCTCGACGCCGTGGTCGCGATCGACGCCGCCATCGAAGGCCGCAGCCGCCGCGACTACATCGAGCGCCGGCTGCGCAGCGCGCAGCGCCAGCCGCTGCTGCACGCGCAGTTCGCCGCGGTGCAGGGCGATCAACTGGTCGGTTACCTGCTGGCCCGGCTGGCCGTCGGCGAGTTCGGCCGCAGCGCGCCGGCGCTGCGCATCGAGCTGGTGGGCCTGCGCCCGGAGCACGGCCGCCGCGGCGTCGGGCGCGCGCTGTTCGAGGCCCTGCTGCGCTGGGCCGGCCGCCACGGCGCCACCGAGATCCGCACGCTGTCGGCCTGGACGCGCAGCGGCATGCTGGGCTGGCTGGCCGGCCTGGGCTTCGAGCTGGCCGACAACCGGGTGGTCGAGAGCCGCGTCGACGGCAGCCGCCTGTACGCCGACCGCGACGGCCCGCTGGCGATCGACGCGGGCGAAGGCCCGGGCCACGAGATCGACTTCGGGCGCGACGAGGCCAACGACCAGGAGCGCCACGCGCGCCACGGCACCGACGTGCGCGCGATGACGGCGGCCGATCTCGACGCCATCGTGCGCATCGACCGCGAGAACACCGGCCGCGACCGCCGCGACTACCTGTCGGCGCGGCTGGGCGAGGCCGAGCAGGACCGCTCGATCCGCGCCTCGCTGGCGGCGCATTGCGACGGCACGGTGGTCGGCTACCTGATGGCGCGCGCCGACCTCGGCGACTTCGGGCGCGCCGAGCCGGTGGCCGTGATCGACACGCTGGGCGTGGACCCGGCCTACGCGCACCGCGGCGTCGGCCATGCGCTGATGGCGCAGCTGTTCGGCAACCTGGGCGCCCTGCGCGTGGAGGCGGTCGAGACCGCGGTGCCGCTGACCGACACCGCGCTGCTGGGCTTCCTGGTGAATTGCGGGTTCCGCCACTCGCCGCGGCTGGCGTTCAGGCGCGCGGTCTGATTCGTTGCTCGCTGTGTTCGATGAGTGGCACGCTACCGAGGGGCCTGCAAGGCTGCGGGTGGGCCCTCGCGGCGGCGAATATCGAGACGCCCGAGAAGCGCAGTGCCTGCGGCCGCGCGCGCAGCGCGCTTCGTGATCTGACTCACCGCGACTGTCCGAGCACAGCGAACGCAGTGAGCGGAGCGAGTTTCGCGGTGGGCCGCAGGCGCGAGCATCGCAAGGGAGACGTGGCGCGCAGCGCCACGCAACGGCTCGATCCTGAGCCGCCGCGAGGGCCCATCCGCGGCCTTGCCGCAGCGGCCATCGCACGATCAGCGGTCGAACTGCCTGATCAGCGCGCGGGCGTCGTCCAGCAGCGCGGCGCCGTTGGCGCCCTTGGCCGAGACGTCCTGGACCCATTCGTCGTCGACGCGCTGGCCGGCCTTGATCCAGCGCGCCATCTCGGCGTCGGCCAAGGCGTGCACCGCATTGCCGCGGTCGGTGGCCAGCTTGTGGTTCGCGGCCACCACGCTGTCGAAGCCGGTGCCGCCCGCCCAGGCCGAGGCGTCGGCGCCGGCGTTGGCGTCGATCACCTTCTTCAGCTCCGGCGGCAGCGCGTCGTAACGGGCCTGGTTCATCACGAAGGCGAAGATCGAGTTGGCGAACTTCGGCGCGCCCGCCGGCACGTCGAGGTGGCTCCTGGCGATCTCCTGCAGCTTGGCCGCCGGCACGCCCTCCCACGGCACCATGGCACCGTCGATCACGCCCTTGGCCATGGCCTCGGGCACCGCGGGCAGCGGCATCTGCACCGGCGTGGCGCCCAGCGACGCCAGCAGGCGCGAGTTCAGCCGCGTGGCGGCCCGGATCTTCAGCCCCTTCAGCTCGTCGAGCGTCTTCACGCCCTTGGCCGACGACAGGTGGAACGACGATCCGTCGTTGGTGTGCAGCCACAGCGGCCTGACGCCCTTGTACTCGTCCAGCGCGTGTTTCTGCACGTAGGTCCAGAAGGCCTGGCTGGAGCCCTTGCCGCTGCGGGTGAAGAACGGCAGCTCGAACACCTCGCTCTTCAGGAAGCGCCCGGCCGAATAGGTGGGCACGGTCCACACGATGTCGGCCACGCCGTCGCGCGCCTGGTCGAACAGTTGCGCCGGCGTGCCGCCCAGCTGCATGGCCGGGTAGATCTGGCACTTGAGCCGGTCGCCTGACTCGCGGGCGATCTTGTCGCACCAGGCCTTGATCAGGTTGACGTGCACGTTGGACGTGCCGGGCAGGAAGTGGTGCACCTTCAGCGTCACCGTCTGTGCCGCGGCCGGCAGCACCGCCGCGGCGGCCACGGCCAGCGCGAGGATCCGTCTTCTGTTCATCGTCATCGCGTGTCTCCTTCTTTCTTCGGGGGTGGAAGGGCGGGGCTCAGGTCTGGAAGCTGCGCACCAGCACCAGCGACAGCGCCGGAAAGAACAGCAGCGCCGTGATGCGCAGGAAGTCCGACGCCAGGAAGGGCATGACGCCCTTGAAGGTCTCGGTCAGCGGCACGGTGCGCGCAAGGCGGTTGATCACGTAGACGTTCATGCCCACCGGCGGATGCACGAGCCCGATCTCCACCACCATCAGCGCCAGGATGCCGAACCAGATGCTCTTGTCGGTGGGCGCCAGGCTCCAGAAATCGAGCCCCATCACGACCGGGTAGAAGACGGGAATGGTCAGCAGGATCATCGCCAGGCTGTCCATCACGCAGCCCAGCAGGATGTAGACGACCAGGATGGCCACCATCACCAGCAGCGGCGGCAGGCCGCTGTCCCGGACCCAGGCCGCCAGCTCCGCCGGCATCTGCGACACCGCCAGCGCGGTGTTGAGCTGGTCGGCGCCGAGCAGCACCAGGAAGATCATCGCGGTGGCCTGCGCGGTGCCCAGCGCCGTGTCCAGCAGCCCCTTCCAGCGCATGCCGCCGCTGACGACGGCCAGCACGCCGCAGGCGGCGGCGCCGATGGCGGCGGCCTCGGTCGGATTGGCCCAGCCGCCGTAGATGCCGACGATGACCACCGCGAAGACGCCGAACACCGGCGCCACCGCCGCCAGCGCCCGCAGCCGCTCGGGCCAGGGCACGCGCGGGCCGGCGGGGCCGGTCTCGGGCTTCCAGGCCACCATCAGCCGGATCACGATCATGTAGCCGACCATCGCGATCAGGCCCGGCAGCACCGCGGCCATGAACAGCTTGCCGATGCTCTCCTGCGTGAGGATGGCGTAGATCACCAGCGGCACCGAAGGCGGGATCATGATGCCCAGCGTGCCGCCGGCGGCCAGCGTGCCGGTCGAGAGGCTGCCCGCGTAGCCCAGGCGCTTGAGCTCGGGCAGCGCCACCTGCCCCATGGTGGCGGCGGTGGCCAGCGACGAGCCGCAGATGGCGCCGAAGCCCGCGCAGGCGCCCACCGCGGCCATCGCCACGCCGCCGCGCCAATGGCCCATGAAGGCGGTCACGAAGCGGAACAGCGCGCGCGACAGCCCGCCGTGGGTGGCGAACTGCCCCATCAGCAGGAACAGCGGGATGACGATCAGGTCGTAGTTCGACAGCCGCGCGTACGCCAGGTTCTTCAGCGAATTGAACAGCGGCGTCCATTCGCCGCCCGTCAGCCACACGTAGCCGCCGGCGCCCACCGAGAACATCGCGATGCCGATGGGCACGCGCAGCGCCAGCAGCACCAGCATCACGCCGAACAGCACGAGCCCGGCGCCGATGCCGGTCATGACGGGTCCCCGGTCACCGCGGAGGCTTGCAGGCTCCGCCGCATGCGCTGCAGGTGCTCGGCCACGCGGTACACGCCGGCCAGCGCCAGCAGCACGAAGCCCGGCACCATCAGCGCCTGCCCGGCCCACAGCGGCAGGCCCAGGATCATCGTGGTCTCGCCGGCCTCGCGCACGCTGGCCGCGCCGGCCCCGGTGCGCCAGGCCAGCAGCACCGCGAAGGCAGTCACCAGCGCCGAGCCGGCGGCGTCCAGCGCATGCACCGTGCGCTCGGGCAGGCGCTCGGTGAAGAAGTCCACCTTCACGTCGCCGTGGTTGAGATGGCACCAGGCGAAGAACGACGACGACGCGAACGCCGCGCACAGCTGCAGCAGTTCGACGTCACCCGGCACCGGCGCCGAGAACAGCTTGCGCCCGCCGAGCGAGACGACCGACATCGCCACCAGCGCGACGAACACCAGCGTGCCGGCCACCGCCGCGGCCTGGCAGGCGCGGGCCAGCCAGCGGCCGGCCGCGCCGAAGGACCGTGGCGCCGCGGCGTCCGCGGCCTCCCCCGGCAGCGGTTCGTTCATGCGCCCTCCTCCGCGGCCGCGGCCGCTTCGAGCGTGCGCGCGCCGATGATCAGCTCCAGCACCTCGCTGGCGCCTTCGTAGATGCGCAGGGCGCGGATCTCGCGGTACAGCCGCTCCACCGTCGTGCCCTGCACCACGCCCAGACCGCCCCAAAGCTGCACCGCGCCGTCGATGACCTGCTGCGCCGCCTCGGTGGCGTAGAGCTTGGCCATCGAGGCCTCGCGCGTGACGCGCACGCGCTGCACGTCCCGGGTCCACGCGGCGCGGTAGACCAGCAGTGCCGAGGCGTCGATCAGCACCGCCATCTCGCCCAGCTTCTTCTGCGTGAGCTGAAAGTCGGCCAGCGTGCGGCCGAACATGCGCCGCGTGCGCGCGCGCCGCGCGGCCTCGTCCAGCGCGCGGCGCGCGAAGCCCAGGCCCGCGGCGCCCACCGTGGTGCGGAAGGCGTCGAGCGTGCCCATCGCGATCTTGAAGCCCTGCCCCGGCGCGCCCAGCAGCGCATCGTCGCCGACGCGGCAGTCGGCCAGCCGCAGCGTGCCCAGCGGGTGCGGCGCGATCACGGGGATGCGCTCGCCGACCTCCAGCCCGGGCGTTCCGGCGTCGACCATGAAGGCCGAGAGGCCCTGGGCGCCCCTGCTCGGGGCGCCCTGCCGGGACACGCCCGCGGCCTCGCCGCTGCGCGCGAACACCACGTAGTGGTCGGCCAGGCCGGCGTTGGAGATCCAGGTCTTGCAGCCGTCCAGCCGCCAGCCGCCGCCGGGCAGCCGCGCGGCGGTGGTGCTCATGGCCGCGACGTCGGAGCCGGCATCGGGCTCCGACAGCGCAAAGGCCGTGATGACGCGGCCCGCGGCCACATCGGGCAGCAGCCGCTGCTGCTGCACCGGGCTGCCGAACAGCGTGACCGGCGCGCTGCCCAGCCCCTGCATCGCCAGCGCGAAGTCGGCCAGCCCGGAGGCCCGCGCCAGCACCTCGCGCCCCAGGGCGAGCCCACGCACGTCGAGCTGCTCGCGCCAGCCGCCGTGCGCCGCCGGCACGCACACCTGCAGCAGCCCGGCCCGGCCCAGCGACTGCACCAGCCGCCTGACGCAGGCGTAGACGGCATCGAGGCCATCCTCGGCGCCGTGCAGCAGCGCCGGCAGCTCGTCGGCGGCCCAACGTTCGAAACGCGGCACCAGCGCGCGGTGGCCGTCGTCGAAGAAGGGCCAGGCCAGGTCGGCGGGTGCGGCCATCGTCAATTGCCCTGGAAGACGGGTTTCTGCTTGGCCACGAAGGCGTGGTAGGCGCGCTCGAAGTCCCGGGTCTGCATGCAGATGGCCTGCGCCTGCGCCTCGGCCTCGATGCATTCGCCCAGGCCCGAGCTCCATTCCTGCCACAGCATGGTCTTGGTCATCGCGTGGCCGAAGTTCGGCCCCTCGGCCAGGCTTTGCGCCAGCGCCTGCGCTTCGGACAGCAACTGCTCGGGGTCGACCAGGCGGTTGTGGAAGCCCATGCGCTCGGCCTCCTCGCCGCCCACGGCGCGGCCGGTGAACAGCAGGTCGGCCGCGCGCGAGAGCCCGATCAGCCGCGGCAGCAGCGTGCAGGCGCCCATGTCGGCGCCGGCCAGGCCCACGCGCACGAACAGGAAGGCCAGCTTGCTGCGCGCCGTGGCCAGCCGCAGGTCCGAGCCGCAGGCGATCATCGCGCCGGCCCCGGTGCACACGCCGTCGATCGCCGCGACGATGGGCTGCGGGCACGCACGCATCGCCTTCACCAGGTCGCCCGTCATGCGCGTGAAGGCCAGCAGCTCGGGCATGTCCATCGCCACCAGCGGGCCGATGATCTCGTGCACGTCGCCGCCGCTGCAGAAGTTGCCGCCCTCGCCGGCGAAGACGATGGCCTTGACGTCGGTGGCGTAGACCATCTCGCGGAACAGGTCGCGCAACTCGCCGTAGGAATCGAAGGTCAGCGGGTTCTTGCGCTCGGGGCGGTTGAGGGTGATCGTGGCCACCTTGCCGCTGGTGGCATAGCCGAAGTGCCGGGCCTGATAGCCGGCGAGCTGGACGCGCTTCATTGACGGGGCTCCATGAGGGGTGGGAAGGGGGTGCGGCAGCGTCAGCCGGCCATCGTCAGGCCGCCGCTGACGCTCAAGACCTGGCCTGTTACGTAGTCGGACTGCGGGCCGGCGAAGAACACGATGGCATCGGCCACCTCCTGCGGCTGGCCCAGGCGGCGCAGCGGGATGGCCTTGACCAGCGCGTCCTTCACCTTCTCCGGCACGGCCGCCATCAGCGGCGTGTCGGTCGGCCCCGGGCACACGCAGTTGACGTTGACGCGGTAGCGCGCGGTCTCGCGCGCCAGCGCCTTGGTGAAGGCGATCAGCCCGCCCTTGGCGCCGGAGTACACCGTCTCGCCCAGGCTGCCCACGCGGCCGGCGTCGCTGGCCACGTTGACGATCTTGCCGTGCGCGCGCTCCATCATCGACGGCAGCAGCGCCTTGGTCAGCGTCATCGGGCCGACGAAGTTCAGCGCCACCACCTGGCCCCAGAACTGCGGCGTGCCGTCCCAGAACGGCGCGGTCCGGCCCCAGCCCGCCGCATTGACCAGCACGTCCACCGGCCCGTGGCGCTGCTGCACGGCCTCGGCAAAGGCGGTGATCGAATCGGGGTCGGTCAGGTCCACCGCCACGTAGTCGGCCTGGTGACCGGCGGCGCGCAGCTCGGCCGCGGCCTGCTCGCCGGCCTCGGCGTTGATGTCGGCGACGACGATCCTGGCGCCCTGCGCGGCCAGCGCCGCGGCGGTGGCGCGGCCGATGCCCGAGGCGGCGCCGGTGACGACGGCCAGTTGATTTGTCAGTGTCATGCTTGCTCCTGGATGGACGCCGCGCGTGCGTCGAGGAAAGCCGAGACGCGGCGCCGGGTTTCGGGGTTCTCGTACAGCCGCCGGGTGGCGGCGATCTCGGCGGCATAACCGTCGCCCTGCGCGGCGGCGGCCAGCGCGATGCAGCGCTTGTTCTCGGCCAGCGCGGCGCGCGGCAGGGCGGCGGCGCGTTCGGCCAGGGCCTGCGCGGCCGCCGGCAGCGCGGCCCGGGGCACGGACCACTGCACCAAGCCGAGCGCCAGCGCCTGCTCGCCGGTCAGCGTCT
This sequence comes from Rubrivivax sp., assembly GCA_047602205.1. Lineage (GTDB taxonomy): Bacteria > Pseudomonadota > Gammaproteobacteria > Burkholderiales > Burkholderiaceae_C > Rubrivivax. Next base: position 5,106,364 of record JASGHX010000001.1, on the reverse strand, counting down.
CGGCGCCCAGCAGCAGCCGCCGCGCCGGGCCGGGGCCGAGCAGTCGCGTCAGGCGTTGGGTGCCGCCGCCCGCGGCCAGCAGCCCCAGGCCGGCCTCGGGCAGGCCCAGGCGCGCCTCGTGCGCGGCGATGCGCCAGTCGCAGGCCAGCGCCAGCTCGAAGCCGCCGCCCAACGCCGCGCCGCCCAGCTCGGCCAGCGTCACGCAGGGCAGCTGCTCCAGCCGCGCGAACACGCGCTGCATGCCCTGCACCGTGGCCAGCATGCGGTCCAGCCCCTGCGGCGTGGCAATGCTCGACCGGATCAGCGCCAAGTCGGCGCCGGCGCAGAACACCTGGCGCGCGCTGCGCAGGTGCAGCACGGCGATGCCCTCGTTGGCCTCCGCCCGGCCGAGCGCGGCGTCGAGCCGCGCCAGCAAGGCGTCGTCGAAGGCATTGACCGGCGGCCGGTCCAGCGTCAGCACCAGCGCGCCGCCGCGGCGTTCTTCGTGCAGCAAGGCCGTCATGGTCACTGGCCCAAGGCTTCGGCCAGCTTGCGGCGCAGCAGCTTGCCGGTGGGCGTGCGCGGGATCGCGTCCACCAGGTGCAGCCAGCGCGGGCGCTGGTGGTGCGGCAAGGTCTGGGCGCGCTCGCGCAGCCCTTGCTCGACGGCGGCCTGCTGGCCGTCGCGGGCGACGAAGCAATAGGCCAGCGCGTCGATGCCGTCGGCGTCGGCCACGCGGACCGCGGCGCCTTCCACCAGGCCCGGCAGTCCCGCGCCGAGGCGCTCTTCGAGGTCGTTGAGGTTGACCCAGCGGCCGCTGATCTTCAGCAGCGTGTCTTCGCGGCCGGCAAAGCGCCAGCCGCCGCCGGCGGTGGCGACGAACAGGTCGGCCGGGCAGAAGGCGCCGTCGCGGAAGCTGTCGGCCTGCGCCGCGGGCCGGTCCAGGTAGCCCAGCGCCTGCATGTCGACACGGAACGCCAGCCGCGTGGGCCGGCCCGCGGCCGCGGCCTCGGCGTCCAGCGGCTGCAAACGCACGCCGGGCGAAGCCTGCAGGCCGTCGTCGCCGTCGCAGCCGGTGAGCACCAGCACCAGGGTTTCGGAGGCGCCGTAGCCGTCGATCATCGGCAGCCCGGTCTGCGCGCGCCAGGCGTCGCGCAGGCTCTGCGGCAGCGCTTCGCCGGCCGACACGCACAGCCGCACGCCGGCCGCGGCCAGGCCCGGCGCCAGGCCGTCGTGCAGCATCAGCCGGTACAGCGAGGGCACGCTGAACAGCACCGTCGGCCGCGCGGCGGCCACGGTGGCAGCCACGCTCTGCGCCGTAGGCCACTGCGGGTCCAGCACCACGGTGGCGCCCAGCTTCAGCCCGGCCCACAGCGCGTTGGTCTGCGGGTACGAGAAGAACAGCCGCGAGCTGGCGAACAGCCGGTCCTCGGCGGTGATGCCCAGCCGCTCGCGCGAGATGCGCTCGACCTCGCGCGCGAAGCGGTGCGCGTGCACGACGGCCTTCGGCTTGCCCGAGGTGCCCGACGAATGCACCCAGAACGCGGGCGTCTCGGGGTCCACCAGGCGCGGCGCCACCGGCATGGCCGCCGACACCGCGCGCCGCCCCTCGTCGACCAGCACCACCCGGTCGCGCCAGGGCGGCGGCGTGTCGTCGGCGCTCTCGGCCAGGATGACGGTGAAGCCGGCCTCGTCGAGGATGTAGTGCCACTCGGGCGCCGGGATCTTCGGGTTGACCGCCACCGCGGTGCCGCCGGCCCACAGCGTGCCCAGGAAGGCCACCACCCAGTCCAGCCCGTCGGGTAGCTTGATGGCCACGCGGTGGCCGCGCTCCAGGCCGCGCGCGCGCCACACGGCGGCCGCGCGGGCGACGCGCTCGCGCAGCTCGCCGTGCGTGAGCATCTGGTCGCCGCAGACCAGCGCCACGCGCCGGTCGTCGTGCCCTTGCAGCAGCAGCGCCGCGGCGTTGATCAGGCCGTCGGCCGAGGCCGCCGCCGGCCGCGCGGCGGACGCATCGTCAGCGCCGAACAGCCCCGGCCGCCCCTGCTGCCAGCGCTGGAACTCGGTGCCCAGCGTGGCCGCGTGCTCCTGCTCCTCGGCGGCCAGCTCGCGGAACAGCGAGCGTTCGGCCGAGCCCTCGGGCGCCGCGTCGGCATGCTGCGTGAAGAAGGCGGCGGCGCGCTGCTCCAGCGCGATGGCGATGCGGAACAGGTTGTCGGGGTCCTGCGGGCGGTGCGCGACGTCGGCGAACAGCGCCGCCACCTCGACTCGGAACGCCGGCGACGGATCGGGCACGTCGAGGTGGTAGCGGCGCGCCAGCGTCTCCATGTGCTCGCCTTCCATCACCGCGAAGCGGCCGAACAGCTCGCGCAGCGCGGCGTCGTGGCTGTCGGCGGCGGCGCGCTGGTAGAAGGCGCGGCCGCCGAGCTCGATCTCGAAGGCCATGCGCACCGCGTGCAGCGCGGCGCCGGCCGGCGCGGGCCGCTCGCCGTCGCTCAGGCGCAGCGTGCCGCCGCACTGCGGGCAGCGGCCGTAGGGCAGCGCGAAGCCTTCGCTCAGCTTGCCGCAGCCGTCGCACTGCCATTGCGTGGGGGCGCCGGCGCAGCAGATGTAGGGGCCGTCGCCGTCGTCGGCCAGCGGGCGGTGGCAGCGGGGGCAGAGCATGGGGTGCGGCTCCGTTCAGGGCTGGGCGGCGGACTGGGCCGCGGCGGGTTCGGCAGCGGCCGCGGCGGGCGGCAGCGGCGGCAGCGGCGGCAGCGGCGGCCATTGGACGCGGTCGCCCTGCAGCCACTGGCCGATCGCGGCGGCGGCGCGGCGGCCGGCGGCCATCGCCAGGATCACGGTGGCGCCGCCGGTCACGATGTCGCCGCCGGCGAACACGCCGCGCAGGCTGGTGGCCTGCGTCGCGGCGTCGGCGGCGATGAAGCCGCGCGCATCGAGCGCCAGGCCCGGCGTCGAGCGGCCGACGATGGGGTTGGCCTGCGTGCCCAGCGCGTAGATCACGCTGTCGCAAGGCCATTCGACGAACTCGTCCAGCGGCAGCGGCTGGCGGCGGCCGCGCGCGTCGGGGTCGCCCAGGCGCATCTTCTGCGCGCGCAGGCCGCGCACGTCGCCCTGCTCGTCCAGCAGCACCGCCACCGGCGCGTGCAGGAAGGAGAACTGCACGCCTTCCTCGCGCGCGTGGCGCAGCTCCTCCACCCGCGCCGGCGCCTCGGCCTCGCTGCGGCGGTAGACGCAGCGCACCTCGGCGGCGCCCAGCCGGCGCGCGGTGCGCAGGCAGTCCATCGCGGTGTTGCCGGCGCCGATCACCACCACGCGCTGGCCCAGGCCCACCGGCGTGTCGCGGTAGGGGAAGCGGTCGCCGCCCATCAGGTTGACGCGGGTGAGGAACTCGTTGGCCGACAGCACCTGGCCCGCCGACTCCCCCGGAATGCCCAGGAACATCGGCGCACCGGCGCCGGCGGCGATGAAGACCGCGTCGAAGCCCATGCGGTCCAGCAACTGCTGGATGCCGAAGGTCTTGCCGATGACCTTGTTGGTCTGGAAGTGCACGCCGGCGTCGCGCAGCTGCTGGATCTCGCGCTCGATGATGTCGCGCGGCAGCCGGAACGACGGGATGCCGTAGCGCAACACGCCGCCCACCACGTGCAGCGCCTCGAACACCGTGACCTCGAAGTCGGCGCGCGCGAGGTCGGCCGCCGCCGCCAGCCCGCCGGGGCCCGAGCCGACGATGGCCACGCGGCCAGACGCCGCCCAGCCGTGCGCCAGCGCGCGCGGCGGTGTCGGCACCGGCGCATGGTCGCCGACGAAGCGCTCCAGGCGCCCGATGGCCACCGGCTCCATGCGCGCCTTGATCAGCACGCACTGCGCCTCGCACTGGCTCTCCTGCGGGCAGACGCGGCCGCAGACCGAGGGGAAGGGGCTCGATTCGTGGATCGTCGCCAGCGCCTCGGGCAGGTCGCGCACCAGCAGGTGGCGGATGAAGCGCGGGATGTCGATGCGCACCGGGCAGCCCTCGATGCAGGTGGGCTTGATGCACTGGATGCAGCGCTCGGCCTCGCGCAGCGCGTCGGCCTGGCCGTAGCCGAGGTTGACCTCGTCGAAGCAGCTCGAACGTTGGGCGGCGTCGCGCTCGGGCATCGCCACCTGGTGCTTCTCGACCGCGGCGTATTTCTTGTAGGTGCGCTTGCCCTGGCGCAGCAGCAATTCCTCCAGGCTGCAGACGTGGGCGTGGTCGGCACTGGCCTGCTGCTCCTGCTGCTTGAAGCGCCGCTGGCGCGCCATCAGCTCGTTGAAGTCGATCTGGTGGGCGTCGAAGTCGGGGCCGTCGACGCAGGCGAACTGCACCTTGCCGCCCACGGTGACGCGGCACGATCCGCACATGCCGGTGCCGTCGACCATGATGGTGTTCAGCGAGACGCGCGTCGGCACGCCGAAGGGGCGCGAGGCCTCGGCGCAGGCGCGCATCATCGGCATCGGCCCGATGGCCACCACGAGGTCGGCGACGTCGCCGCGCAGCACCTCGGTCAGCGCCGCGTCGACGAAGCCGGCGCGGCCGGCGCTGCCGTCGTCGGTGCAGACGATCAGCTCGTCGGCCCACAGGCGCAGCTTGTCCAGCCAGAAGCGGCGTGAGGCGTCGCGGAAGCCCACGATGCAGGTGGTGCGGTTGCCCGCCTGCTTGAAGGCGCGAAGCTGCGGAAACACCGGGGCCACGCCCAGCCCGCCGCCCACCAGCACCACGTGGCCGTGGTGGGCGATGTGCTGCGGCAACCCCAGCGGGCCGACGAAGTCGAGCACCTCGTCGCCCTGCGCGTACTGGTCGCGCATCGCGCAGGTGGTCTTGCCGAGCGCCTGCACGACCACGGTGACGGTGCCGTGCCGGCGGTCGAAGTCGGCCACCGTCAGCGGGATGCGCTCGCCGTCCTCGTGCAGGCGCAGCATCACGAAGTGGCCGGGCTCGGCGGCGGCCGCGACGTCGGGCGCCTCGATCTCCCACAGGAAGCTCAGCTCGGAGAACTGCTCGCGGCGGACGATGGTGGACATGCAGCGGTTCCTTGGCGTTATTCGGCGCGGGCCCACAGCTCGTCGATGAGCCGGCGCACCAGCGCCTGCAGCATCCGGCGGCGGTACTTCACCGGCGCGACGGTGGTCGCCAGCACGTTGCCGGTGGCCTGCACCGCCTTCGCGAGCGCGGCCGCGGCCTCGGCGTCCCACGGCCTTCCGACGACGGCCGCGGTCGGCACCGCGAGCGGCGCCGAGTTGGTGCCGGTGATCGCGACCCGCAGGCCGGCGATGGCGTCGCCGTCGCGGCGCAGCGCGACCGCGGCGCCGGCCAGCGGAAAGTCGACCGCGTCGCGGATGCGCGCCTTCGCGTAGTCGGCGCGCCAGCCGTTGGCCGGCGGCACGACGACGGCGGTGAGCCACTCGCCGGGCTCCAAGGCCAGCCGGCGCGCGCCGTCCTCGACGAACAGCGCCGCCACCGGCAGCGTGCGCGCGCCGCCGGGGCCGGCGATCTCGGCGCCGGCGTCCAGCGCCATCAGCGCCGGCGCGACGTCGCCGTGGTAGGTGGCGTAGCAGCGGTCGCTCTTGACGACGACGTGGCAGCGGTCGCCGCGGCACTTCAGGCAGTAGCCGTTGCCGGCGCGCCACCACTCGCTCTGGTTGTAGAACACGCAGCGGGTGTCCTGGCACAGGTTGCCGCCCAGCGTGGCGGCCTCGCGGTGCGTGGGGCCGGCGACCAGGCCGGCCGCCTTCGCGAGCGCCGGCCAGCCGGCGCGCACCGCGGCGTGAGCGGCCAGCGCCGCCAACGTGGCCGCGGCGCCGACGCGCAGGCTGCCGTCGGACTGCACGGCGACGGCATCGAGCGCGGCGACCGCCGTCAGGTCGACCAGCGCGCGCGGCGCGCCGATGCCGCGGCGCAGGTTGGGTAGCAGGTCGGTGCCGCCGGCCAGCGGCCGCGCGCCGTCCTCGGCCAGCGCGCGCACGGCTTCTTCGATGGTCGCGGGCCGCAGCATGCGCACCTCGTGCAACGCATTCATGCCGCCTCCTTGGCGCTGCGCGCTGCCGCCCGTGCCGCGGCCGCCTCCTTGGCGTCCAGCAGCTCGACGATGCGGTCCGGACTGATCGGGAACACGTCGCAGTCGACGCCGGCGGCCTCCTGCACCGCCTCGCGCACCGCAGGCAGGAAGCCGGCGAGCATGCCTTCGGACGCTTCCTTGGCGCCGAACGGCCCGTTGGGGTCGACGCTCTCGACGATCAGCACCTCGATGTCCGGGCTCTCGGCCATCGTCGGCACGCGGTAGTCGAGCAGGTTGCCGTGCAGCATGCGGCCGGCGTCGTACTCGGTGGCTTCCGACAGCGCCTGCCCCATGCCCATCCACACGCCGCCCTGGGCCTGGCCTTCCACCGCCAGCGGGTTCAGCGCGCGCCCGACGTCGACCGCGACCCACACCTTGTGCGCGGTGACCTTGCCGGTCAGCTCGTCGACCGAGGCCTCGACCACCTGCGCCGCGTAGCAGAAGCCCATCGTCGCGCCGATCGCGCTGCCGCGGATCTTCTTGTCGCCCTGGAACTCGATCGGGCAGGTGTAGGTGCCCTTGACCGTGACGGCGCCGCTGTCGACCATCGCCGCGCGCACCGCCTCGATCCAGCTCAGGCCCGCGCCGGCATCGCCGCCCCGAACGCAGAACACCTCGCCGCGCACCTCGATGTCGGCCTCGTCGGCCTTCAGCCGGCCGGCGGCCGCTTTCACCAGCAGCGCCTTCAGCTCCTGCGCGGCAGCGATCGATGCGCGGCCGACCATGAAGGTCACGCGCGACGAATAGCTGCCGTTGTCCTTGGGCGTCACCGCGCTGTCGGACGAGATCACGCGGATGCGCTCGAGCGCGACGTCCAGCACCTCGGCGGCGCACTGCGCGGCCATCGTGCTCGATCCCTGGCCGATGTCGGCGGCGCCGGTGAAGAGGGTCACGCCGCCGTCGAAGTCCAGCCGCAGCTGCACCGTGGCGTGCGGCTCGCCGGTCCAGTGCTTGGGCGTGGAGGTGCCGGAGACGAAATGCGAGCACGCCAGCCCGAGGCCGCGGCCCCTGGGCATGCGGCCCTTGCGCTCGCTCCAGCCGGAAGCGGCCTTCACCTTCTGCAGGCACTCGGGCAGCCCGTAGCTCAGCACGTTCTGCGCGTACATCGTGCGGTAGGGGATCTGCGGCAGCAGGTTCTTCTGCCGCACGGCCAGCGCGTCCAGGCCCAGCTCGGCGGCCATGTCGGTCAGCAGCGCCTCGAACGCGGCGCGCGTGTCCACCGTGCCGTGGCCGCGTTGCGCGCCGCAGGGCGGCGTGTTGGTGTAGACGCGCCAGGCGTCGTGCTTGATCGCCGGGATGTCGTAGATGCCGTGCATCAGCGCCCCGGTGTAGAGGATGGTGATGATCCCGTAGCCGGCGTAGGCGCCGCCGGCCTGCGTGGCTTCCAGCGCCAGCGCGGTGATGCGGCCGTCGCGCTTCAGGCCGATCTTCATCTTCACGAACGTCCACGGCCGGCCGCGGTGGGCGAGGAAGGTCTCCTCGCGCGTCTGCAGCAGCCGCACCGCGCCGCGCGCCTGGTGCGCCAGCAGCGCGGCGATGATCTCGAAGTGCAGGCACTCGGTGCGTGCGCCGAAGCCGCCGCCGAGGAAGGGCTTGATCACGCGCACCTGCGACTCGGCGATCTGCAGGCACGCCGCCACCTTCAGGTGCACGTAGTAAGGCACCTGGGTGGTGGTGTGCAGCGTCACGCCGTCGCGCTCGATGTCGTACTCGGCCAGCGTGGCGTTGAGCTCCATGTGCGCGTGGTTGACCTCGGCGAAGGTGAAGCTCTTCTCGCGCACGAGGTCGGCGCTGTCGAAGCCGGCGGCGGTGTCGCCGAACTCGGCGTGCACCTCGCGCAGCACGTTGTTGGGCTTGTCGTCGTGGATCGCGACGGCGCCGGCCTTCATCGCCGCCTTGGCGGTGGTCAGCGCCGGCAGCGGCTCGTAGCGCACCTCGATCAGCGCCAGCGCGCGCTCGGCAGTGACCTCGTCGACCGCCGCCACCGCAGCCACCGGGTCGCCGCGGTAGCGCACCTTGCCGCGCGCCAGCGGGTACTCGTTCTCGGCGATCGGCAGCACGCCGAAAGGCACCGGCGTGTCGTCGCCGGTGCACACCGCGTGCACGCCCGGCAGCGCGCGCGCGGCGCTGGTGTCGATGCCGGCGATCAGCGCATGCGGGTGCGGGCTGCGCAGGATGCGCCCGACCAGCGCGCCGGGCACCGCGATGTCGGCGGTGTAGCGGGCGCGGCCGGTGACCTTGTCGAAGCCGTCGATCAGCGGCGTGCGCACGCCGATGCCGCCGGGGCGCGTCATCCGGGGGTTCATGGCGCGGCCTTCATGGCGGTGGCCGCCGCCTGCACCGACTCGACGATCTTCACGTAGCCGGTACAGCGGCACAGGTTGCCGGCCAGCGCCGCCTTGATCTCGTCGACCGTCGGGTCGGGGTTGGCGCGCAGCAGGCCTTCGGACGCCATCACCATGCCCGGCGTGCAGTAGCCGCACTGCGCGCCCAGCTGCTCGTGGAACGCCCGCTGCACCGCCGACAGCCGGCCCTGCCGCGCCAGGCCCTCGACCGTCTCGACGCGCCGGCCCTCGACCTGCGCCGCCAGCGTCGAGCAGGCCAGCCGCGGCCGGTCGTCGACCAGCACGGTGCAGGCGCCGCACTCGCCGCCGTCGCAGCCCTGCTTGGTGCCGGTGAGCCGCAGCGCGTCGCGCAGCACGTCGAGCAGCAGCGCGCCGTCGGCCGCGGCGATCTCGTGCACGCGGCCGTTGACGTTCAGACTCAGCACCCGCTTGCTCACGACGATGTCTCCGGGTTTTCCATAATTAGATTGCGGTACCGCAATACCATTTGCAGGTTGATCCAGTTCAACCCGCCGGCTCCAAGGCCGGGCCAATCTAGCCGCGCACGCCGGTCGTCGTCGAATGGATTGTCGCAATCCGCCGCATCGGCGCGGCGAATGTGGCCCGCGACCGGCCGTGCGAGGGAGCCCCGCGATGAACTTCCGTCAGCTCGACCTGAACCTGCTGCGCGTGCTGTGCGCGATCCACCGCACCGGATCGGTCACCGAGGCGGGGCAGCAGCTCGCGCTGTCGCAGTCGGCCACCAGCAACGCGCTGGCGCGGCTGCGGCACTGCTTCGGCGACGCGCTGTTCGTGCGCTCGCCCAGCGGGCTGCACCCCACGCGCCTGACGCAGCGCATCGCGCCGCTGGTGGCCCAGCACCTGCTGCAGCTCGAAGCCGCGCTGTGCGAGGGCGAGAGCTTCGACCCCGCCACCGGCTGCATGCACTGGCGGCTGTCGCTGTCGGACCTGGGCGAGATGATGTTCCTGCCGGCGCTGGCGCGCGAGCTGCGCCGCGCGTCGCCGGGCAGCCGGCTGTCGAACGAGGCCGTGGACGCCGCCCGCGTCAGCGCCGCGCTCGAGGCGCGCGAGATCGACCTCGCGATCGGCATGCTGCAGCCCGACCACCAGGGCGTGGTCGGCGAGTTGCTGTTCCACGAGCACTACGTGGCGCTGACCGCGCTGGACTGGCAGCCCGCGACGCCGGGCTGCGGCCGCCGGCTGGACCGGCAGCAGCTTGCGCGCGCCGCGCTGGCGCTGGCGGCGCCGACGGCCAGCCTGCTGGGCAGCGTGCAGCGCGTGCTGGAGCGGCTGGCGCTGGACGTGCCCAATTGCGTGCGCCTGCGCCACTACGGCGCGGTGCCCGAGCTCGTGCGCGGCACCGACCTGGTGGCCATCGTGCCGCAGATGTTCGCCGACGCGGTGGCCGCGCGCCACGAGCTGCGCGCCTGGCGGCTGCCCGACGGCGCCTCGTACGACGTGATGATGGTCTGGCACCAGAGCGTCAACGGCGACCCCGCCCAGCGCTGGCTGCGCGAGCAGGTGCGCCGGCTGTTCGGCCGCGGCCGCGTCGCGGCCAACGAGCCGGTGGGCGAGCCCGCCGCGGACGCCGGCGACGGCCCGGCCTGGGCGGCGGACCTGGACTGACGCTCGATCGGGGTCTGCCCGGGGTGCGCCGGCCCGTTTGCACTGGATCAATCCCAACAAACGCATTCAGGTACCAAATTCTTCTTATCGAACCCGGAGACCGACACATGAAACCCAGCCTGCAGCCCGGCGTGGCCGCCACCGTCCGCGTGGCCGTCGACCGCGAGCGCACCATCGACTTCATGGGCGACCAGGCCCGCGTCTATGCCACGCCGGCGCTGCTGCGCGACATCGAGGTCGCCTGCCGCGAGCTGCTGCTGGCGCACCTGGACGCCGGCGAAGATTCGGTGGGCACGCGCGTCGAGCTCGACCACACCGGCGCCACGCTGATGGGCATGAACGTCGAGCTGCAGCTCGCCGTCGCCGAGGTGCAAGGCCGCAGCGTCACCTTCGACGTGAGCGGCAGCGACGGCATCGACGCCATCTGCAAGTGCCGCCACCAGCGCTTCGTCGTCGACGTGGCCAAGACCGAGCAGCGGCTGGCCGCCAAGGCCCGGCAGGCCGGGCTGGCGTGAACCGCCGCGCCGACCCCGCGCAGCAGCAGCACTGGGATGCGCGCGCGGCCGGCAACTTCATCGGCGGCGGCGCCGGCTGCGGGTTGCTGCTGTTCGCCACGCTGGCCGGCGCGCCGGGCAGCCTGCGCCAGGCGCTGGTCGCGCTGGCGCTGCTGCTGGTGGCCGCCGGACTGCTGTGCGTGTGGGCCGAGATCGGGCGCCCCTGGCGGGCGCTGAACGTGCTGCTGCACCCGCAGACCTCGTGGATGTCGCGCGAGGCGGCGCTGGCCCCGCTGCTGCTGGGCAGCGCCGCCGCCGCCGTGGCCTGGCCGCTGCTGCAGCCGACGGCGGCGCTGCTGGCGGCGGCCTTCCTGTACTGCCAGGCGCGCATCCTGCACGCGGCGCGCGGCATCCCGGCGTGGCGCGAGCCGCTCACGGTGCCGCTGCTGCTGGCCACCGGCGTGACGGAAGGCGCCGGGCTGTTCTGGCTGGCCGCGCCGGCCTGGGATGCGGGCAGCACCGCGGCCTGGATCGGTTTCGGAGCGCTGCTGGCCTTGCGCTTCGCGCTCGGCGCGCGCTGGTACCGCCGGCTGGCCGGCACGCTGCGGCCCGCGGCGCTGCGCGCGGTCGACCGCGCCGGCCACGGCTACAACGCCGGCAGTCTGCTGCCGCTGGCGCTGGTGGTCGTGGTGCTGGCGGCGCCGCTGCCGCCGTCGCTGGCGGCCCTGCTGCAGGCGCTGGCCGGCGGCCTGGCGGCAGCCGGCGGCGCGCTGTTCAAGTTCATGCTGGTCACGCGGGCCGGCTTCAACCAGGGCTTTGCGCTGCCGCACCTGCCGGTGCGCGGCGCCCGGCGCTGAACGCTCGCGGCCACGTCCGCCTTGCCGAAAGGAGCCGCCATGGTGGCCACCGTTTCCGCATCAACATCCTCTGCCGCCCCCGCCGCGCCGGGCCTGCACGCGCCGCTCGAAACCCTGCCGCGCGAACGGCTGCAGCAGTTGCAGTTGCAGCGCCTGCAGGAGACCTTGCGCAACGCCTGGGACCACGTGCCCTGGCACCGCCAGCGCTTGAACGGCGCGGGCCTGGACGACCCGCGCGACGTCGACTCGCTGGCCGCACTGCAGCGCCTGCCGTTCATGGTGAAGACCGATCTGCGCGACCACTACCCCTTCGGGCTGTTCACGCGCGCGCTGCCGCAGCTCGCGCGGCTGCACGCCTCGTCGGGCACCACCGGCAGGCCCACCGTGGTGGGCTACACCGCGCAGGACCTGTCGACCTGGGCCGACCTGGTGGCGCGATCGTTCCACTGCGCCGGCGTGCGCGCCGGCGACCTCGTGCACAACGCCTACGGCTACGGCCTGTTCACCGGCGGCCTGGGCTCGCACGACGGCGCCACGCGGCTGGGCTGCCCGGTGGTGCCGATCTCGGGCGGCGGCACCGAGCGCCAGGTGGCGCTGATCATGGACTTCGGCCCGCGCGTGCTGTGCGCGACGCCGTCGTACGCGCTGGCGATCGCCGAGGTGGCCGAGCAGCAGGGCGTGGACCTGCGCCGCAGCGCCTTGCGCATCGGCATGTTCGGCGCCGAGCCCTGGAGCGAGGCCATGCGCCGCGAGATCGAGGCCCGCATGGGGCTGCGCGCGGTGGACATCTACGGCCTGTCGGAGATCATGGGCCCGGGCGTGGCCTGCGAGTGCGACGCCCGCTGCGGGCTGCACGGCTGGGAGGACCACTTCCTGTTCGAGACGATCGATCCCGACACCGGCGTGCCGGTGCCCGAAGGCGAGCCCGGCGAGCTGGTGATCACCACGCTGACCAAGCAGGCGCTGCCGATGCTGCGCTACCGCACGCGCGACATCACGCGGCTGGACCGCAGCCCCTGCGCCTGCGGCCGCACGCACCTGCGCATCCTGCGCGTGACCGGCCGCAACGACGACATGCTGATCATCCGCGGCGTCAACGTCTACCCGTCGCAGATCGAGGCCGTGCTGGTCGGCCGGCCGGGGCTGTCGCCGCACTACCAGCTGGTGCTGGAACGCCGCGGCGCGCTGGACCACGTGCGGCTGGAGGTCGAGGCGCTGCCCTCGGTGCCCGCGGCCGGCCACCCGCGGCTGGCCGCCAACACGGCGCACCACGTCAAGTCGATGATCGGCATCAGCGCCGACGTGCAGGTGCTGGCGCCGGGCGCGGTGCCGCGCTCGCAGGGCAAGGCGGTGCGGGTGCGCGATCTGCGGCCGAAGTCGCTTTGAGGCGGCTATCGGTCCTTGATTAGGGTCGCACAAGCCCCCGGCCGGGATTTCGGCCCGGCGGCCGACTCCCTTTCTTTGCGGGTGCAAAGAAAGGAAGCAAAGAAAGCACCTTCAATGCAACACCCACGGCTCGTCGGTTGCGGCTCGCTCGCTGCGCTCGATGCGGCTGTCACTCGATGCTCTCGCAAAGTCTTGCTCGACAGCGCCGACTGTTCACCGCCCAGGCAAAACGGTGCTTGGTCACGCTGGACCACCGTCCGCAACGCATGCCACAGCCTCCTGCGCCTGGCTTGCGGACGGTGGTCCAGCGTGACGCCGCTCGCGCTGCCGCCTCTGGTGAACAGTCGGCGCTGTCGAGCAAGACTTTGCGAGAACTGTCACCACCACCGCCCGGAGCGCAGCGATCGAGTACCGAAGAACGAGCCGGGGGTGTTGTATTCCAAGGTGCTTTCTTTGCCTACTTTCTTTGCACCCGCAAAGAAAGTAGGTCGGCCGCGGGGACGAAATCCCCGCCGGGGGCCTGCGCAGGCGCAGAAAGAACGATCAAAGCGCCCCGGACCGCCGCCCACGCACCGGCAGGTGCAGCATCTGCGCGCCGCGCTGGTACGCCGCCCGCGTGACCAGGATGAGTTTCAGCGCCCAGCCGGTGCCCAGCGCGATGGCGCCGCCGGCCGCGGCCACGGCAGCACCGCCCCACCCCATCAGCACCGCCAGCAGCAGCAGCGCCGCCAGCAGGCGCAGGCCCTGCAGCACGCGGGTGGCCGGATGGCCCTGCCACGAGAACCAGGCCAGCGTGGGCGCCGGCGCGCCGCCGGCCGCCAGGCCGCGGCGATAGTGTTCGAGCGCCAGCTCGCGCGCCAGCGTGGCCGCCAGCGCCAGCGCCACCAGGCCACGGCTGCCGGCGCCGCCCAGCAGCAGCAGCGCGCCGCTGCCCTCGGCCAGCCCGCAGGCCACGATCAGCGGCACCACGCGCGGGTGCGACCAGGCGGGAATCGCGCGCGACGCGCGCAGGATGCGCGCCTGGCAATACAGGTAGCCGGCCGCCAGCAGCGCCGCGCCCACCAGCGGCACGCCGGCACCGGACCAGGCCGCGGCCGCGCTGCAGGCCAGCAAGGGGCTGGCGACGATGCCCTCGCGCGTCATCCACGAGGTCTGCGGATGGAAGAACACGTTCAGCGCGCGCCAGGGCTTGCCGATCTCCAGCCACACCAGCGACAGCCCGGCGGCCACGCAAGCCATGCCGGCCAGCAGCGGCCAGGCCGGGGCGGGGAGGTCCGCGTCCAGCAGCGCGGCAAAGGCGGCCGCCAGGATCAACCCGCTGCCGGTGCCGCCGCCGATGAAGTTGCCGGCGGCGCGCCAGTCCCAGTGGCGCTGGCGCCGCGCGCCGGCGCCGGGGGCGGGAGGGGTGACAGTGCGCGTCATGCTTCGGCCTCCCGGTCCCACAGGTAGTAGAAGCCCGGCCCGGTGCCCAGGTCTTCGTGCATGCGGAACCAGCGGTTCTCGGCCAGCAGCTTGGACACCGGGCTCTCCGGGTCGTCGATGTCGCCGAACTGCAGCGCGCCGGAGATGCAGCTTTGCGCGCACACCGGCGTCGCGGCGGGGTCGACGCCCGGCACCAGGCCCTTGGCCACGCCGGCGTCCACGCGGCCGGCGCAGAAGTCGCACTTGGTGGCCACGCCCAGGCGCGCCTCGTCGGCCAGCCGGCCTTCGTGCGGCATGGCCTGGCCGCCGAACGCGAACCGGGTCTCGTCGACCATGTAGCGCGCTTCGTAGGGACAGGCCATGATGCAGGCCGAACAGCCGATGCACAGCGTCTCGTCGATCGTGACGATGCCGTCGCCGCGCTTGCGCGTGGCGGTCGACGGGCACACCTCCAGGCACGGCGGCTCGTCGCAGTGCTGGCAGCCGGTGGGCACGAAGCTGCGGCGCACGTCGGGGTATTCGCCGGTCTCGATGTCGAGCACGCGGCGCCACTGCACGCCCGGCGGCGTGCCGCGGGTCTCCTTGCAGGCGGCGGTGCAGGTCTGGCAGCCGACGCAGCGGCGCAGGTCGGCCACCATCGCATAACGGGTCATGAGCGTGCTCCTTGCGCCGCCGGCGCTGCCTGCAGCCGCCAGCCATGGGTGTAGACGACCAGGCTGGCGCCGCGGGCGAAACCCACCAGCGTCAGGCCCAGCTCGTGCGCGCTGCGGATCGCCAGCGCGGTGGGCGCCGACATGGCGGCCAGCACGCCGGCGCCCGCCGCGGCGGACTTCAGCACCAGCTCGTAGCTGGCGCGGCTGGTGACCAGCAGCGCGCCGCCGGCCGGATCCAGCCCCTGGCGCACCAGCGCGCCAATGGTCTTGTCCAGCGCGTTGTGGCGGCCCACGTCTTCGCGCGGCGCGACGATCTCGGCACCGTCGGCGCCATCGGCAGAAAGCCAGGCCGCGCCGTGGGTGGCGCCCGTCAGCTCGCGCAGCGGCTGCGCGCGGCCGAGCTGCACCATCGCCGCGGCCAGCCGCGCGGGGTCGAAGCCGCGGCGCGCGCGCACCGGGCGCGAGCGCAGGTCCAGCCGCTCCAGGCTGTCCACGCCGCACAGCCCGCAGCCCGAGCGGCCGGCCAGCAGGCGGCGGCGCCCGTCCAGCGCAGCGCGGCGGCGCGCGGTCAGCCGCATTGACACCACGTGGCCGCGCGCATGCGGCTCGACGTCCAGGTCGAGCAGTTCGGTGCGGTCGTCGACGATGCCTTCGCTGAGGCTGAAGCCGACCGCGAAGTCCTCCAGGTCCTGCGGCGTGGCCATCATCACCGCGTGCGCAATGCCGTCGTACTGCAGGCTGACGGGCTGCTCTTCGCAGACCCAGTCCAGCGCCTCGGCGTCGCTGCCCGACGTCCAGCGCCGCACCGCCACCGAGCGCAGCGGCGCCAGCGCCTCGGCGGGCGGATGCGCATCGGCCACCGGCGGCGGCTCGCGGGTGCCGGTGCAGGCGCAGGCGTTCACGCCGCCACCTCATGCCCGGCGCGGCGCGGCACTGCGTCGGCGGCCGCGCGGCGCACGCGCACGCGCACGATGTCGGCGCCCGAGCCGGTGGCGTCGGTGAGCTGCAGCGCCACGCCGGACATCGGCGTCACCGCGTTCAGCGAGGGGTAGTTCAGGTCCTTCGCGAACGGCGTCTTCCAGTGCTGGAACTGGCCCGGGATCACCACCGTGTCCGGCCGGCAGCCCTGCACCAGCGCGAGCTGCCCGCGCGTGTGGCCGTGGGTGGATTCGACCTCCACCCACTCGCCGTCGGCCAGGCCCAGGCGGCGCGCGGCGCCGGCGTTCATGATCACGCGACCGTGGCCGCGGATGTTCTGCGCCACCTCGTCCATCAGCGGAATGCCGACGTTGTTGCCCGAGCTGTACTGCATGCTCTTGGTAGTGATGCCCCAGAACGGATAGTCGGCCGGGTCGCCGCCGGCGTCGCGCACGGCCTGCTCCCACAGGCCCGGCACGTCGTGCCATTCCGGCAGCGCGCGGTATTCGCGCAACTGCTCGTCCCACCAGTGCACGCCCTGCCCGTGCAGCCGGCGCTCCAGCTCGCGGCCGATGCGCAGCAGCCGCTCCTGGTAGGGCAGCTCGTAGCGCAGGCCCTGCGCTTCCATCGTCGGCGTCAGGTACCAGTCGACGCGCGTGTGCGGCACCGTGTAGTAGCCGCGCTCCTTCATCGCGTCCAGGCCCACCACGTCGGCGCCGCCGCTCAGTTCGGCGGTGGCGGCCTTGCACACCGCGTCCCAGATGGCGTCGACCTCGGGCGCCCGGTCGGTGGGCAGCCGGAAGTCCCAGCCCTCGCCTTTCAGCGGCAGCAGCGCCGCGCCCTTGTTGATGCGCTCGACGTAGGTCTGCAGCAGCCCGGTGCGGCGCGCCAGTTCGGTGGCGATCCAGGTGAAGTCGCGCGCCTCGCCCTGCGGCTGCACCACCGGCTGGCGCAGCACCACGCCGCGGTGCGCCCAGGCCTGCTCGATGAACTTGGTGCCGCCGCAGCGGATGAGCTGCGTGCCTTCGAGGTCGGTGGCCTCGGGCAGCAGCAGGTCGGCCATGTGGTTGGTCTCGTCCTGCGTGTAGGCGAAAGCGACGACGAAGGGCATGCGCGCGATGGTCTCGGTCAGGTGGCCGGTCTGCCAGAACGCGATCGCCGGGTTGGTGCGATAGGTGAACCAGATCTCGGGGAAGCTGGGCTGGGGCCAGTTGGGCGGCGCCTCGCGCATGAACATCCACGCCAGGTGCGTGGGGCCCAGCGCCTGGCTCCAGGGCGAATGGCCCACGTGCGGCACCAGCGTGCGGTGGGCGTTGCGGCCGGTGGGCTTGGCCTGCCACTGCTCGGGCGTGGTGGCGTTGAAGTTGCACACCATGAAGCCGTCTTCGCCCGGCGCCACGCTGAGCAGCCGGTTGTCGTGCGGCTTGTTCAGCCGCACCGTGGTGCCCAGCGTGCCGCCCGGCACTTCCAGCGCGCCCACCAGCATGGCCAGCACCGTGCGCGACCAGCAGGCCTCGAAGGCGCCCCAGCCGTTGTTGACGGTCTTGCCCAGCGTCACCGCCACCGGGCGGTGGGGCAGCGTGCGGCCGTCGATCTCGATGGTCTGGCCGATGCAGGCGTGCTCCAGGTATTCCAGCGCGACGCGCCGGATGGTGGCGGCCGGCACGTCGCAGACCGTCTGCGCCCATTCGGGCGAGTAGGGGCGCATCGCGTCGGCCGTCATCGTCAGGCCGGTGCGGCCGCTGGTCTCGCTGAAGTGGCTCACCTCGCCGTCGGGCCCTTGCGTCACCGCCTGCGGCACCGGGTAGCGGCCCTCCAGCGCGGGGTGCGCGCCGGGCGTGTCGAAGGGCACGGCAGCACCGGCCGATTCATCCCACACCAGCGGCTTGCGCGATGATGGGTCGCGCAGGTAGTAGCCGTCGGGGCCGACGAGATACGGCGAGGCCGTGCGATCGCGCAGGAACGCGGTGTCCAGCCGCGGCACGCCGGCCTCGCACAGCAGCACGTGGATCATCGCCAGCATGAACGCGGGGTCGGTCTTGGGCTTGATCGGCACCCATTCCGACGAGCAGCCGCCGGTGACCGACAAATGCGGCTCGACGTAGACGCGCTTGACGCCGCGGATGCGCGCATCGGCATGGCGCTTGACGGCGCAGACGCCGCCGGTCACCTCCACGTTGGCGCCGAAGGCGACGATGTAGCTCGTGTTGGGCGTGTCGGCGCAGACGGTGAAGCCGCGGTGCCAGAACTCGCCGTACAGGTGCTCGGAGTGCGTGCACTTGACGCCCTGGCCCGAGCCCATGCTGTAGTCGATGGGCCCCCACGCCGCCAGGAAGGCCGGCAGCGTGCCCATGTAGCTGGCCGGCGTGCCGCCATGGCCGAAGGTGGCGGCCACGCGCGGCAGGCCCTGCTCGTCGACCAGCCCGCGTGCGCGGATGTCCTGCAGCTTGGCGGCCACGAGGTCCAGCGCCTCGTCCCAGGTGATGGGCACGAAGCCGGGGTCCTCGTCGCGCCCCTTCTTCGGGTTGGTGCGCTTCATCGGCGCCAGCACGCGGTGCGGGTTGTAGGTCTTCTGCACCAGGCCATAGGCGCGCACGCAGGGCCGGCCCAGCGCCGGGTGCACGTCGGCGCCTTCGTGGTTGGGCTCGATGCAGCGCGCCACGTCGTCCTCGACCCGCACGCGCAGGAAGTCGGGCCCGGACACGCAGTTGAAGCAGTAGCTCGGAACGGAGCGGGACTTGCCCATGCCTTGTCTCCTTTTGTGATACACGAACTTTGTTTTAGTGCATCACGTTGGCTCATGAACACCGATGCGCGGATCCGGTCTTCACCGGCTTTTGGCGCTTGATATTCGACATTCGAACTGCATGTTTTCGACCATCGTAATTCACGTTCTTCGTTTATGCAATGAGATTTGAGTCAATTCATCGCGCCACGGCCGAGGCCACTACGATCGCGGGATGCAGCCGCCCTTGAAGGACCCCCTGGTCGACGACCTGCTGGCCCGGCTGGCGCCCAAGGCCAAGTCGCTGGTGGTCACGGTCTACGGCGACGCCATCGCGCACCGCGGCGGCAATGCCGGCCTGGGCAGCGTGATCGAGCTGCTGCAGCCGCTGGGCGTCAACGAGCGCACAGTGCGCACCTCGATGGCGCGGCTGGCGCGCGAAGGCTGGCTGCAGGCGCAGGCCATCGGCCGCCGCAGCGACTACCGCGTGACCGAGGCCGGCCGCCGCCGCGTGGAAGCCGCGCACGGCCGGCTCTACGGCCACGCGCGGCCGCCGTGGAACGGGCAGTGGACGGTGGTCGCCGCCGGCGCCGTGCCGGCCGCGGGCGCGGTGCGCGAGCGGCTGCTGCGCGACCTGGCCTGGCTGGGCTTCGGGCGCCTGGCCGACGCGGTGATGCTGCACCCCGATCCCGACGAGCACGAGCTGCGCGCGCTGCTGGCCGAGCACGGCCGGCAGGTGTGGGTGGTGCGCGGCGCGGCGGCCGAGTGGGTCGATGCGCAAGCCATCGCCGAGGTGGTGCGCAGCGGCTGGGAACTGGAGCGCCTCGCGGCCGGCTACGCCGCCTTCCTCGACGCCTTCAGGCCGGTGTGGCTGGCGCTGCAGCGCAAGGCCGCGCCGCTGGACCCGGTGCGCGGCTTCGCAGTGCGCACGCTGCTGATGCACGGCTACCGGCGCGCCACGCTGCGCGACCCGCTGCTGCCCGACGAGCTGATGCCGCACGACTGGCCCGGCGCCGCGGCGCGCGCGCTGTGCCGCAACCTGTACCGCCGCGTCGAAGCCGCGGCCGAGGCGCACGTCGGCGCGGTGCTGCACACCGCCGAGGGGCCGGCGCCCGATGCGCAGCCGGCGTACTTCCAGCGCTTCGGCGGGCTGCGCGGAGCCGCGGCCCCCGCCCCTGCCGCTACCCCAGCTTCCCCGGCAGCCACAGGCTGATCACCGGAAACGCGCACAGCAGCACCAGGCGCAGCACGTCCACCGCGATGAAGGGCATGGTGCCGCGGTAGATGCGCGTCAGCGAGACGTCGCGCGCGATCGAGTTGATGACGAAGACGTTCATGCCCACCGGCGGGCAGATCATCCCGAAGGTGACCGCCATCACGATGATCACGCCGAACCACACCGGGTCGAAGCCCAGCGTCATCATCACCGGGTAGACGATGGGCACGGTCAGCAGGATCATCGCCAGCTCGTCCATCACCGCGCCCAGCACCAGGTAGCCCACCATCACCAGCGCCAGCACGCCGTAGGCGCCGATGGGCAGGTTCACCAGCAGCGCCACCGCCTTCTGCGTGAACTGGGTGACGGTGAGGAAGTAGCCGAACAGGTAGGCGCCGACGACGATCAGCATGATCGCCGACGACACGCGCAGCGAGTCGATCAGCGCGCGCCTGATGGCGCGGCGGTCGAGCTGGCGGCGCAGCACGCCCAGCGCCAGCGCGCCGGTGGCGCCGATGCCGGCCGCCTCGGTCACCGTGACCCAGCCCAGGTACATGCTGCCCAGCACCAGCAGGAACAGCGCCAGCGTGGGCCACAGGTTCTTCAGCGTCGCGAAGCGCTCGCCCCAGCCGTGGCGCCGGCCGGCCGGAAACGCCGCCGGGTGGCGGCGCGCGATGAAGGCCACCAGGCCCGAATACAGCGCCACCGCCAGCAGCCCCGGCACCACGCCGGCGAAGAACAGCTTGGTGATGTCGGTCTCGGTCATGATGCCGTAGAGCACGAAGATCACCGACGGCGGGATCATGATGCCCAGCGTGCCGCCGGCGGCGATCAGCCCCGCCGACAGGCCCGGGTGGTAGCCGGCCTTGCGCATCTCGGGCAGCGCCACCTGGGTCATCGTGGCCGCGGTGGCCACCGACGAGCCGTTGATCGCCGCGAAGCCCGCGCAGGCGCCGATGGTGGCCAGCGCCAGCCCGCCGCGCCGGTGCCCCACCCAGGCGAGCCCGGCGTCGAACAGCTCGCGGCTCATGCCCGCGGTGGAGCAGAACGCGCCCATCAGGATGAACATCGGGATCACGCTGAGGTTGTAGTCGGTCAGCACCGACAGCGGCACGTTGGCCAGCAGGTTGAGCGCCGCGCCGAAGCCCGACAGCAGCCCGAAGCCCAGCACGCCGGCGATGCCCATCGCGATGCCGATCGGCACCCGCAGCAGCAGCAGGCCGAACATCAGCACGAAGCCCAGCGCGGCGACGAGGTTCTTGTCCAAGCGCTAGTCCTCCGCGTCGATCGAGGTGCCGCGCCACAGCGCCCTCAGCCTGGCCGCCGCCAGCACGGCCGCGGCCGTGACGCCGGCGGCCGAGACGGCGAAGAACCACACCAGCGGCAGCCGCAGGTCGTTGGTGGTCTGGGTGCCGGCGCCGCCGAGCTTGACCCACGCCATCCACGCCAGCGGCAGCAGGAAGGCCAGCGTCAGCGCGGTGGCCGCCAGGTCGATGCGGCGCCGGTTCGGCGCCGCGCAGTGCTCCCACAGCAGGTCCACGCAGATGTGGCTGCCGCGGAAGCTGGCCAGCGCGATGCCCCAGAACATCGCGATCGCCTGCAACTGCTTGGAGAGGTCGAACCAGTCGGGGACCTGCCGGCCCAGCGTCTCGCGCAGCAGCACGTTGCCGGCGGTCAGCAGCGCGATGGCCAGCAGGAAGGCCGCAGCCACGGTCTCGAACGCCGAGAGCGCACGCTTCATGATGCCGCCGCCGGCTCAGTACGCCGCGTTGCGCGCCTTCAGCTCGCTGCGCAGATCGTCCAGCACCGCGCGGCCGTTGGCGCCGGCCTTGTCGGCCGCGGCGATCCACTGCGCCGTCATCGGCGCCACGGCCTGCCGCCAGGCGTCGAGCTGCGCCGGGCTCAGCCTGGTGATGGTGTGGCCGCCCATCTTCTGGATCCGGCCTTCGCCGCTGTCCTCCCAGTCGCCCCAGGTCGCGCCCACCTTGGCCGCCCACTCGTTGCTGCAGTGGGCGTCGACGACCTTCTTCTGGCCGGCGCCCAGCTTGTCGTAGAAGCCCTTGTTCAGCACCCAGACGAAGCTGGCGGCGTAGAGCCGGAAGTCGATGTGCTGCTTGGCCACCTTGTCGACGCCGAAGCTGATCAGCGAATCCCAGGGGAAGGTGATGGCGTCGGCCACGCCCTTCTCCAGCGCGTCGCGCGACTCCGGCGCCGACACCTGCACGTTGGTGCCGCCCAGCAGCGTGACCATCTGCGCCACCGTGCCGTTGGCCGGGCGGATCTTCATGCCCTTGATCTGGCCCGGCTCGGTGATCGGCTTCTTGCTGTGCAGCGTGCCGTTGTGGATGTGCGCCATGCACAGGCGCACGTCCTTCATCTCGGCGCCGCCGTGCCGGCGGTACCAGGCGTCCAGCGCCGCCGAGCCGCCGCCGGGGTTGGCCATCATGAACGGCAGCTCGCTGGCCGCGAAGAGCGGAAAGCGTCCCGCCTGGTAGCCCGGCGAGACCCAGGTCATGTCGGCGATGCCGTCGCGCGCCATGTCGTAGTGGTCGGGCGCCTTGCCGAGCTGCTGCGCCGGATACATCGTGACCTTGATCGACCCGCCCGAGGCCGCTTCCACCGCCTTGGCCCAGGGCTCGAAGCCGGTCCTGGCCAGCGAATGCTGCGCCGGCAGCCAGTGCGCGAAGCGCAGCTCCACCGGCTGGTCCTGCGCCAGCGCGGGGCCGGCAGCGGCTGCAGCGGCGGCCAGCGCGAGCCGGGCCAGGGGCAGGGAGGTCGGGGTGCGTTTGCTCATCGTTCGTCTCCGGTCGTGGTTGTCTGCGGGCTGGCCGCCACGCGCTGCAGCAGCCGGGCCCAGGCCTGGTCCACCTCGGCCTGCAGCGCGGCGGCGTCCTGCGGCGGCAGTTGCCGGTAGCGGCGCTGCAGCGCCAGGTAGTCGGCCACCGGCCGCGTGGGCGCGGCCGAGTTGATCGTCCAGCGCACGCCGTCCTCGACCTCGACCAGCGGAAACGCGCCGCTGGCCACCGCCAGCCGCGCGGCGCCCAAGGCGCCGTCGTCGGCCAGGCCCCAGCCGTCCAGGCAGGGGATCAGCAGCGTGATGAGGCGCAGGCCCCGCATCGCCTTGGCCTTGGCCACCTTGCGGCGCAGGTCGGCGATGTCGCCGATGCTGGCGGTGGCCGCGTAGGGCACGCCGTGCGCGGCCATGATCTCGGTGAGGTTCTTCTTGCGCGTGGTCTTGCCCGCGGGGGTGGAGCCGGTGCGGGCGAAGCGCGGCGTCGACGACGACTTCTGCGCCCCGGTGTTCATGTAGCCCTCGTTGTCGAAGCAGAAGTACAGGATGTTCTCGTCGCGCTCGGCCGCCGACGACAGGCACTGGAAGCCGATGTCGTAGGTGCCGCCGTCGCCGGCCAGCACGATCACCTGCGTGTCGCGCTTGCCCTGCGCGTCCAGCGCGCGGCGCAGGCCCGAGGCGGCGGCGGCGCTGGCTTCCAGCGTGGGCTGGTAGACGGGGATGCGCAGCGAGCTGAAGGGCTGCGGCCCGGAGATGATGGCCAGGCACGACGGCGGGATCACCGCCACCGTGTCGGGGCCCAGCACGGCCAGGATCTGCCGCAGCGTCAGCGGCTCCGCGCAGCCGGGGCAGGCGGCGTGGCCCGAGCACAGCAGCTCGGCGGCGGGTGCTGCGGGGCGGATCGACTCGGTCGCCTGCATGCGGCTCACCTCACCCATTGCGATTCGGCTTGCGGCCCCTGCCGCAGCGCCTGCCGCACGAAGCCCGCGACGTGCTGCGGCGACACGTTGACGCCGCCCACGCCGGCCAGGCAGCCGTGCACGCGCGGCGCTGCGTCCATGCCGTAGAGCGCGGCGCGCAGCTCCTGGTGCAGCACGCCGCCGGCGCCCGGCGAGTGGTTGCGGTCCAGCACCACCACGTCCCGCGCGCCCGCCAGCGCCGCGCGCAGCGCGCGCACCGGCAGCGGGCGGAACAGCCGCAGCTTGACCAGCCCCACCGCCTGGCCCGCGTCGCGCAGCGCGTCGACCGCGTCGCGCGCGGTGCCGGCCAGGCTGCCCATGGTCACCAGCACGGTGGCCGCGCCGTCGCAGCGGTAGCGTTCCACCACGCCGTGGCTGCGGCCGCTCAGCTCCGCCCAGGCGCGGTCGGCCTGCGCGGCGAGCTCGGGCACCTGCGCCATCGCCGCTTCGACCGCCTGGCGGTGGCGGTAGAACATGTCCTGCGTCACCACGTTGCCCCAGGACTCGGGTTGCGCCGGGTCCAGCCGGTGCGCCGGCGCATAGGCCGGCAGGTAGGCGTCGACCGCGGCCTGCGCCGGCACCGCCACCGGCTCCAGCGAATGCGAGACGTAGAACGCATCCAGGTTCACCAGCGCCGGCAGCAGCACCGCTTCCGCGACGCGGAAGGCCTGCAGCACCGTGTCCAGCGCCTCCTGCGGGCTCTCTACGTAATACTGGATCCAGCCGGTGTCGCGCTGCGCCAGGCTGTCGGTCTGATCGGGCCAGAAGGCCCAGGGCGAAGCCACCGTGCGGTTGACGTTGGCCATCACGATCGGCGCCCGCGCGCCGCTGGCGTAATGCAGCAGCTCGTGCATCAGCAGCAGCCCCTGCGACGCGGTGGCGGTGAACACGCGCACGCCGGCCAGCGAGGCCGGGATGCAGGCCGACATCACCGAGTGCTCCGACTCCGGCGTCAGCACCTCGGCGTCGAACTCGCCGGCGGCCTGGAACTCGGTCAGCTTCTCCAGCACCGGCGTCTGCGGCGTGATGGGGTAGACCGGCACGACCTTGGGCCGCGCCAGCCGCGCCGCCCAGGCCACCGCGTGGTTGCCGGTCAGCAGCCGGACATGGGCGCCTGTGCTCATCGGATCTCCTCGGACATGCGCATCGAGCCGGTGGGGCACTCGCGCACGCAGACGCCGCAGCCCTTGCAGTAGTCGGTGTTCACGCGGTAGCCCTCTCCGACGCGCAGCACGGCCAGGTCGGGGCAGTAGGTGACGCACTGGTCGCACTGGATGCAACTGCCGCACGAGAAGCAGCGCCCGGCCTCGGCCAGCGCCTGCGGCGGCGTCAGCGCCAGCTGCACCTCGGCCTGGTCGGCGACGCGCTCGGCCGCGGCGCGGCGCGGCGACGCGGCACGCGCGCGATGGGGGTGGTAGTGCAGGTTGATGGCCGACAGCGGCACGACCGGCTCGGGTGGTTCGGCCGGCTCGGCAGCGATCGAAGGCGCTGCCGCGCCGGGGTCGCCCGTGCGCAGCGCGCGGTCGATCGCCCGCGCCGCGCGCGCGCCCATGCCCACGGCCTCGGTCACGAAGCGGGCCATGCTGGCGAGGTCGCCGCCGGCCCACACGCCGGCCTGGCTGGTCTGCCCGTCGCCGTCGGTCCACAGCAGGTTGCCCTGCCGCCGCCAATCGCCGGCCACGTCGTCCAGCCGCGGGTCCTGCCCGATCGCGGCCAGCACCGCATCGGCGGCCAGCGTGAAATCGCCGCCCGCCCGCGGCGTGACGGTGAAGCGCCCGCGCTCGGCGCCCGGCTCGAAGTGCACGCGCACGCAGTGCAGTTGCAGCGTGCCGGCGCTGTCGTCGACCGACTGCAGCATCGCGGCGTCGACCAGCGCGATGCCTTCTTCCAGCGCCTCTTCGACCTCGTCGCGCTGAGCGGGCATCCGCGCCTGCGGCTCCAGCGCCAGCAGCGTCACCGCATGGCCCTGGCGCCGCGCGCTGCGCGCGACGTCGATCGCGGCGCTGCCGCCGCCCACCACCACCACCCGCGGCCCCAGCGCCGGCGGGCGCCCTTCGCTGCAAGCGGCCAGGTACCGCGCGCCCTCCATCGCCCACGGCCGGCCGGCGTCGATCTGCGGCAGCACGCGCGGCTGCTGCGCGCCCAGCGCGACGAACACCGCGTCGTGGTCGCGGCGCAGCGCCGCCAGCGCCGCGTCGCCCTGCACCGCGTGGTTGCAGCGCACGTCCACGCCCAGCGCGACGATGCGCGCGATCTCGGCATCGAGCACCTGCCGGGACAGCCGGTAGGCCGGGATGCCGTGGCGCATCACGCCGCCGAGCCCGCCGCCGGCCTCGAACAGCGTGACCGCATGGCCCAGGCGCCGCAACTGGTACGCCGCCGACAGGCCCGCCGGCCCGCCGCCGACCACCGCGACGCGGCCACCGCTGTCATTGCGCAGCGGCGGCGCCTCGGGCCGCCAGCCGTGCTCGATCGCGGCATCGCCGATCCAGCGCTCCAGCCGGCAGATCGACAGCGCCTCGTCGTAGGCGGCGCGGTTGCAGGCCGCCTCGCAAGGGTGGTGGCAGATGCGCCCGGCCACGGCCGGGAACGGGTTGTGCCGCATCAGCGTCTGCCAGGCGCCGTGCAGGTCGCCGCCTCGGGCCTGGCCGATCCAGCGCGCGATCTCGCCGCCCACCGGGCAGGCCTGGTGGCAGGGCGACGGCGCGGCGATGTGGCGCGGCGTGGCCGAGCGCCAGGTGCCGGTGTGGTGGCCTTCGGTGGTGCCGGTGGTCCAGATGGCCGGCACGGCGGCGACTTCAGGTAACACGGCATTCATGACGCCACCTGCTGAAGCCGGTCCGCCGCCGCCTGCCAGCCGGCGCGCACGGCGGCGATGTTCTCGTCGTGCAGCTTGGGCGCCTGGTCCACCACGGTGCGCGTCAGCACCTCCAGCGCGGGAGCGTCCAGCGCACGGGCAAAGGCGCCCAGCAGCGCCGAATTGACGATGCGCCCCAGGCCCTGCCCGCGCGCGATGCCCAGCCCGTCGACCGGCAGCACGCGGCGGCCAGGCAGCGCCGCCGCGAAGTGCGCCGCGCCGCGCGCCGAGTTCACCACCACCAGCGTGCCCGGCTGCACCGCCGCCAGCAACCGGCCTTCCAGCAGGCTGGCGTCGAAGCACAGCACGGCGTCGGCCTGCTCGATGTCGCAGCGCACGCGGATCGGCCGCTCGCTGACGCGCAGGTACGAGCTGACCGGCATGCCGCGCCGCGCGCCGCCGTAGCTGGCGAAGCACTGCACCTGCAGGCCCTGCGCGAAGAACGCCGCCGCGAGCAGGTTGCCCGCCGTCTGCGCGCCCTGGCCGCCGCGGCCCTGGATGATGATCTGCCGCACGCCGCTGTCTCCTTTGGTCTCGTGTTCCGGGGCCGGGCGCCGCCAATCTAGCGGCGGCGCTTGTGTTCGTCGAATGAATTGTGAGAATCGCCGGCATTCACGATCGTTATGCGATAGGGCGCCGGATCAAGATGAACTTCCGCCAACTCGACCTCAACCTGCTGCGCGTGCTGAGCGCGGTGTACCGCTGCGGATCGGTCACCGAGGCCGGCCGCCAGCTCGCGCTGTCGCAGCCGGCCACCAGCAACGCGCTGGCGCGGCTGCGCCGCCACTTCGACGACCCGCTGTTCGTGCCCTCGCCCGGGGGCCTGAACCCCACGCGGCTGGCGCGGCGCATCGCCCCCGGCGTGATGGCGCTGCTGCGCGAGCTGGAAGCCGAGCTGATCAGCGGCGAGTCGTTCGACCCCGCGACCGAGGCCGCGCACTGGCGGCTGTCGCTATCGGACCTGGGCGAGCTGCTGTTCCTGCCGCGCCTGGTGCACCGGCTGCGGCGCGAGGCGCCGCTGTGCCGGCTGAGCAACGTGTCGATTCCGGCCGGCCAGCTGCCCGCGGCGCTGGAAGGCATGGCGGCCGACCTGGCGATCGGCATCCTCGACGCGCAGCACCGCGGCGTGGTCAGCGAAAGCCTGTTCCACGAGCACTTCGTGGCGCTGACCGCCAGGAGCTGGCGGCCCAAGGGTGGCGTCGGCAGCGCCCGCGGCGGCGCGCTGTCGCGCCGGCAGCTGGCGGCGGCGGCGCTGGTGGTGGCCGATCCGGCGGCCACCACGCACGGCGTGGTGGAGCAGATGCTGGCGCGGCTGCAGATCAGCGACCGCGCGATGCTGCACGTGCGCCACTACGGCGCGATGGTGGACCTCGTCGCCGCCAGCGACCTGCTGGCCATCGTGCCGCAGATGTACGCCGACACCCTGGCCGCCGGCCGCGCCGTGCGCGTGTGGGAACTGCCCGGACGCGGGCCGCACTACGACGTGCGCATGGTGTGGCACCACAGCGCCACCGCCGACCCGGCGCATGCGTGGCTGCGCGAGCGGGTGCGGCAGCTTTATGGAAGGGAGGCGGGAGCTTGAGCGACAAGGCACCACCTTCAAAGCGCGCGCGCAATGATCTCCTTCTGCACCTCGTCCGCGCCGCCGTAGATGCGTTGAATGCGGCTGTCCACGTACATGGTTGCGATCGGATAGGCCGCCATGTATCCATAGCCACCGAACAGTTGCAGACACTCGTCGACCACGATGCACTGCTGTTGCGCACTCCAAAGCTTGGCCATGGAGGCCTCTTCATTCGACACGTGCTCGCCGCGAGCCAGCTTGTCGACCAGGCGGTCGACAAACACTCGTGTGACGAACGACCGAGTGCTGCACTCCGCCAGCTTGAAGCGGGTGTTCTGCATGTCGAAGAGCGTCTTGCCGAACATGGCCCGCTGCTTGGCATGCTCGGTCGTCAGCCTCACAGCCCGCTCCATGGCCGCTACGGCCAAGACGCCGGTCGACACCCGCTCAATCGCAAGCGCACGCATCAGTTGCCGGAAGCCTTGTCCTTCTTCGTCCCCCACGAGGCTGCTGGCGGGCACGCGCACATCGTCAAAGAACAGCTCAGTCGTGTCCTGCCCTTGCTGGCCGATCTTTTCCATGGGACTGCCGTGCCGATAACCATTCGCGCGCGTGTCTTCAAGCATGAACAGCGAATGGTCCGCCTGCGTGCCCGTGTTCCCGGTACGCGCGGTAACCAGCACCATGTCCGCATGCATGCCATTCGAGATGAAGGTCTTCGATCCATTCAGGACATAGTGGTCGCCGTCTCGCCTGGCAGTCGTTCTGATGCCGTTCACGTCGGATCCTGCGGACGGTTCGGTGATAGCCATCCCCAGGACCGCCTCACCGCTGGCCACCCGGGGAAGCCACTTCGCAGCTTGTGCCGGCGTCGCCGCCGCCAGAACGAACTGAGGGGCGAGCACGGCGCCGGGGACAATCCCAAAACCGGTCTCTCCGATCCGGTTGAGCTCCTCCATGATCACCGCCTCGTGGGCGTAGGTGCCACCACTTCCACCAAACTCCTCGGGAACGCTTGCGCACAGCAGGCCGACTCGGCCGGCAGCACGCCACACATCACGGTCGACGAATCCCGCTTGACGCCACCGCTGGCTGTGCGGGGCAACTTCCGTCTCGAAGAAGCGGCGGCAGGTGTCCCTGAAGGCCTCGAGTTCGGGGGCGCGCCAGGGTGATACGTAGTCCAGGGTCATCATCCTCTCCGTCAACGTCCTGTGAATTTCGGGCGGCGCTTCTCCGCGAAGGCCAGCAGACCCTCACGAAGGTCTGCACTTGAAGCGTGTTCAACGTTTGCGCGGCGTTCGGCGGCCAGTGCCTCGTCGAGAGACACCTCCATCCCCGCGTCGATCAGCGCCTTCATTCGGGCCAGACCCAGAGGGCTTTTCGATGCGATGCGCTCCGTCAGCTGAACAACGGCCTGTTCAAGAGCGCCGTCGTCGACGACCTCGTTGACCAGCCCTTGGGTCGCAAGCGCCTCCGCATCGAACAACTCGGCCGTGAACATCATGTACTTCGCCCAGGAACGACCTATCGCTCTGGGCAGGCGCGCCGTGCCACCGCCACCGGGTAGCAGACCGAAGTTCGCATGGGCATCGCCAAACCGTGCTGAGCGGGCAGCAAACACGATGTCTGCGCACAGTACCAACTCAAAGCCGCCCGCGAGGGCGAGGCCGTTGACGGCGGCGATCACGGGCTTGGCCGAGGTCTGTATCAAGGCCATCATCTGATTGGCTTCGGCCAGGAACGCATCCGCCTGGCTGTCGCCTGCACCTGGCTTGGATGCGGGCAGCGTGGTCAGGTCCGCGCCGGAGCAAAACGCCCGGCCCGAGCCGGCAAGAACGATGCTACGAGTGGCCTCGTCCGACTGGGCTGCGCTGACTGCTGTCGAAATCGTAGCCACCATCCCCGGGGTGAGTGCGTTCAGCGCGTCCGGGCGATTCAACGTCAGCCACAAGGCGTGGTCTCGTCTGCGTACGTCGATGTAGTCGTTCTCCAAGCTTCTTCCTTTCATTCAAAATTGAACGGTCGTTCAGCAAATCACTGATGGAGAGTGTAATCACCTAGAGGCAACGTCTGCAAAAGGAATTGCATATTTACTGAACGCTCGTTATGCTAATCGCATGAACACGTTGGGCAAGAAGGCTGCGTCGCCCAGGCGTCCCGAGCCTGGTACCCCGCCTCCTGTCGTGGCGGATGCAGTTCCATCCGTGC
The DNA here is from genome assembly GCA_047602205.1 of Rubrivivax sp. GTDB lineage: Bacteria > Pseudomonadota > Gammaproteobacteria > Burkholderiales > Burkholderiaceae_C > Rubrivivax. Next base: position 5,076,287 of record JASGHX010000001.1, on the reverse strand, counting down.
GTCGCGACGACATCCTCAGGGCGGCGCGTCAGTTGTTCTACGCGCGCGGCTTCGAGGCTTCCTCCATGCGTGACTTGGCGGAGCGAATCGGCTTCACGCAGGCGGCGCTCTACTACCACTTCAAGAACAAGGACTCGATCCTCTTCGAGTTGATCGATTCGTTCACAGACAAGGTGCGAGTCACGATCGAGGCGGAGTTGAACGCCCCTGCAGATCCGCTCGAAGGGCTGATGGGGGCGATACGGGCCCAGATCCTGCTCAGCCGCGACCACACGCAGGACATGAAGCTGATCTTCGAGGACAAGAAGCTTCTCGGAGGCTCGTACGCGGACCGCGTGCACGCGAAGGAAACCGCCATCTACCGGCTTTACAAGGATCGCGTGGATCAGTTGGTCGCGGCCGGCGTGCTTCGCCCCATGTCAAGGACGCTGCTCACCTTCACGCTGCTTGCGCCGGTCAATTTCATCTACGACTGGTTTGACGCGAACGGCCCGTTGTCTCTGGAGGATGTTGCGGAACAGACGCTGCAGATCCTCATGAGTGGGTGCGTCCAGGCGGGTGTGACGCAACCTGGCTCCCGCTCCAGGCGGCGTCTCGCGTGATTCTGGTGGCAAGCAGGATGCGCAGCCGCTTTCGCTGCGCGCTGAAAGCGTCGGCACAGGCCGAGCCAAGTTCAAAGGAGACCTCCATGAAGTCGTTTCTGCGTTACGCCTCGGCCATCCTTGTGCTGAGCGGGGCTGGCGCCACCGCGAGTGCGCAGTCTGAGTTCGTGATCGGCGCTCCGCTGATGTTCAGCGGCCCGGGGGCATTCACCGGTGAGTCGACGAAGGCTGCGCTTGACATGCTTGCCGAGGAGGCAAACGCCAAGGGCGGCATCGCCGGCCGGAAGGTGCGCATCGTCTACTACGACACCGAAGGCAAGCCGGACAACGCCGTGCGTGTCCTCAATCGCATGCTCAAGAGCGATCGCGTTGAAGCCGTGATCGGCCCGGTGGGTAGCTGGGAAGTGCCGCCGGTCAAGCGGCTGCTTGAGGCCGGGTCCACCCCGACAGTGCTGCTGTCCTCGGCGCGCGCCTTCGTGGAGCCTGTCTCTCGCTGTATCTTCAAAGTACCTGCTGACGAGCGCTCTGTCGCCGGCCGGGCGTATGAGTACGTTCGAAGTCTGCGGCTGAGCAAGGTCGCGATCGTGACGCAGCAGGACGCCTATGGGGATGGCGGCCAGCGAGAGCTCAAGGCACAGGCCAAGGACTTCGGCATGGAAATCGTCGCCGACGAGAAGTACGCGATGGAAGACACCGACCTGGCACCGTTGCTCACCCGGGTCCGTCGGACCAACCCTCAAGTGGTCATCAACTGGTCCAGCTCACGTGCGCCGATTGTCCTGACCAACGCCTATCGCCAGATGGGCATGACCCAGCCGCTGGTACATGGCCCTGCGGCCCTGAGTGAGGCTGTCATAAAGGGTACGGGTGCGAATGGCGAGGGCATCCTGGTGGCGGGAGCGAAGCTGGATGCCGCGGGAGAACTGTCCGACGATGATCCTCAGAAGCCTGCGTTGATCAAGTTCCGTGATGCGTATCGCGCCAAGTACAGCAAGGATCCGAACCAGTTTGCCGCCAACGCCCACGACGCCTTTGGTCTCATCGCGGCAGCCCTGGTGCGAGCGCGCGGAGACAGTGGAAAGGTTTGCGACGAGTTGAACCGTACCAACAAGTTCGCGGGTGCGACCGCCGTATTCACCTATACCGAATCCGATCACGTCGGCCCCGGACCGGACTCGGTGGTCGTCTATCGCCTGCAGGACGGCAAGTGGAAACTGGCTCGCTGAACCCACGCTGCACCTGAACGTCATGTCAGCTGATCTCGTTCAGTTGCTGGTGGCCACGCTGACGACGGGCACGCTTTACGCGATGGTCGCCGTCGGCGTCACGCTGATCTACAGCGCCACGGGCATCATCAACTTCGCCCAGGGTGAGTTCTACATGCTGGCAGGCATGACGATGAGCGCGACCTATGGCTCGAGTCATTGGCCCATGCCCGTTGCTCTGGCTCTCACCGGGCTGGTTCTCGTGGTCTATGCCGTGGTGTTGATGGGCGCCAGCACTCGACTAGGCCGCGGAGGCTCTTTGGTAAGCGTGCTCATCATCTCCATCGGTACTTCGATCGCGACATCCGGTGTGGCTTCCGCCATCTGGGATGCGGATACGCATCGGTTCAAGCCGTTTTCCGGCGATGCGCCGGTGTCGGTACTCGGTGCCACCATCACGCCTCAGGCGTTCTGGATCGTCGGTGTCGGCACGGTGTCGATAGTGGTCGTCGAGCTTGTTCTGCGTCGTACGCTGGTCGGGCGGGCGATGCGCGCCGCGGCCATGGACCGTGAAGCGGTATCGCTGATGGGCGTCCCCCCGTGGCAGCCGGTGATGCTCGCGTTCGTGATCGCCGGGCTGCTGAGCGGTGTCGGTGGGGTCGTCGGCACGCCGCTGACCACGGTCGATTACCACAGCGGCTTTCTCCTGGCGATAAAGGGATTCTCGGCCGCCATGCTCGGCGGCATGGGGCAGGTGTCGGGTGCGCTGGCTGGCGCGCTGCTGATCGCTGGTCTCGAATCGGTCTCGGTCCTCTACGGATCCAGCCAACTCAAGGAACTGTCCACCTTTGCAGTGGTGTTGGCAGTCATTCTGTTCATGCCTCGTGGCTTGTTCGGGGGACGTCACGAGTTCGGGATGGGGCATGCAGAGCACTGAAATGAACATCGAGCGGGCGATAGCACGTCACATTGCCGGTTGCCGACTGGACGTGATGCCGGAAGGGGCTTTGCAAGCCGCCCGCACCAGCATCGTCGACACCCTGGCTTCGGCTGCTGCCGGCCGCAGCGCGAACGGCATTGCGGCCATGGTGGAGTTGGTGCGTGCGTGGGGCGGATCTCCGCAGGCACGGGTCATCGGCTCAGGGCTGCGAGTGCCAGCGCCCCTCGCAGCCTGGTGCAACGGCGCCATGTCCCGGGCCCTGGAGCTCGATGACTGCATTGATGCGTTGCCCTTGCATCCTTCGGCTGCGGTCCTGCCAGCCCTGCTTGCCGCATTCGACATGGTCGGAGGTCTCAGTGGAGCAAAGCTGCTGCGCGCACTGGTCATCGCACAGGATCTGTTCATCCGGTTCGGCCATGCGGTCAGCCTGAATGCGATGCAGAGCGGCCGGAACAATCTGTTCAAGGTCTACGCCGCTACGGCCGGTGTCACCGCAGCGCTTGGCCTTGACGAGACGCGCGTTCTCAACGCACTTGGCATCGCCTCGTCCTACGCAGTGGCGGACGGGCAGTGTGCACTCGACGGTTCCATGGCGCTGCGAGTGCAATACGGCAACGTTGCCCAAGGTGCTTTGCAAGCCGCCCTGCTGGCTCAGGCCGGTGTGACGGGACCGGAGAGATTCCTCACCGGAAAGTTCGGCTTCTTTGCCGCGTTCGAGCCTGATCACCACCTGGACCACCTCTCGGATGGCCTTGGCAAGGAGTACAAGGGTGATCGCATCAGCGTGAAGCCTTACGCCTGCTGTCGTGCCACCCATGCCGCGGTAGACCTCGCCCGAACTGCGCGCACCTGCATTCAGCCTGCCGACCCGCTCGAAGCGGTTCGCCATGTGGACGTCACGGTAAGCCCGGAGGTTGATCGGCTGGTGGGCTCGCCTGCCGAATCCAAGACGCGACCGGCCACCGGCCCCGCTGCACAGTTCTCCTTGCACTGGGTCATTGCCTGCGCCCTCCTTGGCGACCGTGTCGAACTGGCAGATACCGGGCCGCAGGCCTTGAACGACCCGAAGCGCGCTGCTCTGGCTGCTCGCGTACGTGTTGTCGCGCGCGCAGAGAACCGTACCGACAATATTTTGGGAAGAACCGACGTGGCGATCACGTTGGAGGACGGGACTCAATGGACCGGCTCCTCGACCCAGCCGCTGGGAAGCCCATCCCGCCCAGTAAGCACCGATTTTCTCCGTGCAAAACTCGAGGCGGGCATGAGGCACGGAGGCTTCCCGGTGAACGGCGAAGAAGTTGATGTCCTCGTGGCTCGCGCGGCTCGGGTGGAGTCCTTGCAGGACGCGCGCCTGCTGCTGGACGTCCTGGCATGACGCAGCACCGGCTCTCCTCGCCGTGGCGCAACGCGTTGCACGTGGGCCTGCTGGCCCTTGTCGTCCTGCAACTGCCACTGTTCGCGGGCAAGGCCTACTTTCTCAGCACGCTCGTCTTCGTCGCCATCTACGCTCTACCTGCAATCGGACTCAGCCTGCTCAGCGGATTGTGCGGTCAACTTGCCATCTCCCATGGCGCGTTCTTCGCTCTCGGCGCCTTCGGCTCGGCCGTGCTTTCGAAGTCTGCCGGAGTCTCGCCGATTCCCGCCAGCGCCATTGCCTGCGCGGCGGTCGTGCTGATCTCGTTTCTGATCGGTCGAATCGTGCTGCGGCTTCGCAGTCACTATCTCGTGATCGCCACCTTGAGCTTCTCCATCATCGTGGAGGTTCTTCTGAAGGAATGGAGTTCGGTGACCGGCGGACAGCAAGGTCTGGACGCCATCCAGCACTATCGGATCCTCGGCGCCACGCTGGAGGGCGACGCCGCCACCGCGGTGGCCTACTGGATGATGACGCTGGGAGTGTTGTGGTTCTCCTTGAACCTGTCCCAATCACGCATCGGGCGCACGCTGCGCGCGATCCGCGAGTCCGAAGTTGCCGTGGGTTCGGTAGGCTTGAGCGCGCCGAGGTTCAAGCTGATGATCTACGTCGTCTCCTCGCTGTTCGCCGGACTGGGCGGCGCGATGTACGCGCACTACGTCGGGTTTCTGAGCCCATCGATCGGGTCCATCGGTTTCGCGATGGACATCATCATGGCCCTGGCGCTCGGCGGCTTCGACCGTCTGTGGGGTGCGTTGGTCGGGGTCGTCGCCATCACGCTCCTCAACGAGTACTCGCTTGGATTTGCCGAATTCAAGCCGATTGCCTTGGGCGTCACGCTGGTCATGGTGATGCTTGTGTTCCCTGAAGGCCTGCTTCCCGGATTGATCGGCTTGGTGCGTCGCTGGATTCGACCGGCACCTGCGCCTGAAACGCATCACCGGGAGCAGACCCAATGCTAGAGGTTGAGGGTGTGGGCAAGACCTTCGGCGGCCTCAAGGCCGTTGATGGAGTCTCCTTCGATGTCCGAGAGGGTGAAATCCGAGGTGTCATCGGTCCCAACGGTGCGGGCAAGACCACGCTGTTTCACCTGATCACCGGGATCCTCCGGCCCAACAGCGGCAGCGTCCGTCTCGACGGTCGGGCTGTTGAAGGGCATTCATCCGTTCACATTGCTCGGTGCGGGGTGGCGCGAACGTTCCAGCAGCCTCAGACGTTTCGCACGTTCACGGCGCTTGAGAACGTGATGCTCGGGCTGGAGTCCACCCGGCGTTCAGGCGCCTGGGCATGTGGGTTGGGGCTGCCTGCGTCCAGAAGCGAGGAAGCCCGCGCCGTCGAAGAGGCTCTGATACATCTCGAGTTCGTCGGGTTGGCTGGCCGCGCCGACCGCATTGCCCGAGAACTGCCACTCGGCGAGCAGCGTTACGTTGAGATTGCGCGCGCGCTGGCAACCAAGCCGCGCCTGCTGCTGCTCGATGAGCCTGCAGCAGGCCTCAATGACAGCGAGACGGTCGGGCTTGCAAGCTTGTTGCAGCGGGTTCGTGACCGGGGCGTGACGCTGCTGCTGATCGAGCACCACATGCAGTTCGTGATGTCATTGTGCGATCGGATCGTGGTCTTGAACTTCGGTCGCAAGCTTGCTGACGGCCCCCCGGAGCAGATCCGGCACGCGCCGGAGGTCATTTCGGCCTATCTGGGATCCGCTGCTCATGCTTGAGGTCAGCAACCTGTCGGTATCGTATGGCGGCATTGCCGCCCTGCGCGAGGTGTCGCTGACGGTTCCTAAGGGCGACGTGGTTGCGCTCGTCGGCTCGAATGGCGCAGGCAAGTCGACGTTGATTCGCGCTCTGGCCGGTCTGGTGCGCGCGAGCGGATCGGCTCGACTTCGTGGTGCACCGATGGAGAGGCTGGCCGCCCATGCGCGAGCTCGCCTGGGCTTGGCAGTCGTTCCTGAGCATCGTCGCCTCTTTGGCGGATTGACCGTTCGCGACAATCTGCTTCTGGGTGCGTACACCCGCTCACGGCTGGGGCGAATCTCATCGGTTGAGCTTGACCTGGACGAGATCTACGCCTTGTTCCCTCGTCTCAAAGAGCGGCAGGGGCAACTGGCCCAGACGATGTCAGGAGGCGAGCAGCAGATGCTCGCTATCGGACGCTCCCTGATGGCGCGTCCGCAAGTGATCTTGATGGATGAGCCGTCGATCGGCTTGGCACCGCAGATCGTGCAGGAAATATTTCGCGTCATTGCTCGTCTGCGGGACGAAGGTCGAACGATTCTCCTGGTGGAACAGAACGCCGCTGCCAGCCTGCGCATCGCCGATTACGGGTATGTCCTGGATCGAGGACGCATCACACTTGAGGGACCCGCCAGTGAACTTGCTGATTCCGACGCCGTGCGCAAGCTGTACCTGGGAGGCTGAATGAGCGTTGCACTCGTAACTGGCGCCGGTGGATCGATAGGCGCCGAGGTGGCGGTGAAGCTTGCAGCGGCAGGACACACGATTGCCGTCAATGACATTGAAGGAACTGCGGCGGCTGCCACTGTCGACAGGATTCGGCGGTCCGGCGGACAAGCATCGCCGTTCATCGCGGATGTGGGCGACCCCGACGAAGTCGATCGTCTGCTCGAGAAGATCGAGTCGTCACTGGGTTCCGTCGGGATTCTGGTCAACAATGCCGGTGTTCCTGGTCGCTTTTCCTTGATCGTCGACATGTCGAACGCCGGGTGGGCTACGACACGGCGTGTGCACATGGATGGGCCGTTCTATCTCACTCGAGGAACGGCGCGCCAGATGATTCCCCGGCGATTCGGCCGAATCGTGTCGATTGCCTCGATCGCAGCGCTCGAAGGCACTGTCGGCAGCGCAGAGTACGCTGCGGCGAAGGCCGGGCTGGTTGCGCTCACGAAGACGGCGGCGAAGGAACTCGGCTCCTTTGGGATCACGGCGAACGTCGTACTGCCAGGCATGGTCGCCACCCCGATCAACCAGGCACTGCAGGACAAGAACAGTGCCTTTATCAGCGCAGCTGTTGCGGGCACGCCCACGGGCCGGATGGTGAACCCGGTCGATGTCGCGTCAGCGGTGGCCTATCTCGTTTCCGATGCGGGAGCGGGATGCAACGGCGCCTCACTCGTGCTGGACGGCGGTACGAGCACGATGGGACCGATGGATCCCTTCATGCACGGCTTCCTGGCAGAACGCAGCCCGTTCCTATCCGAGTCCAACGGCGCGAAGGAGAGCAGCCAATGAGATTGCTCACCGATGTCGCCAGGCTCGGCGCCAAGAGATATGGCACGAGAACCGCCATCGTCTTCGAAGGCTGCTCGCTCACGTTTTCGGACTTGGATGCCATGTCCAACCGCTACGCGCTCCGTTTGGCCGAGCAAGGAATCGCCCGGGGCGACCTCGTCGGCCTGATGATGGAGAACTGCCTGGAATTCCCGGTGGTGGCATTCGCCGTGATGAAGCTCGGCGCGGTGCTGGTGCCTTTCAATTTTCGCTACCGGCCCGATGAACTGACCTATGTGGTCAACGACACCCGCATCAAACTCCTCGTGAGTGGGCCGGAGTGTCTGCAGGTGGTTCGCCAAGCCAGCATGGGCTTTGCCGGCGCGGTCGAGATTGTGGATGCGAGTTCGCTGGGACTCCTCAAGCCCGTCGACGAGCCGGTTGTCATGCCCGAGGTGGACATTGAACCATCGGCATCGGCGATGGTGATGTACACGAGTGGTACGACCGGGTTTCCCAAAGGAGCGGTCGCCACCCACGCCGCCTTCATCGCGATCATCACGAGCCTCATCCTTGGCGGCGACTTGCACTCCGACGATGTGGTCTTGGTGTCGATGCCGCTGTTCCACAACGGTGGGCTCAATGCACAGCTGATGCCTTGCCTGGCCCTTGGCGGACGCGCGGTGCTGCTCGGCAAGGGCTTTGCACCAGACCGCGTCCTGGGTGTCGTGGAGCGGGAGCGCGTTACCGTGACCATGTGGGTCCCCACGATGCTCGCGCTGCTCGTGGATGCATCGGACGCCGACAGATATGACGTGAGGTCACTGCGGTCGATCTGGTACGGCTCGTCGCCCATTTCTCCCGTGCTGCTGGCCAAGGTGCGCAAGCACTTTGATGCTGCCCTCTACCAGTTCTACGGCATGACGGAGACCGGGATGACGGCCGTACTGCCCGCAGGGGACCATGCGGAGCATGCGCACTGCACAGGCCGGGAACTCTTTCATGCGGACCTTCGAATCGTCGATGAGTTAGGTGCCGATGTGCCGGTCGGGCATACGGGCGAACTGCTCTCTCGTCAGCACCCTCTGGGGATGAGCGGGTACCTGAACAATCCGGAAGCCACTGCAGCCACCATCGTCAATGGATGGATTCGTACGGGTGACGTCGCCCGCAACGAGGGCGACGGCCTTTTCACGATTGTCGATCGGCTGAAGGACATGCTGATCTCCGGGGCCGAGAACATCTACCCGAGCGAGATCGAGAACTGCATCGCGCGTCACCCGAGCGTGCGAGAGGTTGCCGTGTTCGGGATTCCCGACGACGTCTATGGCGAGGTCGTCTGCGCAGCGGTGGTTGCCTATGACGACGCACCGGTGTCCGGAGAGGCCATCGTCGAGTGGTGCGCTGAGCACATCGCGTCCTACAAGAAGCCTCGGCGCGTGCTCTTGCTGCCCGAGTTGCCAAAGAACGCGACCGGTAAGGTCACCAAGCATGTGCTTCGGGCTCCCTTTTGGCAGGGACACGAGCGGACTATCTGATGTGCCCGGCGCACCGGGGTTCCCATTTGAAAGGAAGGCGAAAAATGAAATTTCAAGGAGCGGTTGGAATCGTGACCGGCGGCGCGTCTGGCCTGGGGCAAGCCACCTGCAGGCGGATGCTCGCCGCGGGGTACCGCGGCGTGGTGGCATTCGACATGGACCCTGCGCGCGGTGCGGCGCTGGAGCACCAGTTGGGCAACAGCGGGTTCGTGTTTGCTCAGGTCGACGTGTCCGACCAAGCGGCGGTCGACGCAGCCGTCGAGAAGGTGCACGAGCACTTCGGTGAGATTCACCTCGTGGTCAACGCGGCCGCCATCGGATTGCCGGCCAAGCTGCTCGGCCGTGGAGGCCCCATCCCTATGGAGAAGTTCGACCGGGTCATGAAGGTGAATCTGTACGGGTCTGTGCATGTCATGCGCGCTGCAGCGGCGAAGATGGCACTCAATTCGCCAAACGAAGATGGTGAACGCGGCGTGATCGTGAACGTGGCCTCCGGAGCAGCGTTCGAGGGCCAGAGTGGGCAACTGGCTTACAGCGCTTCAAAGGCTGCCCTCGTGGGTATCACGTTGCCCTTGATGCGCGAGCTGGCCCCGCTCGGCATCCGGGTGATGACCGTCGCGCCTGGTGCATTCGATACGCCGATGTATTCGCAAGCGCCTGCGGAGGTCAAGGAATCGCTGGTGGCACAGAGTCTGTTCCCGCGGCGGATGGGACATGCCGATGAATTCGCGATGCTGATCGAGGAGATCGCTCGAAACCCGATGCATAACGGACGGACCATCCGCCTGGATGCGGGCATGATCCTGAGCGCGGGTTGATAAGGCGATGTCGCACGATCCACTGTTTCAGCAGGGGCAGGACTCGGCTGCAATGCTGCGCATTGGCCGTTGCAGCGGTTGCGGTCACACGTTCTTCCCTATTCAGCGCTTTGGTTGTGAGCGGTGCGGCGCCTCTGGACAAGCGCTTCAGGACGAGTTGGTATCGGCGAACGGCGTCGTGAAGACCTCAGTCACGGTCTTTCGGCATCGGTCGCCTGACATCGAGGCACCGTTTCAGCTGGCGTCCGTCCAGCTCGATGCAGGGCCCCAGGTGTCCGCCCTGCTCGACGCCCGGCCTGACGCGTCGGTACGGTCAGGCACGCGTGTGACCGGCACCACGGCCGAATCTTCCGGAGGCGCGCTGCCTGCCTTCCGGTTCAAGGTGGAAGAGGAGCCGCACGCTTGAGCAAGAAGACCTTGAACGATCTGCGTCCTGTCTACGTAGCCGGCGTTGGCCTGCATCCGTATCAGGCTCCCGGGCCCACGGCGTACACGCAGCTGGGCCTTACTGCCGTTCGCGCGGCTTTGCAGGACGGCGGCGTGCGGTGGAATGATGTGGAAGCGGCTTTCGTGGGCACCGCACTGCTCGGCGTTGCCACGGGTCGGCCCATGTTGCGCCATCTGGGAGCAAACGATGCATCCATCGTCCATGTCGAAAATGCGTCGGCGTCGGGGTCGAGTGCCTTCAGGATGGCTTGCGTGGAGGTCGCTGCCGGGCTTGCCGATGTTGCGATTGCCATTGGTGTGGACAAGCCTGACGTGCGCCCGGACGGGTTCTCGAAGTGTGGCGTGCCCAACTTGCTGCCGGGAGTGGTGTCTCCCGTTACCCACTTCGCCGTGCTGGCCCAGCAATACCTTGAGCAACATAGTGTATCGCTGGAGGACTTGGGGTACGTCGCCGTGAAGAACCTGGGCAACGCAGCAAGAAACCCGTTTGCACAACGGCAGCAGGTGGTGGGAATAGCCGACGTCCTGGACGGCAAGCCATTGTCCGGCGTCATGACAAAGCTTCAGTGCTGCCCAGTTGGCGAGGGCGCCGCTGCGGCTATCGTAGTGTCCGAGGACGCCGTGCGCCGGCTGGGTCTCGATGGCGGTCGCGCCGTTCGGGTCGAATCGTCCATCTCTGCCAGCGAGCAGCCATACGGGCCGTCCGTCTTTTCCGATGTCGAACTGACAAGAGCCACTGTGGCAGCGCTCTTGGCGCAGACCGGACGACGTGCTGATGAACTTGATGTGGTCGAGGTCCACGATGCGTTCGCGATCGAGGAGTTGGTCTACGCCGAAGCCATTGGGCTTGCGGAGCCAGGTCGCGCAGGCCAAGCTGTCGTCCGTGGGGAGTTTTCGATTGGAGGACGCTGCGCGGTCAGCCCGTCAGGCGGACTACTGGGGATGGGCCATCCGGTCGGACCAACAGGAGTCGGGCAAATCGTGGAGATCACTCGGCAACTGAGAGGAGAGGCGGGGGACCGTCAACACCCGGGGGCCCAACTTGGGCTCGCCCACATGCTTGGGCTCGGCTCGGTGTGCGTTGCGCATCTGCTGTCTGCTCCCGAGTGACGGAATGCGAGCGGCGTTTGCTTTGCATGTAGGCTGACAATCGCCGAATTCGGTCGTCTTTCATGTGATTGACGTTGAACGGTTGAGGTAGGCCGGAAACGCTGCGAACTGCGGGACGGCAGGTTGCTCGCTGTCCGCTGTCGATTTCTCAAAGGCGACACCGCCTCGTTCAGAATGCCGTAGGTTTGAATTTCGATCAGATTGATTTGCAGGGTGTGCGTCTCGTGTCGCACAGGAAGCAGGCGCTCATTAGACGGGCTCCAATGTCCACGGTCAGTCTTGAATCGCCAGTCATCCAGGATGCCTTGGCCCATGCGGGCTACCGGCCCGCTCCATCGCCGCTGATGGGCTCGTGAATCTCGCATCAAGGGTGTCAGCCTGCCACTTTCTCCAGATGGCAACCCCGCCGCCATGTGATGATCAGCCCATGAACGCCATCCCCTCATCCTTCCGCTCCACCGCCGACGGCGCGGAGATCTTCACCTACGCCTGGACCGATGTCGCGGGCCAGCCCGTCGGCGTGGTGCAGATCGCCCACGGCCTGGCCGAGCACGGCGAACGTTATGCGCGCTTCGCAAAGGCGCTCAATGCGGCCGGCTTCCGGGTGCATGCGGTCGATCACCGCGGGCATGGCCGCAGCGCCCAGGGGCGGCTGGGGGACTTCGGCGCGGCGGGCTTCGGCGGGCTGATCGCCGACGTCGCCCAGTTCGGCGCGGCGCTGCGCGCCCAGGCCGGCGGCCTGCCGCTCTTCCTGTTCGGGCATTCGATGGGCTCTTTCGCGGCGCAGGCGGCGCTGCTCGACCACGCGTCGACGTGGTCGGGGGTGGTGCTGTCCGGGTCGACGGCGCTGGACGCGCTGGCGGCGGGCATGGCCCAGGCGCCGGCCGGCGCGCCCACCGGGCTGGCGGCGTTCAACGCCGGGTTCGAGCACCGCACGGGCTACGAGTGGCTGTCGCGCGACGCGGCCGAGGTGGATGCCTACGTCGCCGACCCCTGGTGCGGCTGGGACGTGCCGGACGACGTGATCCCCTCGCTGTTCGCGCCCGCGGCGCGGCTGGCAGACCCTGCGCGGCTGGCCGGCATCCGGCGCGATCTGCCGATCCTCATCGCCTCCGGCGACGCCGATCCGCTGGCCGGCGGCGGTGCGCTGGTGCAGATGCTGGGTCAGCGCTACCGCGATGCCGGCATCGCCGACGTCACCGTCACGCTGTACCCGGCGGCGCGCCACGAGATCCTGAACGAGACCAACCGGGATCAGGTTACGGCCGACATCGTGGCGTGGCTGCGGGGGCATGCGGGGTAGGCGCGCTGCGGTTCAGCTTGGCGTTCCCACCCTCACCCTGACCCTCTCCCGCCCCGCGGGAGAGGGAGTTTTCGCCTTCTACGCGGGTCTAGGCCTTGCGCATGGGTTTGACGGTAGCGCAGTTGCGATTCGCGGTGACACCTATCGGGCCGTCTATACGGTCCGGTTTGCCGGAGCGGTCTATGTGCTGCACGCCTTCCAGAAAAAGTCGAAAACGGGCATCAAAACCCCGCAGGAGGACGTGAAGCTGATTGGTCAACGCTTGAAACGGGCGCAGCAGGACTACGAAAGCCGAGGCAAACCATGAGCACGAAGCAGGACATCGCGATCACCCACGGCACGACCAACGTATTCGAAGACCTTGGCTATCCGGATGCCGGAGAGCGGCAGACCAAGACACGCCTGGCCCTGGCGGTCAACAACCTGCTGAAGGGACGGAAGCTCAAGCAGCGCGAAATCGCCGAACTGCTTCATATCCCACAGCCGAAGGTCTCGGCCCTGAAGCACTATCGGCTTGACCAGTTCTCGGTCGAACGTCTGCTGGCGTTCCTGACCGCCTTGAACCAGGACGTTGAAATCATGATCCGGCCACGGCGAGCGGCCAGCGGGGCCGGACACATTTCCGTTTCGGCGGTGCAGTGAGTCGGGGGGCAGCGCTACCGCGATGCCGGCATCGCCGACGTCACCGTCACGCTGTACCCGGCGGCGCGCCACGAGATCCTGAACGAGACCAACCACGACCAGGTCACGGCCGACATCGTGGAGTGGCTGCGGGGGCACGTGGCGTAGGCCATTGGCCATGCGGCCTGTCGTTCCCTCTCTATGGCGTTGGCATCAGGCGTGTGTCGTACAACCACTTTCGGATCTTGACCGCCTTCACGGCACCGGCATCGGGGTGCGCTGGGTTGATCAAGACGTTGAATTCTTCGGGCACGATGATCGAGGGAACGCGCGCCAACAGGGTTGAAGCGCCCCCGACCCAGTCCGTGCCCCAGTCGAGCGAGGCCTTTCCCGCGGGCTCGGCGTCCCAGCCGACAAGCGCCGTGGAGTCCAACTCCAGCGCTGCAGACCACGCAGCCATCGGGACGGAAATTCGCACCAGATACCTGTTCAGCGGCAGTGGCTTCTTCGCAAGGTGAACCATGGTTTCGAGGCAGACAAGGGCACGGGTGGTCGACGCGTACACCAGCGGGGTACCGACGCGATTCCATCGGCCGCCGGACTTCTCGGCCCCTTTCCCGGAGAGATCATGGGCTTCGTAGTCGGGGGTGTCGGTTCCGATTCGCCATAGCGTGACATCGACACTCACGCGTACGCCCCGGTCTGCATCCGTGCTACCAGGCCGGAAACCAATGCGCGGCCATCGGCAGTGTCCATGAACTCGCCCGGAGCCTTGCCGCCTAGAGCGGCGTTGGGCTCCTCGAGCCAGTCCGCCGTCCAGCGGGCAGCATCGAAGCCTTCGACACGTCCCGATTCCGAAACGATCTTTTGGACCTGACCGACCAGGCTGGTGATACCCAGCGCTCGCTCGCTTTCGTCCTGGCTGAGAACTTCGTTCTCCTTCACCTTGCGGTTGGCGGTCGTCCGCGCGATCCCCAGCCAGGCATAGAGTCGTTCACGGGGCACATGCATGTCGCTGGCCAGCGTTGCCAACAGCTTCGCCGGCAGGCCCGCTTTGACCATGCCGATGCGGTCCACCAGGTCGAACGTGGCGATCACCGCATAGGCAGCCGCCTCTCCCGCGATGAGATTCTGCAGGGCGGATCCCAGGTCAGGCGCCGAGCGGGTCCGGGAGGACGGACGATCCTTGGCGGCTTGTCCCATGTTTGCCTCCGTTGTCCATATGGGCATTCATTTTAGCCTAAATGGACACCTCCGACAAAGTGGCGGCGTTCAACGCCGGGTTCAAGCACCGCACGGGCTGCGAGTGGCTGTCGCGCGACGCGGCCGAGGTGGATGCGGGCGCACGCGGGTAGGCGCTGTGCGGTTCACTTTGGCGCTCCCACCCTCACCCCAGCCCTCTCCCGCCTCGCGGGAGAGGGAGTTTTCTCTCTCGCGGACGGGCGGCATACGCCATTGACATACATACGCCAGTGGCGTAGTCTCATCGGACCCGAAGGTCCGGGTGGGACGATGCAGTGACCAACGAGGTGCTCGAAGCCTGGCTGGAAGTCTCTCGCGCCGTGCGGCGCGAGCGGCGCAAGCGCTTGGCGCGCGTGCTCGGGGCGGCGGCCGGGCGCGGCTCGCCGCCACTCGACGAAGACGGGGTCGACGTTCGCGCCGTGCGTTCGCTGACCGGCCTGAGCCAGACGAGGTTCGCCGAGCTGCTCGGTATCGAAGCAGCGACGCTGCGCAACTGGGAACAAGGGCGCCGCGCACCGACCGGTCCGGCGCGGGCGCTGCTGCGTGCGATCCGCAACAACCCGGTCGAAGTCATCAAGGCCTTGAGCCCGTAGACCCGCAAGGAGGAAGCCCGAAATGCCATCCATCAACCGCAGCCAGTTGGCCGATCTGCGCGGCGCGAGCCTGCTCGCGTTCGGCGCGCTCGCCGGCGTCAGCCGCATCGTGCAGGACATGCACACGACGATCGGGCGCCGCCCCGCGCCGCTCGGGGCGCTGCCGGTCGAGCCGGCGCGCGGCATCACCGGCCTCGTCTACCGCAGCGTGCACGGCGGGCTCCGCCTGGCCGGAGCCGGTGCCGATGCGCTGCTCGCGCCGTTCGAGCGACTCGCGGCACCCGGCGAGCGATCGCCCGGGCAGGAAGCGCTGGTCGCCGCCGTCAACGGCGTCTACGGCGACCACCTCGCGCGCACCGGCAACCCGCTCGCCATCGAGATGTCGCTGCGCCACCGGCAACGGGCGGTCGACGTCGCCGACCCCGGCGCGGCCTTGCGTTCGGCCGCCAGCCCGCCGGCGTCTTCGCGGCTGCTCGTTCTCGTCCACGGCTTGTGCATGAACGACCTGCAGTGGAGCCGCGACGGCCACGATCACGGCGCGGCGCTGGCCGCCGAATTCGGCTGCAGCGTTCTCTACCTTCGCTACAACAGCGGGCTTCACATCCACGACAACGGCCGGCAGTTCGCCGACCTGCTCGAGCGGCTGATCGGGAACTGGCCGGTCGCGGTCGACGAGCTGTCGATCATCGGGCACAGCATGGGCGGGCTCGTCGCGCGCAGCGCCTGCCTGCATGCCCAGCAGCAGGGGCAGGCCTGGATCGAGCGCTTGCGCCGGCTGATCTTCCTCGGCACCCCGCACTGCGGCGCGCCGCTCGAGCGCGGCGGAAACCGGCTCGACGTGCTGCTCGGCCTGAGCCCTTACTCGGCGCCGCTGACCCGCGTGGGCAAGCTGCGCAGCGCCGGCATCAAGGACCTGCGCCACGGCACCGTGTCGGCCGGCCCGATGCCGCAAGCGGCCTTGCCGCCCGGCGTGAAGTGCTACGCGGCGGCGGCGACGCTCGGCGATCGGCGGGGGCCGTTGGCGGACCGGCTGGTCGGCGATGGCCTGGTGCCGGTGGACAGCGCGCTGGGCCGCCACAGCGATCCGGCGAAGGCGCTGCCGATCCCGAAGTCGCACCAGTGGGTCGGCCACGGCATGGGCCATCTGGAGATGCTGAGCCGCCCCGAGGTCTACGCCCGGCTGCGCGCCTGGCTCGGCGAGCGCGCTCCGAACGCGCGCACCCCTCACCCGTGAATCGCGTCGTACTTCGCCTGCAGTTCCTCCGGCGGCGATGAAGGGCCGTGGTCGATACTGACCTCGATCGGCATCGACCACCAAGGTGATTGGGCCATCTGCCGTGTGTATGCTATTGTCATACATTAAACGAGAGTCCCGACATGACCAGACCGCTACCCGCCATCCTGAGCGTTCGCGTCAACGCCGACGAACGCGCCTTGCTCGAGGCCGCGGCAGACCAGGCTCGGACCAAGCTCAGCGACTTCATCCGCCGCAAGGCGCTCGAAGCGGCCGAGGCCGACCTGCTCGAGCGCCGCATCGCGACCATCCCCGCCAAGGACTGGGCGAAGTTCGAAGCCTGGGCCACCGCACCGGCGAAGAAGGTGCCCGCGCTGCGCAAGCTGGCCAAGACGCCGCCTGCATGGCAGGGCTGACGCCGCCGCGGCCGCTCACGGCCGAGGACGACACCGCAGGCTTCGACTGCGGACGCGATGCGCTGAACCACTGGTTCCGACGCCATGCCTGGCGCAACCAGCAATCGGACGTGTCGCGTACCAGCGTGGTGTGCGACGCGGCCACCGGCAGCGTCGTCGGCTATGTGAGCCTCTCGGCGGCCCAGATCGAGCGTGCCTGGCTGCCCAAGTCTCAGCAGCGCAACCGGCCTGACCCGGTTCCTGCCATCTTGCTGGGCCAACTTGCGGTGGACCAGCGCTGGCAGGGCCGCGGCATCGCGCGGTCGCTGATGAGCTTCGCCTTGACCACGGCCGTGCGCTTGTCGAAGGAGATCGGCTGCCTGTGCGTCATGACCCATCCGCTCGACGATGGCGTGCGCGCCTTGTACCGCTCGTTCGGGTTCGAGGACTTGCCGTTCGATCCGGCGCGCAGCATGGCGGTGCGGATCGTCGATCTCGTGCACAACGGCTTCGACACGAACGGTTGAACTCATCTGCCGGGTGGGCCATGTCGATTTGGCTTCCTGTCGTTCGTCGATGGGATGCGAGGCGCCTTCCGACGGGCGCGCCGGCCGGTCAACCCAACAGGAGTCAAGACATGTCCTATATCGATGGTTTCGTGATCGCAGTTCCCACCGCCAACAAGCAGAAGTTCATCGAGCACGCGCAACATTTCGATGCGTTGTTCATCGAGCTGGGCGCGATCCGCGTGATCGAGAGCTGGGGCGACGACGTCCCCGACGGCAAAGTCACCGATTTCCGCCGCGCCGTCCAGGCGACGGCCGAGGAGACAGTGGCCTTTTCGTGGGTTGAATGGCCGGACAAGACCACGCGCGACGCCGCCATGAAGAAGATGATGGAAGACCCGCGCATGGATCCGTCCACACCCGGCAACCCGCCCATGCCCTTCGACGGCAAACGCATGATCTTCGGCGGCTTCGAACCGGTGGTCGAAGTGAAGGCTTGAGCGGCGGGGGCGACGCCCCTGGACGTACCACGCGTCACGGCGGCCGCCCCCTCACCCGTGAATCGCCTCGTACTTCGCCTGCAGTTCCTCCGGCGACTCCACGAAATCGGGGTGCTGCACGATGCAGTCGGCCGGGCACACCAGCTTGCACTGCGGCTCGTCCTCGGCGCCCACGCATTCGGTGCAGCGCAGCGGGTCGATCACGTAGATGGGGTCGCCCACGCTGATGGCTTCGTTGGGGCACACCGGCCTGCAGGCATCGCAGGCGGTGCAGTTCTCGTCGATCAGAAGGGCCATGGTGCGGGCTCCTTTGGGTGAACGTTGCGTGGCTGGCGGCGGCTGGCTGCGTGTCCGGGTCAGGCCGCCGCGGCCTCGAGCTGGTTGAGCTTGGCGTGGCGGTAGGCGCCCCACAGCGCCGCGCCGATGGCGCCGGCGTAGATGGAGTCGGGGTGCGAGCGCGCCTGCACGTTGACCTTCTCGTTGACCATCTCCTCCTGGATCGCGGCCAGCAGCCCGGTGTCCAGCGCCAGGCCGCCGGTGAGCAGCGCCGCGCCGCTCTTGACGCCGGTGACCTTCAGCAGCTTGACGATGCGCGAGGCCATCGAGAGGTGGATGCCCTTCAGGATGTCGGGCGTCGCGATGCCGCGGCTGACCATGTTGATGACGTCGGTCTCGGCCAGCACCGCGCAGATCGAGCTGACCTTCTCGGGGTCCTGCGACGACTTCGACAGCGGCCCGATCTCCTCCACCGCCACGCCGAGGTAGCGCGCGATGTTCTCCAGGAACTGGCCCGAGCCCGACGCGCACTGGCTGGTCATCTTGTAGCTCAGCACCTTGCCGCGCTCGTCGACGCTGATGGCGCGGCCGTTGAGGGCGCCGATGTCGACCACCGCGCGCGCCTCGGGGTCGAGGTAGACGCCGCCGCGCGCATGCGTGGTCATCGAATAGAAGTGCCCGGTGGAGAACTTGACGTTCTCGCCTTCGCCGGTGGTGGCGGTGTAGGCCACGTCGCCGGGCTTCACGCCGGCGTCGGCCAGCACGCCTTCGTAGCCTTCGCGGGCCAGCGTCATGGGGTCGCGGCGGCGGATGCGCTCGCAGCGCTTGGCCAGCCATTCGGGCCGGCTGCCGTCGTCGGGGCTGTTGAACAGCACGGTCTTGACGGCGCCGGAGCCGATGTCGATGCCGATGGTGTAGGTCATGGTCTGGGTCTCCTGCTCGGTGCGCTTCAGGCTCGGGCCTCGGCGGTCTTGCCTTCCTCCACCACCGCGCGCCACGCGAAGGTGGCGCCGCCCAGCGCGCCGGTGTAGATCGAATCGGGGTTGATGTTGAGCGTGAGGTCGCCGTAGTTCTCCTTCACCAGCTCCAGCAGCGCCTTGACGGCGGCCTCGTTCTTGGCCACGCCGCCGGTGAAGGTGAACTCGTTGCGGATGCCGCCCGAGCGCGCCAGGATCGACATCGCGCGCAGCACGATGGCGCGGTGCAGCCCGGCCATGATGTCCTCGCGCTTGTCGCCCAGGGCCAGCCGGTCGCGCAGCTCGGCGCCGGCGAACACGGTGCAGGTGCTGTTGATGCGGATGGCCTTGGTGCTCTGCATCGCCATCGGTCCCAGCTCGTGCAGGCCCATGTTCATCTCGTCGGCGATGTAGCCCAGGTAGCGCCCGCAGCCGGCGGCACAGCGGTCGTTCATCTGGAAGCTCTCGACGATGCCGGCGGGGTCGACCTGGATCGCCTTGGTGTCCTGGCCGCCGATGTCCAGCACGGTGGCGGTGCCGGGGTACATCACGTGCGCGCCCAGGCCGTGGCACAGGATCTCGCTGCGGATGTGCTCCTTGCTGAACGGCAGCCGCGCGCGGCCGTAGCCGGTGCCGACGGTGTAGGTCTCTTCCATCTCGGTGTCCAGCACCTGCCGGATCGGCTGCGCCACCGCGTCGCGCCGGCCCTGCGTCTCGGGCAGCGCGGTGAAGGTGCGCTCCAGCGCCGCCAGCAGGTGGCGGCGCACCGAGTCGGCGTAGACGCGGTTCTCCACCTCGATGATCGAGCGGTCGAACAGGTTCAGCAGGTAGTCGTAGCGCATGCCCAGCGCCTTGGCCACCTCCTCGCCGATGGCCAGGTACTGGCTGCCCGCGATGTCGCGGAAGAAGTCGCTCTTGCGCTTGGCGCCGGGCGCGAAGAGCTGCGGCGCCTCGGCCGTGAGGCGCTTGAACACCTCGTCCAGCGCCTCGGCCACCGGGCCCGCGAAGTTGGATTGCTCCAGGTTGCGCCGGCAGGTGGCCTCCAGGTCGACCAGCTGCTCCAGGTACTGCTCGGCGCGGAAGTCGCGCTCGAGCTGGCCGATGAAGGCCTCCAGCGATCCGTTGAGCGCGCCGCTTTGCTGCAGCACGCCGCGGAACAGGTGGAAGCGGCCGTTGATCAGCGCCTCGGTGCGCGCCACCGCGGCCGCGGTGTCGTAGTTGGAGCGCGAGTTGGTGATGCCGCGGCCGATGACGTTCTGCTGCTCGTCGACGACCACCGCCTTGGTGGTGGTCGATCCGAGGTCGATGCCGATGAAGCAACGCATGGTGTGGGTCCTTTCGTCGAAGCTTCGCGGCTCAGTGCGCCTGCTGGATCGGGATCGCGCGCGCCAGGTGGCCGGGGTCCGGATGGCCGTAGGTGCGCTTCTGCTTGACCATCTGGAAATAGCTCTCCAGCCGGTTCTTCACGTTGGCGGCCGAGAAGTAGCGCGGGTCGACGAGGTCGGTCTCGATGAAGGCGGCCGGCTTGCCGGTGCGCTTTTCCACCTCGCGCAGGATCAGCAGCTGGCCGGCCGAGAAGCTGTTGCAGCTCTTGATCGAGTTAATCAGCAGCCCGTCGGCCTGGTACTCGTCGATGTACTTGCAGATCATGTCCACGCGCGAGGGCAGGTTCAGGTTGGTGTAGCAGCCCAGGCAGTACTCGGCCAGCGATTCCAGCGGGTGCTCGGGGTCGTGGCGGAAGCCGAAGTCGTACAGGCCGCCCACCTTGGCGTAGGTGGACGAGACGACCACCGCGCCTTCGTCGTAGAACATCTTCCAGAAGTCGCGGAAGCTGGTCCAGTTGGGCGGGCCTTCGACGATCAGGCGGTACTTCTCCTCGCCCATGTCGCCGTCGGGCGTGACGGGACCCTTGCCGAGCCGGATGCGCTCGTCGATCTCGGCGCGCAGCGTGGCGTAGTACTGCGTGGCGTCGGGCGTGCCGCGGAAGGCGGTGAAGATGGGGCCGATGTAGTACACGGCGCCGAAGTAGCCGTCGATCGGGCTGGGCCGGTTCTTGGCCGACTGCAGCACCTTGACCAGGTCTTCCTCGGCCTTGACCGATTCGCGCATGTACTGGCGCAGGCGGTCGATGTCGAACTTGACGCCCGAGATGCGCTCCAGCGTCGGGATCACGGTCTCCTTGAGCTGGCGGACGACGTAGTCGCGCATGTTGGGCGCGATGCGGCCCTCGCCTTGATAAGGCACGTGCAGCATCACGGTCTCGCAGCCGTACTTGTGGCGGATCAGCTCGAACCACTTCATGAAGGTGAAGCAGCCGGTGTAGCTGAGCAGCAGGATGTCGGGCCGCGGCATCGGCTGGCCGGTGGGGCCGATCTCGCCGCCCATCATCATCCCGAGGTCGGCCTTCACGTAGGTGCAGACGTCCTCGCTCTGGCCGTCGCGCTCGGCGTCCATGATCATCTTGCCGCTCTTCTTGCGCATGCCGTTCTGCAGCGCGTTGGTCTCCGGCAGGCTGCGCGCGAAGTCGAAGCACATCAGCAGCTCGTTCAGGTTGCCGGGCACGAAGGTGGCCGAGACCTTGCGGTTGTTCTCGCGCGCGGTGGCCAGCTCCATGTAGTTCTTGTTGATCAGTTCCTTCTGCAGCCACATCGCGTCTTCCTTCTGGACGTTCTGCGGCTTCTTGGCCGACCCGGTGGGGGCGGGCATGGCGATCGGGGCGGTGTTCATGGCGTGGTCTTTCGGGAGTCGGTGCGGCTTCAGGCCGCGTTCCACAACTTGATCGAGTCGGCGAAGGTGCCCGCCTGCTCGCGCACCGGCGCCATCTGGCCGGTGTTCTCGGCGTACTTGAACGCGGTGTGCGGGATGCCGTGCTGCGACAGCACGTCCTGCAGCATCGGCCGCTCCAGCAGCGCGGGGTCGCAGAACGATGGGGCGGCGAAGATGACGCCTTCGGCGCCGCGGGTCTTCACCTGCTTCATCAGGAACACGCCCTTCTCCTCGCGCGTGGCGTCGTACTTGGCGGCGGTGCTGGCGCTGCGGTGCAGGAAGGCCTTGGACAGCTCCTCCAGCGGGTTGCCGTCGGCGGGCACCTCGTCCAGCAGCCAGCGGGTGACGAGCATGAAGTCGTCGTCGACGACGTAGCAGCCCGCCATCTCGATGGACTTGATCAGCGCCAGCGGCGGCTGCTCGCAGAAAGACCCGTTGATCACCACGCGGGCGTTGTCGCGCTTCGGGCGCGTCACCTGCTCGGCGGCCGCCAGGTAGTCGCGCACGAGCTGCGTGTGCTGCTCCACCGGCAGCACCATGCCGGCGCGCAGCACCAGGTAGACCTCGGAGGTGGGCGCCTGCCAGGGCTTGGCGGCGCGGTAGGCGTAGAGGTCGCGGATGGCCTGGCGGTTGGCGTTGTAGACCTCGATCGAGGCGTTCAGCTCGGCGTCGGTGATCGGCGCGCCGCGCATCTTGCCGAGATCGTCGCGGATGTGCTGCATCTCCTGCTGGTAGAAGACGCCGCCCACGCCGTCCTGGTAGTTCTGCGGCACGTCCACGTAGCGCACGTACTTGTCCTTGAACAGCATCTGCCACATGCCCGACAAGTTGCGGATCACGTCGCAGATGCTGGGGAACAGCATGCCGTCCAGACAGTCCAGCCGGCCGGTCAGGCCCAGCTCGATGGTCGAGCGCGGAATGCGGCAGATGTAGCTCTGGTAGTAGGCGTCGCCCTGGATGACCTCGATCTGGTCGCCGCCGCCCAGGATGCCCACCGGCAGCATGCCGGCGGCGTGGATCAGCTCGCGCGGCACGTAGACCGGCATGTAGCCGATGGCCTTGCGGCCCGGCGCGGCGGCCTTCCATTCCTTGACGGCTTCGAAATGCAGGTCTTCGAACAGCGCTTCGCAGCGCTGCACGATGCGGGTGACTTCGGGCAGGGGGTTGCTCATCAACGGTGCTCCCAGTTGGGCGCGCGCCGGGCGAGGAAGGCGGCCAGCCCCTCGTTGGCGTCGCGGGTCGACATCAGGCTCTGCAGGTAGAGCGTTTCCACGCGCGCCAGGTCGGCGCGCAGCGCGGCCAGGCGCGGCGCGCGCACCGCCAGCATGGCGTGGGCCAGCGCCGCGGCGCTGCGCGGCGCCAGGTGTTCGTCGAAATAAGCCAGCGCGGCGGCGGCCGGGTCGTCGGCCAGCGCGTGCACCAGGCCGACGGCCAACGCGCGAGATGCGTCGATGCTGCGGCCACTGCACAGCAGCTCTTCGGCGGCCACCGCGTTCACGCGCCAGGGCAGCAGGCAGCTCGCCGCCGGCGCGAACACGCCGAGCTTGATCTCGGGCTGGCCGAACTGCGCGCTAGGCGCCGCGAAGATCGGCCCGCCGGCCAGCGCGATCTCCAGCCCGCCGCCCAGGCACTGGCCGCGCACGGCCACCAGCACCGGCACGCGGCAGCCGGCCAGCGCGAGGATCAGCGCGTGCAGCGAAGCGAGCATGCCGGCGCAGCGCTCGGCCAGGTGCTCTTCGACGCTGGCGCCGAAGCTGAAGTGCGGGCCCTCGGCGTCGAGCAGCACGCCGCGCAGCGCGGGGTTCCTGCCGGGGCCGGCGTGCGCGTCCAGCGCCGCCTGCAGCGCGGCGATCATCTCGGCGTCGCAGATGTTGGCCTTGGGGCGCACCAGCGTCAGGCGCAGCAAGGCGCCGTCGCGCTCCAGCGCCACCTTCAGCGGCGACTCAGCCATGGGCCTTCGCCCCGGGCTGGATCTCGTCGTGCAGCGGGCCCACCCAGCTCTGGCCGGCGGCCAGCTTCTGGCGCAGCAGCACGAAGTCGACCTCGCGGTCGTCCTTGGGCCCTTCGTTGAACGCGGTGAAGCCCGAGCGCGCCTCGGTCATCATGTTCAGGGCCAGCCAGGCGCGCGAGTTCTCCTTGTTGCGGTTCCAGGCGTCGAGCTTGGGCTTGCGCAGTTCCTCGATGGTCTTGGTCGTGCAGTCGGGGAAGGTCAGCAGCATCTTGGCGCACAGCTCTTCCACCTTGGCGTCCAGCAGCGACAGGTCCACCGTGCCGCGCTTCATCAGCGCCTTGCCTTCGTCGAGCGCGGCGCCGGTCTTGGGCTCGCCGTAGGCGTTGCGGCCGTAGTCGTCGAGCAGGCGCTGCGTCTCGACGGTCGGGTTGGCGACGAATCGGCCGTCGACCTTGAGCGCCGGCACCACGTCGGTCAGCACGCCCATCTGGTAGGCCTTGTGCGCGCTGAAGGGCTCGCACAGCACGCAGGCGGCCATCGCGCGCTCGGCGCCCACCACCACGGGCAGGAAGTCGGTCGCGCCGCCGATCGGCGCCGAGCCGTGCTTGGGGCCGGCCTGGCCGAAGCGCGCCAGGTCCTGCGCCACCGAGAAGTCGCAGGCCATGCCGATCTCCTGCCCGCCGCCGATGCGCATGCCGTTGACGCGGCAGATCACCGGCTTGTCGCAGGCCAGGATGGCGCTGACCATGTCGTTGAACAGCCGCATGTACTGGCGGTACTCCTGCGGCTGGCCGGCGTAGTACTCGGCGTACTCCCTGGTGTTGCCGCCGGTGCAGAAGGCCTTGTCGCCGGCGCCGGTGAAGACCACGCAGTTGACCGCGCGGTCGTTGCTGGCGGCGCGGAAGGCCAGGATCACGCCCTTCACCATGTCGGTGGTGTAGCTGTTGAACTGGCCCGGGTTGTCCAGCGTGATCCAGGCGTTGTAGAGGCCTTCGGCCACCTCGCCGCTGGGCTGCCGCGCGGGGCGGCGCTCGTAGCGCACGCCGGGGCGGCTGATGTCGTCGACGATGTCGTGGTTCTTGAATTCGGCGCTCACGTGGGTTCTCCTCTTGGAAAGGGTCAAGGCACCATCACCGCGCGGCGCGTGATCTCGCGCGCATGCACGGCATGGAAGACCTCGTTGATGCGGTCCAGCGGGTGGGTCTCGACGAAGGGCGCGAGCAGCACGCGGCCGTCGAGCACCAGGTCCAGCGCGGCGGGATAGAACTCGGGCGGGCAGCCCCAGTTGCCGATGGCGCGGGCATCGAAGGCCATCAGGTTGGACAGCCGCAGCTCGACCTTGTCCATCGTGAAGCCCACCACCGACAGCGTGGCGCCGTGCACCAGCAGGTTGAAGGCGCTGAGCCTGGCCGGCGGCGGTGCCCGAGCACTCGAAGATCTTCCATTCGGTGGCGCGCAAGGAGGCGCCGCGCGCGAAGTCGGCCACCGCCTTCTTCAGCGCCTTGGCGTCCAGCTCGCGGGCGTTCAGCGCCAGCGCGGCGCCGCCGTCGGCGGTGGCGGCCTGCAGCTTGCGCGCGTCGACGTCGATGGCCACCACCTGGGCGCCGAAGGCGCGCGCCACCTGCACGCAGTAGCCGCCCACGCCGCCGGCGCCGACCACCACGGCCAGGTCGCCGGGCTCCACGCCGGCGCGGCGCACCGCCTGGTACGGCGTGGTCAGCGCGTCGGCGACGATCGACACCTGGGCCAGCGAGAGCCCGGCCTTTGCCAGGCGCGGCTCGTTCACCGGACACAGCCCGCGCGCCGGCACCACGATGTGCGAGCCGAAGCCGCCCTGGATGTCGTTGCCCGGCATCTTCTGGCCGCGGCAGATGGTGGCCAAGCCGCGGCGGCACAGCTCGCACTCGCCGCAGGGCAGCACCGCCGGCACGATGACGGCGCGGCCCAGCCAGTTTTCGGCGCCGGCGCCGGCGGCCACCACGCGGCCGCTGATCTCGTGGCCGAGCGCCAGCGGCAGCGGCTGGTTGGTGCGCACGCCATCGTAGTAGTAGCCCAGGTCGGTGTGGCAGACGCCGCAGCCGGCCACGGCCACCACCACCTCGCCGGTGCCGGCATGGGCTACGAAGCCGGCGCGCTGCAGCGGCGCGCCGGGGGCGGTGAACATCCAGCGGTGTGCGTCGAGGGTCATGGCGTCGGTTCCGGGATCGGGGTCTTCGGGCTCGAAGGTTATTTTGGTATTGCAGTACGTCTTTACGTGTTTTCCCCGATTCTGGGCCGTCGACACCGGCTGCGTTTGAGCTGGATCAGATTCGCGGCGGCACGCCCCGCGTTCACTTGCAGCCTCGAACAGGAAGAACCCCATGCCCCTGCCTGACCCCGCCCGGCCCGGCGCCGCCCGCAGCTTCTCGCTGGCCATCGCCGGCAGCGGCGGCGCCGGCGTGATGACCGCCGGCACGCTGCTGCTGGACGCCGCCGCGCGCGCCGGCCTCTACGGCCTGATGGTGCGCACCAGCGGCCCGCAGATCCGCGGCGGCGAGGCCGCGGCGCTGCTGCGCGTGGGCCCGCGCCCGCTGGCGACGCTGGACGACCGCTTCGACGTGCTGCTGGCCATCGACTGGCAGAACCTCAACCGCTTCGGCGACGAGATCCCCATCGGCACCGGCAGCCTGCTGATCGGCGACAGCGACGCCGGCGAGGCGCCCGAGGTCTTCGTGCGCCAGGGCGCGCGGCTGCTGGCGCTGCCGCTGAAGAAGACCGCCAAGGCCGCCGGCGGCGGCTGGGTCAACATGGTCGCGCTGGGCCTGGCGGGCACGCTGGCCGGCGTGCCCGCCGCGGCGCTGGAAGACGCGCTGCGCGCGAGCTGGAAGCGCTCGGCCGAGACGCTGGCGGCCAACGTGGCGGCGCTGCAGCAGGGCGTGGCGCTGGCGCAGGGCATCGCCGGCGAGCGCCCGCCGCCGCTGCAGCCCGCGGCGCTGCCGGCCGGCGGCGCGCGCTGGCTGCTGTCGGGCAACGAGGCCGCGGGCTGCGGCGCCCTGCGCGGCGGCGTGCGCTTCGTGGCCGCCTACCCGATCACGCCGGCCACCGAGCTGCTGGAGTGGATGGCGCCGGCGCTCACGCGCCTGGGCGGCAGCCTGCTGCAGGCCGAGGACGAGCTGGCTTCGGTCAACATGATCATCGGGTCGTCGTACGGCGGCGTGCCCTCGCTCACCGCCACCGCCGGCCCCGGGCTGGCGTTGATGACCGAAGGCATCGGCCTGGCGGTGGCGGCCGAGGTGCCGATCGTCGTGGTCGACGTGATGCGCGGCGGCCCGTCCACCGGCATCCCGGCCAAGAGCGAGCAGAGCGACCTCTCGTTCGCGGTGGACGGCCTGCACGGCGACGCGCCGCGCCTGGTGCTGGCGCCCAACGGCATCGCCGACTGCCTGGCCACCACCGAATGGGCGGTGCAGCTCGCCGAGGCGCTGCAGTCGCCGGCGCTGCTGCTGTCGGACCAGTTCATGGGCCAGTCGCGCGCGGTGATCGACCGGCCGGCGCAGGCCCCGGTGCCGGCGCGGCGCCTGGTGGCCGAGGCCCACGCGCCGGGCTACCTGCGCTATGCCGACACGCCGTCGGGCGTGTCGCCGATGGCGATCCCCGGCACGCCGGGCATCACCTACACGGCCGACGGCCTGGAGCACACCGAGCGCGGCATCCCCAGCAGCCAGGCGCGCGACCACGCGAAGCAGTTGGACAAGCGGCTGCGCAAGCTGATGCAGCACGACTACGGCCCGCGCTGGGCCGACGTCGAGGGCGACGCCGAGAGCGAGCTGGCCATCGTCACCTTCGGCTCCACCACCGCCGCGGTGCGCGAGGCGGTGGAGCGCGCCGCCGCGGCCGGCACGCGGCTGCGGCTGCTGTCGATCCGCCTGCTGGCGCCGCTGAAGCCAGAGCTCGTCGCGCAGGCGCTGGCCGGCGTGCGCCAGGTGCTGGTGGTCGAGCAGAACCATGGCGGACAACTGCTGCGCTACCTGCGCAGCCGCTGCGACCTGCCCGGCCGGCCCGCCGGGCTGCACCGCGCCGGGCCGCTGCCGCTGCGGCCGGGCGAGCTCGCCGACGCCTTCACCGACTGGGCCGCCGCGCACGCGGCATCCGGAGTTCCCGCATGAACGACATGACCGAAGCGATCAAGCTGAACGCGGCCGACTTCAAGTCGGACTACAAGCCCATCTGGTGCCCGGGCTGCGGCGACTACACGGTGCTGGGCTCGCTGACCAAGGCGCTGTCCATGCTGGGCCGGCCGCCGCACGAGGTGGCGGTGGTCTCGGGCATCGGCTGCAGCTCGCGCATCCCGGCCTACACCACCTGCTACG
The DNA here is from genome assembly GCA_047602205.1 of Rubrivivax sp. Classification (GTDB taxonomy): domain Bacteria; phylum Pseudomonadota; class Gammaproteobacteria; order Burkholderiales; family Burkholderiaceae_C; genus Rubrivivax. Next base: position 5,048,291 of record JASGHX010000001.1, on the reverse strand, counting down.
GCTTCCACGGCGTGCACGGCCGCGCGCTGGCTGCCGGCACGGGCCTGAAGGCCGCGCGGCCCGACCTGACGGTGGTCGTCACCGGCGGCGACGGCGACGGCTACTCGATCGGCGGCAACCACTTCATGCACGCCTGTCGACGCAACCTGGACCTGACCTACATCGTGATGGACAACCACGTGTACGGCATGACCAAGGGCCAGGCCAGCCCGACCACCGAGCCCGACTGGGACAACAAGCTTTCGCCCGGCGGCACGGGGCTGCGCTCGTTCCACCCGCTGGTGATCGCGCTGGCGGCCGGCGCCAACTTCGTCGCGCGCGCCTTCTCGGGCGACCCCAACGGCACCGCCGACCTCGTGGCCCAGGCCATCCGCCACCCGGGCTTCTCGTTCGTCGAGATCCTGAGCCCCTGCGTGACCTTCCGCCCCGAGCAGCGCGGCTGGAAGGACCTGGTGCACCGCGCCCCGGTGCCCGAGACCGACGACCCCGGCCGCGCCGCGCGCCGCATCATGACCGACGACGGCTTCAACCTCGGCGTGCTCTACGCCGGCAACCGCGCGCCCTACGCCAGGAACCCCGCGGCCAGCGCCACGCTGGCGCAGATCGAACAGGAGTTCGCGCTGTGAACCGGGCCCGCTTTGGCGGCACGAAAGCCGCGCCCCGCTCGCTGCACGAGCTGATGAGCCAGGCACTGACGATGGAGCGCGAGGCCGTGGCCCGCTACACCGAGCTGGCCGACATGATGGAGACGCACAACAACCTGGAGGTGGCGGCGCTGTTCCGCCAGATGGCCGGCTACGAGCAGCTGCACGTCAACCAGATCCTGGCCGACATGGGCTGGGCCGACGACGTGGTGGTGCCGCGGCAGAGCGGCGTCTGGGGCACGCCGGAGTCGCCCGAGGTGGTGCCGATCGAGGAGATGCACTACCTGATGCACCCCTGGCACGCGCTGCAGGCGGCGCTGTCGGCCGAGCAGCGCGCCGAGGCCTTCTTCGCCGAGATGGCCGGCACGGCCGCCAACGAGACGGTGCGCCAGGCCGCCGAGGAGATGCGGCGCGAAGAGGCCGAGCACGTGGCGCTGGTGCTGGAGTGGCTGGCCAAGGTGCCGCAGCCCGACAGCGACTGGTCGGTCGACCCCGACCCGCCGCGCTACATCGACTGACGCCGGGAGACCCGCCTTGCAAACCCTGCTGCCCCCGGGCTGGAAGCCCCCGATCGGCTACGCCAACGGCATCGCCGCGCCGGTGGGCGCACGCCTCGTGTTCATCGCCGGCCAGGTGGGCTGGAACGACCAGCAGGTCTTCGAGAGCGAAGCCTTGCTGCCGCAGTTCGAGCAGGCCTTGCGCAACGTGCTGGCGGTGCTGGCCGAGGCCGGCGGCCGGCCCGAGCACATCTGCCGCCTGACGGCCTACTGCTGCGACAAGCCCGGCTACCTGGCCGTGCGCAAGCAGCTCGGCGCGATCTGGCGGCAGCTGATGGGCAGCCACTACCCGGCGATGAGCATGATCTTCGTGTCCGACCTGCTGGACCACCCCGGCAAGATCGAGCTCGAAGCCACCGCCGCCGTGCCGGCCTAGCAGCGCATGGACGACAGCCTGCTGTGCGGCCGCGCGCTGCATGCCTGGTACGGCAGCAGCCACGTGCTGCACGGCGTGGACATCGACATCGGCCGCGGCGAGACGCTGGGCCTGCTGGGCCGCAACGGCATGGGCAAGAGCACGCTGATCCGCACGCTGCTGGGCCACGTGGCGCGGCGCGACGGCAGCATCCGCGTGGCCGGCGCCGACCTGTCGCGCGCGCGGCCGCACGAGGTGGCGCGCCGCGGCGTGGCCTACGTGCCCGAGGGCCGCGGCGTGTTCGCGGCCCTGAGCGTGCGCGAGAACCTGGTGATGGCCGCCCGGCCGCCGCAGCGGCAGGGCGGCGGCTGGGGGCTGGAGCGCGTGCTGCGCACCTTTCCGCGCCTGGCCGAGCGGCTGAACCACCTGGGCGGCCAGCTCTCCGGCGGCGAGCAGCAGATGGTGGCCATCGGCCGCGCCTTGATGACCAACCCGGCGCTGATCCTGCTGGACGAGGCCACCGAAGGGCTGGCGCCGCGCATCGCCGGCCTGATCTGGGACGTCATCGCGCAGATCCGCGGCGACGGCATCGCGACGCTGATCGTCGACCGCAACTACCGCCAGGTGGCCGAGCACGCCGACCGGCTGCTGGTGCTGCAGAAAGGCCAGGCGGTGCTGGCCGGCGCCGCCGCCGAGCTGCGCCAGGGCAACCAGCTGGCGCGTTATCTGGGACTGTGACCATGACCGACGCCACCGCTGACCCCACCGCCGCCGGCGTGCCGCCGCCGCCCGCCCGCTTCAACTTCGCCGCCCACCTGATCGAGCGCAACGCCGCCCGCGGCGCCAAGGCGGCCTTCGTCGACGAGCACGGCGTGCTGAGCTACGCCGGGCTGTCGGAGCGCTTGCGCCGCGTGGCCGCCGGGCTGCGCGCGCTGGGGCTGCGCCGCGAAGAGCGCGTGCTGCTGCTGATGCACGACGGCAACGACTGGCCGGTGGCCTTCCTGGGCGCGATGTACGCCGGGCTGGTGCCGGTGGCGGTGAACACGCTGCTGACCGCCGACGACTACGCCTACATGCTGGAGCATTCGCGCGCCCAGGCGGCGCTGGTCTCCGGCGCGCTGCTGCCGGTGCTGAACGCCGCGATGGTCAAGAGCGACCACGAGCTGCGCAAGGTGATCGTCTCGCGCCCGGCGGCGCCGCTGCACCCCTCGGAGCAGCCCTTCGAGGCCTTCGTCGCTGCGCAGGCGCCGCTGCCGCAGCCGGCCGCCACCGCGGCCGACGACCCCGGCTTCTGGCTCTACTCCAGCGGCTCCACCGGCCGCCCCAAGGGCACCGTGCACTCGCACGCCAACCCGTACTGGACGGCCGAGCTCTACGGCCGCGGCGTGCTGGGCCTGCTCGACACCGACGTCGGCTTCTCGGCCGCCAAGCTGTTCTTCGCCTACGGGCTGGGCAACAGCCTGAGCTTTCCGCTGAGCGTGGGCGCGACCACACTGCTGATGGCCGAGCGGCCGACGCCGGAGGCTGTCTTCAAGCGTTGGGCCGGCGAGGCCAATGGTGCGCCGGGGCTCAAGCCCACCGTCTTCTACGGCGCCCCCACCGGCTACGCCGGCATGCTGGCGCACCCGCAGTTGCCCGGGCGCGACGGGCTCGCGCTGCGCCTGGCCTCGTCGGCCGGCGAGGCGCTGCCGGCCGAGATCGGCGAGCGCTTCGAGCGCGCCTTCGGCATCGTCATCGTCGACGGCATCGGCAGCACCGAGATGCTGCACATCTTCCTGTCCAACCGGCCCGAGCGCGTGCGCTACGGCAGCACCGGCTGGCCGGTGCCGGGCTACGGCATCGAGCTGCGCGGCGAAGGCGGCGCCGAGCCCGCGCCCGGCGAGCCCGGCGACCTGTACATCCGCGGCCCGTCGGCGGCGCTGATGTACTGGGGCAACCGCGAGCGCACGCGCGAGACCTTCCAGGGCGACTGGACCAGGAGCGGCGACAAGTACGTGCGCAACGAAGACGGCAGCTACACCTACAGCGGCCGCAGCGACGACATGCTCAAGGTCAGCGGCATCTACGTCAGCCCCTTCGAGGTGGAAGCCACGCTGGTGCAGCACCCCGCGGTGCTGGAGGCCGCCGTGATCGGCGTGGCCGACGCCGAAGGGCTGATCAAGACCAAGGCCTTCGTCGTGCTGAAGGCCGGCGAGTCCGCCGACGAGGCCGCGCTGAAGGCCTTCGTCAAGGACCGGCTGGCGCCCTACAAGTACCCGCGCTCGATCGAGTTCGTGGCCGAGCTGCCCAAGACCGCCACCGGCAAGATCCAGCGCTTCCGCCTGCGCGAGCGCGAAGCCGCATCCCCACCCCCATCGAAGGAGACCCGCTGATGACACGCTCCCTGATCGCCACCGCCCTCGCGGCCGCCGCGCTGGCCGCCGCGCCGCCCGCGTGGGCACAGCAAGGCACGCCCAAGCTGCGCGTGGGCCTGATGCTGCCGTTCACCGGCACCTACACGGCGCTCGGCAACGCCATCGAGAACGGCTTCAAGCTCTACGTGGCCGAGCAAGGCGGCAGGCTCGGCGGGCGCGAGATCGAGTACTTCAAGGTCGACGACGAGTCCGACCCCGCCAAGGCGGTGGACAACGTCAACAAGCTGATCAAGCGCGACCAGGTCGACGTGCTGGTGGGCACCGTGCACTCGGGCGTGGCGATGGCGATGGCCAAGGTGGCCAAGGAGTCGGGCACGCTGCTGATCGTGCCCAACGCCGGCGCCGACGCCGTCACCGGCGCGATGTGCGCGCCCAACATCTTCCGCAGCAGCTTCAGCAACTGGCAGACCGGCTACGCGATGGGCCAGGTGATGGCCGCCAAGGGCCACAAGAACGCCATCTCCATCACCTGGAAGTACGCCGCCGGCGACGAGATGGTGCGCGGCTTCAAGGAGGCCTTCGAGAAAGGCGGCGGCAAGGTGGCCAAGGAGCTGAGCCTGCCCTTCCCCAACGTGGAGTTCCAGGCCTTGCTGACCGAGATCGCCGCGGCGCGGCCCGACGCGGTGTTCTCGTTCTTCGCCGGCGGCGGCGCGGTCAAGTTCGTCAAGGACTATGCCGGCGCCGGGCTGAAGAAGAGCATCCCGCTGTACGGCACTGGCTTCCTGACCGACGGCACGCTGGAGGCCCAGGGCGCCGACGCCGAAGGCGTGATGACCTCGCTGCACTACGCCGACTCGCTGAACACCGCGCGCGACAACGCCTTCCGGCTGGCCTACGCCAAGGCCTTCAAGCTGCAGCCCGACGTCTATGCGGTGCAGGGCTACGACGCGGCGCAGATGCTGGGCATCGGCCTGGCCGCGGTGCGCGGCGACACCAAACGCACGGCCGACTTCGCCGCCGCGCTGCGCAAGGCCCGCATCGACAGCCCGCGCGGGCCCTTCACGCTGTCGGCCAGCCACAACCCGGTGCAGGACCTGTACCTGCGCCAGGTGGCGGGCAAGGAGAACAAGGTGGTGAGCGTGGCCTCGAAGGCCCTGGCCGATCCCGGCCGCGGCTGCAGGATGCAGTGAGCTCCCGGCCGCCGCGATGGACCTCGCCACCTTCCTGATCCAGCTGCTGAACTCGCTGCAGTACGGGCTGCTGCTGTTCCTGGTGGCCTCGGGGCTGACGCTGATTTTCGGCATCATGGGCGTCATCAACCTGGCGCACGGCAGCTTCTACATGATCGGCGCCTACATGGCCTTCGCGCTGGCGCCCGTGGTCGCGGCCACGTTCGGCGGCGGCTTCTTCGCCACGCTGGCGGTGGGCGTGGCGCTGGCGGTGGCGCTGGGCTACGGGCTGGAATGGGTGTTCTTCAGCTACCTGTACCAGCGCGAGCACCTGCAGCAGGTGCTGATGACCTACGGGCTGATCTTGGTCTTCGAGGAGCTGCGCAGCATCCTGGTGGGCGACGACGTGCACGGCGTGGCGCCGCCGCCCTGGCTGGCCGGCACGCTGCCGCTGGGCGAGGTGATGACCTACCCGGTCTACCGGCTGTTCATCTCGGCGGTGTGCCTCGCGCTGGCGCTGGCGATGTGGTTCGTGTTCGCGCGCACGCGGCTGGGCATGATGATCCGCGCCGGCGCCGGCAACCGCGAGATGGTGCAGTCGCTGGGCATCGACATCCAGTTCCTGTACCGCGTGGTGTTCGCGGCCGGCGTGGCCATCGCGGTGCTGGCCGGCATGGTGGCGGCGCCGGTGTCGTCGGTGTACCCGGGCATGGGCAACCAGGTGCTGATCGTCTGCTTCGTGGTGGTGGTGATCGGCGGCATCGGCTCGGTGCGCGGCGCGCTGCTGGCGGCGCTGCTGATCGGCACCGTCGACACCTTCGGCAAGGTGCTGCTGCCGCAGGCCGCCGGCGTGCTGGTGTACGTGCTGATGGCGCTGATCCTGCTGTGGAAACCGGATGGCCTCTTTCGGGCCGGATGAGATGAACGCCTCGTCCCGCACCTGGTTCGTCGCCGCGGTGTTCGCGGCGCTGGCGCTGTACCCGCTGGCCGGCGGCTCGTTCGGCATCGACCTCGTCACCAAGACCATGATCTACGCGCTGGCGGCGCTGAGCCTGGAACTGCTGGTCGGCAGCACCGGGCTGGTGTGCTTCGGGCAGGCGGCGTTCTTCGGCATCGGCGCCTACGTGGCGGTGCTGCTGGCCGGCCGCGCCGAGGCGGCGCCGTCGGCGCTGTGGCTGCTGCCGGCCAGCGTGGCCGCCGCTGCGCTGTACGCGCTGGCGGTGGGCGCCCTGAGCCTGCGCACGCGCGGCGCCTACTTCATCATGGTGACACTGGCGTTCGCGCAGATGGCCTATTACGTGGTGCACGACACGCCGCTGGGCGGCGGCACCGACGGCATCTACCTGACCCAGCCGCCGCTGCTGCTGGGGCTGGACCTGGGGCGGCCGCTGGCGGTCTACGGCCTGACGCTGGCGCTGCTGGCCGCGATGTTCGTGTTCCTGGCGCTGCTGCTGCGCTCGCGCTTCGGGCGCGCGCTGGCCGGCATCCGCGTCAACGAGCAGCGCATGCGCGCCACCGGCTTCTCCACCTACCCGTACAAGCTGGCGGCCTTCACCCTGTCGGGCGGCATCGCAGGCCTGAGCGGCTTCCTGTTCGCGGTGAAGGACGGCTTCGTCAACCCCGAGCTGCTGAGCTGGCACCTGTCGGGCGCGCTGCTGGTGATGATCATCCTCGGCGGCCTGGGCCACCTGCGCGGCGCGCTGATCGGCGCCTTCGCCTTCGCCCTGCTGCAGGAGCTGTTCAAGTCCGAGGCCATCTGGGGCGCGCTGGCCCGGCACTGGAACCTGGGGCTGGGCCTGACCATCATCGCCGCCGTGGCGCTGCTGCCGCGCGGGCTGGTGGGGCTGCCGCGGCAATGGCGCGAGGCGCTGCTCGGGCGCCAGCCGCGCGGCAGCGCCGGAGCGGTGCCATGAACGGCGAGACCGCGGCGGCAACGGCCGATGAGGTGCTGCTGCGCTGCAGCGGCCTGACGCGCCGCTGGGGCGGACTGGTGGCGGTGTCCGGCGTCTCGATCGAGCTGCAGCGCGGCACGGTGCACGCGGTGATCGGCACCAACGGCGCCGGCAAGTCGACCCTGATCAACATGCTGTCGGGCGAGCTGCCGCCTTCGGCCGGCCGCATCGAGCTGCTGGGGCGCGACGTGACCGGCTGGCCGCAGCCGCGCCGCGCCCGCGCCGGCCTGGGCCGCAGCTACCAGCGCAACACCATCTACCCCGAGTTCAGCGTGCTGGAGAACTGCCGGCTGGCCGGCCAGTCGCGCTGGCAGCGGCCCTGGGCCTGGTGGCAGGCCGCCGGCCGCTGCGCCGACAGCAACGCCAGCGCCCACGAAGCGGCGGCCTCGGTCGGGCTGGCCGAGCATCTGGAGGTGACGGCCGGCGCCTTGTCGCACGGGCGCAAGCGCCAGCTCGAGATCGCGATGTGCCTGGCCACCGCGCCCGAGGTGCTGCTGCTCGACGAACCGCTGGCCGGCATGGGCGCCGAGGAGACCGAGCGCATGCTGGAGCTGCTGCAAGGCCTCAAGCGCGGCCGCGCGATCCTGCTGGTCGAGCACGACATGGACGCCGTGTTCCGCGTCGCCGACCGCATCACCGTGATGGTCGACGGCAGCGTGCTGGCCAGCGGCACGCCCGAGGCGGTGCGCCGCAACGAGCAGGTGCAGGAAGCCTACCTCGGCGGCCATTGACGACATCATCATCGAACGGATCGGCGAACCCATGCCCTGCTACGAGATCGACGGCCTGGCCCCCGTGGTCGACCCCACGGCCTACGTGCACCCGAGCGCGGTGCTGATCGGCGACGTCGTCATCGGCGCCGGCTGCTACGTCGGCCCCTGCGCCAGCCTGCGCGGCGACTTCGGGCGCATCGTGCTGCAAGCCGGCAGCAACGTGCAGGACGGCTGCGTGCTGCACAGCTTTCCGAACCACGAGATGGTGGTGGAGGAGAACGGCCACATCGGCCACGGCGCCGTGCTGCACGGCTGCACCGTGCGCCGCGACGCGCTGGTGGGCATGAAGGCCGTCGTGATGGACGAGGCCGAGGTCGGCGCGCAGGCGATGGTGGCGGCCTGCGCCTTCGTGCCCGCCGGCACCCGGCTGCCGCCGCGCACCCTGAGCGTCGGCACGCCGGCCCGCGTGCTGCGCGAGCTGAGCGACGGCGAGGTCCAGCGCAAGCGCGAGGCCACCGCCTACTACCAGCAGCTGGCGCGCCGCTGCCTGGCCACGCTGCGCGAGGTGCAGCCGCTCGCCGCGCCCGAGCCCGGCCGGCAGCGCCTGGTGCTGCCGGCGGTGCGGCCGTTGACAGAGACGGCGCGCTGATCCAACCGCGCCGGCCGTCTCCGGTGCGCTTTGATCGGTCGTTCTTCGCATGCGCAGGCCCCCCCGCCGGGGGCTTCAGCACGCGAAGAAAGGCCGAGCAATCAGACCGCCAGCACCACGTGGCTGGCCTTGACGATGGCGCGGGCCGGTGTGCCCACCGCCAGGCCCAGCTCGGCCAGCGCGTCCAGCGTGATCACCGCGTGCACCACCGCGCCGCCGGGCAGCGCGATCGCCACGTCGGCGTTCACCGCGCCGGGCTTGACGGCGCTGACGGTGCCGCGCCACTGGTTGCGCGCCGAGAAGCGCAGGCCCCCCTCGCCGGCGACGACGATGACCCAGGGCGCCTTGACGATGGCCGTCGCGGTGCCGCCCACCGCCAGGCCGAGGTCGCGCGCGCTGGTGGTGGTGACCACGGCCACCAGTTCGTCGCCGCCGGGCAGCGCGATCGCCACCTCGCTGTTGATGGGGCCGTGCGTCAGCCGCGTGATGCGGCCCTGGAACTGGTTGCGTGCACTGATCTTCATGGGGTTTTGGTCCGGAGTTTCGTTATATCGACGACAATACGACGCTCGTCGGCGGGTCGGCTGGGTCGATCCGGCCATCATCGGCCGGCCCTCTATCTACCGTCAACCATCACGCCGGCCCGGCCGCCGGCGGCCGGGTCCGTGAGCCGGCCTTCGCTATATCGTCGACGCCATAGCCATGAAGCCCCGCCACGCCGTGCCCCGGCTCACCGGCCACCTGGAGGTCAGCACCGACCTGGGCGCCTTCCTGGGCGACACGCGGGTGCGGCTGCTGGAGCAGATCGAGCGCCACGGCTCGATCTCGCAGGCCGCCAAGCACGTGCCGCTGTCGTACAAGGCGGCCTGGGACGCGGTGGACGCGATGAACAACCTGGCCGACCAGCCGCTGGTGGAGCGCAGCACCGGCGGCCGCGCCGGCGGCGGCACGCGCCTCACCGACCACGGCCGCCGCGTGGTGGCGATGTACCGCGCGGTACAGGCCGAGTACCAGGCCGTGCTGGACCGCCTGGCCGAGCGCTTCGCCACTGAGCCCGGCGGCGACGTGCCGGCCTTCCGCCGCCTGCTGCGGCGCATGACGGTGCGCACCAGCGCACGCAACCAGTTCGCCGGCCGCGTCAGCGGCCTGCGCGAGAGCGCGGTCGACTTCGAGGTGCTGGTGCACGTGGACGAAGGCCTGGAGATCGCCGCCGTCGTCACGCGCGAATCGGCCGAGCAGCTCGGCCTGGCGATCGGCAGCGAGGTGATCGCGCTGGTCAAGTCCTCGTCGCTGCTGCTGCTGACCGACGAGACGCTGCGCATCAGCGCGCGCAACCGGCTGTGGGGCACGGTGCAGCGCATCGTCAGCGGCCCGGTCAATGCCGAGGTCACGCTGGACCTGGGCCAGGGCCGCAGCGCCTGCGCCGTGATCACCCGCGAATCGCTGGACAACCTGGCGCTGGCCGAAGGCCTGCGGGCCTGCGCCGCCTTCAAGGTGTCCAGCGTGATCCTGGCCGTCGTCGACTGAGATCGAACCCCACCCCCACCCACCTTCCTTTGGAGAAGCACCGATGAAAAAACGCACCCTGATCGCCGCCGCCGCTCTGGCCCTGGGCACCCTGGCGGCCCAAGCCGCGCTGGCGGGCGAAGTGGTGGTCGCCGTGGCGGCCAACTTCGCCGGCCCGCTGGCCAAGATCGCCGAAAGCTTCACCGCGGCCACCGGCCACGTCGTCAAGTCCTCGGCCGGCGCCACCGGCAAGTTCTACACGCAGATCGTCGCCGGCGGCGCGCCCTTCGAGGTGCTGATCGCCGCCGACGACGAGACGCCGAAGAAGCTCGTGGCCGAAGGCCAGGGCGTGGCCGGCAGCAACTTCACCTATGCGATCGGCCAGCTCGTGCTGTGGAGCGCGCAGCCGGGCCTGGTGGACGACCAGGGCGCCGTGCTCGCCAGCGGCAAGTTCAGCAAGATCGCGATCGCCAACCCGAAGATCGCGCCCTACGGCGCCGCGGGCGTGGAGGTCATCAAGGCCAAGGGCCTGGCCGACGCGCTGACGCCCAAGCTCGTCACCGGCGACAGCATCGCCCAGGCCTACCAGTTCGTGGCCAGCGGCAACGCCGAGCTGGGCTTCGTCGCGCTGTCGCAGGTGGCGGTGCCGGGCAAGCCGGCGCAGGGCTCGATGTGGCGCGTGCCGCAGTCGATGTACGGCGAGATCCGGCAGGACGCCGTGCTGCTGAAGGCCGGCGAGAAGAACCCCGCCGCCGCCGCGCTGCTGGACTACCTGAAGTCGGCGCCGGCCAAGGAAGTCATCGCGTCCTACGGCTACCGCTGAGCGGCGGCCGCACGCGATGAGCAGCGCCGACTGGGTTGCCGTGCGCCTGACCGCCGAGCTGGCGGCGCTGACCACGATCCTGCTGCTGATCGTCGGCACGCCCGTTGCCTGGTGGCTGGCGCGCACGCGCTCGCGCGTCAAGCCGCTGGCGGCCTCGCTGGTGGCGCTGCCGCTGGTGCTGCCGCCGTCGGTGCTGGGCTTCTACCTGCTGCTGCTGATGGGCCCGCACGGGCCCGTGGGGCAGTTCACGCAGGCGCTGGGGCTGGGGCGGCTGCCGTTCACGTTCAGCGGCCTGGTGCTGGGCTCGGTGATCTATTCGATGCCCTTCGTCGTGCAACCGCTGCAGCAGGCCTTCGAGGCCATCCCCGAGCGCACGCTGGAAGCCGCCGCCACGCTGCGCGCCGGCGCGCTGGACCGCTTCTTCAGCGTGGCGCTGCCGCTGGCGCGCCCGGGGCTGCTGACGGCCAGCGTGCTGGGCTTCGCGCACACGGTGGGCGAGTTCGGCGTCGTGCTGATGATCGGCGGCAACATCCCCGGCGCCACGCGCGTGCTGTCGGTGGCCATCTACGAGCACGTGGAGGCCACCGAGTTCGGCGCCGCCCACCGCCTGGCGGCCGGCATGGTGGTGTTCGCGCTGCTGGTGCTGGTGTCGCTGTCCATGCTCAACCGGCGGCGGCGGCCGGCCACGGCCGCATGATCGAAGCCCGTCTGCGGCTGGCCCGCGCCGGCTTCGCGCTGGACGTGGACCTGCGCCTGCCCGGCGAAGGCGTCAGCGCGCTGTTCGGCCCTTCGGGCTGCGGCAAGACCACGCTGCTGCGCGCGCTGGCCGGGCTGGAGCGCGGGCAGGGCCGCGTCGCGCTGGGCGGCACCGTATGGCAGGACGACGCAGCCGGCGTCTTCGTGCCCACGCACCGCCGCGCCATCGGCTACGTGATCCAGGAGGCGGCGCTGTTCCCGCACCTGAGCGTGGCCGGCAACCTGGCCTACGGCCGCCGCCGCAGCCCCGGCAGCGCCGAGCGCGTGGCGCTGGACGCGGTGGTCGAGCTGCTGGGCATCGCCGCGCTGATGAACCGCCGGCCCGACACCTTGTCCGGCGGCGAGCGCCAGCGCGTGGCCATCGCCCGCGCGCTGGCCACCGCGCCCGAGCTGCTGCTGCTGGACGAGCCGCTGGCCGCGCTGGACGCGCCGCGCAAGGCCGAGATCCTGCCCTACCTGGAGCGGCTGCAGCGCGAGCTGGCGCTGCCCATCGTCTACGTCAGCCACGCGATGGACGAGGTGGCGCGCCTGGCCGACCACTTGGTGCTGATGCAGGAAGGCCGCGTGCTGGCGGCGGGCCCGCTGGCCGAGCTGCTGGCCCGGCCCGACCTGCCGCTGGCGCGCAGCGACGACGCCGGCGTGGTGATCGAGGCGCAGGTGCAGGCCCACGACCCCGGCTACGCGCTGACGCGGATCGGCTTCGGCGCCGGCGGCGCCGGCCTGTCGTTATGGGTGGGCGCCAGCCCCGCCGCGGTGGGCAGCACCGTGCGCGCCCGCGTGCTGGCGCGCGACGTCAGCGTGACGCGCCAGTGGCCGCAGCAGACCAGCATCGTCAACGTGCTGCCGGCGCGGCTGGACGATCTGCAGCTCGACCACGGCACGGTGCTGCTGCAGCTCAGCCTCGGCGACTGCGCCGCCGCCGCGGCCAGCGTTGATGGTGCCGCAGGCCCGCGGCTGCTGTCCCGCATCACCCGCAAGAGCTTCGAGGCCCTGGCGCTGCGCCCGGGCGAACCGCTGTACGCCCAGGTCAAGGGCGTGGCGCTGATGTAGCCGATCGAGGAGCCGCTGCCGATGGAACGCCTGCCCGACGCCGAACTGCTGCGCTGGCTGCACGAAGACGCGCCGCACGGCGACCTGACCAGCCGCGCGCTGGGCTTGGCGCAGCAGCCCGGCGTGGCGCGCTTCCACGCGCGGCGCGCGATACGCGTGGCGGCGATCGAAGAGGCGGCGCGGCTCTTCGAGCTGTGCGGCGCGCAGGCCGGCGTGCGGGTGGCCAGCGGCCGCGACGCCGCGCCAGACGAGCTGCTGCTCGAAGCCCGCGGCGGCGCCGGCGCGCTGCTGCTGGCCTGGAAGATCGCGCAGACGGCGGTGGAAGCCGCCAGCGGCGTGGCCGGCGCGGCGGCGCACATCGTCGGCCTGCTGCGCGCGCAGGGGTTCGCGCAGCCGCTGGCCTGCACCCGCAAGAACTGGCCCGGCGGCCGCGCGCTGGCGGCGCGCGCCGTGTGGGCCGGCGGCGCGGTGATGCACCGGCTGGGCCTGTCGGAGACGCTGCTGGTGTTTCCCGAACACCGCGGCTTCATCGCCCGCGACGAGCTGCCGCGGCGCCTGGCCGCGCTGCGCGCGTCACAACCCGAGAAGAAGCTGGTGGTCGAGGTGGGCAGCGCCGACGACGCGCTGCTGGCCGCCGCCGCCGGCGCCGAGGTACTGCAGCTCGAGCGCTTCAGCCCTGAAGCGCTGGCCGCGCTGCGAATAACGCTGGAATCGAACGGCTTCCATCCGCTGCTGGCCCCGGCCGGCGGCGTGACCGCCGACAACGCCCTGGCCTATGCCCGCGCCGGCGCCGACCTGCTGGTCAGCTCGGCGCCCTACTTTGCGCCGCCGGCCGACGTGCGGGTGACGATCGCGCCGTAGGCGGCTGGCGCGGGGCGGCTACGCAGGCGTGGCCAGCTTGAGCCCGACGATGCCTGCCACGATGAGCCCCAGGCTCAGCAGGCGGCCGGCGTTGGCCGGCTCGCCGAACAGCACGATGCCGAGAATGGCCGTTCCAACCGCCCCGACGCCGACCCAGATGGCATACGACGTGCCCACGGGCAGCGACTTCATGGCGACGCCCAGGAGCACCACGCTGCCGAGCATGGCGGCCAGCGTGAAGACGCTCGGCCACCACCTCGTGAAGCCTTCCGTGTACTTCAGGCCGATCGCCCAACCCACTTCGAGCAGACCCGCCACGACCAACAAGACCCATGCCACGAACTTGCTCCCCGAAGATGCCGAGCGAGGATTCTCGCCGCGTGCACGGGCAAGGCGGCCCAGGCGTCCTCGTGCGGCCGCTATGGCAGCAACGGATCCTGGCGGACCGGGCGGATCACGAGTTCCTTGAAGCCGGTGCCGGCGTCGAACTCGCGGGATAACTGGAAGCCCGGCAGCTCGGCCACGAGCAATTCGGCGGTCGTCCTGACTTCGCAGCCCGGGCAGACATGCCCGCCCAGCACGGTGCCGGCGGCATCCGCGACGGACATGTGGAGGTGGGCGCCATCGGGCGATACCGAGCCTGCTAGGGAGATGATCTCGAGCGGGCCCTGAACCAGCCGCTCGTCCGCTTCGCCTGCCATGCGAAGCCGGGCCACCGTCAGGCTGCCGATGCCGGACACGACGAATCCCGATCGATGCTGGAGCCGGGCCGCCAGCTGCTCGATCGACGCGCGCAGATCGGCGCCGGGCCGCAGTCGGATGGGATGCAGGTTCATCGGGGATGGCAATGATGCTTCCGAATGGGTGAAGCCGGCACGCATGGGCGAGCTCAGTGTGCACCGGAAACATGCCGCCTGCTGGCATGAATGGATTCGCAGAATCACGGCGTGGACCAACGTGAAACCTCGGGCATCCTGGCCGGCATCGCCTCCAGCTTCATCGGTGGCATGGCCACGGCAGTCACGCGCTATGCCGTGGCCGACATGGATCCGGTCGTCGTGACCCTGTTCCGGTTCGGCATTGCCGGGCTGCTCCTGCTGCCGGTTGCGCTGGTGTTGCGCAAGCCGTGGCCGGCGCGGCGGGACGCCTGGGCTGCCGCCGCCCTGGGCATCATGTTCTACGGCGGCTTCTTCGTCGCTTTTGCGCGCGCGCTGACGTATACGACCGCCGCGCGCGGCGCGCTGGCCATCGCCACCCTGCCGGCCATGACGATGCTCATCGCCGCGGCCCTTCGGCGCGAAGCCGTCACGCCGCGCAAGATCGCGGGAGTTTCGATGGCTTTCGCGGGCGTCGCGCTCAGCCTCTACGCCGGCCTCGGGACCGCCCCGGCACAAGCAGGGAAAGGCGACTTGATGATGCTGGCCGCGATGTCATCGATGGCGCTATACACGATTCTGTCGCGCCCGCTCATCGCCCGTTCGAGCGCGCTGGGCTATGCATGCTTCGGCATGGGCACGGGGGCGCTGTTCATGGCAGCCATCGTCGCCGGCACCGCCGGCCTGCCCTGCTGCTGGGCTCGGCAGCCGTCGGCGTGGGGATCTGGATCGCGTCGTCCAACTGACGGGAGGACTCGGCTGCTCAACGACGAAGGCGCGCTGAAGGCCCGCCGGAGGCGTCCACGGGATGTCAATCCCAACGACCGCGGGAGTCGGTCTGCAGGGCATAGTCGCGACGAGTGCCGCCGTGCGTGCCGAGGGCGCCGGTCTCGTGCACGATGACGCCGTCGACCAGCGTCAGCACCGGCCGCACCTTGGGGATCTCCACCGCTGGCACGCTGAAGTAGTCGCGATCGAGCACGAGCAGGTCGGCCAGCTTCCCGTTCTCGATGCTGCCGATCTTGTCTTCCATGCGCAGGAACCAGGCGTTCTCGCGGGTGAAGAGCCGCAGCGCCTCCTCGCGCGTGAGCTGCTGGCCGGCGTTGACCTGTACGCCGAACGAATTGAGGCCGGTCACCGCGTAGTAGATGTGCGTGAAAGGGTTGAGCGGCGCGATGTGCACGCCGTCGCCGTGGATGCCGGTCTTGATGCCGTGGTCGACGATGGTGCGGAACGAGGGCCCGACCGCAGTGTCGGTGGCGCCCGAGGAGACCCAGCGGAACGCCGCCATCTGCACGGCCGCCTCGAGGTTCTTGAGGCGGGTCAACAACTCGGGGGTGACGAACGGTACGTGGTGCACCATCCAGCGCAGACCCTTGATGCCGAATTCGGCATCGCACGCCTCGTAGGCGGAGACCACCTGCTCGAGCTGGGCGAGGGTGCTCACGGCGTTCTCGTTGCGCCACTGCGCCTGCGCAACGACGCGCTGGGCTTCTTGCCAAACCGCGCCGGCCCCGATGGGCGCCGCCCACTCACCGATCGAGCCGGTCATCATCATCGGATCGCCGAAGAACTGGAACTGGTTGCGCAGGCGTTCGTGCAGCTCGGGCAGCGCCGGATCGTTCTGGTTCTGCAGGAAGTTCATCTGCAGCCGCACGAATGAGCGTTCCTGCCGGTGCAGGTGCAGCCACGAGTCGTACATCTTGTACTGGTCGAGGTTGGACAGTGCTTGCGTCGGCTGCAGCGGTCCGGGCGTCGGGAACAGCGTCTCGTCGAGGTGCGCGGTGACGCCGACCGAGGCCGAGAACGCCATCGCGTCCAGTGTGCTGCGCACCTTGTCATCGAACGTCTGCCGCACGCGCAGGTGGTAGAGGGCGGTGGTGGAGGGCAGGTTGGCGGCGATCGTGCCGTCGTCGCCGACCGCCACCGGGCCGGCAAGCGGCGAGGTCACGGTTTCGAGCCAGGCCTTGGCCATGCTGTTGACGACGCACGGCCCCGTGAACTGGCGGAACAGGATCACCGGGCGGTCGGACACGGCGGCGTCCAGTTCGCTCCGCGTCGGCATGCGGCGCACGTCGGTGAACTGGTTGGGGTGCCAGCCGCCCATGGCGGTGATCCATTGGCCTTCGGGTACGCCGCCGGCACGGCGGCGCGCCAGGACCTGCTGCAACTCGACGATCGTGCTCGTCGTCTCGATCGGCGTGTGGTAGCCGACGCGGTTGGCCAGGCTCACGATGTGGACGTGGGCTTCGACGATTCCGGGGATCACGGTGCGGCCGCCGAGGTCCACGACGGTTGCCTTCGGGTTGCGCGCCTGCGCGTCGTCTCCGACCGAGGCGAAGCGCTTGTTCTTCACGGCGACCGACGTGACGACCCGGCTGGTGCCGTCCATCGTATGGATCCTGCCGTTGATGAGCACCAGGTCGGCACCGTCGTCGGTCGCGGCAGATGGGTCGCAGTTCGCATCGGCGGGCCCGGAGCCGCCCGCGCCGCAGCCCGCGGCGAATGCGACGACGCTCGACAGCGCGCTCGTCGTCAGCATGCCGCGGCGCGACATGACGTTCTTCTGGTCTTCCAGCTTGCTCATGTTGTCTCCTCGTTCGATGTGGCGTCCCCTTCTGCGAGGGTCCGTTGCGCCAGATCCAAGCTTCAGAATAGGCCGACCGCACGCGACGAGGAAGTGATGAGTGTCGATGACTTCGATCGATGGCATCGATGGCAAGATGGCGCCAACCGCCCCAGCCAGCCTTCCGTTCCATGGAACTACGACACCTGCGCTACCTGGTCGCGCTCGCCGAGTGCCGCAACTTCACGCGGGCCGCCGAGCAGGTGCACGTCACCCAGTCGACGTTGTCGCACCAAGTCCGCCAGCTCGAGGAAAACCTCGGCTACGTGTTGTTCGATCGCAGCTCGCGCCGGATCACGCTGACGGCCGCCGGGAGCGTGTTCCTGCAGTACGCGCAAGCCGCGCTGCGCGAGGTCGACGACGGGTTGGTCGCGCTGCGCCGTCAGTCGGACCCGCTGAGGCGCGAACTGCGCATCGGCGCCACCAACACGATCAACCTCGGCCTGATCCCGGAGTGCGTGGTCCTGTTCCAGGCGCGGCACCCCGATGCGCGGGTGTTAGTGGAGGAGCTTTCGGCCGACGTGATCCGCGAGCGGCTGAAGGGCGGCGAGCTCGATCTCGGGATCGCCTATCGCCCAACCGAGCCCGACGAGCTGGCCTTCCAGCCGCTGCGCAGCGAGGAGATGGTGCTGGCGGTCGGCACCTCGCATCCCTTCGCGTCGCGGCAGCGGCTGCGCATGGTCGAGCTGCACGGGCAACGGCTGGTGCTGCTGCCGCGCAGCTTCGCGACGCGCGTCATGCTCGACGCGTGCTTTCGCGCCGCCGGGGCCGAGCCGGTGGTGTGCGCCGAGATGAACACGCTGTCGCCCATGCTCGACCTGGTGTCGCGCAGCGGCGCCGCCACCATCGTCGGCGTCAACGCGGTGCGGGCCGACGCCGCGTTGCGCACGATACCGCTCGTCCACCCCACTCCCGTGCGCACGCCTGGCATCCTGCGCTCGCGCCAGGTGGTGCCGACGCCGGCCATGCGCAGCTTCGTCACCATCGTGCGGAACCTGGCCGAAGCACGCATGGCGCCGCCCTCGCAGCCGCGGCGCCGGCGAACGGGTTGAGGCGCGCAGCGCATGGCGCAGACCGTGGGGCAGCTCGCCGATGGCCTGATCCCGCATGTGCCGGTGAGGCAACAGGCGCTGTCGCTGCGCATGCTGCTGGCGGCGCGGCCTGAACTCGCTACGCCCGTGCTGCAGGCGATACAACGCAGCGTCGAGGGCCCGCTGCTCAAGCAATCCGGGTTGCAGGTCAGGCAGGCCCAAGACGGGCACCGATGCCGTGTTCGCTGCGCGGCGCGGCATCCCCCGCGCGGCCGGGCGGGCGAGCAAGGGCTGCGGCGTGGACGCGGTTGCGCCCGTCCTGCTTGGCGGCGTAGAGCGCGTGGTCGGCTTCGCGGAAGGCGGCTTCCCAGTCGCGCAAGTGATGGCAGGGCCGCGAAACCCCGATGCTGACGGTGCAGGCCAGCGTCTGCTGGCTGCCCGGCAGCGGCATGCGCGCTTCGGCCACCGCCTGGCGCAGCCGCTCGGCCAGCGCCAGCGCGGCATCCGCATCGACCCCGATGCAGCCGACCAGGAACTCCTCGCCGCCGGTGCGGGCGACGATGTCACCCGCCCTGACGCTGTGCGACAGCCGTTCGGCCACCTGCTTGATCACGGCGTCGCCGGCAGCGTGGCCGTGCTGGTCGTTGACGCGCTTGAAATGGTCGATGTCGACCTGCAGCAGCGTGATCGGCGCCCGTTGGGGGGCGCCGAAGTGGCAGTGCAGCGCATCGTCCAGCCCCTGGCGGTTCAGCAGCCAGGTCATCGGGTCGTGCGCGGCCTGCCTCGCCAACTGCCGGTTCAGCCGCGTGAACACCATCCACAGCAGCACGGGTGCCAGCAGCACGGTGTGCATCGAGGCGAAGGTGTAGTAGGCCTGCGCGAACGGGCCGGCATAGACCGCCGCCGGCCCCTGCACGGCGATCACCCCCGCGCGCGCCAGCGTGGACAGGCCGAGCGTGCCCGTCAGCGCAGCCAGCACGCACAGCGGCAGGTTCAGTTCCGGCCCGCTGCGCCGCCGCGAGCCCAGGGCCGACAGCGACAGCGACAGGTAGACCAGCGCCAGTGTCGTGTTCAGCAGCACATAGCGCCCGTATTCACCGAACGCCGACATCGTGCCCGCGTGCAGGGCCAGGAAGGCGAGCGCCGCGAACGCCAACGTCCGCCCGGGCAGGGACCGCCGGCCGACGAACTGGCGCAGGCCGTTGACGACCAGCGATGCCGCCAGCACCATCGCCGCATCCAGCACCGCGTGTATCAGCCACGCCGACCCCAGCCCGATGGCCAGGCGCAGCGCATAGGCCGAGCCGAAGATCAGCCCGCCGGCGGCAAACGATGCCAGGCCGCTGTCGCGCGGCATGTAGCGGCCGATCAGCGCGAACAGCCCTCCCATGCACAGCAGGTGCATGGCGAGCACGAAGATGATGGTTTTGGGGTCCATGCCGAACGCGGACTGCGCAAGGGGATATCGGTCGCGGCCATGGCCGACTTGAACCTGCATCCGGCCGGCCTTCGGCGGCTCAGGCCGCCGATCTGTCTACCGCTGCGTTTACCCCTGAGCCGCAGGAACGGACGTCAGGAAAGAAAAACGGGTCAGCCCTTCTGGAGCTGACCCGTTGTTCTAGAACGATGTTCTGGCGCGGCTGGCAGGATTCGAACCCACGACCCCTTGGTTCGTAGCCAAGTACTCTATCCAACTGAGCTACAGCCGCGCGGAGCCTCGCACTATATCACGGGGGGCAGCGCCGTCACTCCAGCGCCGCGGCGGCGCGTTCGCAGTCCTGGGCGCGGGCGTCGTCGCCGGCTTCGCGGGCCATTTGCGCCAGCGCACGCCAGGCGCGGCGGCGCGCGCGCAGCGGCAGCGTGGCGGCAGCGGCGCTTTGCTCCAGCAACTTGCGCGCCTTGCCCCACAACTGGCGGTCGGCGAAGGCCATGCCCACCGCGGCGACGACGGCGTTGTCGTGGCCCTGGGTCTCCAGCGCGGCTTCCAGGCGCGGCAGCCATTCGTGCTCGATGCCCGGCGCGGCGTCGAACAGCGCCAGCGCGACGGCCTCGCGGTCGTCGCGGTCCAGTTCGCCCAGGCGGTCCCAGAAAGGTCGCAACCATTCACGTGCGTCGGCGTTCGACCCCAGGCGGCCGGCGCGTGCGGCGGCGCGCGCGGCCACGCTGGCGTCGGCGCGGTCGGCGGCGTCGAGCTGCTGCCACAGGCGCTGCAACTGGTGCAGGTCGTGGCAGTCGTCGATGGCCTCGGCCGCCAGTGAGCGCAGCAGGCCGCGCGCCGCGATCGGCGTGAAGCCCTGGTGCTTGGCCAGCAGCCGCGCGGTGTGCAGCGCCTGCAGCGGCTGGCGCTGCAGGCGGCTGGCTTGCAGCTTGAGGCGCAGCGCCTGCGTGCGGCGCGCCACGCCGGCGGGCAACTGGTCCAGCAGCTCGGCGGCCCGCGGGGCGTCGCGGTCGTCGATGGCCCATTCGGCAGCCAGCAGCCGCGCGCCGTCCTCGGCGCCGTGGCCGCCGCCGCGGCGCATGCCCTGGAACAGCGACTGCATCACCGCGTCGCGGCGGCTGCGGTCCTGCAGGCGGTGCAGGCTGGCGGCAGCCAGCAGTTGCGCCAGCACGCCGAACTCGGCGTCGTCCTGCAGCTGCGGCGAGTCGTCACGCAGCGCCAGCGCGCGCAGCGCCGCCTTGTGCGCGCGCGAGTAGCGGGCGCTGAAGTACTCGGCCTGCGCCTCGCGCAGCGCGGCCTGCGCGGCGCGCTCGCGGCGCAGCGCGCGCCATTCGCTGGCGCGCTCGGGCAGGCTCAGCAGCGAGCGCATGGCCTGCGCCGCCGAGAACAGCAGCGCGCAGACCAGGGCCAGCAGGATCAGGAAGAGGTTCAGCGACAGCTCGGTGCGCCAGCCGGCCCAGTAGATGGTGACCAGGCCGTCGTTGCTGCCCAGCGTGGTGGCGGCCACGACGGCCACCACGCACAGGAGCACGAGCCAGATGATGCTGCGCATGGACGGCGCTGGCGGCGGCGCTTCAGCGTCCCGCGTTGGCGGCGGCGATCGCCGCCAGCGTGGCGTCGGGCCGCGGCACCGTCACGGTGCGCGCCTGGGCCGAGATCTGGCGCACGCCGTCCAGCGCGGCAGTCACGCGGCGGGAGCTGCGGTCGAAGTAGCGCTCCAGCGCCGACTGCGCGTCGCGCAGGTCGGACTGCGCGATGTCGAACTGCCGCGACAGCAGCGCCAGCCGCGCGTTGAGCAGGCGCAGCTTGAGGTTCTCGCGCAGGAAGAAGGCCTGCTCGGGCGCCACCAGCATGGCCTCGGGCACGTCGATGCGGGTCACGCGCACCAGCGCGCGCGCCTCGGCCAAGGCGTGGTCCAGCATCTCGCGCCAGCGCGTGCCGAGGCCGTCGCTCCAGCCTTCGGCCGCGGCCGATGCCGCCGAGGCCGGCCGCGCCGGCGCCGGCGTGCGCTGCGCGCCGCGGCGGTCCACCGCCGCCAGCAGCGGCAGCTCGTCGACCTGGCGGATCACCTCGTCGAGCCGGACGCTCAGCAGCGGGATGTCGGTGGCGCCGGCGGCGCGCGCCTTCTCCAGGTCCTGCGCGACGGCGCGGCGCACGCGCTCCAGCCGCGGCTGGGCATAACGCGACAAACGCTCGTCCACCTGCTTGAGCGTGGTGACCAGCGCATCGGCGCTGCCGGTGATCGCGCTTTGCTGCTGCGCGACGCGCACCGCGGCTTCGACGTCGGCCAGCACGTTCTCGTCGCGCGAGCGCGCCATCGACTGCAGCAGGTCTTCGATCTGCGATCGCTGCAGGCTGGTCTCGGCGACGCGCGCTTCCAGCAGCGCCAGCTTGGCGGCACCGTCGTGCACGCCCTCCTGCGCTTGACGGGCCAGCAACTGGGCCTCGGCGGCCTGGGCGCCGCTGTCCTGCTGGCGCTTGACGAGCTCGGTCTCCAGCGCCTTCACGCGCTGCTGGGTGCTCCAGGCCATCACCAGCGCCGCCGCGGCCAGCGCCGCCAGCACGGCGCCGCCGGTGGCGATCCAGCGGCCGGGCCCCGGGCCTGCGGGCGGCGCGGCGGGGACGATCACCGGCAGGGGCACGGCCGGCGGCGATGCCGGCTCAGGGCCCGGGGACGGCAGGGGCGAAGAGGTGTCGCTCACAGGGGTGGCGATTCTATCGACGCGCCCTTGCCGCTTTCCGCCCGCTCCGCGCGCAGGCGGGCCGCGAGGTCTTCCGCGCCCACGCCCACCAGGCCCACGCGGCCGAAGCCGGCGCGCCGCGCCCGCTCGGCGATGCGCGGGTGCGTGGCCTCGGCGCGGCTGCGGCGCCAGTCGGCGCCGGGCACGGCGGCCAGCAGGTGGGCGATGGCCTCGCTGCTGCTGAAGTGCCAGCAGTGCGCCCCCGGCGCCTGCAGCGCGGCGTCCACCAGCGCGCGGTCGAGCACCGGCGCGCGGCGCCGGTAGGCGGTGACGAAATCCACCTGCGCACCGGCGGCGCGCAGCGTCTGCGCCAGCCAGTCGCGGCCGCCGTCGCCGCGCACGATCAGCACGCGCCGGCCCTGCCAGGGCCGCTGCTGCAGGCGCTGCTGCCACAGGGTCTCGGTGTCGAAAGGGCCAGCGGCCGGCGGCTCGACGAGCTGCGCGTCGGCGATGCCGGCCGCGCGCAACGCGGCGCTGGTGCCGGGGCCGGTCGACCCGGCCAGCGTCGCGGCAGGCCAGGCCTGGTCCGGCGGCCGGGCGTCGAAAAAGTGCTGCACCGCGTTGGGGCTGACGAACATCGCCAGCGCCGCGCCGTCCAGTTGCGACCAGGCCGCCGCGATCGGGCCGCGCTCGACGGGCTCGATCGCGATCAAGGGCAGCGCCACCGCGTCGAGGCCCAGGGCCTGCAACGCCTGCACCCAGGGCCGGGCCTGGGCGATCGGCCGGGTGACGATCACCCGCATGGCGGCGGCCTCGGCCCGTCAGGCCGGGGGCAGATAACGCCCGGCACCGGCGGACTGCAAGTCGGCCGCAGCCTGCTCGCCCAGGGCGGTGGCGGCGGCCTCGTCGGCCACCGCGGCCTGACGCCGCGCGCGCAGCAGCGGCTGCGCGGGCTCGGTGCCATGGCCCAGCGCGGCCTCGATGCGCAACTGGTCGCCTTGCCACACCGCGTGCGCGGCCAGCGGCATGCTGCAGCTGCCGCCCAGCGCGCGCGACACCGCGCGCTCGGCGTGCGCGGCCAGCCAGGTGGGGCGATGCACCAGGGCGGACAGCGTCCGGCGCAGCGCATCGTTGTCCTCGCGCACCTCGATGCCTAAAGCGCCCTGGCCGGCGGCCGGGATCATGCGGCCGACCTCGAAGCAGGCGCGGATGCGCGAGGCCAGGCCCAGGCGCTTCAGGCCCGCGGCGGCCAGCACGATGGCGTCGAAGCCGCCGTCGTCCAGCTTGCGCAGCCGCGTGTCGAGGTTGCCGCGCAGCGGCTCGATGCGCAGGTCGGGCCGCTCGGCCAGCAACTGCACCACGCGGCGCAGGCTGCTGGTGCCGACCACCGCGCCCTGCGGCAGGTCCGCCAGCGCGGCGTAGCGGTTGGAGACGAAGGCATCGCGCGGGTCCTCGCGCTCCAGCACCGCGGCCAGCACGAAGCCGGGCGGCAGCTCCATCGGCACGTCCTTCAGCGAATGCACGGCCAGGTGTGCGCGGCCCTCTTCCAGCGCCGTCTCCAGCTCCTTCACGAACAAGCCCTTGCCGCCCACCTTGGACAACGCGCGGTCCAGGATCTGGTCGCCGCGGGTGGTCATGCCCAGCAGCTCGACCTGCAGGCCCAGGCGCTGCAGCAGGCCGCGCACGTGCTCGGCCTGCCACAGGGCCAGGCGGCTTTCGCGGGTGGCGATGATGGTGCTCGAACTCATCATTCGATTATCGCCAGTGCCCTCGGCGCGCTGGCCGGGCATGCCGCTTGCGTGCAGAATTGGTAACCTGGTTACAGCCACCGAGCCTCCGCCATGCCCAGCCGCAGCCGCCCAGACCGCCCCTCCGCCCACCCCAAGCCGGGCCGCCGCGCCCGGGTGGACGACGATGCTGCCGCCAAGAACAAGCCGCTGGTCGAGGATATCCGGTTACTGGGCCGCATCCTGGGCGACGTCATCCGCGAGCAGGAAGGCAAGCCCGCCTTCGAGCTGATCGAGCGCATCCGCCAGCTCTCGGTGGCCTACCGGCTGAAGGCCGACGCCAGCGCCGGCCGCGTGCTGGACCGGCTGCTGAAGAACCTCTCAGCCGACCAGACGGTGACGGTGATCCGCGCCTTCAGCTACTTCAGCCACCTGGCCAACATTGCCGAAGACCGCCACCACGTGCGCCGCCGCCTCGCGCACGAGCGCGAAGGCCACCAGCAGGAGGGGTCGCTGGCCGTGGCCTTCGAGCGGTTGCACCGCGCCGACCTGCGCGCCGACGACATCGCCGAGGTGCTGGCCAGCGCCTACATCTCGCCGGTGCTGACGGCGCACCCCACCGAGGTGCAGCGCAAGAGCATCCTCGACGCCGAGCGCGCGATCGCCGAGCTGGTGAGCCAGCGCGACGAGCTGCGCACGCCGCCGGCGCTGGCTGACAACGAGGAGCTGATCCGCGCCCGCGTCACCCAGCTCTGGCAGACGCGCATGCTGCGCACCGCAAAGCTGACCGTGGCCGACGAGATCGAGAACGCGCTCAGCTACTACCAGAGCACCTTCCTGCGCGAGATCCCGCGCCTGTACCGCGAGATCGAGCGCGCGCTGCCCGGCCACCCGGTGGCGCCCTTCCTGCGCATGGGCCAATGGATCGGCGGCGACCGCGACGGCAACCCCAACGTCACCGCCGCCACGCTGCGCCACGCGCTGGCGCGGCAGGCCGAGGTGGCCTTGCGCTTCTACCTGACCGAGGTGCACGAGCTGGGCGCCGAGCTGTCGGTATCGGCCGTGCTGTCGTCGGTGACGCCGGCGATGCAGGCGCTGGCCGAGCGCTCGCCCGACCACAGCGTGCACCGCGAGGACGAGCCCTACCGCCGCGCACTGATCGGCATCTACGCACGCCTGGCCGCCACGCTGCAGGCGCTGACCGGCACCGAGGCGCTGCGCCACGCCGTCGCGCCGCAGAACCCCTATGCCGACGCCGCCGAGCTGGCGGCCGACCTGGGCGTGGTCGAGGCGTCGCTTTCCGCCAACCACGCGCAGGCGCTGATCGGCCCGCGGCTGGCGCCGCTGCTGCGCGCGGTGCAGGTCTTCGGCTTCCACCTGGCGACGCTGGACCTGCGGCAAAGCTCCGACCAGCACGAGGCCGTGCTGGCCGAGCTGCTGCGCACGGCGCGCATCGCGCCCGACTATTCGTCGCTGGACGAGGCCGCGCGCCGCGCGCTGCTGCTGCGGCTGCTGAACGATGCGCGCCCGCTGCGCGTGCGCGGCGCCGCCTACGGCGAGCTGGCGCGCAGCGAGCTGGAGATCTTCGAGACCGCGGCCGCGGCGCTGCAGCGCTACGGCCGCCAGGCGCTGCGCCATTGCATCATCAGCCACACCGAGGACGTGAGCGACCTGCTGGAAGTGCTGCTGCTGCAGAAGGAATGCGGCCTGCTGCACGGCACGCTGGACGACGACGCGCGCAACGACCTGATCGTCGTGCCGCTGTTCGAGACCATCGCCGACCTGCGCCGCGCCGAGCCCATCATGCGCGAGTTCTACGCGCTGCCCGGCATCCGCGCGATGGTGGTGAGAAGCGGCGCCGAGCAGGACGTGATGCTGGGCTACAGCGACAGCAACAAGGACGGCGGCTTCTTCACCAGCAACTGGGAGCTGTACCGCGCCGAGACCGCGCTGGTGGCGCTGTTCGACGGCATGCAGGCGGCTGACGGCATCCGGCTGCGGCTGTTCCACGGCCGCGGCGGCACCGTGGGCCGCGGCGGTGGTCCCAGCTACCAGGCCATCCTGGCGCAACCGCCGGGCACGGTGAAAGGCCAGATCCGGCTGACCGAGCAAGGCGAGGTGATCGGCAGCAAGTACGCCAACCCCGAGATCGGCCGCCGCAACCTGGAGACGCTGGTGGCCGCGACGCTGGAGGCCACGCTGCTGCATCCGACGAAGAGCGCGCCCAAGGCCTTCCTCGACGCCGCGGCGCGCTTGAGCGACGCCAGCTTCGCCGCCTACCGCCGGCTGGTCTACGAGACGCCGGGCTTCACCGACTACTTCTTCGCCGCGACGCCGATCCGCGAGATCGCCGAGCTGAACATCGGCTCGCGCCCGGCCTCACGCAAGGCCACGCGTGCGATCGAGGACTTGCGCGCCATTCCCTGGAGCTTCAGCTGGGGCCAGTGCCGCGTCGCGCTGCCGGGCTGGTGCGGCTTCGGCTCGGCGGTGCAGGCCTTCCTGCAGGACGGCGACCGCGACGCGCAGCTCGAGCTGCTGCGCCGCATGCACAAGCAATGGCCCTTCTTCCGCACGCTGCTGTCCAACCTGGACATGGTGCTGGCCAAGAGCGACCTGCGCATCGCGATGCGCTACGTCGAACTGGTGGAGGACGGCAAGCTGGCCAAGCGCATCTTCGGCGCCATCCGCGCCGAGTGGGAGCGCGCCAACGAGGCGCTGGCGCTGATCACCGGCGAGACCGGGCGGCTGCAGAGCAACCCGGCGCTGGCGCGCTCGATCGCGCACCGCTTCCCCTACCTGGACCCGCTGAACCACCTGCAGGCCGAGCTGCTGCGCCGCTACCGCCAGCGCCGCGAGGCCGATCCCGCGGTGGAGCGCCTGAAGCGCGGCATCCACCTGTCGATCAACGGCATCGCCGCAGGCCTGCGCAACACCGGCTGACGTTTCACGTCACTTGCTGCAGCGCGCGGCGCAGCGTGGCGAAGACCTGCTCGATCTGCGCCTCGCTGATCACCAGCGGCGGCGACAGCAGCAGCGTGTCGCCCGAGTTGCGCAGCAGCACGCCGGCGTCCAGGCACAGGCGGTGGACGTCGTTGCCTCTTGCACCGGCCGCCCCGGCGCGCGGCTGCAGGTCGACCGCGGCCAGCAACCCGATGTTGCGGATGTCGGCCACGTGCGGCGCGTCGCGCAGGCCGTGCGCGGCCGTTTCCCATGACGGAGCAAGCCGGCGCACGCGGCCGGCCAGGTCTTCGTCGGCGTGCACCGCCAGCGTCGCCAGCGCCGCGGCGCAGGCCAGCGGGTGCGCCGAATAGGTGTAGCCGTGGAACAGCTCGATCGTCGCCGGGTCGCCAGCCATGAAGGCCTGGTGCACCGCGCTGCTGGCCAGCACCGCGCCCATCGGCACCGCGCCGTTGCTCAGGCCCTTGGCGCCGCACAGCAGGTCGGGTGCCACGCCGAAGGCCTGCGCCGCGAACGGCGCGCCCAGGCGGCTGAAGCCGGTGATCACCTCGTCGAAGATCAGCAGGATGCCGTGCCGCGTGCACAGCTCGCGCAGGCGCTGCAGGTAGCCCTGCGGCGGCGGGTAGACGCCGCCCGAGCCGGTGACCGGCTCGACGATCACCGCGGCCACGGTGCCGGGGTCATGGACCAGCAGCAGCTGCTCCAGCGCGTCGGCATAACCCGCTCCTTCAACAGCCTGGCCGCGCGAGAAGCGCGACGCCGCGCCGTAAGGCAGCGGCAGGTGCGCGGTCTCCGGCAGCAGCGGGCCGAAGTCGCGCTTGTGGCGCGCGATGCCCGACACCGACAGCCCGCCCCAGCCCATGCCGTGGTAGCCCTTGGCGCGGCCGATCAGCTTGACGCGCCGCCCGTCGCCGCGCACCTGGTGGTAGGCGCGCGCGATCTTCAGCGCGGTGTCCACCGCCTCGGAGCCCGAGTTGGTGAAGAACACGTGTCCCATGCCCGGCGGCGCGATGGCGGCCAGCGCGTCGGCGAGTTGGAACGCGGAGCGGTGGCTCATGCGGAACGACGAGACGAAGTCCAGTTGCCGCGCCGCGCTGCAGATCGCTTCGGCGATGCGCGGATGGCCGTGGCCGGCGTTGCAGCACCACAGCCCGGCCATCGCGTCCAGCACGCGGCGACCGCCGGCGGTGACGTAGTGCATGCCCTGGGCGGCGCTGAACAGCAGCGGCTGCTCGCGGAACTGGCGCTGCGCGGTGAAGGGCAGCCAGAAGGCGGCGCCCAGCGGATCGGGGGTGATGTCGTTCATCGTCAAGCTCCAGGGATCGGTGCCGGGCGGCGGCGGCGGTCGTCGCGGCCATCCTGCCAGCGCAGCCACGCGGTGCCGGCCGCGGCGTACAGCGGCCGCAGCGCGTGCAACGGAATCGCGCGCGCCGGCTCGGGCGGCGGCAGCGGCAAGGCGTCGATCGCCGTGCCGGTCAGTGCGTCAGCCAGCACGGGGCCTAGCGCCAGGTTCCAGGCCAGGCCCTTGCCGTTGCAGGCCACGCTGGCCAGCACGGTGTGCGCGCCATCGAAAGCGAACAGCCGCGGCCGCCGTTGCAGCGTGACCGAGACGCGGCCGCCCCAGCAGAACGGCAAGGGCTGATCGGCCAGCGCCGGGAACAGCCGCGCGATCGTCTGCCGCTGCAGCGCGAACGAGTCCGGGCCGCGCGGCCCCGCCAGCGTGCCCTTGCCACCCATCACCAAGCGGCCCGCGGCATCGCGGCGGAAGTAGTTCAGCAGCCGGCGCGTGTCGGACACCACCGGGCGGCCGGGCAGCACGCCGGCCGCGTCGGGCAGCGGCGCGGTCGCGGCCTGGAAGCTCCACACCGGCAGCACCGTGCGCCGCAGCGCCGGCCACAGCGCGGCGGCAGGCCCTTGCGCGTTGGTGGCCAGCAGCACGCGGCGCGCGTCCAGCCAGCCGGCGGGCGTGCGCAATCGCCAGCCGCTGCCTTGGCGCTGAAGCGCCAGCGCCGGCGTCTGCGGGTGGATGTGGGCGCCGGCCGCCTGCGCCGCGCGCGCCAGCTCGCGCACCAGGCTCAGCGGCTGCACACCGCCGGCCTTGGGGTTGAGATAGCCGCCCCGATAGGCGGCAGAGCCGATGGTCTGCATGATCGCATCGCGGTCCAGCCAGCGCGCCGGCACACCGGCCGCCTGCAGCGCCTTGAACTTGTGCCGCGCTTCGGCCAGGCCGGCGTCGGAATCGGCCGCGTAGATCGAGCCGGCGCGGTCGGCATCGCAGCGCAGCTTGAGCCGCTCGATCAGCGCAAACGCCTCGTCGGCCGCACGCGCGCCGAAGGCGTGCAGGCGGCCGCCCGCTTCAGAACCGAAACAATGCAGCGACTCGGCTTCGCTCAGCCGCCCGCCGTACAGCAGATGGCCGCCGCAGCGGCCCGACGCGCCCTCGCCCACCGCGCCTGCTTCCAGCACCGTGACCGCGACGCCGCGCTCGGCCAGGTGCAGCGCGGTGCTCAGGCCCGCGAAGCCGGCGCCGACGATCGCGACCTCGGTTTCAGCGCCGCCCTGCAGCGGCGGCCGCAGCGCAGGCGCCGGCACCGCGGTGGCCTGCCAGAGCGACGTTGACGGCGGCGCAGGGTCGGCCTGCATTTCCTGCACCGAAAGTTCAGGCCGCGGCGGGCTGCGCCGAGCGCAGCCGGCTCGCCAGGTCCAGGTGGCGGTGCAGCAGCAGCGCCGCCAGCTCCTGGTCGCCGGCCTCCAGCCGCGACAGGATCTCCAGGTGCTCGCGGCAGTTGACCTCCACGCGCTCGCGGCCGTGCTTCCAGTCGTAGTTGGACAGCCGGCGCAGCCGGTTCTGGCGCTGGATGGCCAGCACGAAGAAGCGGTTGCCCGAGCCGGCGACCAGGCCCTCGTGGAAGGCGGCGTTCATCTCGAAGAACGCGATGCTGGCGGCCTCGGTCCAGCGGCGGTTGAGCGACGCCTCGTGGCGTTCGCGCATCTGCGCGATCCATTCCGGCGCCAAGCGGTAGCCCGGCTCGCGCAGCGCCGCCGGCTCCAGCGTCATGCGGAAGCGATAGCTCTCCTGCCGCGCCGCGGCGTCGAACACGTCGTAGCGGAAGCGCCAGCCGTAGCCGGACTTGCGCTCGACCATGCCCAGCTCGGCCAGCCGCTCCAGCGCCTGGCGCAGCACGAGGCGGCTGGCACCGTAGCGCTGCATCAGCGCCTGCTCGGACATGTCGTCGGCCAGCAGCGCTCGGCCGCGGTCGCGCGCGATGCGCAGCAGCAGCGCGTCTTCCGGTGCCGGCTCGGGCTCGGCCGCGGCGCGCGCGGCCGGCGGCAGCGCCACCAGCTCCACGCCGCGGTACGGCCGCCGCGCGACGAAGCCCTGCGCCTGCAACTGCCGCAGCGCCGCGCGCACCGGCGTGCGCGAGACGCCCAGCTGCTGCGCCAGCCGGTTCTCGTTGAGCCGCGTGCCGGGGCGCAGCGCGGCCTCGCGCGCGAGCTGGCCGATGCGCGCCGCCAGCTCCAGGTGCAGCGCGGTCGGCGCGGCGGCATCGGCAGCAGTGGATTTTTTCAGAATCACAAAATACACTTTACCGGAAAGCTGCTGCCCTGCCCACTGCCCATGTCCCTTATCCCCCCGCCCGAACCGGCGCCCTTCATCCGCATCGGCGGCAGCCCGCGCGAGCGCGGCCGCCAGTACGGCGAGCAGGCCGCCGCGCGCATCCGCCGCGGCATCGAGCACTACGGCGCGCAGCTCGAAAAACTGCAGCTTCGCTGGCCCGAGATCCAAGCCATCGTCGCCGAGTACGAGCCGACGATCGCCGCGTTCGAGCCGCGCTTCGTCGACGAGATGCGCGGCATCGCCGAAGGCGCTGCCGTCGACCCGGCCGCGGTGGTGATGCTCAACGCCCGCACCGAGGTGCTGAAGCTCGCCGACCGCCGCCGCAAGGCGTCGCAAGGCAATGCCGCGATCGACCCCGACGGCTGCACCGGCATCGTCGCGCTGCCGCCGGCCACCGCGGCCGGCCGCGTGATCCACGCGCAGAACTGGGACTGGAAGGTCGAATGCGCCGAGACCGCCGTCGTGATGCACGTGCAGCGCGACGACGGGCCCGACCTGCTGACCTTCACCGAGGCCGGCGGCCTGGCGCGCTCGGGCTTCAACGCCGCGGGCATCGCGATCACCGCCAACTACCTGGAGTCCGACCGCGACTACCGCCAGCTCGGCGTGCCGCTGGCGCTGCTGCGGCGCAAGGCGCTGGAGCAGCAGCACCTGGCGCTGGCGATGCGCATCGTCTACGCGACGCCGAAGTCGGCGTCGAACAACGTGATGGTGTCGCACGCCGGCGGCATCGCGATCGACTTCGAATGCGCGCCCGACGAGACCTTCCAGGTGCACGCCAAGCGCGGCGTGATCGTGCACGCCAACCACTTCCAGAGCCCGGTGG
This sequence comes from Rubrivivax sp., assembly GCA_047602205.1. Taxonomy (GTDB): domain Bacteria; phylum Pseudomonadota; class Gammaproteobacteria; order Burkholderiales; family Burkholderiaceae_C; genus Rubrivivax. Next base: position 5,017,121 of record JASGHX010000001.1, on the reverse strand, counting down.
CGCTGGCCAAGCTGAAGGACACCGGCATCGCGACCACGCCCGATTCGCTGTACCGCGACCTGCGCGTGCGCCAGCTCGTCGAGCCGCAGATCGGCCGCCTGACGCGCGACGACGTGAAGGCCGCGCTGTTCGACGACTTCGCGACGCCCTGGTCGGTGTGCCGGCCGCCCCGGCTGAACACCAGCAGCAACCTGTCGGCCTCGGTCGCGATGGTGGTGATGGAGCCGGCGCTGGGCGTGATGGACGTGGCGATGCTGCCGGCGCTGAACCGGCAGTTCACCGAATACCGGCTGGAGATGGAGGCTTGAACACGATGCGCACGAAGACCCTTGCCGCCGCCTCCGCGGCGCTGCTGGCGGGCCTGCTGGCCGCGAACGCGCCCGCGCTGGCCCAACCCCAGTCCCAGCCCGGCACGCTGCGCGTGCGGCTCAACGCCGACATCCGCTCCACCGACCCCGGCTTCAACCGCGACGCCAACACCGATTCGGTGATGCTGCACGTGGTGGAAGGCCTGGTGGCCTACCGCGAGGACGCCACGGTCAGCCCGCTGCTGGCGCAGAGCATCGACGTCTCGAAGGACGGCCGCGTCTACACCTTCAAGCTGCGCCCCGGCGTGCGCTTCCACAACGGCGCGCCGCTGACGGCGCAGGACGTGCTGGCTTCGTGGAACCGCTACATGCAGCCGGCCGCCAACTGGCGCTGCCTGCCGGAGTTCGACGGCCGCGGCGTCGCCAAGGTGCTGAACGTGCAGGCGCCCGACGCGCAGACCGTGGTCTACACGCTGGAGAAGCCGGCGGCGCTGTTCCTGGCCACGCTGGCGCGCGCCGACTGCGGCGCCGCCGCCGTCACGCACAAGGACTCGATCGGCGCCGACGGCAAGTGGAAGGAGCCGATCGGCACCGGCCCCTTCAAGCTGGGCGAATGGCGGCGCGGCCAGTACGTCGAACTGCTGCGCAATGAGCAATACGCCGCGCTGCCCGGCGCGCGCGACGGCAACACCGGCAACAAGACGGCGCTGGTGCCCAGGGTGCGCTTCGTCGTGATCCCCGATGCGTCGGCCGCCAAGGCGGCGCTGCTGTCCGGCGGCATCGACCTCATCTACGACATCAACGACGAGGACGAGGCCGAATACAAGGCGCGCAAGGACCTGGTGATGGATTCGGCCGCCACCATGGACCTGCAGGGCCTGCTGTTCCAGACGCGCGACCCGCTGCTGAAGGACGTGCGCATCCGCCGCGCGGTGGCGCTGTCGCTGGACCTGCCCGAGCTGGTGGCCGCCGTCACCACCGGCAACGCCAAGCCCAGCCGCTCGGTGATGCCCACGCCCAGCGCCTGGTACAAGGGCGCGCAGGCGGCGCTGCCCAAGCGCGACCTGGCGCACGCCCGGAAGCTGCTGGCCGAAGCCGGCTACAAGGGCCAGCCCATCAAGCTGCTGGCCACCAAGCGCTACAACAGCGTCTTCAACATCGCGGTGCTGACGCAGGGCATGGCCAAGGAGGCCGGCATCAACTTCGAGGTCGAAGTGCTGGAATGGGCCACGCTCTTGGACCGTTATACCAAGGGCGACTACCAGGCGATGGCCTTCACCTATTCGGCGCGGCTGGATCCCTCGCTGTCGTTCGAGATGATCAGCGGCAACAAGGACAAGCAGCCGCGCAAGGTCTGGGAGAACCCCGAGGCGCTGGAGCTGATCGCGCGCAGCGGCGAGACCACCGACCGCGCCCAGCGCCAGGCGATCTTCGACAAGCTGGAAGCCAGGCTGCGCGAGGACGTGCCCGCCGTCTTCATGTACTCGGCCGTCTTCACCAGCGCCGCGCGCGTGGGCGTCGGCGGCTACAAGAGCTGGCCGCTGTCCACGCCGCGGCTGTGGGGCGTCTCGCTGCGCAGCAACCCGTAGGCGGCCGCGCGCATGGCTGCAGGCGCGGGGCTGGCCGGCTACGTCGGCCGGCGCTTGTTGTGGACGCTGCCCACGCTGCTGCTGGTGGCGGTGCTGGTGTTCGTGCTGATGCGGCTGGTGCCGGGCGACCCGGCGCTGCTGATCCTGGGCGACGCCGCCACGCCCGAGCAGCTGGCCGGCCTGCGCGCGCAGTACGGGCTGGACGAGAGCATCCCGCTGCAGTTCGGCCGCTGGCTGTGGCACGTGCTGCAGGGCGACCTGGGCGTCTCCATCACCAGCGGCGAGCCGGTGCTGCCGCTGCTGCTGGCGCGCTTCCAGGTCAGCGCCGCGATCGTGCTGGTGGCGGTGGCGCTGGCCGTGCTGCTGGCGGTGCCCGCGGGCCTGTATGCGGCCTGGAAGCACAACAGCGTGATCGACACCGTGGTGGTCACGATCGCCACCTTCTTCCTCTCGATCCCCAGCTTCTGGCTGGGGCTGGTGCTGCTGCTGGTGGTGGGGCTCAAGCTGGGCTGGGTGCCGGTGGTGGGCTACACGCCGTTCAGCGAGGACTGGCGCGCGGCGCTGTCGTTCCTGGTGCTGCCGACGATCACGCTGGCGGTGATCGAGCTGGGCGTGCTGACGCGCATGGCGCGCGCCAGCGCGATCGAGGTGCTGGGGCTGGAGTACGTGACCCACGCGCGCGCCAAGGGCCTGGCCGAGCGCCGCGTGCTGCTGCGCCACGTGCTGCCCAACGCCTTTGCGCCCACCTGGACGCTGGTGGGCCTGGTGCTGGGCAACCTGCTGGGCGGCATCGCGGTGCTGGAGACGGTGTTCACGCTTCCCGGGTTGGGCCGGCTGCTGGTCGACGCGATCTTCGCGCGCGACTATCCGGTCGTGCAGGGCTGCCTGCTGTTCACCGCGGTGATCTACGTGGGGGTCAACCTGGTGGTGGACTTGTGCTATCCGCTGTTCGACCCGCGGGTGCAGGCGGCATGACATGAAGTTCAGAGCCAACGCCTGGATCGGCGGCAGCCTGCTGGCCGTGGTGGCGGCGATGGCGCTGACCTCGCTGCTGTGGACGCCTTATCCGCCGCTGGGCCTGAACCTGCGCCAGCGGCTCAAGCCCCCCTCGGCGCAGTTCTGGCTGGGCACCGACGAATTCGGCCGCGACGTGCTGTCGCGCCTGATGGCCGGCGCCGGCACCAGCCTGCTGGTGGCCGCGTGCACGGTGGCGGTGGCGCTGCTGCTGGGCGTGGTGGTCGGCTTGCTGGCGGGTTACTTGCGCGGCCGCACCGACCGCGTGCTGATGGTCTTCAACGACGCGCTGCTGGCCTTCCCCGGCATCCTGCTGGCGCTGGGCGTGATGGTGGTCGTCGGCGCCAACCGCTGGGGCATCGTGCTGGCGCTGGGCCTGGCCTATGCGCCGACCGCGGCGCGCGTGGTGCGCGGCACCGTGCTGTCGCTGCGCGAGAAGGAGTTCGTCGAGGCCTCGCAGGTCATCGGCAACTCGCACGCGCGCACGCTCTTCGCCCACGTGCTGCCCAACTGCGTGGCGCCGCTGGTGGTGCTGGCCACCTCGATGTTCGGCTGGGTGATCCTGTCCGAAAGTGCGCTCAGCTTCCTGGGCCTGGGCGTGCCGCCGCCGGCGCCCACCTGGGGCAACATGCTGTCGTCCGGCCGCCCCTATCTGGAAAGCGCCAGCTGGCTGGGCCTGGCGCCGGGCGTGTGCATCGCGCTGACGATGCTGGGGATCAACCTGGTGGGCGATGCGTTGCGGGATCGCTTCGATCCGCGGAATGCCAGCCGCTGACGCGATGCCATCGACCCCGCCCCTGCTGCAAGTCCAAGCCCTGACCGTCCGCGCCCCCGACGGCCGCGCGCTCGTCGACCAGGTCTCGTTCGAGATCCCCGCCGGCCAAGTGCTGGCGCTGGTGGGCGAATCGGGCAGCGGCAAGACGCTGGCCGGGCGCTCGATCCTGCGGCTGCTGCCCTCGCCGCTGAAGCCCGACAGCGGCCGCATCGTCTTCGACGGCCAGGATCTGGGCACGCTGGCCGAGCCCGCGCTGCGCCGCCTGCGCGGCGCGGCGATCGGCATGGTGTTCCAGGAGCCGATGGTGTCGCTGAACCCGGCACTGCGCATCGGCGACCAATTGTGCGAGGCGCTGCAGCTGCACCACGGGCTGGACGACGGCACGGCGCGCGCACAGGCCGCCGAGATGCTGCAGCGCGTGCGCATCGCCGACCCGCAGGCTTGCCTGGCGGCCTATCCGCACCAGTTCTCGGGCGGCATGCGACAGCGCATCATGCTGGCGTCGGTGATGCTGCTGAAGCCCCGGCTGCTGATCGCCGACGAGCCCACCACCGCGCTGGATTCGCTGTCGCAGCGCGAGGTGATGGAGTTGATGGCCGAGCTGACGCGCACCGCCGGCACCGCGGTGCTGCTGATCACGCACGACCTGGGCCTGGTGGCGCGCCACGCCGACGTGGTGACGGTGATGCAACAAGGCCGCGTCGTCGAGCACGGCAGCGTGCGCGACGTGCTGACCGCGCCGCGCGAGGCCTACACGCGCAGCCTGATCGACGCCCTGCCCCGCCGTGCGCCGCCACGGCCGCGGCCGGCCGAGGACGCGCCGGTGATTGCCGCCGAAGACGTGGCGGTGCACTTCGCCGGCAGCGGCCCGTGGCGGCGCACGGCGGTCAAGCGCGCGGTGGACGGCGTGTCGCTGGCCGTCCAGCCCGGCGAGGTGGTGGCGCTGGTCGGCGGATCGGGATCGGGCAAGACCACGCTGGGCCGCGCGCTGCTGGGCCTGCTGCCGCTGGCGGGCGGCCGCGTGCGCTTTCGCGGGCAGGACCTGGCCGAGGCCTCGGCGGCCGAGCGCCGCCGCTTCAGGCTCGACGCGCAGCTCGTCTTCCAGGACCCGTATTCGTCGCTGGACCCGCGCCAGCGCATCGCCGACATCGTGGCCGAGCCGCTGCGCCACCTGCAGCCGGCACCCACGGCCGCCGAGACGCGGCAGCGCGTCGACCGCTGGCTGGCCGAAGTGGGGCTGGACGGATTGGGGCAGCGCTTTCCGCACGCGCTGTCGGGCGGCCAGCGGCAGCGCGTCGCGATCGCCCGCGCGCTGATCCGCGAGCCGGCCTTCGTCGTCGCCGACGAGCCGGTGTCGGCGCTGGACATGACGATCCAGCAGCAGGTGCTGGCGCTGTTCAAGCGGCTGCAGCGCGAGCGCGGCTTCGCCTGCCTGTTCGTGTCGCACAACCTCGCGGTGGTGTCGGAGATCGCCGACCGCATCGTCGTGATGGACGCCGGCCGCATCGTCGAGCAAGGCAGCGTGGCCGACATCTTCGACCGCCCGCGGGAGGCCTATACGCGCGAGCTGCTGGCGGCGGCGACGACGGGCGATCTGTTGGCGTCATTACGGGGTTAGCCAGGACCCTTCGGCCAGCGCCGCGCGCACCGCTGCCAGCTGCCGGCGCGACACCGGCAGCCAGTCGTCCAGCGGCGCCACGCGCACGGCCCAGCCTTCGTCGGCGCCGCCGTCTCCAGCACCATCGGTGCCCGCGTCGCTGCGCACGCGGCGCAGCTCGCGCACCGCGTGCGCCGCCACCAGCGCGTTGCGGTGGATGCGGATGAAGCCGCGGCCCAGGCGCTTTTCCAGGTCGGTCAGCGAGTCGTCCAGCAGGTGGCTGGCGGTCGCGGTGCGCAGCGTCACGTACTTCAGCTCGGCCTTCAGCACCAGCACCTCGGCCACCGGGATGCGCAGCACGCGGCCGCGCTCGGCCACCACCAGCACCGGCGCCTCGGCCAGCGGCGCCGGCTGGTTGTCCGCCGGCCAGCGACGCTGGCGCACGCGGCGCAGCGCGGCCTGCAGGCGGTCGCGCAGCACCGGCTTGGTCAGGTAGTCCACGGCATCGAGGTCGAACGCGCGCAGCGCGTGGTGGCCGTGCGCGGTGACGAACACCACCGACGGCGGCTGCGGCAGCGAGCGCAGCGCCGCGGCCAGCTGCATGCCGTCGCGCCCGGGCATGCGGATGTCCAGCAGTACGAGATCGCAATCCGGATGATCGTTCAGCCAGGCCAGCGCCGACGTGGCATCGGCCGCCTCGGCCAGCACCTGCACCGCGGGATCGGCGGTCTCCTGCAGCAGGCTGCGCAGGCGCAAACGGGCCAAAGGCTCGTCGTCGACGATCAGGGTGCGCAGGGGGTGGGTCATCGGATTGGGCTTCCGCCGAAAGCCACCCGCCAGATGGAGACAGGCAGGTCGTCTTCAGCCACCGACACGCCTTTCTCGGCGGCAAGCGCATGGCCAGGCCGGACGAGCGAGTGGGCGTCGATCACGGCTGGCTCCGGATGCATGGCGATGACGCGCATTGTCGACCCTCTTTTCCGGCACGGCATGCGGCTTGGCTTCGGCTCCCGTTTCGGCCATTCGGCACGGCGCTTGTTCCTCACCGTGGGCTGACCGCGTTCTCATTCGAACATGATTCGATAGCGCAAGCCCGGCTTGCCGCCGAACGCCGCCGGCTTGATGAAGCGTTCATGCAGCCGCCCGCCGGCCGCCTCGATGACGCGCTGGGACGCCATGTTGTCCGGGTCGGTGGTGACCTCGACGAAGGGCAGGCCGACGGCCCTGGCTTCGGCCAGCATCAGCTTCAACGCGCGCGTCGCATAACCCTTGCGCTGCTTCCACGGCACGACGGCGTAGCCGATGTGCCCCAGGCAATGCGGCGGCAGCGCGGTGGTGCCGGGCTGCCAGCGAAAGCCGATGCTGCCGGCGAACTCGCCATCCCAGATCCAGCGGCGAAAGCCGGGGATGCGCGGCGCCAGCGTCCCGTCGGGCAACAGCACCGCCGGGCCCTTGGCCTCGCGGTCCTCCAGGCTGGCAAGGAAGGCCTCGGGGTCGGCGCGGATCCGGGCCAGTTCCTCGGCGGCCGCGGCCGCGCCGCGCAGGTTGTCGGCCGACCAGCCGCGGTCCAGCGCGGCGACGTAGCTGCCGAGGTGTTCGAGCGCGGGACGGACGAGTCGCACGGCACGGCGGCCGGGCGAGGCCGGCAGCGGCTCGTCGCGCAGCCTGGCCTTGATGTCCGCATGGGCGGCGCGGACCAACGCCTGCAAGGCCGCGGCATCGGGCAGCGCCCCCGGCCTGGCCTTGACGTGCCGCATGAACTTGCCGCTGCCCTGCAGCAGATGCGCGGGATCGTCGAGCGCGTCGCCGTGGAAGAAGCCGATGTTGACGTGCGAGGTGAAGGCGTTGACGTAGCCGAACGCCGCATCGCCGACGCAGGCCGTGGGCTGGCCGTCGTGCAGCAGCTCGGTCACGTCCGGGCCGCAGCCGCGCATGTGCTGGAACCACTCGCGCGCGATCGCGCCCAGATCGGGACGGCGGGCGTCGAACCAGGCGTCGACCTGCGGGTCGTGCCGGGTGGCGCCGTTGAATCGGAGGAAGTTCGACATGGGCATGCCCTTCGGCTATCGGACGACTTGAGCTTGCCGCCGCTGACGTGCAGGATCGGGGGATCTTGCCGCAGGGGCTCGAAGCGCAGGTGGGCGGTCATCGCCCCTCCAGAGCCAAGACTCATGGTGTCCGGCGACTCCAGGCCTCTAAGACCTGACGCTCCTGATCGGCGGTGAGTTCGTCCGTGAGATTGGCGAACCCGGGATCCCCGCTGGCGAAGAACGCCAGGGTATCCAGCGCCGTCTCTTCGAACGGCCTGCGTGTCCAGCCGATCGACAGCGCCCGATCGCTGCTGATCTGGTAGAACCCGGCGAGATTCGGTTCGGGCCGCCAGAACGGAAACTGGCCGCGAGGGCCTGCTGCCGAGGCGCGGAGCCCATGGGTTGCCAGGAAGTCGGCGGGCATCCAGACAAACCGATCCTCTTCCCCGACTGCCGTTGCACAAGCGTTCAGGAAGCGCCGAAAGGGCGTCGCCGGGCCCGTGGCGTTGAAGGCTCCGATGGCGCCGCGGTCGATGACGAGCCCGATGAGTCGCGCGACGTCCCGCACGTCCACGAGTTGAACCGAGTCCTTCCCGGAGCCCGGACCGATGTGCGGACCGGGGCGCTGGGCCCGGCGCAGCCAAGTCAGGAGATCGGCACCGTCGTCGCGGTGTCCCTTGATCGGGCCCGGACCGAACGACCGTGAGCCGATCGGCGGGCACGACGGCGGCGATTCTCCGTTCGCACTCCGCCTTGCCGCGGTTGTAGCCGCGCCGCTGTTCGTCCCACGCCCGCAACTGCGCATTCTCGGTGGCGTTCGGTCGAGAAAAAACCGATGCATCGTATGCCGCAATGGACGAGACATAGATGTAGTGATCGGTGCGGTCGCGCAGGACGCGCGCGGCGTTCTCCGCGATCGCCGGCTCCGACGGCCACACGTCGATGACGGCATCCCAACGCCGACGCCCGAGCGCACCATAGTTTTCCTGGTTCGGATCAGCATCGCGAAAGCCGCGCAGCCGCTCGATGTTCTTGAACAGGTCCGGCGCCGTGATCCCCCGATTGAACAAGGTCACGGCGTGGCCCATCGCAAGCAGTTGCTCGACGATGGCCGGGCCGACAAAGCGAGTGCCACCCACCACCAGGATCCGCTTCGCGGCAGCGAATGCGCCTGCGAGCGGCGGGGCCAGCGCCGTGCCTGCGGCGAGTGCAGCGCCGGCGCACCATTGGCGCCGCGTGGGACGGGCTCTTCCACCGAGAACGGTCATGGAACACTCCTAACCTAACTCGCTTTCACAACGGCACCGTGATCCGCGCATGAAACCCCTGCTCGTCCTGCCAGGTGTCGCACTGCCCGCCCACGTCGTGCAGCAGCCGCAGCCGCTCGCGCACGTTGCGCAAGGCGATGCCGTGGCCGGGGGCGGAGGGTTCGTCGCCGACGCTGTTGTGCACCGTCAGCACCGCCTGGCCGCGGCGGGCCTGGGTCTCGACGCGGATGCGCGCGCCGTCCAGCGATGGCTCGACGCCGTGGCGCACCGCGTTTTCCACCAGCGGCTGCAGCACCAGCGGCGGCAGCCGCGCGGCGTCGGTGCGCGGGTCCAGCGCCCAGCTCACCTGCAGCCGCGCGCCGAAGCGCACCTGCTCGATCGCGAGATAACGCTGCGCCAGCGCCACCTCCTCGGCCAGCGAGACCGAGCTGCCGGCCTCGGCCAGCGCCACGCGAAACAGCTCCGACAAGTCCTCCAGCACCGCCTCGGCGCGCGCCGGGTCCACGCGCACCAGCGCCACGGCGGTGTTGAGCGTGTTGAACAGGAAATGCGGGCGGATGCGCGACTGCAGCTCGGCCAGCCGCGCGTCGGACGTGGCCGGCTGCCAGATGCGTGCGCGCAGCTCCAGCCAGGCCCACAGCAGCGCCGCGAAGCCGGCGCCGGCCAGCGGCAGGCCGATCAGCCGCAGCCCGCCGCCGTCGCCCGCCAGGCCGGCCAGCCACAGCGGCCACCACACCAGCAACGCCAGCGCCGCGCCCAGCGCCAGCATCAGCGCGCCGCGCTGCGCGGGCGGGCGCCGCATCAGCCAGCGCCGCAGCGCGCACAGCAGCACCAGCCACAGCACCGTGCCCGCGGTGCCGGCAAAGGCCGCGGCGCCCTGGCGGGCCAGCCACTGCGCGCCGTTGTCGCTGCTGCTCAGCACCGCCACCGCCAGCACCGCCTGCACCAGCAGCACGGCGCGCAGGCCCAGCGCCGGGTGGCAGACGTCGAAGGCGCTGGCAGCCGCCGCCTGGCGCTGCGCATCGTCGGCCGCGGCGCCGAAGCGCGTGGTGGCCTGCGCGGTGCTGCGGAACTCGCTGATGCGCTGGCTCTCGGGCCACAGGCTGGCCGGGCGGCTGCCGGTGGGCGCGAAGTCGCTGGGCGGTTTGTCGGGGTCGCTCATGGGTCGCTGCAAGGCGGCGTCGATCACGGGGCCCGAAGGGCACCGCCGATAATACGCAGCCCTTTTGCTGCGCCCCCTTCGCCCACGATGTCTGCCGATCCCCTGGCCAACAAGGCCCAAGCCTGGTCCGCGCTGTTCTCCGAGCCGATGAGCGAGCTGGTCAAGCGCTACACCGCCAGCGTCGGCTTCGACCAGCGGCTGTGGCGCGCCGACATCGCCGGCAGCCTGGCGCATGCCGAGATGCTGGCCGCGCAAGGCATCATCGGCGCGCAGGACCTGGCCGACATCCAGCGCGGCATGGCGCAGATCACGCAGGAGATCGAGCAGGGCCGCTTCGAATGGAAGCTCGACCTCGAGGACGTGCACCTCAATATCGAAGCCAGGCTGACGCAGCTGGTGGGCGACGCGGGCAAGCGGCTGCACACCGGCCGCAGCCGCAACGACCAGGTGGCCACCGACGTGCGGCTGTGGCTGCGCGGCGAGATCGACCGCCTGCAGCCGCTGCTGGCCGCGATGCAGCGCGCGCTGGTGGAACTGGCCGCCGCGCATGCCGAGACCGTGATGCCCGGCTTCACGCACCTGCAGGTGGCGCAGCCGGTGAGCTTTGCGCACCACTTGCTGGCCTACGTGGAGATGTTCGCGCGCGATGCCGAGCGGCTGGCCGACGTGCGCCGGCGCGTCAACCGCCTGCCGCTGGGCGCCGCGGCGCTGGCCGGCACCAGCTACCCGCTGGACCGCGAGCGCGTGGCGCGCACCTTGGGCTTCGACGGCCTCTGCGAGAACAGCCTGGACGCGGTGAGCGACCGCGACTTCGCGCTCGAGTTCAGCAGCTTCGCCAGCATCTGCATGGTGCACGTCTCGCGCCTGGCCGAGGAGATCGTGCTGTGGATGAACCAGAATTTCGGCTTCATCGACCTCGCCGACCGCTACTGCACCGGCTCGTCGATCATGCCGCAGAAGCGCAATCCCGACGTCGCCGAACTGGCGCGCGGCAAGACCGGCCGCGTGGTGGGCCACCTGATGGCGCTGCTGACGCTGATGAAGGGCCAGCCGCTCACCTACAACAAGGACAACCAGGAGGACAAGGAGCCGCTGTTCGACACCGTGGACACGCTGTCCGACACGCTGCGCATCATGGCCGAGATGGTGGGCGGCATCCGCGTCAAGGCCGACGCGATGGAGCGCGCGGCGTTGAAAGGTTATGCCACCGCCACCGACCTGGCCGACTACCTGGTGAAGAAGGGCCTGCCGTTCCGCGACGCGCACGAGGCCGTGGCGCACGCGGTGAAGATCGCGCTGCAGCGCGGCGTGGACCTGGCCGAGCTGCCGCTGGCCGAGCTGCAGGCGCTGCAGCCGTCGATCGGCGCCGACGTGGCCGCGGTGCTGACGCTGCGCGGCTCGATGCACGCGCGCAACGTGATCGGCGGCACCGCGCCGGAGCAGGTGCGCGCGCGCATCGCGGCGCACCGGGCGCGGCTGGGCTGACACGGCCAGCCGGCCCGCGGCTGATCAGCCGGCGTCGGCCGGCCAGGGCCATTCCAGCAGTTCCGCCAGCCGGCGCAGCACCCATTCGGCCTCGCCCGGCAGCAGCCCCGAGGCCTCGTCGCGCAGCCCCTGGCCGATGCGCTGCAGCACGTCGGCCTCGGTCACGCCCAGGTCGAAGCGGATCGCCTGCGCGCGCTCGGTCAGCATCTGGCCGAGGTCTTCGCACAGCTCGTAGCGGGCGCGGTACTCGGCCGGCGGCAAGCGCAGCCGGCCGCGCGCGTCGGCGTGCACCGCGTGGAACGACGGCGGGACGTGGATCTGCGATTCGTCGGCGGACATGCGGCGGTTGTACTCGCATTGCCCACTGCCGACGCGGCAATGGCTGACGCCGGCCGGCAGGCTTGGGGCGCTACGCTCGCGCCATGCTGCAGCAGCGCCGCCGCTGGATCGCCCACCTGGACATGGACGCCTTCTATGCGTCGGTGGAGCTGCTGCGCTATCCGGAGCTGAAGGGCCTGCCGGTGGTGATCGGCGGCGGCCGGCGCCACCAGCCGGTGCCGCAGAGCGACGGCAGCCGGCGCTTCGCGACGCTGCACGACTACAAGGGCCGCGGCGTCATCACCACCGCCACCTACGCGGCGCGGGCCTACGGCGTCAACTCGGCGATGGGGCTGATGAAGGCGGCGCTGCTGTGCCCGCAGGCGGTGCTGCTGCCCACCGACTTCGACGAGTACCGCCGCTACTCGCGCCTGTTCAAGGCCGCGGTGGCCGAGGTGGCGCCGGTGATCGAGGACCGCGGCATCGACGAGATCTACATCGACCTGAGCGAGCTGCCGGGCGCGCAGGACGCCGTGGGCCACGACGCCGCCGGCGGCGTGCGCGCCATCGCGCAGGAGATCCGCAACAACGTGCGCAGCGCCACCGGCGGGCTGACCTGCTCGATCGGCGTCACGCCCAACAAGCTGCTGTCCAAGATCGCCAGCGAGCTGGACAAGCCCGACGGCCTGACCGTGCTGTCCGAGGCCGACCTGCCGCTGCGCATCTGGCCGCTGCCGGTGCGGCGCATCAAGGGCATCGGCCCCAAGGCCGGCGCCAAGCTGGCGGCCTTTAGCATCCGGACCATCGGCGAGCTGGCGCAGCAGCCGCGCGAGGTGCTGGTCGAGCGCTTCGGCCGTGCCTACGGCCGCTGGCTGCACGACGCGGCGCACGGCATCGACGACCGGCCCGTGGTCACGCACAGCGAGCCGGTGTCGATCAGCCGCGAGACCACCTTCGAGCGCGACCTGCACGCGGTGGCCGACAAGGCCGAGCTCGGCGCCATCTTCACGCGCCTGTGCCAGCAGGTGGCGGCCGACCTGCAGCGCAAGGCCTACCGCGGGCGCACCATCGGCATCAAGCTGCGCTTCGACGACTTCCGCACCGTCACGCGCGACCTCACGCTGCCCGAGGCGACGGCCGACGCCGCGGCGATCCGCCAAGCCGCGGGCTTGTGCCTGAAGCGCGTGGACCTCGGCCGCCGGCTGCGCCTGCTGGGCGTGCGCGCCGGCGGCCTGACGCGCGAGCGCCCGGCCGAGCCGTCGCCGGCGCGCGCCACCGGGTCGCGCCGCGGCGAGCGCGCACCGCCGGGGCCCGAAGCCTCGCTGTTCGGCGACGACGATCGCTGAAGGCGTATCCGACGGCGCGGCGGCTGCGTATATTGCGGCCATGAACGCCGCCGCCTTCCGCCACGTCTTCGGCCCCGCCTTGCGCCCCGCGCTGTGCAGCACGCTGCTCGCCGGCCTGGCCCTGCTGTCGCCGGCCACCGCGCCGGCGGCCGACTTGCAGGTCTACGTGACCACGCCCGACGGCAAGCCGGCGGTCGACGTCGTCGTCGCACTGCTGCCGCTGGCCGGCAGCCCGGCGCCTGCGCCGGGCGCCGAGCCGGCGCTGATCATCCAGAAGGACATCCGCTTCGAGCCCTACGTCACCGCGGTGCCGCTGGGCACCACGGTGCGCTTCGTCAACCGCGACCGCTTCGACCACCACGTGCGCTCGGTGCCCGGCGGGCCGCTGGGCTCGATCGCGCCGGCCAAGACCTTCGAGTTCCGGCTGCCGGCCGCGCGCGGCAGCCGCACGCCCTCGGCCGACCTGGTGATGGACGCCCCGGGCGCCAGCGGCGTGGGCTGCCACCTGCACGGCTCGATGCGGGCCCACATCTACGTCAACCCCACGCCCTGGGTCGCGGTGACCGACAACGCCGGCCGCGCGCTGCTGCAAGGCGCGCCCGACGGCGCCGCCGACCTGCGGCTGTGGCACCCCGACCAGATCGTCGCGCAGGACCAGGTGCGCACCACGGTGGCCGGCAACGGCAGCGTCGAGGCCAGGCTCAACTTCACGCCGCGGCGCCGCCCGCCGCCGCGGCCCAAGGGCGAGTACGAGAACTGAGCGCGATTTCACGCGCGAGGGCTGAAAGCGTCCGCGCGCTCAGCGCGACGGCAGCCCCGCCATCCACAAGGCCGTCACCAGGCAGCACGCCGCCGGCACCCAGCACCAGGGCGCCGGCAGCGTCCACCAGGCCCAGGCCGAGCTCAAGGCCATCATCGTCCAGGCCAGTTGCTTGGCGCGCAGCGGGATCACGCGCCGCGCCCGCCAGGCCCGCACCATCGGCCCGAAGCGCGGATGGCGCAGCAGCCAGCGCTCCCAGCGCGGGCTGCCGCGCGCGAAGCAGAAGGCCGCCAGCAGCACGAAAGGCGTGGTCGGCAGCACCGGCAGGAAGAGGCCCACCACGCCGGTGGCCAGCGCCAGCCAGCCGGCGGCCAACCACAACGGGCGCTGCCAGCCGACAGCCGGCGCGACGGTGGGCTGGGGGTCGGCGGCGTCGTCGGGCTCCATCGGGCCGATGATAGGCAGGCTTGCCCCGCGGCCGACCCCGGGCGGGGGCCGCAAACCTCGCTAGCATGGGCAGCGAGGAGACCACCCATGACCGTCATCACCACCGTCGAAGACCTGCGCCAGCTTGCACGCAAGCGCGTGCCGCGCATGTTCTACGACTACGCCGACACCGGCAGCTGGACCGAGAGCACCTACCGCGCCAACGAAGCGGACTTCCAGACCATCAAGCTGCGCCAGCGCGTGGCCGTCAACCTGGAGAACCGCAGCACCGCGGTGCAGATGGTGGGCATCGACTGCAGCATGCCGGTGGCCATCGCGCCGGTGGGGCTGACCGGCATGCAGCACGCCGACGGCGAGATCCACGCCGCACGCGCCGCCGAGAAGTTCGGCATCCGCTTCACGCTCAGCACGATGAGCATCTGCTCGATCGAGGACGTGGCCGCGGCGACGAAGCAGCCGTTCTGGTTCCAGCTCTACGTGATGCGCGACCGCGCCTTCATCGAGCGCCTGATCGATCGTGCCAAGGCCGCCGGCTGCGACGCGCTGGTGCTGACGCTGGACCTGCAGATCCTCGGCCAGCGCCACAAGGACCTGAAGAACGGCCTCGCCGCGCCGCCCAAGCCCACGCTGGCCAACCTCATCAACCTGCTGACCAAGCCGCGCTGGTGCCTGGGGATGGCGGGCACGAAGCGGCGCCAGTTCGGCAACATCGTCGGCCACGTGAAGGACGTGACCGACGTCGCCAACCTCGGCGCGTGGACCGCGCAGCAGTTCGACCCGCGGCTGAACTGGGGCGACGTCGAGTGGATCAAGAAGCGCTGGGGCGGCAAGCTGATCCTCAAGGGCATCCAGGACGTGGAGGACGCGCGGCTGGCCGCCGACAGCGGCGCCGACGCGCTGATCGTCAGCAACCACGGCGGCCGCCAGCTCGACGGCGCCGACTCCAGCATCCATGCGCTGCCGGCGATCGCGGCCGAGGTCGGCTCGAAGATCGAGGTGCACATGGACGGCGGCATCCGCAGCGGGCAGGACGTGATCAAGGCCTGGGCCCTGGGCGCGCGCGGCACCTACATCGGCCGTGCGATGGTCTACGGCCTGGGCGCGATGGGCGAGGCGGGCGTGCACAAGGCGCTGGAGATCATCCACAAGGAGCTGGACCTGACGATGGCCTTCTGCGGACACACGCAGCTGCGCAACGTCGACCGCAACATCCTGCTGCCGGGCAGCTACCCCACGGCCTGACGCGGCAGCAGGCGGCGATGGCCGGCGGCACCGCGGCGATGCGCGGCATCGGGCTCTACCTGGCCGCGGTGCAGTTCTTCTTCGCGCTCGGCTGGATCGTCTACGTCGTCTACCTGCCGCAGCTGGCGCAGCAGGCCGGGCTGCCGGCGCGCTGGGTGCCCTGGTTGCTGGCGGCCGACCAGTTCGTCTTCGTGCTGACCGACCTCGCCGTCGGCCTGGCCAGCGACCGCGCCGCGCGCGTGCTGGGCCGCATCGGGCGCGCGGTGGTTGCGGCCAGCCTGGTCTCGGCGCTGGCCTTCCTGGCGCTGCCCTGGGCGGCGCCGCAGGGCTCGCCGCTGCTGTTCGGCGCCGTCACGCTGGTCTGGGTGCTGACCAGCGCCGCGCTGCGCGCGCCGCCGCTGACGCTGCTGGGCCGCTACGTCGCGCGGCCGGCGCAGCCGGCGATGGTGGCCTTCACCGCCTTCGGCCTCGGTCTGGCCAACGCGCTGGCGCCTTACCTCGGACTGCAACTGAAGGCGGCCGACCCGCGGCTGCCCTTCGTGCTCTCGGCGCTGGGCCTGGCGGCGCTGACGCTGGGCATGGTGGCGGCCGAGCGCGCACTGGCGCGGCAATCCGGCGGTTCGGCCGCGGCGGCCGCCGAGCCGGCGCCGCCGGCACAGCGCTGGGTCTTCCTGGCCGCCTGCGCCCTCGGCGCGCTGGCCTTCCAATGGCATGCCTCGGTGTCCAGCGCCGCGCTGTGGCTGCACCACGTGGCCGCCGCCGAGCTGCCCTGGGTACTGCCGCTGTTCTGGGTGGGCTTCAACCTCGCACTGCTGCCGGCCGGCGTGCTGGCGCGCCGGCTGGGCGCGGCCAGCGCGATGGCCGCCGGTGCCGAGCTGGCGATGCTGGCCACCGCGGCGGCGGCCTTCGCGTCCGGCGCGCCCTGGCTGGCCGCAGCGCAACTGGCCGCCGGCGCCGGCTGGGCGCTGCTGCTGTGCGCCGCCTTCAGCGACGCGCTGGCCCTGGGCCACAGCGGACGCGAGGGGCTGATGAGCGGCGCGCTGTCGGGCACCCTGGCCGCCGCCGCGCTGGCCCGCATCACCGTGGTGACGGTCGCGACGCCGGCGCCGGCCCAGGTGCTGGGCCTGGCCTGGGGGCCGGCGATCGCGTTCGCGCTGTGCGCGGCGCTGCTGGTGCTCGCAGCGCTCACCCGCCGCAGCGTCCCGTAACGGATGCATCGGGAAATCCCCGAGGCGCATTTCCACCCGCGCCCGATGCTGACGGCCCGAAGCGGCTGGCCAGAATGCGCGCCAGCCTTCCCTTGATGGACATTGCCATGATGCATCGCCCCGACGCCCGCCCCTTGCCGATCTCGCTGCTGGGCCTGGCCCTGCTGGCGGCCCTGCCGGCCGCCCGCGCCGACGACAAGACCGACGGCCTGTGGCGCGGCAACGGTACCGCCGCTTTCTCCTACACCTCGGGCAACACCAGCTCGCGCGCGCTGCTGCTCAGTGTCGACGCGGTGCGCGCCACCACGGCCGACAAGATCACGCTCGGCATCAACAGCAACTACGGCCGCAGCCGCCAGAACGGCATCGACGAGACGACCTCCAACAAGTGGTCGGCGGCCGGCCAGTACGACTTCAACCTGTCGCCGCGCCTGTACGCCTTCGGCAAGCTGGGCCTGGAAGGCGACAAGCTGGCCGATCTGGACCTGCGCAGCATGCTGGCCGCCGGTCTGGGCTACAAGCTGATCAGCACGCCCGAGACCAGCTTCGATCTGCTGGCCGGCGCCGCCTACACGACCGACCGCTACGGCGATCCGCAGACCATCGCCGGCAAGACCGACACCCGCTTCTCGCGCAGCAGCCTGATGCTGGGCGAGGCCTCGTCGCACCAGTTGTCGTCCACCGTCAGCTTCAAGCAGCGGCTGGAGCTGTACCCCGGCCTCAGCGGCGACAAGGCCAAGCTCGCCAAGTTCAGCGCCGGCCTGGGCGTCGCGATGAGCAGCACGATGCAACTCACCGTGGGCCTGACCGACAACTACAACAGCAGGCCGCCGGCCGGCCAGAAGAAGAACGACGTCGGCGTGTTCACCGGCGTCAACGTCAAGTTCGGCGCGAATTGACGTCCCCCCCGAAGCGCCTTCGGCGCCTCCCCCCAGGGGGCGCCGCCAGCGGCCCGGCAGAGCCGGATCCGCGGCGGCCGCTTGGTTGCGGTTGATTCACGCGGCAAGGGTGCCGCTTGGCACCATCGAGACTGATACGAAATGGGGCCTGCTGCCTACGTCCGCTCGATGCGGGCGTAGGCAGAATGATTGTGGATGGATTCGAAGTTCTCGACGTCCACGGCATAACGCCCGATGCGAGGTTCCTGGTTCAGCCGCAGCGCGACGTCGCGCACCAGGTCCTCGACGAACTTGGGGTTCTCGTAGGCGCGCTCGGTCACCCACTTCTCGTCGGCGCGCTTGAGCATCGGCCAGATCTCGCTGCTGGCCTCGTCCTCGGCGAAGCGCACCAGCTCGTGCCACTCCACCGGCTGCAGCAGCTCGGCGCGGATCGTCACCAGCGAGCGCTGGTTGTGCGCGCCGTAGTCGGAGATCTCCTTCGAGCAGGGGCACAGGCTCTTGACCGGCACCGCAACCTCGGCCCACACCGTCGTGCGGCCGCCGCGCGTCTCGGCGATCCAGCGGCCCTGGTAGTCCAGCAGGCTCTGCACGCCGGAGACCGGCGCGCGCTTCTTGATGAAGAACGAGAACGCGGCCTCGATGCGGCCCTCGCTCGCGTGCAGCTTGGCCAGCATCTGCGCGTGGCGCTCGCGCAGCGCCGCGGCGTCCAGCGGCGCCGCGTTCTCTTCCAGCCAGGCCACGAAGCGCGACATGTGCGTGCCCTTCTGATCGGCCGGCAGCGCCACGTCCAGCGTCCACAGCGCCACGGTCGGCTGCACGGCGCCGGCCACGCGCAACTGCAGCGGGTAGCGCACGTCCTTGACGCCGACGCGCTGAATCGGCAGGCGGCGCTCGTCCCGCTCGCTTTGCGTGTCGGGGATGTGCAGGGCGTCGGTCAGATTGGTCATCAGAATTGGGAGGATCGCACCGAACGGGTGCCCGCGTCGTCGCAGGGATTACACGGCAGCATGCAAAGCGATTGCATCATCAGCCGTTCACCGCCGCCAGCGCCGGCCGCGGCTGGAAGCGCTGGCGGATCGCCTGCTCGATGCCCGCCGCGTCCAGCCCGCACCCGGCCAGCAGCTTGGCCGGGTCGCCGTGCTCGATGAAGCGGTCGGGCAGCCCCAGGTGCAGCAGCGGCACCGCCAGCCCCGCGGCCGCCAGGCATTCGCCGACCGCGGAACCGGCGCCGCCGGCGATGCAGCCCTCTTCGACCGTGACGATGCCGTCGTGGCCGCGCGCGATCTCCAGCACCAGCGCCTTGTCCAGCGGCTTGGCGAAGCGCATGTCGACCACCGTCGCGTCCAGCTTCTCGGCCGCCGCCAGCGCCGGGTGCAGCACGGTGCCGAAGGCCAGGATGGCCAGCCGCGCGCCCTGGCGCCGCACCACGCCCTGGCCCCAGGGCCATTCGCTCAGGCCCGCCTCGGTGGCCACGCCGGTGCCGGCGCCGCGCGGGTAGCGCACGGCCACCGGATGGTCCTGCCGGAACGCGGTGGTCAGCGCCTGGCGGCACTCGTTCTCGTCGCTGGGCGTCAGCACGCTGCAGTGGGGGATGCAGCGCAGATAGGCGATGTCGTAGGCGCCGGCATGCGTGGCGCCGTCGGCGCCGACCAGGCCGGCGCGGTCGAGCGCGAAGACCACCGGCAGCTTCTGGATCGCCACGTCGTGGATCAGCTGGTCGTAGCCGCGCTGCAGGAAGGTGCTGTAGATCGCGACCACGGGCTTGAGCCCCTCGCAGGCCAGCCCGGCAGCGAAGGTGACGGCGTGCTGCTCGGCGATGCCGACGTCGAAGTAGCGCTGCGGAAAGCGCTGCTGGAACTCCACCAGACCCGAGCCCTCGCGCATCGCCGGCGTGATGCCGACCAGCCGCGCGTCGGCCGCGGCCATGTCGCACAGCCACTGGCCGAACACCTGCGTGAAGGTCTGCTTGGGCGGCGTGGCCGGCTTCACCAGGCCCACCGCGGGGTCGAACTTGCCGGGGCCGTGGTAGTTGACCGGGTCGGCCTCGGCCAGCTTGTAGCCGCGGCCCTTCTTGGTGACCACGTGCAGGAAATGCGGCCCGCGCTTGCCCCGCAGGTTCTCCAGCGTGGGGATCAGCGAATCGAGGTCGTGGCCGTCGATCGGGCCCACGTACTGGAAGCCGAACTCCTCGAAGATCGTGCTGGGCACCACCATGCCCTTGGCGTGCTCCTCGAAGCGGCGCGCCAGCTCGAACAGCGGCGTCTTCTTCAGCACCGCCTTCGCGCCTTCGCGCGCGGCGGTGTAGAAGTTGCCGCTCATCAGCCGCGCCAGGTAGCGGTTGAGCGCGCCCACCGGGGGGCTGATCGACATGTCGTTGTCGTTCAGCACCACCAGCAGGTCGGCAGCGTCGCCGGCATGCGCGACGCCGGCGTTGTTCAGCGCCTCGAAGGCCATGCCGGCCGTCATCGCGCCGTCGCCGATGATGGCCACGGCCTTGCGGTCCTCGCCCTTGAGCCGCGCCGCGCGCGCCATGCCCAGCGCCGCCGAGATGCTGGTGGAGCTGTGCGCGGTGCCGAAGGTGTCGTACTCGCTCTCGTCGCGGCGCGGAAAGCCGCTGATGCCGCCCAGCTGGCGCAGCGTGCGCATGCCCTCGCGGCGGCCGGTCAGGATCTTGTGCGGATAGGTCTGGTGGCCGACGTCCCACACCAGCCGGTCCCAGGGCGTGTTGAAGACGTAGTGCAGCGCGATCGTCAGCTCCACCGTGCCCAGGTTGCTGGACAGGTGGCCGCCGGTCTGGCTGACGCTTTGCAGCACGAAGTCGCGCAACTGCTGCGCCAGGCGCGGCAGCTCGGTGCGCGGCAGCCGGCGCAGATCGGCCGGGCTGGCGATGGTTTCCAGCAGCGAGGGGGTCATCGTCGTCGTCAGTTGTCGCGCTCGACCACGCGGTCGGCCAGCAGCGCCAGCGCCGCGGCCTCGGCCAGGCCGCTGCGCGACAGCGCCTCGTGCGCCTGGTCGCGCAGCGCGGCGGCGTGGCGGCGCGCGGCGTCCAGGCCCAGCACCGTCACGTAGGTGGGCTTGTTGGCGTCCTGGTCCTTGCCGGCGGTCTTGCCGAGCTTGTGCGATTCCTGCGTGACGTCGAGGATGTCGTCCACCACCTGGAAGGCGATGCCGATCGCGGCACCGTAGTCGGCCAGCGCGCGCCAGGCGGCCGGCTCGCAGCGGCCGCAGGCGGCGCCCATCTGCACGCTGGCCAGCAGCAGCGCGCCGGTCTTGCGCCGATGCATGTCGCGCAGCGCGGCTTCGGACAGCGGCAGGCCCACGCTGGCGAGGTCGATGGCCTGGCCGCCGGCCATGCCGGCATGGCCCGAGGCGCGCGCCAGCAGGCCGCACAGCCGCGCCTGCAGCACCGCGGGCATGTCGAAATCCGTGTCGCCCTCCAGAGGCGCGGTGAGGATCTCGAAGGCCAGCGTGTGCATCGCGTCGCCGGCCAGCATCGCCTGCGCCTGGCCGAACTGCACGTGCACCGTGGGCTTGCCCCGGCGCAGCACGTCGTTGTCCATGCACGGCATGTCGTCGTGGATCAGCGAATAGGCGTGGATCAGCTCCACCGCCACCGCCGCGCGCAGCGCCGCCGCGGCCAGGCCGCCGGTGGCCTGCGAGGCCGCCAGCACCAGCAGCGGGCGCAGGCGCTTGCCGCCGTCGAGCACCCCGTAGCGCATGGCCTGCCCCAGGCCGGCCGGCGCGTCGGCGGGCACCCAGGCCTGCAGGGCCGCTTCCACCTCGGCCTGGCCCTGGCGCATCCAGGCGTCGAAATCGTCGGGCTTCATCCTTGCGGCCAGGCCTTGAGCTGGCCGTCCTCCAGCAGCTTGACCTGCTCTTCCACGGCCTGCAGCCGCTGGCGGCAGAAGGCCAGCAGGTCGGCGCCGCGGCGGTAGCTGTCGAGCAACTGGTCCAGCGGCAACTGGCCGGCTTCCATGCGCTGCAGCAACTGGTCGAGCTCGGCCAGCGCCTGTTCGTAGCTGGCGGGTTCCTTCACGGGGCTGCTGCGGACCATGGATCTTTTCGGTGGGCGAAGGGCTGATTTTAGTCAGACCGGCCGCAGATGCCCGTCTTGCGGCAAGGCCGCGCGATAGACCCCCCGGCAGGGGCCGGGTACACTCCGCCCCCCGCTGCCGCCCCCCGGGTGTCGGCAGCGGTCTTTGAACCCACCCGCAGGGCCACCGGGTTGGGGGTTTGGACACTCTGCAGTGGAGGATCCTTTCGGATCATGTCTGACCTGAGCATCAGTCTCGAAGCTCTTGAGCGCAGCCGCTCTCAACTCTCCGTCAACACCTATTTCGACGAGGATCTGTTCCGAAAAGAACAGTCGCTCATCTTCGAGTCCTGCCCGCGCTACCTGGGGCACGAACTGACCGTGCCCGAGGTCGGCGACTACCAGGCCCTGGCGCAGGAAGGCGAAGGCCGCGCGCTGATTCGCACGCCCGGCGGCGGCGTGGAGCTGATCTCCAACGTCTGCCGCCACCGCCAGGCCGTGATGCTCAAGGGCCGCGGCAACACGCGCAGCAACGTGGTGTGCCCGCTGCACCGCTGGACCTACGACCTCAGCGGCAAGCTGATCGGCGCGCCGCACTTCGACGAGGATCCGTGCCTGAACCTGCGCAACTACGCGCTGCAGAACTGGCACGGGCTGCTGTTCGAAGGCAACGGCCGCGACGTCAACGCCGATCTGGGCGCCATGGGCCCGGCGTCGGCGCTGGACTTCTCGGGCTTCGTGTTCGAGAAGGCGGTGCTGCACGAGTGCAACTACAACTGGAAGACCTTCATCGAGGTCTATCTGGAGGACTACCACGTCGGACCGTTCCACCCCGGGCTGGGCTCGTTCGTCACCTGCGACGACCTGCGCTGGGAGTTCGGCGCCGAGCACTCGGTGCAGACGGTGGGCGTGCACGACCAGCTCCGCAAGTCGGGCTCGCCGGTGTACCAGCGCTGGCAGGAGGCGGTGCTGCGCTTCCGCAACGGGCAGCCGCCCGAGCACGGCGCGATCTGGCTCACCTACTACCCGACGGTGATGGTCGAGTGGTATCCGCACGTGCTGGTGGTCTCGTCGCTGTTCCCCAAGGGGCCGCGCAAGACGCTCAACCTGGTGGAGTTCTTCTACCCGGAGGAGATCGCCGCCTTCGAGCGCGACTTCATCGACGCCGAGCAGGCCGCCTACATGGAGACCTGCATCGAGGACGACGAGATCGGCGAGCGCATGGACGCCGGCCGCCTGGCGCTGTACGAGCGCGGCGACGACGAGGTGGGCCCGTACCAGAGCCCGATGGAAGACGGCATGCAGCACTTCCACGAGTGGTACCGCCGCCGCATGCGGATGGGGCGCAGCGCAGCCTGAGCCGCGGCGCGAGGGGCCGTCAGGGGCGATACTTCGCCCCCATGAACGAAGGCCCCTCGCGCACGCTGGCGCTGCTGCTGAACCTGGCGCACGCGCTCGACCACCTGTTCCTGCTGATCTTCGCCACCGCGGTCGCCGCGATCGCGGCCGACTTCGGCTTCGCGCGCTGGGAAGACCTGATGCCCTACGGCGCAGGCGCCTTCGTGATGTTCGGCCTGGGCTCGGCGCCGGCCGGGCGGCTGGGCGACCTGTGGGGGCGGCGGCGCATGATGCTGCTGTTCTACTTCGGCATCGGCGCCTCGTCGCTGCTGGCGGCGCTGGCGCAAGGGCCCTGGCAGCTGGCCGCGGCGCTGACGCTGCTGGGCACGTTCTCGGCGATCTACCACCCGGTGGGCATCCCGATGCTGCTGCAGCACACGCAGCGCCCCGGCCGCACCATCGGCTGGAGCGGGCTGGCCGGCAACCTGGGCATCGCGGCGGCCGCGGGCCTCACCGGGCTGCTGGTGGCCTGGGCCGGCTGGCGCGCCGCGTTCGTCGTGCCGGGCCTGGTGTCGATCGCGATGGGCCTGCTGTTCATGCGCTGGGCGCCGCCCGAGACCGAGGCGCCGGCCAAGCGCAGCAGCCGCGCCGCGGTGCCGCTGCCGGCCTCGATGCTGGCGCGCGTGTTCCTCGTGATGACGGCGGCGGCCATCGCGTCGAGCGTGCTGTTCAACTTCACCACCAACGGCAACGGCCGCCTGATGGCCGAGCGGCTGCAGGGCCTGGTCAACGACCCGTCGACGCTGGGCGCGCTGCTGGCCGCGGTGTACGCGGTGGCGTCGCTGGCGCAGCTGATCGTCGGCCAGTTGATCGACCGCGTGCCGCTCAAGCCGCTGTACCTGGGCATCCTGCTGGCCCAGGTGCCGCTGCTGCTGCTGGCCGCGCAGGCGCAGGGCTGGTGGATCTTCGCGGCGCTGCTGGCGACGATGGCGCTGATCTTCGGCGCCATCCCCTTCACCGACGCGATGATCGTGCGCTACGTCGACGACCGCTTGCGCTCGCGCGTGGCCGGCATGCGGCTGACCGTGGCCTTCGGCTTCAGCTCGGGCGCGGTGTGGCTGCTGGGGCCGCTGGTCAAGGCCAACGGCTTTGCGACCATGCTGGCGGTGATGGCCGGCATCTCCGCGCTGAGCGCGCTGGCCGTGCTGTGGCTGCCCGGCGATGCGCACCTGCGCCGCGCCTCGGCGCAGGCGGCGCCGCGGCCCGAGGCGGCCTGAAGCAGCCGCCGCCCCATGTGTCCCGCCCGAAACATCGGCGCGATGCGCGGGACACAAGCCGGCGCTGCAATCGGCGGTTGGCCCTGAAATGCGCAAGACCATGACCCGATGCCTGCTGGTCGATGACGACGCCGAGATCCGCACCGGCATGCAAAGCTACCTGCAGGGCTTCGGCTTCGACGTCACCGCGGTGGCCGACGGCGCCGGCATGCGCCGCGCGGTGACCAGCGGCCGCTTCGACGTGGTGGTGCTGGACGTGATGCTGCCCGACGACAACGGGCTGGACCTGTGCAAGTGGCTGCGCGGCCGCAGCGACGCCGCGGTGGTGATGCTCACGGCCTTGGGCGACCCGATCAGCCGCGTGCTGGGGCTGGAGCTGGGCGCCGACGACTACCTGTCCAAGCCCTTCGAGCCGCGCGAGCTAGTGGCCCGCATCAACGCCGTGCGCCGCCGCGCGCGCCGTGCCGATGGCGACGACGGCGGCGACACGGTGCTGCGCTTCGCCAACTGGCGGTTCGATCGCGTCAAGCGCCAGTTGCAGTCGCCCGACGGCGTGGTGGTGCCGCTGTCGTCGGCCGAGTTCAGGCTGCTGCAGGCGCTGGTGCAGCACGCCGGCCGCGTGCTCAGCCGCGACCGCCTGATCGAGCTGACGCGCGCGCCCGGCGTCGACGTCAACGACCGCAGCGTGGACCTGGGCGTCTCGCGCCTGCGCGGCAAGCTGGGCGATTCGCCGCGCGAGCCGGCGCTGATCCGCACCGTGCGCGGCGAAGGCTACCTGTTCGACGCGCGCATCGAACGCTGACAGACAAGGTCATGAAGCGCTGGTGGCGCGACACCCTGTTCAGGCGCCTGTTCCTGCTGATGGTGCTGGCGCTGATGGGCAGCCACCTGCTGTCGTTCCTGGTCGTCTCGCGGCTGCTGATGCCGGCGCCGCCGTGGGCCGGGCCACGGCCCGACGGCTTCGAGCCCGGCGACGAGCTGCCGCCGCCGCCGCGCTTCTCCGCCCCCTCCACCCCTTCCACCCCTTCCTCACCTGCCGCCCCGCCCGGCGCGCAGCCGCGCCCGATCGGCCCCGGCGGCCCGGGGCCCTGGCACCCCGGCCTGCGCTGGCCCGCGCTGTGGCTGGACTACGGCCTGCGCCTGGCGCTGATGGCGCTGGCCGCCTGGTGGGGCGCGCGCTGGCTCTCGGGCCCGGTGCGGCGCATGGTCGAGGCCGCGCGCGGCGTGAGCGACCAGGTCTCGCGCGGGCAGATGCCGGCGCCGCTGGACGAGCAGCTCGGCACGGTCGAGGTACGCGAGGCCGCGCAGGTCTTCAACCAGATGTCCGAGCGCCTGGCGCGCGAGTTCCGCGGCCGCGGGCTGCTGATGGCCTCGATCTCGCACGACCTGCGCACGCCGCTGACGCGCATGCGCATCCGGCTGGAGACGCTGCAGCCCGCGGCGCAGGCGCAGCGCTGCGTCGACGACATCCGCGAGATGAACGCGCTGATCGACGGCGCGATCGACGTCTTCCGCGCCGAGGACCCCGGCGCCGAGCCGCTGCAGCCCACCGACGTCGGCGCGCTGGTGCAGTCGCTGGCCGACGACCTGCAGGAGACCGGCCAGGCCGTGGGCCTGAGCGGCCCGCCCGACGGCCGGCCGCTGCTGGCGCAGGCGCGGCCGATGGCGCTGCGCCGCGCGCTCGACAACCTGGTGGGCAACGCGCTGCGCCACGCCGGCGCGGCCGAGGTTTCGGTGCTGCCCGACCCGGCCGACGGCCGCTCGCCGCTGATCCGCGTCGACGACCGCGGCCCCGGCATCCCGCCGGCGCAGTTGACGCGCGTGCTGGAGCCCTTCTACCGCCTGGACCCGTCGCGCAACCGCGCCAGCGGCGGCGCCGGCCTCGGCCTGCACATCGCGCGCTCGCTGCTGCAAAGCCAGGGCGCCGAGCTGCGCCTGAGCAACCGCGAAGGCGGCGGGCTGCGCGCCGAGGTGCGGCTGCAGCCGGCGGCGGCCAAAGCCTGACCGCGATCTTTCGCGGGCCGGGACACCGGCGTGGAGAGCCATGGCCCGGCGGCGCGGGCAAATGGCCCGTTGGAGCGATGGCAGCGCGCCCGGCCCCCGGCACAGTGCGCCCACCCCTGCTCATGGACTCACGATGAACTTCCACGACACCTTCCGTTCCGCCCTTTCGCTCATCCTCGCCGCCGCGCTGGCCGCCTGCGGCGGCGGCTCCAATTCCGATGACCCGACGACGGACCCCGAGCCCCCGCCGGCCGGCTTCAGCTTCACGCTGGACACCGGCAAGGCCCTCATCTGGCAGGGCCAGCAGACCAGCGTCGCCGTCAGCGTGCAGCGCGATGCCGGCTTCACCGGCGCCATCCAGTTCAGCGCCGACGGCCTGCCCGGCGGCGTCACGGCCACGGCGCTCAACGTCGCGGCCGGCAGCAGCACCGGCATGCTGACGCTGCAGGCCGGCGCCACGGCGCCGCATTCGCTGCCCACCAGCGTCACCGTCAAGGGCAGCAGCGGCACGGCCAGCGCCAGCCAGCCGCTGACCGTCACCGTGCGCGGCGAGGCCGGCGACATCGACACCAGCTTCGGCGGCGGCACCCTCGTCACGCCCGGCGGCCTGACCGACGACTACGTGCGCGGCATCGCCGTGCAGGCCGACGGCAAGTCCATCGTCGTGGGCCACGGCGTGTTCAGCACCGCCACCGGCACCGACTTCATGCTCGTGCGCCATCTGCGCGACGGCGGGCTGGACCCCGGCTTCGGCAGCGGCGGCAAGGTCAGCACCGCCTTCGGCAATGGCAACCGCAGCGACGAGGCGCAGGCTGTGGCCGTGCAGCCGGACGGCAAGATCCTCGTCGCCGGCAGCAGCGACCAGGGCGCCACCGGTTACGACTTCGCGCTCGCCCGCTACCACGCCGACGGCACGCTGGACGCGAGCTTCGGCAGCGGCGGCCGCGTGACCACCTCCTTCGGCAACGGCGCCGACCACGCGCTGGCGCTGCTGCTGCAGCCCGACGGCAAGATCGTGCTCGCCGGCGACAGCAACCAGGGCGCCACGGGCAACGACTTCGCGCTCGCCCGCTACCACGCTGACGGCACGCTGGACGCGAGCTTCGGCAACGGCGGCAAGGTGCTGACCGCCGTGGGCGCGGGCAGCAAGGGCGACAGCATCCATGCGCTGGCGCTGCAGACCGTGGCCGGCGCCACGCGCATCGTCGCGGTCGGCGGCGAGGGCGATTTCGTCGCCGCGGCCTACCGCGCCGACGGCACGCTGGACCCGAACTTCGGCACCGCCGGCATCGTGCGCGACGTGTTCGGCAGCGTCACCGGCGCGGCGCGCGGCGTCGTCGTGACGGCCGACAACAAGCTCGTGCTGGCCGGCCACCGCGACCACGACTTCGCCGCCGTGCGCCTGTCGCCCAACGGCGCGCTGGACGCGAGCTTCGCCAGTGGCGGCCGCGGCGTCTTCGCCGTCACGACCACCAACTGGGACGAAGCCACCGCGCTGGTGCAGCAGGCCGACGGCAAGCTGCTGCTGGGCGGCTGGGTCTACAGCGGCAACAGCTCCAGCGCCGACACCGTGCTGCTGCGCCTGAATGCCGACGGCAGCCGCGACACCGGCTTCTCGCCGGACGGCATCCGCATCACGCCGGTGGCAGCCAACAACAAGAGCGACGCCGGCCGCGCGCTCGCCCTGCAGCCCGACGAGCGCGTGCCCACGGTGCGCGTGCTGCAGGCCGGCGAGGCCAATGGCAGCGACCTCGACATCGTGCTGATGCGCCACTGGCTGTGACGGCGCCGCAGGGCCGGCACCATCCGCCGGCCCTTCCATGAACGCCCCCGCCGGCAACAGCCGGACGGTCAGGCGACCTTGAGCAGCCCCAGCGCCTCCACCACGCGCTGGCCGAAGGCGCGCGCGGTGGCGAGGTCGCCGGGCACCATCTCGTCAGTGGAGGCGTCCGACGGCGTCGCCGTCAGCAGCCCGGCATAACCGCCGAGGTTGTTGACATCGTCGCGCGTGTTGGCCTTGGCGTTGGGCGCCTTCATGCCGATGCCGGCCCACAGCATGCCGTGCTGCTGGCTCAGCGTGAACAGGTACTGCAGCGTGGAGAACTTGTCGCCGTTGAGCGTGGCCGAGTTGGTGAAGCCGGCCGCCAGCTTGTTGCGCCAGACCTGCATGAACCAGGGCTTGGACGAGGCGTCGGCGAACTTCTTGAACTGCCAGCTCGGGCCGCCCATGTAGGTGGGCGAGCCGAAGACGATCGCGCTGGCCGCGGCCAGCTGCTCCCAGCCGCCTTCGGGCAGGTTGCCTTCGGCGTCGATGGCCAGCAGCGCGCCGCCGCTGCCCTCGGCCACCGCTTCGGCGACCTTCTTCGTGTGGCCGTAGCCGCTGTGGTAGACGATGACGATCTTGCTCATGGGTGCGCTTTCGCGGTGGTTGGGAAAAGAAAGGAAGGAAGGCGGCAGGCTCACTGCGGCGCGAGGTCGAACACCAGCACCTCGGCGTCCTGGCCCTGGTCGATGCGCAGCCGCGGCTCGCCGGCCAGCGTCAGCGCGTCGCCGGCGGCGAGCGGCCGGCCGTTGACGCGCAGCGTGCCGCGCGCCAGGTGCACATAACTCAGCCGTCCGGCGGGCAGCGGCAGATCGGCCTGCTCGTCGCCGTCGAACAGCCCGGCGCTGATCGAGGCGTCGGCGTGCAGGGTCAGCGAGCCGTCGGCGCCGTCGGGCGAGGCGATCAGGCGCAGCCGGCCGCGCTTGGCGGCGGCGTCGAAGTGCTTCTGCTCGTAGCCGGGCTCGATGCCGCGGTGGCGCGGCAGGATCCAGATCTGCAGGAAGTGCGTCGCCCGGTCCTTGGCGTGGTTGAACTCGCTGTGCAGCACGCCGGTGCCGGCGCTCATGCGCTGCACGTCGCCGGGGCGGATCACGCCGGCCGACTGGCCGGATTCGGCGCCGCCGCCCTTGCCGTTGCCCATGCTGTCCTGGTGCGCCAGCGCGCCGTCGAGCACATAACTGACGATTTCCATGTCACGGTGGCCGTGCGTGCCGAAGCCGCTGCCCGGGGCCACGCGGTCCTCGTTGATCACGCGCAGGTTGCCCACGCCCATGTGCGCCGGGTCGTGGTAGTCGGCGAAGGAAAAGCTGTGCCAGCTGTCCAGCCAGCCGTGCTGGGCGTGGCCGCGGTCCTGGGCTTTGCGAAGGCTGATCATCGGCGCGTCTCTTTCGTTCTCGTCGTGGCCGCACTGTAGGCAGCGCCGGCAATCGGCGGGCGCTGGGCGCTTGAAGCCTTCGTTCAAATAAGATGAAGTGCATGACAGACCGCAGCCTGGCCCTGACGCCCGAAGCCCTGTTGATGATGGACACCATCGCCCGCAGCGGCAGCTTTGCCGCCGCCGCGCGCGAGCTGGGCAAGGTGCCCTCGGCGCTGACCTACAGCGTGCGCCAGCTCGAGGACGCGCTGGACGTGCTGCTGTTCGACCGCCGCTCGCGCCAGGCCCGGCTCACCGCCGCCGGGCAGGAGCTGCTGGACGAAGGCCGCCGGCTGCTCAGCGAGATCGATGCGGTGGCCAACCGCGTGCGCCGCGTGGCCACCGGCTGGGAAGGCCAGATCACGATCGCGGTCGACGACGTGATCTCGCGCCGCACGGTGTTCGAGCTGTGCGAGGCCTTCTACGCGCTGGACCCGCAGGGCCGGGCCGGCGCCCGACAGGGCCAGGGCGGCCCCGGCACGCGGCTGCGGCTGCGCACCGAGGTGCTGTCGGGTACCTGGGAGGCGCTGGTCAGCGGCCAGGCCGACCTGGCGATCGGCGTGCCTTATCAGGCCATTGGCAACGAGGCGCCGCCGCCCGGCATGGCGGTGGAACTGCTGGGCGAGATGGCCTTCGGCTTCGCCGTCGCGCCGCACCACCCGCTGGCCGCCCACGAGGGGCCGATCAGCGACGCGGAGCTGCTGCGCTACCGCGCGGTGGCGGTGGCCGATTCGGCACAGCGGCTGTCGCCGCGCACCGTCAACCTGCTGCCGGGGCAGGAGGTGCTGACGGTCAACAGCATGGCCGACAAGATCGAGCTGCAGGCGCGCGGCCTGGGCTGCGGCTTCGTGCCGCTGCACTTGGCGCGGCCTTATCTCGAGCGCGGCGCATTGCTGCTGAAGGCCGTGCAGCGCGAGCGCCAGGTCGGCCAGCTCGGCTACGCCTGGCGCTGCACGATGGGCGCCAAGGGCGAGCGGCGGCCGCCGGCCGGGCTGGCGCTGCAGTGGTGGCTGCAGCAGGTGGGCAGCGAGGCCACGCGCCGGGCCTTGCTGGACAGCGGGCTCTGAGGCCGTGAGCGCTGCGGTGAGCGCCGCGGCGGGCTACCGGGGCCGCTTCGCGCCCTCGCCCACCGGGCCTTTGCACGCCGGCTCGCTGGTTGCCGCGCTGGCCAGCTGGCTGGACGCGCGCGCCCACGGCGGACAATGGCTGCTGCGCATCGAGGACGTCGACCGCGAGCGCTGCAAGCCCGGGCTGGACCGGCTGATCGTGCAGCAGCTCGAGCGCTGCGGCCTGCGGCCCGACGAGCCGCCGCAGTGGCAGTCGGCGCGCGAGCCCCTATATGCCGCGGCGCTGCAGCGCCTCGTCGACGCTGGCCGCGCCTACCCCTGCGGCTGCACGCGCGCGGAGATCGACACCGCGCTGGCCGCGCAAGGCAGCGCGCACCGGCGCCGCGGCGAGCGCCGCTACCCCGGCACCTGCCGCGGCGGCCTGCACGGCAAGGCCGCGCGCGCCTGGCGCTTTCGGGTCGACGCCGCCGACGACCCGGTGCGCTGGACCGACCGGCGGCTCGGCCCGCAGCAGCAGGCGGTGGCCGCCGAGGTCGGCGACTTCGTGCTGCGCCGCGCCGACGGGCAGACCGCGTACCAGCTGGCCGTGGTGGTCGACGACGCCGGGCAAGGCATCAGCGACGTGGTGCGCGGCGAGGACCTGGCCGACAACACCGCGCGCCAGATCCTGCTGCAGCGCGCCTTGGGCGTGCCGACGCCGCGCTACCTGCACACGCCGCTGGTGCTGGCGGCCGACGGCCACAAGCTCAGCAAGCAGAACGGCGCCCGGGCGCTGGACCTCGCCGACCCGCTGGCTGCGCTGCGCGCCGCGGCCGCGGTGCTGGGCCTGCCGCCGCTGGGCGCTGCCACGCTGCCCGACTGGCTGGCGCAGGCGGTGCAGGCCTGGGGTGGCATCATCGGCGCCTTTGAGCGCCACGAGCGCAAAGGACCGCGATGATCACCACGCCTTCGGGCCTGCAATACGAAGACACCGTGCCGGGCACCGGCGCCGAGGCTCAGGCCGGCCAGCGCGTGCAGGTGCACTACACCGGCTGGCTGCACGACCCGGCGGCCGCCGGCGGCCGCGGCCGCAAGTTCGACAGCAGCAAGGACCGCGGCAGCCCGTTCGCGTTTCCGCTCGGCGCCGGCCACGTGATCCGCGGCTGGGACGAAGGCGTGCAAGGCATGAAGGTCGGCGGCACGCGCGTGCTGCAGATCCCGGCCGAGCTGGGCTACGGCGCGCGCGGCGCCGGCGGGGTGATCCCGCCGAACGCGACGCTGATCTTCGAAGTGGACCTGCTGTCGGTCTGAAGCGGCTTCAGCTTCAGCGCGCTCGAGCGCGCTGAGCCGGCTTGCCCGCCGCGCTGCGCGGCCCGCCGCGGCCCGCGCCGAACGGCTTGTGCCCGCCCTGCGGCCGCGCGCCGAAAGGCTTGCCGCCACGCGGCGCCTGCGGCCTGGCACGCGGCGCGGCGGCCGGCTCCGGCAGGCGCGGCTCCAGCCCGCTGATCGTCGCCGGCGGGATGCGCTGCGTCGTGAAGCGCTGGATGCGCTGGATCATGCCGGCGTCGCGGCGCTCGGCCAGCGTCACCGCCAGGCCCGAGCGGCCGGCGCGGCCGGTGCGGCCGATGCGGTGCACGTAGTCCTCGGCCTTCATCGGCAGCCCGTAGTTGATCACGTGGCTGATGCCCGGCACGTCGATGCCGCGCGCCGCCACGTCGGTAGCCACCAGCACGCGCAACTGGCGCCGGCGCAGGCCTTCCAGCACGCGGTTGCGCCGGCCCTGCGGCATGCCGCCGTGCAGCGCGGCCACCGAGTGGCCCATCTCGGCCAGGCGGTCGGCCAGCCAGTCGGCGTCGCGCTGGGTGCTGGTGAAGACCACCGCCTGCTCCATGTCGCGCTCGGTCAGGATGTGGTCCAGCAGCGCGTTCTTGTGGCGCTGGTCGTCGGCCCAGTGCAGGCGCTGCTCGATGTCGGCATGCGCCTGGGTGTGCGAGTCGACCTCGATGCGCTGCGGCTCGCGCATCAGCTCGCGCGCCATGTGGCCCACCGGGCCGGCGAAGGTGGCGCTGGTCATCAGCGTCTGGCGCGCGCCCGGCAGCGCCGCGGCGATGTGGTGGATGTCCTCGATGAAGCCCATGTCCAGCATGCGGTCGGCCTCGTCCAGCACCAGCAGCTCGACGTGGGCCAGCACCGCCTTGCCGCTGGCCATGTGGTCCATCAGCCGGCCTGGCGTGGCGATCAGCAGGTCCAGCGGGCCGCGCAAGGCCTTCAACTGCGCGCCGTAGGGCACGCCGCCGACGATGCTGGCCACGCGCAGGCCTTGCACGTGGCGGCCATAGCTGCTGACCGACTTGGTGACCTGCAGCGCCAGCTCGCGCGTGGGCACCAGCACCAGCACGCGCGGGCCGTGCACCACGCCTTTTTCTCGCCGCTGGCCATTGCCGCGCGCGGCCAGCACGCGGCTGAGCGCGGGCAGCACGAAGCTGGCGGTCTTGCCGCTGCCGGTGCTGGCCGAGACCATCAGGTCCTGGCCTTGCAGCGCTGCGGGCACGGCTTGCGCCTGCACCGGCGTGGGTTGGCTGTAGCCGGCGTCTTGCACGGCACGGTGAAGGGGCGCAGGCAGGCCCAGGGATTCGAAACTCATCGTCTTCTCTAGTCGACGGCATCGCCGCCGACCGGGGGCCGCGCGCTCGGTGTAGCCGAGGCAGCGAACCGTCCGTTCCGGTGCAGGCAGCGCCCGACCGGGGTCGAAGGGGATGGGGGGTGGAGGCCAGGCTGCGGAGGTGCAGCAAGCGGCCGAAGGGGCGGAGTGTAGTCGATTTCCGGGTAAACCCTGGAGCGGAAGGTTCCTGCAACGCGGCCTTCCGTGCAAACCCGCTATCGGCCGGCTTCGTATATTCGTAATATGCGAATTCGCTGATACTTAACCCATGCCCGTGACCCCTGACGCTGCACCCAGCCCCGGCCGCCTGCTGAAGGCGCCGGAGCACTTCATCGATCCGGCGGGCGTGCGCACCGTGTTCGCCGAAGCGCGCGCCGGCCGGCGCGACTTCATCCGCCAGGCCTTCGCCGGCGCCACCGCGCTGGCAGCCGGCGCGGCCGTGCGCGCGCAGTCCAACCCGGTGCCCGCCGAGGGCGGCGACCCCAACATCCTGA
The DNA here is from genome assembly GCA_047602205.1 of Rubrivivax sp. GTDB lineage: Bacteria > Pseudomonadota > Gammaproteobacteria > Burkholderiales > Burkholderiaceae_C > Rubrivivax. The sequence continues at coordinate 4,983,583 of JASGHX010000001.1, read as the reverse complement.
ACCTGCCCGAGCACAGCAAGGGCCTGGGCCAGCCGGTGGCCACCGACGGCTACGGCAGGCCCTCCAAGTACGAAAGCAACGTGCAGCGCCGGCAAAGCCCCGGCCTCACGCAGACGGCGCAGGCCTCGGTCTCGTTCGCGCCGCTGCAAAGCCTGTTCGGCATCGTCACGCCGGCGGGGCTGCACTTCGAGCGCCACCACCAGGGCTGGTGGGACGTGGACCCCAGCAAGCACCGGCTGCTGCTCAACGGCTCCGACCCCTCGCTGATGAAGACGCCCAAGGTCTTCACGATGGACGAAGTGATGCGCATGCCTTCGACCAGCCGCTTCCACTTCATCGAGTGCGGCGCCAACTCGGGCATGGAGTGGGGCAACGTCGCGGTGCCCACGGTGCAGTACAGCCACGGCATGCTCAGCTGCAGCGAGTTCACCGGCGTGCCGCTGCGGCTGCTGCTGGACCAGTGCGGCGTGGACTACCAGCGCGCGCGCTTCGTGCTGGCCGAAGGGGCCGACGGCTCGTCGATGACGCGCACGATCCCGATGGAGATGGTCGAAAGCGGCGAGGTGCTGCTGGCCTACGGCCAGAACGGCGAGATGCTGCGGCCCGAGAACGGCTACCCGCTGCGCCTGGTGGTGCCCGGCGTGCAGGGCGTGAGCTGGGTGAAGTACCTGCGCCGCATCGAGGTGGGCGACCAGCCCTGGGCCGCCAAGGACGAGGCCATCCACTACATCGACCTGATGCCCGACGGCCTGCACCGCCAGTACAGCAGCATCCAGGAGTGCAAGAGCGTGGTCACCACGCCCTCGGGCGGCCAGGTGCTGCTGGACCGCGGCTTCTACAACGTCTCGGGCCTGGCCTGGTCGGGCCGCGGCAAGGTCGTCAAGGTCGACGTCACGGTCGACGGCGGCCGCAACTGGCGCCCTGCGCGGCTGGAGCAGCCGGTGATGGACAAGTGCCTGACGCGCTTCAACATCGACTGGGTGTGGAACGGCAGGCCCGCGATCGTGCAAAGCCGCGCCACCGACTCCACGGGTTATGTGCAGCCCGCCTACCGCCAGTTGCGCGCGGTGCGCGGCACGCGCTCGATCTACCACAACAACGCCATCCAGTCCTGGCTGGTGCAGGAAAGCGGCGAGGTGCGCAATGTCCAGTTGGGCTAGGGCGCTCGCCGCGCTGCTGGTGGCCGCCGCACTGGCCGGTGCGGCGCAGGTGCAAGCGCAGACGCTGCCGGGCATCGGCCGCCCGGCCACGCCGCAGGAGATCGCGGCCTGGGACATCGACGTGCGGCCCGACTTCAAGGGCCTGCCCAAGGGATCGGGCTCGGTCGCGCAGGGGCAGGACGTCTGGGAAGCCAAGTGCGCGATGTGCCACGGCGTGTTCGGCGAATCGAACGAGGTCTTCTCGCCGCTGGTGGGCGGCACCACGGCGGCCGACGTGAAGAGCGGCCGCGTCGCGCGGCTGACCGACCCCGCGTTCCCCGGCCGCACCACGCTGATGAAGGTGGCCACGATCTCCACGCTGTGGGACTACATCAACCGCGCGATGCCGTGGAACGCGCCCAAGAGCCTGAAGCCCGACGAGGTCTACGCCGTCACCGCCTTCCTGCTCAACCTGGGCGGCGTGCTGCCCGACGACTTCGTGCTGTCGGACCGCAGCATCGCCGAGGCGCAGGCGCGGCTGCCCAACCGCCTGGGCATGACGACGCGGCACGCGCTGTGGCCGGGCAAGACCTTCGGCAGCGCCAAGCCCGACGTGCAGGCCGCGGCCTGCATGAGCAACTGCGCCACCGAGCCCACGGTGGCTTCGATGCTGCCCGACTTCGCGCGCAACGCGCACGGCAACCTGGCCGAGCAGAACCGCCTGGTAGGCCCGCAGCACGGCGCCGACACCAGCCGGCCCGTCGGCGCGCCACCGGGTGCAGCGGCAACGGCCAAGCCCGCGACGGCCGCGGCCGCTACCGCCGCGGCATCGCCCGCGCCCACCGCGCTGCTGAACAAGCACGCCTGCTCGGGCTGCCACGGCATCGACAGCAAGCTGGTCGGCCCGAGCTTCCGCGAGGTGGCCGTCAAGCAGGGCAATCGCCCAGACGCGCTGGCCTACCTGACCGGCAAAATCCGCTCGGGCGGGGTAGGCGTCTGGGGCCAGGTCCCGATGCCGCCCCAGGGCTTACCCGAGGACGATGCCAAGACCATTGCCCGTTGGCTCACGGAGGGCGCGCGCAAGTGATACCGTCCCGGACCCCCGAACTTCATCCCATGACTGCGGCCGCCAGCGCCGAAGGAGCCTTGAACATGCAAACCCGTCGCCAACTCTTGCAGCGCAGCGCGGCCGTCGCCGGCGTGCTGGGCGGCCTGGGCCTGCTGCCGCCGGCGGCCCAGGCGGCCTGGAACACCGCCGCGTTCGAAGCCAAGACCATGCCCGAGCTGGTCAAGGCGCTGGGCGTCTCGGCGCCGGTGGAAAGCAAGGACGTCACGCTGACCGGCCCCGACATCGCCGAGAACGGCGCCGTCGTGCCCGTGGGCTGTGCCAGCACCGCCGCCGGCGTCAAGCGGCTGCTGATCCTGGTCGAGAAGAACCCCAACATGCTGGCCGCGGTGTTCGACGTCAGCGACGCCGTCGAGCCCAGCTTCAACACCCGCGTCAAGATGGGCCAGTCGTCCAACGTGATGGCGGTGGCGATCACCGCGGACAACAAGGTGCTGGTGGCGCAGAAAGAGATCAAGGTCACCCTCGGCGGCTGCGGCGGCTGACCCATCCATATCCAACGTTAGACAGGAGATTCACACCATGGCAGACCCGATGCGCATCCGCGCCCAGACCGCCGGCGACAAGGCCACCGTGCGCGTGCTGATGAGCCACGAGATGGAGACCGGCCAGCGCAAGGATTCGGCCGGCAAGGTCATCCCGGCCTGGTTCATCCAGGAAGTCACCGCGGTCCACAACGGCCAGACCGTGCTCAGCGCGCAGTGGGGCCCCTCGGTGGCCAAGAACCCCTTCCTGCAGTTCAACGTGAAGGGCGCCAAGGCCGGCGACAAGATCACCATCAACTGGGTGGACAACCGCGGCGACAAGCGGACCGACGAAGCCACCGTCGCCTGACAACGCCCCCGCGATCCCCACGGGGCATGGAGACAAGGAAACGATGAACAAAAGAATCGTCAGCGCCGCTTGGGCGGCCCTGGCCGCGGCGCTGCCCCTGGCCGCCGCGGCGCAGAAAAGCACGGCCGACGGCATCGCCGAATACCGCAAAATGCTGGAGGACGGCAACCCGGCCGAGCTGTTCGAGGTGAAGGGCGAAGAGCTGTGGAAGCAGCCGCGCGGGCCGAAGAAGGTGTCGCTCGAGCGCTGCGACCTCGGCCTGGGCCCCGGTGTCGTCAAGGGCGCCTGGGTGCAGATGCCGCGCTGGTTCGCCGACACGGGCAAGGTGCAGGACGTGGAGTCGCGCCTCGTGAGCTGCATGGCGATGCTGCAGGGCTTCGATGCCGCCGAGCTGATCAAGACGCCCTTCGGCCGCGGCGAGATGGCCAACATCACCGCGCTGGCGACCTGGATCGCCGCGCAGTCGCGCGGGCAGCGCTTCAGCCTGCCGCAAGGCCATGCCGAGGAGCGGCGCTTCTACGAATTGGGCAAGCGCGCCTTCTTCTTCCGCGGCGGACCGATGGACTTCTCCTGCGCCTCGTGCCACGGCGAGGACGGCAAGCGCATCCGGCTGCAGGACCTGCCCAACCTGACCAAGAACCCCGGCGACGGCGTCGGTTTCGCGGCCTGGCCGGCCTACCGCGTCAGCAACGGGCAGATGTGGAGCATGCAGCTCCGGCTGAACGACTGCTACCGCCAGCAGCGCTTTCCGTACCCCGGCTTCGCTTCCGACCTGACGGTGGCGCTGGGGGTCTACATGGGTGTCAACGCCAAGGGTGCCGAATCGATCGCCCCGGCGATCAAGCGCTGAGGACGGCCGCCATGCAAGCACTCCGCAACACCTTCGCCGCCGGCGCCGCCGCGGCGCTGCTGCTGGGCTGCAGCAGCCTGCCGGCGCCGCAGGAACTGGACGCCCAGGCCACCGCGATGATCAGAGCCGGCTTCCGCGACCAAGGCATCGCCAAGGTCGACCGCCTGCAGCAGGACCTGGGGCAGCGCGCCTGCTCGTCCGACCACGCGCCGCCCGAGGCCGTGGCCAAGCAGATCGAGGCCGAGGCGCTGGCCAGCGTCAAGTGGCCCAGCGGCGGCATCTACCTGGGCGACTGGCGCGAAGGCGAGAAGCTCGCGCAGAACGGCCGCGGCATGACCTGGACCGACACCAGCACCGCGCCCAAGGACAACGGCGCCCAGTGCTACAACTGCCACCAGATCAGCAAGGCCGAGATCAGCTACGGCACCATCGGCCCCAGCCTCTACAACTACGGCAAGATCCGCGGCGTGACCGATCCGCTGGCCCCGGCCAGCGCCGCGATCGTGCAGTACACCTGGGGCAAGCTGTGGAACAGCAAGGCCTACTCGGCCTGCTCCAACATGCCGCGCTTCGGCCACATGGGGCTGCTCGACGAGACGCAGCTCCGCCACCTGATGGCGCTGCTGCTGGACCCCAAGTCGCCGGTCAACCAGTGAACCGCCAGCCCGCCGCGCGCGGGCTGTTTCGCCCCCAGAATATCAGTCATCACTGATCAAGACATGAACCTCAGCAAGCGCGAATTCCTGCAAGTCCTGTCCGCGGCCGGCGTGGCCGGCATGGCACTGGGCCGCCACGCCCAGGCCGATGCGCAGCAGGCGCAGGCGGCGCTGTACGAGGTGCCGCGCTTCGGCAACGTCTCGCTGCTGCACATGACCGACTGCCACGCGCAGTTGAAGCCGCTGTGGTTCCGCGAGCCCAGCGTCAACCTGGGCCTGGGCAGCATGCAGGGCCAGCTGCCGCACTTGGTGGGCGAGCACCTGCTGAAGGCCGCCGGCATCCCCGCGGGCAGCGCGCTCTCGCACGCCTTCACGATGTTGGACTTCGAGACCGCCGCGCGCCGCTACGGCCGCGTGGGCGGCTTTGCGCACCTGGCCACGCTGGTGAAGATGCTCAAGGCCGGCCGCCCCGGCGCGCTGCTGCTGGACGGCGGCGACACCTGGCAAGGCAGCGCCACCAGCCTGTGGACGAACGCACAGGACATGGTCGACGCCTGCAAGCTGCTGGGCGTGGACGTGATGACCGGCCACTGGGAGTTCACCTACGGCATGGAGCGCGTGAAAGCCATCGTCGACGGCGATTTCAAAGGCAAGGTCGACTTCGTCGCGCAGAACGTCAAGACCGCCGACTTCGGCGACCCGGTGTTCGCGCCCTACGTGATCCGCCCCGTCAACGGCGTGCCGGTGGCCATCATCGGCCAGGCCTTCCCGTACACGCCGATCGCCAACCCGCGCTACCTGGTGGCCGACTGGAGCTTCGGCATCCAGGACGAGAACCTGCAGAAGATGGTGGACGAGGCGCGCGGCAAAGGCGCGCAGGTGGTCGTCGTGCTGTCGCACAACGGCATGGACGTCGACCTGAAGATGGCCGGCCGCGTGCGCGGCGTCGATGCCATCCTGGGCGGCCACACGCACGACGGCGTGCCGCTGGCCATTCCCGTCAAGAACGCCGGCGGCACCACGCTGGTCACCAACGCCGGCAGCAACGGCAAGTTCCTGGGCGTGATGGACTTCGAGGTCAAGGGCGGCAAGGTGGCCGACTTCCGCTACCGGCTGCTGCCGGTCTTCGCCAACCAGTTGAAGCCCGACCCCGAGATGGCGGCGCTGATCGACAAACTGCGCGCCCCCTACGAAGCGAAGCTGGGCGAGAAGCTCGCGGTGACCGACGGCCTGCTGTACCGCCGCGGCAACTTCAACGGCAGCTGGGACCAGTTGATCTGCGACGCGCTGATGGAGGTGCAAGGCGCCGACATCGCCTTCAGCCCCGGCTTCCGCTGGGGCACCACGCTGCTGCCCGGCGACGCGATCACGCGCGAGCTGATGATGGACCAGCTGGCCATCACCTACCCCTACGCGACGGTCACCGCGATGAGCGGCGAGACGATCAAGACCGTGCTGGAAGACGTGGCCGACAACCTGTTCAACCCCGACCCCTACTACCAGCAGGGCGGCGACATGGTGCGCGTGGGCGGCCTGACCTACACCTGCACGCCGGGCGAGAAGATGGGCAGCCGCATCAGCGACATGCGCCTTGGGGCCAAGCCGATCGAAGCCGGCAAGACCTACAAGGTGGCCGGCTGGGCCCCGGTGGCCGAAGAAGCGCGCACGGCCGGCAACAAGCCGGTGTGGGAAGTGGTCGAGGCCTGGCTCAAGGGCCAGGGTGGGCGCGTCAAGCCGCGGACCATCAACACGCCGCGGCTGCAGGGGGTGCAGGGCAATCCGGGCCTGGTGGCGTAGGCGCCTTCAGAACCCTTCGAAACTCCGCTCCAGCGCCGCCTCGACCTCGGCCAGGTCGGCCAGCGACAGGCACAGCGGCGGCACCAGGCGCAGCACGTTGCGGAAGGCGCCTGACTTGCTGACGATCAGCCCCTGCTCGCGCGTGCGCTCGAAGATCACGGCGGTCTCGTCGCTGGCCGGCGCCTTGCTGCCGCGATCGCTGACCAGCTCGATCGCCTGCATCAGGCCGCGGCCGCGCACCTGGCCGATGATGGGATGGCGGGCCTGCAGCCGCTGCAGCACCGCGTGCAGCGCGCGGCCGACGATGCGGGCGTTGGTCTGCAGCCCCTCCTCGTCGATCGCCTGCAGCACCGCACGGCCGGCGGCGCAGGCCATCGGGCTGGCGCCGTAGGTGTGGAACAGGAACTTGCCCTGCAGGCTGTCGGCCACCTCGCGCTGCGCCACCACCGCGGCCAGCGGAAAGCCGTTGGCTATGCCCTTGCCCAGCACGACGATCTCGGGCAGCACGCCGTGCGCCTCGAAGGCCCAGTAGCTGTCGCCAGTGCGGCCGAAGCCCGACTGCACCTCGTCGGCGATCACGATGCCGCCGGCCGCGCGCACCAGCGCCGCGGCGGCGCGCAGGTAGCCCGGCGGCAGCTCGACGATGCCGCCGTAGCCCTGGATGGGCTCGACCAGCAGCCCGGCCACCGTGCCCGGCGTCGCATGGCGGATCGTGCGCTCGATCTCGTCGACGTAGGCCTGCGTGTCGTCGCCGAAGATGCCGCGATACGGGTCCGGGTTGGCGACGTGGTGGATGCCGCCCAGCAGCGGCACCGCGTGGCGGAAGGCGGCGATGCCGGTCAGCGATTGCGCGCCCAGCGTCGCGCCGTGGTAGGCGTTGCGCAGCGCCAGCATGTCGATGTGGCCCGTGTGGCTCTGCGCCATCATCAGCGCCAGGTCGATGGCCTCGGCGCCGCTGCTGGTGAAGTGCACCACCCAGTCGGGGCCGGGCGGCAGCCGCGCCAGCAGCTCCTCGGCGTACTGCGCCGGCACCGGGTGCGAGAACATCGTCGTGCAGTGCTGCAGCTGGCCGATCTGCCGCTGCACCGCGGCGTTGACGGTCGGGTGCGCATGGCCCACCGAGATGCAGACGTTCATGCCCAGCAGGTCGATGTAGCGGCGCCCGGCTTCGTCCCACAGGTACTGGCGCTCGCCGCGCGCGAAGACCAGCGGCTCGCGGTAGGGCATGAAGGACTTCTGCGACGCGGCGTAGTGCCGCTCGCGGCGCGCCAGGATGGCGCTGCGGGACCAGTCGACTTCACTCATGCGGCAGTGCCCTCCTCGAGGCCCAGGTAACGCCATGACAGCGCCAGCGCGGCCATCACGACGATGGCGACGATGAACGACATCGCCGCGCCCAGGCCGAGCTGGAAGGCCTGCATCTGGTTGGCGATCAGCGGCGCGATCATCACGCTGGAGGCATCGCCCATCAGCATCGGCACGAAGAACATGCCCATCAGCGGCACGAAGGTCAGCACCGCGGCCGAGACCACGCCGGGCATGGTGAGCGGCAGCGTCACGTGGACGAAGGCGCGCCAGGGCGAGGCGCCCAGGTCGGCCGCGGCGTCGGCCAGCGACCAGTCCATCTTCTCCAGCGACGCGTAGAGCGTGATCACCGCGAACGGCAGCGAGAAGTACGTCATCACCAGCACCACCGCGAACGGGCTGTACAGCAGCCAGGGCAGCGGCGCGTCGATCAGGCCCAGCGCCTTCAGCCCCTTGTTGACGATGCCCGAATCGCCCAGCAGCGCCATCCAGGCGTAGGCGCGCAGCAGCCCGCTGGTCCAGAACGACAGCACCACCGCGCCCAGCAGCAGCTTCTGCCAGCGCCGCGTGTAGCGGGCGATGAAGTAGGCCAGCGGATAGGCCGCCAGCAGCGTGGCCGCGGTGATCAGCAGCGCCGAGGCGAAGGTGCGCAGCAGCACGCGCGGGTAGATCGCGCTGGCGAAGAAGGCGCGGTAGTTGGCCAGCGTCCACTCGGCCACCACCTGGTAGCCGCGCGTGGTCCAGAAACTGTAGACGGCCATGATGGCCAGCGGCGCGACGAACAGCAGCCCCTGCACCAGCAGCAGCGGCGCCAGCCCCCACAGCAGCGGGCGGTCGGCGTCGCGCATGTCGGTCATCGCGGCTTCAGGCGGCCAGCACTTCGTTCCACGCGGCGGCGTAGTCCTCGGGGTTGGCCGGCGCCTCGATCAGCCGCATCTTCAGCGCCACCTCGGGCTGGTCCATCAGGTTGGCGTGCACCATGTCGGCCATGCCCTGCTGCTTGAGCAGCTCCACGCCGGCGCGGTTGGCCGCGCCGCGCTGCAAGCGCTTGAAATTGGTGGCCACGTACTCGGCGCTGTGCAGGTGGTTGATCCAGGTCCAGCGCCGACTCGCGGTTGGGCGAGCCCTTGACCAGCATGTCGCCGTCGATCCAGCCGTAGTAGCCCTCCTTGGGGCTGGCCCAGCCCATCGCCGGGCCGCCGGCGCCCTGGATCGTCAGCGCGCGGCCGGGCGACGAGAGGCCGATCCACACCGTCTCCTCGACGTAGAGCCGCATCTGCTCGTTCCAGCCCTTGGAGATGGTGGGCGCGTTGCGCTTGATGCGCACCAGCACGTCCTTGGCCTTGTCGAGCTGCGCCTTGTTCATGCGGAAGGGGTCGGCATAACCCAGCAGCATGGCGGCCACCGGCCACATGAACTCGTGCTGGTCCGAGAAGCCGATGCGGCCCTTGTACTTGGGGTCCAGCAGCGCCTCGTACGAGCCGGGCGCCGTGCCGACCTTGTTCTTGTTGAAGATCAGCACCGTCGGGTTCCAGCCCCAGGGCACGATCAGCGACTTGCCGCCGGCGGCCTGCAGCGCCGGGATCTTCTTGAACTCGGGGTGCAGGTTCTTCGCGACGTTGGGGATGCTGTCGAGGTCGACCGGCTCGATCATGCCCTCCTGCGCATAGCGCAGCGGCCACAGGCCGTCGGCCTCGAACAGGTCGTAGGGCCCGGTGCCCGAGAGCTTGAGCTTGGCGAAGGTCTCGGCGTTGCCGCTCATGCCGATGTGGTTGACGCGGATGCCGGTGGCGTCGAAGAAGCTCTTGATGCCCTGCGGCTCCACGTGGCCGCCCCAGGCCAGCCAGTTGACGGTGCCGGCCGCCGCGGCGCGCCGCGGCCAGGAGGCCGCCAGCGCGGCGGCCCCGAGCGCGGCCGAGTGCCGCAGGAAGTGGCGTCGATCGTTGTGTCCGAACAGGCTCATGTCAGGCTCCTTCAGGAACGACGGGGGAAGTGGGGGTGGGTAAGGCAGCGGCATCGGCCGCCGCAGGCCAGGCCCGCGCATCGGCGCGGTCCCACCAGAGGAACACGCTCGCCGGCTCGCCGTCCGCCGCCGCCGCGGGCAGCGCCGGCGCGCCGTCCAGCCGGAAGGCCAGCAGCTCGCGGCCGTCGGCCAGGCGCAGCGTGCAGTGGGTGACGAAGCCCAGGCGCGCGGTCTTCAGCAGCTGCGCGCGCAGCGGCGGGTGCGGTGCTGCACCGGCGTCGGCCGAGAGGTGGATGTGCTCGGGCCGCACCATCAGCTCCACCGGCTGGCCGGGGCGGGTCTCCGGTGCCTCGGCTGCCGGAGCCAAGCCCAGCCCCGGCAACTCGACATCGCCGCCGGCCGCCATCCGGCCCGGCAGCACGTTGACGGTACCGATGAAGCTCATCACCGCGCGGCTGGCGGGCCGCGCGTAGATCTCGGCCGGCGTGCCCACCTGCAGCAGCCGGCCCTGGTCCATCACCGCGATGCGGTCGGACATCGCCATCGCCTCTTCCTGGTCGTGCGTGACGTAGACGAAGGTGATGCCCACCTGGCGCTGGATGCGCGTCAGCTCGGCCTGCATCTGGCGCCGCAGCTTGAGGTCCAGCGCGCCCAGCGGCTCGTCCAGCAGCAGCACCGAAGGCCGGTTGACCAGCGCGCGCGCCAGCGCCACGCGCTGGCGCTGGCCGCCGCTCAGCTGCGCCGGGCGGCGCGCGCCCAGGCCGTCCAGCGAGACCAGGCGCAGCATCTCCTGCACCTGGCGCTCGCGCTCGGCGGCCGGCACGCCGCGCATGCGCAGCCCGAAGCCGATGTTGCCCGCCACGTCCATGTGCGGGAACAGCGCGTAGTTCTGGAACACCGTGTTGACCGGCCGCCGGTGCGGCGGCACCGCCTGCATCGGCCGGCCGTCGATCGCGATGCTGCCCTCGCTCGCGGTCTCGAAGCCGCCGATCAGGTTCAACGTCGTCGTCTTGCCGCAGCCGCTGGGGCCCAGCAGCGAGAAGAACTCGCCCTTGCGGATCTGCAGGTCCAGCCGGTGCAGCGCGACGGTGGCGCCGAAGCGCTTGGCCACCGCGCGCAGCTCGACCGCGTTGGCCGCCGCCGCGGCGCCGTTCATGCCGCGCGCCCCCGCGCCGCGGCGCCGCGCTCGCGCGCCCAAGCGCCCAGCAGCAGCAGCGCGAACGAGGCCGCCAGCAGCACGCTGGCCAGCGCATTGACGCGCGGCGCGATGCCGTCCTTCAGCAGGCTCCAGATGTACATCGTCAGCGTGCCCTGCTGGCCGGAGACGAAGAAGGTGATCAGGAACTCGTCCATCGACAGCGTGAACACCAGCAGCGCCGCGCCCAGCACGCCGGGCGCGATCAGCGGCAGCGTCACGTGCCAAAAGGTGCGCAGCGGGCTGGCGCCCAGGTCGCCGGCGGCCAGCTCCAGCGTGCGGTCGAAGCCGTGCAGCCGCGCCGAGACGATCAGCACCGCGAACGGCAGCGTGAACACCACGTGGCCCAGGATCACCGTCAACCGCGACAGCGGCAGCTTGGCGTAGGCGAACAGCAGCAGCAGCGCCACGCCCATCAGGAAGTGCGGGATCACCATCGGCAGCAGCACCAGCAGCCGCGTCGCGCGCTTGAAGCGAAAGGTGCAGCGCACCAGCGGAAACGCCGCCAGCGTGCCCAGCACGGTGGACACGACGGTGGTGACGGCGGCGATGAACAGGCTGTTGAGCAGCGCGTCGTGCAGCACGAAGTCGTAGGCCAGCTCGCGGTACCACTTGAGCGTGAAGCCGCGGAACGGCAGCGACGGCACGATGTGGTCGTTGAACGAGAACAGCACCAGGAAGACGATGGGCAGGTACAGGAACACCAGGCCGAGCACGCCCCAGGCGACGACCACGCGGCGGCCGGGCTGAAGGCGTGCGCCGGACATGCGCGCCCCGCGGGTCTAGGCGAGCGCCCGAGCGCGGCGGGCGGCGCGCGGCGGCGGCGCCGCGGCGGCCTCGCCCGCGGGGTGGCCCAGCTGCGCCTCGATGCCGGCCGCCGCCTTCAGCAGCCCGGCGGCGATGCGCTTGAGGTGCGCCGCCGTCAGCCGCTCGACCGGCAGCGCGATCGAGACGCCGGCCGCCGCGCGGCCGTCGGCGCCGCGCACGGCCACGGCGACGCCGGCCACGTCGAGCCGCCAGCTTCCGCGGCACACCGCGTAGCCTTGCTCGCGCACGCGCTTCAGCTCGGCCAGCAGCTCGCTGCGGCGGTCGATCGTGCGCGGCGTCAGCTTCTCCAGCTTGCGCGGCAGGCGCGCCAGCACCTCCTCGTCGTCCAGCAGGGACAGCATCGCCAGGCCGTTGGACAGGCAGTGCGCCGGGTTGCGCTCGCCCACGCGGTTGTGCACGCGCACGACCTGCGCGCTCTCGGCGATCTGGATGCAGACCACGTGGCCGCCGTCCAGCACGCCCAGCGCCACGCCTTCGTCGACCTCGCGCACCAGCTCGGCCATGTAGGGCTCGGCCACGCGGCCGATCTCCACCACCGTGGCCCGGCAGCCCACCTCCCAGGCCTTGACGCCGATGTGGAAGCGCTGGTCGGCGGCGCGCCGCACGTAGCCGCGCGCGGCCAGCGAGGCCAGCAGCTGGTGCACGCTGGACTTGGCCATGCCGACCTGCCGCGCCAGCTCGGTCATGGTCAGGCCGGTGGCGGAGGCGGCCAGGGATTCCAGCAGGTCCAGCCCGCTGTTGATGCCCGAGCGGCCGCGCTGGGCGCGCGCCGGACCGGCGGCAGCGGCGGCACCGGCGCCTTTCTCATTGTTCTGTATTGTCGAACGACTAGTCGGCATTGACGAATTCTGGGATCGCCGCTAGGCTTTGTCAACGAGGCGCCGCCCGCGCGGCGCGAGCGAAGGCCTGCCGATGCCAATGCCGATGCGGATGGAACTGCCCGAACACGGCCGCGACGCGCAAGACGTGCTGCAGCAGATGCACGCCTTCAAGGCCGGCGACGCCGACTGGACCCATGGCCGCGTGCCGCTGTTCGTCTTCAAGGCCGACGACGCGCTGGACGCGCTGGGCCGCCAGGCCTTCCTCGAATACTTCAGCGAGAACGCGCTCGGCGGCGGCCGCGCCTTCCCCAGCGTCAAGCGCATGGAGGACGAGCTGGTGCAGATGGCGCTGGGCCTGTTCCACGCGCCGCCCGAGGCGCGCGGCTTCATGTCCACCGGCGGCACCGAGAGCATCGTGCAGGCGGTGCAGGCCTGCCGCAACTGGAGCCGCCGGCAGCGCGGCGACGCGGCGCACCGCGGCAACCTGGTGCTGTCGGAGACGGCGCACCCGGCCTTCGACAAGGCCGCGCGGCTGATGGACCTGGCCGTGCGCCGCGTGCCGGTGCGGCCCGACCTGCGGATGGACCTGGCCGCCATCGACGCGGCGATCGACGCCGACACCCTGCTGCTCGTCGGCTCGGCGCCCAACTTCCCCTACGGCCTGATCGACCCGATCACCGAGCTGTCGGCGCTGGCGCTGCGGCGCGGCGTCTGGCTGCACGTGGACGCCTGCGTCGGCGGCTACCTGGCACCTTTCGTGCGGCAGATCGGCCGCGCGATTCCCGAGTTCGACTTCGCGCTGCCGGGCGTGGCCTCGCTGTCGGCCGACCTGCACAAGTTCGGCTTCTGTCCCAAGCCGGCGTCCACCGTGTTCTACCGCGACGCCGACAAGGCCGCGCAGCACGGCTTCGATTTCGACGCCTGGCCCAACGGCCGCTTCGTCACGAACACTCTCGTCGGCACGCGCCCGGCCGGCGGCGTGGCCGCCGCCTGGGCCACCTTCCAGCACCTGGGCGCGCAGGGCTACCGCCGCATCGCGGCCGAGCTGATGGCCTTCGTCGACCGCTACCGCGAGGGCATCCAGGCGATCCCCGGCCTCAAGCTGCTGGCCGACCCGCACCTGTCCATCGTCGCCTGGGGCTCGGACGAGCTGGACGTGTTCCGCGTCGCCGAGCGCATGGCCGCGCGCGGCTGGCTGCCCGGGCTGCTGCAGCGGCCGCGCGCGGTGCACCGGATGATGTCGATGATCCACGCGCCGTCGCTCGACCAGTACCTGGCCGACGCCGCTGCCGCGGTGGCCGCGGTGCGCGCCGAAGGCGCCGGCCAGGCCACGCCGTCCGGCCTGCGCGCCACGTACTGAAGCCCCGCAGCGGTGCGTCGCAACTGATCTCTCCCCGTGTCGGGGCGCAAATTCCCCGTCAGCGTGCGCGGTTAAAGTGATGCGCCCATCGATGGTGCAATCCACTCCCGCCGTTTCGGAGAGAAAGTTTTGACGCAGCAAGCCCGACTGGAAGACTTCCTGGCCGCCGTGGCGCGGCGCGATCCCCACCAACCCGAGTTCCTGCAGGCCGTGCAGGAAGTGATGGCGAGCCTGTGGCCCTTCATCGAAGCCCATCCGCGCTACGCCGAGCAGGCCTTGCTGGAGCGGCTGGTCGAGCCCGAGCGCGTGATCCAGTTCCGCGTCGCCTGGGTCGACGACCGCGGCCGCACCCAGGTCAATCGCGCCTGGCGCGTGCAGCACAGCTCGGCGATCGGGCCGTTCAAGGGCGGCATGCGCTTCCACCCGTCGGTGACGCTGTCGATCCTGAAGTTCCTGGCCTTCGAGCAGACGCTGAAGAACTCGCTGACCACGCTGCCGATGGGCGGCGGCAAGGGCGGCTCCGACTTCGATCCCAAGGGCAAGAGCGACGGCGAGGTGATGCGCTTCTGCCAGGCGCTGATGCTGGAGCTGTACCGCCACCTGGGCGCCAACACCGATGTGCCGGCGGGCGACATCGGCGTCGGCGCGCGCGAGGTGGGCTTCATGGCCGGCATGATGAAGAAGCTGTCCAACGACACCGGCAGCGTCTTCACCGGCAAGGGCATCGCCTACGGCGGCAGCCTGATTCGCCCCGAGGCCACCGGCTACGGCACGGTGTACTTCGCGCAGGAGATGCTGCGCCGCGCGGGGCTGGCCTTCGACGGGCTGCGGGTGTCGATCTCCGGCTCGGGCAACGTCGCGCAGTACGCGGCCGAGAAGGCGCTGGACCTGGGCGCGCGCGTGCTGACCTTCTCCGATTCCGACGGCACGCTGGTCAGCCGCGACGGCTTCAGCGAGGCGCAGCTCGCCGCGCTGATGGAGTTGAAGAACGTCAGGCGCGGCCGCCTGTCGGAAGTGGCCGACGCGCTGCACGCGCGCTTCGAGCCCGGCCGCCGGCCCTGGCACGTGCCGGTGGACATCGCGCTGCCCTGCGCGACGCAGAACGAGCTGGACGAAGCCGACGCCCGCGCGCTGGTGGCCAACGGCGTGCGCTGCGTCGCCGAGGGCGCCAACATGCCCAGCACGCTGGAAGCGGTGGACGTGTTCCTGGCCGCCGGCACGCTGTACGCGCCGGGCAAGGCCAGCAACGCCGGCGGCGTGGCCACCTCGGGGCTGGAGATGTCGCAGAACGCGCTGCGCCTGTCGTGGTCGGCCGGCGAGGTGGACGAGCGGCTGCACGCGATCATGAAGGACATCCACGAGAACTGCGTGCGCCACGGCAAGCGCGCCGACGGCCGCGTCAACTACGTGGCCGGGGCCAACATCGCGGGCTTCGTGAAGGTGGCCGATGCGATGCTGGCGCAAGGCATCTATTGACGCCGATGCCTCAAGGCCGCGCGTAGCTGGCCGCCGCGGCGCTGGCCGGTACGGCGGCCTCGGCCGGGCGGTCGAGCATCCGGTCGGCCAGCGCCGCGGTGGCCCACATCGCGGCCAGCGTGACGAACGAGGTGATCGTGAACACCGCGGCGCCCGAGACGCCGGCGCCCACCGCGCAGCCGCCGGCCAGCATGCCGCCGAAGCCCATCAGCAGCGCGCCGGCGATGTAGCGCCGCATCGCCTGGCCGCCCTGGAAGCCTTCGAGCTTGAGCTCCTTCCACAGCGCCGCCGACAGGAAGGCGCCGGCGAACACGCCGGGCACCAGGCCGAGGTCGAACTTCAGCGGCTGGCCGGGCGGCGACAGCACCAGCATCAGCATGTCGGCCGCGGGGCCGGTGAAGCTCAGGGACTGCACCGGCGGCGTGGTGTCGAAGACGGTGCGTGCCAGGTGATAGGTGACCAGCCACGCGACGGCCACCATCACGCCGACGCCGATGGCGCCGAACCAGCCCCAGAAGCGCACGCGCTGGCGCCAGGCCCAGAACAGCGCCGCCGCCAGCCACAAGGCGCCGAACGCCAGGCCGCCGGCGTGACCCAGGCCGCTGAGCGCCAGCACGTCGCGCGCGCCGGGCTCCACGGTCCACCAGGCGGCGATGGTCTGGCGCAGCGGCGACAGCAACCCGCCCAGCGCCGAGGCCGCGGTGACCGCGAACACCAGCCCCGACAGCAGCGCGCGCAGGTTGCCCTGCGCCGCCAGCACCAGCAGCCGGCTGGAGCAGCCGCGCGCCAGGATCATCCCGGCGCCGAACATCGCGCCGCCGATCAGCGCGCCCGACAGGCTGCCGCGCGCAGAGAGCTGGCGCGCGTCCTTCACGTCCAGCCAGCCGGCCAGGATGAAGGCCTGCGTCAGCAGCACCGCGGTGGAGAAGGTGAACAGCCACACCGTCAGCCGGCCCTCGCGGCTGCCGCGCGCGAACTCGATCACCGCCGAGCGCAGGCAGAAGCGCGAGCGGTGCGCGAAGAAGCCGAACAGCAACCCGATCAGCCCGCCCGCGGCCGCCGCGGCACCGCCCTCGCCCAGGCGGGCGACGGCGGCTTCGAGCAGGGCGTCGAGCATGGCGGCGGCTTTTGATCAGTGCTTGCTGATGTTGCAATGATCGCGGGCCACGGCCCGCCGCCGCTTGACGCGCGTCAGCCCAACATATCGGCCCAGATATTCCGCGCCCAGCCCTGGGTATAGACGGCCTCCAGGTCGGAACGCACGTCGGACACGCCGCCCGAGCCGCCAATGGTGCGGAAAGTCTTCTGCGTCGGCACGTACTCGTGCACGCTGGCGACGTGGATCACGTGGTTGTCGTCGACGAAGCTCATGCACACGTTGGTCAGCATCGGGTGCGCGTTGACCGGCAGGCCCAGCAGTTCGGCGCAGATCGCCGCGGCCGCCACCTTGGCGTGCGAGTTGGCCATGTGGCCCGACTTGGGCATGCCCTGGGCGATCTGGATCGAGTCGCCGATCACGTGCACGTGCTTCGCGGCGGTGGACTCGAAGCTCAGGAAGTCCACGTGGCACCAGCGCGCGTTGGCGTTGGCCAGGCCGGTCTTCACCGCGATGTCGCCGGCGCGCATCGTCGGCAGCACGTTCAGCACGTCGGCCTTGACGTCGTCCTGGATCTCGAACTTGACGGTGTTGCTGGCCGCGTCCACCGCCACCGCCTTGTGCTGCGCGCGGTACTCCACCATCGGTCCGTAGATCTCGGCCCAGGCCTTCTTGAACAGCGGGCCCTTGCTGGTGACGTCGGGGTTGCCGTCGAGGATCAGCACCTTGGCGCGCGGCTTCTCGCGCTTGAAGTAGGCGGCGACGACGCTGGCGCGCTCGTAGGGACCGGGCGGGCAGCGGTAGGGCGCCTCGGGGATCACGATCGCGTAGGTGCCGCCGTCGCGCATGGCCTGCAACTGGCGGCGCAGCGCCACGGTCTCGGGCCCCGCCTTCCAGGCGTGCAGGATGCGGCCCTGCTCATGCGCGGCCTGCAGGCCCTGCACGCTGTCCCACATCATGTCGACGCCCGGCGCCAGCACCAGCTTGTCGTAGCGCAGGCTGCTGCCGTCCTCCAGCCGCACTTGGCGCTGCGCCACGTCCACCGCCGCCACGCGGCCGCGCACCAGGCGCACGCCGTGGCGGTCCGCCAGCTTGTCGTAGCCCAGCGTGATGTCGGCCAGCTCGCGCCGGCCCGAGAGCACGAGGTTGCTGATCGGGCAGGAGACGAAGGCCGGGTTGGGCTCGACCAGCGTGACGTCGATGCGCCGGTCCGACAGCAGCCGCACGTACTTGGCCGCCGTGCTGCCGCCCCAGCCGCCGCCCACCACCACCACCTGCGGCCGCTGGCCGCCCACGGTGGCGCAGGCGCCAAGTCCGGCCGCGGGCAGCGCCGCGGCCAGGGTCTTGAGGATGTGTCTGCGTTGCATGTGCGTCGGGCCTTTCTCACTTCTGCGCGGCGAAGTAGGCCGCCAGCATCTCGAGCTGCACCTCGCTGTAGCCGCGGGTGATCTGGTGCATGATGGTCGCCTTGCGGTCGCCGGTGCGGAAGGCCATCAACTGCGTCAGCAGGTAGTCGCGCGGCCGGCCGGCCAGCGCGATCAAGGCCTCGCCTTCCACCGCCCGGCCGTCGGTGCCGTGGCAGTGCGCGCAGGTCGCGGCCAGCGAGCGCAGGTACAGCCGCTGGGCCTCGGGCGATGCCGCCCCGGCCTGCGCCGTTTGCGCCACTGCCGGCCCCGCCAAGCCCAGCAGCAGCAGCGCGCCGGCGGCGCGGCGCAGGGTTCTCGTCTCGTGTCGCTCGTGTCGCTGACTCATGGATTTCCCTTTGTCTCCGTCATGGTCGTCGAATGGCCGTAGGGGTATAGTGTTTCGCAAATATCAGCAAATCCGCATGTAGCGTTATCCCTATGAAAACCCTGCCATTTCTGCGGGCTGCGCTGCGCCGCTGGCTGGCGGCCGGCGCCTTGCTGCTGCCGGCGCTGGCGGCGGCGCAAGCCGCCACGGTACCGATGACGGCGGAAGGCGTGGCCGCCGACACCTGGTTCGTGCAGGGCCAGGCGGCGATGGGCTCGGCGGCGAACCAGAACTTCATCTCCAACGCCGCCTTCGTGGTCACGCCGGAGGGCGTGCTGGTGGTCGACGCGCTGGGCTCGCCGCCGCTGGCCGAGCGGCTGCTGGCGCTGATCCGCCAGCGCACCGCGGCGCCGCTGCGCTACGTGGTCGTCACGCATTGCCATGCCGACCACATCTACGGATTGCAGGTGCTGCAGGCCGCCGGCGCCCGCATCGTCGCGCACGCGGCCTGCCGCGAATACCTGAACGGCGACACCGCGCGGCTGCGCCTGCAGGCCAGCCGCGAGGAGCTGTTCCCCTGGGTGGACGAGCACACGCGGCTGGTGGTGCCCGACCTCTGGCTCGGCGACGACGGCCGCGACGATGACCTGGTGCTGACGCTGGGCGGGCACCGCTTCACGGTGCGCCACGCCGGCCCGGCACACACCGCCGAGGACCTGGTGGTGCACGACGCCGCCACCGGCGTGCTGTTCAGCGGCGACGTGGTGTTCCGCGGCCGCGTGCCCTTCGTCGGCCAGGCCGACAGCCGGCGCTGGATCCAGGCGCTGGACCGCATGCTGGAGCTCCAGCCGCGGCTGCTGGTGCCCGGCCACGGCCCGGTGTCCAGCCACCCGGCCGAGGACCTGCAGCAGACGCGCGACTACCTGGCCTATCTGCGCCGGACCATGGGCGAGGCGGCGCGCAACATGGAGGGCTTCGACGAGGCGTATGCTCGCGTCGACTGGTCGCGCTTCGCGGCCTGGCCCTTGTTCGCAGCCGCCAACCGCATGAACGCCTACAACACCTACCTGCTGATGGAGCACGAGGCGCCATGAAGGCACTGCCGCGCGCCGCGCTCGGTGGCGCGATCCTCGCCGCCGGCCTGCTGGCCTCCGCTGCCGACGACAAGGCCACGCCGGCCGAGTTCCGCGGCGCCGACCTCGCGTTGGGCGAGCGCCTGATCCGCGAGCACCGGTGCAGCGAATGCCACATCCGCCGCGTGGGCGGCGACGGCAGCGCGATCTACCGCCCCACCGGCCGCATCGCCCGCCCGGCGGCGCTGATCTCGATGGTGGAGTACTGCAGCACCGAGCTGAAGCTGCAGCTCTTTCCCGAGGACGTGCAGGCCGTGGCCGCGGTGCTGCAGCGCGACCACTACCGCTTCAAGCCATGAGCGCGCCGGGCCGCTCCCAAGCGCGAATCCCGGAGCACGCCGTGCGGAGGGTCCTATGACCGGGAGTGCCCAGGCCGCTGCGCAGTCGGATGCCGTCTTCGAATCGGTGGCCGAGCTGTTCGCGCTGCTGTCCACGCCGGTGCGGCTGAAGATCATCGGCGCGCTGTGCAACGGCGAGAAGAACGTCTCGCAGCTGCTGGCCGAGATCGACACCACGCAGCCCAACATGTCGCAGCACCTGGCCACGCTGTACCGCGCCGGCGTGCTGGGCAAGCGGCGCGACAGCACGCAGATCTACTACCGGCTGCAGAGCGAGCGCGTCGCCATGCTGTGCCGCGCCGTCTGCACCCAGGTGGCGATCGAGCTCGACGGCGGCGGCGAGATGCCCAGCAGCGAGCGGCTGCTGCCGGCGGCTGCGGTCAATCGTTGAGCGGCCGTCGGGCGCCGGCCGATCAGCAGCCCTCGAACCGCGGCGGCCGCTTCTCGGCCCAGGCCGCGCGGCCTTCCTGCAGGTCCTGCGACGCGGCGCAGCGCTCGACATCGCGCTGCAGCTCGGCCGCATCCAGCGCGCCGCGGGCGATGCGGTTCAGGTGCTTCTTCATCCCCTGCGCGGCCAGCGGCGCCATCGCGGCCAGCGTGGCGCACAGCTCGTCGGCCGCGGCGTCCAGTGCATCGGCATCGACCAGGCGGCTGAGGAAGCCGATGCGCTGCAGCTCCTGCGCATCGATGCGCTCGGCGGTCAGGAACAGCCGCTTGGCCGGCTCCAGCCCCAGGCGGCTGACGTAGCGCTCCAGCCCGCGGCGGTAGAAATGCAGGCCCAGGCGCGCCGCGGGCATGAACAGGTCCACCGCCGGCGTGCCCAGGCGGAAGTCGCAGGCCAGCGCCAGGTCGGTGGCACCGCCGTAGACGCCGCCCTGCAGCACCGCCACGGTCGGCGGCCGCGCGTCCTCCAGCGCGTTGACCATGGTCTCGAAGTCGGCCGTGCGCGCCGCGCTGATGCTGCCGATGTCGTAGCCGCTGCAGAAGTGGCGGCCGCTGCTGCGCAGGCACAGCACGCGCACGCCGCGCTCGGCGTCCACCCGCGCCAGGTGCGCGAGCACGGTGTCCAGGTCCTGCGGCTGCAGCCGGTTGGCCTGCGCCGGCCGGCGCAGCGTGAGCGTGGCCAGCGCGCCGTCGATCCGCAGCGCGGGCGGCTGGCTGATGTCGATGGTCATCGGATGGTGGTCGGATCGCGAGGGGCGCGGCCGTCGGCGCCGCGCGACACGGTTCATTCTATTTAGGGGATCGCGGCCGCCGCGGCGGCCGGCCGCCGAGTGACAATCCCGCCGATCGACGGCGGCCCCCGGCTGAGGAGGAGCGGGGCGAGCAAGGAGCAGTGTCTGATCGATTTCCTTCGTTGGCGACCATCCTGGGCCCTGGACCGCGCGGCGCGCGAGCTGGGCCTGCAACTGCAGCCCGCACAGCGCGAGCGCGTGCTGCACGAGCAGTTGCGCATGGTGCTGCTGCACACGCGCTTCGGCACCGTGGCGGCCACCGCCTTCGCGGTGCTGGTGGCGCTGCAGTTCCAGCACGTGCTGCCGGCCGCGCACGTGCAGGCGTGGCTGGCCTTGAAGATCGCCGTCGCGCTGGCACGCATCGGCCTGGCGCGCGCCTACGAGCGGCAGGCCGAGCGGGCGCCGTCGCGGCGCCGCTGGGAGGCCGCAATCCTGGGGCTGCTGGCGCTGGACGGCGCCGTCTGGGGCCTGGCCGGCTGGCGCCTGGCCGGCGAGTCGGTCACCGTGGTGTCGCTGGCGGTGGCGGCGCTGGACGCGGTGAGCTGCATCGCCACCTTCGGGCTGCAGGTGCGGCTGGCGGCCACGGCGGCCTACGTGGTGCCCATCCTGCTGCCGATCTCGCTGGGCCTGGCGCTGCGCGGCGACGAGATCGCCGTCTTCGCCGGCGCCGGCCAGTTCGCGCTGCTGGGCGTGGTGCTGATGACCGCTTACGCGGCCTCGCACCGGCTGTCGATGGGGCTGCTGCTGCGCCAGCAGGCCGACCAGCTCGTCGCCGAGAAGGAGGCCGCGCTGGCGCTGGCGCGCGAGCGCAGCGCCGAGCGCGACCGCTTCCTGGCCAAGGTCAGCCACGAGCTGCGCACGCCGCTGCACGGCATCCTGGGCGTGACGCGGCTGGTGCGCCTGGAGTCGCGCGACGCCGCCACGCAGCGCCGGCTGGAGCTGATCGAGAGCTCGGGCCGGCAGCTGCAGGCGCTGATCAACGACCTGCTCGACGCCTCGGTCATCGCCGCCGGCCAGTTCACGCTGCACGAGGCCGACTTCGACCTCGTCGAGCTGCTGGACCAGGCGGCCGAGGTCTTCGCGCTACGCGCCGCCGACAAGGGGCTGCGGTTCTCGCGCCAGTTCGAGCTGCCGCAGCCCTGCTGGCTG
Organism: Rubrivivax sp.; assembly: GCA_047602205.1. GTDB lineage: Bacteria > Pseudomonadota > Gammaproteobacteria > Burkholderiales > Burkholderiaceae_C > Rubrivivax. The sequence goes on along the minus strand of JASGHX010000001.1, from coordinate 4,961,551 downwards.
CGCGGCGATGCGGCGCGCGTGCGCCAGGTGGTGCACAACCTGCTGGGCAACGCCGTCAAGTTCACCGCGCAGGGCCGCGTCACGCTGCGCGCCGGCCGCGGCGCGCAGCGCGGCGAGCGGCGCGACTTGCGCATCAGCGTGCTGGACACTGGCCCCGGGCTGGCGGCGGCCGACCTGGCGCGGGTGTTCGAGCCCTTCCAGCAGGCCGGCGGCAGCGGCTTGGCCGACGGCGTGGGCCTGGGGCTGACGATCGCGCGCGAGATCGCCGGCGCGATGGGCGGCTCGCTGACGGCGCAGAGCACGCCCGGCGAGGGCGCAGCCTTCCACTTCGACCTGAGCCTGCCCGCGGCCCCGGCGCCGGAGCCGGCCGTGCCGCCCCTCCCCGCGCTGCCGGCCCCGCCGGCGACGGCCGCGCCGGCGAGCGCCGGGCTGCCCGGCCGCGTGCTGGTGGTGGAGGACGACGAGGTCAACGCGGTGATCGTCTGCACCCTGCTCGACGGCCTGGGCGTGCGCAACGAGCGCGTGGCCGACGGCCGCCAGGCGGTGCAGCACGCGCTGCGCGAGCGCGAGCGTCCCGAGCTGGTGCTGATGGACTGCCGCATGCCGGTGCTGGACGGCCTGGCCGCCACCGCCGAGATCCGGCTGCAGGAGCGGCGGCTGGGCCTGCCGCGCCTGCCCATCGTCGCGCTGACCGCCGCCTACGGCGACAGCGACCGCATCGCCTGCCTGGCCGCCGGGATGGACCGCGTGATCGGCAAGCCCTTCACGCGGGAGCAGCTTCTGCAGGTGCTGCGCGACGCAGGTCCGGCAGGCTGAGCGCTTCGGCCGGCGCGGTCTCCGGCACGAGCTGCAGGTCGGGATGCCAGGTCTCGACCATGAAGCGGTACCAGGGGTGGTGCAGCGCGTGCCAGCGCCGCTCGGCGCCCACCACGTCCAGCGCCAGCACGTGGTGCAGCAGGCCGCCGGCATGGGCCAGCGGCACCGGGCGGGGCCCGAGCTCGTCGGCCAGCAGATCGACGAAGCCCAGGCTCTTGTAGATGCGCACCAGCGGCGCGCTGCGCGCGCCGATCACCAGGTTGCGGATCTGCCCGGCCAGCGCCAGCATCCAGCAGGACTTGAAGAGCGCCTGCCGCACCAGCGGGTCGGCGCCGTGCCTGATCGCCAGCCGCGTGACCTCGGCGCGCGTCTGCGCGGCCAGCGGCGGCGGCAGTTGCACGCTGGATTCGATCGGCAGCGGCTGCGGGTGGTTGCGCTGGAAGCGCGCGGTGCCCACCACCTCGCCGCTGGCCTTGTCGCGGCAGGCCAGCACCGTGATGCCGGGCGAAGCATCGGACGGATCGGGCCGCGCCAGCGCCTGGCTCATCGCCGGCAGCTCCGGCAGGTGGCGGCCATAGGCCTGGGCGCGCAGGGTGCGGACCTCGCGCAGGCTCGATTCATCCTTCACCGTCGAGACGGTGAAGCCCAGCGGCATCATCACAACAGACCTCCTGATCCCCTCTGTGACCCCGGCCGGCGTGTCCGCCAGCCCTGATCGCAGCTAGTGCCAGTTCATTTCCCGGCGCCGTCAGGCCTTGGGGGCCTGCGGTGCTCTGACTTCAGCTTACCCTGCCGGCGGCGATTTCGTCCCCCGCGTTGACCCGCCCCTGCACGATCGGCGCGCAGTCTGTGAGCGGCGCGCAACACCGCAGTCGCGCTACCCTCGGGGCCTTCCCGCCGATGCTGACCCTGCACTTCTCCAACCGCACCGAGGCGTTGGCCGGCCGGCTGCTGCAGCGGCTGGCCGGCGCGCCGGGCGACGACCCCTTCAGCCCCGCCCAGGTCATCGTGCCCAGCACCGGGCTGCGCCGCTGGCTGACGCTGGCGATCGCGCGCGAGCAAGGCGTCTGCGCCAACGTGCACTTCGACTTCCTCGCGCAATGGCTGTGGCGGCAGATCGGCCGCGTGCTGCCGGAGGGCGCGCGCGCGCAGTCGCCGTTTGATCCGGCGCAACTGGTCTGGCAGGTGCACCGCGCGCTGGCCGATGCCGGCTGGGTGGCCGCGCAGCCGCGCCTGGCCGAATACCTGGCGCAGGCCGATGAGCTGATGCGTTACGAGCTGAGCGTGCGCATCGCCGCGCTGCTGGAGCCGCTGGTCACCTACCGGAGCGACTGGCTGCGCGCCTGGGCCGCCGGGCGCGACGCCGGGCTGCCGCACGCCGGCACCGACGCGCGCGCCGACGGAGGCCTGGCAGGCCGCGCTGTGGCGGCGCCTGGTGGCCGAGCTCGGGCTGGCCGACCAGCACCCGATGGCGCAGTTCGCGGACCTCCTGCAGCGCGGCGGCTCGGCACTGGCGCGCGAGCGCGGGCTGCCGGCGCAGGTGCACGTGTTCGCGCCGCCGGCGATCGCGCCGCTGCACCTGCAGCTCCTGCAGCAGATCGCGCGCGTGATCGACGTCGACCTCTACGTGCTGAACCCCTGCCGCGAATACTGGTTCGAGCTGGTCGACCGCCGCCGCTTGAGCCACCTGGCGGCGCGCGGCCGCGACCAGGGCCACGAGGAAGGCAACCGCCTGCTGGCCGCCTGGGGCCGCCAGACGCAGGCGCTGGTCGACGGCCTGGTCGATCTGGACGGCGAAGGCGTCGCCGACGACGGCGTCTACGTGCCGCACCCCGGCCGCAGCCTGCTGGCACAGGTGCAGAACGGCATCCTCGACCTGGCCGAGCTGGCGCCGGGCTCGCTGCCCATCGAACCCGGCGACCGCAGCCTGGAGCTGCACGTCTGCCATTCGCTGACGCGCGAGCTGGAGGTGCTGCACGACCGGCTGCTCGGCCTGCTGGCCGCCGACCCCACGCTGCGCCCCGGTGACGTGCTGGTGGTGCTGCCCGACCTGGAGGCCGCCGCGCCGCTGGTCGACGCGGTGTTCGGCACCGCGCCGCCCGAGCGCCACATCCCCTACGCGCTGACCGGCCGCCGGCGCAGCAGCGTCAACGCGCCGGCGCGCGCGCTGCTGGACCTGCTGGCGCTGCTGGCCTCGCGGCTGCCGGTCACCGCCGTCTTCGGGCTGCTGCAGCAGCCGGTGGTGGCGCGCCGCTTCGCGCTGGACGACGAAGACCTGCAGCAGATCCAGGCCTGGCTGCAGGCCGCCGGCGCGCACTGGGGGCTGGACGCCGCGCAGCGTGCGCGCGCAGGCCTGGGCGCCGACGCCCGCCACACGCTGGCCGACGCGATGAGCCGGCTGTTCCTCGGCCACGCGCTGCCGCCGTCCGGCGCCGAGCCGGTCGCCGGGCTGCTGCCGGCAGCCGACATCGCCGGCAGCGACGCGCCGCTGCTGGGCCGCTGCTGGCGCTTCGTGCGCCTGCTGTCGGCGCTGCACGCCGCCGTCGAGCAGCCGCAGCCGCCGCCGGCCTGGGGCGCGCTGCTGCAGCAGGCCATCAGCGCCTTCATCGCCGCCGCGCCCGAAGAGCTGGACGACCTGCAAGAGCTGCAGCAGTCCATCCAGGCGCTGCTGGCCGACATGCAGGCCGGCGGCGTGCAAGACCCGCTGCCGCTGGCGGTGCTGCGCGCCGCGCTGGCGCGCCAGCTCGACGACCCGGCACGCGGCGCAGTGGCCGGCGGCGGCGTCACCGTCGCGGCGATGAGCCCGCTGCGCGGCCTGCCCTTCCGCGTGGTGGCGGTGCTGGGGCTGGACGACGGCGTGTTCCCGTCGCCGCCGCGCCGCGAAGAGTTCGACCTGCTGGCCGCCCACCCGCGCCGCGGCGACCGCCAGCGCCGCGCCGACGAGCGCAACCTGTTCCTCGACCTGCTGCTGGCGGCGCGCGAGCACCTGCACCTCAGCCACAGCGGCCGCAGCGTGCGCGACAACGCGCCGCTGCCGCCGTCGGTGCTGGTGGCCGATCTGCTGGACACGCTGGTGCCGGCGATCGCCGCCGACCCGGCCGATCCGCAAAGCCTGCACCAGGCGCGCCGGCGGCTGGTGGTCGAGCATCCGCTGCAGCCCTTCTCGATCGAAGCCTTCTCGCCGCAGGCCGACCCGCGGCTGCGCAGCCACCGGCGCGAGCTGGCCGAGGCGCTGCAGGCGCGGTCGGCGCAGCCGCTACTGCCGCCGCCGGCCGACGAGGCCCTGGCCGACGGTACCGGTGCCGCCGCCGACCGCGGCGACGAAAGCGACGAGGACGACGGCGGCGGCCTCATCTCCGCCCGCCAGCCGCCCTTCTTCGGCCGCCCGCTGCGCCTTTGGGCCGACGACACCGGCGACAACGCGCCGGCGCCCAGCCTGCCCCAGCTCATCGAGTTCTTCCGCAATCCCTGCCGCTACCTGCTGCGCCGCCGGCTGCAGATCGAGCTGCCCTTCGACGACGAGGAGCTCGAGGACGACGAGCCCTTCATCGCCGAGCGCCGCCAGCGCCAGGCGCTGGCCGAGCGGCTGCTGCCGCCGCTGCTGACGCGCGAGCTGGACGATGCGACGCTGCGCGCCTGGGCCGAGGCCGGCGTCGACTGGCCGGCCGGCGCCATCGGCAGCCGGCTGCTCGACGCCGAGCTGGCCGAGTTGCGCCGCTTCGCCGCCCAGTGGCGGCGCCTGCAGGCACAAGGCGAGCTGCTGGGCTGGCGCTACGACCGCCTGCAGCCGCGCGACCTGCTGGAAGCCTGGATCCGCCACCTGGCACTGTGCGCCGCCGCACCGCCCGGCACCGCCGTGCACCGCCGCTGGCTGGCGCGCGACCAGGCACCGAGCTGGCGCCCGGTGGCCGACGCCGCCGAGCGGCTGGCCGGGCTGCAGGCGCTGTACCGCCAGGGCCAGCGCTCGCCGCTGCCGTTCTATCCGCGCACCGCCTGGGCCTGGGTGAAGAGCGGCGGCAGCGAAAGCCTGATGCGCGCCGCCTGGGCCCCCGCGCACGACGGCGCCTGGGGCGAGTCGCAGGACCGCGCGATCCGCCTGGCGTTGCGCGGCCGTGCGGATGATCCGCTCGACGAGCGCTTCCGCGAGCTGGCGCAAGCCGTCTTCGGGCCGTTGATCGACCATGCCGAGGGTCTAACGTGAGCGAGCCCTTCGACGTCTTCGCCGCCCCGCTGGACGGCCTGACGCTGATCGAGGCCTCGGCCGGCACCGGCAAGACCTGGACGCTGTGCGGCCTGTACCTGCGCCTGCTGCTGGAGCGGCGGCTGACGGTGCAGCAGATCCTCGTCGTCACCTTCACGAAGGCCGCCACCGCCGAGCTGCGCGAGCGCATCCGCGGCCGCGTGGCCGACGTGCTGGTGGGGCTGCGCGACGGCAGCGCCGACCCCTTCGTGCAGGCCCTGCTGCAGGCCGTGCGCAGCCGCTGCATCGACGACGGCGACGACCGCGATGACGACCACGTCCTGGCCTTGCACCTGCAGCAGACGCTGCAGTCCTTCGACGAGGCCGCGATCTTCACGATCCACGGCTTCTGCCAGCGCGCGCTGGCCGACACGCCGTTCGGCAGCGGCGCGCCGCTGCTGCAGGAGCTGCTGGCCGACGACGGCGAGCTGCGCCTGCAGGTCGCCCAGGACTTCTGGCGCCGCCGCGTCAGCGGCGACAGCGCGCTGCCGCCGGGGCTGGCCGCCGCGCTGCTGAAGGCGGGCGACACGCCCGAGCGCTGGGCGCAGGCACTGCAGCGGCGCGTGGCCAAGCCCATGTCCAGGCTGCTGTGGCCCGATTTCAGCGCCCTGCCCTCGGCCGCCGACGAGCAGGCGCTGCAGCAGGCCTTCGACGCCGCCCGCACCGCGTGGACGGCCGACCGCGACGGCATCGTCGAGCGCGTGCTGGACGCGCTGCCGTCGCTGAACAAGCGCTCCTACAAGCCCGAGACCGTGGCCAACGCCGCCGCGCAGTGGGATCAGTGCTTCGCCGCCGGCGACGCCTTCGCGCTGCCCGCCGACGGCAAGCCGCTGGACCTGCTGGCCGCCGAACGCTTGCGGCCCAACAAGGGCCAGCCGCCGCCGCGCGCGCACGCCTTCTTCGCGCTGGCGCAGGCCTTGATCGACGCCAGCGGCCGCCTGGCCGCCGCCACGCAGCTGCAGCGCCTGGCCTTGCTGCGCGACTGGCTGGACCAAGGCCCGCCGGCGCTGCGCGCGCTGAAACGCGAACGCCGCGTGGTCGGCTTCGACGACCTGCTGCTGGACCTGCAGGCCCGCTTGGCGGGGCCCGCCGGCGCGCGCCTGGCCGCCGCGCTGCGCCAGCGCTACCCCGCCGCACTGATCGACGAGTTCCAGGACACCGACCCCCTGCAGTTCGACATCATCCGCTCCCTGTGGGCCCCCCATGACGCACGGTCCGGCACGCTGTTCCTGGTCGGCGACCCCAAGCAGGCGATCTACGGCTTCCGCAACGCCGACCTGCACACCTACCTGCAGGCGCGCGCGCAGGCCGGCCGCGTCGGGACGCTCACGGCCAACCAGCGCTCGACGCCCGCACTGCTGCAAGGCCTGAACGCCTTGTTCGGCGCCAACCCGCGCGCCTTCCTGCTGCCGGGGCTGGACTATCACCCGGTGGCCGCCGGCGCCAAGCCCCGGCCGCTGCTGCAGGACCGCAGCGCGCCGCAAGCCGCCGCGCTGCAGGTCTGGCAATTGCCCGCGGATGCCGACGGCCGGCCGCTGCCCAAGCCGCAGGCCGCGCAGGCCGCGGTGCAGGCCTGCGCCGACGAGATCGCGCGGCTGCTGGCCGCCGCGCAGCAGGGCCAGGTGCTGCTGGACGGCCGGCCGCTGGACGGCGGCGACATCGCGGTGCTGGCGCGCACGCACCGCCAGGGCGCGGCGATGCGCCAGGCGCTGGCGGCGCGCGGCGTCGGCAGCGTGGAGCTGTCGCAGGCCAGCGTGCACGCGAGCATCGACGCCGAGGAGCTGGAGCAGGTGCTGGCCGCCGTGCTGCAGCCCACGCGCACCGGGCTGCTGCGCGCCGCGCTGGCCACTGCCCTGATGGGCTGGGACGCCGCCGCGCTGCAGGCGCTGGCCGCCGACGAGGGCGCGCTGGCCGACCAGGCCGCCCGTTTCGCGGGTTATCGAGAACGCTGGCTGCAACGCGGCATCGGCCCCATGCTGCGCGCCTGGATGGAGCAGGAGCAGCTCGCCCGCCGCCTGCTGCAAGGCGCCGACGGCGAGCGCCGGCTGACCAACGTGCTGCACCTGGCCGAGCGGCTGCAGGAGGCCGCGGCCCGGCACCCGGCACCGGAAGCGCTGTGGTGCTGGCTGCAGCAGCAGCGCCGCCACCCCGGCGGCGACGACAGCGCGCAGCTGCGGCTGGAGTCCGACCGCAGCCTGGTGCAGATCGTCACCATCCACAAGAGCAAGGGGCTGGAGTACCCCATCGTCTTCTGCCCCTGGCTGTGGGAAGGGCCGGCGTCCCCGCGCCGCGCCGGCGGCGCCGACGGCATCGAGCACCACGACGAGCAAGGCCGGGCGCTGCTGGACTTTGCCGCCGACCCCGACGATCCGGCGCTGAAAGCCGCGCTGGCCCGCGAGCGCCTGGCCGAGGACCTGCGCCTGGTCTACGTGGCGCTGACGCGCGCGGTGCACCGCTGCGTGCTGGTGCAGGGCCTGTACCGCAGCGGTCCCGGCGGCGGCAGCCGCGAGTGCGGCCGCAGCCCGCTGCACTGGCTGGCCGCCGGCGCCGGCACCGCGGTCGACGATTTCATCGGCCAGGGGCTGGCGCCGGAATCGATCGCACCGGCCTGGGCCGCGCTGGCCGCGGCGGCGCCGCAGGCCATCGAGCTGTCGCCGCTGCCCGCGCCCGGCCGCGCGACCGTACTGCCGCCGCCGGCCGCGCCGCCCGAGCTGCAGGCGCTGCCGCCGCCCACCGTGCCACCGGCCTGGTGGATCGGCAGCTACAGCAGCCTGGTGCAAGGTTTGCCGCAGGAAGCGCGCGCGGCGCCCGACCACGACCAGTTGCTGGCGCCGCCCCTGACCGATGACATCGACGGCCCGCTGGCCGCCGACCCCGACGACATCCTGCACTTCCCGCGCGGCCCGGCGGCCGGCGAATGCCTGCACCGGGCCTTCGAGCTGGCCGAGTTCGACCGCCCGGCGAGCTGGCCGGCGGCGATCGCCGCGGCCCTGCGCGAGCACCCGCAGCCGCTGGCCGCTGGCGACGACCCGGCGCGCCACGCGCGGCAGTTGCAGCGAGCGCTGACGGACGTGCTGCAGACGCCGCTGCCCGCCGGCGATGACAGCAACCTCAGCCTGGCCGAGCTGCCGCGCGCGCGGCGGCTGGTGGAGCTGGAGTTCCACCTGCGCGTCGACCGCCTGACACCGGCCGGGCTGAACGCAGTGCTGCAAAGCCATGGCTGGGCGCCGCAGCCGCTGGCGTTCGGGATGCTGCACGGTTATCTGCGCGGCTTCATCGACCTGGTGTTCGAGCACCGCGGCCGCTGGTTCATCGTCGACTGGAAGTCCAACCACCTGGGCTGGCGGCCGGCCGACTACGCGGCGCCGTCGCTGGCGCGCGCGCTGGACGGCCACGCCTACGGCCTGCAGGCGCTGCTGTACGCGCTGGCGCTGCACCGCTACCTCGGCCGGCAGCTGCGCGGCTACGAGCCGGCGCGCCACCTGGGCGGCGTGATGATGCTGTTCGTGCGCGGGCTGCGTCCGGCTTGGCGGCAGCCCGACGGCAGCCCCTGCGGGCTGGCGCACCTGCAGCCGTCGCCGGCGCTGCTGGACGCCTTGTCGGAGCTGATCGCATGAATCCCGCCGACGATTTCGACGACCCCGACAACGACGACGACCTCGCGCAAGGCCTGGCCACCCACGTCGAACGTTGGGCGCTGGCGCTCGGCAGCGCGCCGGCGGCGGCGCGCACCGCGGCCGAGGCGGCGCGGCGCTTGAGCCTGGCGCATCGTCAGGGCCACGTCTGCCTGGAACCGGCGGCGCTGGCCGGCATAGCCCGCGCAGCGCTGCTGGCCAGCGCAGTGGTCGGCACGCCGGCGGCCGCCGGCGGCCGGCCGCTGGTGCTGGACGACGACGGCCGCCTGTACCTGCAGCGCCACTTCGGCGACGAGCAGCGCCTGGCGCGGCGCCTGCTGCTGGCCGCGCGCGCCGAGCCGCAGGCCATCACGCCGGACTTGCGTGATCTGCTGCAGCGCTTGTTCCCGCGCGAGCGCGACGACGACGGCGCCGTCGACTGGCAGCAGGTGGCCGTCGCGCTGGCGCTGCGGCAACGCCTGGTGCTGATCAGCGGCGGGCCCGGCACTGGCAAGACCAGCACCGTGCTGCGGCTGCTGGTCTGCCTGCTGGCGCAGGACCCGGGCTACCGCATCGCGCTGGCCGCGCCCACCGGCAAGGCCGCGGCGCGCATGGCCGAGGCGTTGGCCCAGCGCGCCGCGGCCTTGCCGGCGGGGCTGCCGGCGGCGCTGCTGGAGCGGCTGCCGCGCCAGGCACTCACGCTGCACCGGCTGCTGGGCGCGCGGCCCGACGGCAGCTTCGCGCACGACGCCGCCAGGCCGCTGCCCGTGGACGCGCTGGTGGTCGACGAGGCCTCGATGCTCGACGGCGCGCTGGCCGCGCGGCTGCTCGACGCGGTGCCGCCGCAGGCCCGCATCGTGCTGCTGGGCGACCAGGACCAGCTGGCCGCGGTGGAGGCCGGCGCGGTCTTCGCCGAACTGAGCGCCGACCCGTCGCTCAGCGAGCCCTGCCGCGCCGCGCTGGCCGAGGCCTGCGGCGTGCCCGTGCCGGCGCTGCGGCCCCCGCCGCCGCGCCGCGCCGGCGCGCTGCAGGACGGCACGGTCTGGCTGCAGCGCAACTACCGCTTCGCGGCCGGCTCGGCGATCGGGCGGCTGGCTGCGCAGGTCAATGCCGGCCGCGCCGCCGAGGCGCTGGCGACGCTGCGCAGCGACGGCGACGAAGGCCTGCGCTGGATCGACGACGGCGGCCCGGCGCCCTCTGCGGCGACACAGGCCGCCTGTATCGACGGTTATGCAGCGTACTTCGACGCGCTGCGCAAGGGCGCGGCCGATGCGGCCGCACTGCTGGCCTTGTTCGAGCGCTTCCGCGTGCTCTGCGCACGCCGCGAGGGGCCGCGCGGCGCCGCGGCACTGAACGATCGCCTCGACGCCGCCGCCCGCCAGGCGGCGGCGCGCACGGCCGCGCTGGCCGGCCCCTGGTACCCCGGCCGCCCGGTGCTGGTGCTGCGCAACGAGCCGGCGCTGCAGCTCGCCAACGGCGACGTGGGCCTGGCGCTGCCCGACGCGCAGGGCCGGCTGCAGGTGGTCTTCGTGCAGGCCGACGGCCGGCTGCACCGCGTGGCGCCGGCGCGTCTGCCGGCGCACCAGAGCGCCTTCGCGATGACGGTGCACAAGGCCCAGGGCTCGGAGTTCGACGCGCTGCTGCTGCTGATGCCCGAGCGGCGCAGCGCGCTGGCCACGCGCGAGCTGCTCTACACCGCGATCACCCGCGCCCGCCAGCGCGTCACGCTGGCCGGCAGCGCCGCGGTGCTGGGCGCGGCGATGCAGTCGCCGACGCGGCGACACTCGGGGCTGCTGACCCGGCTCGCGGACGCGGCGAAAGCCGCAGCCGCCTCCGACCCCGCCCGATGATCAGACTGCTGCACACGGCCGACTGGCAGATCGGCCGCACCTACGGCTTCCTCGACGCCGACGACGCCGCAGCGCTGGCCGAGGCGCGGGTGGCCGCGGCCGAGCGCATCGCACAGGCCGCCACCGAAGGCCGCGCCGACGCCGTGCTGGTGGCCGGCGACGTGTTCGATGCCCAGGCCTTGTCGCCGCGCAGCATCCGCCGCCTGTTCCACGCACTGGCGGGTTATGCCGGGCCCTGGGTGATGATCGCCGGCAACCACGACGCCGCGCTGACCGAAGGCGTGTGGGCCGAAGCGCAGCGCCTGGCCGTCGTGCCGCCCAACGTGCACCTCATGCTTCAACCAAGCGTCCTGGAACTGCCCGACTTGCGCCTGGCGCTGCTGGGCGCGCCGCTGACCCAGCGCCACACGCCCGACGACGGCACCGCGTGGTTCGACCATGCCGACACGCCCGCCGGCTGGCTGCGCGTGGGCCTGGCGCACGGCGCGGTGCAAGGCCTGCTGGCCGACGAGCTGGACGCCGCCAACCCGATCGCGCCCGACCGTGCCGCGCGCGCCCGGCTGGACTACCTGGCGCTGGGCGACTGGCACGGCACGCGCCGCATCGACGATCGCACCTGGTACAGCGGCACGCCCGAGCCCGACCGCTTCAAGGACAACGCCTCGGGCCAGGTGCTGTGGGTCGAGCTGGACGACCCCGGCGCGCCGCCGCGGGTGCAGCCGCAGGCCGTCGCGCAATACCGCTGGCGGCGGCTGCAGCGAACGCTCGCCACCGCCGGCGACGTGGACGCGCTGCGCGCCGAGCTGGCCGATGCGGGCAAGGCCGACGTGCTGCAGCTCGTGCTGCAGGGCACGCTGGACCTGGCCGCTCACCAGGCGCTGCAGCAGCTGCTGGACGAGACGCAGGCCCGCGTGCGCAGCCTGCTGGCCGAGCGCGGCGGCCTGCGGCTGGCGCCCACCGCCGACGACATCGCCGCGCTGCAGGCCGAGGGCTACCTCGGCGCGCTGATCGCCGAGCTGCGCGACACCCGCGACGGCCCCGATGCCGCGCAGGCCCAGGACGCGCTGGCGCTGCTGGCGCGGCTGCTGGCCGAGCGCCGCGCGCAGCAGCGCCGGCCCGCGCCGCCCGAGGCTCGCCGATGAGGATCACCCGCCTGCGCGTTGCCGAGCTGCGCGCCTTCCGCCAGCCCTTCGAGCTGGCCGATCTGCAGCCGGGCCTGAACATCCTGGCCGGCCCCAACGAGGCCGGCAAGAGCAGCCTGGTGCGCGCGATCCGCGCCGCCTTCCTGGAGCGCCACCGCAGCACCGGCGTCGAAGATCTGCGCCCCTACGGCGACGCGGCGGCCGCGCCCGGCGTCGAGCTGGACTTCGAGATCGGCGGCACGACCTACGCGCTGCGCAAGCGCTTCCTGCACAAGAAGCGCTGCGAGCTGCGCATCGGCAGCGGCCGCCGGCTCGAAGGCCAGGAGGCCGAGGACCACTTGGCCGAGCTGCTGGGCTTCGAGTTCGCGCCCAAGGGCGCCAACCGCGACGAGTTCCTGGGCCTGCCGGGCCTGCTGTGGATCGAACAGGGCGCCGCGCAGGCGCTGGCGCCGGCCGTGGGGCATGCGGCGCCGCAGTTGCAGCGCTCGCTGCAGCAGTCGGTCGACGATTCGATCGAGGCGCTGTCGGCCGGCGACGGCGACGGGCTGATCGAGCAGGTGCGCGGCCTGCGCGCCGAGTGGCTGACCCCCACCGGCAAGCCGCGCGGCGCGCTGCTGCAGGCGCAGGACGACGCCGCCGCGCTGCAGGCCCAGGTGGACGCGCTGCAGGCCGCGGCCGCGGCATATCGCCGCCAGGTGGACGAGCTGCACGCGCTGCGCGAGGAGCACGGCGTCGCCCAGCGCAGCGCGCCCTGGGCCGAGCTGCGGCAGCGCCAGCAGCAGGCCGAGGACGCCTGGCGCGCCGCGCAAGGGCTGGCGGCCGAGCTGGCCACGCGGCGCGACGAGCTGAAGCAGCAGCTCGCGCTGCAGGACCTGCTGCAGCAGCAACTGGCCGCCGCCGCGCGGCAGGCCGCCGATCTGCAGGCGCGCACGGCCGCCGCGCAGGCCGCGGCGCAGGCGCTGGAACAGGCCGCGGCCGCCGAGCAGGCCGCGCTGGCGGCCCAGGCCGCGGCCGCCGAGCGCGCGCACCAGGCCCAGGCCGCGCTGGCGCTGGCACGCCAAGAAGACGGCCGCGCCCAACTGTCCACGCAACTGGCCGCGGCGCGCGAGCGCGCGGCCGCCGCCGCCGCGCTGCTGCAGCGCGCGCGGGCCGAGGCCGAGCGCGCCGCGGAGCTGCGCCGCGCCGCGGCCGCCGCGGCGATCGAGCCGCAGGACCTGCAGGCGCTGCGCGGCCGCGCCGCCCGGCTGCGGGAGCTGCAGATCCGCCAGTCGGCGATGGCGACGCGGCTGCAGTTCGAGCTGCTGCCCGGTGCCGCGCTGCAGCTCGACGGCGAAGCGCTGCAAGGCCAGGGCGAGCGGCTGCTGGTCGCGCGCGGCGAGCTGCGCATCGCGCAGGTGGGTCGGCTGCTGATCAGCCCCGGCGGCCCCGACCTCGCCGAGCTCGCGGCCGAGCAGATGCGGCTGCAGGGCGAGCAGCGCTCGCTGCTGCAGCGCCTGGGCCTGGCGGACCTGGACCAGGCCGAGGCCCGCGCCCAGGCGCAACGCGACGGCCTGCAAGCCGCCGAGGCCGCGCAGCGCGCGCTGGCGGTGCTGGCGCCGCAGGGGCCGGACGGCCTGCAGGCCGCGCTGGACCAGGCCGCGGCGCAGCAGCAGGCGGCCGAAGCCGCGCTGGCGCAACTGCCGCCGCCCGCGGCCGGCGCGCCGCCGATGGCCGCCGCGGCCGTGGCCTTCGACGCCGCGCAGCAGGCCGCCCAAGCCGCCGCCGTGGCGCTGGAGCAGACCCGCCGGCGCCTGGCCGCCGCCGCCAGCGAGCAGCAGGCCGCGCAGCGCGAACAGCAGGCGCTGGCCGCGCTGCTGGACAGCGCCGAGCACCGCCAGCGCACGCAGCAAGCGCAGGCGCGGCTGGACGACAGCCGCCAGCAGATCGCCGCGCTGCAGGCCACGCTGCAGGTCCTGCAGCAGCGGCTAGACGCCGAGCGCCCCGACATCCTGCAGCAGGACATCGAGCGCCTGCGCCGCAGCGCCGAGCAAGCGCAGCACGACTTCCAGGCGCGCGGCCTCCGCATCGCCCAGCTCGAAGCCACGCTGGCCGCCGCCGGCGCGCAAGGGCTGGACGAAGCGCTGGGCTTGCGCCGCCAGGCCTTGCAGCAGGCCGAGCGCCGGCGCAACGAGCTGCAGCGCCGCGCCGCCGCCGCCGATCTCCTGCTGCAGCGGCTGCTGCAGCACCGCCAGGCCTTCACGCAGCGGCTGCGCGCGCCGCTGCTGCGGCATCTGGACCGGCTGCTGCCGCTGCTGTTCCCCGGCGCGCGGCTGGCGCTGGACGAGCAGCTCGTGCCGCAGGGCTTGAGCCGCCCGCCCGACGCCGAACGCGGCGATGCCGACGGCGAGCTGGCGCCGCTGGCCTCGCTGAGCTACGGCGCGCGCGAGCAGATCGGCGTGGCCGTGCGCATCGCCTACGCCGACTGGCTGCGCGAGGCCGGCCGGCCCACGCTGCTGATCCTGGACGACGCGCTGGTGCACAGCGACGAGCAGCGCCTGGCGCGCATGAAGCGGCTGCTGTTCGACGCCGCGTCGCGCCACCAGGTGCTGCTGTTCACCTGCCACGGCACGCGCTGGCAGGACATGGGCGTGCCCTTGCGCCCCATCAAGCGCGGCGCGGCCGGATAACGCCGCGGCTTCGCGCACAATGCGCGGATCCAAGCACGGGAGTCCGAACATGACAAGCAAGGGGATGACGGCCGCCGGCGCGGCCGCCGCGCTGGCGCTGCTGGCGGCGGCAACGCCCGCCGGCGCCACGCTGGGCGAGCCGCTGACCTCGGTGGCCAGCACGCGCAGCCAGTTGCGCGCCGTCAGCATCAAGACCGCACAGCGCGCCGGCTACCGGCTGCACGAGTCGACGCTGGAGTCGGGCACCGTGGTGCGCGAGTACACCGACGCCTCGGGCCTGGTGTTCGCGGTGAGCTGGCAGGGCCCGTTCCAGCCCAACCTGAAGGTGCTGCTGGGCAGCCACTTCCAGCGCCTGGCGGCGGCCGGCCGCCAGCCCCATCCCGACCACCGCCGGCTCGCAGTGCGCGAGCCGCAGCTCGTGATCGAATCCGGCGGCCGCATGCGCGCCTTCCGCGGCTTGGCCTACCTGCCGGCCCAGGTGCCCGCGGGCTTCAGCTTCCAGGAGGACGCGCAATGAACGGCGTCCGTCCAAGCTTGGCCAGCCTGTTGATGCTGGCCGCGGTCTGGCTGACCGGCTGCGGCGGTGGTGGTGGCGGCGGCGGTAGCGGCGGCGGCAACGGCAGCGTCGACAACGTGCAGTCCATCCAGGTGGCCGCCGACGCCAGCCGCACCTTCGTCAACGTCGTCACCACCTCGGTGACGATCTGCGTGCCCGGCACCGGCAACTGCCAGACCATCCCCAACGTGCACGTCGACACCGGCTCCAGCGGGCTGCGCCTGCTGGCCTCGGCCGTGCGCCTGAGCTTGCCCACCGTCACCAGCAGCAGTGGCAACCGCCTGCACACCTGCACCGCCTTCGCCGACGGCGTGACTTGGGGTCCGGTGGCCGCGGCCGACGTGCGCCTGGGCAGCCAGACCTCGGCCACGGTGTCGATCCAGCTCATCAAGGACGGCAGCGACGGCGCCGCGGTGCCCTCGAACTGCTCGGACATGGGCACCGTGGAGGACAGCGCGGCGCTGCTGGGCTCCAATGGCGTGCTGGGCGTCGGCGTGTTCCAGGAGGACTGCGGCGGCACCTGCGTCACCACGCCCGTGGGCATGTACTACGCCTGCACGGCGGCCGGCGCCTGCAGCGACACGACGCTGGCGCTGGCCACGCAGATCAAGAACCCCGTGGCCGCGCTGCCGGCGCACAACAACGGCGTGCTGCTGCAGTTGCCGGCGATCCCGGCCAACGGGGCCGTCTCGGTGACGGGCAGCCTGATCCTGGGCATCGGCACCAGCGCCAACAACATGCTCAGCGGCACGCCGATCACGGTGCCGGCCAGCGGCCTGCGCGCCGGCTATTTCACGGCCAGCTACAACGGCCGCCAGTTGCCCAACAGCTTCATCGACAGCGGCTCCAGCGTCCATTTCTTCGACGACGCCACGATCCCCACCTGCCCCAGCAACACCGCCAGCGGCGACCTCTCCAACTGGTACTGCCCCGGCAGCGCCAATGCGCTGTCGGCGCTGAACATCGGCGTCACGCTGACCGGCAGCAACGGCGCGGCCACCGGCAGCAGTTTCTCGGTGGCCAACACGCAGTACCTGTTCGGCCAGGCGGGCGCGGTCAACCTGTGGGCCTTCAGCAACCTGGGCGCGCCGGCCGGCGGCAGCTTCGGCGCCTCGCTGGACCTGGGGCTGCCCTTCTTCTACGGCAAGACCGTGTTCACCGCGATCGAGCAGCGCAGCACGCCCTACGGCACGGGGCCGTACTTCGCATTCCAGCCTTTTCCTTGAGCCGGGAGGCCCGCCATGAGCATCCGCGTCGTCCGGCTGGGCAGCCCGCGCGCCGACGACGAAGGCCCGCGCATCGGCACCGTGCGGCGCCCGCCGCGCGGCGTGCCCAAGGCCGAGTTCGCGCGCCAGGACTGGTACGACGTCTGGTACCCGACGCTCGCGCCCAGCGCCGAGACCGTCAAGCAGGCCCAGGCCGCCACCTCCGACGCCGACTGGCAGGCCTTCGCCAAGGCCTACCGTCGCGAGATGGCCGCACCCGAGGCCGCGCATGCGCTCGACCTGCTGGCCGCGATGTCCAAGCACGCGAACTTCTCGGTCGGCTGCTATTGCGAGCGGCCGCAGCACTGCCATCGGTCGATCCTGGCGGCGCTGCTGAAGGAGCATGGGGCGCGCGTCCATCCCGAATAAGCGGCCGGGCGTACGATCCGGCCCGTTCAAGCCTGGAGACCCCACTTGTCCACTGCCGCAACTATCGTCGTTCTGCTGGTGGCCGTTCTGCACGTCTACATCCTCGTGCTCGAGATGTTCCTGTGGGACAAGCCCAAGGGGCTCAAGGCTTTCGGCCTGACGCCGGAGCTGGCCGCTCAGACCAAGACGCTCGCGGCGAATCAAGGCCTCTACAACGGCTTTCTTGCCGCCGGCCTGTTCTGGGGCCTGTACCTGGGCGACGCCGGTTCTGCCGTCAAGGTGTTCTTCCTGCTGTGCGTGCTGATCGCTGGCCTCTACGGCGCGGCAACGGCCAACAAGCGGATCCTGTTCATCCAGGCCGTTCCGGCGGCCATCGGCCTGGCCTTGCTGCTCTTGTAGTCCTTCCCCGCTCTTGCTGAACGGCAGGGCTGGCCGGAAGGCGGAGGAGAGGTCCGAAGGCGGCGAGACGGCATCCGGCGCCGATGCCTAAGCTTGCATCCTCTTCACGGAGCCGATGAGATGCACACCTCCAGCAAGCGCAAGACATACGGAATCGTCAGCGCCGACAGACGCCGGCAGTTGACGGGCCTCGAGTTCGTACAGGGGCTGGCGAACGGCACACTGCCCTTGAATCAGATGGCAGCGACGCTCGGCTACGACATCGTCGAGGCCGAGAAGGGACGCGTGGTCATCACGGCGGAGCCGGCAGAAGCTCACTTCAATCCCTGGGGCACGGTGCATGGCGGCCTGGCCGCCGCGCTGCTCGACAGTTGCATGGGATTGGCGATCCAGTCGACCGTCGGCAAAGGGGTCGGCTCGACGACGCTCGAATTCAAGGTCTCGTTCATGCGCCCCATCACGGCCGAGACGGGATCGATCCGCGCGGAGGGAACGGTCCTCGGCAGCGGCCGCCGCACCGGCACCGCGGAAGGGCGGGTGACCGACGGGCAAGGCCGTCTCCTCGCGCACGGCACGACGACCTGCCTCATCTTCGACGTGCCGCCGGCGTGAGGCGGATGCACTGGCGCGGTGGCTCATCACGGGAAAGTCCGCCCTCGACTTGACCGCCGGCGCAGCATGCCAAGCCGTGTTGCGCGAGCAACGGGGACGCGCCTACTGACGTGGCGAACGTATTGCTCGATTGGAGCGACGTGATGGTTTGCTATGTGGAACGCCGTTGCTGCAAGGCGCAAAGGACGGCCAAGAGGAGGCGCTGACCGCTCATCTGCTTCAGGGAGATGTTGGAGTCCGGTCGGCAGGCCATCGCGACATGGGGCAGGTGCTGGTGGGCGGCCACCAAGACGTCGCCTTCGCTGCCTACGAGCCAGGGCGTCCACTCGGAAGGGAGGTCATCGGCACGGACAACAGCATGGGCATAGGTGCCAAGCACTAGCGAATCCTCCAGTTCAAGAACGCGGGTCGTTGAGGGTCGTGCCGTGATCGGGACCCCGTAGCGCGGCTTCTGTAGCGAGGAACATCTCGCGCCAGACGCCTGCAAGTGATCAACGGCCGCAGAACCGATCGATAGGTACGGCCTGGGATCCCCTGCATCCGGCAGCGGCGCCTTGAGGCGAAGGTCGTCTCTGGCGTACCCGCCGCTCACGACCAGCAAGTCAGCTTCATCCGGCCGGACCGTCACAACGAGTCCAATGCGCGCAAAGAAGTCCGCCAGCGAGTCGTCAAATGCGTGCGGGCCGATCAGATGAACCCGACAGAGACCCCTCACCGCTATTGACTGACCCGACGCCAATGTCGGCGACGCGGCTGCGACCGGCGTGCGTTCGCCGGCGATGAGTCCAAGCAAGGTCTGGGCTTTGAGGCGACTTTCTTTCTCTTCGCTCGCGGGCTGAGAGTCACCAACCAGTACACCGCCGGCGCGAATCTCGGCGATCCCGTCGTGAATCCATGCGCTGCGCAGGATGGTGCCCACCTGCAACGAGCCGTCGAAGCCAAACTGGCCCACCGCACCGCCGAACCATTGACGGGCACTGACCTCGATCTCGCCGATCGCACGGAGGGCGGCCACGGTCGGAATGCCGCTTACCACTCCCGGCGCGGCGAAGTTCAGGAGCATATCCAACGCGTCCGAGTCGGCACGAGGGCGAGCGCGCAGATGGTTAACCGTGTGAATCACCGCCGCGAAGTGATGAAGCCTGCGTCGACTCACCAGTTCGACGGTGCCAGGCTCGCAAACCCGTGCGAGGCGGTCACGATAGTGATCGCTGCACAGCGCGATGGCTGCGGCCTCTTTCTCGGAGGCCAGCAACTCGAAGGCTCTCTCCGCGTCCTCGATCGGGTCGCGCCCTCGCGGCAGCGTCCCGCACACCGGGGCCGTCTCAGCCACGCCGTCGCGAACCCGAAGTTGCAGATCGGGCGACGCGCCCAGCAGATATTCGCCACCCGGCATGTGGAGCAGGAACATCTCCGGCATGGCGTAGGCGCTTCGCAGCGCTTGGAATGCGCGAGCCGGGCTGCCGAGCATCGGCCGACGAAAGGCCTGCGAGAGCGTCAGCGAGACAACCTCGCCGGCGTCGATACGCTCAATCGCTCGCGCCACCGCATCGGCGTACGCGCCAGGAGCGAAGTCATCAGGGGCCTCGGGCATTCCGGCGTACGGCAAGTCCTCGCGGGCCATCGAGGGCTTGGCTTCGCCACACGCGGGAGCACCATCGAACTGCAACTCGATGCCGCGCACCCGCGAGCCCTCGCGCACCAGAAGCCGATCGGGCAGGTAGAGGACGAAGCGAGGCCGCGCGGGAATGCCAAGTTGCGCCGCGCCATTGCCGGCGAGCGCGTAGTAGTCGAAGTTCCACGCCCCAAAGAGACCGGAGGGGGCGTTGCCCGGTGCGAACGCGCGCATGAACTTCCGCAGCGCGTGGATGACGGGATGTCGGTCTGTGGACACGGGCGACGACTCGTAGGCAATCCGACCGACGCCATCGGTCCACGTGGCTTGGGTGATGTCTGGCCAGAGGTCAGCGAGCCATTTGCCCAGCGCGTCCCGCGCCTTCAGCTCGAGGATTCCGTCGTCGAAAGTGATGACCAGCGGAGGGCGCAAGAACCCGAGTGAGGAGTCGACAAAGGGTCGGCCGCCAACGTACTCGCAGCCATAGACCATCCCTTCGTCTTCGTCGAGGCACTCGACCAGAGTGCGGAACTCGTCGAGACTCGCCGCGAATTCGCGATCCCGGACGACGATTCCTCGCGACTGCGCGCCGGTCTTCATACGCCGGGCTGCGGTCCCTTCGCCATGCGCCGGTCGAAGACGCGGTGCTCTTCTTCCGTGTACTCGTGGATGATCGCCCGGTACAAATGCTCGATGAAGTCGGGATCGCCACCGTGCTCGGTGGCGAGTTGCCTGAGCCTCACGATCTGGCGCTCGACTCGGTCCAGCGCGGGAACCTGTGAGCGCTCGCCTTTGATTCGTCCGCCGGACTGGTAGATGTACTGCACCCGCTCGAGGAAGATGGGAACAAGGATGGCGTCCAGGCGGTCGATTTCCGCGCGCAGTTCCTCGAGCGTCTCGCAATGCTTGGCTGTGATCACATGGCTCTCCGTGACAAGTGGTGGGATGGGCTCAGTCGACCTTGGCGCCCGAGCTGCGCACGACGGCAGCCCAGCGCTCCGTTTCTCGTGCCATGAATTGCTGGGCGCGTTGGATGGTTCCGCCGGTCGGCAGCGCACCGACGGCAGCGAGCCGCTGACGGACATCGGGATCGGACAAGGCCCTGTTGACTTCGGTGCTGATACGCCCCAGCACGTCGAGCGGCGTGCTGGCCGGCGCGACGACGCCGACCCAGGCGGAGAACGTCAGGTCGGGGAAGCCGGCCTCGGTGGCCGTGGGCACCTCCGGGTAGCCGGGATGCCGCGCCTCCGTGGTCACGAATAGCGGTCTGATGCGCCCGCTGCTCAGATGCGGCGTGCTCGTGATCAGCGTGTCGAAGAAGACTTCGACCTGACCGCCCAGCAGATCGTTCATCGCTGCCGACCCACCCTTGTACGGGATGTGCTGCATCTGGACCTTCGCCAGATCGGACAGCCAGTGTGCCCCCAGGTGGCCGATCGTGCCGTTGCCACCCGACGCGTAGCTCACCTTCCCCGGATTGGCACGCGCGTAGTCGACCATCTCCGCCATGGTTCGGTAAGGCGCGTCCTTCCGGGCCACCATGACGAAGGGCACCTGCGCCAGCAGGACAACAGGCATGAGGTCCGATTGTCGGTACGGCATGGCCTTGTAGAGCGCCGGATTGACAGTGAAGCTGTTGCCAATCACGGCCAGCGTGTAGCCGTCCGGCGCGGCCTTCGCGACCACGTCCGTGCCGACGTTGCCACCAGCTCCTGCGCGGTTCTCGACGACCGCGGGTTGGCCGAGCAACTCGCCTGTCTTCTGTAGAACGATCCGCGCGATGGCATCGGTGGTACCTCCCGGCGCGAACGGAACGATCACCCGGACGGGGCGCGACGGATAGCCTTCAGCCGTCGAAAGCGAGGATGCGCCCGCCAAGGCAGCGGCGAGCACAACGCCGACGATCCGTCGACGGGTTGTGGAGCGACCCATCGTGTTCACTCCGCCCTGATGCCAGTCTTGGCGACGAGATCCCGCCAACGCATGACCTCGCGCTCGATGTAGTGACCGAATTCAACCGGCTCCGTGATGCGCGCCTCCATCCCCCGCTCGGCCAGTTTGGCGCGGAACTCGGGCTGCGCCAGGATCTTGTTGAGCGCCTTGCCGATCCTGTCGGCTATCGGCGCCGGCGTGCCGGCCGGCGCAACCAGGCCCAGCCAGCCACCAACGTCCATCTTCGGGAAGCCTGCCTCCGCGAACGACGGGACGTCGGCGAAGCCGGCCAGGCGAGACTGACTCGTGGTGGCCAATGCCTTGAGCTTGCCGCTGCGCACCAGATCTTCGGTCCCGGAAACCGGCATGTACACCATGTCGACCGTGCCAGCCAACAGGTCCGTCACCGCAGCGCTCTGGCCCTTATACGGAATGTGCAGGATGCTGGCCTGTTCGGTGAACTTGAAGTACTCGGGCCCGAGATGCGATGCCGTGCCCACGCCGCCGGATCCATATGTGAGCTTGGACCCGCCGTGATGCGCCTTCTCGACGAGCTTGGCGACGGTCGTCAGGTCGGACTTGGCGGGATTGACGAGCATCCAGAACGGAATCGCGCCGACGAAGCCGATTGGGGCGTAGCTCTTCACGGGGTCGAAGCGGCTGTCCTTCTGCAGCGCCGGGTTCGTCACCGTCGAGGTTGAAGCAAGCAGCAGCGAATAGCCGTCCGGGGCCGCGTTGGCGATCTTGACGAAGGCCACGTTGCCGCCCGCGCCCGGGACGTTCTCGACGATCACAGGCTGACCGAGTTCCTTGCCCAATGGCTCGGCGAGCATCCGGGCGACGATGTCCGTGACGCCGCCGGGGCTGAACGACACCACCAGCGATATCGGCTTCGTAGGGAAAGTCTGCGCGACAACGGATGTCGCGATCAGCGCAGTGATCGATGTCAACCAGCGCAGACAGCGCCAAGTGCGGGGCTCGATCTCTCTCATGTTGTCTCCTTCAGTAGTTGCTTTGGTACTCCGTCGACGCGAAGGAAGGATTCAGCCGCTGCTTCCGAAGTGTTCGGGCCTCCCCAACGGCCAGTTCGTGCCCCACAGGTGCATGCCGCCGTTGACGTGAAGCAAGGCGCCGGTGATCCAGTTGCCGCTCGGGGCCGAGAGGTAGGCCACGGCCTCGGCAACGTCCCACGCATTGCCTGCGCGCTGCATCGGATTGCCCTGAGCGAAGCGTGCGAGGTAGTCGGCTGGGTAGCGGTCGAGCCCCTCGGTGAGGGTGTTTCCGGGCGCAATGCAGTTGACGCGGATGTTCAGCGGCGCCCACTCCACCGCTACCGACTTGCTGAGGTAGGCGACGCCGGCGCGGGCAGCGGCCGTATGCGCCGACTGCGGGATACCGCGGTCGAACGTCGCAATCACGTTCACGATCGCCCCGGGCCGCGCTGTCCGCTGCCAGTGACGCGCGACCTGCTGCATCATCCACCACGTCCCGTTCAAGTTCGTGTCGATGACGGCATTCCAGCCCTTGACGGCATAGTCAATGGCGTTCTGGGGGAACTGGCCGCCCGCGCAATTCACCAGGACGTCGATGCCACCCATCCGTTCCTCGGCCGCTGCAATCAGGGCCGTGACCTGCTCGGGGTCCCGGATGGACATCGCCACGTAGCTCACGTTGCGATCCAGCAGCGACCGGATCGAGTCCGTTGCGTTGCGAAGCTTGTCTTCGTTTCGTCCGCAGACGATGACTTCACCGCCCAGGCGAGTGACAAGAAATGCCGTGGCACGGCCCATGCCGCTCCCTCCGCCGGAGATCAGGAACCGGCGGCCGGAAAACAGGTCGCTCCGATACACCGTCGGCATGGCCGCGAGTTCCTCGACGCTCAAGCCGCGTTGACGCTGACGCGGCTCGACTCCTGCTTCGGCTGTCATGGTTCGCTCAGGCTGCGATGACCTGTGCGGGGCAGCGCCGCATCATCTGGGTCATCACGCCTTCCTGGACGACCTCGCCGCGCTGGTTCAGCAACTGGACCTTCTGGCGGACGATTCCGCGGTCGGACTTCTTCGTTTCGCGCTTCTCGACGATGCTGACGCGCGATCGGATCGTGTCGCCGATAAACATCGGGCCCTTGAAGTCCCAGGTCATGCCCAAGAAGGCGATGACGGTGCCCTCGAAGATGCCCAGGCGGGCGCGCAGACCGGAAGCGAACACGAAGCCGAGCACGCCGTAGACCAGCCGTTGACCCCAGACCGTCTGCTTAGCGAACTCCACGTCCGTGTGCAGCGGGTTGTAGTCGCCCGACAAGTAGGCGAAAGTCACCAAGTCGGTCTCCGTGATCGTCCGCCCAGCGGTCTCGTACTCGCGCCCGATCTCGAAGTCTTCGTAGAACAGTCCTGCCATAACATCGTCTCCTGGATGTATTAGTCGGCGTGGCGTCAGATGACGCCCGCCGTCTGCAGTTCGGCCAGATGGGCTTCGTCCAAGCCCAGCAAGCTGGAATAGACCTCGGCGTTGTGCTGGCCGAGTACGGGTGGCGGTAACTTCACCTGCCCAGGCGTGCGCGACAGTCTCGGCATAGCGGCGACCAGCGGTAGTCGCCCGATCGCGGGATCCTCGACCTCGACGGCGATGCCGCGGCTCTTGAATTGCGGATCAGCGACCAAGTCGGCGACGGTATTGACGGGACCGGCGGGAACGCCTGCCGTCGTCAGCAACCCAACCGCGTCCTTGACGGTTCGAACCTTCGTCCACGGCGTCACGAGGGCGTCGAGTTCGTCATGGTGCGTGACACGGTGCTCCACGGTGTCGAAGCGAGGGTCGGTTCGGCACGCCTGCAGGTCCAACACCTCGATCAGGCGGCTCCATTGGGCTTCGTTGCCGACCGTGAGTAGCATCCACCCGTCGAGGCAGGGATAGATGTTGGTCGGTGCCATCGGACCGAAGCGGTTCCCGGCTCGGCTGCGTGCCTTGCCCATGAGCAAGTAGTCTTGCAGCGCAGTCCCGAAGACGGCCACCGTACTCTCGAAGAGGCTGACATCGACGTGCTGTCCCTCTCCCGTGTTACCTCGATGGATGAAGGCCGCGAGCGTCGCGTAGGCAGCGTTCAGGCCAGCCAAGTAGTCGCTGATCGCGACACCTGCCCGCACGGGCGGCCCGTCGGGCATCCCGGTGAGCGACATGAGGCCGGTGATGGCCTGGATGTTCATGTCGTACGCGGGTTGCTGCCGGTAGGGTCCCGTCTGGCCGAACCCCGAGATCGAGGTCATGACGAGTGCTGGATTCGCCTGCGACAGCACGTCGTAGCCCAGCCCCAGCCGCTCGAGCATGCCCGGGCGCTGGTTCTCGATGAGGACGTCGGCGCCGGCGACCAGTTGCTTCAGTAGATCGGCGCCGCGCGGATCCTTCAGGTTCAGCGTGACGCTCTTCTTGTTGCGGTTGGGGTAGAGATACGTGGTGGACACGCCGTGATGGAACGGCGGCGCTTGGCGGGCATCGTCTCCGGTTCCCGGCCTCTCGACGCGGATGACCTCTGCGCCCATGTCGGCCAGCAGTTGTTCGGCGTAGGCACCCGACAGCCAGTTGGTCAGGCCGATCACGCGGACCCCGGCCAGCGCTTGTGGTGATTTGCGATCGGCGGTGCTCATGGCATCAGCCCTCCCGCGAGCACGGCTTTGGCGATTTGCAGCCGCATGACCTCCGAAGCACCGTCCCAGATGCGCATGACACGACAGTCTCTGTAGATGCGCTCGATCGGCAGGTCTGTCGTATAGCCGGCGCCCCCGAAGATCTGCATCGCCCGGTCCGCCACTCGTCCCAGCATCTCGGAGGCCTGAACCTTAACGATCGCAACCTTGCCGCGCACGTCGATGCCTTGGTCCAGTTCCCAGGCCGTGTTCAGCATCAGCAGCCGCACAGCCAAGATGTCGCTGACCATGTCTGCCAACATCGCCTGGACGAGTTGGAAGTTGCCGATGGGCGCGCCGAATTGAGTCCGCTGCTTGGCGTAGTCGCGCGCCATTTCCAGCAGCCTCGTGGCCTGCGCCACCGAGCGCCCGCCGACCGTGACGAGCCGGGCATGCGACAGTCCGTGTTCGAGTACGGCTTGCAGCCCCTTTCGAGGGTCACCGAGCACATGTGACTCGGGAACGAAGCAGTCAGCGAAGTTCAGTTCGGCATGCCCCGTGCCCCGGTGGCCCATCATCTGCTGCCGCCGAACAACGCTGAAGCCCGGCGTGCCCTTGTCGACCAAGAAAAGACCGATGTCCCTGCTGTTCACGTCTCCGGTTCGAGCGGTGACGATCGCGTAGTCGGCCGTATCGCCGAACGTGATGAAGTGCTTCGTTCCGTTGAGGACGTAACCGCCGCTCGCGCGTGCGGCCCGAGTGCGGATCCCGGCGGCATCGGAGCCGGCGCCAGGCTCGGTGATCGCGAAGCAGTAGTTCTTCTCGCCGCGCACGGTGGGAAGGAGATATCGCTCCCGCTGCTCGCCTTCGCACAGCAGCAGGAGGCGCGACAAGCGGCCAAAGACCAGATGGACAAGCGTCGCCGAGGTCCGCCCGATCTGCTCCTCGACCAAGCAGCTCTCGACGCAGTTCAGGCCGCCCCCGCCCACGTCGGCCGGCATGCCCATTGCGAAGTAGCCCAACTCCTGCGCCCTGCGTCTCAAGGTCGTCACGCGCGGGGTGATGGAGTCGGTAGCCTCTGTCTCGGCCTCAAGCGGGACAACTTCGGTGTCGACGAAACGACGCAGAGAGTCCAGCAGCAGCCTGGTGTCTTCAGGGATGGAAAAGTCGATCACTCGGAACCAGTCACTTCAGGTGGGATCAGCGCCTTTGCGTGGCGGCCTGCAATGCGAACAGGCCAACTCGTTCGTTGTTCTGCAGCGAAGCATGCGTGGCATGGTATTGATCTCTTCCACCTAGGAAAAATGAAAAGAGTTGCCTGTCCCTTAGCTCTTGGCTAAGGGTCACTCCCGGCTCTCTGCAGCCGGTCTCCGTGATGCAATGACCTGGCTGCCGTTGCAGGCTACGAGCGGGTCGTGCGCGTGGCGGCTCCGCGCGTGCCGCGTCGCGCGGTGTCGTCTCGATGTCAGGAGGGTGCGTGAATCTTCGCCAGATGGAGGTGTTCCGGGCCGTCATGGTCACAGGCACGGTCGCGGGTGCGGCTGACTTGCTGCACGTATCGCAGCCATCGGTCAGTAAGTCGCTGGCACTCACCGAACGACGCACGAAGCTCAAGTTGTTCGAGCGGGTCAAGGGCAGGCTCGTACCGACGCCAGAAGCGAAGCGGATACACGGCGAGATCGATCGCCTGTGGGGCGGGGTCGATCGAGTCCGCAAGCTCGTCGATCAGCTACGCGAGCCCACCGACACGCTGCACATCGGCGCCTCGCCCAGCCTGGGCTCGGCAATCATTCCGCAGACGCTGGCACTCATGTACAAGCAGGTGCCCGAGTTGCATGCCCAGGTCGATCTCTGGGTGCCGCCGTTGCTCACGGACGCAGCATTGGACGGATCGGTTGATCTCGCACTCAGCCTGTACCCCTTGGATCATCCCAACCTGAAGCAGGATGTCATCCACGAATGTGGCTGGGTCTGCGTGCTGCCGCCCGACCATCCCTTGTGCGCCAAGTCGTACATCTACCCGGGGGACCTTCCGGGTCATCGCGTGATCTCGTTTCCCCAGATTCAGGCGTATGGCGTGACGCCCGAAGCGATCTTCGGCGGCATCTATCCCAAGCTGAACTTCGCTGTGGAGGTCAGAGCGGACCAAAGTGCTTGCATGTTCAGTGCGGCAGGCATCGGCATCTCGATCGTGGACGAGCTGACCGTTCGGGGGAATGCATTTCCGCACCTCGAAGTCCGCCCGTTCCGCACGCGGTCGAAGCTGAAAGTCTCGGTCGTCCACAACGTGAATCGGCCACTATCGACGACGGCGCGGCTGTTCCGTGATCTGATGCGTCGCTTGCTGGCGCAGAAGGATTGACGACGCGACTGGTTCCAACTGCTGCCCGTCAAGACCCTGGAGTTCGGATCAAGACCCTGGAGTTCGGAAAGTGACCTGTCACCTGAAATCGGCCATGGAAGCGCCGACCGCGAGATGAGCGGCTATGCCTTCATCGAAGGGTTCAGGTCGCTTCGGTTCGTCCATCGGGACGCGGACCTCTACGCCGAAGCCGGTGGCGAGGGACCCCCGTTGCTCCTCCTGCACGGGTACCCGCAGACCCATGCGGCCTGGCATCGCATCGCCCTCCAACTTGCCAGGTACTTCACCGTCGTAGCACCGGACCTTCGGGGCTATGGCGACAGCCATGGGCCCCCCGGGGATGGCGGCAAGCACGCCCATGCCAAGCAAACGATGGCAGAGGACGTTCTGGCACTGATGCGCTCTCTGGGATACGAGCGCTTTGCCGTACTGGGGCATGACCGGGGCGCACGCGTCGGCTACCGTCTCGCGCTCAATCACCCGAGGCGGTTCGCTGCTTTTGCTCGCTGACCGTGTTACCGACTGCCGAAGTGTGGAACCAACCGGGCCCACCCCTGTTCCAGTGCATGGGCCATTGGCATGGACAGCGCGAGATTTTGCGGCCGACCATTCGTGGCTGTACCTGTTGTCAGGCGTCCAGATCGATGCGCTACGGTCGGCTCTGAGCTGCGTGGCGGCATCGCCGTTGACCTCGTGCATGATCTGCGGCCCATCTCAACGTCAGCCGCACATGAACCCACTCCGCGCCGTTCGCGCTGTCTGTTTCGATTGGGGAGGAACGCTGATGTCAGAGCATGGCGGCCCCGACGAGATGCCGATGGGCCTTTGGCCTCGAGTCGAAGTCATCGAGGGCGCAGCCGAGGCGCTTTCGCTCCTGGATGGAAAGCTGCCGCTTGCGGTCGCGACGAACGCATCGGTGTCGACGCGGCCGATGATCGAACTGGCTCTTCGTCGCGCCGGCCTTGAAGCGTACTTTCAGCAGATCTTCTGTCATACGGAACTCGGCTGCCGCAAGGAGCAGCATGAGTTCTGGCTGGCTGTCGAACGTGGCTTGGGCGTGCCGTTGGAACACGTTGCCATGGTCGGCGACTCGTACGAACAAGACGCGCTGTTCCCGCGCCGGTTTGGCGTTCAAAGCGTCTGGTTCAACCTCCACGGCGCCGTCCGCCGCGATCAGGTCGCCACGCCGGTCGTCACCCAGCTTCCAGCGTTCTCCCGCTGGGTAGCGAGCGCGGTCTAACATGTCCGCCACATCGCCCGAGAGAGGCACTCGACCATGCATGAACTCCTGCCCTCGCCCCCGCTGCTGCTGGCCTTCCTGGCGGTCGCGTTCATCCTGGCGGTGACGCCGGGGCCGGGCGTCGTCTACATCGTGACGCGCACGCTGGCCCAGGGGCGCGGCTGCGGGCTGGCTTCCGTCGCAGGGGTCGCGCTCGGCAACCTGGGCAATGCCGCGGCCGCTTCGATCGGCCTGGCCGCGCTGCTGGCCGCGTCGGCCACGGCCTTCGAGGTGGTGCGGTATGCGGGCGCCGCCTACCTCGGCTACCTGGGCATTCAGGCGTTGCGGAGCAAGCCTGCCGGAACGCCCGGCGAACCCGCGGCGGCCAGCCGCTGGCAGGTGCTGGGCCAGGGCTTCCTGGTCGCCTTGCTGAATCCGAAGACGACGCTGTTCTTCGCCGCGTTCCTGCCCCAATTCATGCAGCCGACGACGACCGCGCCGACCCTGCAGGCGTTGGCGCTGGGTGCGATCTTCGTCGCGGTGGCGGCCGCCAGCGACTGCGGTTATGTGCTGCTGGCCTCGGCCTTGTCGCCCACGCTGCGGTCTTCGCGCAGAGCCGTCAGCTTGGGACGTTATGTGGCGGCGGCCGTCTACTTCGCGCTCGGCCTCTATGCCGCGCTGTCCGGCTCCCGGCCCGGCAAGGCTTGAGCGGGCGGGACTGGCCGCGCGCCGCTTGACGCCGAGGCCTGTCGTCGAATGAAGCTGCCTCGCCACTGGGCCGTGCTGCTGCTGCTGCCGACGGGCGCTGCCTTGTGGCTGGCCGCCGCCTTTCTGGGCGGACGGCGCGAAGCCTGGGACTCGGGCGTCTACTGGACCCTGGCCTATCCGCTGGCGCTGCTCATTTCGGCCGTCATGGGCCGCGTCCACCCCACGCGCACGTGGCACTGGCCCGCGGCCCTCTTCTTCGGCCAGTTTCTCGGCATGTGCCTGCGCAACGGCGGGATTGGCAGTCTCTGGCCCCTGGGACTCGTGGCCTTCGCCGTCCTCTCGCTGCCTGGGGTGCTCGCCGCCCGCCTGGCGGCGCGCGGCGCAGCCTAGGGCCATCTTCAAAGCCACGGCGATGCGCAGCGAGAAAGCCAAGATGCTGGCGGGCGACCTGTACGACCCGGCGGACCCGGAACTCCAGGCCGAGCGCCGACGCGCGCGGTCGCTGTGCCGGCAATTGCAATCCGCCGAACCCGGCGACCAGGCGGCGCTGCTGCAGGCGCTGCTGGGCAACGCCGCGGGGCTGTCGGTCACGCCGCCGTTCTTCTGCGACTACGGCTACAACCTGAAGCTGGGGTCCGGCGTCTACTTCAACGTCAACTGCGTGCTGCTGGACGTGTGCGAGATCAGCATCGGCAGCCACACGCTGTTCGGGCCCGGCGTGCACGTCTACACGGCGCTGCATCCGCTGGACGCCCGGCAGCGACGCAGCGGCCTCGAATACGGGCGGCCGGTGCGCATCGGCAGCGACGTCTGGATCGGCGGATCGACGGTCGTCTGCCCCGGCGCCGACATCGGCGACGGCACGGTCGTCGGCGCGGGCAGCGTGGTCACGCGGCCGCTGCCGGCGGGCGTGCTGGCGGTGGGCAACCCGTGCCGCGTGGTGCGTTCAATCTAACCTTTATCATGCGCCTGCAAGCCACGCCCGACGCCGAGCCGCGACCCGCCCTCAATCATTTCCAGACAGGATCTCTCCCATGCGCAAGCTCATCGCCCTTCTCGCCCTGGCCGGCTGCTCGATCGCGGCCGCGGCGGCGCCGCCCAGCGACGAATCCATCCTCGCGCTGTTCAAGGTGATGAAGGCCGAATCGCTGCTGGACAGCGTCTACGCGACGCTGGAGCCGGCGATGAAGCAGGCGATGCAGCAGGCCGCGGCGGGCAAGACGCTGAGCGCCGAGCAGCAGAAGATCCTGGACCTGGCGCCGCAGCGGCTGGGCCAGGTGCTGCGCGCCGAGCTGAGCTGGGACAAGCTGCTGCCGATGCAGCTGGCGATCTATCGCGAGAGCTTCGAGCAGGCCGAGATCGACGGCCTGACCGAGTTCTACAAGAGCCCGCTGGGCCAGAGCTTCGTCAGCAAGATGCCGGCCGTCACGCAGAAGGCGATGATGGCCACGCAAGGCCACATGCAGCAGGTGATCCCCAAGCTGAAGGCGGCGATGGACGAGCTGCTGGCCGAGGCCAAGCTGGGCGCGACGAAGTGAGGCCTGCGGCCTTCACGGTCGCGCCGGTCGTGCCGCGGCAGCACGAGTCGCTGGTCGGGTTGCTGCTCGGCTCGCGTGCGTGGAGTCGAGGCGTCGCGACAGGCACGACCCCACGCCGGCTCATGCTGGGTCGGCCGGCTGCGCCGGCTGCCCTGCGGTGCTCGCTCTCATGGGCCCGTCCCGAAACTCACTCCGTTCGCTTCGCTCGCTATGTTCGAACAGTCGGGACGAAGTCAGAGCACGAAGCGCGCGAGTACGCGCGCGGCCCATAAGAGCTGCGCTCCTCGGCGACCCAGAAATCGCCGCCGCGGGGCCGCGCCTGCCGCGAGGCACCAGCGGTGGCATGTGGCACGCCACCAGGTTGCTGCAAAAGGCCGCCCGGGCTTCTGCATCTGGTCGGCCACCTGCTCTGATGCACGCACCGCGCTACGCCTGCGCCGGCACGGGGACGATGCGCTCCCTGGCAAGGTCGGCGGCATAAGCGATCGCCGCCGGGATGTGCTCAGGCTTGAGGCTGGGATACTCGCCGAGGATGGTCTCGGCCGTCTCACCGGCTGCCAGGTTGTCGAGGACGACCGACACCGGGATCCGCGTGCCGCGCAAGCACACGGTGCCGTGCATGACCAGCGGATCGGTGCTGATGAAGGGCTCCAGTCCATCGCAGACCTCTCGACGATCGTCTTGCAGGACTTTGATCTTACCCGCGGGCATCCATTCGACATCCTCGGCGACGGCCGGTTCGTCGCCAGTCGCCGGTATCAGGCCCGCTCAGCAGCCTGGGCTACAGTGCACCGATGGCCCCCACGATCGTCCGCGACGGGCAGTTCCGGTTGTTCTTTTTCTCACGGGAGGAGTCGCGCATCCACGTCCACGTGGCGCACCCCGACGGCGAAGCGAAGTTCTGGCTGACGCCGGACGTACACTTGGCCGTGAACATGGGCTTGTCCGCCACCCAGGTCCGGCAGGCGCAGGCCGTCGTCAACGCCCATCTGCAGGAGATCGAAGATGCCTGGCGTCGCCACTTCGGGAGCTGAGGTCACCCACATCTCGGCACATGGGTTCTGGCTGCTGCTCGGGGACGAAGAATTGGCCGTGCCGTATGCCGACTTCCCGTGGTTCAAGAAGGCAACGGTCGAGCAGATCCTCGCCGTCGAGCGCCCGACCGCGAATCACTTGTACTGGCCTCAGCTCGACATCGACCTCGCCGTCGAGTCGCTGCGCAACCCTGCCGCGTTCCCGCTCGTTTCCAAAGCCGGGAACTGAACGTCAACGTCCGCGCCTCTAAAGTCTGTCTTCGCCGCCCACGCCCGGCGGCCGACGGCCGAACCACGGCCGCGCCTGTTCGAGCTGACCCGCCAGCCTGAACAGCAGCGCCTCGTCGCCGGCGCGCGCGGCGAACTGCACGCCGATCGGCAGGCCGCCATCGGACCAATACAGCGGCAGCGACGCCGCCGGCTGGCCGCTGACGTTGAACGGGTAGGTGAACGGCAAAAATGCCAGCACGCGGTCGAACCAGGCGTTCACGTCGGCCGAGCGGATGTCGAAGTGGCCGAGGGGCAGCGGCGGCTGCGCCAGCGTGGGGGTCAGCCAAGCGTCGTAACGCTCGAAGAAGGCGGCCAGGCGGCGGCCCTGGCGGTGCATCGCGTGCACCCCGGCGATGAAGTCGGCGGCCGTGATGCGGCGGCCCTCGTCGGCCAGCGCGGCGGTCAGCGGCTCGACCAGCCCTTCGGCCGGCGGCGCGCCGCCGGTGGCGCGGTGGACGTTGGCGGCGGTGTTGGCGGCGAACACCAGGCGGAAGGCGCGCGCCATCGCCTCGGGGTCGAAGTCGGGCATCGCCTCATCGACCGCGTGGCCCAACGATTCACACAAGCGGGTGGCGTCTTCCACCGCGGCCACGCAGTGCGGGTGCAGCGGCACGCCGCCGCTCGCGCAGCGCGCGAAGGCGATGCGCAGGCGGCCCGGGTCGGTGCCGACCTCGGTGAGCCAGGGGCGCAGCGGCGGCGGCGCGGCATACGGGTCGCCGGGCAGCGCGCCGGCGGTGGCGTCCAGCAGCGCCGCGCTGTCGCGCACGCTGCGGCTGACCACGTGCTGCACCGCCAGGCCCGACAGGCCTTCGCCGCCTTCGGGACCGGCGGTGATGCGCGCGCGCGTGGGCTTCAGGCCGAACAGGCCGCAGGCTGAAGCCGGGATGCGGATCGAGCCGCCGCCGTCGGTGGCGTGCGCTGCGGGCACGAGGCCGGCGGCCACCGCGGCCGCTGCGCCGCCGCTGGAGCCGCCGGGCGCCAAGGCTAGCCGCCAGGGGTTGCGCGTCGCGCCGTACAGCAGCGATTCGGTCGTCGGCGACAGCCCGAATTCCGGCGAGTTGGTCTTGCCGACGATCACCAGCCCGGCGCGGCGGTAGCGCGCGACGATCTCGCTGTCCGCGGCGGCCACGTTGCCGGCGTACAGGCGCGACGCGAAGCTCGTCGCGCTGCCGGCTACCGAGGCCACCAGCTCCTTGACGAGGAACGGCACGCCACGAAACGGCCCGTCGCTCAGGCCTTGCGCGACCGCCGCGCGCGCGGCGTCGAACAGCGGCGTGACGACGGCATTCAGCGCCGGGTTGCGCGCCTCGATGCGGGCGATCGCGGCCTGCAGCAGCTCTGCCGCCGAGACCTCGCCTTGCCGCACCAGCGCGGCCAGGCCCAGGCCATCGTAGGCCTCGTAGTCGGTCATGATTTCCGCGGCACGCCGCTCAGCTCGTCGTAGATCTGCAGCGTCAGCCGGCCCAGCTCGGGGTCGGCGCGGGTCTGCACGCCGCGCGGCCGCTCGATTCGCACGTCATGCACGCTGGTCACGCGCCCCGGCCGCGGCGACAGCACGACGATGCGGTCGGCCAGGAACGCCGCCTCGGGGATCGAATGCGTCACGAAGACGATGGTCTTGCGCGCCTGGCCGGCGGCCACGCCCTGGCCCCAGATGCGCAGCAGCTCGAGATTCATTTCGTCGCGTGTCATCGCGTCCAGCGCGCCGAAAGGCTCGTCCATCAGCAGGATGGGCGGATCGAGGATCAGCGCGCGGCACATCGACGCGCGCTGCTGCATGCCGCCCGACAGCTCGCCCGGCCGCTTGTGCGCGAAGTCGGCCAGCCCCACCAGCGTCAGCAGCTGCAGGGCGCGCTCGCGGTAGCGCCGCGGGTCCAGTCCCGACAGTTCGGCCGGCAGCAGCACGTTGTCGAGCACGCTGCGCCACTTCAGCAGCACCGCGGCCTGGAACACCATGCCCACCGTGGATAGCGGGCCGGTGACGGGCCGACCGTCCACCGTCACGCGGCCGCTGCTGGCCGGGCGCAACCCGGCGATGATGCGCATCAGCGTGGACTTGCCGCAGCCGCTGGGCCCCACCAGCGCGACGAACTCGCCGGCGGCGATGGCGAGCGAGATGCCGCGCAGCGCCTCCACCGGGCCGCCGGCGGTCGGGTAGACCATGCCGACGTCATCGACGACGATCACTTGGCGGTCACTTGGCCGGAACCGGCATCGCCACCTTGGTCAGGAAGTCCATCGTGTAGGCCTCCTTGCAGTCCACCTTGCGCGGCAGCCCCATGTAGGTGTTGATCAGGTCCACCGACGCGCACATCTTGGCCTCGTCGATCCAGCCGATGCCGCTGGCGGCATAGCGCGGCGTGCGCATCAGGTCCAGGCCCAGCATCATGTTGGGCTCGATGATGGCCAGGTCGATCTCGGGTACGCGCTTCTTGAAGATCGCCAGCGCCGCCTTGGGGTCGGCCATCACGTCGCGCCAGCCCATGTAGCTGGCTTCCAGGAAGGCGCGCAAGGCCTTGGGTCGGTCCTTCATCGTCTTGTCGCTGGCGATGATGGACATGCTGTACAGCTCGAAGCCGTTGTCGGCCCAGGGCATCATCAGCACCTGGTCGCCCATCGCCTTGGCCATGAAGGGCAAGCCGGTGGTGTAGTCGCCGACGACGTCGACGCGCTTCTCGGCCAGCGCCGCCACCTTGGCGGTGGGCTCGATGTTGACCCAGGTGACCTTGGCGGGGTCGATGCCGTGCAGCTTGGCGAACGCCGGCCAGGCCTGGCGCTGGCCGTCGCCCGGCGGCGCGCCGATGGTCTTGCCTTCCAGGTCCTTCGGCTTGGTGACCGGCTTGTCCTTGCGGCTGTAGAAGTTGAGCGGCGACTTGTCGAACACCATGCCCACCATCTTGACGCGCGCGCCGCGCGCGGTGGCGGCCAGCACCGGCACCGCGTCGGCCAGCCCGGCGTCGGCGCGACCGGTGTCCACCTTGGCGATCGAGTCGCCCGAGCCCTTGCTGTTCTCCAGCGTGACGTCCAGCCCGCGCTGCGCGTAGTAGCCCTTGTCCAGCGCCACCCAGTAGGCCGCGTGGTCGCCCACCGCGAACCAGTTCAGCGCGAAGGTGAACTTCTCCGGCGGCGCGCCCTGCGCCGCCGCGGCGCCCGCCCAGGCCAACAGCGCAGCCGCGCCGGCGGCCTTCCAGAACGATCGTGCGTGTGTCATCAGCGCCCCTTTCAACGGTCCGCCTAACGGTCGACGCCACTTGCCCACGGCGCCAGCAGGCGGGACAGCCCGGCGACCAGTGCGAACAGCAAGAGGCCCAGGATCGAGATCCACACCAGCGCCGCGAAGGCGGCCGGCGTGTTCATGCTGCTCTGGGTGGTGATGATCACGTAGCCCAGACCGCGCTGCGAGGCGACGAACTCGCCGACGATGGCGCCGATCACCGCGGCCGACGCGGTGACCTTCAGTGCGCTCAGGATGAAGGGCAGCGCGTTGGGGATGCGGATCTTCAGGAACACCTTCCACTTGGGCGCGTTGAACACGCGGCCCAGGTCCAGCAGGTCGTCGTCGATCTGCTGCAGCCCGACCGCGGTGTTGACCACCACCGGAAAGAAGCCGATCAGCGCGCCGATCAGCATGTTGGGCCAGATGCCGTAGCCCAGCCACATCAGGAACAGCGGCGCCACCGCCACCTTGGGCAGCGTGTTGACGAAGACGAGGAAGGGCATCAGTGCGCGCGAGGCCATGGGCGACCACGCGATCGCCAGGCCCAGCAGCACACCCGCCAACGCCGCCAGCACGAAGGCGCCGACCACCTCGACCGTGGTCACCCACAGGTGCGACACCCACGGGATGTCGCTACCCGCGCCCATCGCGCGCAGCACCGCGGCCGGGCCGGGCAGCAGGTATTCGCGGATGTCCAGCAGGCTGACCGCCAACTGCCACAGCGCGACGAAGGCGACGAACACCGCCAGCGCCGGCCACTGGTCCAGCAGCTTGCGGCGCCACTCGGTCACAGAGCCACCTCCAGCGCGTGGCGGCGCACGTGCGCCTCGTCCACTTCGACGCCCAGCCCCGGCCCGCTGGGCAACTGCACCTGCCCGCCGCCGGTCCACACGCGTTGGCGCAGGAAGTCGGTCTCGATGTACTGCGGGCCGTTCAACTGCAACGGGTTGATGTCGAAGGCCGCGGCCAGGTGCAGCCCGGCGGCCAGGCCCAGGTCGGTCTCGGTCAGGCCCGACAGCGACAGCTCCAGCCCGGCGTTCAGCGCCGTCTCGCACAACTGGCGCGAGCGATACAGCCCCGCATTGCGCTGCACCTTGGCGACCGCGACGCCCAGCGCGTCGGCGCGCACGTACTCGATCAGATCGGGCACCGAGCGCAGCGATTCGTCGATGCCGATCGGCACCGGGCTGGCGGCGCGCAAGCGCTTGTAGCCGGCGAGGTTGAAGCCGTCCAGCGGCTGCTCGAACAGCGCGATGTCCAAGTCGGCAAAGCGCCGCGCCTGGCGGATCGCCGCGTCGACGCGGTAGCCGCGGTTGGCGTCCACCTGCAGCGAGCGATCGCCCAGCGCGCGCCGCGCGGCACGCAGCAGGCCCAAGTCGCCCATCTCGCCGTGCATGCCGATCTTGGCGTCGAACATCGTGTAGCCGGCGGCGAGGCCCTCTTCCACGGCCTTCGGCGCCTCGTCGGGCTTGACGACCGAGACCATCCAGGTCAGGTCGAACGTCGTGCGCCGGCAGCCGCCGAGCAAGGCCACCACCGGCACGCCCAGCGCGCGGCCCAGCGCGTCGTGCGCCGCCACGTCGATGGCCGACTTGGCCAGCGGCGAGCCGGG
Organism: Rubrivivax sp.; assembly: GCA_047602205.1. Lineage (GTDB taxonomy): Bacteria > Pseudomonadota > Gammaproteobacteria > Burkholderiales > Burkholderiaceae_C > Rubrivivax. The sequence goes on along the minus strand of JASGHX010000001.1, from coordinate 4,924,895 downwards.
CGTCACGCCGGGGCTGATCGCGCGGTCCATCGCGCGGTGCAGCGCGTCGAAGTTCCAGATCTCGATGCCCATGACCGCCGGCGCGAGGTAGCGCTTGAGGGTGCTGACGATGGTCTCGGTGGTCTCGTAAGTCCAGCGCGGCGTGGGCGTCGCCTCGCCCCAGCCGACGGCGCCGCTGGTCGTCGTCAGCTTGACCAGCACGCGGTGCGACAGCGCATTGGTGCTGCCCGCCACGCCGCCGGCCAGCACGAACACCGACTTGAACGGAAAGCCGAGCAGGAAGACGTCGATCGCGGCGATCTTCATGGTGACAACCAGCGCTCCAGGTTGGCGGCGACGAAGGCGTCGTCGGACAGATCGGCATGCTCGCGGCAGACGCGGTCGATCAGCGCCGACTGCCCCGGGCTCAGGCCCTCGGCCGGGTCCAGGCACCAGATGCCTTGCAGCAGGCCCTGGCGGCGCAGCACCTCGTGGCAGCCGGCGATGCAGCCGCGGAAATCGTTGGCCACGTCGAAGAAAGCGGCGTTGCAATGCGTCACGCGGCTGTCCAGCGCCATCAGCTCAGCCGGCACCGCGCCGCCGCTGCGCGCCAATGCTCGGCAGCGCTGCAGCAAGGCCACGGCCTGCTGCGTCCACACCGACCAGTGGCCGAGCAGGCCGCCGCTGAAGCGCACCGTGACCGGCTGGCCGTCGCGCTGCGCGGTGAACGGCGTCACCAGGTCCAGCACGATGTGGTCGTCGTTGCCGGTGTAGAGCGCGATGCGGTCTTCGGCGCGCGCGGCGATCAGCCCTCGCACGACGTCCAGCGTGCGGTAGCGGTGGAACGGCGCGACCTTGATCGCGACGACGTTGTCGATCGCGCAGAAGCGCCGCCAGAAGTCCTCGGACAAGGGCAGCCCGCCGACCGCGGGCTGCAGGTAGAAGCCCACCGGCGGCAGCACCTCGGCCACCGCGCGGCAGTGCTCGATCACCGCGTCGTCGCCGGCGCCTTTCATCGCCGCCAGGCTCAGCAACGCGGCGTGGTAGCCGAGGTCGCGCGCGCGCCGCGCCTCGTCCAGCGCCTGCGGCGTGCGGCCGCAGACGCCGGCGATCATCACCAGCGGCTGCTCGGCGCCATCCCCATCCCGGCCCGGCAGGGCCGGCCAGCCGCGCGCGGTGTCGATCGCGCTGCGCAGCACCTCGTCGTAGAGCCCGGCTTCGCGGATCGCAAACTGCGTGGTGTGCACGCCCACCGCCAGGCCGCCGGCGCCGGCATCGAGGTAGTAGCGCGTCAGCGCGCGCTGGCGTTGGGGATCGAAGCGGCGCTGCACGTCCAGCGCCAGCGGATGCGCCGGGATCACCAGGCCTTGGCGCAGCAGGCCGCGCAGTTCGTCGATCGCCAAAGGCTGCAGCTTCATCGCGGGATCATCCGAATTCAGGGCCGGCCAGCACGAACACACGCTCGGGCACTTCGGGGCCGTCGCGGCCATCACGGCACAGAGCCATGCGCACGAAGCCGCGCTGCGGCGTGAAGCCGTGCGCGGACAGCCAGGCGGTCAGTCGCGACCAGCGGCGCGGCACATCGAGGAACACGCGGCCGGCCAGCGCGGCCAGCGCGCGCTGCAGCAGGGCCAGCGCCGAGGGCTCGTCGGACGCGACCAGCGGGCCGAGTTGCCACGCGCGGTGGCCACGGCGGGCGACCAGGAAGCCGTCTGCTTCATCTGTTAGCCAGGCCGCGCTGCCGTCGCGGCGCAGGAAGTCCTGCAGCACGAAGGCCCGACCCAGCCCGGTGGCTTGGCGGTCGAGTTGAACGATGGCCTGCGCATCGGCCGCCGGCAGCGCCAGCGGCGTGCCGCCGCCCTCGCCTTCCCAGCGGTCGAGCGCGAAGCCGGCGTTGAAACCGATGCGCCGATAGACCTCGGCGCCGGCCGGCGTCGCGTCCAGCACCGGCACGTGGCCGCTCTCGCGCAAGGCCTGCGCGCAGCGCTGCATCAGCGCGGTGGCCAGGCCGCGGTGGCGCCACGCCGGGTCCACCAGCACCATCGAGATCCAGCCGAAGCCGCCGTCGTAAGGCAGCGCGGCCGCGGTCGCGACGAGGCGGCCATCATCGTCACGGCAGCCAACGCCGTGGCCGTGCGTGATGAACAAGCCCCAGTCGTCCGACGTTTGGTTCCAACCGGCCGCAGCCGACAACGCCAGCCCGCCCGGCGCGTCGGCGCTGTGCAGCGGCTGCAACGCCAGGGCTTCAGAAGCGGCCATCGCGCACTTCGAACTTGGTCGGCTTGTTGTAGCTCTCGCCCTCGTGCCGCACCCAGTCGGCCACCCACTGCAGCATGGTGCGCAGCGGCACCGAGGGGTAGCCGAACAGCGCGTGCGCTTGGCCTGCGTCGGACAGCAGCGCGGTCGGCGCTTCCTGGCCGACCACTTGCGCCGGCCGGTCCAGCAGTTCGCCGAAGGCCTGCGCCAGCCAGCGCACCGACACCGTCTCCGGCCCCGTGCAATTGATCGGCGTGCTGGGCGCCGTGCAGTGGCGCAGCAGCCGCAAGGCCTGCGCGTTGGCGTCGCCCTGCCAGATCACGTTGACGTGGCCCATGCCCACGTCGACCGGCTGGCCGCGCCAGACCTTGGCGGCCACGTCGGCCAGCACGCCGTAGCGCATGTCGATCGCGTAGTTCAGCCGCAGGATGCGCCCGAGCGTGCCGTGGCGCGCCGAGAAGTGCTGGAACAGCCGCTCGCGCCCCAGGCAGGACTGCGCGTATTCGCCGATCGGCGCCGGCGGCGTACGCTCGTCGGCCGCGTTCTGGCCGACCGGGCTCAGCGGGTAGACGTTGCCGGTGGAGAACGCGACGATGCGGCTGGCGCGGAAGGTCTCGGCCACCAGCGCCGGCACGTGGGTGTTCATCGCCCAGGTCAGCGGCTCGTTGCCGCTGGCGCCGAACTTGTGGCCGGCCGCGAACACCACGTTGGGCCAGCGCGGCAGCGCCTCCACCGCGGCGCGGTCCAGCAGGTCGGCGGCCAGCGTCTCCACGCCCCAGGCCTCCAGCTTGCGGCGCAAGGCCGCGTCGCTGAAGCGCGCGACGCCCAGCACGCGCTTGCCCGGCGCCGCGCGCCGCGCCATGCGCGCCAGCGTGGGCCCCATCTTCCCGGCCACGCCCAGCACCAGCAGATCGCCGTCGACCGCGGCCAGGTCGTCCGCCACGGCCGGCGGCGGCGTGCTGAGCTGGTCTTCCAGCTCGTCGACCGAAGCGAAGCGACTCGGCAGCAGCATGCGCCCCCCGGAAAACTCGGATCGGGCCAGTCTAGGGGCAGCGGGCGGCGCGCGTCAACCGTTTGGTTGAAATCGGCGCTTCAGGGGCTTCCGTCGAACGGCCGCAGCCCCGCCATCGCCAGGCTGACGACGTGCTTGCGGTACGCCGCCACCGCGCGCGGCGCGCCCAGGTCGCGCGCAAACACGGCCTGTAGCGTCAGCCGGTTGGAGAAGAAGAAGTAGGCCATCCCGGCGATCGAGATGTACAGCGCCACCGGGTCCACGCCGCGGCGGAACACGCCTTCGGCGACGCCGCGGCGCAGCGTGCTGGCGATCAGCCCCACCAGCGGCGAGTTGGTCTGCCGCACCGCCTGCGAATCGCGCGCGTGCGGCGCGCCCAGCGCGTTCTCGTGGTTGAGCAGCCCGATGAACTCTGGGTGCCGCGCCAGGTAGTCGAACGAGAAGCCCACCAGTGCTGCCATCGCCTCGGTGGGCGGCAGGCCGCCGAGGTTGAGCCCGCGCTCCAGCGCGCGGATGTCGGCGTAGACCGACTCCAGCGCCGCGCGGTACAGGTCTTCCTTGGCGCCGAAGTAGTAGTACAGCAGCTGCTTGTTGACGCCGGCGCGCTCGGCGATGGCCTGCACGCGCGCGCCCTTCAGCCCGCGCGCCGCGAACTCGCCGCGCGCCGCGGCCAGGATGGCCTGGCGCGCGGCATTGGGGTCGGCCTGGCCCGCCGCGGGCGGCGGCGCGGCGGCGCGGCGGCCGCCGCGATCGACTCTCGACAAGAAGCGCCTCCATCGGCCCTGTGCGAAGGCCGCGCTGCGCATTCTGGCGCCGATGTCACACTGCGGGCCATGCCTGCACCCCACGTCGTCGTGATCGGCTGCGGCTTCGGCGGCCTGGAGGCCGTGCGCGTGCTGTCGCGCGCCGAGGTTGAGGTGACGCTGATCGACCGCACCAACCACCACCTGTTCCAGCCGCTGCTGTACCAGGTGGCCACCGCCGGCCTGTCGGCGCCGGCGATCAGCGCCCCGATCCGCCACATCCTGCGCCGCGAGATGCGCCGCGGCCGGCTGACCGTGCTGCAGGCCGAGGCGCGCGGCATCGACCCCGTGGCGCGCCAAGTGCTGCTGGACGACGGCAGCCGGCTCGGCTACGACCATCTGATCGTCGCCGCCGGCGCCGCCAACCACTGGTTCGGCCACGACGACTGGGCCGCGCACGCGCCGGGGCTGAAGACGCTGGCCGATGCCTTCGAGATCCGCGCGCGGCTGATCGGCGCCTTCGAGCGCGCCGAGCGCGCGGCGGACGAGGCCGAGCGCGCCGCATGGATGAACTTCGTGGTCGTCGGCGGCGGCCCCACCGGCGTGGAGCTGGCCGGCACGCTGGTGGAGATCGCGCGGCACACGCTGCCGGACGAGTTCCGCCGCATCGATTCGCGCCGCGCGCGCGTCGTGCTGGTGGAAGGCGCGGACCGCGTGCTGGGCGCCTTCGACGCCGCGTCCTCGGGCAGCGCGCAGCGGCAGTTGCAGCGCCTGGGCGTCGAGCTGATGACGGGCTGCCGCGTCGAGGCGATCGACGACCAGGGCCTGAGCCTGCGCACCGCGGACGGCAGCGCCGAACGGCTGGCCGCGCGCACCGTGCTGTGGGCCGCCGGCGTCGCCGCGGCGCCGATCGGCCGCCAGCTCACCCAGGCCTGCGGCCTGCAGACCGACCGCGCCGGCCGCGTGCCGGTGCTGCCCGACCTCAGCCTGCCGGGCCATCCGGAGATCAGCGTGATCGGCGACCTCGCGGCCGCGCAGTCCGCGGGCCGGCCGGTGCCCGGCGTCAGCCCGGCGGCCAAGCAGATGGGGCGCTGCGCGGCGGCCAACGTACTGGCGCGGCTCCAGGGGCGGCCGACGCAGGATTTCCGTTATGTCGACTACGGGTCGCTGGCCACGCTGGGCCGCATGGCGGCGGTGGTGCAGCTCGAAGTGCCGTGGCTGGGCCGGCTGCACCTGTCGGGCTATGCGGCCTGGCTGTTCTGGCTGTTCGCGCACGTGTACTTCCTGATCGGCTTCCGCAACCGCCTGATGGTGCTGACCGACTGGGGCTGGAACTACTGGACCTTTGCCCGCCATGCGCGCGTGGTGGCGGTGCCCGACGCGGCACCACCGCAGCAGGGCGGTCCCTAGAATCAGCGCCTTCTTTCGCCTTCGGACCTCCGCGCCATGGACACCCGCACCTCCCCGATCCGATTGCGCATCGACCGCCTGCGCGAGGCGCTGCGCGCCGCCGGCGCGCAGGCGCTGCTGCTGCCGTCCAGCGACCCGCACCTGTCGGAGTATTTGCCCGGCCGCTGGCAGGGGCGGCAGTGGTTCTCGGGCTTCAGCGGGTCGATGGGCACGCTGGTGGTCACGCTGGACACGGCGCTGGTGTTCGCCGACAGCCGCTACTGGGTGCAGGCCGAGCGCGAGCTGGCCGGCAGCGGCATCGCGCTGGAGAAGATCGCCACCGGCAGCAGCAACGCGCACGTCGAGTGGCTGGCCGCGCACCTGCAGCCCGGCCAGACGCTGCTGGTCGACGGCCAGGTGCTGGGCCTGGCCGCGGCGCAGCAGCTGCAATCGGCGCTGGCCAAGGCCGGCGTCACGCTGCGCACCGATCTCGACGTGCTGGACCAGCCCGGCGTCTGGCCCGAGCGCCCCCCGCTGCCGGCCGAGCCGGTCTACGAGCACCGAGCGCCGCAGGCCGCGACGGCGCGGCGCGACAAGCTGGCCGCGGTGCGCCAGGCGATGGCGCGAGTGCGTGCGACGCATCACTTCGTCTCCACCGTCGACGACGTGGCCTGGATCACCAACCTGCGCGGCAGCGACGTCCACTACAACCCGGTGTTCCTGGCGCACCTGTTGATCGACGAGCAGCGCGCGACGCTCTTCGTCGGCGACGGCAAGGTCGACGCCACGCTGCGCGCCGCGCTGGCCGCCGATGGCGTTGAAGTGGCAAGTTATCAGCAGGCCCCCGCCACGCTGGCCGCGCTGCCGGCCGGCAGCGTGCTGCTGATCGACCCCAGGCGCGTGACCTTCGAGCTGCGCCAGGCGGTGCCGGCGCCCGTGTCGCTGGTCGAGGCCGTCAACCCCAGCACGCTGGCCAAGAGCCGCAAGACCGCCGCCGAGGCCGCGCAGGTGCGCGAGGCGATGGCCGAGGACGGCGCCGCGATGTGCGAGTTCTACGCCGAGTTCGAGGCCTCGATGGCGCGCGGCGAGCCCTGGGACGAGTTGAAGATCGACGAGCACCTGAGCGCCGCGCGCGCGCGGCGCGCCGGCTTCGTGGGCCTGAGCTTCCCGGTCATCGCCGGCTTCAACGCCAACGGCGCGCTGCCGCACTACCGCGCGACGCCGGAGTCGTTCTCGGCGATCGGCGGCGACGGCCTGCTGCTGATCGACAGCGGCGGCCAGTACTTGGGCGGCACCACCGACATCACGCGCGTGTGGCCGATCGGCACGCCGACGGCGGCGATGAAGCGCGACTACACGCTGGTGCTGAAGGGCACGATGGCGCTGTCGCGCACGCGCTTCCCGCGCGGCACGCCGTCACCGATGCTGGACAGCATCGCGCGCGCGCCGCTGTGGGACCAGGGGCTGGAGTTCGGCCACGGCACCGGCCACGGCGTGGGCTACTTCCTCAACGTGCACGAAGGCCCGCAAAGCATCAGCAAGGCCGTGCCCACGCCGGAGATGGCGATGGAGCCGGGCATGATCACCAGCATCGAGCCCGGCGTCTACCGCCCCGGCCAATGGGGCGTGCGCATCGAGAACCTCGTGCTCAACGTGCCGGCCGCGACGCCCGAGGGCAACGGCTTCGCCGAGTTCCTGGAATTCGAGACGCTGACGCTGTGCCCGATCGACACGCGCTGCATCGACAGAAGCCTGCTGCGCGCCGACGAGGTCACGTGGCTCGACGGCTACCACGCGACGGTGCGCGAGCGGCTGGCACCCAAAGTGAGCGGCGCCGCGCTGGCCTGGCTGAACGAGCGCACGCGGCCTCTCTGAGGCCGCCGCTCGGAAGACGGCCGCTGTGACCGCACCGCTGGCCCTGGGCATCGACCTGGGCGGCACCAAGATCGAGGCCCGGCTGCTGGCGCCCGATGGCGTTGAACGCTGGCGGCAGCGCGTGCCGACGCCGGCCGGCGACTATGCGGGCGTGATCCGGGCGATCGCGGCGCTGGTCGACGCGGCGCAGGCCGCGGCGCCGGGCGGCTTCACCATCGGCATCGGCACACCCGGCAGCGCCACGCCGGCCGGGCTGATGAAGAACAGCAATTCCGAATGCCTGAACGGCCGCCCGCTGCAGGCCGACCTGCAGGCCGCGCTGCGGCGCCCGGTGCGCATCGAGAACGACGCCAACTGCCTGGCCTTGAGCGAAGCCACCGACGGCGCGGGCGCGGACGCCGAGGTGGTGTTCGCCGCGATCGTCGGCACCGGCACCGGCGCCGGCATCGCGGTGCACGGCCGCGTGCTGCGCGGCGCCAACGGCATCGCCGGCGAATGGGGCCACAACCCGCTGCCGTGGAGCGTGCCCGGACAGGACCCGCTGCCTCAGTGCTATTGCGGCCAGCGCGGCTGCATCGAGACGCTGGTCAGCGGCCCCGGCCTGGCGCGCGACCACCAGGCCGCGACCGGCCAGGCGCTGACCGCCGAAGCGGTGGCCGCTGCAGCCGCCGCCGGCGACGCCGCCGCGCAGCAAAGCCTGCGCCGCCACGCCCACCGCCTGGCGCGCGCGCTGGCCTCCGTCATCAACGTGCTGGACCCCGACGTCATCGTGCTCGGCGGCGGCATCTCGAAGCTCTCGCACCTCTACGACGAAGTGCCGCGCCTGTGGGGCCAGTGGATCGTGGCCGCCGGCAGCGCCGAGCCGCCGCGCACGCAGCTGCTGCCGGCACTGCACGGCGATGCCTCGGGCGTGCGCGGGGCGGCGTGGCTGTGGCGGCAGACCGTTATCGGGCCATGACATGGCCGCGCTGCTGAAGCGCCGCTTGCCACGCAGGTGAACGGCAGCGCCGGCCAGCAGCTAGAACATGCCCACCTGCGACACACGCAGCGTGAGGGCGGCCAGTTCGTCGGCGGCGCCGCCCGGCATCGCGTTGACGAACAGGTACTGGTGAGCACCTTCGGCGCGGCGAAAGCCCACGCGCTCGTTGACGGTGCGCGACTTCGCGTCGCCGATGCAGGCGTAAAAGGCCTTGCAGGGCTGGCACAAGCGGATCGAGTCGCGCATCAGCCACTCGGCGATGCCGCCGCGTTCGCGGATCGCGGCCTGCGCCTGGCCGGACAGGCGTCGGAATTGCCAGGCATCGGCGATCAGTCCGCCCGACAGATGCGCCACGCCGCCTTCGAACGGCGTCTGGTGCACGTAGCCCAGCGTCACGGGCGCAGCGCCGTCGGCTTCCAGCAGCAGCACGAAGTGGCGCGGCACGCGCGGGATCGTTGCGCGAAAGGTGCGCTCGAACAGCGCGCCGGCCACCGGCTCGGCATCGTCGACTTCGATGACGCGCAGCCGCGCCCCCGGGCCGGCCGCCACGGCGGCGACGCCGGCATCGGCAGGCGATGGGGGCGGAGAAGCGCGGAACAGTGCGAGCAGGCGGCGGAACACGGTCACGACACGGGCGAAAAGCAGCGATGGCGATCAGTCGCGCAGCAAGGCTTGCAGCGCCTCGGGCGTCTTCCAGTGGTGGTGCACGGCGAAGCGCGGAATGGCCCAGACGCTGGTCTGCGCCGTGATCGGCCGGCCGTCGATCGTGAACGCGGCCACCGCCTCCTGCTGCTGCGGCAGGTATCGATCGGTCAGGAAGCCGTTGTACTGGCCATAGGGGTAGGCGAACAGCCGCGCTGCCGCGTGCTTGGTGCGTGCGTGCACATAACGCACGGACTGCGCGATCTCGCGCTCCGCGTCGTCGGCGTTGTCGATCAGGTGGAAGGCCTCGACCAGGTGCCGCCGATCGGCCATCTCTTCGACGATGGGGTGCACGTGGGTCCAGCTGTGGGAGCCGATGTCCAGCAGGCCGCGGCTTTGCGCGCCGGCCCACCAGTGCTCGGACATCCATTGGTCGTTGCCCATGCTGGCGGCGATCTGCCGTCTCGCCCCGGCGCCGGCGATCACGAACGAGGTGGCCGGAAAGTCCGGCTCGGCCCAGGGCCGCCACCAGCGCGGACGGCCGGCCCGGCGCAGCAGTGATTCCATCGGCTCCTGGACGCCGAAGGGCGGAAACTCGGTGCGCTCGACGTCGAACACCGGCCCGTCGTCGAAGGTGATCACCACGCAGCGTTCGGGCAGCGAGTCGAAGCGCCCTTCACGCAGGGCCTGCACCAGCACGGTGGCACGAATGCAGCGGAACTTCAGCGCCCGCAGGAGTTGCAGATCCGCCTGCAGCGACACGTGGTCGTTGCAGGCGTAATCCATCCCCGAGATCATCTGGGAGTGATAGGTCAGCGCGAAGACTTTTTTCAAGCGGCGGTCCGGGAAACGGACCGCCGATTCTCGTGCAAGGCCTGCATCGGCCGGAACAGGGGCAGATGCAGGCCTCAATCCACGATCCCCGGCAAGCCGCGCAGATAGGCCTGCAGCGCGTCGATCACGTGCCGCACCTTCGCCGGCTGGGCATCGCGCTGCGGCGTCACGGCCCAGACCGGCAGCGGCTCGGCGGCCCACGGTGCCAGCACGCGCTGCAGGCGGCCGGCGCGCAGGTCCTCGTCGGCGTCCACGCGCGACAGCCGTGCGACGCCCAATCCGGCCACGCACAACTGCTGCAGCGACAACTGGTTGTTGCTGGCGATGCGCGGCCGCAGGCTGACGCGCTCGCGCCGGCCGCCGGGCGCCAGCAGCAGCAGCCGCGACGGCTGCCGGTCGTTGACGAAGCCCAGCCACTGGTGCGCCGCCAGATCCTGCGGCTGCGCCGGCACGCCGTGGCGCGCCAGGTAGGCCGGCGCGGCCATCGGCCAGACCTCCATCGCGCCCAGGCGCCGCGCGACCCACGACGAATCGGGCAAGGCGCCGAAGCGGATCGCCAGGTCGATGCGCGCGCGCACGAGGTCGATGCGCGCATCGTCGACCAGCAGGTGCAGCGTCAGCGCCGGGTGCGCCGCCAGCAGGCCGCCCAGCGCCGGCGCGACGTGGCGCGCGAAGCCGACGGTGGCGGCCAGCCGCAGCTCGCCCACCGGCGCATCGCGCGACAGCGCGAGTTGCGCGCGCGCCCGTTGCGCCGCCGCGACCAGCGCCGCGCATTCGGCGTGGAAGCGTTCGCCGGCCTCGGTCAGCGCCAGCCGCCGTGTCGTGCGGTGCAGCAGCGTGACGCCGCCGTCGCGCTCCAGCCGCCGCAGTTGCTGGCTGACCGCCGAGGTGCTGCTGCCCAGCACACGCGCCGCCGCGCTGAGCGAGCCCTGCTCCACCACCGCGGCAAACACCGCCATCCGGCGCAGGTCGTCCATCGTGAAGCTCCGCTAAACAGTGAAGGCCGGCCGATTGTCTATGCAACAGGCCGCTGGCGGCCTATCGTGCATGCCATCGTTCACTCTCGCTACAGGATCCTCTCATGAAGATCGCCCTCATCGGTGCCAGCGGCTTCGTCGGCAGCGCCGTGCTGGCCGAGGCCTTGAAGCGCGGCCACGCGGTGACCGCGCTGGTGCGCCACCCCGCGCGGCTGCAGGCGCAAGCCGGCCTGGCCGTGCAGCAGGCCGACGCGCAGGACGCCGCGCAAGTGGCCGTCGCGGTGGCCGGCCACGACCTCGTGATCAGCGCCTACAACCCGGGCTGGAATGCGCCCGACCTGTACGACAACTTCCTGCGCGGCAGCCGCGCGATCGTGGCCGGCGTCAAGCGCGCGGGGCTGCGGCGGCTGCTGGTGGTGGGCGGCGCCGGCAGCCTGACGGTCGCGCCGGGCGTGCAGCTCGTCGACACCGACGGCTTCAAGCGCCAGGTGCCGGCCAACGTCGTGCCCGGCGCGCTGGCCGCGCGCGACGCGCTGACCGAGCTGCAAGCCGAGACCACGCTCGACTGGACCTTTCTGTCGCCGCCGGCGCTGCTGGCGCCGGGCGCGGCGCGCGGCGGCTTTCGCATCGGCGGCGACGAGCTGCTGATGGACGGCAACCAGCCCGCCGGCATCTCGGTGGCCGACCTGGCCGTGGCGCTGCTCGACGAGGCCGAGCGGCCGGCGCACGTGCAGCGGCGCTTCACGGTGGGGTATTGACGAGGGTCGGGACCGGCACAAGGCCTGGCGAGAAGTCCGGCGCAGGAGGGCCGCTGCTAGACTGCGCCGCCTTCAAGACCGGCCCGCCGCCACGGCCGCCCGAACTTTGACCGCCGTTCCGGGGCCTGCGCGGCCCCCCGTCATCACCACCACCGACCGCCGCACGACGCCCTGGGCCTGGGGCGCCGCGCTGCTGGTGCTGGCCGTCGGCGCCTGGCTGAGGCTGGACCAGTTGCTCGACCAGACGCTGGTCGACGACGAATGGCACGCGGTGCACCAGTTGATCCGCTCGCGGCCCGGACAGTTCATGCTGTCGCTGGGGCGGGACGACTACAGCATCCCGCTGACCGCGCTGGACTGGCTGCAGTTGCAGACCGTCGGCCTGACCGAGATCGGCATGCGGCTGCCGCTGCTGCTGGCCGGGCTGGCCTCGCTCATCGTGCTGCCCTGGGCGCTGGCCGGATCGGGCGCGCAGCGGCTGGACCGGCGCACGCAACTGGTGTTCGCGCTGCTGCTGGCGGTTTCTACGCTGATGGTGGGTTATTCGCGCATGGCGCGGCCCTATGCGCTGACGCTGCTGCTGACGCTGACCGCCTTCGCGCTGTTGGCGCGCGCCGGCGCCGGGCCGCGGCTGCGCTGGGGCCCGGCCGCCGGCTACGCGGGGCTGGCCGCGCTGTCGGTGTGGCTGCACGCGGTGACGGCGCCCTTCGTCGTGGCACCGCTACTGGCGCTGGGCTGGGCCGGCCTGCGCGGGCGGGGCCTGCGCCAGCGCGACTGGCTGGCGCTGGCGGCGCTGGCCGGCGCGCTGATCGCGCTGGCCGTGCTGCCGCCGCTGCTGGCCGACACCGCGGCGATGGCGGGCAAGTCCGGCAAGGACTGGCCGCGCTGGAGCACGCTGCGCGGCGTCTGGTACGTCTGGCTGGGCAGTTCGTCGACCGCGGTGGTGCTGATCAGCCTGGCGCTGGCCGCCGTGGGCGCCGGTGCGGTCTGGCGCTCGGGGCCGGTCGCGCGATGGACACTGCTGGGCCTGGGTCTGACCGTGCTGACGGTGCTGCTGGTGCGGCCGGCCTGGGTCTTCAACCCGCTGACCTTCGGCCGCTACCTGCTGCCGGCGCTGCCGCTGCTGCTGCTGGCCGTGGCGGCCGGCGTGGTGCGGGTGGCGGATGAGGCCGCCGGCCGCCTGCAGGGCGCGGGCGCCGCGCCGGCCTTGCGTTGGATATTGGCGTTAGGCCTGGGCGCCACGCTGGCGGCGGCCACGTGGTGGCACTCGCCGCAGCCGCAGCTCGTGCGCCATCCCAACAGCCACACGCTGCACTACTACTACCAGTTCGACTTCAGGCCGCGCCACAACCCGGTGGTGCCGCTGTTCGACGCCGCGCCGCTGTCGCCGTTCTGGGCCGGCCTGGCCACGCAGCCGGCCGGCAGTCTGACGGTGGCGGCGGCGCCGTTCCGCTTCGAGAGCCCGGCCTGGCTGGGGCCGATCTGGGAGCGCGCCAGCCACCAGCGCGTGGTGCCGGCGTTCCTGTCGGGAAGCTGCGTGCCCTGGCTCCAGGGCGAGGTGCCGGCGGACGCGCGCTTTCGCTTGCGCAACGGCGTGCACCTGTTGCAGCCGCGCGCCGCGCTGGCGCGGCAGGTGGACTACGTGGCCTTCGAGCGCCGCACCCAGGTGCTGGGCGCCGACGGTCGTTGGCACCTGGTGCCCGAATGCGAAGCCTGGCTGCGCCGCCACCTCGGCGCGCCCGACGTGGAAGACGCCGGCCTGCTGGTCTGGCAGTTGAAGCAGGCGCCGCGATGATCAACGGACAGCGCATCGTCGTCGTGATGCCGGCCTACCGTGCCGCGCGCACCGTGGAGGCCACCTACCGCGCGCTGCCGCTGGACGTGGTGGACCACGTGCTGCTGGTCGACGACGCCAGCCGCGACGACACCGTGGCGGTGGCGCGCGCGCTGGGCATCGAGGTGCACGTGCATCCGCACAACCGCGGTTATGGCGGCAACCAGAAGACCTGCTACGCGCAGGCGCTGGCGGCCGGCGCCGACATCGTCGTGATGGTGCACCCCGACTACCAGTACGAGCCGCGCCTGGTCACCGCGATGGCGGGGATGATCGCCTCGGGCGTCTACGACGCGGTGCTGGGCTCGCGCATCCTCGGCGGCGGCGCGCTGGCCGGCGGCATGCCGCTGTGGAAGTACGTCGCCAACCGCATCCTCACGGCCGCGCAGAACCTGCTGCTGGGCGCCAAGCTGTCCGAGTACCACACCGGCTACCGCGCCTATTCGCGCGCGCTGCTCGAAGGCACGCGCTGGCGCGAGAACTCCGACGACTTCGTGTTCGACAATCAGATCCTGGCGCAGGTGATCCTGGGCGGCTGGCGGCTGGGCGAGATCTCGGTGCCGACCAAGTACTTCGACGAGGCCAGCTCGATCGACTTCCGCCGCTCGGTCAGCTACGGCCTGGGCGTGCTGCGGGTCAGCGTCGGCGGCTGGCTGTGGCGGCTAAGGCTGCGGCGCGACCCGCGGCTGCAGCGCCGCGACGGCGACGGCCCGCCGCGATGAAGGCCGCGCGCCGCGCCGGCTGGCGCGACTGGACCTGGCGCTTCGTGCTGCACGTGGCCACCGGCGTGCTGGCGGTGGCGGTGCACTACGCGCTGATGGCGCTGGCGATGCGCTCCGGCCTGCAGCCGGTGGCGGCCAGCGCTTGCGGCTTCATCGGCGGCGCGGTGACGCGCTTCTATACCGCTTACTTCCACGTCTATGCCTCCAGCGCCGGCATGCGCGCGGCGCTGCCGCGCTTCCTGCTGGCGCTGGCGGTGCAGTTCGTCGCCAACGCGCTGCTGCTGGACCTGCTGCTCGCCGCCGGCATGCCGGTGTGGTGGGCGCAGGCGGTCACCACGGTGGTGCTGACCTTCGCGGTCTACCTGGTCTACCGGCTGCTGGTGTTCCGCTGAAGCCGCTCCACGTCACATCTGCCTGAATAGATGCAGGTAGCTGCGGCTGACCGGCAGCACCTCGGGCCGGCCGCGCAGGTGCACGTCGGCGGTCTCGTTGGCGCCGCGCACGACCTGCGCCACGTGATGCAGGTTGACGATGGCCGAGCGGTGGATCTGCACGAAGACCTCGGGGTCCAGTTCGTCGGCCAGCTCGCGGATGGTCTTGCGGATCAGCGCCTCGCCGCCGGCCCAGGCCACCAGCGTGTACTTCTCGTCGCTGCGCAGGTAGGCGACCTCGGCTACCGGGATCAGCCGCAGCGCCGGGCCGACCGAGGCCTTGATCCACTGCAGGTGCGCGCGCGCCTGTTGCGGCTGCTGCAGCGCCTGCGCCAGCCGGTCGAGCAGCGCGTCGTCCAGCGGCGCGGCCGCCGGCAGGCTCAGGCGCCGCTGCAGGCGCTGCACTGTCGCGGCCAGCCGCGCTTCGTCGAAAGGCTTGACGAGGTAGTCGACCGCGCCCTGCTCGAAGGCCTGCAGCGCGTATTGCTCGTAGGCGGTGACGAAGACGATCTCGGCGCGGCCGGCGATGCCGCGCGCCGCGTCGATGCCCGAGAGGCCGGGCATGTGCACGTCCAGGAAGACGAGCTGCGGCCGGTGCTGGTCGAACAGCTCCAGCGCCTCGCGCCCGTTGCGCGC
Organism: Rubrivivax sp.; assembly: GCA_047602205.1. Classification (GTDB taxonomy): domain Bacteria; phylum Pseudomonadota; class Gammaproteobacteria; order Burkholderiales; family Burkholderiaceae_C; genus Rubrivivax. Next base: position 4,909,828 of record JASGHX010000001.1, on the reverse strand, counting down.
CTGCGCGACGATGCGCAGCGCCGGCCACAGCCGCGCCAGGTGCGCGGCGAGGTGCTCGCGCAACAGCGGCTCGTCGTCGGCGATCAGCGCGCTGGCGCTCATCGCACGCCGCCGCCGTCGGTGATGACGATGCGCGCGCACACGCCGCGCGGTTGGCGCTCCTCCAGCTGCAGCGTCGCGGCGCCGCTGAAGAAGCCGGTCAGCCGCTCGCGCAGGTTGGCCAGTCCGGTGCCGGGCTGGCCGTGGGGGTCGATGCCGGCGCCGTCGTCGCTGACCGACAGCTCCCAGCCCGCGGCCTGCCGCTGCGCGCGCACGGCGATCTCGCCGCCCTGCTCCAGCGGGTCCACGCCGTGGCGCACCGCGTTCTCCACCAGCGTCAGCAAGGCCATCGGCGGCAGCGGGCGTTGCAGCAAGTCTTCATCGGCATCGATCGAGAAGCGCAGCCGGTCGGGCATGCGCATGCGCATCAGCTCCAGGTAGGCGCGCACCAGCGCCAGCTCCTGGCCCAGCGTGGCCGGGCCTTCGTGCAGGCGCGGCAGCGCGGCGCGCAGGTAGGCGATCAGGCTTTTCAGCAGCTCGGCGGCGCGCGGTGAGCCGGCTTCCACCAGCGCCTGCACGTTGGCCAGGGTGTTGAACAGGAAGTGCGGCTCGATCTGCGCCTGCAGCAGCGCCAGGCGGGCGTCGACCGCCTGCTTTTCGAGCCGGGCGCGCTCCAGCTCGAACTGCAGCTCGTGCGAGCGCGCCTCGGCCAGGCGCTCGCGCACGCCGGCGCTGGCGGCCAGCAGCAGGCCCAGCACCATGCCGCTGCCGGCGATCCACAAGATGCCCCAGATGCGCGCCGGGTGCACCAGCGCCGTCACGTCGCCCTTCAGCGACGCCAGGTAGATCAGCAGCGTGCCCGGCAGCGCGGCCAGCGTGACCGCCACCACCGGCCAGGCCCACGTTGGCAGCCACGCCGGCAGGCGGCGCGGCGTCCATTGCCGCGCGGCCGCGTAGACCAGCAGCAGCAGCAGCGCCAGCAGCAGCGTGCGGCCCAGCACCACGGCAAAGGGCACCGCGAAGATCGGATCGAGCAGCAGCGCGACGCCCACGCCCATCCCCAGCGCAATGACGATGCTGCGCGGCCCCAGCGCCGCCAGGAACGGCGGCCGCGCCGGTGCGGCGCTGGCGGTGGGATCGGTGGTGGGCATGGCCGCCACGATAGCCGGCCGGCGCGCGCCGCGCAGCCCGCTTGCGACGGGCGACGGTTCGGCGGCCCTGAACGCCGGATCAGCGCCGGCGCTCAGATCCCCAGCCGCGGCAGCTTCGCCCCCAGCGCCTGGCGCAGCGAGTCGGCGCTGTCGGCCAGGTGCAGCCTTGTCGCCTCGTCGGCCGGCGGGTGGCGCAGCGCGGATTCCAGGCGCTTGAGGAGCTGCTGCGCCTGCTTGCGCTGCGCGCTGCGGGCGTCGGCGCGGCCGCCGGGCGTGGGCCGCAGCAGCGCGAAGGCCAGGCGGTTGACGTGCTCGCGCTGCAGCTCGCGCCGCGCCAGCGGCAGCGCCTCGCCCGAGGTACCCAGGTCGGACCACAGCGCCTCGCCCAGGCGCTGGTAGATCTCCGGCAGGTCGAAGGCGGTGGCGCCGGGCTCGAGCTTGCCGTTGGCGTCCATCAGCCGGGTCGCGAGCTGGTCGCTCATCAGGTAGGCCAGCACCGCGCGCTGCAGGTCCAGCAGCCGCTGCGGCACGTTGTAGTCGATCGGCAGGCCGGGGATCTCGGCGCGGTCCAGGTAGTCGGGCGCCAGGCGGCGCTGCAGGCCCGACGAGACGCGGAAGCCGTCGGGCGCGAACACCGCGCCGACGATGGCCTCGAAGGCCTGGCGCTGCAGCGCGGTGGGCACGGGCTCCAGCGGGTCGCGGCCGCTGCCGGGGTAGTCGCGCAGCGTGCGCAGGCCGCCGAGCTGGCGCACCAGCACGCCCAGGGCGCGCGTGGCGTCGGCCAGCGCGTAGTTGAGCGCGCGGCGCAGCACCGAGTAGTCGCGGTCGGCCGGAAGCTGCCGCGTCTCCTGGCGCTGGAAGACCTCGCGCGCAATCGCCAGCCGTTTGCGCGCGAAGGCCAGCGGATCGGCGCCGAGGTCGAACTGGATGGTCTCGGCGTCGATGCCGAAGTAGGCGTCCTCGTCGGTGCCGTAGGCCAGCAGCGGCTCGTTGCTGCGGCCGGCCACGGCCTGGAGCTGCGCCTCTTCATCGCCGGCGCTCGCGCCCGGCGGCAGCGGCTTGTAGGCGTATTCGATGGCCCAGTAGTCGTAGGGCCCCAGCGTCAACTGGAAGGGCACGCCGCCGCTGTGGCCGGGCAGCGCCAGGTTGATGGCGTTGTATTCCATCACCGAGCCGGTGGTGCCGTGGCTGCGCGTGAACTCGGGGTCGGCGAGCTGCGCCTCGGTGTAGACGCGCGAGGCGCGGAAGTTGTGCCGCAGGCCCAGCGCGTGGCCCACCTCGTGCATCACGGTGTCCTTGACGTAGTCCAGCACGAACTGCTGCGCCTCGGGGCTGCCGGGCTCCAAGTCGCCGCGCGCTTCCATCAGGTCCAGCGCGTACTGCGCCTGCTCGGCGATGGCGTCGCCGTGGCGGCAAAAGGCGTGGTCGGGCGCCTCGGCGTCGGCGGCGTCCGGCGCGGGCGGCAGCAGCCCGGGCAGCACGATGGGCTGCGCGAAGGGTTGCGGGTACGCCTCCCGCGCGTCGCCCCGGGCCGCGCGCGCAGCCAGCAGCTGGGTGCGCGCATAACGCTGGGCGCGCGTGAACAGGCCTTCGAAGGAGATGTCGGCGTCGACGATCTCGCCGCTGCGCGGGTCGATCTGCGTCTGGCCGATCGCGGTGATGCCGGGCTCGGCGCTCATCAGCCAGCGCACCGAGGGGTAGCCGGGGTCCAGGGTGTCGAAGCGCGCGTCGTCGGCCTGCTGCTCGACCTTGATCGCGTCCTTGAAGCCGATCTTCTCGAAGGCCTTGTTCCATTCGAGGATCGCGCTGCGCACGGTCTCGCGGTAGGCCTGCGGCACGTTGCGGTCGATCCAGAAGGTGATGGGCTTGACGGGCTCGGAGGTCTCGGCCGCCGGGTCCTTCTTCTCCAGCCGCCAGCGCGTGACGTAGCGCCGCGCCGGCGTGCGCGAGAGGTCGTCGCTGAAGTCCATCACCCGCGTGCTGAAGAAGCCCACGCGCGGGTCGGCGCGGCGCGTGGCCATGGGCTTGTCGGGCAGCGGCGTCAGCGACAGGTGCTGGCCGATCAGCAGGCTGCGCGTGTCGGGCAGCCAGCGCGGCACGGTGGACGGCGCCACGCCGGCCAGCGCGGCCAGCGGCGACATGGGCGCGCCGGCGCTGACGCTGCCGGTGAACCAGTGGGTCTCGGTCTCGATGATCAGCGCCGAGTCGGTGCCGCGCACCGCGGTGATCAGCGAGTTGGCGCGGTCCTGCGAATAGCCCTGGCGGAACAGGCGCTGCAGCTGCATGCCGACGCCGGCCATGTCGTACAGGAACAGCGGCGTGGCGTCGATCAGGATGCTCTTGCGGTCGGGGTGTGGCTGGCTGGCCACCGCGGCGGCGCCCAGCAGGCTGTTGGAGTAGGAGCTCTGCACCGCGCGCTGCTCGGGCGTGCCCTCGCGGGCGGTGACCTCGAGGTTGCGCGCCTGCAGCCGGATGGTGTTGTGCACGCGCACGAACTCCACCACGTTGGCGCCGCCGGCGCCGGCGGTGGCGTAGGTCATCAGCCCGCCCAGCAGCAGGCCTTCGCCGATGCCCTGGCGGATCTTGGGGCTGAAGAGGAAGGGCTTGCCGAGCTGGTCGGGCCGCAGTTCGAGCCAGACCTTGTCGTCCTTCTGCCAGGCGGTGATGGGGCCGTCGATGCGGCGCGCATCCTTCACCACGGTGCCGAAGGGCGGCGGCGTGCCGGCCGCCGGCGGCTGCGGCGTGGGCGGGCCCGCCGGCGCCGAGGCGGGGCGCGGCCCGCCCAGCGCCGCGGCAATGGGCGACGGCACCGGGGTGGGCGCCGCCGCCGGCGTGGCCGCGGCCGGCGCCGATACCGCCGTCTGCGCCGGCCTGGACCCCGGCGCCAGGCTGGCACAACCGGCCGCCAGCAGCAGGCCCAGGGCTGGCATCAGGAAACGAAAAACGGAAACCGGCATGCGAGCGAACCAGGCGGCGACGAGCGGGGCCAGCATTGTCGGCCATTGCCGTGCGGCACCGCGCGGCCCGATGCGTTCATCCTGCTCAATCCAGGGTCTGTCGATAGCGCGCCATCGCGACGATGCCGGCCACCAGCGCGAACGCGGCGATGGCCGCCGCCTCGGCCGCCACGTCGCCCGCGCCCGCGCCCTTGAGCATCACCGCGCGCACGATGCGCAGGAAGTGCGTCAGCGGCAGCAGCTCGCCGATCGCCTGCGCCCAGCCGGGCATGCCGCGGAACGGGAACATGAAGCCCGACAGCAGGATGTTGGGCAGGAAGTAGAACACCGTCATCTGCATCGACTGCATCTGCGACCGGGCCAGCGTGGAGAACGTGAAGCCCACGGTCAGCGTGGCGACGATGAACAGCAGCACCGCGCCGGCCAGCAGCAGCGGGCTGCCGGCCATCGGCACGTCGAACAAGGACCGCGCGGCGACGAAGATCAGCAGCACCTGCGCATAGCCGATCAGCACGTAGGGCAGGATCTTGCCCAGCATCATCTCCAGCGGCCGCACCGGCGTGGCCAGCAGGTTCTCCAGCGTGCCGCGCTCGCGCTCGCGCGTCATCGCCATCGAGGTCATCATCACCAGCGTCATCGTCAGGATCACGCCCATCAGCCCCGGCACCACGTTGTAGGCCGACAGGCCCTCGGGGTTGTAGCGGCGGTGCAGGCGCAGCTCGAACGGCGCGCCACCGCCGGCCGCCGCCCGCGCGCCGGCCGTGCCTTGCAGGTCGCGCGCCAGCGCCAGCGGCACCAGCGCCTGCAGCGCCGCGGTGGCCGGGCCGGTGGCCGCGGGGTCGGTGGCGTCGGCGTAGACGGCCATCGCGGGCCGCTCGCCGCGCAGCACGCGGCGCGTGAAGTCGGCCGGGAACACCAGCACGAACTGCACCCGCCCCTGCGCCAGCGCGCGCTCGGCCTCGGCCTCGCTCAGGGTCTCGGTGACGCGGAAGTAGCCGCTGTTCTCGGCCGCGCGCACGATGCTGCGCACGAAGGGCGTCTGCTCGTGCGCCACCACCGCGGTGGGCAGGTCGTGCGGGTCGCCGTTGATCGCGTAGCCGAACAGCAGCAGCTGCATCAGCGGCACACCGATCAGCATCGCGAAGGTCAGCCGGTCGCGGCGGAGCTGGATCAGCTCCTTGCGCAGCACCGCGACGACGCGGCCCCACGACAGGCCCGACGGGCCTTGCGCGTCAGCCATGGCCCCCGGCCGGGTCCCCGGCTTGGTCGGTGAGTGCGATGAACACGTCCTCCAGCCCGGTGGCGATGGGCCGCAGCTCCCAGCGCCCGGCCAGGCCCTGCTGCGCCAGCCAGGCCGGCAGGTCCTGGCCGGCCGCGGCGCTGACGTGCAGCGCGCTGCCGAAGACCACCACGCGCCAGGGCCCGGCGGCGCCGATGCACGCCGCGGCGGCGGCCAGCTCGGGGCCGCGCAGCTCCCAGGTCTGCAGATGGGCGGCGGCGATCACCTCGTCGATGCCGCCGCTGGCCAGCAACCGGCCCTCCAGGATGTAGGCCAGGCGGTGGCAGCGCTCGGCCTCGTCCATGTAGTGCGTGCTGACCAGCACCGTCAGGCCCTGCGCCGCCAGCTCGTGGATCTGCTGCCAGAAATCGCGTCGCGCCTTCGGGTCGACGCCGGCCGTGGGCTCGTCCAGCAGCAGCAGCTCAGGCTGGTGCAACAGGCAGGCGGCCAGCGCCAGGCGCTGCTTCCAGCCGCCCGAGAGCGCGCCGGCGAGTTGCGCGCGCCGCGCCGTCAATCCCAGCCGCTGCAGCGCCGCATCGACCACCGCGGCACGGTCGGCCATGCCGTAGGCGCGCGCGACGAAGTCCAGGTTCTCGGCGATCGACAGGTCTTCGTACAGGCCGAAGCGCTGCGTCATGTAGCCCACGCGGCGCTTGATGCGCGCCGCGTCGCGCCGGATGTCCAGCCCCAGGCAGCGGCCTTCGCCGCCGTCGGGCTGCAGCAGCCCGCACAGCATGCGGATGGTGGTGGTCTTGCCGCTGCCGTTGGGGCCCAGGAAGCCGCAGATCTCGCCGCGCTCGACGCGGATGTCGACGCGGTCGACGACCGTCCGACGACCGAAGCGCTTGCTCAGGCCGCGGACTTCGATGGCCGGCTCGGCGGCGGGCGAGGTCACGGCGCGCCCTGTACGCGCACGTCCAGCGGCAGCCCCGGCTTCAGCACCGCGCGCGCCGCGTCGTCGGGCTGCGCCTCGGCCATGAACACCAGCTTGGCGCGGCTGGCGTTGCTGTAGATCACCGGCGGCGTGTACTCGGCCTGCGGCGACAGCCAGCTCAACCGCGCCGTCAGCCCCGCCGGGCAGCCGTCGCAGCGCAGCGCCAGCGGCTGGCCCACGCGCAGCGCCGCGAGCTGCGCCTGCGGCACGAAGAAGCGCACTTTCAGCGCCTGCGGCGGCAGCAGCGCCACCACCGGCGTGCCGGCGCCCACCCATTCGCCGGCGCGGTACAGCACGTCGTAGACCTGGGCGTCCTGCGGCGCCTGGCGCCGGCGCTGGTCTTCGCGCCAGCGCGCCAGCCCGGCGTCGGCCGCGGCGCCTTGCGCGGCGGCCGCGGCGGCGGCCACCTGGTCGCTGCGCGAAGCCTGCAGCGCCAGCGCGCGGTCGGCCTGCAGTTCGGCCAGACGCGCCTGGTCGGCGTCGCGCGCGGCCTTCAGCTCGTCCAGCCGCAGCGCCGAGACGAAGCCCTGCTCCACCAGCCGCTGCTGGCGCTGCAGCGCCGCGTCCGAGGCCGTCAGCGCCGCGCGCGCCTGAGCGATCTGGGCGTCGATCGCGCTGATCTCCTGGGGCCGCCGGCCCTTGGTGAGGTCGGCCGCCTGCCTTTGCGCCTGCTGCTGGCGCGCCGCGGCGCCGGCCAGGCCCAGGCTTTCCGCTTCGGTGTCCAGCGCGAACAGCGCCTGGCCCTGGCGCACCGCGTCGCCGCGCCGCACGGCCACGCTTTGCAGCGTGCCGGCGGCGGCGGCCGAGACGTAGACCAGGTCGGCCTCGGCATAACCGCTGAACCAGGCGCTATCTTCGCCGCGGCCGCAGCCGGCCAGCAAGGCCAAGGCCACGCCCAGCAGCGAGGGCAGCAGGGTGCGTGGACCGGGGCGCGGCCTCACGGCGTCCGATCCCCGCGCCACGCCCCGGCTCCGGCCGTCTAGACCGGCCGCGTGATGCGCGCCTGCAGCGCCTGGCGCAGCTGCTCGGCCACGTCGGCCAGGTGGGCGCGCGCCTCGGCGCCGAGGCCGGGCCGGCGCTGCGCCGCGTCCAGCCGCGCCAGCAGGCCCTGCGCCTGTGCGCGCAGCAGCGCGCGCGCGTCGGCGCGGCCCTGGCCGGCGGGGCGCGTCAGGCTCGCGGCGATGCGCGTGGCGTGGTCGCGCTGCAGCTCGCGCCGCGGCGCCGGGATGTCGCCGGCCTTGGCGTCGAGCTCGCTCCACAGGTCGCGGCCCAGGCGCTCGTACAGCTCCGACAGGTGGAAGGCCTGCTCGGGCTGCGCGACGCGGCTTTCGCTGTCCAGCAGGCGCTGGGCGACGCCGTCGCTCATCAACTGCGCCAGCAGCGTGCGCTGCATCTCCAATAGCTGGGTGGCCGGCGCATAGTCGGTGATGGCGGCGTTGTCGCCGGCGAAGACCGCGTCGGTGCGCTCGTTGAAGTCGGGCGCCAGCCGCCGCTGCAGCGCCGCCGGCACCACCACGGCGTCGGCCGACATGAAGTGGCGCGAGATCTGCTCCAGCGCCGCGCGCTGGGCCGCCGGCTCCACCGGCTGCAGCGGGTCGCGCCCGCTGCCGGGAAAGTCGCGCAGCGTGCGCACGCCGCCGATCTGCCGCGCCAGCACGCCGCCGGCGCGCGCCATCTCGCGCAGCGCGTAGCCGACCGAGCGGCGCAGCACGCTGTAGTCGGCACTGGGCTTCAACTCGCGCGTGGACTGGCGCTGGATCAGGTCGCGCGCGATGTCCAGTCGCTGGCCAGCGAAGCCCACCGCGTCGTCGCCGAGGTCGAAGATCAGGCTGTCGGGGTCGATGCCCAGGTAGTTGTCCTCGTCGGTGCCGTAGGCCAGCAGCGGCTCGGCGCTGCGCGCGGCGATGCGCTGCAGCTCGGCCGCCTCCTGCGCCGGCGTGGTGCCCGGCGGCATGGGCTTGTAGGCGTACTCGATGGCCCAGTAGTCGTAGGGGCCCAGCGCGGTCTGGAAGCCGGGCACGGTGCGCGCACCGGGCTCGGCCAGGTTGATCGGCGCGTACTCCATCACCGAACCGGCCAGGCCGTGGCTGCGCACGAACTCGGGGTCATTCACCTGCGCGCGGCTGTAGATGCGCGAGCTGCGGAAGTTGTGCCGCAGCCCCAGCGTATGGCCCACCTCGTGCAGCGTGGTGTCGGTCAGGTAGTCCAGCACGAACTGCTCGGCCTCGGGGCTGTCGGGGTCGAGCTCGCCGCGCGCCTCCAGCACGTCCAGCGCATAGGCGAGCTGCTCGGCGGCGAAGTCGGCGTATTCGCAGGCCCTGCCGTCGAGCCGGAAGCGCGGCGCGAAGTCACCCGCACTCGCGGATCCTTCCGCGCCCACGGCCACCGGCGCGGCATCGGGCAGCTGCATCAGCAGCGCCCAGCCGCCGGCCGGCGCGCCGGCGAGGATCTGCGAGCGGTAGGCGCGCAGGTTGCGCGACGACAGGCTCTCGAAGCCGATGTCGGCGTCGAGGATCTCGCCGGTGCGCGGGTCCACCTGGCTGGGGCCGATGGCGCCGAAGCTGGGCTGCGAGTTGGTCATCCAGCGGATCGAGGCCACGCCCATGTCCAGGGTGTCGAAGTCGGCGTCGTCGGGCTGCACCTTGACGACGACGGCGTTCTTGAAGCCGATCTTCTCGAAGGCCGCGTTCCAGCCCAGCACGCCCTTGGTGATGGCGTCGCGGTACTTCAGCGGCACCGTGCGGTCGAGCCAGAAGGTGATGGGCTTGACCGGCTCGGACAGCGCGGCCGCCGGGTCCCGCTTCTCCAGCCGCCAACGGTTGACGTAACGCTGCTGCGGCGTGCGCGCCAGGTCGTCGGCGAAGCTGGCGACGTTGGTGGTGAAGTAGCCCACGCGCGCATCGGCGGCACGCGGCGCCATCGGCTGTGCCGGCAGCGCGGCAAAGGCGTAGTGCAGGCCGAGGAACAGGCTGCGCGCATCGGGCAGCGAGCGCGGCTGCGTCGGCTGCGCGGCCGCCGGTAGCGGCGAGCCCGGCTGCGCCACCGCCAGGCCGGCGGTGGCGTAGTGGGCCTGCACCTCGAAGACCAGCTCGCCCGGCTTGCCGCGCACCGCGGTGATGGCCGAGTTGCCGCGGTCGAACGCGTAGTTCTGGCGGTAGCTGCGCTGCAGGTTGATCGCCATGCCCAGCAGGTCGGACAGGAAGATAGTGTTGGCCTCGACCAGCACGCTCTTGCGGTCGGGGTGCGGCTGGCTGGCCACCGCGCTGCTGCCCACCAGGCTGGGCGAGAAGGCGGCGCGCACCGCGCGGCCTTCGGGCGTGCCGGCCGGCGCGTCGAACGCGGTGTTGAGCGCCAGCAGCTGCACCTGGTTGTGCAGGCGGCGGAACTGCACCGTCTGCTGGCGGCCGAAGCTGCCCCAGCGGCCCATCATCGAGCCGCCGTACAGGCCGTTCTCGCCGATGCCCTGAGAAATCTTGGGGCCGAAGACGAAGGGCTTGTCGAAGTCTCCCGGCGCCAGCTCGAACCAGAACTTCTCGTCCTTGTGCCAGACGGTGAACAGCCCGCCGTCGATGCGGCGCGCGTCCTTGATCACGGTGGCGAAGGGCTGCGGCTGGCCGGGCACCGGCACCACGGCCACGGCCGCTGGCGGGCGGCCGGCCGCGGCGGCCGACGCGGTGACGGCTGCTGCGGCCGCGGCGATGGCGCCCGGCGCGACGCCCGCCGGTGCGGCGGCCGTGGGCGATGAGGGCAGATTGGCGCAGCCGGCCAGCGCCAGCGCGCCGGCCACCACGTGCAGGGAGTGGACACGCATCATCAATGAATCCCCTTGAAGCGCACGCGCTTGGGCCGGGCGCCCTCTTCGCCCAGGCGCTTGACCTTGTCGGCCTCGTACTCCTGGTAGTTGCCGTTGAAGAAGACCCATTGCGAGTCGCCCTCGGCGGCCAGGATGTGGGTGCAGATGCGGTCCAGGAACCAGCGGTCGTGGCTGATCACCATCGCGCTGCCGGCGAACTCCAGCAGCGCCTCTTCCAGCGCGCGCAGCGTCTCGACGTCGAGGTCGTTGCTCGGCTCGTCCAGCATCAGCACGTTGCCGCCCTTGGCCAGCGTCTTGGCCAGGTGCAGGCGGCCACGCTCGCCGCCGGAGAGGTTGCCCACCAGCTTCTGCTGGTCGTTGCCCTTGAAGTTGAAGCGGCCGAGATACGCGCGGCTGGGCATCACGAAGGGGCCGACGACGATGTTGTCCAGGCCGCCGGAGACGTCCTGCCACACCGTCTTGTCGTTGGCCAGCTCGGCGCGGCTCTGGTCGACGAAGGCCAGCTTGGCGGTCTTGCCGATCAGCACCTCGCCGCTGTCGGGCTGCTCCACGCCCTGCAGCATGCGGAACAGCGTGGACTTGCCCGCGCCGTTGGGGCCGATGATGCCGACGATGGCGCCGGCCGGCACCTTGAAGCTCAAGGAGTCGATCAGCACGCGGTCGCCGAAGCTCTTGCTCACGTTCTTGAACTCGATGACCTCGTTGCCCAGGCGCTCGGCCACCGGGATGAAGATCTCGTTGGTCTCGTTGCGGCGCTGGTAGTCGGTGTCGCTCAGCTCCTCGAAGCGGGCCAGACGCGCCTTGCTCTTGGCCTGGCGGCCCTTGGCATTGCTGCGCACCCACTTCAGCTCTTCCTTCATCGCCCGGATGCGCGCGTCTTCCTTCTTCTGCTCCACCTCCAGCCGGCGCTCCTTCTGGTCCAGCCAGTCGCTGTAGTTGCCCTTGTACGGGTGGCCGAAGCCGCGGTCGAGCTCGAGGATCCACTCGGCGGCGTTGTCGAGGAAGTAGCGGTCGTGGGTGATCGCAACCACGGTGCCCGGAAAGCGCTGCAGGAAGTGCTCCAGCCATTCCACCGATTCGGCGTCCAGGTGGTTGGTGGGCTCGTCCAGCAGCAGCATGTCGGGCTTGGACAGCAGCAGCCGGCACAGCGCGACGCGGCGCTTCTCGCCGCCGGAGAGGGTCTTGATCAGCGCGTCCCAGGGCGGCAGGCGCAAGGCGTCGGCGGCCAGTTCGAGCTGCAGGTCGGTGTTCTCGCTGCCGGCAGCGGCGATCACGGCTTCCAGCTCGGCCTGCTCGGCGGCCAGCTTGTCGAAGTCGGCGTCGGGCTCGGCGTAGGCGGCGTAGACCTCGTCCAGCCGCTTCTTCGCGGCCAGCACGCCGCCGATGCCTTCTTCCACCGCCTGGCGCACGGTCTGCTCGGGGTCGAGCTCGGGCTCCTGCGGCAGGTAGCCGATCTTCAGGCCCGGCATCGGCTGCGCCTCGCCCTCGATGTCCTTGTCCAGGCCGGCCATGATCTTCAGCAGCGTGGACTTGCCCGAGCCGTTGAGGCCCAGCACACCGATCTTGGCGCCGGGAAAGAAGGACAGGCTGATGTCCTTGAGGATCTGCCGCTTCGGCGGCACGATCTTGCCGACGCGGTTCATGGTGAAGACGTACTGGGCCATCGCGGTGTTGCTGCTGCAGGTGGCGGCCTCGCGGCCGAACCGGCGATTATCCCCGGCCGGGCCCGCCCTCGCCCGTCAACCCGTCGTCCCCGTCCGTCGGCCGCCCCGGCGGCATGGAGGCACCTGCAAGCCCTTCGTCGCAGCCGGGCTTGAAATGTGGCGGTCTCGGGGCAAGATGGGGGCCGCGGTCGCTTTCAACCGCGTCCCCTTCGTTCCTGGAGGCCCGATGAACGGCAGCTTGATCACCCCCGCCACGCCCGACGCCACCTTGCTGCGCGTGACGCACATCGTCTACGCGCTGCACGCGCTGGGCCTGGCCATCGGCGCCTTTGGCGCGGCCAGCGTGCTGGGCTCGTTCCTGTTCGGCTGGCCCTCGATCATCGCGGTGATCCTGAACTACATCTACCGCAGCCAGGCGCGCGGCACCTGGCTGGAATCGCACTTCTCGTGGCAGATCCGCACCTTCTGGTTCGCGCTGGCCTGGGCGGTGGTGGTCGGCATGGTGTCGGCGGTGCTGATGGTCGTCGTCGTCGGCATCGCGACCTGGATCCTGGGCCTGGCGGTGCTGGGCATCTGGGCCATCTACCGCATCGGCCGCGGCTGGTTGCGGCTGAACGACCGCCAGCCGATGCCGATGGCCTGAAGTTCGCCGCCGGCATGCCGATAGCGATCCGTGACGGATCGCTGGAGACATGCAAGATGAAGGACGGCGCACAACGGGCGCTGGTGGTCGACGCCCAGTTGCTGGCGCGCGCCGGCCTGGCCGCGCTGCTGGACGGCCTGCCCGGCTGGGCCTGCGTGGGCGCGGTGGCCGAGGTCGACGCCGCGCTGCAGGCCTGCCGCGAGCGCTCGCCCGACCTCGTGCTGCTGGACCTGCTGGAGCCCGCCGGCGGCGGCAGCACCAGCGCGGCGCCACCAGGGCTGGACCTGGCGCAGGCGCTGCGCCGCCAGTGGCCGCGGCTGCGCATCCTGGCAGTGTCGGCGCGCGCCGAGCCGGCGCTGGTGCGCGCCGCGCTGCGCGCCGGGGCCGACGGCTTCATGGGCAAGGGCTTCGAGCGGCTGGAGCTGGTGCAGGCGCTGGACGCGCTGCGCCAGGGCCGGCGCTGGATCAGCCCGCCGGTCCAGGCCGCGCTGCAGGCCGCCGAGCGCGTCGGCCCGGCGCTGACGCCGCGCCAGCGCGACGTGCTGGCGCAGCTGGCGCGCGGCCGCCCCAACAAGCAGATCGCGCGCGACCTGGGCATCAGCATCAAGACCGTGGAATACCACCGCGCCGAACTGATCGCGCGGCTGGACCTGCACGATGTCGCCAGCTTGACGCGTTATGCGCTGGCGCAAGGGCTGGTCGACGCGGTGAGCTGAAGTCCCTTCTTTGAACCCTGTTGGCGCGCCGGCGCGGCCAGGCTTCGCCGCGAGCGCGTACACTCCGCCCCGCCCGGTGACGCCCAGTCGGCCGCCGGGCGGCCGAACCCGGCTTGATGTTCCGACGCCACGCGCCCCTCGACTGGATCGCCTCCTTGAAGGCGACAGCGGCTGCGTACCCCCTCAAGGCCTCTCGCAAGGCCTTGCCACGATCCATGAAATTCACGGACCTCGGCTTGTCCGAGCCGCTGTTGCGCGCCGTGCGCGACCAAGGCTACGACAGCCCCACGCCGATCCAGGCACAGGCGATCCCCGCCGTGCTCAAGGGCGGCGACCTGCTTGCCGGCGCGCAGACCGGCACCGGCAAGACCGCCGGCTTCACGCTGCCGCTGCTGCAGCGCCTGTCGACCGCGAAGCCCGCTCGCGACGAAGGGCCGGGCAGCGGCCCACTTCACGGTCCGCGCGGTCCGCGCGGCCGCATCCCGATTCGCGCGCTGATCCTCACCCCCACCCGCGAGCTGGCGGCGCAGGTGGAGGAAAGCGTGCGCACCTACGGCAAGTACCTGCCGCTGACCAGCATGGTGATGTTCGGCGGCGTCGGCATGCAGCCGCAGATCGACCGCCTGCGCAAGGGCGTCGACATCCTGGTCGCCACGCCGGGCCGGCTGCTGGACCACCACCAGCAAGGCACGCTGGACCTCAGCCACGTGCAGGTCTTCGTGCTGGACGAAGCCGACCGCATGCTGGACATGGGCTTCATCCACGACATCAAGAAGATCCTGGCCATCGTGCCGGCCAGGAAGCAGAGCCTGCTGTTCAGCGCCACCTTCAGCGACGAGATCAAGGCGCTGGCCGACCGGCTGCTGAACCAGCCGGCGCTGATCGAGGTGGCGCGCCGCAACGCCGCCGCCGAGACCATCGCGCAGAAGGTGCACCCGGTGGGCCGCGACCGCAAGAAGGAGCTGCTGGCGCAGCTGATCAAGCGCGGCGACTGGCACCAGGTGCTGGTCTTCACGCGCATGAAGCACGGCGCCAACCGCCTGGCCGAGTACCTCAACGACCACGGCATCAGCGCGATGGCGATCCACGGCAACAAGAGCCAGGGCGCGCGCACCAAGGCGCTGGCCGACTTCAAGAGCGGCGAGCTGCAGGTGCTGGTGGCCACCGACATCGCGGCGCGCGGCATCGACATCGACCAGCTGCCGCACGTCGTCAACTTCGAGCTGCCCAACGTGCCGGAAGACTACGTGCACCGCATCGGCCGCACCGGCCGCGCCGGCGCCAGCGGCGAGGCGATCTCGCTGGTCTGCCTGGACGAGGAGATCTTCCTGAAGGACATCGAGCGGCTGATCAAGCGCAGCATCCCGCGCGAGGCCGTGCCCGGCTTCGAGGCGCCGGCCGGCGAACGCGCCGAGCCCATCGTGCTGGGGCGCATGACGATCGGCATCGGCGGCACGCGGCGCGGCGGCGGGTCGGGTGGCGGCGGGGGTGGCCGGCCGGGCGCGCGGCCGGCGGCACGGCCGGGCGGTGGCGCAGGCGCTGGACACACCCAACAAGGCCGCGGGCCGAGCCAAGGCCGGCCAGGTGGTGGCGGCGGCGGCGGCGGTGGCCGCCGGGCGGGGCTGCGGCCGGCCGCGAAGTCATCGCGCGGATCGGGGCGCTGAGGAAAGCCGGCCCTTGGTCCGCCCCGATTCCAGCAGGGCCCGGTCCCGCGCCAGCTCGGCCTGAAGCTCGGCTTCGGTCGGCAGCCAGGGCTGGTAGCGGCTGGCAAACAGCTGGCGGCTTTCGGCCAGCAGCGAATAGCGCGCCACTGCTTCGTTGCGCTCGCTGCACAGGATCAAGCCGATCGTGGGTCCATCGCCCTTGCCGCGCATGCGCTCGTCGAACACCCGCACGTACATGTCGAGCTGGCCCACGTCCTGATGGCTGAGCTTGCCCACCTTCAGCTCGACCAGCACGAAGCACTTCAGGACGAAGTTGTAGAACACCAAGTCGACGAAGGCGTCCTCGCCTTCGATATGCAGGTGGTGCTGGCGGGCCACGAAGGCGAAGCCCTTGCCCAGTTCCAGCAGGAACCGCTGCAACTGGTCCAGCAGGCCTTGCTCGATGTCCTTTTCGTACAGCGTGGCGCCGGGGCGCGCGCCCAGGAACTCCAGCACGTAGGGGTCGCGGATGAAGTCGCGCGGATCGGCAGCCGCATCGCGCTGCACCAGGGCCGCGGCCTCCGCGCGCACGCCGGCCCGGTCCTGGCTGGACAGCAGCCGTTCGTAGTACAGCGTGCCGATCTGGCGGTCCAGCGCCGCCGCGCTCCACCGCTGCTGCGCCGCTTCGGCGGCATACCAGCAACGCGCCCGGCCATCGGCCACGCGCATCAGTTGCCGCCAATGAGACCAGCTCAATTCGCTACACGGCGTGTCGCAAATCTCGTCCAGTGTGAAGACCTGGAAGAACTGCCGGAAGTTGCGCAGGTTGGCCGCCGAGAAGCCCGGTCCGAACTCGCCGCCCAGTCGCTTGGCAAGGCTCTGCAGCAGACGTGCGCCATAAGCGGCCCTTGCCTTGCCGGCCTGCTCGTGCTCCACGATCAGCCGGCCCACGTGCCAGTAGGCCTGCACCATGGCGCGGTTGACCTGGCGCCAGCTCTGCAGCCGGGCCTGGGTCAGCACCGCGCGAACCTGGTCGTACAACGCATCCGCTGGCGCTGCCGCCACCGCCCGCACCGCCGATTGGGCGGGTTGACTGCGGATGTCGTTCTCGGACGGCGTCTTCTTCCGGCTCAATTCGGTCCCCGCTGCCCATCGGCTTGCCCCAGGAGAATGGATCTTGCCAGCAAGCGAGGCCGTCGACGGCCGGCGTAAACTCGCCGGCCTCTGATGGACATCGCCGTTTCCCTCGCCGCCTGCGTCCTGGCCTACCTCATCGGATCGCTGTCGTTCGCCGTCATCGTCAGCCGGCTGATGGGCTTGTCGGACCCGCGCAGCTACGGGTCGAAGAACCCCGGTGCGACCAACGTGCTGCGCTCGGGCAACAAGGCGGCCGCCGTCCTCACGCTGGCGCTGGATGCGCTGAAGGGTTTCTTGCCAGTGCTGGCCGCGCTGCTGCTGGCGCCGCGTTTCGGGTTCGGCGAGGGCACGCCGGCCTGGGTGGGGCTGGCGGCTTTCGTGGGCCACCTGTGGCCGGTGTTCTTCCGCTTCCGGGGCGGCAAGGGCGTGGCCACGGCGGCCGGCGCGTTGCTGGCGCTGAACCCCTGGCTGGGGCTGGCGACGCTGGCCACCTGGCTGATCATCGCGGCCTTCTTCCGCTATTCGTCGCTGGCCTCGCTGGCGGCGGCGCTGTTCGCGCCCTTCTACCAGCTGCTGATCTGGGGCCCCGGCCCCGCGGTGCTGCCCATCATCGTGATGAGCCTGCTGCTGGTGTGGCGCCACGAAGGCAACATCCGCAAGCTGCTGGCCGGCACCGAGTCGCGCCTGGGCCAGAAGGTTCAACCCACCCACCGAGGACACAAGTGATGGTTCAGCGCTTCGACGTCGGCCCCCGCATGTCGGAAATGGCCGTGCACAACGGCGTGTGCTACCTGGCCGGCCAGGTGGCCGAGGACGGCAGCCAGGACATCCAGGGCCAGGTGCGCCAGGTGCTGACCGCCGTCGACCGGCTGCTGGCACGCGCCGGCAGCGACAAGAGCAAGATCCTGCGCTGCCAGGTCTTCCTGACCGACCTGGCCGACTTCGCGGCGATGAACGAGGTGTGGGAAGCCTGGGTCGTGCCCGGCCACACGCCGCCGCGCGCCACCGTGCAGGCCGCGCTGGCCAAGCCCGAGTGGAAGGTGGAGATGGTGGTCACCGCCGCGCTGTAGCCGCCGGCCGCTGCAGCCCGGCCAGATAGGCGTCCACGGCCTGCCGCCCCACGCGCTGCAGGTCGAAGCCGGCGGGGTCCAGCAGCCAGTTCTGGATCAGCCCGCTGACCAGCGCGTGCAGCCCCAGCGCCGCGGCGCGTGCCGGCGTGGCGCCGCCCACACGGCCCTGGGCACGCGCGCGACGCAGCGCGGCTTCCAGGTGGCGGCTGCGCTCGCGCAGGCTGGCCAGGCGGCGCTCGCGCACGGCCTTCATCTCGTCGACGTACTCCACCTTCTGCAGCGCGATCTCGAACACGCGGCGCGTCTGCGGGTCTTCCACCGTGGCGCGCAGCGAGGCCAGCAGGCTGCGCCGGATCTGCGCCAGCGGGTCATCGACCGCGGGGTCGGCGCTGCGGTCGAGGGCCTGCTCCATCGGCAGCGCCACGCGCGCCAGCATCGCGTCGAACAGCTCGGCCTTGTCCTTGAAGTGCCAGTAGATCGCGCCGCGCGTCAGCCCGGCGGCGGCGGCGATGTCCTGCAGCGAGGTGCGCGCGACGCCGCGCCGCAGGAACTGCGCTTCCGCGGCGTCGATGATCTGCTGGCGCGTGGCCAGCGCCTCCTGCTTGGTGCGGCGGACCATGGCGGCCTCAACATACATTCATGGTTGTATGTATAGTACGCCGCGCCGCCGCCCCAAGACAAGCGACCCGCCATGCCCGTGTGCCCCCGCCCCCTTTTCTCGCGCCGTGCCGCCGGCGCGGCGACGCTCGCCGCCGCGCTGCTGGCCCTGGCCGCCTGCGGCGACAAGCCCGCGCCGGCCGCTGCCGGCGCCGCGGCCGCGCCGCCGCCGCTGGAGGTGGGCGTGCTCACCGTCAGCCCCGGCACCGTGGGCCTAGTGACCGAGCTGCCCGGCCGCACCGAGGCCTCGCGCGTGGCGCAGGTGCGCGCGCGCGCCGCCGGCATCGTGCAGCGGCGGCTGTTCCGCGAAGGCGCCGACGTGCGCGCCGGCCAGCCGCTGTTCCAGATCGACGACGCGCCCTACCGCGCCGCGCTGGCCAGCGCGCAGGCGGCGCTGGCGCGCGCCGAGGCCAACGCGGTGCAGGCGCGCGCCAACGCCGAGCGCGCCAAGCCGCTGTACGAAGGCCAGGCGATGAGCCAGCAGGACTACGTGGCCGCCACCGCCGCGCGCCAGCAGACCGAGGCCGAGGTGGCCGCCGCCAAGGCCGCGCTGCAGTCGGCGCAGATCAACCTCGGCTATGCCTCGGTGACGGCGCCGATCGGCGGCCGCATCGGCCGCGCTCTGGTGACCGAGGGCGCGCTGGTCGGCCAGGGCGAGGCGACGCCGCTGGCCGTGGTGCAGCAGATCGACCCGATGTACGTCAGCTTCACGCAGCCGGTGGCCGAGGTCTTGCGGCTGCGCGCGGCCATCGCCGCCGGCCGGCTGCAGCGCGCCAGCGGCACGCAGGCCGCCGCGGTGCGGCTGCAGCTCGACGACGGCAGCAGCTACCCGCTGCCCGGGCGGTTGCTGTTCTCCGACCTGACGGTGGACCCGAGCTCGGGCCAGATCACGCTGCGCGCCGAGGTACCCAACCCGCAGGGCCTGCTGCTGCCCGGCATGTACGTGCGCGGCCGGCTGGAGCAGGCGCAGGCCGGCAGCGCCATCCTGCTGCCGCAGCAGGCGGTGCAGCGCAGCAGCGACGGCGACCGCGTGCTGGTGGTGGCTGCCGATGGCAAGTTATCCACGCGCACCGTCAAGCTGGGCGGCGCCCGCGGCGGCGACTGGGTGGTGCTGGACGGGCTGAAGGCCGGCGAGCAGGTGGTGATGGACGGCTTCCAGAAGCTGGCCGGCCGCAGCGTGGTCAAGCCGGTGCCGTGGCAGGCGCCGGGGGCGGCGGCCGCAGCAGCGCCCGCGTCGGCGGCCACGCCCACATCCGCCGCGTCGCGCTGAGCGGAGACCCGGCGCATGGCCCGCTTCTTCATCGACCGCCCGATCTTCGCGTGGGTGATCGCCCTCTTCGTGCTGGTAGCCGGCAGCGTGGCGATCACGCAGCTGCCGATCGCGCAGTACCCGCCGGTGGCGCCGCCGTCCATCGTCGTCAGCGCCACCTACCCCGGCGCCTCGGCGCAGACGCTGGAAGACAGCGTGCTGGCCGTGATCGAGCGCGAGATGAACGGTGCGCCCGGCCTGATCTACATGGAGGCCGTGGCGCAGGCCAACGGCACCGGCAACATCACGCTGAGCTTCCAGCCCGGCACCAACGCCGACCTGGCGCAGGTGGAAGTGCAGAACCGCCTGTCGCGTGCCTCGCCACGCCTACCCTCGGCCGTCACGCAGCAGGGCGTGCGGGTCGACAAGTCGCGCAGCAACTTCCTGCTGTTCACGATCCTGTCGTCGGACAACCCCGACTGGGACCCGATCGCCTTGGGTGACTACGCCTCGCGCAACGTGCTGCCCGAACTGCAGCGCGTGCCCGGCGTCGGCCAGGCGCAGCTCTTCGGCACCGAGCGCGCGATGCGCGTGTGGATCGATCCGGCCAAGCTGCAAGGCCTGAACCTGGGCGCGGCCGAGGTGGTGGCCGCGATCCGCGCGCAGAACGCGCAGGTGGCTTCAGGATCGCTGGGCGACCTGCCCAACGTGCCGGGGCTGGGCATGTCGGCCACCGTGGTGGTCAGCGGGCAGCTCGCCAGCGTCGAGCAGTTCGGCAACATCGTGCTGCGCGCCAACGCCGACGGCTCCACCGTGCGGCTGAAGGACGTGGCGCGCGTCGAGCTGGGCGCGCAGGCCTATGCCACCTCGGCGCGGCTCAACGGCAATCCGTCCACCGGCATCGGCGTGCAGCTCTCGCCGTCGGGCAATGCGCTGGCCACCGCGGCGGCCATCCGCGCCAAGATGGACGAGCTGCAGCGCTACTTTCCGCAAGGCGTGAAGTACAGCATCCCGTTCGACACCTCGCGCTTCGTCAAGATCTCGATCAGCCAGGTGGCCGAAACACTGGTGGAGGCGGTGGCGCTGGTGTTCCTGGTCATGCTGCTGTTCCTGCAGAGCCTGCGCTACACGGTGATCCCCACCATCGTGGTGCCGGTGGCGCTGCTGGGCACCTTCGCCGTCCTGCTGGCGCTGGGCTTCTCGATCAACGTGCTGACGATGTTCGGCATGGTGCTGGTGATCGGCATCGTGGTCGACGACGCCATCGTCGTGGTGGAGAACGTCGAGCGCATCATGAGCGAGGAAGGGCTGCCGCCGCTGCAGGCCACGCGCAAGGCGATGGGGCAGATCTCGGGCGCGATCATCGGCGTCACCGTCGTGCTGATCTCGGTGTTCGTGCCGCTGGCGTTCTTCAGCGGATCGGTGGGCAACATCTACCGGCAGTTCGCGGCCGTGATGGTGGCGTCGATCGGCTTCTCGGCCTTCATGGCCTTGAGCCTGACGCCGGCGCTGTGCGCCACGCTGCTGAAGCCCGTGCAGGCCGGCCACCACGTGGAGAAGCGCGGCTTCTTCGGCTGGTTCAACCGCAGCTTCAAGCGCACCGCGCACGGCTACGAAGGCTGGGTGGCCAAGCTGCTGCGCCGCGCCGGGCGCTTCCTGCTGGTCTACGCGGTGATCATCGCCGCGGTGGGCT
This sequence comes from Rubrivivax sp., assembly GCA_047602205.1. Classification (GTDB taxonomy): domain Bacteria; phylum Pseudomonadota; class Gammaproteobacteria; order Burkholderiales; family Burkholderiaceae_C; genus Rubrivivax. The sequence continues at coordinate 4,889,182 of JASGHX010000001.1, read as the reverse complement.
GGGTCTACCTGCGGCTGCCCAGTTCCTTCCTGCCGGCCGAGGACCAGGGCAACCTGCTGGTCAGCGTGCAGCTGCCGCCGGGCGCGACGCAGGAGCGCACGCTGGCGGCGGTGCAGCAGGTCGAGGCCTTCATGCTCAAGCAGCCCGAGGTGCAGTCGATCGTTGGCGTGCTGGGCTTCAGCTTCTCCGGCCAGGGGCAGAACGCCGGCCTGACCTTCGTGACGCTGAAGGACTGGAGCGAGCGCAAGGCAGCCGGCCAGTCGGCGCAGGCGCTGGCGGGGCGTGCCTTCGGCGCCTTCAGCGCGATCCGCGATGCGATCGTCTTTCCGCTCAGCCCGCCGCCGATCCCCGAACTGGGCACTGCCTCGGGTTTCAACTTCCGCCTGCAGGACCGCGGCGGCAAGGGCCACGACGCGCTGGTGGCCGCGCGCAACCAGTTGCTGGGGCTGGCGAGCCAAAGCCCGGTGCTGACCCAGGTGCGGCCCGACGGGCTGGAGGACGCGCCGCAGCTCCAGTTGGACATCGACCGCGACAAGGCGCAGGCGCTGGGCGTGGGCTTCGACGCGATCAACACGGTGATCTCCACCGCGCTGGGCTCGGCCTACGTCAACGACTTCCCCAACGCCGGCCGGCTGCAGCGCGTGGTGGTGCAGGCCGACGCGCCGGCACGCATGCAGCCCGAGGACCTGCTGGCGCTGAACGTCGGCAACGCGCAAGGGCGGCCGGTGCCGCTGTCGGCCTTCGCGACCACGCGCTGGGTCAGCGGCGCGATGCAGACCGTGCGCTACAACGGCTATCCGGCGATGCGCATCGGCGGCCAGGCCGCGCCCGGCTACAGCACCGGCGCCGCGATGGCCGAGATGGAGCGCCTGGCCGCGCAGCTGCCCGAAGGCTTCGGCTACGAATGGACCGGCATCTCGCGCGAGGAGAAGATCGCCGGCTCGCAGGCGCTGGTGCTGTACGGCTTCGCGATCCTGGCGGTCTTCCTGTGCCTGGCGGCGCTGTACGAGAGCTGGAGCATCCCCTTCGCGGTGATCCTGGTCGTGCCGCTGGGCGTGCTGGGCGTGGTGCTGGCCACGCTGCTGCGAGGTTATGCCAACGACGTGTACTTCCAGGTCGGGCTGATCACCATCATCGGGCTGTCGGCCAAGAACGCGATCCTGATCATCGAGTTCGCCAAGGACCTGCAGGCGCAGGGCAAGAGCCCGATCGAGGCCGCGCTGGCGGCGGCGCACCTGCGCTTCCGGCCCATCGTGATGACCTCGCTGGCCTTCATCCTGGGCGTGCTGCCGCTGTTCCTGGCCAGCGGCGCCGGTTCGGCCAGCCAGCGCGCGATCGGCACCGGCGTGATCGGCGGCATGATCAGCGCGGTGGCGCTGTCGGTGTTCTTCGTGCCGCTGTTCTTCGTGGTCGTGCGGCGCTTCTTCAAGGGCAGCGAGCGGCAGCGCCAGTTCGCGCTGCACGAGGCCGAGCACCGCGGCGTCCACGCCGCCGACCCGGAGGCGCCGCGATGAAGCGACTTCAACGCACCACGGCGCCCCTGCTGCTGGCGCTGCTGTCGGCCTGCAGCAGCATGGCGCCGCCCTATCAACGCCCGGCGGCACCGGTGGCGGCGCAGTTTCCGCAGGCGCCGGCCGCGGCGGCCAGCGGCGCGGCCGCCGCGGCAGCCGACCTCGCCTGGGCCGACTTCTTCGCGGGCGATGCCCGCCTGCGCCGGCTGCTGGAGCTGGCGCTGCAGAACAACCGCGACCTGCGCGTCGCGATGCTCAACGTCGAGCAGGCGCGCGAGCAGTTGACGGTGCGCCAGGCCGACCTGTGGCCCACCGTCGGCGCCGGCATCGGCGCCACGCGCACGGCCACGCCCGGCGGCGGCAGCACGCGCGTCTACAGCGCCGGGCTGCAGGTCTCGGCCTACGAGCTGGATTTGTTCGGCCGCCTGCGCAGCCTGGACGACGCCGCGGCCGCGCAGGTGCTGGCCAGCGACGAGGCGCGCAAGGCCGCACAGATCAGCCTGGTGGCGACCGTGGCCAACGCTTGGCTGGCGCTGCTGGCCGACGATGCGGCGCTGCAGGTCACGCGCCAGACCCTGGCCACGCGCGAAGAGACGCGCCGCCTGACCGCGCTGCGGCTGCAGTACGGCGCCGCGTCGCGGCTGGACCTGCGGCAGGTGGACTCGCTGCTGGAAGCGGCACGCATCGCATTGGCGCAGCAGCAGCGCCAGCGGCTGCTGGACCGCAATGCACTGGAGTTGCTGCTGGGCCAGCCGCTGCCAGCCGAGCTGCTGCCCGGCGAAGGCACGGCAACGGCGCTGCCCGACCTGCCCGAGGTGCCGGTCGGTCTGCCATCCGAGGTGCTGACGCGCCGCCCCGACGTGCGCCAGGCCGAGGCGCTGCTGATCGCCGCCAACGCCAACATCGGCGCCGCGCGCGCGGCGCTGTTCCCGCGCATCACGCTGACCGCCAGCGCCGGCAGCGTCAGCAGCGAGCTGTCGGGGATGTTCGCCGGCGGGAGCTGGGGCTTCGGGCTGGCGCCGGCGCTGCTGCAGACGATCTTCGACGCCGGACGCAACCAGGCCAACGTGCGCAGCGCCGAGCGCGCGCGTGAGATTGCGGTCGCGCAATACGAGAAGTCGCTGCAGTCGGCCTTCCGCGAGGTGGCCGACGCGCTGGCCGGCCGCAGCACGCTGGACGAGCAGCGCCGCGCGCAGGCCGCGCAGGTCGACGCCGAGAGCGAGCGCCTGGCGCTGGTGGAGCTGCGGCAGCGCAGCGGCGCCGCCAGCACGCTGGAGTTGCTGGACGCGCAGCGCTCGCTGTTCGCCGCCCGGCTGGCGCTGGTGCAGGTGCAGGCGGCGCAGGCGCAGAACGGCGTCGCGCTGTACCGGGCGCTAGGCGGGGGTTGGAGCGAGGCCGCAGAGCCGGCCCCCGCGAACCCGGCCGGTGCTAGGATGCTCCGATGATCGACTGGTCCAGTTGCCCTGCCGTCGAAAGCGACCGCAAGCGCGTCAGCGGCGCTTGGGTGTTCCGCGGCACGCGGGTGCCGGTGGCCGCGCTGTTCGAGAACCTGGAGGACGGTGCCTCGGTGCACGACTTCATCGAGTGGTTCCCGGGCGTCAAGCCGGAACAAGTGCGCCTGGTGCTGGAACACGCCGCGAAGAGTGCGCTGGCGCCGGCCTGAGCAGGCCGGCCGGCGTGAAGATCCTTTTCGATCAGGGCACGCCCGCGCCGCTGCGCCGCTTCCTGCCGGGGCACGACGTCGAGACCGCACATGAGCGTGGCTGGTCGGCGTTCAAGAACGGCGCGCTGATCGCTGCGGCCGAGCAGGCCGGCTTCGAGGTCTTCGTCACGACGGACCAGAACCTCGGCTACCAGCAGAACCTGGCCGGCCGGACGATCGCGATCGTCGTCATCCTGACGACCAGCTGGCCGCGGATCCAGGCCGAGCTGCCGGAGATGCAGGCGGCCATCGACGCGGCCCGACCGGGAACGTACCGCGAAGTGGCCGTAGCCGCGCGGAACCGTTAAAGCCCCAGCTTCGCCGGATCGCCCCTTCCGTGGCGCATCAGCAGCGGCTCGTCGCCGCTCAAGTCCACCACCGTGGTCGGCGCCATCGGGCAGGCGCCGGCGTCCAGCACGGCCTGCACCTGCTTCTGCAGCCGCTCGCGGATCTCGTGGGCGTCGTTCAGCGGCTCGGTCTCGCCGGGCGGGATCAGCGTGGTGCCGATCAGCGGCTGGCCGAACACGGCCAGCAGCTCCTGCAAGGCCTTGTGCTCGGGCACGCGCAGGCCGATGGTGCGCCGCGACGGGTGGCTGACGCGGCGCGGCACTTCCTTGGTCGCTTCCAGGATGAAGGTGTAGGGCCCCGGCGTGCCGAGCTTGAGGATGCGGTACTGGCGGTTGTCGACGCGCGCATAACTGGCCAGTTCTGACAAATCGCGGCACAGCAGCGTCAGGTGGTGCTTCTCGTCGACCTGGCGGATGCGGCGCAGCTGCTCCACCGCGGCCTTGTCGTCGAGGTGGCATACCAGCGCGTAGCTGGAATCGGTGGGCACCGCGACGACGCCGCCGTCGTGCAGGATCTGCGCGGCCTGCTTCAGCAGCCGCGGCTGCGGGTTCTGCGGGTGGACTTCGAAGAACTGGGACATGGGACGGAGAAGCTCAGCGGGTCAGGCGGATCGAGCGCAGCGTGTCGCCCGGCGGCACGGCCGACGCCGCGGCCGGCGGCACGGCAGCGGCGGCGCCCGGCAGCGCCTCGGCCCCGGCGGCGCCCAGGCCGGCCAGGTCCAGGAAGAAGGCGTACTGGCGCGCCCAGTGCCGCGGCTGCTCCAGCCGGCCCACGGCGCCGGCGTGGCCGCCTTGCATCTCCACGTGCAGCAGCAGCGGGTTGCGGTCGGTCTTCAGCGCGCGCAGCCGCGCCACGTACTTGGCCGGCTCGTGCACCTGCACGCGCGAGTCCCACAGCGCGGTGGTCACCAGCATGGCGGGGTATTCGCGCGCACCGATGTTGTCGTAGGGCGACCAGCCGCGCATCCGCTCGTAGGCGGCCTTCTCGCGCGGGTCGCCCCACTCGCCCCATTCGTTGGCGGTGAGCGGCAGCGTGGGGTCGAGCATGGTAGTCAGTACGTCGACGAAGGGCACGTCCAGCGCCAGGCCGCGAAAGCGCGCGCCGGCCTCGTTGGCCACCACGGCCAGCAGCAGCCCGCCGGCCGAGGCGCCCTGGCCGAACAGCTTGTCGGGCGCCGCCCAGCGCTCGGCCACCAGGTGGTCGGCCACGTCGACGAAATCCTCGAAGCCGTGCCGCTTGTGCGCGTTGCGGCCGGCCTCGTACCAGGCCTGGCCCAGCTCGCCGCCGCCGCGCACGTGGGCGATCGCGATCACGAAGCCGCGGTCCAGCAGCGACAGGCGGTGCGCGCCGAACTCGGGCTCGTAGGGGTCGCCGTAGGCGCCGTAGGCCTCGATCAGCAGCGGCGCGCTGCCCTCGCGGCGGACGCGGTCGCCGCGCCAGGCCAGCGTGACGGGCACCTGCGCGCCGTCGCGCGCGCGCGCCCACAGGCGCTGGCTGCGGTACAGCGCCAGGTCCTGCCCCGGCACGCGCTCCTGCCGGCGCAGCGTCTCGCGGCCGCTGGCCAGCTGCACGTCGACGACGGCCGGCGGCCGCACCAGCGACTGCAGCACGAGCTGCACCTGCGCCGCCGCGGGGTCGCGGTTCTCGCCCAGGCCGACCATGCCGCCGTCCGGCGGCTCGACCACGCGGCGCTCGCTGCCGTCGGGCGCCAGCAGCCGCACGCGCGGCCGGCCCTGCGCCCATTCCTCGACGACGATGGCGTTGTCGAAGGCCTCGAAGGCGCCCAGCGCCACGCCCTCGCGCACCGGCACCAGGGTGCGCCAGGCGCTGCGCTGGTCCGGGTTCTTCTCCGGCGCCTCCACCAGGCGGAACTCGGTTGCGCCTTCGTTGGTGCGCAGCAGCCAGCGGCCACCGGCGTGCTCGGCGTGCAGGCGCACGCCGGCGCGGCGCGCGAACACCACGCGCGCCGGCTGCAACGGCGCGTCGGCCGGCACCGCGCGCAGTTCCGCGGTGTCGCTGCCGTGGATGTCGATCAGCACCTGGCGCTGCGAGGCGCTGGGCCGCACCTCGACGAACAGCGTCTTGTCGGCCTCGTCGTGCACCAGGCCGTCAGCCGCCGCCGGGCTGCCGCGCTGGTGGCGCCAGACGGCGCCGCTGTGCAGCGTGACCGGGTCCTGCCGCACGTAGAACACGGTGCGGCTGTCGGCGGCCCAGGCAAAGCCTTCCAGCACGCCGCCGATGCGCTCGGGCTGCAGCCGCCGCGTCGACAGGTTCTGGATGTAGAGGTCGTAGGCGCCGCGGCCCACCACGTCCTCGGTCCAGGCCAGCCACTGGCCGTCAGGGCTGAGCCGCGCTTGGCCCAGCGCGTAGTAGCGCTGCGCGATGGCCTGCTGCGGCAGGTCCAGCAGCACCTCGGCGCGGGCCGCGGGGTCGGGGCCTTCGGGCGTGCCGCGGCGGCGCATCAGCCGCGGGTGCTGCACGCCGCTCTCGTACTGCCGCCACAGCCACCAGCCGCGCTCGTACACCGGCACGCTGCTCTCGTCGGGCCTGACGCGCGCGGCCATCTCCTGCGTCAGCCGCTCGCGCAGGTGGCGCAGCGGCGCCAGCTGGGCCTCGGTGTAGCGGTTCTCGGCTTCCAGGTGGCGCAGGATCTCGGGCCGCTTGGCCTGCGGGTCGTCGTCGCGCAGCCAGTGGTAGTCGTCGCTGCGGTCGCCGTGCGGGCTCTTGACGACGAAGGGCCGCTTCTCGGCCAGCGGCGGCTGGGGCTGGCTGTACGCCGGCCCCGCCAGCGGCAGGCCGGCGAGGATCAGCAGCCAGAGCGCGCGCATGGCGCCGATGATAGGCGCGGGCTCAGCCGGCGGCCGGCGCGGCCAGCGCCAGCGCGAAGCCGTTCTTGCCGCCGCGCTTGACTTCGTACATCGCCGCGTCGGCGGCATGCAGCAGTTGCCGGCGGCTGCTGCCGTGCTGCGGAAAGCAGGCCAGCCCCAGGCTGGCGCCCACCTGCACGGCCTGGCCGTCGTCCAGCACGATGGGCTGGCGCAGCCGCTCCAGCAGCAGCGCCGCGGTCTCGGTCAGCGCGACGTCGGCCGGGCCCAGGTGGTTGAGCGCCAGCACGAACTCGTCGCCGCCGATGCGCCCGGCCACGTCGGACGAGCGCCGCAGCACCGACTGCAGCCGCGCCGCGCAGTGCTGCAGCACGCGGTCGCCGGCCTTGTGGCCCAGGCGGTCGTTGATCGGCTTGAAGCCGTCGAGGTCGACGTAGATCAGGCTCAGCCTGGACTGCGTGGCGGCGGCGTCGTCCACGAAGCGGTCGATCGCCGCCTCCAGCGCCTGGCGGTTCTTCAGCCCGGTCAGCGCGTCGTGCTCGGCGCGGTGCAGCACCTCGGACTCCTGCCGCCGGCGCTCGGTGATGTCGTACATCACGCCTTCCACCAGGCGGCCGCTGCCCGCGGGCTGCTGCACCGAGATCAGGCAGTGCACCCAGCGCGACAGCCGGTCGCGCTGCAGCAGTTCGAGGTCGGCCGACACCGTCTCGCGGCGGGCGGCTGCGTCGTCCACCATCTGCAGCACGCGGTCGGGCCGCGCGAAGACGCGGCGCACGAAGTCGCCGGCGCGCAGGCTTTGCATCTCGGCCAGCGGCAGCCCGATCACGCGCAGCGCGGTCGGGTTGCTGTTGATCAGCCGGCCTTCGGCGTCGAGCACGAAGATGCCGGCGCTGCTGGAGTCGAAGATCTGCCGGTACTGCGCCTCCATCTGCTCGATCTCGGCGCGCAGCGCACGCTCGCGCCGCAGCGCCTGCTCGTTGGCGTCCAGCAGCGCGTTGGCGCCGGCGATCAGCGCGCCGATCTCGTCGCGCGCGTGGCGCGGCGGCGTGGGCAGCCGCTCGCCGCTGCCGGGCGGCATGGCGCGCAGGTTGCCCGCCAGGCGCACGATGGGCTGCGAGACGAAGCGCGCCGCGCCCTGGTACAGCAGCAGCGCCACCAGCAGCGTCTGGCCCACCATCAGCAGCGCCAGCAGGCTGGCCTCGCGCCGCGCGGCGGCCTGCAACTGCGCGGCGTCGACCTCGATGCGCAGCACGCCGACGGACTCCCGGGCGTCGAACGGCGAGGCCAGCCGGCGCTCCACGACCAGGGCGTCGGCGCCGGGCCGGGCCGGCAGGGCGCGGCCGACGTGGGCCAGGCCGTCGCCGTGCGCGCCGCGCACTTCGGCCGCGGCCACCAGCGGGTTGCGGGCCACGCCTTGCACGATCTCCTGCAGCAGCACGCGGTCGCCGGCGTAGGCGCCGATGGCCGCAGTCTTCTCCACCGCCGCCAGCAAGGCGTCCACCGCGGCGCGGCCGCTTTCGGTGGCGCGGCCGTGCCCGATGCGGTAGGCCAGCGCGCCGGCCAGCGCGGCGAACAGCGCCGCCCCGGCCAGCACGAAGATCAGGAAGCGCCGCTGCAGCCCCTGCGCCGGCCGCACCGCGCCGCCGGCCGACGGCTGCGCCGGCCCGGCGCCGGGCAGCGAGGCGGCGGCGCCCGGCAGGCTCACCGCGCCTCCTTCAGCACCAGCACCGTGCGCAGGCCCTTGTCGCCGGGCTCCTGGCTCAGGTAGCCCAGCGCGCTGGGGTTGCGGCGCACGATGTCGGCCATCGCCTGCTCGCTGGGCAGCGCCTGCGGCGGCATGGTCTGGCCGCTGAACATCAGCCGCGACCAGTAGCTGTTGATCTGCGCCGGGCTCATGCCGGTCAGCGCCTGGTAGAACGCGGCGCGCTGCGGGCTGTCGCGCGGCAGGTCGAACAGCAGCGCGAAGTCGCCGTTGCTGAAGGCACGGCTGCGGCCGGTGTAGAGGTCGACCGCCTCCTTGTGTGTCAGCGCCTTGACCGGGTTGCCGGCCTGCACGACGAGGTAGATGTCGGCTTGCGCCGGCAGCGCCACGGTCAGCAGCAGGGCCATCAGCAGGGACAGGCAGTGGTGCATTGCGCCGCCCCTTCAGAACACGAAGTCCAGCACCAGGCTGCCGACGTCGGCCTGCCCGCTGCGCCCGAGCGCGCCGACGAACATCAGCCCGCCGTTGCAGCGCACGCGGTAGCGGTCCCACTGCAGCTTGAGCGCGGCCTGCGGGTGCAGGTCCCAGCGCACGCCCAGCGACACCGAGCTCTGGCCCAGCCGCGCCGCGTTGCTGGACAGCGCGGCCGACTCGGCCAGCACCTGCGCCTGCGCGGCCGCCGCGGGCCCCAGCAGCGGCGCCAGCGCCGCATCCCACGCCGGCACGTCGGCCGCCCCGCCCTTGGTGCGGCTGCCGGCCAGCACGCCGTAGACGGTGAAGGCGCCCAGGCGCCGGCCCAGGCTGGCGTAGGCCGCCAGCGTGTGGCCGGCCGCGAAGCTGCCCTGGAGCGTGGACAGCTCGGCGCTCCACAGCCAGCGGCTGCCTTCGTAGGCGGCGCCCAGGTCGATGAAGGTGACGTGGCCGCCTTGCAGCGCCAGCCGGGCGCGCAAGTCCTGCGCCTGCGCTTGCACCGCGGGCAGCGGCAGCTGCGCGAGCTGCGCCAGCGCGGCGCTCAGGGCCGCGGTGCCGGGGCCGGTGTCGAGCGACGCGCGCGCACGCGCCACGGTGCCGCGCACGGTCAGCCCGTCGGACTCGCGCGACAGCACCACGCCGCCCAGGTCGCGCAACCGGGTCAGCGCGCTGGGCTGGCCCGCCAGCGTGGCGGCCCAGGTGTGGCCCGAGCCGGCCAGCAGCTTGAGCTTCCACAGCGAGCCGTCCAGCCGCCACTGGCGCGTGAGGTCGGCGCCGTCGAGCGAATAGATCGACAGCGAGCCGTAGAACGCCACCTCCGGCCGCACCCAGGGGTAGGCGAAGCCGACGTTGCGGTAGTCGGACAGCAGGAAGACATCCGGATTGGTGCGGCCGATGCGCAGCGTCCAGTCGGGCGACGGCCGGATCGACGCGAAGGCCCATTCCACGCTGTCACCGGCCGGCACCTCGGGCAACCGGCGCTTGAGCAGCAGCTGGCCGACGAACTCCAGCTGCTCGCTGGCGGTGGCGTTGAGCTGCAGGCCCAGCCGGCTGTCGACGTCGGCGCGCGTGCCGCCGCCGTGGTCGGCCTGGCTGATGTCGCGCCGGAAACCCCAGCCGGCCGGCGCGCGGCTGTCGACCACGCCGATGCTGCCGAAGCCGTTGAGCCGCAGGCCCGGCGCGCCGGCGTCGGCGGCGGGCTGCTGCGCCTGCGCCTGCGCCGGCGCGAGGCCGGTGGCCAGCGCGGCGGCAGCCAGCAAGGCCGGCAGGCGGCGGGCGTGCGTCTTCATCCTTGGAGGGGCGTGGTGATCGTCGTCGGCGCGCGGATGCGCGGCGTGGCGCGATTGTTCGATTGCGCCGCGGCACCCATCGCCGGAGGAAGGCCGCAAAAGGAGCACTGATTCGGCCGCAGCGCCGGCGCGCGTTCACCGCCGCCGGGCGCCTGGCCTAACATCGCCCGATCGAAGCCGTGCCGCAGCCGTGATCATGAACACCCAGTTGCCGCGCCTGTCGGTCAAGGAGGTCACCCGCCGGACCTGGGCCGACTTCGACGCCCTCTTCAGTGCCAAGGGCAGCCCGGGCTACTGCTGGTGCATGGCCTGGCGGGCCACGGCCGCCGAGAAGCGCTCCCGAGACCCGGCGCTGCTGAAACAGGCGATGAAGGCGCGGGTGGACGGCCAGGTGCCCGTCGGGCTGCTGGGCTACCTGGACGCGCAGCCGGTGGCCTGGTGCTCGGTGGCGCCCGGCACCAGCTTCCGCGGCCTGCGCAAGGACGTGGCGGCCAGCGGCGAGGTCTGGGCCATCACCTGCTTCTTCGTGCGCCGGGAGCACCGGGGCCAGGGTCTGGCCAAGGCGTTGCTGCAGGCCGCCGTCGAGCATGCCCGGCGGCGCGGCGCCAAGGCCGTCGAAGGCTACCCGGTCGACGCGGACTCGCCCAGCTACCGCTTCATGGGCTTCGTGCCGCTGTTCGAGCAGGCGGGCTTCAGCGAGGTGGCGCGCGCCGGGACGCGGCGCCACGTCGTCAGCAAGCCGCTCGGCCTTTGAGGCTTTCTAAGCGCCCCCAGGGCCGGGCTGCGCCCAGCCCGCCCCCCGCGGGGGTATAAGGTGCCCGGCAGAGCCGGATCACCTTAAGGGCCTTGAAATGCCGCGCTTCGTCGCTTTCCTGCGCGGCGTCAGCCCGCTCAACGCCAGCATGCCGGCGCTCAAGCGCTGCTTCGAGCGCGCCGGCTTCGGCGGCGTGAAGACCCTCTTGTCCAGCGGCAACGTGGTCTTCGACGCCGCGGCCGCCGACATCGACACCGCGAGCCTGGAGCGCCGCATCGAGGCCGCGATGCAGGCCGACCTGGACCGTGGCTTCTACACCATCGTGCGCCCGGCCGCCGAGCTGCAGGCGCTGCTGGCCACCGACCCTTTCGCGCCGTTCGGTTTCCCGCCGCAGGCCAAGCGCGTGGTCAGCTTCCTGCGCGAGGCACGGCCGCCGCGCGTGGCGCTGCCGCTGACCGAAGGCCTGGCCACCGTCGCCTGCCAGCACGGCACGCACGTGTTCACCGCCTACCTGCCGGGCGACGACGGGCCGGTGTTCATGAAGCTGATCCAGCAGGCCTTCGGCACCGACGTGACGACGCGGACCTGGGACACGGTGAGGAAATGCGCGGCGGCGTAGCGATGGGCCCGGAAGACCCGGCGTCCCCGGCACCCGGCATCGCCGCCGTGATGGTCCACGTGCCGGATCCCTTGCAGGGGCTTCATTGGTACGCCGCTGCCTTCCCGCAAGCCCGGCTCACGCGCCTGGACGAACAGGACTTCGAGTTCCTGGCGCTGGGCGCCCTGCGGATCGAGGTCGTCCGGTCCGACGAGAAAGTCGCCTCGGGGGCTGCGGGATCCGTCGTGTACTGGCAAGTGGCCGACTTCGATCGATCGCTGCAACACTTGCTCGGCCTGGGCGCCAGCCTTTACCGGGGGCCGATGGCGATCGAGGGCGGCCAGCGCATGTGCCAGCTCCGGGATCCCTGGGGCAACTGCCCGGGGATTCGCGGCTGACCGTCCACTCTCGACCCACCTCCTCGATGCCCCGCTTCCGCCTCATTCCCGAAGTCCACCTCGTGCTGCGGCGCGATGCTGAAGTGCTGCTGCTGCAGCGCTTCAACACCGGCTACGAAGACGGCAGGTACGGCGTCGTCGCCGGCCACGTCGACGGCAACGAGACCGCCCGCGCGGCGATGAGCCGCGAGGCGCTGGAAGAAGCCGGCCTGCGCATCGCGCCCGACGACCTCGTGCTGTGCCACGTGATCCACCGCCGCAGCAGCGAGGAGCGGATGTCGCTGTTCTTCACGGCGAGCCGCTGGCAAGGCGAGCCGGTCAACCGCGAGCCGCACAAGTGCAGCGACCTGTCGTGGTTCCCGCTGGCCGCGCTGCCGGAGGCGATGGTCGGCTACGTGAGGCATGCGCTCGACCAGATCGCGGCCGGTTGCGTGTACTCCGAGTTCGGCTGGGCGTGACGATGCCGAGCCCGCCGCCCACCTTCTTCGCGACAGCGGCCGACTTCCGCGCCTGGCTGCAAGCCCATGGCGGCCGCGCGGCCGAACTGGTGGTCGGCTTCTGGAAGGTCGAGTCGGGACGTCCCAGCATGCGCTGGCCGGAGTCGGTCGACGAGGCGCTGTGCTTCGGCTGGATCGACGGTGTGCGCAAGCGCATCGACGACGAGGCCTACCTGATCCGTTTCACGCCGCGCCGGCCGGCGTCGATCTGGAGCGCGGTGAACATCGCCAAAGTGGAATCGCTGATCGCCGCCGGGCGCATGCAGCCCGCCGGCCTGGCAGCCTACGCGGTGCGGCTGGAGCGCAAGTCGGCGGTCTACGCCTACGAGCAGCGCGAGCACCCGCAGCTCAGCGCCGCCGAGACCCGGGCGTTCCGCCGCGCCAAGGCCGCGTGGCGCTTCTTCGAAGCCTGCCCGCCCAGCTACCGCAAGCCCATCCTCTACTGGGTGGTCAGCGCGAAGAAGCCCGAGACGCGGCAGCGGCGGCTGGACCAGTTGATCGAGGCCTGCGCTCGGCAGCAGCGGCTGCTCAAATAGCGAGCCATGCGAGACCTCGGCTTGCGCCCGTTGCGCCTGTTGCACCTGCTCTGGGCCCTGCCCTGCAGCCTGATCGGCCTGGCGCTGGGCGCCCTGGCCGTGCTGCTCGGCGGCAGCGCCCGGCGCATCGGCCATACGCTGGAAATCGGGCTCGCCGGCGATCAACAGCAGGTGCCGCGCTGGGCCGCGCGGCTGCCCTTCCTGGCCATCACCTTCGGCCACGTGATCGTCGGCCAGAGCCACGAGGCGCTGGCCGCGCTGCGGCCGCACGAGCGCGTGCACGTGCGGCAGTACGAGATCCTGGGCCCCTGCTTCCTGGTCGCCTACCCGGCGTCCAGCCTGCTGGCCTGGCTGCGCGGCGATTGCCCGTACCGCGGCAATCGCTTCGAGCGGGAGGCGTTTGCGCAGGGTTCGGAGCGCGACTTGACGGAGTCCCCATGAACGCCATCGCCGACCACCGCCGCTTCTATGCCGAATACATCGTCCGCAGCGCCGGGTCGAGCGATCCGCGACTGATCGAGGCATTCGCATCGGTGCCGCGCGAGGACTTCCTCGGCCCCGGCCCGTGGCAGGTGTTCGTCGGCTCGGGTTATCTGCCGACCTTGTCGGAAGATCCGCGGCTGCTGTACCAGGACGTGCTGGTCGCGCTGGCGCCGGAGCGGCACATCAACAACGGCCAGCCGTCGCTGCACGCGCGCTGCCTGGCCGCGGTGGCACCGGCCGCGGGGGAGACGGCTGTGCACCTGGGCGCGGGCACCGGCTACTACACCGCGATCCTGGCGGAGCTGGTCGGACCCGCCGGCCGCGTGATCGCGATCGAGCGCGAGGCCGACCTCGCCGCGCGGGCCGAAGCAGCGCTGCGGCCGTGGCCGCAGGTCGAGGTGCGCCACGCCTCGGCGACCGAGACCGAACTGCCGCCCAGCGACGTGATCTACGTCAGCGCCGGCGCCACGCATCCGCCGGCGGCCTGGCTGGACGCGCTGCGCGTCGGCGGGCGGCTGGTGTTTCCGCTGACGCCGGACGAGGGCTTCGGCGTGATGCTGCTGGTCACGCGGCGCTCGGCATCGTCGTATGCCGCCGCGGCGCTGATGCGCGTCGCGTTCATCCCCTGCATCGGCGCGCGCGACGAGGCGGCGTCGGCCTCGCTGACGAAGGCGCTGCAGCGCCAGTCGCTGCACGACGTGCGCTCGCTGGTGCGCGGCACGCCGCCCGACGGCTCGGCCTGGTGCAGCGGCAACGGCTGGTGGCTGTCGTCGGCCGAGCCGTCGACGACGGCACATGAAAAGCAGTCCCCTCGGGGACAGGTCGCCACAGGCGACCAGGGGGAGCGGCGTGGAGAAGCGGGCCGAACCGGATCCGGGTCTCCCGGTCCGGTTCGGTAGCCCCCTCGGGGGGCGGCCGCCCCAGCGGCCGGGGGCCGTCAGCTCACGCCGCCACCGGCACCAGGAAGTCGTGCCCGATGCCGGCGCCGATGTCGCCGACGCGGTCGAGGAACTGCGTCAGGTAGGCGTGCAGCCCGGTCGCCAGGATCTCGTCGATGCGGCCGTAGCGCAGGTCCGACTGCAATCGGCCGGCGCGGCGGCGGGTCTCCCTGCTCTGCGCGTTGGCCACCAGGTCGAGGTTGGCCACCACGTCGTTCATGCAGGCGGCCAGCGAGCGCGGCATGTCGGGGCGCAGGATCAGCAGCTCGGCTACCTTCTCCGGCACGATCACGTTGCGGTAGACCTTGCGGTAGATCTCGAAGCCGGAGACCGAGCGCAGGATCGCGCTCCAGTGGTAGAAGTCGACCTCGTGCTCGGACTTGTCGGGGCCGCCGAAGAAGTCGCCGCCGGCCAGGGCCTGGAACTTCACGTCCAGCAGCCGCGCGGTGTTGTCGGCGCGTTCCAGGAAAGTGCCGATGCGCAGGAAGTACAGCGCTTCGTCCTGCAGCATGGTGCCCAGGGTGACGCCGCGGCTCAGGTGGCTGCGGAACTTGACCCATTCGAACAGCGCGGCGGGGTCGCGGTCGAAGTCGCCGCCCTTTCGGAGCAGGCGGTTGAACTCCAGCCAGGTCTGGTTGGTGGTCTCCCAGACCTCGGTGGTCAGCGCGCCGCGCACCGCGCGCGCGTTCTCGCGCGCCGCGCGCAGGCAGTTCCAGATGCTGGACAGGTTGTCCTCGTCGCGCACCATGAAGTCCATCACGCTGCGCGCGTCGACCTGCGCGTAGCGCTGGCCGAACAGGCCCGTCAGCTCGCTGATCGAGAGCATGCCGCGCCAGCCCTGCTCGGCGGTGTCGGCGCCCTGCGGCAGCAGCGAGGTCTGGTAGTTGACGTCCAGCATGCGCGCAGTGTTCTCCGCACGCTCCATGTAACGCGACATCCAGTACAAGTGATCGGCGGTACGGCTCAGCATGACGCGCCCTCCTCCAGCACCCAGGTGTCCTTGGTCCCGCCGCCCTGCGACGAGTTGACGACCAGCGAGCCTTCCTTCAGCGCCACGCGGGTCAGCCCGCCGGGCACGGTGCGCACGCCCTTGCCCGAGCTCAGCACGTAGGGCCGCAGGTCGATGTGGCGCGGCGCGACGCCCGCGTCGACGAAGGTCGGGCAGCTCGACAGGCTGAGCGTGGGCTGCGCGATGTAGTTGGCCGGCTGCGCCTGCAGCACGCGGCGGAAATCCTCGATCTCGGCCTTGCTGGCCGCCGGGCCCACCAGCATGCCGTAGCCGCCGGCGCCGTGCACCTCCTTGACGACCAGCTCGTGCAGGTGGTCCAGCACGTACTTCAGGTCGTCGGCCTCGCGGCACAGCCAGGTCGGCACGTTGTCGAGGATGGGCTTCTCGCCGAGGTAGAACTCGATCATCTTCGGCACGTAGGGATAGATGCTCTTGTCGTCGGCGATGCCGGTGCCGATGGCGTTGCACAGCGTGATGTTGCCGGCGCGGTAGACGTCCAGCAGCCCGGCGCAGCCGAGCGCGCTGTCGGCGCGGAAGGCGCGCGGGTCGAGGAAGTCGTCGTCGACGCGGCGGTAGACCACGTCCACGCGCCGCGGGCCCTGCGTGGTGCGCATGTAGACGAAGCCGTCCTTGACGAACAGGTCCTGGCCCTCGACCAGCTCCACGCCCATCTGCTGCGCCAGGAAGGCATGCTCGAAGTAGGCGCTGTTGTACATGCCCGGCGTCAGCACCACCACCGCGGGCTCGTTGACGCCGGCCGGCGCCACCTCGCGCAGCGTCTCCAGCAGCAGGTCGGGGTAGTGCGCCACCGGCGCCACGCGGTGCATGCTGAACAGCTCGGGGAACAGCCGCATCGTCATCTTGCGGTTCTCCAGCATGTAGCTGACGCCGCTCGGTACGCGCAGGTTGTCTTCCAGCACGTAGGTGCGCGCCTGGCCGCTGCCGGGGTTGCCGAGGTCGGGCGCGCGCACGATGTCGATGCCCGAGATGTGGGAGTAGATGTCGCCCGGCACCGTGACGCCCATCATCTCCTTGCGGAACTGGGCGTTGTTCAGCACCTGGTCGGCGGGCACGACGCCGGCCTTGAGGATGGCCTGCTCGTGGTAGACGTCGTGGATGAAGCGGTTGAGCGCGGTCACGCGCTGGGCGAGGCCCGCCTCCATCTCGGCCCACTCGCGCTCGGGGATCACGCGCGGGATCAGGTCGAAGGGGATCAGCCGCTCGGTGCCGGCGCCGTCCTCGTCCTTGGCGCCGTAGACCGCGAAGGTGATGCCCACGCGGCGGAAGATCATCTCCGCTTCCTCGCGCCGCGCGCGCATCAGCTCGGGCGGCTGGCGCCGGAGCCAGTCGTCGTAGACGCGGTAGTGCTCGCGCACGGCGCCGTCGGCGTCGTGCATCTCGTCCAGGCGCTTCATGTCATCTCCTCACGCGGGCTCGTTAGCAAGAGCCGGGCCCACGCCCCGGCTTTCGTCCAGCCGGCGGGTGCGCACGGCCACCGCCAGCGTATGCCGGCCGCCGCCGCGGATCACGCCGCGCAGCGGCGTCACGTCGCCGAAGTCCCGCCCCACGGCCAGCCGCACGTGGCCGCCGGCGGGCACCAGGTCGTTGGTCGGATCCAGGTCCAGCCAATCGCCCGGCACGCCCGCCGTGCCCGGCGCGTAGACCTGCACCCAGGCGTGCGAGGCATCGGCGCCCAGCAGGTCGGCCGTCCCGCCGGGCGGGCGCGTCAGCAGGTAGCCGCTGACGTAGCGCGCCGGCAGGCCCAGCATGCGCAGGGCGCCGGCCATCAGGTGGGCGAAGTCCTGGCAGACGCCGGCGCGCTGCTCGAAGGCCCGGGCCAGCGGCGTGTCGATCTGCGTGCTGGCGCTGCGGTATTCGAAGTCGGCGTGCAGGCGGTGCATCAGCTCCAGCGCGCCCGCCAGCACCGGCCGCCCGGGCGGGAAGCTGGGCGCGGCGTAGGCGCGCAGCGCCTCCAGCCGCGGCACGTAGGGCGACGGCAGCGCGAACTGCACCGCCGCGTCGTAGGCGCCGCGCGCCACGTAGCGCAGCCCGGCGGCCAGCCGGTCCCAGGGCGGCGAGGCCTCGGCGCGCAGCGCGTCGAAGCGCGGCGCCAAGCGCACGCGGCTGGTGGCGCGCACCAGCAGGTGCTGGTGCGGCCGCGCGCTGCTGAACCACAGGCAGGGGTTGCCGAAGGCGTCGCAGCCGCCGTGCCGGGTCTGCGCCTCGGGCTCGGTGAGCAGCTCGTGCCGCAGCAGTTGCTGGTGCTCGTCCTCCAGCGGCTGCAGGTGCGCCAGGTGGTGGGCCAGCGCCACCGGCGCGGCATAGCGGTAGTGCGTCTCGTGGACGACTTCCAGCTCGTGGACGACTTCCAGCCCGGCAGTGGCGGCCACGGCCATCACACCGCCTGGTCGGCGCCTTGCGCCAGGTTGAAGTAGCGGCTGCCGATCGCGTCGGCCAGGTCCAGCGCCGCCTGGCGCAGGCCGCGCGAGCGTTCCAGCAGCACGGCGGCCAGCCGCGCGTCGTCGGCACCGCCGACGTCACGAAGGGCTTCCAGCGTCAGGCCGGCGCCTTCGGCGGGCAGCCGCGCCAGCAGCTCGGCGGTGCGCTCGTCGCCGCCGGGCAGCTTCTTCAGCTCGGTGCGCAGCCGGCGCAGCACGCCGGCAAAGGCGCGCGGGTTGGTGTTGTCCAGCACCAGCAGCTCGGTCAGCGCCAGCAGGTCCTCGTGGCGCTGGTAGCGGGCGCGGAAGGTGATCGCGCTGTCGAACAGCTCCAGCAGCAGCTCGATGCCGGCCGCGGTCTGCAGCGCGCCGGCTTCCAGGAAGGCGCGGAAGATGCCGGCCACGCCGATCAGCCGCTCCAGCAGCCGGCCCACGGTGAGCAGCCGCCAGCCGTGGTCGCGCGTCATGCGGTCGGTCTGCGCGCCGGTCACCGCCGCCAGCTGCAGCGCCAGCCGGTCCAGCGCCGCCATCACTTGCGGCACCTGGGGCACCGCGGGCAGCTCGCCGCCGGGGCTTTCCAGCGCGGCGACGAAGGCCTCGTCCATCGTGCGGATCAGGCTCCACTGCTCCGACGACAGCCGCTCGCGCAGCGCCTGCGACGCGCGCTCCAGCGCCGCCAGGTGGTAGGCGATGCTGGTGCAGCCCTGGTCGCCCTGGGCGTCGGCCAGCGAGCGCAGCAGCGCGCGCTCGAAGACGTGCGGCGACTGCACCAGCGTCGGCACGCCGAAGGGCGCCAGCCCGCCCTGCACCGCCAGCGCCGACAGCGCCTGCAGCACCGCGGGCGAGGCGTCGCTGTCGGCGTCGATGAGGCCGAGGATGGAGCGCGCCAGCCGCACCTGCTGCTCGGTGCGCTCGGTGTAGCGGCCCATCCAGAACAGGTTCTCGCCGGTGCGGCTGCTCACCGGGCGGCGGCGCGCGCCGATGTCGTCGACCGACAGCCGCTGCGGCAGCATCGAGAAGGTGTCCACCGGGCCGTCGGTCAGCACCCAGGTGTCCAGGCTGGTGCCGCCGCGCTGCATCGAGACCGAGGCGTCCTCGCGCCGCGCCACGCGGGTCATGCCGCCGGGCAGCACGTGCCAGCGGCCGCCGCCGTCGCCGATCACGAACACGCGCACCAGCGCGGGGCGCGGCGTCAGCACACCGCCGCTCCAGATCGGTGCGCGGCCGTAGCGCAGCCGGTCCTGCACGGTCCAGGCGTCGGGATCGCGGTCGATCTCGGCGGCCTCGGCGCGCTGCACGACGGAGCTGCGCCCGCCGGCGGGGTAGGTGGTGCGCAGCAGCTTGGCCGCGAGCTGCGGCCGCACGTCGGCCCAGGCCGCGGCCTCGCCGCACCACCAGGTGGGCACGGCGGGCATCAGCAGCGGCTGGTCCAGCAGCGCCTGGGCGATGCCGGGCAGGAAGCCGTGCAGCGCGGGCGATTCGAGGAAGGCCGAGCCCAGCGCGTTGGCCATCACCACCTGGCCGGCGCGCGCGGCCTGCAGCAGCCCGGGCACGCCCAGCGCCGAGTCGGCGCGCAGCTCCAGCGGGTCGCACCAGTCGTCGTCCAGCCGGCGCAGCAGGCCGTGCACCGGCTCCAGGCCCTCCACGGTCTTCAGGAACAGGCGCTCGCCGCGCACCGTGAGGTCGCCGCCTTCCACCAGCGGCAGGCCCAGATAACGCGCCAGGTAGGCGTGCTCGAAGTAGGTCTCGCTGTAAGGCCCCGGCGTCAGCAGCACGACGCGCGGCGCCTGGCCGCGCGCCACCTCGCGCGCCAGGCGGTCCACGGTGTCCAGCAGCCGGCGGTAGCTGCTGGCGATGTGCTGCACGCGCAGCTCGCGGAAGGCGTCGGGGAACTGGCGCGAGAGGGTCAGCCGGTTGTGCAGCACGTAGCCCAGGCCCGAGGGCCCCTGCGTGCGCTGGGCCATCACGCACCACCGGCCGTCGGGCCCGCGCGCGAGGTCGAAGGCCACGATGTGCAGCCGCTGCCCGCCCGGCGGCGCCACGCCCTGCATCGCCCGCAGGTAGCCCGGGTGGCGCAGCAGCAGCGCCGGCGGCAGCAGGCCGCGCTGCAGCAGCGTCTGGGCGCCGTACAGGTCGTCGAGCACGGCTTCCAGCAGCGCGGCGCGCTGGATCACGCCGCGCTCGATCTGCGCCCAGTCGGCCGGCTCGATCAGCAGCGGCAGCAGTTCCAGGCTCCAGGGCCGGCTGGCGACGCCGGCGTCGCTGAACACGTTGTGCGTGACGCCGTCGTGGCGGATCTGCTGCGCCACCTGGGCCACGCGGCGGTCGAGGTCGGCCGCCAGGTCGCCGCCGCCGTCGGGCTGCGGCAGCCAGTGCGCGAAGCGCTGCCAGGCCGGACGCAGCGCGCCGCTGCTGCCGTCGCGCAGCTCGTCCCAGACGCCGGCTTCGGCCGGCAGCGCGCGGCGCAGCAGCAGGTCCAGCGCCGGCTCTTCGTCGGCGCCAGGCCCGAAGGGCAGCGTGCTCTGGCTCTGGCTCTGGCTTTGCATCGTCGGCGGCTTACCTCGGGCTGGCCCTCAAATCGAGCGTATGCGGGAACTCCAGGCTCGGGTGCGCCGGCTGCACGTCCATGCGGCCCGGCGTGTGGCCGAAGCGGAAGAAGCGCGCCAGGCGGCGGCTCTCGGCCTCGTAGGCGTTGACCGGGAAGACCTCGTAGTTGCGCCCGCCCGGGTGCGCCACGTGGTAGCGGCAGCCGCCCAAGGACCGCTGCAGCCAGCGGTCGACGATGTCGAAGGTCAGCGGCGCGTGGCTGGCGATCGTCGGGTGCAGCGCCGACGGCGGCTGCCAGGCGCGGTAGCGCACGCCGGCCACGAACTCGCCCACGCGCCCGGTGGGCTGCAGCGGCACCGCCTGGCCGTTGACGGTGACGACGTGGCGGTTGTCGTTGAGTCCGCTCACCTTGAGCTCCAGCCGCTCCAGTGACGAATCGACGTAGCGCACGGTGCCGCCGGCCGCGCCCTCTTCGCCCATCACGTGCCAGGGCTCGAGCGCGTTGCGCAGCGTCAGCGCGAGGCCCATCGTCGCCACCTCGCCGATCAGCGGAAAGCGGAACTCGAAGTGCGGCGCGAACCACTGCGCGTCGAACGCGAAGCCGGCGGCGCCGAGCTCGGCCAGCACGTCGTCGAAGTCCATCTGCACGAAGGTGGGCAGCAGGAAGCGGTCGTGCAGGCCGGTGCCCCAGCGCGTGAGCCGCGTGCTGCCGCGGCCGTCGTAGGGCTGGCGCCAGAACCAGGCGACCAGCGCGCGCAGCAGCAGTTGCTGCGCCAGGCTCATGCGCGCGTGCGGCGGCATCTCGAAGGCGCGCAGCTCCAGCAGGCCCAGGCGCCCCGTGGGGCCGTCGGGCGAGTAGAGCTTGTCGATGCAGAACTCGGCGCGGTGGGTGTTGCCGGTGACGTCGATCAGCAGGTTGCGCAGCGTGCGGTCCACCAGCCAGGGCGGGACCTGGCCGTCGCGCTGGAGCTGCGCCTGCAGCTCCTGCAGCGCGATCTCGACTTCGTAGACCTGGTCGTTGCGCGCTTCGTCGAAGCGTGGCGCCTGGCTGGTGGGGCCGATGAAGAGGCCGCTGAACAGGTAGCTCAGGCTCGGGTGGTTGTGCCAGTAGGTCAGCAGGCTGGCCAGCAGGTCGGGCCGGCGCAGGAAGGGGCTGTCGGCCGGCGTCGCGCCGCCCAGCACGAAGTGGTTGCCGCCGCCGGTGCCGGTGTGGCGGCCGTCGAGCATGAACTTCTCGGTCGACAGCCGCGTCTGGTGCGCCGCCTCGTAGAGGAACTCGGTGTGGTCGACCAGCTCGGCCCAGTCGTGCGCCGGGTGGATGTTGACTTCGATGACGCCCGGATCGGGGGTGACTTGCAAGAGCTTCAGGCGGCTGTCGCGCGGCGGCGGGTAGCCTTCCAGCACGATCTGCACGCCCTGCTCGGCCGCCGTGGCCTCGACCGCGGCCAGCAGTTCCAGGTAGTCCTCCAGGTGCGCCAGCGGCGGCATGAAGACGTACATCACGCCGCTCCGGCCGCCCTGCTCGCGTTCGGCCTTCGGGCCGTTGGCACGCTGCGGGTCGCGCACTTCCACGCACAGCGCGGTGCGGGTCAGCCAGCCGGCGGACTGGCCTCTTGCCGGCACGGTGTCGGGCGCCTCGGCGTGCGGCGCCACCGGGCGGTGCGGGCCGGCGGCGGCCGCAAGGCCACCGGGGCCGGCCGCCGTGCCGCCCGGGCCGGCGTCGCCCGGCACGTCACCATCAGGATAGGGCCGGCCCTGCAGCGCCACCGCGCCGCCTTCGGCGAAGCCGCCGCCGGCGTGGTGGGCGTCGTAGGGATGCTGCCGGCGCAGCGCCGCGGCGCCGGGCAGCGGGGGCTGCGGCGCGAAGGGGTCCTGGTCGAAGAGCTGGTGCCGGTCGCCCGCGCTGGCCCAGGGCAGCGAATCCAGCGGCAGCCGGTAGCCCATCGGCGAATCGCCGGGCAGCAGGTACAGCCGCTCGTCGCGCAGGAACCAGGGGCCGGTGATCCACTGCGGGCCGGCCGTTCCTAACGTCCATTCCCGACGCAAGGGCAGCAGGTAGCCGACGGTCGCATCCAGCCCCTGCTGGAAGACACGGCGCAGTCGCGCGCGCTCCAGCTCGTCGTCGAGCTTGGAGTCGAAGGGGTCGACATTGACCGGCAGCCGGCGCTCGCGCCAGAGGTAGTACCAGGTGTCCTCGTGGCCGGGCACGACGTAGCGCGCATCCAGCCCCAGGCGGCGGGTCAGCGCGGTGATGAAGCGTTCGGCATCGGCGGTGGTGTAGGGGTGGCGGTCGCGCTCGTCGGCGAAGAGGCCGGGGTCGTGCCAGCAGGGCTGGCCGTCGCGCCGCCAGTAGATCGACAAGGCCCAGCGCGGCAACTGCTCGCCCGGGTACCACTTGCCCTGGCCGAAGTGCAGGAAGCCGCCTTCGCCGTAGCGCTGGCGCAGCCGGTGCACCAGCTCGGTCGCGTAGCCGCGCTTGGTGGGGCCCAAAGCGTCGGTGTTCCACTCGGCGCCGTCGCGGTCGTTCACCGAGACGAAGGTGGGCTCGCCGCCCTGCGTCAGCCGCACGTCCTGCTGCTGCAGCGCCTGGTCCACCTGCCGGCCCAGCGCCTGGATGGCCTGCCATTGATCCTCGGTATACGGCTTGGTGACGCGCGGGCTTTCGTAGATGCGCGTCACCTGCATCTCGTGGCCGAACTCGACCTCGCACTCGTCGACCGCGCCCGACACCGGCGCCGCGGTGCTGGGCTCTGGCGTGCAGGCCACGGGGATGTGGCCTTCGCCGGCCAGCAGGCCCGAGGTGGGGTCCAGCCCGATCCAGCCGGCGCCGGGCAGGTAGACCTCGCACCAGGCGTGCAGGTCGGTGAAGTCGACCTCGGCGCCGCCGGGGCCGTCGATCGCCTTGACGTCGGGCTTCAGCTGGATCAGGTAGCCCGAGACGAAGCGCGCCGCCAGCCCCAGGTGGCGCAGCGTCTGCACCAGCAGCCAGCCGGTGTCGCGGCAGGAGCCGCTGGCGTTGGCCAGCGTGGTCTCCGGCGTCTGCACGCCGGGCTCCATGCGGATCAGGTACTTGATATCGTGCTGCAGCCGCTGGTTCAGGCCGACCAGGAAGTCGATGGTGCGCTGCGGCGTGCGCGCGATGCTGGCGACGAAGGCCTCGAAGCGCGGCGTCAGCGGCCCCTTGGCCAGGTAGGGCGCCAGGTCGTGCGCCAGCTCGGGCGCATAGGCGAAGGGATATTCCTCGGCCGCGGGCTCCAGGAAGAAGTCGAAGGGGTTGTAGACCGCCATCTCGGCGACGAGGTCGACGGTGACCTTGAACTCGGTGGTCTTCTCCGGGAACACCAGCCGCGCCAGGTGGTTGGCGAACGGGTCCTGCTGCCAGTTGATGAAGTGCTCGCCCGGCTCGATGCGCAGCGAATAGCTGAGGATGGGCGTGCGGCAGTGCGGCGCGGGGCGCAGGCGCACGACCTGCGGCGACAGCGCCACCCGGCGGTCGTAGCGGTAGTGGGTGACGTGGTTCAGCGCGACGTGGATGGACACTTCTTTTAGCTCCTGCTGGCGGATCCGCGGCTCTTGCAAGCTCCGGGCCATGCCCGTCGCGTCCGGCCGCGGAGGCTCACCGACCCTCCGCCCCCGGATGATGCCAGTAGCGGGCATCGCGCTGGCGCTGGCAGCGCGGCCGGTCGGCCGACGGCCAGTGCCAGGCGCCGCAGTCGTCGCTGCGCACCAGGGCCACGCCGCGCGCCGCGTAGCGCGCGACGACCTCGGGCGCCGGATGGCCGAAGCGGCTGCGGTAGCCGGCCTGCACCACCGCCACCTGCGGCGCCACGGCGTCGATGAAGGCAGCGCTGGACGAGGTCTTGCTGCCGTGGTGCGGCACCAGCAGCACCTCGCTGCGCAGGCCTTCGGCGCCCAGGCGCTGCAGCAGCGCGGCTTCTTGCGCGCGTTCGATGTCGCCGGTCAGCAGCGCGCGGCCCTGCGCGGCGCCGATGCGCAGCACGCAGCTCACGGTGTTGGGACGGCCGCCCGCGGCGTAGGTGGCGTCGTCGGGATGCAGGACCTCGAAGTCCACGCCGTCCCACTGCCAGCGCTGGCCGGCCAGGCAGCGCTGCCGGGGCACCGCGCCGGCCAGCAGCGGATGGCCGGGCTCCAGCGAGCTGCTGAGCAAGCCCACCGGCAGCCGCGCCAGCAGCGCGGCGGCGCCGCCCACGTGGTCGCTGTCGCGGTGGCTGAGCATCAGCACGTCGATGCGGCGCTCGCCCAGCGCCTGCAGCAGCGGCAGCAGCACGCGCTGGCCGGCGTCGGACGCCTGGCCGTACAGCGGCCCGGCGTCGTAGACCAGCAGGTGCCCGTGCGTGCGCACCAGCACCGCGGTGCCCTGCCCTACGTCCACCGCCAGCAGCTCGTAGCGGCCGGGCGGCGGGCGCTCGATCGCCGGCGCCAGCAGCGGCAGCAGCAAGGGCAGCCCCAGCAGCCGCAGCCGCCAGGGCAGCGGCAGCACCAGCAGCGCGCCGCCGGCCAGCCCCAGCCAGCCGGCCCAGGCCGGTGCGGCGGCCACCGTCCACTGCGCCCAGGGCCAGGCGGCCAGCCAGCCCAGGCCTTGCAGCATCAGCTCGACCAGGGCCGCATCCAGCGCCCACAGGCCGGGCACCAGCACGCCGGCCAGCGCCAGCGGCGTGATCAGCAGCGTGACCAGCGGAATCGCCACCAGGTTGGCGACGAAGCCGACCAGCGAGAGCTGCTGGAAGAACACCAGCGTCAGCGGCGCCAGCCCCACGGTGGCGATGGCCTGCGTGCGCAAGGTCTCGCGCAGCAGGCCCTGCGCGCGGCCGCGCCAGCGGCCGTCCTCGGCCACCGGCCGCGAGCGCACCGGGTCCGACGCGATCAGCAGCGCCACCGCGACGAACGACAGCCAGAAGCCCGGCTGCAGCAGCGCCCAGGGGTCCAGCAGGCTCACGCTGGCCCCGGCCGCCAGCAGCACCAGCGGCTGCGGCCAGCGCAGGCCCAAGCTGCGCAGCAAGGCCACCGCGCCGATCATCAGCACCGTGCGCTGCGCCGGCACGCCCCAGCCGGCCAGCACCGCATAGGCCGCGGCCAGCAAGAGCCCGCCCCAGCGCGCCGCCAGCGGCGCCGGCAGCGCGCGCAGCAGCCGCGGGAAGAAGCGCCAGGCCCGCCCGACCAGCAGCGCCGCGGCCCAGGCGAACATGGTCACGTGCAGGCCGCTGATCGACATCAGGTGCGCGACGCCGGTGACGCGGAACAGGTCCCAGTCGTTGCGGTCGATCGCGCCCTGGTCGCCGATCGCCAGCGCCGCCAGCACGCCGGCGGCCGCGGGGTCGCCAACGTTCGACTCGATGCGGTCGCGCAGGTCCTGGCGCAGCCGCTCCACCGGGTGGCCGGCGCGGTCGGCCAGCAGCGCGGCGCGGTCGCCGGCACCACGGCCGCCACGGCTGCGCACGTAGCCGTTGGCGCGCAGGCCTTGCTCGAACAGCCACAGCTCGGTGTCGAAGCCGTGCGGGTTGAGGTTGCCGTGCGGCTGCCGCAAGCGCACCGTGAAGCGCCAGCGCTGGCCGGCGCGGACCGGCTCGGGGCCCAGCAGCGGCGCGTCGGCATCGGGGCCCGCATACCAGGCCAGCGCCAGCAGCGGCGGCAGTGCCACGGGGCGGCCGAGATGCGATGCCGATTCGACCTCGAAGACGAAGCGCGTGCCGGCCGGGTTGCTCTGCGGCAGCCGCGCGACCAGGCCTTGCACCTGCACGTCCTGCCCTTCCAGCGCCGGCGGCAGCCGCTCGGCCAGGCGCTGCGCGGCGCGCCAGTCGGTGCTGGCCCAGGCCAGCAGCACGAGCGCCAGCGCGCCCACCGCCGTGGCAGCCCGGCCGCGCCGGCGTCCGGCGGCCAGCAGCCCCAGCAGGCCCGCCACCGCTGTGGCCGCCTGCACCGCCGGCGGCCACAGCGCGGCCTGCTGCAACTGCAGCCCCACGCCCAGCAGCCAGGCCAGCGGCCACAGCACCCAGCGTTGCACCGCATCCCCCCTTTCAGGCCAGTGTAGGGCGGGCCGGTTAGCATGCGCGCCCCTCCCTGGACCATCCAACGAAACGCCATGTCCGTCCAAGTCCGACTGCAGCAACTCGGCATCACGCTGCCCCCGGTGGCCGTGCCCGCCGCCGCCTACGTGCCCTTCGTGCGCAGCGGCAACCTGGTCTTCGTCTCCGGCCACATCGCCAGGAAGGACGGCAAGCCCTGGGTCGGCCAGCTCGGCGCCGGCATCGCCACCGCCGAAGGCCAGGCCGCGGCGCGCGCGATCGCGATCGACCTGCTGGGCACGCTGCAGGCCGCGGTGGGCGACCTCGACCACGTGAAGCGCATCGTCAAGGTGATGAGCCTGGTCAACAGCACGCCCGGCTTCACCGAGCAGCACCTGGTGACCAACGGCTGCTCCGAGCTGCTGGTGCAGGTGTTCGGCTCCGAGGTCGGCGCGCACGCGCGCAGCGCCTTCGGCGTGGCGCAGATCCCGCTGGGCGCCTGCGTCGAGATCGAACTGATCGCCGAAGTCCGGTGATCGCGCCGCGCACCTGGCTGGCCGGCATCGCGGCCCTGGGGCTGGCCGCGGTCGGCGCGGCGCTGTTCACGCAGTACCAGCTCGGCATGCAGCCCTGCCCCTGGTGCGTGCTGCAGCGCGTGATCTTCATCGCGATCTCGATCGCCGCGCTGCTGGGCCTGCTGCTGCCGGGCCTGGCGCGGCGCATCGCCGTTGGCGGCGTGGTGCTGCTCACCGGCTGCGGCGCCGCGGCGGCACTCTGGCAGCACTTCGTCGCCGCGGCCTCGGCCTCGTGCAACCTGACGCTGGCCGACCGCATCGTCGGCGGCATGAAGCTCGACGAGCACTGGCCCGAGGTCTTCATGGCCACCGCCTCGTGCGCCGACGCCAAGGTCAACCTGCTGGGCCTGCCCTACGAGGCCTGGAGCCTGGCGCTGTTCGTGCTGATCGGTGTGCTGGCGCTGCGGCTGCTGCTGCCCAACCGGGGGGTGCGGGCGAGCCGAGGCCGTGGCTGAAGGGATCGCGGTGATGAAGACGGCCGCGTTCTTCGAGGAGCGCGGCCACAAGCCGGTAGCGGGCGGCACCCTCCTCAATCAATCCGCATGATTTCGGGAGCAATGACTGCAATGCCGCTTTCTCAATCCCTGGTGGACGCGGCCCTTCGTCAAGCCGTCGAACGCTACCCGTCCGGCTACGCCGGTGCGGCAGCGATTGAAACCGACAGCGGCCGCATCATCACGAGCGTGTCATTCGACGCGCCCAATGAAGCGGCGAGCCTCTGCCACGAAGCAGGGGCGTTCTGTGAGGCGAACCGGCTCGGAGAGCGAGTCGTGGCGTCCGTCTGCGTCTCACGCAGTTCGCCGGAGAGGCCGTTCCTGATCCTGCCGCCCTGCGGCATCTGTCAGGAGCGCTTGGCCTTGTGGGGCCCTGACGTCGAGGTCGCAGTTTCCGTTCCAGGCAAACCAGGCCAGTGGCAGTCCAAGCGCTTGCATGAGGTCAACCCGCACTACTGGCTGGATTCGGTGCGCGATGCCGGAGAGTAGCGCCGTTGGCTCGATCAGGCCTTCATCCGGCTGACTGTCGTTCGCCCTCAGCCTCCGGCGGCCGAGCCCGAGCCGCGCCGCCGCTCCAGCGAGAACACCGCCACCGTCTGCACCAGCCGCTGCGGCTGATCGCAAGACATCGAGATCACATCGCCTGCGATATCATGGTGCCGTGAAGCGGGCCGTGTTGGATACCGACGTCGTGGTGGCTGCATTGCGCAGCCCGCTGGGCGCGTCCGCCGAGTTGTTGCGCAGGGTGCATGACGGGCGGCTGAGCATGCTGGCCAGCATGGCGCTGTTTGCCGAGTACGAAGCCGTTCTGACGCGGCCGGCGCAGTTGCGTGCCGCGCGGCTCGATGCTGATGCCATGCGGCAGCTGTTGGATGAACTGGCCGAGCGTGCGCTGCCCGTGCAGGGCTGGTTTCAATGGCGGCCCCAGGTCCGCGACCCGGCCGATGAGATGGTGCTGGAAGCTGCGGTCAACGGCCGTGCGGATGTCCTGGTGAGTTTCAACCGGCGCGACTTCGGCGACGCGCCGGCCCGATTCGGCATCGTGCTGGCCACGCCGGGCCAGTTCTTGAGGAGCCTTGAACCATGACCACGCTGACCACCTACCCGCTGCGGCTGCCCAAGTCCATCAAGGCCGCGGCCGAGGAATTGAGCAAGGCCGACGGCACCAGCTTGAACCAGTTCGTGGCCACGGCCGTGGCTGAAAAAATCGCGGTGATGAAGACGACCGCCTTCTTCGAGGAGCGCGCCAGCCGCGCACGCGCGAGGGCAGCGCGCGGCGAACCCAGCGTGCTGCTGGCAGCCTTGTCGCGCACCGGGGGCGAACCGCCGCGCGAAGGCGACGAATGGCCAACTGGCCGCAAGCCGGCCACGGCCGGCGCCGCACCCGAACGCAAGGCGGCAGCCAAGCCGCGCCGGGCGGCAAGGAAGAAGACCTGAACGAGGACCTGGAGCCTGGTTCTCTCGTTTTTCATGGATTTTTCAACCCCCGTTGATCGAGTTTTCAAGACGGCTGCCGGCCGTTGCGGCACCGTGGCGGCGGATGCCACCCCCCGCAGGAGGACTCGAATGACGTCATTGCACCGCCCTCTTTCCAATGCACTCGCCGCGCTCGGCCTCGCCTGGTGCAGCGCGCTGCCGGCGGCGGCGGCCGCCGTCGATTTCCACGGCACGCTGATGGCCGTGAACCCGCTGCCCGGCAGCACGCCGACCTGCGCCGCGCTGGTGATCAACAAGAACGAGCCGCCGCTGTACCAGGCGCAGGGCACCTCCAACCTGGGCAGCTTCGTCAACAACCTGAGCCATTGCCTGGTGCCGCACGAAGACGGGGTGTTCAGCTTCGACTTCGGCGGCGGCGACAGCTTGTACGGCAGCTACGACTCCATCGGCGACTTGTCGCAGACGCCCAGCCCCTTCAGCGGCAGCTACCTCGTCACCGGCGGCACCGGCAGCTACCTGGGCTGGACCGGCACGGTCAGCTCCAACGGCTTCGTCGAGCGCGACCTGGTCGAGGGCGTCGCCCGCATGACCGCCGTGTTCGACGGCACCCTGGTGCCGGCAGCGGTGCCGGAGCCCGCCGGCAGCGCGCTGGTCCTCGCCGGCCTGGGTGCGGTGGCAGGCGTGGCCCGGCGGCGCCGCCGGCGGCCCGCTGCCGGGCAGCCCCTGCACGGCGCCTGACCCGAGTCAACCGCCGGCAGCGGCGGCGCCGTCAACATCGGCGCCCATGCCGACACCCATCTCTTTCGACGCCGACGTGCTGATCGTCGGCGCCGGCCCCGCCGGCCTGGCGCTGGCCGCCGCGCTGGCCGACCAGGGCCTGCATTGCACGCTGCTGGAGCAGCAGCCGCAAAGCGCGTTGGAGCAGCCCGCCGAGGACGGCCGCGAGATCGCGCTGACCCACCGCGCCCGCCGCGTGATGCAGGCGCTGGGGCTGTGGGACCGGCTGCCCGCGGCCGAGGTCGCGCCGCTCAACGCCGCGCACGTGCTGGACGGCAGCTCGCCGCGGGTGCTGCACTTCGGCATGCCGGCGGCGGCCGCGCCGTCCGCATCGGCTTCGTCACCGCTCGGCTGGCTGGTCTCCAACCACCTGATCCGCCGTGCCGCGTGGCAGGCGGCAACCGCCAGACTCGCCGTGCGGGTGCTGTGCGAGGCGCGCGTCGGCGCGATCGAGCGCGATGCCCGCTCGGCCGCGGTGCACCTGGCCGACGGCCGCGTGCTGCGCGGCCGGCTGCTGGTGGCGGCCGACAGCCGCTTCTCGGCGACGCGCCGTCTGGCCGGCATCGGCGCGGCGATGCACGACTTCGGCCGCAGCGTGGTCGTCGGCCGCGTGCGGCACGAGCGCGACCACGGCGGCGTGGCCTGGGAGTGCTTCCGCTACGGCAACACGCTGGCGCTGCTGCCGATGGCCGGCGGCCAGCGCGCGTCGGCCGTGGTCACCGTGGGCGCCGAGCGCGCCGACGAATGGCTGGGCCTGAGCGATGCCGGGTTCGCGGCGCGCATCCAGGCGCAAAGCGAAGGCCGGCTGGGCGCGGTGCAGGCCGAAGGCCCGCGCCACCACTATCCGCTGGTGGGCGTCTACGCGCAGCGCTTCGCCGCGCCCCGCTTCGCGCTGATCGGCGACGCCGCGGTGGGCATGCACCCGGTCACCGCGCACGGCTGGAACTTCGGCCTCTACGGCGTGGAGGTGCTGGCGCGCGAGCTGGGCGCGGTGCGCCGCCGCGGCGGCGACATCGGCGCGCTGCCCGCGCTGCAGGCCTACGAGCGCGAGCACCGCCGCGCCACGCTGCCGATCTGGCTGGGCACCAACGCGATCGTCGGCCTGTTCACCGACGAGCGCCGGCTGCCCAAGCTGGCGCGCCGCGCGGTGCTGACGCTGGCCGAGCGCGCGCCGGGCTTCAGCGCGCTGGTCAAGGCAGGCATCGAGCGGCAGTTGCGCGGCCGGGCGGCGCCGGCGGCTTAGGGCCTGTTCGAGGCCGAGCGCGGTCCGACACCGCCCTTCAAGGCGTCCGCACCGCAAGCTCCGGCCAGCGCTTGCGGGCGCGCTTGACGAAGCGGGCGTCGAAGCTGGCGAAGCCTTCGTCGGCCTCGCGGCTGGCGGTGAGGTGCAGCGCATCGGCGAAGTCGATGCCGGCGGCCAGCGCTTCGATGGCCGATTGCGTGGCCTGCGGGTCTTCGCAGCGCACGCCGGGCAGCCGGATCAGGCCCAGCAGCGCCTGCGCGATGTCGGCCGCGGCAAAGCCGAAGGCGCTGCGCAGCACCCATTCGGTCTCCAGCAGGACGGTCTTCGACAGCCAGACGGTGTGCGCCCTGAACAGCGCCACGGCGCGCCGATGCTGGGCCGCATCGTCATCCGCGAGGAAGCGGACGACGACGTTAGTATCGACCGCGAGCATGGCGCGCCCTGGCCTCCCGGGCCACGGCGGCATCCATCTCCGCCAGACTGACGCGGCGCCCGGCCTTGAGGCAGCCCGCCACGTCCTCGATGCGCGAGCCTTGCAGCCGGGCCAGCGGCTTGAGCAGGATGCCTTCGGGCGTTTCCTGCACCTGGAATTCGGTCCCCGCCTCCCAGCGATGGGCGCTGCGGATGCTGCTGGGCAACACCACCTGTCCCTTGCTGGACAAGCGCGTGGTTTCGGGGCGGGCCGGCATCGCGGGCTCCAGAAGTAAGACTGAGGTAAGACGGATTCTACGCCGCGGGTCAACCGCCGATGGCGGCCTCCTCGCGCAGCCGCTGCCACACCGCCAGCGCGTCGACGGTGGCGGCCACGTCGTGCACGCGCAGCACGCGCGCGCCGCGGTCGGCGGCGGCCAGCGCCGCGGCCACGCTGGCGGCGCCGCGCTCGGCGGCCGCGCGCCCGGTCAGGCGGCCGAGGAAGCCCTTGCGCGACAGGCCCACCAGCAGCGGCCGGCCCAGGTCCAGCAGCGCGACCTGGCCGGCCAGCAGCGCCCAGCTGTGCTCGGCGCGCTTGGCGAAGCCGTAGCCGGGGTCGAGCACGATGCGTTCGGCGGCGATGCCGGCGTCCAGCGCCGCCTGCAACCGCTGCGCCAGGAAGGCACGCACCTCGGCCACCACGTCGGCGTAGCCGGCCAGTGCGCTCATCGTCGCCGGCTCGCCGCGCATGTGCATCAGGCAGACGCCGGCCTGGCCGTGGCGCGCCAGCAGCGCCAGCGCACCGGGGGCCTGCAGCGCCTGCACGTCGTTGACGATGTCGACGCCGAGGTCCAGCGCCATCGCCATCACCTCGGCGCGGCGCGTGTCCACCGAGACCGGCACGCCCAAGCGCAGCGCGCCTTGCAGCACCGGGCGCAGGCGGCGCATCTCCTCGTCCGCCGGCAGCGGCGGCGCGCCAGGACGCGTGGACTCGCCGCCGATGTCCAGCAGCGCGGCGCCTTCGCGCAGCAGCGCCTCGCAGCGGCGCAGGGCGGCCGCGGCGTCGGCGGTGGGAACGTCGTCGGCGAACGAATCGGGGCTGACGTTGACGATGCCCATCACGCAAGGGCGCGACAGCTCGAGCGCGAAGCGCGTGGTCCGCCAGCGCGGCGGCTGCGCCGTCATGCGCCGGTGCGCTGGCGGATCAGCTCGCAGCCCACCGCCTCGCAGTCGTCGAAGGCTTCCAGCTTGCCGACGCTGACGTACACCGCCTGCACGCCGCGCTGCCGCAGGCAATGCGCGGCGATGGCCTCGGCCAGCGTCTCCTGCAGCTTGTAGTGCGCGGCGGCGATCAGTTCCAGCACGCCGCGGCGCAGCAGCGTGTAGTCCAGCACCTGCGACAGCTCGTCGGCACCGGGCTGGGCCGGCGGCTGCACCTGCACCGCGACGTTGACCTCGATCGGCTGGCGCCGCCCATGCTCGCTGGCGTAGACGCCGATCGCCGCCTGGCAGCGCAGGCGCCGCAGGACCAGCGTGCGCAGTTCACCGGCCCCGGACGCAAGGCCGAACAAAGGATGGGGAATCATCGGCAATCGGGCAGCATGCGGACAACACGCAGGCGGCGGCTGCATTGTAGGAAGCGCACGCCGACAATCGCGCGATGAGCGAAGCCGGCATCGCCTACGTGGGCCTGGGCGCCAACCTGGGCGCGCGCGAGCAGGCGCTGGCCGGTGCGGTGCAGGCGCTGGCCGACACGCCGGGGCTGCGGCTCAGCGGCTTGTCGTCGTGCTGGTCGAGCGCGCCGGTCGACGCCGAAGGCCCGGACTTCGTCAACGCCGTTGCCAGGCTGGACTGCGCGCTGGCGCCGCTGGCGCTGCTGGACCGGCTGCAGGCGCTGGAAGCCGCCGCCGGCCGCCGACGGCCGTACCGCCACGCGCCGCGCACGCTGGACCTCGACCTGATCGACATGCCCGGCCACCCGCTGCAGCACCCGCGGCTGCAGCTTCCGCACCCGCGCGCGGCCGCACGGCTGTTCGTGCTGCTGCCGCTGCTGGAGCTGTGGCCTGACGCCGCCTGGCCCGCCTGGGGCCGCGCCGAGGCCTGCGCGCGCCGGCTGGCGGCCGCGCAGCGCCTGCAGCGGCTGCCGGCCGATGCACGCTGGCAGGCGTTGCAGGCGCGGTGCGAGAAGCCTCACGACCAGCCGTCTTTTCAACGGCCTCTATCGTGCAAGCCCCCCTCTTCCGACGAGGAGCCGCGATGAAACCACCCCCGGCGGGCTGGCCCCGCATGGCTTCCGGCGTCTACTACCGGAACGCCGCCGCGATGATCGACTGGCTGTGCCGCGCCTTCGGCTTCGAGGTGAAGCTCAGGGTCGAAGGCGACGACGGCCGCATCCGGCACAGCGAGCTGGTCTACGGCGGCGGCCTGATCATGGTCGGCGAAGAGCAAGCGGGCGCGTCGCGCCGCTTCGACACCGACTGCCTGAGCCCCTTGAGCGCCGGCGGCAACACGCAGAACCTGATGGTCTACGTCGACGACCTCGACGCCCATTGCGCCGCGGCCCGCGCCGCCGGCGCGCGCGTGGTGTCGGAGCCCGCGCTGCACGACCACGGCGAAGACTACTGGGCCGACCGCAGCTACGGCTGCCTGGACCCCGAAGGGCACTTGTGGTGGTTCTCGCAGCGCTTGCGCGGCTGAACCCCGAAGACGGCGCCCGGTTCGCGCCGCTTCAGCGCAAGCCCGCGTTGATGCGCGCCAGCATCTCGGCGCCGGGGCACAGCTCGGCCGCGCCCAGCGTGTTGAGCGGCTCGGCCACGGTGTTCAGCGCCGCGTGCAGGTCCTGCGCCTGCGGGTCGACGTAGAGCAGCCCGGTGGCGATCTCGCCCTCGGCCGCCATCCGCTGCACGAGGTTCATCGCGGCGCGGCGGTCGGTGGCGTCGTAGCCCTCGTGCAGCTTGCGCAGGCGCATGGTGCTGCCGTCGGCCTGCGGCAGCTCCAGCACCTCGCCGGGCGCCGGCTCGGCCTGCAGTTCGGCGGCCAGCGCGATGAAGTCGACGCGCGCGACGGCCTCGTTGTGCTCGCGCACGTAGTCGTAGCTGCGCGTGCTGCCGGCGTGGTTGTTGAAGGCCACGCAAGGGCTGATGACGTCGATGAAGGCCGCGCCGCCGTGGCCGATGGCGCCCTTGATCAGCGGCACCAGCTGCGCCTTGTCGCCTGAGAAGCCGCGCGCCACGTAGGTGGCGCCGAGCTGCAGCGCCAGGCCGATCAGGTCCACCGGGCTGTCGGGGTTGACGACGCCCTTCTTGCTCTTGCTGCCCTTGTCGGCGGTGGCCGAGAACTGGCCCTTGGTGAGGCCGTAGACGCCGTTGTTCTCGACGATGTAGACCATGCGCACGCCGCGGCGCATCGCGTGCGCGAACTGGCCGAGGCCGATGCTGGCCGAATCGCCGTCGCCGCTGACGCCCAGGTACAGCAGCTCGCGGTTGGCCAGCGCGGCGCCGGTCAGCACGCTGGGCATGCGGCCGTGCACGGTGTTGAAGCCGTGGCTGGCGCCGAGGAAGTAGTCCGGTGTCTTGCTGCTGCAGCCGATGCCGCTGAGCTTGGCCACGCGGTGCGGCTGGATGTCCATCTCCCAGCAGGCCTGGATGATGGCCGCGCTGATGCTGTCGTGGCCGCAGCCGGCGCACAGCGTGGAGACCTTGCCTTCGTAGTCGCGCCGCGTGTAGCCGACCTTGTTGCGCGTCAGCGTCGGGTGGTGCAGGCGGGGCTTGGCGATGAACGTCACGACATGATCCTTTCGCGGCGCGGGGCGACGGCCAGCGCATGCACGTGCTTGGTGATGGCCTCGGTGATGAAGCGCGCAGTGATCGGCGTGCCGTCGTAGTGCAGCACCTTGATCAGCCACGCGGGATCGATCTCCAGTTCGTTGACGAGCAGCGTGCGCATCTGCGCGTCGCGGTTCTGCTCGACGACGAACACGTGGTCGTGGTCGGCGATGAACTCGCGCACGCTCTCGGGGAACGGAAAGGCCTTCAGCCGCAGCGCGTCGAGGTGGATGCCCTCGGCGGCCAGCGCGGCCAGCGCCTCGTCCATCGCCGGTGCAGTGCTGCCGAAATAGATCACGCCCAGGCGCGTCTTCTTCGCCGCGGCGCGCAGCTCGGGCTGCGGCACCAGCGTGGCCGCGGTCGCGAACTTCTTCAGCAGCCGCTGCACGTTGTACAGGTAGTCGGGCCCGGCCTCGCTGTAGATCGCGTAGGCGTTGCGCGTGGTGCCGCGCGTGAAGTAGCTGCCCTTGCTCGGGTGCGTGCCCGGCAGCGTGCGCCAGGGGATGCCGTCGCCGTCCACGTCCTTATAACGGCCGAAGTCCTTGCCCGCCTCCAGCTCCTCGGCGCTCATCACCTTGCCGCGGTCGTAGGCGCGCGACGGGTCCCATTCGAAGGGCTTGCACAGGCGCTGGTTCATGCCGATGTCGAGGTCGGTCATCACGAACACCGGGGTCTGCAGCCGGTCGGCCAGGTCCAGCGCGGCGGCGCTGAACTCGAAGCACTCGGCCGGGTCCTGCGGCAGCAGCATCACGTGCTTGGTGTCGCCGTGGCTGGCATAGGCGCTGCTGATCAAATCGGCCTGCTGCGTGCGCGTGGGCATGCCGGTGCTGGGGCCGCCGCGCTGCACGTCGATGATGGTGACCGGGATCTCGGCGAAGTAGGTCAGCCCGATGAACTCGGTCATCAGGCTGACGCCGGGGCCGCTGGTGGCGGTGAAGGCGCGCGCGCCGTTCCAGCCGGCGCCGGTGACCATGCCGATCGACGCGATCTCGTCCTCGGCCTGCACGATGGCGTAGTGGGCCTGGCCCGTCGCCGGGTCGTGCCGGTACTTCTTGCAGTAGGCGCTGAAGGCCTCGGCCACCGACGAGCTGGGCGTGATCGGGTACCACGCGCACACCGTGGCGCCGCCGTACACGCAGCCCAAGGCCGCGGCGGCATTGCCCTCGACGAAGATCTTGTCGCCCACCGCATCGGCGCGCTTGACCTTCAGCCCGATGCCGGGGCGTTGCGGCGGGCTCAGGTGGTCCTTGGCGAAGCCGCGGCCGGCGTGCAGCGCGCGCACGTTGCTTTCCAGCAGCCGCTCCTTGCCCTTGTACTGCTCGCCGAAGAGCTTCTCGATCACCGCCGGCTCGATGTCCATCAGCACCGACAGCGCGCCCAGCACCATGATGTTCTTGAACAGCGTGCGCTGGCGCGGGTCTTCGTAGGTGGCGTTGCAGATCGCGGTGACCGGCATGCCGATCACCGTGATGTCGCTGCGGAAGGCGCTCGCCGGCAGCGGCTTGGTGCTGTCGTGGAACAGGTAGCCGCCGGGCTCGACCTCGCGCACGTCGG
Organism: Rubrivivax sp.; assembly: GCA_047602205.1. Taxonomy (GTDB): domain Bacteria; phylum Pseudomonadota; class Gammaproteobacteria; order Burkholderiales; family Burkholderiaceae_C; genus Rubrivivax. The sequence continues at coordinate 4,852,798 of JASGHX010000001.1, read as the reverse complement.
CGTCCCAGGTCTGCGGGTTCATCGCCACCATCAGGTCGATGCCGCCGCGCCGGCCCAGCCAGCCGGCCTCGCTGACGCGCACCTCGTACCACGTGGGCAGGCCCTGGATGTTGCTGGGGAAGATGTTGCGCGGGCTGACCGGCACGCCCATGCGCAGGATGGCCTTGGCGAACAGCTCGTTGGCCGAGGCCGAGCCCGAGCCGTTGACGTTGGCGAACTTGACGACGAAGTCGTTGACGGCTTCGATGCGGTGGAGACTCATGCCACGGCTCCGATGCGGCTGCCCTGCGGGGTGGTGTCGCGGCAGGCCGGGCCCGCCTTGGTGGTGTTGAACAGGAACTTCTGCATGTCCCAGGCGCCGGTGGGGCAGCGCTCGGCGCACAGGCCGCAGTGCAGGCAGACGTCCTCGTCCTTGACCATCACCTGGCCGGTCTTGAGCTCCGCGCTGACGTACAGCGCCTGCTCGGCGTTCTCAGCCGGTGCCTTCAAACGTTGGCGCAGCTCGGGCTCGTCGCCGTTGGCGGTGAAGGTGATGCAGTCCATCGGGCAGATGTCGACGCAGGCGTCGCACTCGATGCACAGCTTCTCGGCGAACACCGTCTGCACGTCGCAGTTCAGGCAGCGCTGCGCTTCCTTGAACGCGGTCTTGGCGTCGAAGCCCAGCTCCACCTCGATCTTGATGCTGGCCAGCGCCTTCTCGGCCGCGGCCCAGGGCACCTTGAAGCGCAGGTCGTTGCTGGGGTTGTTGTCGTAGCTCCACTCGTGGATGCCCATCTTCTGGGACACCAGGTTCACGTGCGGCGGCGGGCGCTGCGTGACGTCCTCGCCGTGCAGGAAGCGGTCGATCGACACCGCCGCCTCATGGCCGTGGGCCACCGCGGTGATGATGTTCTTCGGGCCGAAGGCCGCATCGCCACCGAAGAACACCCGCGGCAGCGTCGACTGGAAGGTGGTCGCGTCGAGCTGCGGCAAGCCCCACTGGTCGAACGCGATCTCCGCGTCGCGCTCGATCCACGGGAAGGCGTTCTCCTGGCCGACGGCGATCAGCACCTCGTCGCAGTCGAACACCGCGTCGGGCTCGCCGGTGGGCACCAGCGTGCGGCGGCCGCGCGCGTCGTACTCGGCGCGCACGACCTCGAAGCTCATGCCCACCAGCTTGCCGCCTTCGTGGATGAAGGCCTTGGGCACGTGGTAGTTGATGATGGGGATGCCTTCGTGCTGGGCGTCTTCCTTCTCCCAGGGCGAGGCCTTCATCTCGTCGAAGCCGCTGCGCACGATGACCTTGACGTCGTCGGCGCCCAGCCGGCGCGCGCTGCGGCAGCAGTCCATCGCGGTGTTGCCGCCGCCCAGCACGATCACGCGCTTGCCGATGCGCGTGGTGTGGCCGAACGACACCGAGGCCAGCCAGTCGATGCCGATGTGGATCGCGGCCGCGGCTTCGTCGCGGCCCGGGATCTGCAGGTCGCGCCCGCGCGGCGCGCCGCAGCCGACGAAGACGGCGTCCCAGGGCTCGGCCAGCAGCGCCTGCATCGACTCGACGCGCTGGCCGCTGCGCAGCTCGACGCCCAGGCCCAGGATGTAGCCCACCTCTTCGTCGATCACGCTCTCGGGCAGGCGGAAGCGCGGGATCTGGCTCCACATGAAGCCGCCGGCCTTCTTCTCGCCTTCGAACACCGTGACCTGCACGCCTTGCAGCGCGAGGTCGCGCGCGACCGTCAGCGACGCCGGCCCGCCGCCGATGCAGGCGACGCGCTTGCCGTTCTTCGCGGCCGGGCGCGGGATCATCGCGCGCACCTCGCCGCCCTTGAAGTCGGCGGCCACGCGCTTCAAGCGGCAGATCGCCACCGGCTCCGGCTTGGGCAGATTTTCTTCCTCGACGCGGCCGCGCCGGCAGGCCGGCTCGCAAGGCCGGTCGCAGGTGCGGCCCAGGATGCCGGGGAAGACGTTGCTGACCCAGTTGACCATGTAGGCGTCGTCGTAACGCCCCTGCGCGATCAAGCGGATGTATTCGGGGACGGGGGTGTGCGCGGGGCACGCCCACTGACAGTCCACCACCTTGTGGAAGTAGGCCGGATCGGCCACGTTGCTGGGCTGCAAACCTTGTCTCCTTGCGCCGCCGAGCGCTGCTGCAGCGGTCGGCCTGTCGAGCGGACCGGGGCAGTCTACCCCCATCCCGCAGCCCGGGAGCCGGGCCGGGGCTGGGGATTCACCGCTTGCACGCACACCTTTGCGCACCTACCTTGGCCGCGTTCACCAAAACCCGATACCGACACGATGCCTGCCTTTTCACTGAACAAGCGCTCGTTCGCGGCCCTGGCGCTGGCCGCGCTGCTGGCGGCTTGCGCGGCGCCGGCCGGCGGCCCATCCGCCACCGCCGCCCAGCCGCGGCCCAAGCTGCTGGTCTTCCTCGTCGTCGACGGCCTGCCGATGCGCCAGGTCACCGGCTACCGCGACCAGTTGCAGCCTGACGGCTTTGCGCGCTTCCTCGACCGCGGCACCTGGTTTGCCGATGCCCATTACGGTTATGCCTACACGGTGACCGCCGCCGGCCACGCGACGATGCTGACCGGCGCCTACCCGCACCAGAGCGGCATCATCGGCAACGACTGGCGCGACATCGCGACCGGCGAGCGCGTGTACTGCACCGGCGACACGCGCTACACCTACATCGGCCACAAGACCGCCAAGCTCGACGGCACCAGCCCCGCCAACCTGCGCGCCGAGACCGTGGGCGACGTGCTGCGCCGCGCGACGCCGCAGTCCAAGGTGATCGCGATCTCGGGCAAGGACCGCGGCGCGATCCTGCCCGGCGGCCACGCCGGCACGGCCTACATGTACATGTCGGAGACGGGTTCCTTCGCGTCCAGCACCTACTACATGCCGGCGCACCCGGCCTGGGTCGACGCCTTCAACGCCGCGCGCCCGGCCGACCGCTACTTCAAGGCCGACTGGAAGCCGGCGCTGGCCGATGCCGACTACGCCCGCTCGCTGGGCGACAACCAGCCCTGGTTCGGCACCCGGCCCGGCAAGCTGCCGATGACGATGGGCGCGGCGCTGGAGCAGCCGGCGCCGGCGTTCTACGGCAGCCTGCTGCGCAGCCCCTTCGTCGACGAGATGTCGCTGGCCTTCGCGCGCGCCGCCGTCGCCGGCGAGCGGCTGGGCCAGCGCGACGCGACCGACATCCTCTCGGTCAGCCTGTCGGGCCACGACTACGTCAACCACTACTGGAGCGCCGAGTCGCGGCTGTCGCACGACCACTTCCTGCACCTCGACCGGCAACTGCAGGCCTTCTTCCGCGACCTGGACGCGGCGGTGGGCAAGGACCGCTACGTCGCAGTGCTGACCGCCGACCACGGCTTCATGCCGGCGCCCGAGGTCAGCCGCATGCGCGGGCTGGACGCCGGCCGGCAGTCGGGCAGCGAGCTGCTGGGCCGCGTCAACGCCGCGCTGGAGCAGCGCTTCGGCGTGCCCCAGCTCGGGCGCTTCTTCTCGGCGTCGGCGCTGGTGATCGACCGCGCGCTGCTGGCGCAGAAGAACCTCGAGCTGGCCGCCGTGGCCGAGGCCGCCCGCGCCACGCTGGCGGCCGAGCCGGCCGTCGTCGCGGCCTACACGCGGCAGGAGCTGGAAAGCGGCAGCCGCGCCGGCGCGCCCTTCTTCGACGCGATGGCCAGGTCCTGGCACCGCGAGCGCTCGGGCGACGTGCAGTACGCGCTGAAGCCGAACTGGATGTTCACCTCGTCGAGCTCCAACGCCACGCACGGCTCGCCGCACCCGTACGACACGCACGTGCCGATCCTGATGTACGGCCCGCGCTGGCTCAAGGCTGCGCGCGTGGACCAGCGCGTGGAGACCGCGGACCTCGCGCCCACGCTGGCGCGGCTGCTGGGCGTGGCGACGCCGGCGTCGGCGGAAGGCAAGCCGCTGCCCTTGCCTTGACGCGGCAGGCAGCGGCCCGTGGTCTTCATGCGGCTTTGCATTCACTCTGGTGCGCTTTGATCGTTCTTTCTTCGCGTGCTGAGGCCCCCGGCCGGGATTTCGACCCGGCGGCCGACTCCCTTTCTTTGCGGGTGCAAAGAAAGGAAGCAAAGAAAGCACCTCCCATGCAACACCCACGGCTCGTCGGGTGCAGATCGCTCGCTGCGCTCGATGTAGCTGTCACTCGATGCTCTCGCAAAGCCTTGCTCGACAGCGCCGACTGTTCACCGCCCAGGCGAGACGGTGCTTGGTCACGCTGGACCACCGTCCGCAACGCATGCCACCGCTTCCTGCGCCTGGCTTGCGGACGGTGGTCCAGCGTGACGCCGCTCGCGATCCTCCTCTGGTGAACAGTCGGCGCTGTCGAGCAAGACTTTGCGAGAACTGTCACTACCACCGCCCGGAGCGCAGCGATCGGTCACCGAAGAACGAGCCGGGGGTGTTGTGTTCCAAGGTGCTTTCTTTGCCTACTTTCTTTGCACCCGCAAAGAAAGTAGGTCGGCCGCGGGGACGAAATCCCCGCCGGGGGCCTGTCCAGACATCCCAAGGATCCTCCTCTGAACGGTCGATCAATCGCCGCCGGTGGAGGTGGTAAGCACCAGTTCGCCCGCCGTGATCCAGGCGGTCTGCGCGTCCAGCGCCGACACCGCACTCAGGTCCAGCAGCGTGCCGCTCGCCTGCGCGCGCCACTGCGCGCCGCCGTCGCCGGAGGCCAGCACCAGCCCGCCGCGGCCGACCGCCCAGACGCGCTGGCCGTCGGGGCTGGCCACGTCCAGCAGCCGCGGGTTGCCGTCGGCGGACGGCGTCATCGGCAGCGCCATCGCGCGCCAGTTGCGGCCGCGGTCGGTGCTGCGCAACAACACGTCGTTGGCGGCGGTGCCGCCCAGCATCCACAGCGTGCCGCTGCGGTCGGCGACTAGTTGGCCCTGAGCCAGCGCGGGGCTGCCGGCGCCGGCGGCGTCCAGCGTCGATGCGCGGGTCCACGACAGGCCGCCGTCGGCGGTCCACCAGACGCTGCCGTCGAAGGCCTGCAGCACGCCTTCGGTGGCCGAGACGAAGGCCAGGCGGCGGATCAGCGACACGCCCGCGGGCACCGTCACGGCCTGCCAGCTCTGGCCGCCGTCGATCGTGCGCTGCAGACCGACGACGCAGTTGGTGCTGCCCGGCGGCACCATCGTACAGGTGGCGGCCCAGCCGCGGCTGCCGTCGAAGAAAGCTTCGCCGGGCGAGCGCGGCGCCGGCGTCGGCACCAGGCTCCAAGTCTGGCCGCGGTCGCTGCTGCGGTGGACATCGGGGTTGCCCTGCAGCAGCACCGAGCCGTCGGCCAGCAACTGCCAGCGGTCGCCGGGCAGGCCGGGCGCAACGCCGGACACGGGCTGCCAGGTCCAGCCGCCATCGCCGGTGCGCGAGACCGTGATGCCGCTCACCGACAGCCCTTGCCGCGCATCGAAGAACAGCGTCCGTCCCACCGGCACTGCCGCCGGCGCGCCGGCCTTGGGCAGGGCCGTCCAGGTGCTGCCGCCGTCGGCCGTCACGTCGACGACGCGGCTGCCCTGCTGCCTGAACAGCAGGCTGCCGGCCAAGCCGTCGACGGCGACCTGGCTCAGCGCGACCCCATCGTCGCTGACGGCGCGGCGCTGCCCGGTCTGCAAGTCCAGCCGCTCGACGCGGCCGCGGTTGCCGTCGGCATCCAGCGCCAGGTCGGCCACGCGCAGCAACAGCGCGCTGCCGTCGCTGCTGAAGCTGCCGCCGGCGAAGCGCCGTCCGTCCTGGGTGACCAGCGGCTGCGCGGTCCAGCTCTGGCCGCCGTTGCCGCTGTGCAGCCACCAGCCTTGCGTCGAGGTCGCGGCCACGGCGTCGGCGCGGCCGTCGGCGTGCAGCACGGCCGCGCCGACCGCGGCAGGATCGATGCCCGCCGGCAGCGGCAGCACCGACTCGGTGAAGCTCTGGCCGCCGTCGGCGCTGCTCAACATCAGCAGCCGCGCCGCGACCGACGGATCGGTGGGCACCGACTCGCGCACCAGCAGGCGCAGTTGCTGGGCATCGCTGCCCAGCCGCGCCAGCACCAGCCGGTAGCGGCCATTGGCCTGCAGGCCGGCCGGCACCGGACGCAGCGTCTGCCCCTGGTCGGACGAGACCGCCGTGTCGCCGTTGCGCCACAGGAAGCCGTTGGCGGTGACGTCGATCACCTGCAGCGGCAGCGCCGTCCAGGTGCTGCCGCCGTCGCGGCTGATCCAGCCGTCGTTGGCCGAGGCCACCACGGTCTGCGCGTCCAGGGTCCAGACGCGGCCGGGGTCGCCGAACGGAGACTGCAGCAGCGGCACGGACGGCTGCGCCGCCAGCGCCCAGGTCTTGCCGCCATCGCGGCTGCGCCACACGGTGCGGCCGCCGAGGCCGAACGCATAGGCCGTGTTCGCATCGGCCATGCGCACGCGCCGCAAGGTCTCGCCCGCCGAAGGCACGTGCGACAGCGTCCAGGTGCGGCCGCCGTCGCCGGTGGAGGCCGTCTGCCCCAGCGCGCCGACGGCCACGCAGTGCTGCGCGTCGGCGCAGTGCACGTCGGTGGCGAAGGGCTCGCTGCCCGCGCCCTGCCAGCACCAGCCCGACGCATTGGCGCCGCTGCACTGCGCGCCGGACAGGCGCTGGAACCAGCCGACCTGCAGCGTGCCGCCGGTGCCGACGCTCTGGCCCGCGCCGTTGCTGACCGTCAGCGTCCAGGCGTAGCGGCCGGCAGCGGCCCAGGCGTGCGATGGGGCGCGGTCGCTGCTGGTGCCGCCGTCGCCGAAGGCCCAGGCGTAGTGCAGGTCGTCGCCCGCGGTGAGCGCGGTGGCGAGCGTCACCGCGGCACCGGGCTCGGCCGTGGCCGGTACGGTGGCCGTCAGCGTGGCCGGCAGCGGCGTCGCCGGGGGCGAGCCGCCACCGCCGCCGCAGGCGGCCAACGCCAGCGCAAAGGCCGCGGCGATGGCGGCCCGGCTCACCCCGCATTTAACGTCGTATATGAAAGGCATCGGCAACTCCCTGATCGCTGTGCACTGCAGCGACTGTAGCGCCAGCCGCCCGCGCTCAGCCCGCGGCCGCCCGCATCGTGATGCTGAACAGCCGCTCGTCGGCGATGCGCAGCCGCCGGCTGACCTCGCGCCCCATGTTCATCTGGATCAGCGTGAACTGCTCCAGGTCGTGCGCGTACAGCCGATAGAGGTCGTCGCTGCCCAGGCGCAGCGCGCGGCAGTCCTCGTCGGCGCGCACCGAGGCGCTGCGCGGCTGCAGGTCCATCAGCGCCATCTCGCCGAAGCAGTCGCCCAGGTGCAGCCGGTTCAGCACCACCGGGCGGCCGTCCCAGCCCTTCAGCACCGTCGCGCTGCCCATCTCCAGCACGAACAAGGCGTCGGCCGCATCGCCTTCGCGGAAGAACCAGCCCTGCGCCGGCACGGCCAGCGGCTGCGCCAGGCCGACCAGGAAGTCCAGCGTGTCGTCGCGCAGCGCACCGAAGATCGGCATGCGCTGCAGCAGTTCGAAGCGGGTGGGTGGCATCGCGGCACCTCCTCGGTGCGCGTCGGCAGTGTACGGCGCGGCGCGCCGCTCAGCTCGGCCGCACGGCGTGCCGGATCGCGGGGTCCAGTCGCGCACCCAACGCCAGTGCGGCGCAGCTCGCGCCGAACACCGCCACGGCCCAGGGGCTGCCGCCGCGCTCCAGCAGGCTGCCGCACAGCGCGGCGCCGGCCGGGTTGAGCAGGAAGGCGAACAGCCGGAAGCCGCTGTTGACGCGGCCCTGCAGCCCGTCGGGGATCAGCGCCAGCCGGTAGCTGAACTGCACCACGTCGTACAGCGGGCCGAAGAGCATCGCCACGCCCCACACCAGCCCCAGCGACCAGGGCCCCGGGCACAGCAGGAAGAGCGGGATGCACAAGGCGCGCACGCCCAGGCTCAGCACGATGGCCTGGCCGAAGCTCAAGGCGCGCGCCATCGCGCCGCCCAGCAGCGCGCCGATGATGGCGCCCAGCCCGCCGAGCGAGAACACGAGGCCGATCTGCGCCTCGCTGGCGCCGATCTCGCGGCCGCGCACGATCAGCAGCAGCGGCAGCGCCGCGGCGACGAAGTTGGCGCCGCAGGTGATGAGGGCCATGTCGCGCACCACGCGCTGCCGCCACAGCCAGCGCAGGCCCTCGATCACCGCGGCCACCATCGGCGCATGCACCGCGTCGCGCGCCGGCGCGAACGAGCTGCGCAGCCGCCAGATCGCCACCGCGCCCAGTGCGTGGCTGATCGCGTCGACGACGAAGGGAAAACCACGCCCCACCGCCTGGTACAGCCAGGTGCCCAGCGCCGGCCCGACGATGTTGGCGGTGGCGAAGCCCGCCTGGTTCTGCGCCGTGGCCTGCGGCAGCCGGCGCGCGTCGACCACGCGCGCCAGCGCCGCGGTCTCGGCGATGTTGAAGAACACGTGCAGCGCGCCTTCGATCACCGCCACCGCGTAGATGTGGCCCACCACCAGCCGGTCCAGCGCCATCGCCAGCGGCAGGCTGGCCACCGCGAGGCCGCGCGCGACGTGGCAGATCAGCATCACGCGGCGCCGGTCCCAGCGGTCGATCAGCACGCCCACCGGCAGGATCAGCACCAGGTAGGGCAGCATGCGCAGCGCGCTGGCCCAGCTCGCCTGCGCCGGCGAGTTCGTCAGCGCCAGCACCAGCAGCGGGTAGATGATGCCCGAGGCCTGCGCGCCCAGCGTCGTGACGACCTGGCCGCTCCACAGCAGCATGTATTCGCGCTGCCGCCACAGCGGCGTCGTCACCGGTCTTGTCTCCTCGTCGCTGTCACCGGCGGCCATTGTGAGGCCGGCCAGGCCGCGGCCCGGATCGGCAAGACGGCTAGCGCATCGCCACGATCACGTGCGCCTGGATCTTGCCGGCCACCGGGCCGTCTCGGCCGTGGCGGCCGGCGATCGCCTCGGCCGCGCGGTCGGTCGCCAGCGGCAGCGCGCCGGCGTCGCGCGCCTCGATCTCGCTGCGCAGCGGCGTGCCCTGGCAATAGGCGATGGCGGCCGCGCGTGCCGAGTCCGCGCGGCTCACCTTCTCCACCGTCTCGATCGCGAAGTCGGCGAAGCCGGCGCGGCGCAGGTCCGCGCGGATCAGCGCGAGGTCGTGATAGCCGTGCGGCGTGCGGGCCAGGAAGCGCGGCGGGTCGTGCGGGAACAGCGCGGCCACGGCCTGGGTGACCTCGTCGGCGAAGGCGTTGTCTTCGATCCGGTCCCAGACGTTGAAGACGAAGCGCCCGCCCGGCCGCAGCACGCGCCGCGCCTCGGCATAGCCGGCGGCCCGGTCGGGAAAGAACATCGCGCCGAACTGGCAGCAGACGGCGTCGAAGCAGGCGTCCTCGAACGGCAGCGCCAGCGCGTCCGCCTGCCGCCATTCGATGCGGTCGTCGGCGCCCTGCCGGGCGGCGGCGTGGTCGAGCATGGGCTGGTTGAGGTCGGTCGCCACGTAGCGCACGCCGGCGCCGAGCAGCGGTGCCAACGCGCGCGTGACGGCGCCGCTGCCGGCCGCCGTTTCCAGCACCGCGCGGGGCGAGCCGGCGGCGGCGCGCTGCGCCAGGTCGGCGGCATAGGCGTCGAAGATCAGCGGGACCATCAGCGTGTCGTAGAGCTTCGGGATCGAGCCCGCGAACACCTTGTCGCTGTCAGCCATGAGAACCTCGCGAAGGTTTGCGAATGGCGCCTGCCCCCGTCAGCCGCCCGACGGGGCCTTGGAGGCGGGACGACATGGTGGCTGCGCGGGGCAGCCCGCGTCAAGGCGCCAGCACGCGCTGCGGCTTCACGAAGCCCTCCACCTTGCGCCCCTTGCGCGCACGCTTGGCGCTATGGCCTTCCAGCGCCGCGCCCTTGAGCAGCTCTTCCTTGGCCTTGCCGCCGCGGCCCTGGCCCAGCACGCGCAGCGCGTCGGCGAAGCTGGCGACCGAAACGAGCGGCGTCTTCGCGTCGACGTCCATCAGCGTCAGCCCGCGGCCGCCGCCAGACTGCAGCCGCAGTTCGTCCAGGCCGAAGGCCAGCAGCCGGCCGTCCAGCGCCAGGCAGGCCACCTGCGCATGGCCGGGCGGCACGGCCACCGGCGGCAGCGGCTTGTCGCTGGCCTCCAGCGTCAGGAAGCCCTTGCCGCCCTTGTTGCGGCCGTGCAGATCGCCGGCCTTGGCCAGCAGCCCGAAGCCGCTGGTGTTGGCCAGCAGCAGCACCTGATCGGCCACGCCGGCCCAGTAGTGGGCGATGCTGCTGCCGGTCTCCAGCTCGATCAGCGTGGTGATCGGCACGCCGTCGCCGCGGCCGCCGGGCAGCGCCGAGACCGGCACGCTGTAGACGCGCCCGTTGCTGCCGAAGACCAGCAGCGTATCGACGCTGCGGCAGGGGAACACGCCGTAGAGCGCGTCGCCCGCCTTGAAGGCCAGCGCGCCGGCATCGACCTCGTGGCCCTTCAGCGCGCGCACCCAGCCCTTCAGACTGGCCACCACGGTGACCGGCTCGTCGACCACCTTGACCTCGGCGACCGCGCGCCGCTCTTCCTGGATCAGCGTGCGGCGCTCGTCGCCGTACTGCTTGGCGTCGGCCTCGATCTCCTTGATCACCGTGCGCTTCAGCGCCGCCGGGCTGCCGAGGATGTCTTCGAGCTTCTTGCGCTCGTCGCGCAGATCCTTCAACTGCTGCTCGATGCGGATCGCCTCCAGCCGCGCCAATTGCCGCAGGCGGATCTCGAGGATGTCCTCCGCCTGCCGGTCGCTCAAGCGGAAGCGCTCGATCAGCGCCGGCTTGGGCTCGTCGGCGTTGCGGATGATACGGATCACCTCGTCGATGTTCAGCAGCACCAGCTGGCGGCCTTCCAGCACGTGGATGCGGTCCAGCACCTTGTCCAGCCGGTGGCGCGTGCGCCGCGCCACGGTGACCTGGCGGAACTCGGTCCACTCCAGCAGCATCTGGCGCAGGCTCTTCTGCACCGGCTTGCCGTCCAGGCCGATCGCCGTCAGGTTGACGCTGACGCTGGTCTCCAGGCTGGTGTGCGCGAGCAGCGTGTTGGCCAGCTCCTGCGCGTCCACCGTGCGGCTCTTGGGTTCGAACACCAGGCGCACCGGCGCGTCCTTGCTCGACTCGTCGCGCGCCGCGTCCAGCACCGCCAGCACGGTCTGCTTCAACTGGAGCTGCTCCTGCGTCAGCGCCTTCTTGCCGAGCTTGAGCTTGGGGTTGGTCAGCTCCTCGATCTCTTCCAGCACCTTCTGCGTGCTGGTGCCGTGCGGCAGCTCGTTGACGACCAGCTGCCACTGGCCGCGCGCCAGATCCTCGATGCTCCAGCGCGCGCGCAGCTTCAGGCTGCCGCGGCCGGATGAGTACGCAGCCCGGATGTCGGCCGCGCTGCTGATGAGCTGTCCGCCGCCGGGGAAGTCGGGCCCGGGCAGCAGCGCGTAGAGCTCGTCGTCGGGCAGCTTGTCGTTGCGCAGCAGCGCGACGGTGGCCGCCGCCAGCTCGCGCAGGTTGTGGCTGGGTACCTCGGTGGCCATGCCCACCGCGATGCCGCTGGCGCCGTTGAGCAGCGCGAACGGCAGCCGCGCCGGCAGCAGCCGCGGCTCTTCGTGCGAGCCGTCGTAGTTGGGCTGGAAGTCGACCGTGCCTTCGTCCAGCTCGTCCAGCAGCAGCCGCGCAATCGGCGCCAGCCGCGCCTCGGTGTAGCGCATCGCCGCGGCGCCGTCGCCGTCGCGGCTGCCGAAGTTGCCCTGGCCGTCGATCAGCGGGTAGCGCTGGCTGAAACCCTGCGCCATGCGCACCAGCGCCTCGTACGCGGCCTGGTCGCCGTGCGGGTGGTACTTGCCCAGCACGTCGCCGACCACGCGCGCGCTTTTCACCGGCTTGGGCCCGCCCGGCGGCGTGAAGGCCAAGCCCATGCGCTCCATCGCGAACAGGATGCGGCGCTGCACGGGCTTCTGGCCATCGCAGACGTCCGGCAGCGCGCGGCCCTTGACGACCGACAGCGCGTATTCGAGGTAGGCGCGCTCGGCGTAGTCGGCCAGCGCGATGGCGTCCGCCGGGTCCGCCGGATCTTGCGGATCGGGCGCGGGCGGGTCGAACAGATCAGGCATTCATCGAAGGGCGGGACCCGTGGCAGGCCCCGCGCAGGCAGTGCGGCGAAACGGAGGCGGATTCTCGCCCAGCACGCCCGGCTAGCTTGCGGCGCCGGCCTCCAGGAAATCGCAGCTCAGGTGCAGCAGCGAGCGCAGGCCCAACAGCAGCGCGCTCTCGTCGACCGCGAAGCGCGGCGAATGGTTGGGCGCGGCCTTGGCCGGGTCCTGCCCCGGCGGCGTGACGCCGACGAAGAAGAACAGTCCCGGTACCAGGCGCTGGAAGTACGAGAAGTCCTCCGAGCCGGTGACCTTGGGCACGTTCTGCACCTGCTGCTCGCCCGCCACGCGCTGCAGCGTCGGCAGCATCAGCGCCGTCAGCGCGGGGTCGTTGACGGTGACCGGATAGTTCTTCTCGATGCAGACCTTGCAGCCCGCGCGCGAGCCGCGCGCCACGGCCTCGGCCAGCGTGGTCACGCGCTCGTGCACCTCGTCGCGCATCGCCTCGTCGAAGGTGCGGATGGTGCCGCGCATCTCCACGTTGTCGGGGATGATGTTCTCGCGCACGCCGCCCTTGATCATGCCCACCGTCACCACCGCCGGCTCGCGCGAGATGTCCAGCCCGCGGCTGACCACGGTCTGCAGCCCCAGCACCACCTGCGCCGAGGTGACGATGGGGTCCACGCCCAGCCAGGGCGCGGCGCCGTGCGTCTGGCGGCCGTGCACCGTGATGCTGAAGCGGTCGGAGCTGGCCATCGTCGGCCCCGAGCGGTAGCCCAGGAAGCCCGTGTTCTGGCGCGAGGTCACGTGCAGCCCGAAGATCGCCTGCGGCACCGGGTTCTGCAGCGCGCCTTCCTCGATCATCATCTTCGCGCCGCCGTCCTCGCCTTGCGGCGGCATCTCCTCGGCGGGCTGGAAGATGAACTTGACGCTGCCGCGCAGCTCGGCGCGCAGCCCGGCCAGCACCTCGGCCACCGCCATCAGGATCGCGGTGTGGCAGTCGTGCCCGCAGGCGTGCATGGTGCCGACGGCCTCGCCGTTCCAGGTGCTGCGCTGCTTGGATGCGAACGGCAGGTCCACCTCTTCGGTCACCGGCAGCGCATCCATGTCGGCGCGCAGCGCCACCACCGGACCCGGCAGCGCGCCCTTCAGCAGCCCGACGACGCCGGTGTGCGCGACGCCGGTGCGCACCTCGTCCAACCCCAGCGCGCGCAGATGGTCGGCGACGATGCCCGCGGTGCGCGTCTCGCGGTTGCCCAGCTCGGGGTGCTGGTGGAAGTCGCGCCGCCAGGCGATCAGCTTGGCTTCGACCGCGGCAGCGGCGGCATCGAGCTTGGCGCCCAGGCGGCTGGGGGTGACGGTGGTGGGCAGGGTCATGGCGTTGACGCTAGCACAAGCGATCAGGCGGGGTCCCGCAGCCTGAACCGCTGCAGCTTGCCGGTCTCGGTGCGCGGCAGGCTGGCGCGAAACTCGATCGCGCGCGGGTACTTGAACGGGGCGATGGTCTGCTTGCAGAAGTCCTGCAGTTCCTTGACCAGCGCGTCGTCGCCGACGAAGCCGGGCTTCAGCACGACGAAGGCCTGGACGATCTGGCCACGGGCCTCGTCGGCCGCGCCGATCACGCCGCATTCGGCCACCGCGGGGTGCAGCAGCAGCGCGCCTTCCACCTCGGGGCCGGCGATGTTGTAGCCGCCGCTGACGATCATGTCGTCGGTGCGCGCCTGGTAAACGTACTGGCCGTCGGTGTCGACGAGGTAGGCGTCGCCGGTCAGGTTCCAGCCGTTCTGCACGTAGTTCGCCTGGCGCTCGTCGGCCAGGTACTTGCAGCCGGTGGGGCCTTTCACCGCCAGGCGGCCTACCTGGCCGGGCGGCAGCGGGCGGCCCTGCTCGTCCAGCACGCAGGCGCGGTAGCCGGGCACCGGCAAGCCGGTGGCGCCGGGGCGAGCCTGGGCTTCGTCGGCGCTGATGAAGATGTGGAACATCTCGGTGGAGCCGATGCCGTCGATCATCTCGATGCCGGTGGCTTCTCTCCACAGCAGGCGCGTCGCCGCCGGCAGCGCCTCGCCGGCCGAGACGCATTTGCGCAAGGACGACAAGTCGTGCTGCTGCACCTGCGCCGCCATCGCGCGGTACGAGGTCGGCGCGGTGAAGCAGACGCTGGCCCGGTAGCGCGCGATGGCCTGCAGCAGCACGTCGGGCGTGGCTTTCTCGATCAGCACGGTGCTGGCGCCGATGGACAGCGGAAACATCAGCAGCCCGCCCAGCCCGAAGGTGAAGGCCAGCGGCGGGCTGCCGATGAAGACGTCGTCCGGCCGCGCGCGCAGCACGTGCGGCGGCCAGCAGCGGCAGGCGGCGATCACGTCGCGGTGGAAGTGCATCGTTCCCTTGGGCACGCCGGTGGTGCCGGAGGTGAAGGCGATCAGCGCGCAGTCGTCGGCCGCGGTGTCGACGGTGCTGAACTGCGGCGGCTGCGCGGCCATCGCCGCTTCCAAAGAGCCGGGGCCATCGCCGCCGTTGAAGCACAACACCTGCGCCAGTTGCGGGCTGCCGGTGCGCACGGCCTCCAGCGCATCGGCCAGCCGCGCGTCGCACAGCGCGTGCGTGACCTGCGCCTTCTCGACGATGGGCGTCAGCTCGCGTTCGCGCAGCAGCGGCATCGTGCCCACCGCGATGCCGCCCGCCTTGATCACGCCGAACCAGCAGGCCGCCATCATCGGCGAGTTGGCGCCGCGCAGCAGCACGCGGTTGCCGCTCACCAGGCCCATCTCGTGCACCAGCACGCGCGCGATGCGGTTGGCCTTGTCCTGCAGCTCGGCGTAGGTCCAGCGCACGGGCCGTCCGTCGATCTCGCCCTGCACGCACAGGCGTCCGCCCTGGCCTTGCGCCACCCAGGCGTCCAGCAGCTCGGCGGCGACGTTCAGCCGCGGCGGCAGCTGCAGCTCAGGTCCGTCGAACAGGAACTCGGGCAGCGCCGAGGGCGGCGGCAGGTGGTCGCGGGCGAAGGTGTCGACGTGGGCGCTGGGGGCCATGCAGCATTCGCTCCGGGCAGTGCGATCGGCGGCATTCTTTGGCGATATAGTTTAGTTGTCAACTATTTCGGGAGACGGCGGTGCCGCCCGCACGACGACTCTGGGACATCTCGCCGCCGGTGCACGCCGGCTCGCCGGTCTTTCCCGGCGACACCGAATACCGCCAGGCCTGGACCGCGACGCTGGCTCCGGGCTGCCCCGTCAACGTCAGCGCGATCACGCTGTCGCCGCACGTCGGCGCGCATGCCGACGCGCCGCTGCACTACAGCCCCGACGGCGTCGCGGTCGGCGCGCTGCCGCTGGAGCCCTACCTCGGCCGCTGCCGCGTGATCCACGCGATCGGCCGCGGCCCCCTGCTGCAGTGGGAGCACCTGGCCCATGCGATACCGGCGCTGCAGGACCTGCCGCCGCGCGTGCTGCTGCGCTGCTACGAGCGCATGCCGCAGGAGCGCTTCGACACCGACCTGCCCGCCTTCGCGCCCCAGACGCTGGAGCGCCTGGCCGACGCCGGCGTGCTGCTGGTGGGCATCGACAGCGCCAGCATCGACCCCGCCGAGAGCAAGACGCTGCCCAGCCACCAGGTGATCCGCCACCGCGGCCTGCGCGTGCTGGAGAACCTGCTGCTGGACGACGTGCCCGAAGGCGACTACGAGCTGATCGCCCTGCCGCTGAAACTGAGCGCCGCCGACGCCTCGCCGGTGCGCGCCGTCCTGAGGGAACTGTGATGGGAGCCGTGATGACCGCTGAAGTGCCCACCACCCGCGAAGCCGCACTGGCGCTGGACGCCGCCGATCCGTTGCGTACCTTGCGCGACCAGTTCGAGCTCCCGCCGGACTTGATCTACCTCGACGGCAATTCGCTGGGCGTGCTGCCGCGCGCGACCGCGGCGCGCGTGCAGCAGGTGGTGCAGGACGAATGGGGCCGCGGCCTGATCGGCAGCTGGAACCAGGCCGGCTGGATCGCGCTGCCGCAGCGCGTGGGCGACAAGATCGCGCGCCTGGTCGGCGCCGGCGCGGGGCAGCTCGTCTGCGCCGATTCGACCTCGGTCAACCTCTTCAAGGTGCTGGCCGCGGCGCTGGCGATCGCGGCGGCCGACGCGCCGGAACGCCGCGTGATCCTGTCGGAGCGCAGCAACTTCCCCACCGACCTCTACATCGCCGAGGCGCTGGCGCGCGAGCGCGGCGATGCGCTGGAACTGGCCGAGCCCGACGAGCTGCCGGCGCGGCTGGCGCGCGGCGGCGTCGCGGTGCTGATGCTGACCCACGTCAACTACCGCACCGGGCACATGCACGACATGGCGGCGCTGTCGCAGGCGGCGCACGCGGCCGGCGCGCTGGTGGTCTGGGACCTGGCGCACAGCGCCGGGGCGGTGCCGGTGGACCTGCTGCGCGACGGCGCTGATTTTTCGATCGGCTGCGGCTACAAGTACCTGAACGGCGGCCCCGGCGCGCCGGCCTTCGTGTGGGCGCACCCGCGCCATGCCGACCGCTTCTGGCAGCCGCTGGCCGGCTGGATGGGGCATGCGGCGCCGTTCGAGTTCAACCCCGGCTACCGGCCGGCCGCCGGCATTGCGCGTTACCTGTGCGGCACGCCGGCGGTGCTGGCGATGAGCGCGCTGGAATGCGGCGTCGACACCGTGCTGGCCGCCGAAAGCCTGGGCGGCATGGCCGCGCTGCGCGCCAAGTCGCTGGCGCTGACCGACGTCTTCGCCGGCCTGGTGGCATCGCGCTGCGGCGGCCACGGTCTGCGCCTGGTCTCGCCGCAGGATCCGGCGCTGCGCGGCTCGCAGGTCTGCCTGGCGCGCGACGACGGCGCCTACGCGATCGTGCAGGCGCTGATCGCGCGCGGCGTGGTCGGCGACTTCCGCGCCGGCGACGGCGCCGGCATGCCCGATATCCTGCGCTTCGGCTTCACGCCGCTGTACACGCGCTTCGTCGACGCCTGGGATGCCGCCGAACATCTGCGCCAGGTGCTGGCGTCGGAAGAATGGCGCCAGCCCCGCTTCCACCAGCGCCACGCCGTCACCTGATGAAGGAGCTTTCGATGTCCAGCAGCAACCCCGAGCGCGGCGAAGACGTGGTGCACGCCGAGCGCGCGCAGCTCGACTTCAGCCGCAGCATGAGCTATGGCGACTACCTGCACCTGGACCAGGTGCTGTCGGCCCAGCACCCGCTGTCGCCCGGCCACGACGAGATGCTGTTCATCGTGCAGCACCAGACCAGCGAGCTGTGGATGAAGCTGATGCTGCACGAGCTGCAGGCCGCGATCGCCAACGTGTCGCAGGACCGGCTGGCGCCGGCCTTCAAGATGCTGGCGCGCGTCTCGCGCATCATGGAGCAACTGGTCCATGCCTGGGACGTGCTGGCGACGATGACGCCGCCCGAGTACAGCGCGATCCGCCCCTACCTCGCGCAGAGCAGCGGCTTCCAGAGCTGGCAGTACCGCTGCATCGAGTTCAGCCTGGGCAACAAGAACGCCGCGATGCTGCGGCCCCACGAGCACGCGCCCGAGCGCCTGGCCCAGGTGCGCGCGGCCTACGAGGCGCCGTCGCTGTACGACGAGGCCTTGCGGCTGCTGGCGCGCCGCGGCCTGCCCGTGCCGCCAAGCCATCTGCAGCGCGACTGGACCCAGCCGTATGTGGCCGACGACGCGGTGGAAGCCGCCTGGCTGCAGGTCTACCGCGACCCCGAGGCGCACTGGGACCTGTACCAGCTGGGCGAGGAGCTGACCGACCTGGAAGACGCGTTCCGGCTCTGGCGCTTCCGCCACGTGACGACGGTGGAGCGCATCATCGGCTTCAAGCGCGGCACCGGCGGCACCAGCGGCGTGGGCTACCTGCGCAAGATGCTGGACACCGTGCTGTTCCCGGAGATCTGGAAGCTGCGCACCGATCTTTGAGCACCCCCAGGGCCGGGCTGCGCCCAGCCCGCCCCCCGCGGGGGTCAAGCAAAGTGGCGGAGCCACATTTGCTCGACGTCAGGCGCGTTCGATGACGACGTGCGTGGCGCGCTCGCCGGCCGTCACCTGCGCGCAGCGGTAGCCCAAGCCCGGCAGGTCCAGCCCGGCCAGCAGCGGCTCGCCGCGGCCCAGCAGCACCGGCGACAGCGCCAGGTGCAGGTGGTCGACCAGCCGCGCCTGCAGGGATTCGCGGATGCAGGACACGCCGCCGCCCAGCCGCACGTCCAGGGCGCCGGCCGCGGCGCGGGCCTGCTCCAGCGCCGCGTGGAGGCCCTCGGTCACGAAGTGGAAGGTGGTGCCGCCCTTCATCGCCAGCGCCGGCCGCGCGTGGTGCGTCAGCACGAACACCGGCACGTGGTACGGCGGCTCGTCGCCCCACCAGCCCTGCCAGCGCTCGTCGGGCCAGGGGCCGCGCACCGGGCCGAACATGTTGCGGCCGAGGATCCAGGCGCCCAGGCCCTCGAAGCCGCGCGCGGCGAAGCCTTCGTCCACGCCGTCGGCCGCGCCGCCGTCGCGGCCCAGCACGCGGCGGTGGAAGGTGCGCGTCGCCAAGGCCCAATCGTGCAGCGCCATGCCGCCGCGGCCCATCGGGTGTTCCAGGCTCTGGTCGGGGCCGGCGCCGAAGCCGTCGATCGACAGCGAGAGGCTTTCGACACGCAAGCGGGGCATGGAGGACATGGCAGCGTCTCCTGGTGGGGTGGCGTCGGGGTCACGACGATCGAGCCGCCGCGGTTTCGACAGCCGCGCCCGGTCCGATCGCGGCGATGCCGTCAGAATCGGCCCCCATCATGTCGACTTTTCGCGCGCTGCGTCCGGGCCTGGCGATCCTGATCGGCGCCTCGGTGATGCTGAGCCTGGCGATGGGCCTGCGCCAGAGCCTGGGCCTCTTCATGCCGCCGCTGACGCGCGACCTCGGCATCCGCGTCTCCGACTTCACCGCGGCCATCGCGGTGCAGAACCTGGCCTGGGGCCTGCTGCAGCCGCTGGCCGGCGCCTGGGCCGTGCGCCTGGGCATGCGGCGGCTGATGGTGGGCGGCGCATTGCTCTACGCGCTAGGCCTGGTGCTGCTGGCCACCGCCGGCAGCGTGCTGGGCGTGGTGCTGGGTGCCGGCGTGGCCATCGGCGCCGCGCTGGCCTGCAACGGCAGCGCGCTGGCGCTGGCCGCGGCCTCGCGCCCGGTGCCGGTGCTGATGCGCAGCACGGTGCTGGGCATCGTCTCGGCCGCCGGCTCGCTGGGCGCGATGATCGCCGCGCCCATCGGCCAGGCGCTGGCGCAGTCGCAGGGCTGGCGCGTGGGCGTCTGGGGCTTCGCCGCGCTGGCGCTGCTGATGATCCCGGCGGCCTGGACGGCGGGCAAGGTCGACGCGCTGCCGCTGCCGCACAAGACCGGCGAAGGCGACAGCGCGCGCCAGGCGCTGGGCGTGGCGCTGCGCAACCCGCTGTTCGTCGTGATGTCGCTGACCTATTTCGTCTGCGGCATGCAGCTCGTCTTCCTGACCACGCACCTGCCCTCGTACCTGGAGATCTGCGGCATGGACCCGATGCTCAGCGCACAGGCGCTGGGCGTGATCGGCGGCTTCAACGTGCTGGGCAGCCTGTTCTTCGGCTGGGCCGGCGGCCGCTTCAGCAAGCTGATGCTGCTGGGGCTGATCTACAGCCTGCGCTCGGCGGCGCTGGCCTGGTACTTCGTCGCCCCGCCCACGCCGGCCGGCACGCTGGCATTCGCCGCGGTCATGGGCTTTCTGTGGCTGGGCGTGGCGCCGCTGGTCTCGGGCTGGATCGCCGACACCTTCGGGCTGCGCTGGCAGGCCATGCTGGGCGGCACGGCCTTCGTCTGCCACCAGCTCGGCAGCTTCCTCGGCGCCTATGGCGGCGGGCTGATCTACGACGCCGCCGGCTCCTACGACATGGCCTGGAAGGCCGGCGTCGCGCTGGGGCTGACGGCGGGCATCGTGCAGACCGGCTTCGCGTGGTGGCGCGGCGGCCGCGGCGGACGGCCGCCGGCGGCGCTGCCGGCTTGAGGCTTCGGTCGTCTCGTCAGCCGCGCGGCGGCCACGCCGGCGGGTGCGAGCCCGGCGGCATCGACGGCCGCCGGTTCGCCGGCCACGGTTGCGAGAAGCGCGCCGCATGGCGCACCGCGCACAGGCGGCCGAAGCCGCTGTCCAGGGTCTCCAGATGGGCGTCCAGCGGCGGCCGGCCGACCTCCCGGAAGCCCTGCACCCGCCCCAGGCTGCGCAGCCACAGCGCCGTGCGCGCCAGCGTCAAGCGCGCCTGCCAGAAGCCGCCTTCGCGGGCACGCCGCAGCAGCGCCGCTTGCGCGGCAAAGGCCAGCAGGAAGCCGCCGCCGTAGTCCAGCACCTGCAGCGGGAAAGCGCGCGGCTCGGCGCTGCCGAAGGCCTGCGCCTCGGCGAGGTTGAGCCCGGTGGCCGTCTGCACCAGCGAGTCGAAGCCGCGCCGTCCGGCCCAGGGGCCGCTGTCGCCGTAGGCCGACAAGGCCACGTCGACGAGGCCCGGGTTCAGGCGCTGCAACTCGGCGCTGCCGAAGCCCAGCGCCGCCAGTGCGCCGGGCCGATAAGCGTGCAGGAAGACATCGGCGTCGCGCAGCAGCGAGCGCATCTGCTCGCGGCCGGCCGCGGTCTTCAGATCGACGTGGGCCGACAGCTTGCCGCGGCTGGTGTCGGCGATGGCCTCGATGTTGGGCAGGTGCGGCGAATTGACCAGCAGCACGTCGGCGCCATAGGCGGCCAGCACGCGGCCGGCGGTCGGGCCGGCCAGGATGCGCGTGAGGTCCAGCACGCGCAGGCCTTGCAGCGGCGGCGCGCCGGGCGGCAGCGGCACCCAGGGCCGCGGCGCGCCGCCCTCCCATCGCTGCAGGGACGGCAGCGCTTGGGCGGCCACCGCCGCGGCCTGCGGATGCGCGTCCCATTCGTCGAGGCGGCGCGCCGCGGCCGCCACCAGCCCGGCATCGGCCGCGGCCTGCTCGAAGTCCAGCGCGCGCCAGCGGGCCAGCGCCTCGGCTACTGCGGCACGCGGCGTCGCGTCGCCTGACGGCAGGCCCAGCAGCCGCAGGGCGCCGTCGCGGTGGTGCGCGAAGTTGGCGTGCAGTCGCAGCCAGCCGTCGGCGGCGCGGTAAAGGCCCGAGAGCTTGTCCCACGCCGGCGGCACGCGGCCGTCGACGCTGAAATGCGCGCTGGCCTCGGCCGCCACGGCCTCGGCGTCCACGCTCACCTGCTGCGGCGGCCCGCCGCGCGAGCGCCCGATCTCCGCCGCCGCCAGCGCCGCCGCGCCCAGGCTGGCCTGCAAGGCCGTGGCCAGCGCGAACGACGACGGCAGCACCGGCTCCCGGCCCGGCAGTTGCAGGCGACCGATCGCCGCGGGCGGCAGGCCGGCCTCGCGCCACAGCGCGGCGGCGGCGTCGAGAGCGGCGGCTGGGGATGGGTCGGTCTTCGGGTCCATGCGGCGATGATGCCGCTGGCTGGAGCCGCCTTTCGCGCGGTCTGCGTGACTTGATCTTCGGATGTTGGGAAAGTATGCTGAAGCCGTTTTTATAAAGAATTAAGTTGGCTTCAGATGCCTCGTCCGCTTCAACTGAACGACACCGCGCCATTCGCCGTGAGAGACGGCGCCCGGCACATCGGCGCGCGGCTGGCGACGGCCCGCAAGCGCCGCCGCCTGACCTTGCGTGCGTTGGCGGCCAAGGCCGGCGTCAGCTACGACACCGCGCGTGCCGCGGAAGCCGGCAATTTGCAAACCGGCCTGGGCGCCTACCTGGCCCTGCTGTGGGCGATGGGGCTGGAATCCGAGATCCAGGCCTTTGCCGACCCCGAGCGCGACGAGGAAGGCAAGCAGCTGGAACTGGCGCGCCTGCCGCAGCGGGTACGCCACCGCAAGGAGCCGCTCGATGACGAGTTCTGACCAGCGCGCCTATGTCTACCTGCAACTGCCGCAGTCGCTGGAGGTCGTGACGGCAGGGTTCTACGAACTGGCTTTCCCGCAGGGCGTGCCGACGGGCTCGTTCGTCTACAACCCGACCTACCTGCGGCGCGCCGATGCCGTGCCGCTGGATCCGTTCGAGCTGCCGCTGACGCCGCGCCGCGTGCAGACGGTCAAGCTGAAGGGCATCTTCGGCGCACTGCGCGACGCATCGCCCGACGCCTGGGGCCGCCGCATCATCGAAAAGCACACCGGGCGCGCCGACCTCACCGAGGTCGACTACCTGCTGCACTCGCCGGAGGACCGCGCGGGCGCCCTGTCCTTCGGCCGCGACAAGCTGCCGCCCGCCCCGGTCCGCCGCTTCAACCAGGTCATCCAACTGCAGGCCCTGCTGGCGGCGGCCGAGCAGTTCATCGCCGACGAGGCGGCGGGCAAGCCCGGCGTGCCGCAGCAGATGCTCGATCTGCTGCAGCCCGGCACCTCGATGGGCGGCGCGCGGCCCAAGAACGTGGTCGAGGACGATGAAGGCCTGTGGCTGGCCAAGTTCCCGGAGCCAGGCGACCCCTGGAATCACGCGCGCGTCGAAGACGCGATGCTCGCATTGGCGCGGGAATGCGGCCTGCGCGTCGCCCGGCACCGCATCGAGACCGTCGCCGGCAAGGACGTGCTGCTGGTGCAGCGCTTCGACCGCACGCTGACCCCTGCAGGCTACCTGCGCCACCGCATGGTCAGCGGCCTGACGGCGCTGGGTGCCGAGGGCTCGCATGCAGACCGGGCCAAATGGTCCTACCTGTTGCTGGCCGATGAGCTGCGGCGCCGCAGCGCGCGCCCGGCGCAGGACCTGGAAGAGCTGTTCCGGCGCATGGTGTTCAATGCGCTGATCTCGAACACCGACGACCACCCGCGCAACCATGCGCTGATCGCGCCGACCCATCAATGGGAGCTGTCGCCGGCCTACGACCTGACGCCCAACCCGCTGACCAGCATCGAGAAGCGCGACCTCGCGATGACCTGCGGCACCTACAACCGCTACGCGAACCGCAGCAACCTGCTATCGCAGCACGCTCAGTTCAAGCTCTCGCGCGAACACGCGGCCGCCGTCGTCGACCGGCTTCAGCAGGTGGTGGCCGCGCGCTGGCATGCCGCGCTGCGGCAACAGGGCGTGACGCCGGCCGACTGCGACAAGCTGGCCGGCGCGTTCAACTATCCCGGCTTCGAGCTGGACCCGGCCGTGCTGCTGGCGGGTCGGTAGACCGCTGCTCGCGTCAATCGCGCAGCAAGGCCTCCAGCCGCTGCATCGCCCACTCCATCGCCGCCGGGCCGTCGGCCTTGACGGCCACTTGCGCGTTGGCGCGCTCCAGCGCCGGGGCGCGCAGGTCGCACACCGTCATGCCACGGGTGAAGCGGCCCTGCAGCTCGACGTCCACACGCGCCGGCCGCAGCTCGAACAGCTCGGGCCGCGCCAGCCAGATCACCGGCGTGGGGTCGTACAGCGACTGCACCGCGCGCCCGCGGCGGCGGCCGATCTCGACGTAGCCGTCCACATAACCAGCCAGCATGGCGGCTTTCTCGCTGCCCAGCGCCTTCAGGCGCTCGACCTGCGGCTGGCCGATCGGCACCTGGCGGCAGACGTCGAGGCCGAACATCGCCACCGGCACGCCGCAGTCGAAGACCCGCGCGGCGGCCTCGGGGTCGGCGTGGATGTTGAACTCGGCCGTCGCGGTGGCGTTGCCGCCGGTGATGGCGCCGCCCATGATCACGAGGCCGGCCAGCAGCGACGGCAGCTCGGGCGCCAGCGCGAAGGCGGCGGCCACGTTGGTCAACGGCCCCACGGCCAGCAGCGTGACGCGGCCGGGGCGTGCACGCACGCAGTCGATCAGCGCCTGCACACCGTGGCCGGGCGCGGGCGCGGCGGCGGCGCCCGATGCCGGCGGCAGCGCCGGGCCGGTGGTCTCCATGCCCTGCTCGCCCAGCACGTCCTGCGCGGTGACCTGGGCCTGCGCCAGCGGGCGGTCGCAGCCGGCATGGACCGGCGCCGCGAAGCCGTGGAAGGCCTTGATCGCCAGCGCGTTGGGCAGCGTGACCGACAGCGGCGCGTTGCCCGCCACCACGCTGACGCCCAGCAGTTCGAACGAGGGCTCGGCCTCGATCAGCGCCCAGGCCATCCAGTCGTCGAAGCCGGGGTCGGTGTCGTACCAGAGCTCCATCGCGCGGGCCTCCTTCGCTTTCGCTCAGATCAGCGCGGCCTGCGCCGGGTCCAGCACCACGCCGACGCTCGCGCCTTCGTGCCAGGCCGCGTCCAGCGCGCCGCAGCCCTTGATCGCGCCCAGCGGCGTCTGCACCAGGAACTCGATGCGCTCGCCCAGGTAGCTGCGCGCGCTGACGCGGCCGTCGACGGTGCCGTGCCCGGCCGCCACCACCGCCACGTGCTCGGGCCGCCAGGCCAGGTGCGACGCCGGCCGCGGCAGCGCCAGCGGCACGCGCGCATCGCCGGCGTGCAGCGCGCCGTCGCGCCACTCCAGCAGGTTCTGGTAGCCCATGAAGGCGGCGACGAAGGCAGTGGCCGGCTGGTGGTACACCTGCTCGGGCGCAGCGTCCTGCTCGATGCGGCCTTCGCGCATCACGACGATGCGGTCCGACAGGCTCAGCGCCTCTTCCTGGTCGTGCGTGACGTAGAGCATCGTGATGCCCAGCTCGCGCTGGATGCGGCGCAGCTCGGCGCGCATCTCCACGCGCAGCCGCGCATCCAGGTTGGACAGCGGCTCGTCCAGCAGCAGCAGCCGCGGCTCGATCACGATGGCGCGCGCCACCGCCACGCGCTGCTGCTGGCCGCCCGAGAGGTTGGCTGGCAGCCGCGACTCGAAGCCCTTCAGGCCCACCGAGGCCAGCGCGGCGGCCACGCGGCGCTCGATCTCCTCGGCCGGCCGCTTGCGCAGCTTGAGCCCGAAGGCCACGTTGTCGCGCGCGCTCAGGTGCGGGAACAGCGCATACGACTGGAAGACCAGCCCGATGTCGCGCTGGTGCGCGGGCTTGCGCGTGATGTCCTCGCCGGCCAGGCGGATGCGGCCCCCCACCGGCGGCAGCAGCCCGGCCACCGCGCGCATCGTGGTCGTCTTGCCGCAGCCCGACGGACCCAGCAGGCTGACGAGCTGGCCCTGCTCCACCGCGAGATCGAGGTCGCGCACCGCGGCCGCCTTGCCGTAGGCGAGGCTGAGTTTGTCGAGAACGAGGTGACTCATACGTATTTGGAGATGCCCAGCAGTTTCTCGGTGCCCGCCACCAGCGCGATCGTGAACAGCACCAGCAGCGTGGACAGCGCGGCGATCGAGGGGTCGTAGCTGGTTTCCATGTAGGCCATCATCTCGATCGGCAGCGTGCTGACGCCGGGCCCGGTGAGGAACAGCGACACCGGCACCTGGTTGAAGCTGGTGATGAAGGCCAGCACGAAGGCCGCCGCGACGCCGCCGCGGATGTTGGGCAGCACCACCTTGAAGAAGGCCTGCAGCCTCGTCGCGCCCAGCGTCACCGCGGCGTCGTCGATGTCCAGGCGCAGGTTGGACAGGCTGGACGAGACCACGCGCACCGCATAGGGGATCAGCAGCGTGGTGTGGCCGACCAGCAGGCTCAACGTGACGGGCAGGTTCAACGCCAGCACGCCGTGGTTCAGCAGCGCCAGGCCGACGATGATGCCGGGCACGATCAGCGGCAGCGTCAGCACCAGGCGCACGGCTTCCGCGCCCGGCAGCCGCGCGCGCGATAGCGCATAGGCCACCGGCACGCCCAGGGCCAGCGCCAGCAGCGTGCTGCCGAAGGCCACCACCATGCTGGTGAGCAGGCTGCGCTGGAAGGCCTCGACGGTGAAGACGTGCGCCAGCCAGCGCAGCGAATAGCCCTGCGGCGGAAAGCGCAGCGTCTCGTCGGCGGAGAAGCCGGCGATGAAGACGACGACGAAGGGCCCCAGCAGGAACAGCAGCGCGAAGACCAGCATCAGCAGCGTGCCGCGGGAGATGCGGTTCATCGCGCCACCCGTTTCAGCAGCTGGTTGACCACCAGCGTCGTCACCAGCAGCAGCACCGCGATCACGCTGGCCGATGCGGGGTCGGACATCACGTTGACCTTCTGGTACAGCAGCGTCTCCAGCATCAGCACCTGCGGCCCGCCCAGCAGCGCCGGCGTGATGTAGGCGGTGACGCAGCCGGTGAAGACCAGCGTACCGCCGACGATCAGCCCCTCCTGGGTGAGCGGCAGCACCACCTTGGTGAAGGCCTGCCAGCGGTTGGCGCCCAGCGTGGCGGCGGCGGCCAGCACGTCGGCCGGCAGGTTCTCCAGCGCCGAGACCAGGCTCAGCAGCATCAGCGGCATCATCAGCTGCAGCAGGCCGACGAAGACCGCGCCCTCGGTGAACAGCAGCTTCAGCGGCTCGTCGGCCAGCCCTGCCGTCTGCAGCAGCGCGTTGACGCCGCCGTTGCGGCCCAGCAGCACGATCCAGGCATAGGTGCGCGCGATCGGCGACACCATCAGCGGCAGGATCACCAGCCCCGTCAGCAGCCCGCGCCAGCGCGCCGACACGCGCACCATCGCCAGCGCCGCGGGGTAGCAGATCAGCGCGCTGGCCAGCGTGGCCAGCCCCGCGATGCGCAGCGTGCGCCAGTAGACCTCGCGGTTCAGCGGCTCGTCGAAGAAGGTCACCAGCGGCGACAGCGCCCAGCTCTCGCCGACGCGGAAGGCGCCGGCCAGCAGCGCCAGCACCGGCGCGACGAAGAGCAGCGCGATGAAGATCAGCGCCGGCGCCAGCAACGCCCAGGCAAGGGTTCGTCTCACGGCGGCGTCACTTGGTGCTGATCATCCGGTTCCATTGCGTGATCCAGCCGGCGCGCTCGCGCACCACGGTTTCGGGCTTCATGAAGACCAGCGAGTTGATCTGCACCGGGCCCACCGTCAGCCCGTCCAGCGCCTCGGGCTTGGGCTGCACGTTGCGGTTGATGGGGCTGTCGACCTGGTCGTTGGCCAGCGCGGTCTGCACCGGACGGCTGAGCCAGAAGTCAAGCAATTGCTGCGCCAGCTCGGCGTTCTTCGCGCCCTTGGGGATCGCCAGCACGTTCATCATGCCGAGCTGGCCTTCCTTGGGCACCACCCACTGCAGCGGCTTGCCGGTCTTCTTCAGGTTGGGCCAGGCGAAGCGGCCCACCGGCGCGACCCAGGCCTCGTCCTGCGCGAACAGCGCCGTCATCTGCGCCGTCTGCGTGTAGAAGGTGACGGCGCTGCCCTTGACCTCGGCGATCTTGGCCATGCCGGTGCTCAGGTCGGTGGACAGGCCGCCCCAGGCCTTGTCGGCCATGAACAGCGTGGCCAGGCCCTGGTTGCCGCTGATGTTGGCCAGCATCAGGTGGCCTTTCAGCTCGGGCTTCCACAGGTCCTTCCAGCTCGTGATGCCGGCGCTGGCCGGCTTGTCGCTGCGCACCACCAGGCCCACCGCGTAGACGGTGTAGGCCACGGCCTGCTGGTTGCGCAGCGGGTCGCGGCCGAAGTCGTAGACCTCGGGTAGGTTCTTCAGCTGGTTCAAGGCGATGGGCTGCAGCAGGCCTTTGTTGGAGGCTTCCAGCGCGGTGAAGTCGGGCATCTGGATCAGGTCCACGCTGGGGTTGGCGCGCCGCGCCTCCAGCTTGGCCAGACGCTCGGCGACGTTGCCGGTCTCGATCACCAGGTCGCACTTGCAGATCGCCTTGAAAGGCTCGTAGACGTGCTTCTTCAGCAGCTCGCCGTTGAAGCCGTAGGTGCTGACGACCAGGCTGCGGGTCTGGGCCTGCGCGGCGCCGGCGGCGGCCAGGGCCAGCAGGGCGGCGGTGAGCAGGGCATGGCGGAAAGGTTTCACGATCGAGGTCCTCCAACGCCGGCGACGATAGCAGCCCGCCGCCGCCGGCGACACGAGCCGCTACCATTGCCCACCCTTTCAAGCGCGCGCGCCTCCGGCCCCAGCAGTTCCCGCCATGCGCCATCTCCGCCGGTTCCTGCCCGTCTGGCTGCATGCGCTGGTGGCCTTGGCCGCCTGGCTGGCCGCTCCGGCCGCCCGGGCCGCCGACGGGCCGCAGATCACCATCCTCGACGGCAGTGCGCTGCTGGTCGACGGCAGCCGCCAGTGGCAGGCCGCCGAAGGGCTGAAGCTGGCCGCCGGCACGCTGGTGCACACCGGCGCCGACAGCCGGCTGCTGCGCGTGGAGTGGCCCGACGGCACCGCGGCCGACTTCGGCCCCGACACGCAGGCGATGGTGGCACCGCCGGCGCTGGGCGGGCGCGCCCGGCCCGGCGCGGTGTACCTGCTGCGCGGCTGGCTGAAGATCAGCAGCCTCGGCGCCGGTTCCTCGCCCGGCGCCACGGCGCCGATGCTGGAACTGCTGCCGCACAAGGGCGCGGTGGTGCTGATGGTGGCCGGCGGCGAAACCTGGGCCTTTGCCGAATCGGGCAGCGCGCCGCTGCAGGAGCGCGAGGCCCGGCCCGCCGCCAGCCCGGTGCTGAAGGCCGGCGAGGTCTACGGACGCCAGGGCGCCGCCAAGGGCGCGGTGGCACCGCGGCCGACGCCGGCGCAGATGCAGCGCGTGCCGCGCGGCTTTCGTGAATCGTTGCCGCTGCGCAGCGCGGCGCTCAAGGACCGCAGCGTCGCGCCGCGCGCCGCGCCGGCGCCCAGCTACGGCGAGCTGCGCGACTGGCTGGTGGCGCCCGAGCCGGCGCTGCGCCGGCCCTTCGTGCGGCGCTTCGCCGAGCGCGCGCGCGACGCCGAGTTCCGCAGCGGCCTGGTGTCCGACCTGCCCCGCCACCCGGAGTGGGAGCCGCTGCTGTTTCCCGAACGGTTCACCCCCAAGCCCGCCTCGGCGGCCCGCTGAAAGCCCCGCGCAGAAAGCCACCCCGCATGAAACTGCTCGTCAAGTTCAACCTCATCTACGTGATCGTGATGGCGCTCGGCGTGGCCGTCAGCGGCTATCTGGCGCGCAGCCTGCTGGTCGACAACGCGCAGGAGGAGGTGTTCAACACCGCGCGCATGCTGATCGACAAGGCCAACGCGGTGCGCGGCTACACCACCAACCAGATCTCCAAGCTGCTGGAAACGCAGATGAAGTACGAGTTCCTGCCGCAGTCGGTGCCCAGCTATTCGGCCACCGAGGTGCTGGGCACGCTGCAGAAGACCTATCCCGACTACCTGTACAAGGAGGCCACGCTCAACCCCACCAACCCGCGCGACCGCGCGGTGGGCTGGGAGGTGGACGTGGTCAACCAGTTCCGCGCCAACGCCGAGCTCAAGGAGTACAGCGGCCAGCGCGACACCGCCACCGGCCCCTCGATCTACCTGGCCAAGCCGCTGCGCATCACCAACCCGGCCTGCCTGCAGTGCCACAGCAGCGTGGAGGCGGCGCCCAAGACCATGGTCGACAAGTACGGGCCGGCCAACGGCTTCGGCTGGAACTTCAACGAGGTGATCGGCGCGCAGGTGGTCTCGGTACCACTCGCGCTGCCGCTGCAACGCGCGGAGAAGTCGTTCAAGGTCTTCATCGGCTCGCTGATCGGCGTCTTCGTCGTCGTGGGCATCGTGCTCAACCTGATGATCTGGCTGGTGGTGGTGCGCCCGGTCACGCGGCTGTCGGAACTGGCCGACCGCGTGAGCCAGGGCGACCTGGCCGCGCCCGAGTTCCCCGGCGGCGGGCGCGACGAGATCGGCGTGCTGGCGGCCAGCTTCTCGCGCATGCGCACCAGCGTCGTGCAGGCGATGAAGATGCTGGAGTCGTGACCGGCGCCCCTGCCTCCCGGATCGCCCCTAACATCGCCGCGCAGTGACCCACCCCGAACGCCTCGGCAAGTACCGCATCACCGAAGTGCTCGGGGAAGGCGCGATGGGCGTCGTCTACAAGGGCTTCGACCCCGACATCAAGCGCACCGTCGCGCTCAAGACCATCCGCAGCCAGGTGGCCGACAGCGGCACCGCGCACGCGCGCTTCCGCAACGAGGCGCAGGCCGCCGGGCGGCTGACGCACCCGGGCATCGTCGCGGTGTACGACTTCGGCGTCGACGCCGACATCGCCTTCATCGCGATGGAGTTCGTCGAAGGCCACACGCTGGCGCACTACCTGGCCAACCGGGTGCGCTTCACCGACGAGGACATCCCCGGCGTGATGTGCCAGGTGCTGGACGCGCTGGACCACGCGCACGAGCAGGGCGTGTGGCACCGCGACGTGAAGCCGGCCAACATCATCATGGCGCGCAACGGCAAGCTGAAGGTGGCCGACTTCGGCATCGCGCGCATCGAGGACACCCAGCTCACGCAGGCCAACGTGATGATCGGCACGCCCACCTACATGGCGCCCGAGCAGTTCCTGGGCACCCAGATGGACCGCCGCGTCGACGTCTACAGCGCCGGCGTGCTGCTGTACCTACTGCTGACCGGGCGGCCGCCGTTCACCGGCAGCCAGGAGCAGCTGATGTACAAGGTGGTGCACGAGCAGCCGGCGCTGCCCAGCCAGATCGAGAACGCCAACCGGCCGCGCTTCTACGACGCCATCCTCGCGCGCGCGCTGGCCAAGGAGCCAGCGCAGCGCTTCGCCAGCGCCGCGGCCTTCCGCGACGCCATCCAGAACGGCGTGGGCCAGCCCTTCGACACCACGGTGTGGGAGCAGACGCTGGTCAAGGCCGCCGGCCAGATCGGCAGGCCGGCGCCGCCGTCGACCTCGCGCTCGGGCGCCACCGGCAGCAGCGCCGGCTGGTCGGGCGTGCCGGCGCACTGGGACCTGGCGGCGCTGCGGCAGGCCGAGCAGTCGCTGGCCAAGCACGTGGGGCCGCTGGCCGGCGTGCTGGTGCGCCGCGCGGCGCGCGAATGCGCCGACCTGCCCTCGCTGCTGGCGCGGCTGGCCGAGCAGGTCAGCAACCCGGCGGCGCGCAGCGCCTTCCTGGGCCAGACCACGTCGATCACCACGCTGCGCACCGGCGTCTCGGGCACGCGTGCGGCCACCGCGGCCGTGCCGCCTTCAGGGCCGGCCACGCCGCTGTCGGACGCGCTGGTCGACGCAGCGCAGAAAGTGCTGGCCCAGCACGTAGGCCCGATCGCCAAGGTGATGGCCAAGAAGGCCGCCGGCCGCACCGGCGACGCGCAGGCCTTCTTCACGCTGCTGGCCGACAACCTGCCCGAAGGGCCGGGGCGGCAGCAGCTGCTGGCCGAGCTGCAGAAGCTGGGCTGAAGCCCGGGCCGGTCAGCCCTCGCGCGTGAAATCGCGCTCGGGCCTTCGCCAGGCGCACAAGCCCTTCCGGGCTCGTGCGTCCGGGCTCAGTCCAGCTTGCCGCCCACCCAGCCGGCCACCGAGGCCAGCGCCTGCGGCAGCGCCGCGGCATCGCTGCCGCCGGCCATCGCCAGGTCGGGCTTGCCGCCGCCCTTGCCGCCCACCTGGCCGGCGACGAAGTTGACCAGCTCGCCGGCCTTCACCCTGGCCGTGGCGTCGGCCGTCACGCCGGCGGCGAGCTGTACCTTGCCGCCGTCCACCGCGGCCAGCACGATCGCGGCGCTCTTGAGCTTGTTCTTCAACTGGTCCATCGTCGTGCGCAGCGTGCCGGCGTCGGCGCCGTCCAGGCGCGCGGCCAGCACCTTCAGACCCTTGACGTCCACCGCCTGCGCCGCCAGCTCGTCGCCCTGCGACGAGGCCAGCCGGCCCTTCAGCGCGGTGATCTCCTTCTCCAGCGCGCGCATCTGGTCCAGCAGGCCGTCGACGCGGCCGCCGACCTCGGCCGGCGTGACCTTCAGTCGCGCCGAGACGCCGTGCACCGTGCCTTCGAGCTGCTGCAGGTAGGCCAGCGCGTTGTCGCCGGTGACCGCCTCCACGCGCCGCACGCCGGCGGCGATGCCGGTCTCGGCGACGATCTTGAAGAGCCCGATGTCGCCGGTGCGCTGCACGTGGGTGCCGCCGCACAGCTCGCGGCTCGTGCCGATGTCCAGCACGCGCACCTCGTCGCCGTACTTCTCGCCGAACAGCATCACGGCGCCGAGCTTCTGCGCCTCGTCGATCGGCAGCACGCGCGCTTGCGTCTGCGCGTTGGCCAGGATCTCGGCGTTGACCAGCGCCTCGATGCGCGCGATCTGCTCGTCGGTGACCGGCGCGTTGTGCGCGAAGTCGAAGCGCGTGCGCTCGGGCGTCACCAGGCTGCCCTTTTGCTGCACGTGGCCGCCCAGCACCTCGCGCAGCGCCTTGTGCATCAGGTGCGTGACGCTGTGGTTGCGCATCGTGCGCGCGCGCTGCTCGGCGTCGACGCGGGCGACGAACACGTCGCCCGGCTCGACCTCGCCTTCGACGATGCGGCCCTGGTGGCCGTGCACTGCGGCCTGCACCTTCACGGTGTCTTCCACCAGCACGCGCGCGCGGGCGTTGCGCAGTTCGCCGGTGTCGCCCACCTGGCCGCCGCTCTCGGCATAGAACGGCGTGTGGTCGAGCACGATCACCACGTCGTCGCCGGCCTTGGCGCGCGTCACCGGCGTGCCGTCGGCGTAGATCGCCACCACCTTGCCGTGCTCGCACACCAGGTGCTCGTAGCCGTGGAACTGCGTGTTGTCGCCGTGGTAGTCCAGCCCGGCGGCCATCTTGAACTTGGCCGCGGCGCGCGCCTGCTCGCGCTGGCGGTTCATCGCCGCGTTGAAGCCGGCCTCGTCCACCGTCACGCCGCGCTCGCGGCAGACGTCGGCCGTCAGGTCCAGCGGGAAGCCGAAGGTGTCGTGCAGCTTGAAGGCGGTCTCGCCGTCGATGGTCTTCGCGCCCTGCTGGTCGAGGGTCGCCAGCGCCCCTTCGAGGATCTCCATCCCGTGCGCGATGGTCTGGAAGAAGCGCTCTTCCTCGACCTTCAGCACCTCGGTGATGCGCACGAGGTCGCGGCGCAGCTCGGGGTAGGCATCGCCCATCTCGACGGCCAGCGGCGCCACCAGCGTGTGGAAGAAGGGCTTGCGCGCGCCCAGCTTGTAGCCGTGGCGGATGGCGCGGCGCGCGATGCGGCGCAGCACGTAGCCGCGGCCTTCGTTGCCGGGGATCACACCGTCGGCCACCGTGAAGCTGCAGGCGCGGATGTGGTCGGCGATGACCTTCAGCGACGGCGACGCCGCGTCGCAGGCACCTGCGCCGGCAAAATCGACCGCGTTCTTGGCGGCGGCCAGCAGGCGCACGAACAAGTCGATCTCGTAGTTGCTGTGCACGTGCTGCAGCACCGCGGCCAAGCGCTCCAGGCCCATGCCGGTGTCCACGCTGGGCTTGGGCAGCCGGTGCATGGTACCGTCTTCGGTGCGGTTGAACTGCATGAAGACGTTGTTCCAGATCTCGATGTAGCGGTCGCCGTCCTGCTCGGGGCTTCCCGGCGGGCCGCCGGCCACCTCGGGGCCGTGGTCGTAGAAGATCTCGCTGCAGGGGCCGCAGGGGCCGGTGTCGCCCATCATCCAGAAGTTGTCGGACATGTAGCGGCCGCCCTTGTTGTCGCCGATGCGCACGATGCGCTCGGGCGGCAGGCCGATCACGTTCTTCCAGATGTCGTAGGCCTCGTCGTCCTCGGCGTAGACCGTGGCCCAGAGCTTGTCGGCGGGCAGCTTGAAGTGCACGGTCAGCAGCTCCCAGGCGTACTGGAGGGCGTCGTGCTTGAAGTAGTCGCCGAAGCTGAAGTTGCCCAGCATCTCGAAGAACGTGTGGTGGCGCGCCGTGTAGCCCACGTTCTCCAGGTCGTTGTGCTTGCCGCCGGCGCGGATGCACTTCTGCGCCGTCGCCGCGCGGCTGTAGGGCCGCTTGTCGAAGCCCAGGAACACGTCCTTGAACTGGTTCATCCCGGCGTTGGTGAACAGCAGCGTGGGGTCGTCGCCGGGCACCACGGGGCTGGAGGCCACGACCTGGTGGCCCTTGGACTCGAAGAACTTCAGGAAGGTGGAGCGGATCTCGGCGGCTTTCATGATGCAAGGGCCTTGGTCGACGCCCAGGCCGATGGCTTCCACGGCGCCGGTTCGCAATTGGGTTGGATCAATCAAATTGTAGTGGAGGCCCCCGCCGGGGCCGGGCTTGCTATCGTGCGAAGCTTAGCCATCCGCACCGGAGACAACCCATCATGGCCAGCGCCGCCACCTTTGCCTGGGACGACCCCCTGCTGCTGGAGCAGCAGCTCAGCGACGACGAACGCGCGGTGCGCGACGCGGCGCGCGCCTACTGCCAGGAGAAGCTGGCGCCGCGCGTGCAGCAGGCCTTCCGCCACGAGCAGACCGACCCCGCGATCTTCCGCGAGATGGGCGAGCTGGGCCTGCTGGGCCCGACCATCCCCGAGGCCTACGGCGGCGCCGGGCTCAACTACGTCTGCTACGGGCTGATCGCGCGCGAGGTCGAGCGCGTCGACTCCGGCTACCGCAGCATGATGAGCGTGCAAAGCTCGCTGGTGATGGTGCCGATCAACGCCTTCGGCAACGAGGCCACCAAGCGCAAGTACCTGCCCAGGCTGGCCAGCGGCGAGTGGATCGGCTGCTTCGGCCTGACCGAGCCCAACTACGGCTCCGACCCCGGCAGCATGATCACGCGCGCCAGGAAGGTCGACGGCGGCTATGCGCTGAGCGGCAGCAAGATGTGGATCAGCAACAGCCCGATCGCCGACGTCTTCGTCGTCTGGGCCAAGGACGACGGCGGGCAGATCCGCGGCTTCGTGCTGGAAAAAGGCTGGAAGGGCCTGAGCGCCCCCGCGATCCACGGCAAGGTGGGCTTGCGGGCCAGCATCACCGGCGAGGTCGTGATGGACGAAGTGTTCTGCCCCGAGGAGAACGCCTTCCCCGAGGTGCGCGGCCTCAAAGGGCCCTTCACCTGCCTGAACAGCGCGCGCTACGGCATCGCCTGGGGCGCCCTGGGCGCGGCCGAGGACTGCCTGCACCGCGCTCGCCAGTACACGCTGGACCGCAAGCAGTTCGGCCGCCCGCTGGCCGCCAACCAGCTGGTGCAGAAGAAGCTGGCCGACATGCTGACCGAGATCACGCTGGGCCTGCAGGGCTGCCTGCGCCTGGGCCGCATGAAGGATGAAGGCACGGCCGCGGTCGAGATCACCAGCATCCTCAAGCGCAACAGCTGCGGCAAGGCGCTGGACATCGCCCGCTTGGCGCGCGACATGATGGGCGGCAACGGCATCAGCGACGAGTTCGGCGTCGCGCGCCACCTGGTCAACCTGGAGGTCGTCAACACCTACGAAGGCACGCACGACATCCACGCGCTGATCCTCGGGCGCGCGATCACCGGCATCGCGGCGTTCGCGAACTGATGACGACGATGGACGCCGACAAGCCGCTGGCCGGCGTACGCGTGCTGGACCTCTCGCGCGTGCTGGCCGGGCCCTGGTCGGCGCAGCTGCTGGCCGACTACGGCGCCGAGGTCATCAAGGTCGAGCGCCCCGGCGCCGGCGACGACACCCGCGCCTGGGGCCCGCCGTGGTGGGGCGACAAGGCCGACAAGATGGCGGCCTACTACCTCAGCTGCAACCGCGGCAAGCGCTCGGTGGCCGTGGACATCGCCAGCGCCGAAGGCGCCGGGTTCGTGCGCCAACTCGCGCGCGACGCCGACGTGGTGCTGGAGAACTACAAGGTCGGCCAGCTCGCCAAGTACGCGCTGGACTATGCAGCGCTGTCGGCGCTGAACCCGCGGCTGGTCTACTGCTCGGTCACCGGCTACGGCCAGGACGGGCCCTACGCGCAGGCAGCGGGTTATGACTTCGCGATCCAGGCCACCGGCGGCCTGATGAGCGTGACCGGCGAGAAGGAAGGCACGCCGGGCACCGAGCCGCAGAAGGTGGGCGTCGCGGTGGCCGACCTGTTCACGGGCCTCTACGCCACCACCGCGATCCTGGCCGCGCTGCGCCGCGCCGAGGCCACCGGCCAGGGCTGCCACATCGACGCCGCCCTGCTCGACGTGCAGGTCGCGATGCTCGCCAACCAGGCCAGCAACCACCTGGTGGGCGGCATCACGCCCCAGCGCATGGGCAACGCGCACGCCAACGTCGTGCCCTACCAGGTGCTGCCCACGCAGGACGGCCACATCGTGCTGGCGGTGGGCAACGACGGCCAGTTCCAGCGCTTCTGCCAGCTGGCCGGCCACCCCGAAATGGCCCAGGATCCGCGCTTCGCCACCAACTCGGCGCGCATCGAGCACCGCGACGGGCTGATCCCGCTGATCGCGCGCTGGCTGCTGATGCGCACCACCCAGGGCTGGTGCGAGCTGCTGGAACCCAACGCCGTGCCTTGCGCGCCCATCCTCAACCTCCCGCAGGTGTTTGCGCATCCCCAGGTGCAGCACCGCGGGCTGAAGACCCATCTGGCCGACCGCCACGGCCGCGCGCTGCCGCTGGTGGCCAACCCGATGCGCTTCGACGGCCGGCGCGCGCTGGCCGAACAGCCGCCGCCCGAGCTGGACCAGCACGGCGACGCGATCCGCGCCGGCCGCAGCTGGACGCCGCGCTGATATCCAACGGATGAAGTGAGACTCTCGATGGACACCAAGACTTCTCCCCTGTCGATGCTGGCCGATGCCAGCCTGCTGAAGACCGACGCGCTGATCGGCGGCCAATGGGTGGCCGGCAACGCGCGTTTTGCGGTCACCGACCCGGCCACCGGGCTGAAGCTGGCCGACGTGGCCAACCTGACCCCGGCCGACGCGCACGACGCCATCGTCGCCGCCGACAAGGCCTGGGGCCCCTGGCGCGCCCGCACCGCCAAGGAGCGCCACGGCATCCTGATGAAGTGGTTCCAACTGCTGAACCAGCACGCCGACGACCTGGCCCGCATCATGACCGCCGAGCAGGGCAAGCCGCTGGCCGAGGCGCGCGGCGAGGTGGTCTACGGCGCCAGTTTCATCGAGTGGTTCGCCGAGGAAGGCCGCCGCGTCTACGGCGAGACGATTCCGGCCACCGATCCGTCCAAGCGCTTCCTGGCGATCAAGCAGCCGATCGGCGTCTGCGCGGCGATCACGCCGTGGAATTTCCCGATCGCGATGATCACGCGCAAGGTGGCACCGGCGCTGGCCGCCGGTTGCCCGGTGATCATCAAGCCGGCTGAAGCGACGCCGCTGTCGGCGCTGGCCGTCGCCGAGCTGGCGCAAAGGGCCGGCATGCCCGCCGGCGTGCTGAACATCATCACCGCCGACGGCGCCGGCTCGATCGAGCTGGGCCGCGTGCTGTGCGCCAGCGACGTGGTGCGCCACCTCTCGTTCACCGGCAGCACCGAAGTCGGCCGCATCCTGGCCGCGCAATGTGCGCCCACGGTCAAGAAGATCAGCCTGGAACTGGGCGGCAACGCGCCCTTCATCGTCTTCGACGACGCCGACATCGACAGCGCGGTGGAAGGCGCGATGGTCAGCAAGTACCGCAACGCCGGCCAGACCTGCGTCTGCGCCAACCGGCTGTACGTGCAGGCCGGCGTCTACGACGCCTTCGTGCAGAAGCTGGCCGCCAAGAGCCAGACCATCAAGGTCGGCAACGGCTTCGAGCCCGGCGTCAGCCAGGGCCCGCTGATCGACGAGCAGGCCATCGCCAAGGTCGAGAGCCACGTCGCCGACGCGGTCGCCAAGGGCGCGCGCGTGGTCGTCGGCGGCCAGCGCATCGGCGAGCGCTTCTACACGCCCACGGTGCTGGCCGACGTCACCGCCGAGATGAAATGCGCGAGGGAAGAGACCTTCGGCCCGGTGGCGCCGGTGTTCAGGTTCGAGACCGAGGCCGAGGCCGTCGCGCTGGCCAACGCCACCGAGTTCGGCCTGGCCAGCTACTTCTACAGCCGCGACGTGGGCCGCATCTTCCGCGTCGCCGAGGCGCTGGAGTACGGCATGGTCGGCATCAACACCGGGCTGATCAGCACCACCGAAGTGCCCTTCGGCGGCGTCAAACAAAGCGGCCTGGGCCGCGAAGGCGCGCGCCAGGGCATCGACGACTACGTGGAGCTGAAGTACCTGTGCCTGGGGGACATCAACAAGTAGTCGGCGCGTCCCGCCGGGGCCTGGATACGCATTGCGTATACTTCCGGGCATGAACACGACGCAGCAGGTTTTCCTCCGCGACGCGATGCGCCGCCTCAACCTCACGCGCGAGGGGTTTGCCGCGCGCATCGGCAGCCGCAAGCGCGCTCTCGACGCCTGGCTGCTGCCGGACGAATCGTCGGAGTTCCGGGCGATGCCGGAGGTGGTGCGCCGCTTCGTTTCGGAGATTCTGGAGCGCGACGCAGGCACAGCCGCACTATCTACACAAAGCGTACAGAAACCTGTCGGCCATGGCGACTGGCCAGGCACCGTGCACCTGCTGTCGGTGTCACAGTTCAACCGCGATGCGGTGGAAGCCTTGTTTGCGCTGGCCGACGTGATGCAGCCCATCGCACGACGGCGCAAAGTGACCCGGGTGCTGGAAGGTGCCGTGCTCGGCAACCTGTTCTTCGAGGCCAGCACCCGCACGCGCGTCAGCTTCGGCGCGGCGTTCTGCCGGCTCGGCGGGTCGGTGTGCGATACCACCGGCTTTACCTTCTCGTCGATGGCCAAGGGCGAGTCCATCTACGACACCAGCCGCGTCGTCAGCGGCTACGTGGACGTGCTGGTCGTGCGCCATCCCGAGCAGGGCGCGGTCGCCGAATTCGCCGCGGCCACCCACGTGCCGGTGATCAACGGCGGCGACGGACCCGGAGAGCATCCCACGCAGGCCTTGCTGGACCTGTACACGATCCAGCGCGAGTTCTCGCGCATCGGCAAGCTGGTCGACGGCGCGCACCTCACGCTGGCCGGCGACCTGAAATACGGCCGTACCGTCCACTCGCTGGTGAAGCTGCTGGCCTTGTATCGCGGCTTGAAGATCACGCTGGTCTCGCCGCCGTCGCTGGCGCTGCCGGCCGAACTCGTCGACCTGGTCTCGCGGGGCGGACACGTCGTGGAGCAGACCCGGTCGCTACGCGACGGCGTGCGCGGCGCCGACATCATCTACACCACGCGCATCCAGAAAGAGCGTTTTGCCACCGACGAGGTGATCGACGGCGATGGCGCCGACTTCGAGGTCAACCGCGAGGTGTTGGCGGCCTCGGGCAAGGCGGACACGCTGGCGATGCATCCGCTGCCGCGTGACAGCCGGCCGGGTGCCTTCGACCTCAGCGTGGACCTGAACACCGATCCGCGGCTGGCGATCTTCCGGCAGACCGACAACGGCGTGCCGGTGCGCATGGCATTGTTCGCGCAGATGCTGGGCGTGGATGGCCTCGTGCAGCGCTCGCTGCGCGACGCGACCTGGCGCTCACCGGCCCAGGTGGGCGTCGACGACGCCGTGCTCGCCGACGAGGCCTGAAGCCGGCGGCCGGCGGCGCCAAGCTCAAGGTGCAACGGGCCGGGCCGGCAGCGTAAGCACCGCCTGCTCGGAGCGGAAGAACAGCCGGCCGGCGGCGTCCAGCATCAGGTCGGTCGGCGCATAGACGGCGGCCGGCAGCAGCCCCAGGCGCACGCCGTGCACGCCTTGCGTCCCGGCCAGCACGGTGACCTGGCCGGCGGGGCTGACGCGGCGGATCAGGCCGTCGTTGTGGGCCACGATCAGCGTGCCATCGGGCTCCACGGCCAGGCCGGTGACGCCGGTCGGGCCGTCGGGCTGGGCTGCCAGCGTGTCTCCGAAGATCACCGTCAGCACGCCGGCGGGCGTCAGGCGGCGCACGCGCGGATCGCTGCGGCCCGCGGTGTAGAGGTGCCCGCTGCCGTCCACCGCCAGGAATTCGTCGCCCCACCATGGCCCCTCGCCGGGCCGGGTGGACACCGTGCCGTCAGGCGCGATGCGCCGGATGCGGGTGCTGGCCGTCGACCATTGGCGGTCGATCAGGTACAGGTTGCCGGCACCGTCGATGGCCAGACCTCGTGGGTACTCGAATTGCGCCGCCGTGCCCGGCCCGTCGGCGGCTGCCGCGTAGCCGTCGCTGCCGGCCAACGGCTGGACCTGGCCGGCCGCCGACATCCGGTAGACCAGTCCCGGCGCGTACTCGATCGAGCCGGTGATCACGAACCCGGACTCTTGCCTTCGCGCCAGCAGATAGACGGCACCGTCGCTACCGGCCGCCATCGCCGTCAACCTCAGATGTGCCGGCAGGCTGAAGTCGATCAACGCGGCCTGGCCGTCGGCCGCCACCCGCATCAATTGTTGGCCGCTGACGGGCCCCGTGGCCGCCACCAAGACGCCGGCGGCGTCGACCGCGAAGGGGCCGGTGACGGCGCGGCCCGCGGGCGCGGCTTCGCGGCCGGCCAACACGCGCGGCGCCGCCGGGCTGGCGGCAGCTGACCACAGCACGCCATCACTGTCGAAGTACAGCAGCGCACCGCCATCGGCGACGGTGAACAGGCGCGAGGCCCCGATCGGCGCCGAGACGTCGACCGCTGCCATCCTGCCGTCGGCACCCAGGCGTATCACGAGCGGACGCTGCTGCGCGCGCGTGTCCATCACGGTCGCGTAGACGTTGCCGTCACCGTCGCCGGCCAGCGTCGTCCCCAGCGCCAGCATCGGCACGGTCACTTCGTAGGCCAGCGACACCGTGCCGGCGGCCGACACCCGCAACACGCGCTGGCCCGCGACGGCGACCAGGTCGCCGCTGGCGTGCAGGGCCAAGGCCGTCATGTCCCGCAGCGACAGCGAATCATTGGCGTTCGGACAAGGCAGCGTGCGCGCCCGCGTCGACACCGTGCCGGTGCCGCGGTCGATCGTGCGGATCGCGCAGTGGTCGGCATCGGCCACGTGCAGCCGCCCCTGGCCGTCGGCCGCGATGGCCTTCAGCGTGCCGAAACGGGCAGTGGCCAGCGGGCCGTCGGCAAAGCCCCATTCGCCTCGCCACAGCGTCTTGATCTCCCCCGCGGGCGAGATCTCGCGCAGCATGCCCTTGAAGTCGATCGCATAGGCCAGGCCGTCCGGCGCCACCGCCAGCGGGCCGAAATAAACAGCCTTGCCCTGCTCGTCGACCAGCGAGGCAAAGCGGGGCGAACTGCGGCCGGCCACCGTAACGACGTGGCCGTCGGCGCCAACGCGGCGCAGCGCCAAGCCGCTCTGGTCGCTGACCCACAGCGCGCCGGCAGCGTCGCGCGCGACGGCGTTCGGGCGGTCGAAGCGCGCGTCGCTGCCCGGCCCGTCGGCAAAGCCGGGGCTGCTCAGCCAGCCGGCCACGCGCTGCAGGCTGGCCGCCGGCGCCGGCAGCACCGACAGGCGCGCCTCGGCGCTGGTCAGCATGCCCGCCGCGTTGCCGACACGCACGGTCCAGCGGCTGCCATCGTCGGCCGCCTGCACGGCCGGCAGCGTCAGGCTGGGCTGCACGGCGCCGGGCATGTCGACGCCGTCGCGCTGCCACTG
Source organism: Rubrivivax sp. (assembly GCA_047602205.1). GTDB lineage: Bacteria > Pseudomonadota > Gammaproteobacteria > Burkholderiales > Burkholderiaceae_C > Rubrivivax. The sequence continues at coordinate 4,811,462 of JASGHX010000001.1, read as the reverse complement.
GTAGGCCAGGCCGTCGCCGGTGGCCTGCACCGAGAACGTGGCCGGCAGCCCGGCCGCCACCGTTTGCGCCGCCGGCGCCGCGGTGATGGCCAGCACCGACAGCCGCACCGCCGCGCTGGTCACGCTACCGCCGGCATTGCTGACGTGCACCGACCACTGGCTGCCGTGGTCCGCCGCCTCCGCCGCCGGCAGCGTGTAGCCTGGCTGCACCGCGCCGGGCACGTCGCTGCCGTCGCGCCGCCATTGGTAGCCAAGGCCGGCGCCAACGGCCTGCACGCTGAAGCGCGCCGCCTCGCCCGCCTTCACCGAGGCCGGCTGCGGCCCTTCCACCAGCGCCGGTGGCCCTTCCGCGGGGTTGCCGCCGCCCCCGCCGCCGCAGCCAGCGATCAGCGACAAGGCCGCCATCGGCAACAGGCGGCGCAGCGCCCACCAGGCGCCGCGCGGCGCCGGACCAGGCTGGATCGAATGCGTCATGGCTCCCTGCAAGCGCCTGCCGCGCGGCGCGTTCGTGTGTGTCGGTGGCCGATCATAACGGCCATTGCGCGCATCTTCGCGCGCCGCGCGGTGACCGCTGGCGCCGCTCAGCCTTCGTCGTTGGCCGCCGCCGACGGCCCACGGTCGGCCGCGTGCGCATAGTCGGCGCGACCCACGGTCGCGACCGACGCCGCCTGGCCCAGCGCGCGGCGCATCAGGTCTTCCACGCGCTCGCCGTGGGCGGGGAACTGCGCCAGCCCCACGCGCACGCGCAAGAGCCGCTCGCGGCCGGTCACGCTGAAGGGCTGGGCGAGCGACTGCGCCAGCTTGGCGGCCACGCGCTCGCCGTCGTCGGGAGCATCGATCCAGGCCAGCAGCACCGCGAAGGCGTCGCCGCCGATCGAGGCCACGACGTCGCTGGCGCGCAGCCCCGAGCGCAGCCGCACCGCGGCCTTGCGCTTGAGCACGTTGGCGGCCTCGGCGCCCAGCGCCGCTTCGGTGGCGGCCAGGCCTTCGATGCGCAGCACGATCAGCGCCATCGGCGCCGGCTCGCGCGCGCGCAGCGCCACCAGGTGCGTCATGTGCTCCAGCAACTGCATGTGGTTGGGCAGCCCGGTCGCCAAGTCGGTGGCGTAGGCCTTGCGCGCCGCCATCTCGATGCGCTTGCGCTCGATGGCCAGGCGCAGCGTGCGCGCCAGGCCCGGCGCGTCGGCGGGCGGCAGCACGTCCTGCACGCCGAACTGCAGCAGCGACAGCACCGCGGGCACCTCGGGCTCGGCATGCACCAGCACCACCGCGGCGTCCAGCACCGCATGCGACAGCGCCGGCCAGGCCTGCAGCGCGGCCAGGTCGGCCGCGGTGGGCAGCTCGATCAGCAAGGCGTCGTGGGCGCGCACTTGCAGCTCGCGCGCGGCGTCGTCGAGGCCGGGCACCGGATGCAGCACGAAGGGGCCGTAGGGCGAGCCCCAAAGATCGACCGGCTGAGCCGACACGCACAGGACTTGGAACGGGGCGCTCATGGTGTCGGACGGCTTGACTCGCAGGTTCATCCTACCGTGTCCGACCGCTCGGCTTCGCGCTCAACGATCCGGTCAGTGCCGCCCAGCAGCGCCAGCAACGCCGCGGCCTCGATCAGGTCGGCCGTCTGCCGCCCTTCGGTGAAGGCCTCGTAGACCCCGCCAAGCAATTGCAGGGCCTCATCGGTCCGGCCCGCGCGGGCCCATAAGCGCGCCAGGCTGATGGCCGCACGCAGTTCCCATGCCAGAGCCGCTTGCTCGCGCGCAATTTCCAGCGCACGCAGGAAGCAGGCCTGCGCGCCCGTCACGTCGTCAGCGCAAGCGAGCAACAGTTCGCCGCGGCAACGGTGCGCTTCAGCTTCGTAGTAGCCTTCACGCGTCTCATCGATATGCTGCAGGGCCTCAGTCAGCACCTGCAAACCCTGTTCGGCACGTCCAGTATCACGGTAGGCATCGGCCAGGAGCAGCAGCGACCACGAAGCTCCCAGCCTGGCTCCGGTGACCTCGTACCGGGCGATGCTGCGCGCGATTTCGTCGGCCGCCTCGGACGATCGGTTCTCGTGTGCCCGTTGCCAACTGTCGAGGATGCCGGCCAGTGCCGTCCAATACGGCAGGCCCTGCTCTTCCGCATAGCGCCTGGTTTCGGCGACCCAGGCCTCGGTGCCGGCCCTGTCACCGCGCACATGCATCATCAAGGCCAGCATCCCCGACGCCTGTGCCAGCCCGAACGGGATACCGGAGTCACGCGCCTGCTGCACGGCCTCATGGCTGCGCTGCAACGCCAGGTCGGGCCGGCCCAGGATCCATAGCGCCCGCGCCAAGTACGACAACGTGGCGGCATAGATGTCCGTGCCCTGGCGAATGGCATGTTCCAGGTGCTTGTCCGGATCGTAGATCCGGGCTCCGCTTTCCAGGTGCCGCCGTGCGTCGAGCATGCGGCCACGGTACATGTGCACCAGGCCCAACAGCAAATGGGCATCGAGCAGATAGCTCGAGTTGTCTTCCTGCTCAGCCAAGCGCAGAGCTTGATGCGCGCGGTCCAAAGCCAGATCGTAGCGGGCCTGCACCAGCAGCATCTGGCATTCGCCGCGCAGCACGACAAACTTGTAGGTGCTGTCGGCGACCTGGGGAAACAGCTCGCGCGCGCAGGCGAAGCTCTGCTCGACCTCGGCCGATGCGTAGCCTTTCGCCGCCGACAGCGCACGGGCACGGATCGCGTGCATCTCCAGTTCCTGACTGCTGCGCGCCGGGCCTGCCGGCAGATGGCGCGCCAACCGCAGGCCTTGGTCCAATTGGTTGATTGCCTCCAGGTTGGCTGAGCGCTGCGCCGCTTGCTCTCCCGCCTGTGTGAAGTAGTGAATGGCACGATCGTACGCACCGGCTTCACGATAGTAGTGCGCCAACAGGCCCGGCTGGGCCTGGGCTGATTCGGGAAACCGAGACTCCAGGGCCTGGGCGACGCTCCGGTTGAGCTGGCGCCGGGCACTGCGCAGCAGCGAATCACGCGCGATATCCTGCAGCAGCGCATGCTTGAACAGATAGACCTGCCCGTCGCTGCCGCTGCGCACCGAGGTCAATCCAGCCTCGGTCAAGTCCTGCAGCGCCCGCTCGACCGAGTCCGCATTCATGGGCGCCACCGCCGTCAGCAGCGCATGGCTGAACTCGCGGCCGATCACCGCGCCAATTTGCGCCACCATCTTGCCCGCCGGCAGTCGGTCCAACCTGGACATCAGCGAATCGCGCAAGGTGACCGGCACGGTGCCGCCATCCTCGCCGCCGACGGCACCGGACTGCGCGGACTCGACCGTCGCTTTGGTCAACTCCTCGATGAACAGCGGAACGCCGTCGCTGCGTTCGACGATGCGATCGGTCACCTCGCGCGGCAGGCCCTTGGCGCCGGCCACGCGCGTTGCCAGAATGGCCGCTTGAGTTTGATTCAGGCGGGCGAGCGCCAAGCGCCCGATGGGATTCCAACCCAGAGTCCGGGCCTCAAACTCCGGCCGATGCGTGATCAGCAGAAAAACCGGAAGCCGCGCCACGGTTGCGAGGAGTCCGCTGATCAGTTCCAGTGTGCTGGGATCGGCCCAATGCGCGTCTTCGAACAACACCAGGCAACGCCCCTTGCGCGTCAGCGCCTGCAGCAGGTGCAACAAGGCCGCGATCGTGTCCTGCTTGCGCCGCTGCGGGGTGCTGCGCCGGTCCTCGTCGTCCTGATCCACGGCCGCCGCCAGCAAACGGGCAATCCGAGGCGCGTCGGCGGCCGAGCAGCCCGCACCACGGGTGAGGATGCGCTCGGACCCGGGCACGTTGGGCCGACACACCAGCGTCGCGCCGCAAGCGAAGGCCATGTTCCAGGCTCTGCGTCACCGGATGGAACGCCGTGTTCGTGTGATAGGGCGAACACTGCAGGTACAGCACGCTGGCCACCTCTGCGCGCAAGCGGTCGAGCACCACGCGCAGCAGACGCGACTTGCCGATGCCCGGCTCGCCGCCGATGGCGATGGTCTGTCCGTCGCCTTCTCGCACCAGTTGCCAGGCATCCATCAACGATCCGATTTCCCGCTCCCGGCCCACCAGCGGCGACAGCGAACGCGATGGGTGCAGCGCCTCGAAACGGCTCAGCACACCACGCGCGCGGTCCACGCGCCAGGCCAGGACCGGCTGCTCGAAGCCCTTGAGGGTCAAGGGGCCGAGTTCGGCACAATCGAACAGATCGCCGACCAGCTTGCGGGTGGCAGCAGAAATCACCACCGTGTCGGGTGCGGCAGCCGCCTGCAGCCGCGCGGCAAGGTTGGGCGCGGCGCCAGCGATCACTGGCCGGCGTCGTGGCTCTCCCGCCGGGCCATGCCCGAAGACGACGACGCCAGTGGCAACACCGATTCGAATCCGCACCCTGACATCAGGCAAGACCCGCAGCTTGCCGACGTCGGCCACGGCTTGCAGCGCCGCCGCCACCGCTCGCTCGGCGGCGTCTTCGTGGGCATGAGGCAGACCGAAGCAGAAGAGCTGCGAGTCACCTTCCTCGCGGTCAAACGCGTTGTCCGCCGCCCCCTTGTGCCGTCGCACCGCCTGTTCGATGCAACGCTGCGCGCTTACCAATAACTCGCAGGCATCTTCCGGATCCAGCGCATTGGTCAGCGCTGTGGAATCGACGATGTCGCAGACCAGCACGGTGGTCTGTCGCGCCTCCAGCGCCGGGGCTGCGATCTCGACGATCGGACCACGGCCAAGCGCCTTCAGTCGTCGACCGCAGGATGGGCAAAACCGGGCGGAATCCGAAACGCGCTGCGCGCAGGCCGGGCAGTTACGCGTGGCGGGGGTGCCGCACTCCAGACAGTAGCTGTGCTGCGCCGACAATGGTGCGCCGCACGCGATGCAATCCACGACCCCACTCCCTTCCCGTCTGCCGACGCATCAGTCGGCAAGCTTACGGACCTGATCAATCAATTCAAGCATCTGTTCACGGTTGCGGACCTGCAGGTGGTCCAGTTCGGCCTGCGCCTGCCGGCGGATCTCGTCCAACTGATTCTTGGCATGAGGCAACTGCTCCAGAAAAGCTTGGCGCAGGAGCTCGCGCTCCGCCGGCGTGCGCTCGGCCTTCGTGTAAAGCCTGCAGATCTCATCGCTATGCTGGATCGCCAGCGCCGCTGGCAGGGTGAGAATGCCTTCCTCGAGGTCTTCGTCGCCCCCACCACCCAGGCTTTGCAGATCCGACACGTCGGCCACGTCGTCGCAGCCGTGGTACAGCATGCCCACCAGCCGGCCGAACCGACGGAACCGCTGCGAACGCGCGCCCAGGCAGGCACAAATCTCGAACATCGACCCCGTGTCTTCGCGAGCCAGGTAGCGCCAATCCGCCAGGCCCAGCCTGGACAATGGGCGCTTGTAGCCCCGGCTCAGCGCGCCGCCTTTGCGCATGTCCCACTGCACGCATTCGGCGACGGCCAGTCGCTTCTTCAGCTCGGACAGCAGGCGCATGTCGAAGCGCACCGGACCCGCTTCATTGATCGCCTGCCAGTCGCGACGCGTGTCGAAGCCCCGCGGGGCCAACACCGAGCGGCTGGCCCGGTCCACCGCATCGTACGCCTCATCGGCCTCACTGCGCTCGCATAGTTCGTCATGCAGCCGCGCCCGCGTCTCGGCGTGATCACCGCGTTGATCGGCCTCGTCATCAATCATCTGGCTGGTCAGCACGTCACTCGCGCCGGCATCGATATAGCCTGCCACCATCCATGCGGCCAATGGATCGTACTGAGCATGCAGGGTCAGCTTGTTGCGCCGACGATCCGACTTGTCGACGATGTCGTCGACGATCAGCGTGATGTTGTGGAACATCTCGACGGCCTGCGCTGCGGCGAGCACCCGCTCGGGCACCGGCGCCGATGACACCGCGCGGTGGCTGGCGAACACCATCATTGGGCGGAAGTACTTCGAGCTACCTTCGAACTGTTGGCGCAGCATCGGCTGGACATCAGGGTCGCTGCGGTCCACCCACTGCGCGACGCGCTCGCGCAAGCGCTGCACTTCATCGGCCAAGCCCACGGTCTGGATGACATCAAGCGTGCCTGAGGCCATGGCAGCGCTCAGACAACGTCGTGGCGGATCAGGATCCGCCGCCGCAGACGGGCCATTTCCTGCTCGAGCCTTGCCCCCTGGTCGCGGCAGAATTCGCCGATGGCCTGCCCGAACATGTCGACTTCGTTGATCAGCGCCTCGGTCTCTGTCGGGCCCGGGTCCGTCTCGGCCTGATAGGCGTCGGCAGCCCGCTTGAGCGACGGCGCGCATTGCCGCATCAGCGAGCGCCAGTCCTGACCCATGCGCCGCAATCCAGACAGCAACGCCACCTGCAGTTCAAGCGCCAGCACGGTTACATCGCCGCCCACTTCGGCCTGGCGACGCATGGCTTGCGTCTCGGGCATCTGGTCGGCAAGGCCGGCTACCCATTCATCGTGCCGGTCAAGCCGACGTTGCCGCTGCTCCTCCCTGAAGGCCAGCACCGCGTGCGCCACGGTCGCCCAGTCGACCCCGGCCTGCCGCAGGTCGAACAGGCTGCCAATCGCGGACGACAGGGCATCAGCGGACACGTTGTCGGCGTCAGAGGCCATCGGACGATCTGCAGGCTAACTGCAATATTGAAAGAATACCGGCAGCAAGGCATCCGGCGTTTTTATTTCATGTCATCATGACATAGTCATTCGACGTCGGCAATGCGGCACGCCGCCGAAGGCACGGCTAGGAGGAGGACCGACGATGGCCAATGGCGACGATCCTGGCTCTGGAATGAGCGATCGCAGCAGCCTTTTCGCGCAGGCAGCGACATCCTTGGTGACGTCCGGCCTGCGGCAGGCGCTGGGCTCCAGTCCGGCCGAGCAGTCGATGCCCGACTCGTCGTGGATCGGCCGCCTGCTGGCTCCTTATCGCCAGGTGCTGGGAGACTGGGTGGGCATGCTGCCGAGCGTCCTCAAACGGGTGGAACAGGTGGTCGACCCGGCAGCCGGTCGGCAGTTGCTGTTTCGCGCTCGCACGCCCTGGGATCCGAAGGCTTCGAACGCATCTTCGAGAAAGGTCGCAGCGCTGCCGCGGGCCGCGCGGGCGCTGGGGCTGCAACCTGCGGAGCAACTTCTCTACAAGTTCATCGCCGCTGCGCATGAGCGCATGGACAAGGACCATGTGCTGCTGACCCAAGGCTTGCGCGAGCGGCTCAGCGCCCTGCCAGACGATCTGAAGTCCGACACGGCGCGCCAAGCCTTGCAGGCCCTGGTCCAGGACGAGCGCAGACTGGATCTGCCCAGGATGCTGGACGAGTTGAAGCACCAAGTGCGCGCCAACCGGGCCAGTGGTTTCATCCGCGTCCGGAACGCGCTGCAGTGGCTGCTGCAGTCCGAGGGGCAGGACTTCGGGCCGGGCTACGCGCTGCTGGAGGCGCTGACCGACATCCTGGGAGAGAACTGCCTGCGCGAGTTGCTGCGCCGGCGTGTGCTGATCAAACCGCCGTCGCTTGCCACCGCCGACGAGAAAACCTTCGAATCCCTGCGTACCGGTTTCCGCCACTTCGGTCATGAACTGTCGGATCTGCTCAGCGTGGTTGGCGGCGGCTCTGCGGAACGGCCAACGTTGCTGGTGCTGGATCATGGCCACGATCGCCATTTCGAATTACAGGCCGATGGGTCTTCACAGCGTACAAGCCCATGTGCCGGCTTCGAGGTCTACGGCCCCCACATTGGGCGCGACTACCGGGTGAGGGGCCAGCCGGTCCGCTTGCCGATGCGCATCCACGACGCGGCGCAGGGCCTGGCCACCTGGACGGCAGACAAGCGGGCGGTGCAAGACCTGCTCGATGGCTGCAAGCCGGACTCGGCGCTGGACATGCGGGCCTGGGATGTCGGCGCCAACCGCACGCCGGTGGCACTGTATTTCATCCATCATCGCGACGCCGATGTCGGCCCGTATTTCGAGGTGGGGCTCGGCGCCTTCGTGGCGCCGCGACGAGACCCGCTCAGCGTAGGCCTGACGGCACTGGGCGCCATCCTGGTCTCGACGCGCGAAGCCATGGAGGTCGGCCAGGAGGTCTGGGGTTTCGACAAGGAACACGTCGACGCTGAGCATTGGGACGTGCGCTATCGGCCGGATTTTCTGACATGTGCAGTTCGTGTCGCCGGCGCGACTTTGAACCTGCGGCTGCCGCGTGGGGGTGCCATGTCTTCGGCACTGCCGGTGCTGCTGTACACGCGTCGGCCGGCACGGTCGGGTGGCGGTCAGTGGCATCGCAGCGCCATGATGCGCTTTGCCAGCGACGAATCGGTGCGCATCGCCGGTGCCGGTGTCGCACTGTCTCTGACCTTGGATTCAGCCGCTGCAGACAAAGACAAGCCGTTCGCCCACTCGCTGCTGGGCGCCTTGTACGGGCTGGGCCTGATCGACCCCCATGATGGAGCCCAGAAATCGAATGCGCTGCATGCAAGCTGGAGCGAGCACGTGCGCGCCCAACTCGGCCCGCCGTCGCTGGTGTCGCTGCCGGAGCCGGACGACCGAAGTGCCTAGCTGCAGCCGGTACGCTCACGCGCGGCCGCGCGCATGCTGGTCGGCCACCCATTGGGCTGCGGTGGCCGCCAACCCCGCCGCGCTGGCCGCGGCGGCGCCGGCGCCTTGCAAGGCCTGCTCCAGATGGAACTGCAGATCGCGCGGCGATAGCAGGCGTTCGGGAAAGCGCGCCGCTTCCAGCCGCTTGGATGCCGCATAGGCCAGCGCCGCCTGGGGCAGCAGCAAGGCTTTCATGGCCTCGACATCGAACGGAGAATTGACCTCGGGCAGCAGCACGTCGATCGCATCGAAGCGACGGTCGGTGGCCGGCAGATCGGGCCGGTCGAAGCGCAACTGGGCCTGTATCGCGCGCGCCGCCAGCAGGCCGCTGACCACCGCGCCTTCGACCGTCACGACGCCGATGTCGTTGTCGCAGAAATCGCCGGCGAGAAACAGCCCCTTGATGTCGGTCCGGGTGCCGGGCCGCCAGGGTTCGCTGCCGACCTCGTTGACGAAGAGCGGCTCGTTGTCGTTCATTTGCAGATAGGTGCGCGTGAAGTCGATGTCCTCGTCCCGAAAATCGAAGAAGCGGCGCAAGTCCTCGATGATGGCTGCGGTGGCTTCGGTCTTGCTCATGCCCTCGATCTTGTAGAAATCGGTCACCGCCACGTTCAACTGGGTCAACTGGGCGGGCCGCCCGCCGCCTGCAGAACGAGCGTCCGATGCTTCATCGTCTTCTTCCCACACCTGCGCGTTGTCGATGATCGTCAGGCCCAGCGCCGAATCGCGCAGCACCATGTGGCACTCCGGCACGCCCTCGATCCGGCGCAGGAAATACAAGTCGAGTGCCGCAGTCACCGCGCTTTGCAGCTTGCGCACCGTTGCCAGCCCCGGCACGGCCGCGCGGAAGTCTCCAGCGATGCGCGCCAGCGCAAGCGGCGGCACAGCCAGCACCACGTAGTCGGGGTTGAAGACTGACAGGCCGGCCGCGCCCACGCTGTCGGCCGGGCCTTCGCCGTCGTCGTCGGCGCGCAGCCCGGTTTCCGGGTTGCGCGGAATGCCCCGTAGGTCCGACGGACGCACCTTGAGCCGCAGCTTGCCGTCGGCCCAGGACAGGCCGCAAACCTGCAGCCCGCGCTTGATGGCCAGCCCCCGGTCCTTCAACCGCCGTTCGAAGGGACCGAACAGCCCGGTCTGGCTGTTTTTATGCAGGACCCACAGCATGGGCAACGGGCTGGACAACGTGTATTCCACGTACTTGCGATAGGTATAGGCCGAACTGAAGTAGGTCGGCACGGCGAAGGCCTTGGCTAGAAGATGCTCGTGGAAGCGCACGCTCTCGTCGGTGGCATACCAGCGAGAGCTGAGAAAAGCATGAACGCTGCGCCGGTCGAGGTAGCGGGCCGGGTCGAAGCGATGGCTGACCAGGTCCAGCATCGAATACATCCACAAGAACAGGTCGGGCGCACTGGCCGCCCCCGACAGCAGGTTGTCGGCAGCGGCGGAGAAATCACCCAGCGTCGTGATCACGGTGCTGCGCCATGTCAGCGGCGAACTACCCGGCGCGACGTGCACGACTCGATCATGCGGCCTGAACACGGTGCTGCGCTCCAGCCCAGCCTCCTCCATCAGACGCCAGAAGTTGCGGTACCAGTTGAGGAACATGTGATAGCAGTGCTCGTGAAACACCGCATCGGTCAACTCCAGCGTCTCGCCGCCATTGGCCCGCCTGTGGATCGCGACGTTGAATTCGACGTCGGACCTGCCAGCCTTGCGTGTCCTGGATGGCAACTGCCGGGTAGCGGACGCGCCATTTTTTCAACGGCGCCGTGGGGTCGTCGACAGGCTCCAGCCGCTCGACCCAGCCATCGACGGCGTCCTGCAGCTTGGAGACGAACTCCTTTTCCAGCCAGATCCCGAGGCCCGGCGAGGTCAGGCCCAATTGCTTGACCACGCGCGTGAAGTAGAAGCCTACTGTCTCCAGGATGAACAGCGGGACCTTGCCACCGTCCAGCATGTTGCTCAGCTCAGCAGCCCTGCCGTGCTGCAGTTCGCCACTACGCAGGTCCACGAACTCTTTGACGCGCTTTCTTTCGTCCCTCTGCCATTGCTCGTGCCGGCGCCACAAAGGGATGCGAGCCGGATGCGCACCCATCTTGCCGCCCAGATGCATGCGCTCTTCGAACAGCGTGACTTCGTAGCCCCGCTTGAGCAGTTCCCAACAGGTCGTGAGCCCTGCAATGCCGCCGCCGACGACGGCAACCTTGGTGCGAGCGTCGCGCTCGTCGTGTTCCTTGCTTGTCATCGCCTCGCTCCTCTATCGGCAGGAAGGTTGCGGCCACATCTAGTTTGCGGTCCGGGTGACGATCGCTAGGATAGTCAGTCCGCCGGCCTCGTGCGGGCCGGGCTGCGAAACGAAGTGGAAGTAGCCTGTGGATGGCAAACGAAAGCGCCGCCGATGACCACGCCAAACGACTTTGAACTCTGCAAAACAGAAGACCAGCTCAATGTTCGTCTGACAGGCAGCCTGAAGGAGAGCAGGCCCGTCGTACTGGACCTGTTCGCGGACGGCTGCCCACTGTGCACCCCGCTCAAGGCCCGGCAAGCCATTGCGCGGGAATGGGGCGGCGACGTGACGCTATTGCGGATAAGGGTGGACGACGCACCAGAACTGGCCGAGCGCTACGAGATCGAGCTCGTTCCGACCGTCGGCCTGTTGCTGAGCGACGAGGAAAAGTCCATGCGCAAGTTCACGGACCCTTCTTACTCGGACGGCGGCAACGTCATCCGCTGGCTGCGCCGCCAGCTTGGTACGCGGGCCGTGGAGGATAAGGCTGGCCGGACGACTTCCGCATAGACCGCACCCGGCATGCAGCCGACGCTCAAGCTCGCCCTGTGCAACGAGGTGCTGCGCGAGCGGCCGTTCGTCGAGCAATGCCGACTGACCGCGGC